>CAVUNA010000014.1:0-880462 GCA_963742605.1 uncultured Thermoleophilia bacterium | reverse complement strand
CCGTCGAGCCGTACCTCGCCTTCCTCGCGGCCGGCGGCGTCGATGGCATCCTGCTCACGGGCACGACCGGCGAAGGAATGCTCCTCTCGCCCTCGGAGCGGATGCGCCTGCTCGAGCTCGCCGCACGAGGGCCGCTCGAGGTGATCGCGCACTGCGGCGCCCAGTCCACCGCCGCCACTGTCGAGCTCTCCGCCCATGCAGCCGCGATCGGCGTCTCCGGCGTCGCCGTGATCGCGCCGCCGTATTTCCCGCTCGACGAGCACGAGTTGCTCGCGCACTTCGCCGCTGCCGCACGCGCGTGTTCGCCGACACCGTTCTACGTGTACGAGCTCGAGAAGGCCTCGGGCTACGCGATCCCGGTGACGGTGGTGGAACGGCTGCGCGAGGTCGCCGACAACCTCGTCGGGCTGAAGGTCAGTGACAGGCCCTTCGCGAAGGTGCAGCCGTATCTGCTCGAGGGGCTCGACGTGCTGATCGGCGCCGAGTCGTTGATCGGCGAAGGGCTCGCCGCGGGCGCGGCCGGCGCGGTGTCGGGGCTCGCATCCGCGTTCCCGGAAATCGTCGTCGAGGCCGTGCGTACCGGCGATTCGGCCGCAGCGGGCGCGCTCCGCGCGAGCGTCGAGCGCTTCCCACGCCTGGCCGCCCTCAAGGTGGTCGCCGGCGCACGCGGCGTTTCGATGCGCGAGGACGTGCGCCCACCGCTGCGCACCCTCACGGAGGCCGAGCGGCGCGAGCTGCTCGAATCGGTTTCGCTCTAGGAAAGCTCGTCCATCGCCTGCCGGGCACGCGCGTGCACATCCGCCCGGCGGGCGTCGACATCCGGATCGTCGACGGCCGGCGCCGCCGGCTCCTCGACGGTCCGCGATTCGGCGAGCTTCGCTTTCAGATCGTCCGCCGGCGACGGCGGAACCGCGCGCTCTCGGCGGCGACGGAGCAGCGCCGTGAGACCGAGGGCGCCGATCACGACCGCGAACAGGCGCTTCACGGCGCCGATGCTACACTGCCGCCGCTTCTCGCCACGCCCGTCGCGCCGTTTGCCGAAGCGGCGCCAAGGAGGCGGGGCCGTCTGAGTCCATGAGAAGGAGGAATTCGGCTTGAACGAGTACGAGATCATGTTGCTGCTGGACCCGGAGCTCCCCGAGGAGCGCGCCGACGAGATCATCCAGCGCGTCCGCGACGCCGTCGAGGGCGCCGGCGGCACCTGGGACGGACACGAGCCGTGGGGCCGTCGGCATCTCGCCTACGAGATCGACCACAAGGGCGAGGCGGTCTACCACCTGCTCCTCTTCACGACCACCCCCGAGGCGCTCGCGGAGATCACGCGCGTCCTGAAGATCACGGACGGGGTCGTGCGCCACCTGGCCGTTCGCCGGGTCAAGGGCGGCCACACGAAGCCGCCGTCGGCGCCACCCTCCTCGCCCCCCGCCGCCCGGGCCGCGTCCGTGCCGGCCGGTGACAGCGACGAGGCGTCCGAGTAGCCTGGACTTCGTCTAGGGAGAGGAGCGAAGGAACCATGGCCAACATCAACCGCGTCGTCCTGGTCGGCAATCTGACCCGCGACCCGGAGCTCCGGCAGACGCCTTCCGGCACGTCGGTCTGCGGCCTGCGAATCGCCGTCAACACGCGGCGCAAGGACAGCTCCGGTCAATGGACCGAGAAGCCGAACTACTTCGACATCACCGTCTGGGGCCAGCAGGGCGAGAACTGCGCGCAGTACCTCGCGAAGGGCCGGCCGGTCGCGATCGACGGTCGCCTCGAGTGGCGTGAGTGGGACGCGCAGGACGGCACCAAGCGCCAGGCGGTCGAGGTGATCGCCGACACCGTGCAGTTCCTGGGCAGCCGCGGCGAAGGGTCCGGCGACGGCGGTAATCAGTTCGTGCCCGCGGGCGCACAGAGCAGCACCGACGCCGACTTCCAGGCGGCCGACGACGACATCCCGTTCTAAGGAGAGGCTTTGGCAGCACCGAAATCCGAACGCACAGGCAGCAGGACGAAGCGTGGAGCCCCGACCGGGGGCGGCCGCCGCAAGTCGTGCTTCTTCTGCAAGTCGAAGGTCGACGAGATCGACTACAAGAACGTGAACGAGCTTCGCCGCTACGTCTCCGAGCGCGGCAAGATCCGCTCGCGCCGTATCAGCGGGGCGTGCCGTCGGCACCAGCGCCAGGTTGCGGTCGCAGTCAAGCGCGCCCGCGAGGTCGCACTGCTTCCGTACGTCGGGGACCGGTAGGAGGACGTCGTGGAGGTGATCCTCAAGCAGGACGTCGACTCGCTCGGCCTCCGCGGCGAGGTGGTCAACGTCGCGCGCGGATACGCGCGCAACTTCCTGCTGCCGCGCGGACTTGCCCAGACCGCAACGCCCGCACTCGTCCGCGAGCTCGAGAAGCGCGACGCCCAACGTGCGCGCCACGAGGCGAAGACGACCGGCGAGGCGAAGGCGATCGCCGATCGCATCGGCGCGCTCCGGTTCCGGTTCGACGTCAACGCCGGACCGACGGGCTCGCTGTTCGGCTCGGTCACCGCGACGAACGTCGCCGACCGCCTCTGGGAACAGGAGAAGATCCGGATCGACCGGCGCAAGCTCCAGATGGAGACGATCAAGCGAATCGGCCGCTACACGGTCCCGGTCGAGCTGTTCGCGGACGTCACCGCCGAGCTGCACCTGGCGGTCGCGCCCGAGGGCGAGGAGCTCCCGAGCGAGGAGGAGCTCGCGGCGCTCGAGGCCGCCGAGGCCGAGGCCGCCCGCACGGCGGATGAGGAAGCTGCGGACGAGGCGGCCGACGAGCCAGAGGCATCGCCCGAACCGGCCGCGGCAGGCGACGTGGTCGAGCCGGACGAGCCGGAGCTTCCGGCCGAGGCGGAGCCGGTCGAGTAACGGTTTTCCACAGGCTCCCCCGAGCCTGTGGACAGATCGTCACCGAATCGGCACACCGGATTCGTTCCACAGCGCCGTCCACGGCCTGTGGAACGAGCGCGAAAGTCCGCGCTCGGAGCGACCTTTTCCTCCACCTTGCATTGCGAACACCTGTTCTGATATCCCTGCACGTGATGTTGTTAGAGGAGTGTGAACGGCGTTTTGCACACCGTTGAGAACCCCGGCGGGGACGGCTTGACTAGACGCCACATGGCAATGCCTGCCCAGGCGCTCGCGACCGCCCCGGTCCCGCCGCAGAACCTCGATGCCGAGGAGTCGGTGCTCGGCGCGATGATGCTCTCGCCGCTGGCAATCGGGGCGGTGACCGAGTCGACGAACCTGTCGGCGGCCGACTTCTACCGCGAGAGCCACGGGCTCATCTACCGGGCGATCATCGCCCTCTACGCGAAGGGCGAGCCGGTCGACGCGATCACCGTCGTCGACGAGCTCGACCGCACCGGCGGGCTGTCGGACGTCGGCGGGCCCGAGCGGGTGCACGAGCTGGCCACACTCGTCCCCGCCGCCTCGAACGCCGCCCACTACGCCCGCATCGTCAGCGAGATGGCGACCCTGCGCGGGCTGATCCGCGCCGGCAACGACATCGCACGACTCGGTTTCGACCGCCCCGGCGAGACGATCGAGCTCGTCGACCGGGCCGAGCAGATCGTGTTCGACCTCTCACAGCAGCGCGTCTCCAGCGAGTTCGCGCACATCGACGACCTGCTCAAGGAGTCGTTCGAGACGATCACGAAGCTCTACGAGGCGGGCACCGACATCACGGGGACGCCCTCCGGCTTCCGCGACGTCGACAGGCTCACGTCGGGGTTCCAGCCTGGCAACCTCGTGATCGTCGCGGCTCGACCGTCGATGGGCAAGTCGGCCCTGGCCTTGTGCATGGCTGCGAACGTCGCCGTTCGGCACGAGAAGCCCGTTGCGCTCTTCACCCTCGAGATGTCGAAGGCCGAGGTCACGCAGCGGCTGATGTGCTCGGAAGGCAAGGTCGAGTCGCAGCGCCTCCGCACGGGCAAGCTCGCCGTCGACGACTGGCCCCGCCTGACCACGGCATGCGACAAGCTCGCGAAGGCACCGATCTACGTCGACGACACGGGCTCGATCACGATGATGGAGATCCGATCGAAGCTTCGCCGGCTCAAGATGCGCGAAACCGACCTGGCGCTGGTCATCGTCGACTACCTCCAGCTGATGACGAGCGGTACCACCGTCGAGAACCGTGTGCAGGAGGTGTCGCAGATCTCGCGCTCGCTCAAGGTGCTGGCGCGCGATCTCGACGTGCCGATCGTGGCGCTGTCGCAGCTGTCCCGTGCGGTCGAGCAGCGGCATGACAAGCGACCGATCCTGTCGGATCTGAGAGAGAGCGGTTCGATCGAGCAGGACGCGGACCTGGTGATGTTCGTGTACCGCGACGAGTACTACAACCCCGAGGAAACCGACTCCGCCGGCGTTGCCGAGCTGATCCTGGCCAAGCACCGCAACGGCGCGACCGGCATCGAGAAGCTCGCCTTCCAGAAACGCTACGCCAAGTTCGCCGACCTGGCCGCGGCGGCATGATGACGACGGTCTGGCTCTCCCCCTCTGCGACCTCGTTCTCCTGCCTCTGTGAACCGTGCCTCGAGGCGGCTCGGCGTAGTGGCGCGTTGTTCTCCGACGCCCTCCAAGTCGCGAGCGTTCGCGGCAACGTCGGGAAGGACACCGCGCTCGGCGTGGTTCGCTGCGCCGCAGGGCATCAGATCGTCCTGCGGCGCGGCGAGCAGCCGCCTGCGCTCGCCCGCCGGGACGAGCGCCAGCTGCAGCTGACCTAGACTCCAGACCGTGCCGTCGACCGTCGTCGTAGGCGCGCAGTGGGGTGACGAGGGCAAGGGCAAGATCGTCGACCTGCTCGCGCAGGACTCGGACATCGTCTGCCGTTACCAGGGCGGGCCGAACGCCGGCCACACGATCATCGTCGACGGGGAGACGTTCAAGATCCGGCAGACGCCGAGTGGCGTCATCTCGGGCAAGACGTCGGTCATCGGTGCTGGCTGTGTGGTCGACCCGCAGGTGCTGCTCGACGAGCTCGATGCGCTCGCAGCGCGCGGCATCGACACGTCGGTCGTCGTCGTGTCGGGCAACGCGCACCTGATCATGCCGTGGCACGTCGCGATCGACCAGGCGTCCGAGCGTCGTCTGGGATCGCTGCAGATCGGGACGACGAGACGCGGGATCGGGCCTGCCTATGCCGACAAGGCCTCGCGAATCGGCATCCGCGTCCAGGACGTGCTCGACGCCAAGATCCTCCGGCAGAAGCTCGAGGTCGCGCTCGCCGAGAAGAACGTCTGGCTGTCCAAGGTCTACGACGTCGCGCCGTTCGACCTCGAGGAGGTCTGGGAGACGACCTCGGCTCTGGCCGAGCGGCTTGCGCCCTACGTCGCGGATGCGTCGCTGCTCGTCGACCAGGCGCTCCGCGCCGGGAAGCGCGTGCTCTTCGAGGGCGCGCAGGCGACGCTCCTCGACCTCGATCACGGCACGTACCCCTTCGTGACCTCGTCGAACCCGATCGCATCGGGCGCCCCGACCGGGATCGGCATCGGGCCGACGCGGATCGATCGCGTCCTCGGCGTGTCGAAGTCCTATGTGACGCGCGTCGGCGAAGGTCCGTTCCCGTCCGAGATCGACGGGCCGGACCAGGGACGGCTCCGCGAGCTCGGTGGCGAGTACGGCACCGTCACGGGGCGCGAACGGCGCTGCGGCTGGCTCGATCTCGTGGCATTGCGGTATGCCGTCCGGCTGAACGGCATGTCGGCCCTCGCGCTGACGAAGCTCGACGTGCTGTCGACATTCGACGAGCTCCCCGTGTGCGTCGCGTATCGCCTGCCCGACGGGCGCGAGACGCGCGACTTCCCTGCACATCAGTCGGACTTCCATCACGCCATGCCGGTGTGGCAGGTGCTCCCGGGCTGGCGCCGCCCGCTCGACGAGGCCACCAGCGTGAGCGAGCTGCCGGAGGCTGCCTGCGCCTACGTGGGGTTCGTGGCCGACGACCTCGGCGTCCCGGTCGAGCTGGTCGGCGTCGGCGCCGCGCGCGAGCGCGTGCTCGCCTGAGCCACGTGGTCGCGTCGAGCGGCAACACCGCGCTCGAAGTGGTGCTGATCCTGTCTGCCGTCGTCCCGGTCACGATCGCCGTGGCCCTCGCCTGGTTCGTCCTGCGCGGCAAGCGCGACGACCCGGATGAGAAGCTCTGGCGGCTGCAGGACGCCGAGCGTCGCCGGTCCAGAGAACACCAGAACCCACCCGAGTAGGATCGGCGCGTGAACGTGCTGCTCGTCGGGGCGGGGGCGCGCGAGCATGCGCTCGCGTGGCGCCTCGCGCAGAGCCCAAGCCTGACCGAGCTGCACGCCGCCCCCGGCAACCCCGGAATCGCGGCACTCGGGATGTGCCATCCGGTCCGGGCGGACGACCGGGACGGGCTCCTCGGGCTTGCGCTCACGCTCGGCACCGAGCTCGCGGTCATCGGGCCCGAAGGACCGCTGGTGGCAGGAGTCGCCGACGAGCTCCGCCGGAACGGCATTGCGGTGTTCGGCCCGAGCGCCGCTGCGGCTCGTATCGAGGGCTCGAAGTCCTTCGCCAAAGAGGTGCTGCGGGCTGCAGGCGTGCCGGCGGCCGAGGCACTGTCGGTCGCGCGCCCGCCGTGCGTCGTGAAGGCCGACGGCCTCGCAGCGGGGAAGGGCGTCTTCGTCTGCCGAACGTCCGACGAGCTGGAGGTCGCGCTGCGAAGCGTCCAGGCCCTCGGCGGCGGGATGGTGATCGAGGAGCTGCTCGAAGGCCCGGAGGTCTCGGTCTTCGCGCTCTCGGACGGCCGGGAGGTCGTGTCGGTTGCCGCCGCACAGGACTTCAAGCGGATCGGCGACGGTGACACGGGCCTGAACACGGGCGGGATGGGCGCGTACTCGCCGGTGCCCTGGCTCGACGACCTCGAAGCCCTGACCGAGGCTGTGCACCGCCCGGTGATCGCCGAGCTCGCCCGGCGTGGAACGCCGTTCGTCGGCTGCCTCTTCGCAGGGCTGATGCTCACCGACGAAGGGCCGAAGGTACTCGAGTTCAATGCCCGGTTCGGCGACCCCGAGACCCAGGTGCTGATGCCCCGCCTGCGCGGAGATGTCCTCGACGTGCTGGCACACACCGCCCGCGGCGACCTCTCGCAAACCACGGTGGCGACCGACGAGTCGTCGGCCGTGACCGTCGTCCTTGCGTCGCCGGGCTACCCGGAGTCGAGCGACTATGCAGGCGTGACGATCCACGGGCTCGACGCGGCGGCGGGCGACGGAGCATTCGTCTTCCAGGGCGGAACCGCCGTACGAGACGGGCGCGTCGTGACGATGGGCGGCAGAATCCTCTCCGTGACCGGGACCGGAGCAACCGTGGCAGAGGCGCGCACCAACGCCTATCGGGCCGTCGAGCTCGTTTCCTTCGAGGGCGTTCGCTTCAGGCGCGACATCGCGGCGGCGGTCGATGGCTGACCCCGCCGTCGGCATCCTGGTCGGGTCGGAATCGGACCGCGCGCGCATGCAGGCCGCCGTCGACGAGCTCGATGCGCGGGGGATCGGATGGGAGCTCGAGGTTCGCTCGGCGCACCGGACGCCCGATGCCGTGGCCGACTACGCCCGCTCCGCTGCCGGCCGCGGTCTCAAGGTGCTGATCTGCGGCGCCGGGCTTGCCGCCGCGTTGCCCGGCGTCGTGGCGGCTCACACCGAGCTGCCGGTGATCGGTGTGCCGTTGCGCTCGTCGCTTTCCGTCCTCGACGGCCTCGACGCGCTCCTGTCGATCGTGCAGATGCCTCCGGGCGTGCCCGTGGCAACCGTGGGGGTCGACAACGCGAAGAACGCTGCCGTGCTCGCGGCGCGCATCCTCGCGCTCACCTGAACGAGAGCGCCGGCCTCAGCGCGCTCTACACTGACCGGAGTGATCGACCGCTACGCCCGTCCGGAGATGGCTCGCATCTGGGCGGACGAGGGCAAGCTCGAACGCTGGCTGGACGTCGAGCTGGCAGCACTCGACGGCTGGGCCGAGCTCGGCGTGGTGCCGGCGGTCGACGTGGCTTCGATCCGCGAACGGGTCGTCCCGCCGACTGCCGAGCGTGTCGCCGAGCTGGAGCGAACGACCGACCACGACGTCGCGGCCTTCGTCGACGCTGTCGCCGAACAGCTCGGGCCCGAAGGCCGTTGGTTCCATTACGGCCTGACCTCGTCGGACGTCCTGGACACGGCGCTGGCGCTGCAGATCCGGGACGGCGGCGCGCTCTTGCTGGCGGGCGTCGATCGAGCCTGCAGCGCGATCGTTCTCCGGGCCGAGGAGCATCGACGGTCGATCTGCATCGGGCGCTCGCACGGCGTCCACGCCGAGCCGACGACCTTCGGGTGGAAGCTCGCGGGCTGGGCCTTCGAGCTCGACCGGACGCGCCGCCGCCTCGAGCGGGCTCTCGAGACCTGCCGCGTCGGCCAGCTGTCGGGGACGGTCGGCACCTATGGCGCCATCGACCCACGCGTCGAAGAGATCGCCTGCGCACGCCTCGGACTGGAGCCCGATCCGGTGTCGACCCAGGTGATCGCGCGAGACCGCCACGCCGAGCTGCTGTGCGCGCTCGCGCTGTGTGCCTCGTCGCTCGACCGCTTTGCGACCGAGATCCGGCATCTCGCGCGCACCGAGGTCCGTGAGGTCGAGGAGCCGTTCGCAGCCGGGATGAAGGGCTCGTCGGCGATGCCGCACAAGCGCAACCCGAAGGTCGCCGAACGCATTTCGGGCCTCGCACGAATCGTGCGCGCGGCGGCTCCGGTCGGCCTCGAGAACGTCGTCCTCTGGCACGAGCGCGACATCTCCCACTCGTCGGCCGAGCGGATCGTCGTTCCCGACGCCTTCCTCGCGCTGGACTACATGCTCGACCGTTTCACCTGGCTCGTCGACGGGCTCGTCGTCCACACCGACCGCATGGAGCGGAACCTCTGGGCGTCGCACGGGCTGTTCTTCTCGCATCGATTGCTCCTGGCGCTCGTGGAGCACGGAGTCGATCGCGGAGCGGCCTATCGCGCAGTGCAGCGGGATGCGATGCGCTCGTGGGACGAGGAGCTCGACTTCGAAGAACTGGTTCGCGCAGATCCCGAGATCACCGAGCACCTGTCGGACGCGGACCTCACGCAGGTCTTCGACCTCGACGCGACGATCGTCCACCTCGACGGTGCCTTCGACCGGCTGCGCCGTCTCGACCTCAAGGAGGTTCCCGTTCATGCCTGAGGCCCTGCACGTCGGAAGCGGCAAGGTACGTGAGCTCTACGCCCTCGACGACCACCGGCTGCGCCTGGTTGCAAGCGATCGCATCTCGACGTTCGACGTCGTCCTCCCGACGGCGATCCCCGACAAGGGTCGCGTCCTGACCGGGCTCTCGGGCTTCTGGTTCGCCCGGACACGCACGATCGTCCCGAATCACCTGCTCGCACTGGGAGACGACGGCCGGACGACCGAGTGCCGACGGCTGGAGATGCTGCCGATCGAGTGCGTCGTCCGCGGGTATCTGGCCGGGTCCGGCTGGAACGACTACCGGGAGACCGGCACCGTCTGCGGCCATCGCCTTCCCCCCGGCCTGGCCGAGAGCGAGCAGCTCCCGCAGCCGATCGTGACGCCGGCGACGAAAGCGACGACGGGCCACGACGAGAACATCGACCGGGAGACGGCGGCGGAGCTCGTGGGCGTCGAGCGCTTCGACGAGGTCGAGGCGGCTGCCCTCGCGCTCTACGGCTTCGCGTCCGCGCACGCCCGCGAGCGCGGGATCATCCTGGCCGACACCAAGCTCGAGTTCGGGGTCGACCAGACAGGCGCACTGGTGCTCGCGGACGAGGCGTTCACGCCGGATTCCTCACGCTTCTGGCCGGCCGACGACTATCGGCCGGGCGGAGCGCAGCCATCCTTCGACAAGCAGTTCGTGCGCGACTACTGCGAGTCGCTGGGCTGGGACAAGACCGAGCCCGGCCCCGAGCTGCCCGACGACGTCGTCTCGGGGACCAGGCTTCGCTACCTCGAGGCCTTCGAGCGGCTCACCGGCATCGAGTTCGCGGCGTATGTCGCACGACCGTCCGTGGTGCTCGAGTGAGGGCAACGGTGCTCGTCCGACCCAAGCCGGGGATCCTCGATCCGCAAGGGCAGGCCGTCTCCAGCTCGCTCCGCCACCTCGGCTTCGACGTCGGCGAGACGCGCGTCGGCAAGGTCGTCGACGTCGAGCTCGCGACCGACGACCCCGTCGAGGCGCGCAGCCAGCTGGAGGCGATGTGCGCACGCCTGCTCGCAAACCCCCTGATCGAGAGCTACGCGATCGAGCTCGTCGAGGCCGGATGAGCCGCGCTCGCGACCGCCCACTGGTCGCAGTCGTCGTCTTTCCCGGCTCGAACGACGACCGGGACGCGCAACTCGCGCTCGTTCGACTCGGCGCCGACGCACGGCGCGTGTGGCACACGGAGCCGAAGCTGCCGACAGGTACGAGCGCGGTGGTGCTCCCCGGAGGTTTCTCGTACGGCGACTACCTGCGCTGCGGTGCGATTGCGCGCTTCTCCCCGATCCTCGAGGCAGTCGGCGCGTTCGCCGACGACGGCGGCCCGGTTCTCGGGATCTGCAACGGCTTCCAGATCCTGACGGAGGCGGGGCTCCTGCCCGGCGTGCTGCGGCCGAACGCGTCACTCTCGTTCGTCTGCCGCGATGTCACGGTCCGGGTCGAGCCTGTCGACACGCCGCTGCTCTCGCGGTGTCGGGCCGGGCAGGAGCTCCTGCTCCCCGTGAAACACGGAGAGGGCTGCTGGTTCGCCGACGACGACCTGCTCGCGGAGCTCGAAGCGGCCGGCCAGATCGCTCTCCGCTACAGGCCGGGCTCGAACCCGAACGGCTCGATCGCCGATGTCGCGGGCGTGATCAACGCCGAGGGGAACGTCCTCGGGTTGATGCCCCACCCCGAGCACGCGGTCGACGCGCTCCTCGGTTCCGTCGACGGTGCGCTGATCATGGGCTCGCTGATCGACGCTGCCGAGATGTCTGTCACCTCGTTCGTCTAGGCACCCCCGAGCTTTCGAGTCGCAGGAGCTCTGCGAGCGCGGGTCGACGGTCGAGCTCGGAGCGGAGCCGAGTCAGGTCGCGCTCGCGCAGCGTGACCGGGCCGCGACGGACGACACCGTCGGTGGAGTACGCAAAGCGAATGAGCCGCTCGCCGCCCGCTGTCTCGAGGAGCTCGAGCACCGACGAGAACCGCTTCTCGCCGACGCGCTGTGGGAGTGTGAGCCGCTCGATGACGACAGCCGGCCCCCACGGAGTCGCGGCGCGGGTTGCCTTCGTCCCGTTCGCTGCCATACAACGAACGTAGCGGTGTCGCTGTCACGCGTGTGAAACGTGACTGTGACAAGTCTGTGCCGGCTGCCGACGGCGGAACGGCCCAGCCGCTGCAGCACCGCTCAGGCGTCGATCATGACGTGGCCAGGCTCGGCCGCGACCCGCCCGAGCCACGACTCGATCGCCGGATAGCCGGCGAGATCGAATCCCCCTTCGTGCGCGACATGGGTGTACGCGTAGAGCGAGATGTCGGCGATCGTCATCCCGGTTCCGACGAGCCAGTCGCGCCCGACGAGGTGCCGCTCCATCGCATCGAGCGCCCGGTAACCGGCAGTCCGACGGCTCTCGATACGGTCGGCGTACGCCTCCGGCTCCCCCGAGTAGGCGAGCCAGAAGCGCACCACGGCGAGCGCGGGCTCGTGGTCGTACTGCTCGAAGAACTGCCACTGCAGAACCTGCGCACGCTCGTAGCGATCGGTCGGCACGAAGCGAGTCGCGTCACCGAAGTACCAGAGGATCGCATTCGACTCGGCGAGCGGCCGACCGTCGTCGAGCACGAGCGTCGGCACGCGGAGCGCCGGGTTCAATGCGCCGAGCAGCTCCGGCCGGCTGGAGCGATCGACGACGTCGACCTCGCGCCGCTCGTAGGCGACACCCAGGTGCGCAAGCAACAGGCGCACCTTGTAACAGTTGCCCGAGACCGGGCTGTCATAGAGGACGAGCACTGTCTACCCTCGATGATGATGACTGAAGAACCCCTCGTGACCGTGCGCTCGCTGCTCGAGGCTCCGTCGCCGGCAGTATTGGCCACGTACCGCAAGGACGGGACGGCGCTGGTGACACCGGTCTGGTTCCGCTGGACCGGCGAGGCGTTCGAGGTCGTGATCGCCGAGGGCGACGTGAAGCTGAGCCACCTCGCCCGCAACCCGCAGTGCATTCTCGTCGTGTTCGAGGCCGTCCCGCCGTTTCGTGGCGTCGAAGTGCGCGGTGCGGCGGATCTGATCGAAGGCGACGTCACCACGGCACGCGCCGAGATCGCCGGCCGGTATCTCGGAGACGATGACGGCGAACGCTTCGCCGCCGCTCGCCGATCGAAGCCCGGAGTCCTGCTCCGACTCGTCCCGGACGCTCCACGCACCTGGAGCCTCTCCGGGATCCTGCCGGGGTAACGCGCTCACGGCACGACGTTCGGCGGCACGACGCCGTCGATCAGGAACGACCGCAGGGCCGAAACCGCAAGCAGCCCCATCGCCTCCCGGGTCTCACGCGTCGCGCTCCCGAGGTGCGGTGTGAGGACGACGTTCTCGAGCTCGAGCAGCCCGGGGTTGACGCTCGGCTCGAACTCGAAGACGTCGAGCGCAGCTCCCGCGATCCGACCCGAGCGGAGCGCATCGACGAGAGCAGCCTCGTCGACAATCGTCCCGCGGGCGGTATTCACCAGCACCGCGGCTCGTTTCATCGTCCGGAGAGCGTCGGCATCGATGAGATGGCGGTTCTCCGGTGTCGCGGGAACATGGAGGCTGACGACGTCGGCCTCCCGAAGCGCGTCGGCGAGCGAATCGGATCGGCCGACGAAGAGGATTGCCGCACCGTGCGCCTCGGCCAGCCGCGCTGTCTCCTTCCCGATGCGGCCGGGGCCGACGATCGCCATCGTCTTGCCGTCGAGGCTCTGCCCGAGCATGAACTCGAGCGAGAACGTCCAGTCGGAACGGCGGCGCAGAAAGCGATCTCCCTCCACGACCCGGCGTAGCAGCGCAAGCGTCAACGCGATCGCCAGCTCCGCGGTCGCTTTCGTCAGCACGTCAGGAGTGTTCGCGATCAGGATTCCGCGTGTACGTGCCGCGTCGAGATCGATGTTGTCGACGCCGACGCCGTAGTTGGCGACGATCCGCAGACGGGATCCCGCCTGTGCGAGGAACTCGTCGTCGACCTGTGTCGGGATCAGCGAGAGGATGCCGTCCACGCCGACAGGCGCGTCAACGACGTCGAACTCGGCCTCGAGGGCCGCGAGCACCCGCTGGGGAATCTGTCCTGTGACGTTGATCCGCGGCTTGGGGGTCAACGAGCCGGCCCGGCTGCCCTATGCACCGGATTGGTCGATCAGCTCGATGCGGTAGTCGTCGGGATCTCGGACGAAGCAGATCCTCGAGCCGCCGTCGCGAACCCGGTACGGCTCGCGCTCGGGCTCGATCCCCTGCTCCTTGAGTCGCGCCAGCGTCTCATCGAGATCGTCGACACCAAGGGCGATGTGGCCGTAGGCGGTGCCGAGCTCGTAGCTGCGGCCGTCGGTGTTCCAGGTGAGCTCGAGTTCCTCGTCTTGCCCGGGAACGGCGAAGAAGTAGTTCGTCGCCTCATGCTCACCATCACGCACGATCGGAAGCTCGCGACGGAACTCGAACCCCAGCGCCTCATAAAACGCCCTGCTCTTAGCCGGATCAACAATCCGGTACATCGTGTGCAAGTAACGCGTCATGCTCCCGATCCTACGAGAACTGCACGCTCTGGTGGTCTAGCGGGCTGTCCAGCCGAGGTCGATCGGCACCGGAACGCCGGTGATGCCGCGGCCCGAAGGACCGAGGAGGAACGACACGACATCCGCGACCTCGGACGGTTCGAGCAGCCGCTTCACCGCCTGCCGCTCGAGGAGAACGTTCTCGAGCACGTCGTCCTCTTCGAGACCATGCGCGCGCGCCTGGTTCGAGATCTGCGCTTCGACGAGTGGTGTCCTCACGTAGGCGGGACAGACTGCCGTGGCACTGATCCCCACTTCGGCTCCCTCGAGCGCGAGCGTCTTGACGAGGCCGAGGACGCCGTGTTTCGCGGAGACATAGCCGGCCTTGAACGGCGAGGCGGTGAGCGCGTGCGCGGATGCGATCACGCAGATCCGACCGTCGCCACTTGCCGCGAGAGCATCCCAGGCGTAGCGCGCGAGCAGAAACGGTGAGGTCAGGAGCAATGCGATCAGCTTGTCCCACTGCTCCTCGGGAAACTCTCGCACCGGCGCGATGTGCTGGAGTCCTGCGTTCGGCACCACCGCGTCGAGCCGGCCGAGGCGATCGATCGCGTCCTCGACGACGCGCCTGTTTCCCTCGCGTGTTGTGAGGTCGCCGTCGTCGACGTCGACGCCGTGCACGGCCCAGCCGTCGGCCTCGAGGCGCGCGACGATTGCGGCGCCGATCCCGCCTCGAGCGCCCGTCACGAGGACCGCGCGCTGCCCGCTCATGCGGAGTCGCGCGCGCTGTCTGGAGCTTGCCCCCACCTGACCACGGCCGCCGCCCAGGTGTAACCCGTCCCGGCCGAGAGGAGGAGCACGGCATCCCCGCTGCGGACACGGCCGTCGCGAACGGCACGGTCGAGGCCGAGCAAGGGATCGACCCCGCTCATGTGGCCGGTGTCGTCGAGGTACACAGCCTGGTCTTCGTGCATCCCGAGCCCGGCCAGCAACGCCTCGAACATCGAGCGCTTGGTGTGCAGCGGGCAGACGAAAGCGAGGTCGGCGAGCGTGAGCCCCGAGCGTTCGACAGCGCCTTCCGCCGCAGCGATGAAGTTCGGTAACGACTCCAGGTCGAGGCCGCTCTTCATCTCCGCTGGGTCCTGCACCTCGAGAAAGCGATAGCCCTCCGGCTCGACGGATCCACCCCCGGGGATCTTCACCTGGAGCGAATAGGCACCGTTCGTGATCGCGTGCGCGCCGAGCAGCTCGTTCCGATCGCCTCCTCCGACGACCAACCCCGCAACTGCTCCGTCGCCGAAGTTGAACATGAAGCGGGACTTCTCGTTGTCGTAGTCCAGTAGGTACGACTCACGAGAGGCAGCGACGACGAGCACACTGCCGAGGTCGCTCTCTGCACGCAAGAGGTCGCGTGCAACACGAAGAGCCATCGGTGTGCCGTGGGAAACGTTGTCGTACTCGATCGCGAACGCGTTCTTCGCGCCGATCCGATCGGCGATGTACGGCGCCGCTTGCCACACGGCGTAGTCGCGCCACATCGAGCCGTAGTAGATGACGACGTCGATGTCTCCCGGGTCGAATCCCGTCTCGTCGAGCAAGCGCTCGCTTGCGCGGACGGAGAGATCGCTCACGTGCTCGTCGGGAGCCGCAATGTGCTTCCCGCGAAGGCCGAACTTCTCGATGATCACCCGTTCCGGGATTCCAGAACGCTCTGCAACCTCCGCAGCGGTCATCCACCGCTCCGGGAGATACGAAGCGGTCGCAAGCAGACCCACGTGCCTCACTCTTTCGCCTCGAGGATGCAGCGGATGATCCGTGCGAGTTCGTCCGACACACGGGACGGCACCGGTGCACCATCGCCCCACAGGATCCAGCGCATACCGACCAGCTCGCCGAGTCCCATCAGCGCATAGGCCGTCACCTCGGCGTCGATCGGGCCGATCTCACCGGACTCCATCGCCTTCTCGAGGGCCGACACGTAGCCTTCGGCGACGCGGTCGTAGTGGTAGCGGAGCATCTCCGGGGCAACGAACTCCGACTGCCTGATGATCCGATACAGCGCCGGATGCTCTGCTGTGAAGCGGAAGTAAGCCTCGAAGCCGAGCAGCTCCGAGTCGATGCGTGTCGTGCCCTGCGCCGCGCCCTCGCTCATTGCACGGCGGATACGCCGATTCAGGTCGCGCATCAGCTCGACGAAGATCGCCTTCTTCGAATCGAAGTAGAGGTAGAACGTCCCGGTCGCGACGCCGGCGGCTTCGGCCACCTTGACGATCGACGCCTCGGGGAAACCGAGCTCGCCGAAGACCTCTTCGGCAGCATCGAGCAGGCGCCGCCGCGTGTCGAGCCCTCGCTTGGAGAGCGGCCGGCCGTCGACATTGGTTACGACGTCTGTCACGCATGCACCTTCAGCTCGGATTTCTGGATCTTGCCCATCGAGTTGCGCGGAAGCCCGTCGATGAACGTGAACGACTTCGGGATCTTGAATCGCGCGAGGCGGGCAAGGCAGTGTTCTCGTAACGCTTCCTCGGAAACCTGCGAATCGACCACGACGAACGCGGCGCAAACCTCGCCCCACCTTTCGTCGGGCACGCCGATCACGGCCGCGTCTGCCACCGAAGGATGCTCGTGCAGCACGGCTTCGATCTCGGCCGGATAGATGTTTTCGCCGCCCGACACGACCATGTCCTTGAGCCGGCCTCGTATCCGGTAGTTGCCCTCATCGTCACGTTCGGCTATGTCGCCCGTCAGCAGCCAGCCGTCGCGGAACGCGTTCGCAGTTGCGTCCGGGTTCCGCCAGTAGCCGGGGAAGACGTTCGGGCCCCGGACGAGCAGTTCGCTTTCTGCCGAGAGGTCGCAGGAGACGTAGGGATAGGGCTTGCCCGCATATCCGGCCTTGCGCCGGGCATCCTCGAGAGGCAGGCAGAGCACATTGGGCGCAGCTTCGGTAAGCCCATAGCCCTGCACGATGTCGACGCCACGTGCGGCCCAGACGTCGAGCAGCGCCACCGGCATCGGCGCACCACCGACCACGACGAGCCTGAGGGAGCTGAGATCGACCGCGGCGAACCCCGGCTCCTGCGACATGAAGAGGTAGTTCGAGGGCACGCCCATCAACGAGGTGATTCGCTTCCGCTCGATCAGCTCGACTGCACGCGCCGGATCGAAGCCGCGTTCCAGCACGATCTTCGCGCCCTTCCACCATGCGAGGATCGACTGAACGTTCCACCCTCCGCAATGGAACTGCGGTAGCACCTGCAGGACGACATCCTCTGGCCTGATCCCGGTCGCGAGGTCGAAGGACAGGTTTGTCCAGAAGCAGTTCGCATGCGTGAGCAGAGCGCCCTTGGGCTTGCCGGTCGTCCCGGAGGTGTAGATGAGCAGCAGGGGATCTTCGTCCGAAACGCTCGAAACAGGTTCGGTCTGCGCCCGGGGCACGAGAGTCTGCGCGGGTGTCACCGACGCGAGGCCGAGTGCGGCTTCACCGAGCTCGCGGTGCTCGTCCTCGACGAGGAAGAACGCCGGCTCGGCGTCGTCGAGCTGAAACGCCACCTCGGCGGGGGCGAGCCGCCAGGAGATCGGATGCAGGATGGCACCCGCCTTCGCGCAGGCGAACATGAGCGCCACGTGCTCACCGGAGTTGCCGGTCAGCGTCGAGACACGGTCGCCGCGCGAGAGACCGCATGCCAGCGCGTCGGAACGCGCGTCGAGCTCGGCGTACGTCCAGGTCCGGCCGCCTTCGTCGATAGCGATCCGTTCCGGTGTGATCCTTGCCCGGTCACGGATGATCTTGTCGATGGTGTGTTCGTTCATCCGAGGAACTCGTTGATGATCCTGACGGACTCGTCCGGCCGCTCCCAGAAGAACAGGTGTCCGGCCCCCTCGAACAGTTCGACGCGCGCGCCGGGAATCTGTGTGGCTAGCACATCCGCGTTGCGGTAGTCGACGACGTTGTCCGCAGTGCCGCTGAGGATCAGCGTCGGGGCGGTGATCACTGCGTCGACGCCCTGGAAACTCATGCCGGCGGCCGCCTGCGCCTGCCAGCCGGCCTGATCGGGCGGATTCGCGACTCTCCGTGTGAAGAGCTCGTCGACGAGCTCAACCGGAGGGTCGTGGCCGAGCGCGTTCTCGATGAAGCGCCGGAGGGCAACCTCGGGTCGCAACGACGACGCGTCGGCGAACAGCCGGACGGTGACCTCGGGCATCGGCACCGTCCTCGAGCCCCCCGGCGTCGTGCAGCACAGGATGAGCCGGTCGACCCGGGCCGGCTCGGCGGCGACGAGCTCCTGGGCGATCATGCCGCCGAGGCTCGCACCGAGGACGTGTGCCCTCTCGATGCTTGCCTCGTCGAGAACCTGGAGCGCATCGACGGCCATCTGTGCGGCCGTGTACGGGCCTTCCGGCTTGTCGGACTCGCCAATGCCCCGGTTGTCGAAGTAGATGACCTGGTGGTGAGCGGCGAGGCCGGGGACGATCGGCTCCCAGCCCCAGCGGCCGTAGCCAAGCCCTTGGATCAGAAGGAGCGGCGAACCTTCGCCCTTCGATTCCCACTTGATGTTCATGCGGTCTCCTCCCGAGTCGCCGGCCGACGCAGGATCCGGTCCAACCGGACGCCGGCCTGTCCGATGCGCGTCAGCCCGCCGGGCACGAAGAACACGACGAGGATGAACAGCACACCGAGGATGAAGAGTGGCTGCTGTAGCGGCGTGCGTACGACCGACGGAAGCTGCGACACGGCATGCGACGACGACAGATCACCGAGCCGGTGATCGGCATACGTGTAGAGGATGCCCCCGATCATCGCGCCCCAGCGCGACCCGGTCCCGCCGATCACGACCATCAGCAGCAGCGTGAGCGTGAAGCTCGCGGTCGTCACCTCGATGTTCGCGCCGCCGATGAGCAACAGGTACACGACGCCTCCGGCCGTCGCGAGCGCCGATGCCAGCACGAAGGACATCAGCTTGTACGAGTACGGCTTCAGCCCGAGCACCTGCACGCGCAGCTCGTTTTCGCGGATCGCCTGCCAGACGTGGCCCGGCGACGAGTTCACGGCCCAGCGGACGATCGCGAACACGGCCGCCGCGTAGCCGAGCGCGATCCAGTAGAGGTGCTTGGTGTTGAGGATGCCGACGGTCCATGCAGGGAGTTGGTGGTAGTCGACGCCGAAGCCCTCTTCGCCGCCGGTCCAGCCGTAGGGGTCCTTGAGTGCGAGGATCGAGCCCGCCTGCGCGAAGGCCAGGGTCACCATCGCGAATGCGATGCCGCTGACTCGCAACGACACCGCGCCCAAGACGACGGCGAGCAGGAACCCGACCAGTGCTGTGAAGCAGATCGACGGCCAGAAGCTCCAGTGCCAGCTGGTCATTGCGATCGCCGCGATGTAAACGCCGACTGCGAAGTAGAGCGCGTGACCGAACGAGAGCAGGCCGGTGAACCCGAAGAGCAGGTCGTAGCTCAGCGCCACCCCGCCGAAGAGCAGGCAGAGCGCCAGCAGCTCGAGCGTGCCCGGTGTGTTCAGGCTGTCCTGGAAGACGTACGGGATGTCGATCGTCAGCCTCGGCACGAAGGCGAGCGCAACGACGATTGCGACAGGAACGGCGAACCGCTTCACGCGAAGCTCCGGGAGAGCCCGGTCGGTCGGGCGATCAGCACGATGCCGAGCAGCAGAACCACGCTGAGGTCACCGAGCCCCGACGAGGCGTAGTAGTTCGCGTACTGCTGGACGAGCCCGACCATCGCAGCAGCCCAGGCCGTGCCGCGAATCGAGCCGAGACCGCCGATGACAACGACGATGAAGGCGAAGATCACGAGCGACGTTCCTTGTTGCGGGTCGACGCTCGTCGAGTAGAGCGTGTACAGCACGGCGGCGATGCCAGCAGCGAGACCACCGATCGCGAAGACCAGCGTGAACGACTTGCGCACGTCGATCCCGAGGGCCGTCACCATTGCTCGGTTCTCGACCCCCGCCCGGACGATCAGCCCGTAGCGCGTCCGGCGTAGAAAGGTCTCCAGCGCAGCGAGAACGACCACTGCCGTGGCGATCTCGAGCCAGCGGTCGTTCGGTATGTGCGCCCCGAGGATCGTGGTCGTGTTGCCGACCCATGCAGGTGCCGCGACAACCCGGGCATCGCTCCCCCAGATCGCCGTCACGAGCGCGGTCACCGCGAGGGCGAGGCCGACGGTGACGAGCACCTGCTCGATGTGCCGGCCATAGAGTGGGCGGATCAGGACGAGCTCGACGAGAGCGGCGAAGACGGTGCCAACGACCAGTCCGACGAATGCGGCGATCAGGAACCGCGGCAGTACCGGGACGCTCGCGAGCTTCGTCTCCGTGAACCACAGCGTGTATCCCGTGACGGTGATGAAGACACCGTGCGCGAAGTTCAGCACGCCCATCAGCCCGTAGATCAGCGACAGCCCGGACGCGATCAGGAAGTACATCGCTCCGAGGCCGAGGCCGGTGATCGTCAGCAGCACGAAGGTGCTCATCAGCCGCAGCTCGAGGGAGTTGAGGTCGCGCCGATCATCCGACACCCAGCATGCGGTGGACCATCGGCTTGTCCTCCAGCAGCTCCTTGGCCGGGCCGACGTGGATGACGCGGCCCGTGTCGAGCACGACGGCATCGCGCGCCACGCGCTGCACGACACCGAGGTTCTGTTCCACGAGCAAGACCGTCGTCAGCTCCGAGACGCGCTCGAGCACCGTCGCGACCTCGGTGACGAGCAGAGGAGAGAGGCCTTTGGTGGGCTCGTCGACGAGCAGTACGCGGTTGTTGTTCAGGAGCGCTCGTCCGATCGCGAGCATCTGCTGCTGGCCCCCGGAGAGCGTGCCCGCCGCCTGCTTCCCGCGGTCGCGCAACTCGGGAAAGAGCTCGTAGACGAGCTCGTAACGGGTCTCAGCGCCCCGTTCTGCGAGCCGCAGGTTCTCGTCGACCGTCAGCGCCGCGAAGACGTCGCGATCCTCTGGGACATACCCCACTCCGAGGCGGACGATCTTGTGAGTCGGCATCTGCCTGATGTCGTCGCCGGCGAACTCGATCGTGCCTCGGCGATCGACCAGCCCCATCAACGCTCGAAGCGTCGTCGTCTTACCGACGCCGTTGCGGCCGAGGAGAGCGGTCACCCCGCCCTCCTCGACGTCGAACGTGATCCCTTGCAACACATGCGACTCGCCGAGGTAGACGTGCAGATCGTGCAAGGACAGCAGCGGCATCAGAGATCTTCTCCGAGGTACGCCTGCCGCACCGTTGGATCGCGCATGATCGCTTCCGGCGTATCGACTGCGAGCAGGCGTCCGTTGTGCATGACCGCGATCCGTTGTGCGAGGCCGGTCACCACTTCCATGTGGTGCTCGACCATCAACACCGTCCTTCCCTGGTCGGCGTGCACCGAGCGAATCAGCTCCACGAGCTCGGGAACGTCCTCCATCGAGACGCCTGCCATCGGCTCGTCGAGAAGGAGCACGCGGGGACGTCCGGCGAGCAGCATCGCGAGCTCGAGCTTGCGCTTGTCACCGTGCGACAGCAGCCCGGCCGGCCACGCCTCGCGCCCGGCCAGGCCGACCCGGCCGATCGCCCATGCAGCCCGCTCCACGGCTTCGCGCACCGCGTTTGCCCGCCGCCAGATCCGCATCGTCCCGCCCATCGCTGCGTCCGCGGAAAGCCGGACGTTTTCGTGCACCGACAGCAGCGGGAAGACGCTCGAAACCTGGAACGTTCTGCCGAGGCCGGCCTGCGCTCGGCGATACGGCGGCTGATCGGTCACGTCGATGCCGTCGAGCTCCACGCGGCCGCTCGTCGGTCGGCGTAATCCGGAAACGAGGTTGAACAGCGTCGTCTTGCCGGCCCCGTTCGGGCCGATCACGGCGAGCAGCTCACCCTCGCGGACCTCGAGCCCGACATCGGCGACGATGGTTGCGCCGCCGATGTCGAGTCCGAGGTCCCTGGTTGCGAGGATCGGAGGTGCGCTCACGCGCGGGTCGGTGCCTTCGCCCCTCAGCCCTTCATTGCGACGAGAGGAGGCGCCGTGTCGTACGGCGAGGCGGTACCGAGCACGTTGGCGACGAGATGGCCGTTCTTCGTCACCAGCGCGACACGGAACATCGGCTGCAACATCGCGTGATCCTGCGGCCTGATCGCCTGGTAACCCTTGGGCGCCAGGAACTTCCAGCCCTCGAGAGCGCTGATCATCTTGTCGACGTTGTAGTCACCCTTCTGGAGAGCATGCACGAGCATCTGCGCCTCGACGAACCCGTCCGGCGTGAAGATGTCGGGCACCTGGCCACGCTTGCGCATCTGCTTGACGAGCCAGTCGTTCACCTTGTTCTTGGGAGCGGTGTAGACGTAGTGCGACAGGAAGTGGATCTTCGTCGCCGCGGTACCGTATGCCGCCCACGTCGCTCGCTCGGCGAGACCCGTCGTGACCTGGGTGCCGTTGTAGACCCCCTGCTGGTCGAGTGTCTTGAACATCGCCGCGCCGGTCGTTCCCGCCCACGCGATGAAGATCAGGTCTGCGTTTGCGTTCTTCGCCTGCTGTGCAAACGGCGTGAAGTCGGTTGCTGTGAGCGGCACCGAGATCTCGGAGACGTTGTGACCGGCGAAGAACGCCTTCACGGCAGCGTAGTTGCCGTGACCGAA
Organism: uncultured Thermoleophilia bacterium; assembly: GCA_963742605.1. Lineage (GTDB taxonomy): Bacteria > Actinomycetota > Thermoleophilia > Gaiellales > Gaiellaceae > PALSA-600. Next base: position 858,111 of record CAVUNA010000014.1, on the reverse strand, counting down.
GACGCTGTCCTGGTCGAAGACAACCACCTTCTTGCCGGTCGTCTTGCCGAGGAACGACTTCGCGTCGAGCACGTCCTGGATCGTCTGCCGCCCGGCACGGAACGTGTACTTGTTGATGCCGGTGATCGCGTCGGCTGCAGCAGGCCCGGAGATGTAGAGCACCTGGTTCTGCTCGGCGAGCGGGGCGATCTGCACCGCGACGCCGGACGAGCCGGTGCCCATCAAGATCTTGACTCCCTGGCCGATCAACGCCTTCGCCTCGGTGACGCCGGTCGCGGCGACACCCTGGTCGTCCTGATAGGTGATGTTGAGCGTCTTGCCGTTGACCTTGCCGGTCCCGTTGGTCGCATACTGGAGCCCGTACTTGAAGCCTTCGAGCTCCTCGGCCCCGTAGGCCCCGAGAATGCCGGTGCGCGGGTAGATGAACCCGATGTTGTAGGACGAAGCCGACGCGTGGTGCGAGCGTGCGGCGACCGTGGCCGTGCCGGCGAGCAGGGTGAACAGCGCGGCCGCGAGAAGGACCTTCGTGAAGCGGTGAAGCATGAACGCATCCTCCTGGTGTGATGTGCCCGAACCTGAGACCCGATTCAGGTGTGAGTTATTGCCCCTTGAGATAGGACGTGTCAAGGGGCCGGCAAGTTGGCCCCGGTCGCTCCGACGAACAGCGCGACCGCGCGAGAGCGAGGACGACGGGACTCCGTCGAGCAGTCCGGCGGCAGTTCGGAGGAGGTCGGTTCAGGATCCTGCCGGAGTGTGGCTGGATCCTAGATCCTGGGACAAGTGCCTTGATATGGTCGGTGTGCCTGGTCGATTCGGTCTGCTAGGATCCCAGCTGTCAGCTTTGGGATCCGAAAGGTGGTCTTGAGATGCGCATGCAGAACACAACCGTTGTCCAGATCCAGGCGATTCCGTCGATCGTCGCCGACCGGATCCTGCAATCGCTGTCCCAGGAGGGGGTCGTCGGCGAAGCGACCGGTGCCGAGGCGTGTTTCGCGGTGCGTGTGACCGGGTCGGATGGGCGACGGTTGTCGTCCCGGGTTGCAGCTGCGCTCGATCGGCTGGTCGTGAGCGAGGGGCGGTCGCTGGTGCCGGAGCAGCTCGGGCCGGCGAGTTTTGTACTGCGACCGGCAGCCGGGTGAGCGCCGTGGCTCCCTCTGCCGACACGGCCCCGGTCGAGCAGGTTCGGTCCGTGGCGCTCGTCGAGGCCAAGGGCCAGAACGCACGCGCCGTGGTCTTATCGACGGCCGAGTCGGCCGAGTGTGCGTGTCCCGACTTCTGTGAGCGAGACCACGACGTCGATTAGAGATGCGAGGAGACAGACGCGTGACAGGAAGGATCGAAGAGCAGGCGCGGCAACTGGAGCGGCAATGGCAAGACGACGAGCGCTGGGCCGGTCTCCGTCGTCCGTACGTGGCGGAGGAGGTCGTTCGTCTGCGCGGTTCGGTCGTGCCGGAGTGCACGCTCGCGCGGCTCGGAGCCGAGCGGCTCTGGCGGCAACTGACCGACGACGGCCACGTGGCGGCCCTCGGCGCGCTCTCCGGCGGTCAGGCGGTGCAGATGGTGCGGGCCGGGCTGCAGGCGATCTACCTGTCCGGCTGGCAGGTGGCCGCCGACGCCAACGGGGCCGGCGCTACGTATCCCGATCAGAGCCTGTATCCGTCTGATTCGGTGCCGAAGCTCGTGCGGCGCCTGAACGCTGCGCTGCAGCGCGCAGATCAGATCGACTGGTCGGAGGGACGGAACGGGACCGACTGGCTGGCGCCGATCGTGGCGGATGCGGAGGCGGGGTTCGGCGGTGCGCTCAACGCGTTCGAGCTGATGCGGGCGATGATCGAGGCCGGCGCGGCGGGCGTGCATTTCGAGGATCAGCTGGCGGCGGAGAAGAAGTGCGGCCACCTGGGTGGGAAGGTGCTCGTGCCGACCTCGCAGTTCGTCCGGACGCTGACCGCCGCGCGGCTGGCGGCGGACGTGTTGAACGTGCCGACCGTGCTGGTCGCCCGCACCGACGCGCTGAGCGCGACGCTTCTAACGAGCGATGTCGACGAGGTCGATGCGCCGTTCGTGACCGGCGAACGGACGAGCGAAGGCTTCTATCGCGTCACGGATGGGCTCGACGCGGCGATCGCGCGCGGCCTCTCGTACTCGCCGTACGCAGATGTGGTCTGGTTCGAGACGTCGACGCCCGATCTCGAGCAGGCGGAGGTGTTCGCGGCGGCGATCCACGAGCGGCATCCGCGGAAGCTGCTCGCGTACAACTGCTCGCCGTCGTTCAACTGGCGCAAGCACCTTTCGGATGACGAGATCGCGTCGTTCCAACAGCGGCTCGCCGGTTGGGGATATCGGTTCCAGTTCATCACGCTCGCCGGCTTCCACTCCCTGAATGCGGGCATGTTCGAGCTTGCGCGAGGCTACCGGGAGCAAGGGATGAGCGCCTACGTCGAGCTGCAGGAGCGCGAGTTCGCGCTCGAGCCACAGGGATATACAGCGACCCGGCATCAGCGCGAGGTCGGCGCCGGCTACTTCGACCAGGTGATGCAGGCAATCTCTGGAGGCGACAGTTCGACGCTGGCGTTGCGCGGGTCGACCGAGGAGTCCCAATTCGCGTAGAGACGGAGGCCCTGTCGCCGCCCGCGCTCGCGTTCGTCGATCGGCTGCATCGGGAGCTGAATCCGGAGCGGTTGCGGCTGCTCGCGGCGCGCGAGGAGTGGCAGGGTCGCAAGCGGCGGTTCGTGTCGGCCCCGGTTGAGTTCAGGGTTGCTGCAGCGCCGGCGGATTTGCGCGACCGGCGGGTGGAGATCACGGGCCCGGTCGATCGGAAGATGATGATCAACGCACTGAACTCGGGTGCGCGCGTGTTCATGGCCGATTTCGAGGACGCGAACTCGCCCACGTGGAAAAACATCCGGACGGGTCAGCAGAACGTCTACGACGCGGTGCGCGGCACGATCGAGCTCGAGACGCCGGAGAAGCGCTATCGGTTGAACGAAGAGGTCGCAACGCTGGTAGTTCGCAACCGCGGCTGGCATCTCCTCGAGCGCCACCATCTGGTCGACGGCGAGCCGGTGAGCGCGTCGCTGTTCGACTTCGGGTCGACGGTGTTCGCGAACGCACGCGAGCAAGTCGAGCGGGGGAGCGGCCCGTACTTCTATCTGGCGAAGCTGGAGTCGCACGAGGAGGCGCGGCTGTGGGCGCAGGCGTTTGCGATCGCGGAGGCGGAGCTGGGGCTGCCGTCGGGGTCGATCAAGTGCACGGTGTTGATCGAGACGATCCCGGCGGCGTTCGAGATGGACGCGATCCTGTACGAGCTGCGCGAGCATTCGTGTGCGCTGAACGCAGGCCGCTGGGACTACATCTTCAGTTGCATCAAGAAGCAGGGTGCGCTGCTTCCCGATCGTGTGCAGGTGACGATGACGGTCCCGTTCATGCGCGCGTATACGGAGCTGCTCGTCCGCACCTGTCACGCGCGTGGGGCACACGCGATCGGTGGGATGGCGGCGTTCATCCCGTCGCGCCGCGATCCGGAGGTGAACCGAGTCGCGCTTGCACGGGTGCGCGACGACAAGCGCCGGGAGGCGGGCGACGGGTTCGACGGCACCTGGGTGGCGCATCCCGACCTGGTCGCGACCGCTCAAGCGGAGTTCGACGCCATCCTCGACGGCCGCCCGAACCAGCTCGAGCGGCTGCGCGACGACGTGAGCGTGACCGAGGCGGAGCTACTCGACTTCACCGTGCCAGGCGGCGAGATCACCGACGAGGGCTTGCGAGTCAACGTCAGCGTCGGTGTTCGCTACGTCGATGCCTGGCTGCACGGGGTAGGGGCGGCCGCGATCGACAACCTGATGGAGGACGCCGCCACGGCCGAGATCTCCCGCGCTCAGGTCTGGTCGTGGGTGCAGGACGGCCGCTTCGACGAAGCACGCGTCCGCAGCGAGATCGCCGCCGTCGACGCCTCGAATGCGGCAAGAGAGGTCTTCGCCGACGTCGCACTCACCGTGCCGATGAAGGACTTCCTCACCAGCACCGCCTACAACCGGCTCCCGTGAGCAGCCCGCCCAGCGAGGGCCGCGCGCCAGAGGCGTACGATCGGCCGATCGTGAGCCTCGAGAGCACCAAAGCCGACGACATCGCGGTCCTGATCGAGGAGGCGATCGTCTCCGGCGAGCTCGAGCCCGGCTCGGTGCTTCGCCAGGAGCAGCTGTCCGAGCGATTCGGCGTGTCTCGCACGCCCGTACGGGAGGCGCTGCGCCGACTCGCCGCACTCGGCCTCGTCTCGTTCGTCCCCAACCGCGGCGTCCGCGTGCGGACGCTATCGCACCGAGAGCTCGAGGAGGCGTTCCTCGTCCGTGCCGAGCTCGAAGCCCTGACAACCGAGATCGCCGCCAACAAGATGACGGTGGACGCATTGGCCGAGCTGGGCGAATGCGAGCGGCGCTTCGCCCGTCTGACCAAGGAACTCCGATCGCGGGAGCCCGGCGGCGACCGGCGTTCCCTGATGACCGAGTGGATGCGGGCGAATCACGCGTTCCACGACGTGATCTACCGCGTCGCGGACGTGCCGTACATCGAGTCGGTGGCCAAGGCCGCGCGCCGAACCTTCTCCGGTCCGGCCGTCTGGGCACCGGTCGACGAAGAGCTCGACCGCCTCTACGAGCGAAACCAGGCCGAGCACGCCGCCATTCGCCAAGCGCTCGCCGCCGGATCGGTCGCAGGCGCGAGAGAGCTCGCACACGAACACGTCATGCACTCGTTCGCCCTACTCCAGTCGATCCTGAAGCACGTCGGCTCCGACTGGGCATCGGTCTGAATCAGGGTCGCTTCCTCCCTCTTCGGACAGGCGCAGATGCCGGCGACGGTAGGCTCGCGGCATGGCGCACCCCTCGGCCTCGTTCTCCCTCACGCTGCGCGTCCGTCTCGAGAATCGGCCCGGGGCCTTCGCCGATCTCGCACGCGCAATCGCCGACGCGGGCGGACTGCTCGATGCGATCGATCTTGTCCGCACGGAGTCGAACAGCAAGGTCCGTGACGTCTCCGTCCTCGCAACGAACGCGGATCATGCCGACGAGATCGTTCGCGCCTGCCGCGCAGTCGACGGGGTCGAGGTCGAGCACATCTCCGACCGGACGTTCCTGCTCCACCTCGGCGGGAAGATCCACATGGACTCGAACGCCCCGGTCAAGACTCGCGACGATCTTTCGATGGCCTACACGCCGGGCGTCGCGCGCGTGTGCCAGGCAATCGCGGCCGATCCGGAAGCTGCCTGGAACCTGACGATCAAGCGCAACACGGTCGCGGTCGTCAGCGACGGCAGCGCCGTGCTCGGGCTCGGCAACATCGGCCCGGAAGCAGCAATGCCTGTGATGGAGGGGAAGGCGCTCCTCTTCAAGGAGTTCGCCGGAGTGGACGCGTGGCCGATCTGCCTTTCGACCACCGACACGGACGCCATCGTTGCGGCGGTCGAGGCGATCGCGCCCGGCTTCGGAGGGATCAACCTCGAGGACATCTCGGCGCCGCGCTGCTTCGAGGTGGAGCGCCGGCTGCGTGCGTCACTCGATATCCCCGTCTTCCACGACGACCAACACGGCACCGCGGTCGTCGTCTTCGCCGCGTTCCTCAACGCGCTTCGCGTCGTCGGCAAGAAGGTGGAGGACGTGAAAGTCGTGGTCACGGGTGTCGGCGCCGCCGGGGTGGCGGTGACGGGCACGTTGCGCGCGGCAGGTGTTCGCCGGATCGTCGGCTGCGACAGCCAGGGCGTCGTCTATCGCGGTCGACCGGGGCTCGAAGGCGTGAAGGCGCAGTATGCGGAGGAGACGAACCCGGAGAACGAGCGCGGGAGCGCCGACGACGTGCTCACAGGCGCCGACGTGTACATCGGGCTCTCGCAGCCACGGGCCGTCACGGCGGCCGGCATCAGGCGGATGGCACCCGATTCCGTCGTGTTCGCGATGGCGAATCCGATACCCGAAGTCGCACCCGAGGAGATCGAGGGAATCGCGACCGTGATCGCGACGGGCCGGTCCGACTACCCGAACCAGATCAACAACGTGCTCGCGTTCCCGGGGATCTTCCGCGGTGCGCTCGACGTCCGCGCGTCGACGATCACGAAGCGGATGGAGGTTGCCGCCGGTCACGCGATCGCGGCGACGATCTCGGAGGAGGAGCTCGCGCGCGACTACATCGTCCCGAGCGTCTTCAATCGTGAGGTCGTCCCGGCCGTCGCCGCAGCGGTCGCGCGCGCCGCCGAGGAGGACGGCGTTGCCCGCCGCGGCTCCGAGCCGGCAGGGGTCGCCGCTTCGCCCTGACTCGTCTAGCCTCTTCGCGTGAACGCGGTCGAGTTGCACACCGTGTCCGACTCGACGGGCGAAACCGCGCAGCGCCTCGTCCAGGCGCTGGAGGCGCAGTTCCCGGAGCAGGAGTTTCGTGAGGTCCGCCATCCGCGCGTCGACACGGTGGCTGATCTTCAGCTCGCCGTCGACCGGATGCGCGGCCGTCCTGCCGTCGTCGTCTACACACTCGTAGAGCCAGAGCTGCGCGAGACCATGCGGACGCTGTGTCGGCGGGCCAAGCTGCATTACTGTGACCTGCTCGGCCACCCGATCGAAGCCGTCGCGAAAGTCTCCGGGCAGGCCGCGCGGATGACACCCCGCGCCCGGCCGCCGCTCAACGACGCGTACTTCAAGCGGATGTCTGCGATCGAGTTCGCCGTCAAGCACGACGACGGTGTGGCGGCCGGCTTGGACGAGGCGGATGTCGTGCTTGTCGGTGTCTCGCGCACCTCGAAGACGCCGCTGTCGATCTACCTCGGCTACCTCGGCTGGAAGGCGGCGAACGTACCCCTCGTGAACGGCATCGAGCCACCCGCCGAGCTCTTTCAGGTCGATCCGGGCAAGATCGTCGGTCTGACGATCGACGCGCAGCGCCTCTCCGAAATCCGGGGCGAGCGGATCCGCTGGATGCGCGGCGACGGCAAGTACGCGAGCCTCGTCGAGATCTATGCGGAGCTCGAGTACGCGGCGCAGGTGCATCGCCGGCTGGGCTGCCCGATTCTCGAGGTGAGCGAGCTCTCGATCGAGGAGATCTCGCATCGCATCATCGGGCTCGTCGAGCAGCGGAGATGAACGCCGCCCGTCCCGCTCGGCATCCGATCCGCGGGCGATAGGCTTCCCATCCCGCGATGGCGAATCGCTATGTCTTCGACTTCGACGAGCCCGTGGGTGCCGGTCGCGTCCTCCTCGGCGGCAAGGGCGTGGGTCTCGCCGAGATGACCCAGCTCGGGATCCCCGTCCCACGGGGCTTCACGATCACGACGGATGCGTGCCGGTCCTATCTCGAGACAGGGCGGCTCCCCGATGGTCTCGAGGGCGAGGTGGAGGAGCATGTCGGCCGCCTCGAGGACCACGCGGGTCGTCGATTCGGCTCGAGTGCCGACCCGCTGCTCGTCTCCGTTCGTTCAGGGGCGGCGGTCTCGATGCCAGGGATGATGGACACGATCCTCAACGTCGGGCTCGGCGACGAAGCAGCCGTCGGCCTGGCTTCGCGGACGGGCAATCTGCGCTTCGCGTACGACTCCTATCGCCGACTCATCCAGATGTTCGGTGAGGTCGTCGCCGGCGTCGACGCCAACCGTTTCGAGAGGGCGCTCGCCGAGTTGAAGCAGGAACGAGGCGTGCGGAACGACACCGACCTCGACGGCGACGCGCTGGTCGAGCTGGCCGCGACCTTCAAGCAAATCTACCGCGCGGACGCCGGCGAGGAGTTCCCCGACGACGCGCGTACACAGCTCCTGCGCGCAGTCGAGGCCGTGTTCAACTCGTGGAACACGCAGCGCGCGCGGGTCTACCGTCATGCGCACGAGATCCCAGACGATCTGGGAACGGCCGTGAGCGTCGTGCAGATGGTGTTCGGCAACAAGGGTGACCGCTCAGGCACCGGCGTCGCCTTCACGCGCGATCCCTCGACCGGTGAACCGGGCCCATATGGGGAGTTCCTCGCCGACGCACAGGGCGAGGACGTGGTCGCCGGCATTCGCACGCCGCAGCCGATCGAGGCGATGCGAGCGACGCTTCCCGCTGCGTACCAGCAACTGATCGACACGATGGCGCGACTCGAGCGGCATTACCGCGACATGCAGGACATCGAGTTCACCGTCGAGGACGATCACCTGTACCTGTTGCAGACGCGGTCGGCCAAGCGGACTGCCGCCGCGGCGTTGAAGGCGGCAGTCGCGATGGTCGGCGAAGGGCTGATCACGCGTGACGAGGCGATCCTGCGAATCGACCCGGGGCAGCTCGACCAACTGCTGCATCCGACGATCGACCCCGATGCCACCATCGAGCCGGCCGGGCAAGGCCTGAATGCGTCGCCCGGGGCCGCAAGTGGCGGCATCGTCTTCGACGCCGACCGTGCAGTTGAGCGCGCCAAGTCGGGCCCGGTGCTGCTCGTCCGCTTCGAGACGACGCCGGACGACATCCACGGGATGATCGCCGCCCAGGGAATCCTGACGGTGCACGGCGGCATGACCTCGCACGCGGCGGTCGTCGCGCGCGGCATGGGCAAGCCGTGTGTCGCCGGATGCTCCGACCTGAACATCGACGAGGCAGCCCGGACGGCCACGATCGGGTCGCACTCGCTCGTCGAAGGTGACTTCGTCACCATCGACGGAGGCACGGGGCGCGTCTTCGTCGGCGCGGTGCCGCTCGTCCCGCCTCGGCCGAGCGAGGACTTCGAAACGGTGCTCGGATGGGCCGACGAAAGCCGACGGTTGCGCGTTCGTGCCAACGCCGACACGCCCGAGGATGCGGCGCGCGCTCGCGCCTTCGGCGCCGAGGGCATCGGCCTGGCTCGCACCGAGCACATGTTCTTCGGCGACGAGCGACTGCCGGTCGTGCAGGAGATGATCCTCGCCGACAGCGAGGCCGGACGGCGCGCCGCCCTGGAACGGCTGCTTCCGTTCCAGCAGTCCGACTTCGAGGGGATCTTCGAGGCGATGGCCGGCCTGCCCGTGACCATTCGCCTGCTCGACCCGCCGCTGCACGAGTTCCTGCCGCCGGAGGAAGACGCGACGGACGAGCACATGCGGGCCCGGATCCGCGCCCTGCGTGAGACCAATCCGATGCTCGGCACGCGCGGCTGCCGGCTAGGCCTGATGTATCCGGAGATCTACGAGATGCAGATCAGGGCGATCGCTCGGGCGGCCTCGGCCGTGCGAGAACGGACCGGCGAGGCACCGCTGGTCGAGGTGATGCACCCCCTCGTCGGCTTCCGCGAGGAGCTGGCGCGGCTACGCGCACTCACCGAGTCCGTGTGGGCCGAGGAGGCCCCGGAGCTCGAGCACCTCGTCGGCACGATGATCGAAGTGCCGCGCGCCGCACTGCGCGCCGACGAGATCGCCGAGGTTGCCGACTTCTTCTCCTTCGGGACGAACGACCTGACGCAGACGACGCTCGCATTCTCACGCGACGACGCCGAGGGCAACTTCCTCACCCGTTACCTCGAGGACGGTGTCCTGGCGACGAACCCATTCGAGACGATCGACCTCGATGGCGTCGGCGATCTGATGCGCATCGCCGTCGAGCGCGGCAGGGCGGCGGCCGGGCCACGGTTGAAGCTCGGGATCTGCGGCGAGCACGGAGGTGACCCCCGCTCGATCCGCTTTTGCCACGCGCTCGGGCTCGACTACGTCAGCTGCTCGCCGTTCCGCGTGCCGGTCGCCCGCCTCGCCGCCGCGCAGGCCGCACTCACCGAGACGGAGACTCCCGCCTACGCCGCGAGCGGCGGCTGACGCTGGACTTCGCAAGGACCGTCGCGCGAATCGCAATCGCCTGCGGCGCTCTCCTCGCCGTTGCGTGCACCGCGCATGCCCGCGCCTCGGAGCCGCGAGTCGGCCGCGTCGCGGCGCAACGCCCGCCGTTGATGTTCGTCTGGCCGACGTCCATCGACCTCCAGCCCGACGGATCGCTGCTCGTGGTCGAGAACGGGGCCGGCCGGATCGATCGCGTCCGACCGGCGACGGGGGATGTGAGCTTCGTCGTCTCGGGACTGGCGAGGCCGTACGCCGCCGTGCGCGCACCGTCGGGGCAGCTCTACGTCTCGAACGGGGCTCGGCTTCTGCGGGATGGAACGACGATCGCCAGAGCAGGCGACGACATCGGGCCGATCGCGGTCGCGGCAAACGGGGCCGTCTTCTACACGACGCAAACGAAGGCCTTCCAGCTCGGGCGGTCGACGCCGATCGCGACCAAGCTCCAGGGTCCGCACGGGATCGCGGTCGCCGCCGACGGCTCGGTGCTGGTGTGCGACACCGGGCACGATCGCGTCCTTCGCATCGACCACGGGGTCGTGTCGACGCTGATCAGCGTCGGCCAGCCGCGCGGCATCGACGTCGCCGCCGATGGAACGCTGTACCTCGTCGAGGCGACAGCGAAGCGCGTCGGCCACTTCAGCGCCGGAGGCCGGCGCCTCGGGACGGTCGGCCCGAGGTACGCCGACCCGTACGACGTCCAGGCGGCTCAGAACGGCACCGTCTACATCCTCGACACCGCAGCGCTTGGGACGATCGAACGTGTCCGACCCAATGGTGCGGTGTCGGTCATCCGCGGCTGAGGAGCACTTACACTCGTTCGGTGGCGGAGACGGAAACGGAGCAGACCGGCGCGGGAGCCGAACCGGAGGCCGAGCCCGAGAAGTCGGCCTCCGACCTCCTCGAGCAGGTCGGTCGCGATGCGGGCATGCTCGCACTCCGCGAGCTCCAACTGACGGCGTCGAGACACGACGACGAGATTCGTCGGGCGTTGCGCAACCTCACCATCGCGGCAGTCGCCGCGGTGGCATTCGTGACGGCGTTCGTGATGGTCAACTGGGCGATCGTGCTGGCGCTCCAGGGGCCGCTCTCGGGCTGGCGCGCTCCGCTCGTCGTCGGCGCCGTGTGGCTCGTCCTCGCGGTCGCAGGAGCCGTCTTCCTTGCAACGCGCCCGGGGGGCGTGGCCGGGATCCGCGCAGCGCTCGAGGCGACGGGGAGCGACGACGCCAGCCTCGAGGACGCCCGCGATCGCGCCGAGGAGAAGATGCGCGCATCGATCATGGAACTGTCGGGCGCCGTGGCGAGCGAGACCGGCGTGATCGTCGCCGCCGCAATCGTCCCGATCGCCGGTGGTGCAATGGACGCCGGCGAGAAGCTCCTCGACTCGGCGGACGAGATCACCGACCGGATCGAGGACTCCGGCATCCCGGGCGGCCGCGTCGCCAACCAGGTCTTCGACGTCGCCCTCGTTCCCGGACGGCTGTTCATCCGGGTCACCAGCGCTGCGTTCAAGCTCAAGCGCTAGTGGGCGATTGGGAGCTCCTCGGCGAGGAGCGAGAAGAGGACCGCGTCCTGCCACTCGCCGTGGCGCAGGTACGCCTTGCGCTTGACCCCCTCCCGGACGAAGCCCGCGCGCTCCGCCTGCGCGATCGCGCGCTCGTTGAACCCGTAGCACGCAAACTCGATGCGGTGGAAGCCGAGCTCGCCCAGGAGATAGCGTTGCGCAAGCCGCGAGGCCTCGTCCGCGAGCCGGCGTCCGCGAAAGTCGGGATGGACGGCAAGACCCTCGAGATGGACGATTCGGTGCGGCCCGCTGACCTCGTCGTAGCCGAGCGCTCCCGCACGTGCCCCGTCCACGTCGATCAGCATCCGCCCGAACGCGCTCGGCTCCTGCTGCGAGCGCTCCACCTCGGCCAGGATCATCTCGCGATCGCGTGATCTCCGGCCGGAGAGGAAGGGCTCGACGTCGTCCGACGTGTAGAGCTCGACCAGCCAGTCGACGTCCGCGGCCGTCGCGCGGCGAAGCGCGATCACGACGGTTCGGAGGGCGCGCTGGCGAACGAGGGCTCGGGCACCGTGGCCGAGCGTCGTGAGCGGCGTGAGAGCCCGGTGCCGAGCGCGACTCCGCCGAGGATGAGAACGAGCCCGGCGACGGCCGCACCTCCGACGCTCTCGCCGAGGAAGATCGCGCCATACGCGAGCGCGACGGGCGGCACGAGGTAGGTGACGAACGATGCATATGAGGCCCCGGCCCCGGCGATGATCGTGAAGAAGAGCAGGTAGGCGAACGCCGTGCCGACGATACCGAGGAACACGACCGAACCGATCGTCTTCCAGTCCGGCGTGAAGCCGGGCGCACGAGCAACCCCGACGGGGAGAACGGCGATCGCGGCGACGGCGGAGGTTCCGAGCGCGACGATCGGCGGACGCGCCGACGAGAGGTGCCGGCGGATGAGCAAGCCGCCGGCCGCGTAACAGACGGCCATCCCCACCACTGCGAGGGCGCCCAGGATCTTTCCCTCGGGTTGTGCGCCGACGAGCAGCGCGACCCCGACGAATCCGACGCCGACGCCGAGCAGGCGGCGGCCGGTGACCCGCTGCTCGTGGAAGAAGCCGAACGCGAGCAACGCGGTGAAGATCGGCACGGATGCCTGGATGATCGATGCCGTCCCGGAGTCGATCCGGGTCTCGCCCCACGAGAGCAGCCAGAAGGGCACGGCGGTGTTGAGCAGGCCGACCACGACGAGAGGGCGCCAGTACTCGCGCAGCTCGACCGCCGCCGCGCGTGTTCCGATCGAAACCCGAACGTAGATCGCGAGCGTCACCGCCGCGAGCGCGATGCGGCCGAGGATCAGCGTCGCCGGATCGAGCTGGCGGTCGGCGACCTTGATGAACATGAAGGAGCTCCCCCAGATCAGGGAGAGCAGGAGAAGCATCGGCAGGTACCGCCCGTTGACGCTCTGCGTGCGAGCCACTCTTCTCCTTCAACGTTCGTCGCGGGTGAACTGTGAGATGCAACGGCGAGCGCCCGCAGGCACTTCCCGTTGGCGTCGGAGGCCCCGGATACACTGGCTCCCTGAGCTCCGTCGCCGAACCGCTGCACCGTAGCCTCGGGCTGACCGACGGCGAGAACGAGCGTATCGAGGAGCTGCTCGGACGCGTGCCGAACGACTTCGAGCTGGCGGTGTTCTCGGTGCTCTGGTCGGAGCACTGCGGCTACAAGCACTCCGCGCCCCTGCTCGGGCGGTTGCCCTCCGCCGGCGAGCGGGTATTGCAGGGGCCGGGAGGCAACGCCGGGGTGCTCGACCTCGGTGACGGTCTCGCCGTTGCGTTCAAGGTCGAGTCGCACAACCACCCGTCCGCCGTCGAGCCGTTTCAGGGCGCCGCAACCGGCGTCGGCGGCATCCTCCGCGACATCGTGGCGATGGGCGCGCGGCCGGTGGCGCTGCTCGACGGTCTCCGCTTCGGCGCACCCGACTGGCACTTCCGGCAGGCCGTCGCCGGGATCGCGCACTACGGCAACTGCGTCGGCGTGCCCACCGTCGGCGGCGAATGCGCCTTCGACGTCGACTACGCCGCCAATCCACTCGTCAACGCGATGTGCGTCGGCCTGCTGCCCGCCGAGCGGGTGCTCCAGGCGCAGGCGCAGGGCGTCGGCAACGCGCTCGTGCTGTTCGGTGCGCTGACGGGTCGCGACGGCATCGGCGGCGCTTCCGTCCTGGCGTCGCAGGACCTCGAAGGCTCGGACGAGAAGCGGCCCTCGGTCCAGATCGGCGATCCGTTCCGCGGCAAGGCGCTGATCGAGGTCTCGCTCGAGCTCGTCGAGCACGGGCTCGTGGTCGCGCTGCAGGACTGCGGCGCCGCCGGGCTCGCATCGTCGCTGTCGGAGATGGCCGCGGACGGCTTCGGCGTCGACGTCCACCTCGATCGTGTTCCGCTCCGCGAGGCGGGCCTCGAGCCGTGGGAGATCATGATCTCCGAGTCGCAGGAGCGCATGGTTGCGGTCGTCGCTCCCGATCGCGTCGGCGACGTTCGCGCGGCCTGCGAACGCTGGGAGCTCCCGTGCACGGTGATCGGCGAGGTGGCCGGCCACGGAGAGCTTCGCGTCTTCTTCGACGACGAGACCGTCGGCATGATCCCGGCGGCCTACCTCACCGACCTCTGCCCGCGGTACGAGGTGGCGACGAGCGCCCGTCCGACCGCGAGCGCCCCCGTCGACCCGGTCAACGACGAGCCCAAGACGTGGGTGTTCGAGCAGTACGACCACCTGGTCGGTTCGAGCACCGTGCGCCGCCCGGGTCTCGACGCGGCCGTGCTGCGAATCGACGCTACCCGCGGCCTCGCCGTCTCACTCGACGGCCCACGTCTCGGCGAGCGTGACCCGTTCGCGGCCGGGCACGGCGCCGTCTACGACGCCGCTCTCAACGTCGCCTGCGCCGGCGGCGAGCCGCTCGCGCTGACCGACTGCCTGAACTTCGGCGACCCGGAGAAGCCGGAGATCGGCTGGGAGCTCGAACAGGCGATCGCCGGCATCGCGACCGCCGCCCGGGAGCTCGGCATCCCCGTGGTCTCCGGCAACGTCTCGCTCTACAACGAGACCGGCGGCCGCCCGATCCCGCCGACACCGGTCATCGGCTGCGTCGGCCTCGTCCGCGATGTCACACGCATCCCGAACCGCTGGCAGCGCGGCGACCGAGTCTTCCTGCTCCGCGGCCACGGCGCAGCGCTGGTGCGGTTCGTCTGGCAGAACGCCGACCGCTTCACCCTCGCCCACGACGTGTCGGACGGCGGGCTCCCCCTGGCCCTCCACGAGGCAGGCGCGTGGTCGCAGCTCGACCCCCCGCAAGTAACAGACTGTTACTTGCCCGACCTCGCGGTCGTCGTCACGCTCCCGGCGACAGCCGACATGCCAGAGTGGGACGACGTGCTGGAGTTGGGGACCGTCTGATGTGCGGCGTCTTCGGGGTCCGGGCGCCCGGGCGCGACGTCGCGCGGCTGACCTATTTTGGCCTCTATGCCCTCCAGCACCGCGGCCAGGAGTCGGCCGGGATCGCCGTGAGCGAGAACGGCAGGCTGACGGCGCTCCGCGACCTCGGGCTCGTCCCCCAGGTCTTCGACGAGCAGAACCTCTCGGGCCTGCGCGGCGACCTCGCGATCGGCCACACGCGCTATTCGACCACCGGCTCGAACGCGTGGGCCAACGCCCAGCCTCTCCTCCACCACGGCAGCGCCCGGACCGTCGCGCTCGGGCACAACGGCAACCTCGTCAACGCCGCCGAACTGCGCGCCGCCTCCAGCAAGCGGTTCGCATCGACGACCGACTCCGAGATGATCGCCGCGCTGATCGCCGACGATCCGCGCCCGCTGGGTGAGGCCATCGCCGCCGCCATGGGCCAGATCGAGGGCGCTGCGACGGTGGTCGGGCTCGCGGACGGCCAGCTGTTTGCCTTCCGCGACCCGCACGGGTTCCGGCCCCTCGTGCTCGGCCGGCTCGGTGACGACACCGTCGTCGCCTCCGAATCGTGCGCGCTCGACCTCGTCGGCGCCGACACCGACCGCGAGGTGCGCCCGGGCGAGCTGGTGCTGATCGGCGACGACGGCGTGGAGACGATCCAGGCCGTCGAGCCCGCCGCGCGCGGGAGCCTCTGCATCTTCGAGTTCTTCTACCTCGCCCGCCCCGACACGCGCCTGGCCGGCGTCGAGGTTCACGGCGCGCGTGTGCGGATGGGCGAGCGACTCGCCGCCGAGGCGCCCGCGGACGCCGATCTCGTGCTGCCGATCCCCGACTCGGGGACGCCCGCGGCAATCGGCTTCGCGCGCGCAACCGGCATTCCGTTCAGCGAGGGCCTGATCAAGAACCGCTACGTCGGCCGGACATTCATCCAGCCGGAACAGGGCATGCGCGAGCAGGGGATCCGCATGAAGTTCAATCCGCTGGCCGAGGTCGAGGGCAAGCGGCTGGTCGTGGTCGACGACTCGATCGTGCGCGGCTCGACGACGCGGCAGATCGTCGCGATGCTCTTCGACGCCGGCGCGGCCGAGGTGCACGTTCGCGTCTCTTCTCCGCCTGTCGTGTCGCCGTGCTTCTACGGCATCGACCTCGCCTCCGAGGACGAGATGATCGCGTCGCACTCGACCGTCGAGGAAGTGCGGGCCGCGATCGGCGCGACGAGCCTCGCCTACCTCTCGCTCGACGGTCTCCAGGCTGCGACACGCAGACCCGAGAGCGCGTTGTGCCGAGCCTGCCTCACGCGCGACTATCCGACGCGCGTTCCGTCCGATACGAGGAAGCTCCGCTTCGAGGCGACGACTTCATGAGCTCGGTCGCACGGCCGTAGCGCACGGCGCGATTGACCTGCCGCGGATCGAAGCCTTGCTCGAGCAACTGCTGCCGCGTCTCTCCCTCGGCCGCCATTCGGAGGAACAGCCACGACAGCGCCGCGAGCGTCACCAGGGAGCCCTCGGCCATCATCACGATCCCGCCGAGATTCTGGTCGTGCACCGGCGTCAGCCCCCACTCCGGCGCGTGCCGATAGACCGAGTAGAACGCCGTGTTCGACCAGATGAAGACGTTGCCGAGAATCGTCTCGATCAGGCGAACAGCGGCGATGTACCCGAGCTTCCAGCCTGTCCCGAACCACTCCGGCGCCGGCAGCGTCTCGACGACGGGCTCCCACATCAGGCAGCCGCACGCGAAGAACATGAAGTGCTCGAGCGCGTGGATCGAGTCGTGGTGAAGCGCGGCGTCGTACAGGTATGGGAGGTGCCAGACGTAGAGGTTCACCGCCCAGACGGGCAGAGCGATCAGCGGATGCGCGAGGAACCGCAGCCGCTCGACCGGACGCAGGGCGAGGACGGGGCGCAGCACCTGGCCGGTCAGCCCGAGCATGAAGAGCAGCGGCGCGAGGTCGCCGATCATCACGTGCTGCGTCATGTGCAGGAAGAAGAAGTGCTGCTCGCCGAGCGCGTCGATCGGCGAATTGAGAGCGAGCACAACGACGGCGATCCCGGACCAGAAGCTCACCTGGCGCCAGCCGGAGACGGGCCGGCCGCCTCGGGCAAGCGTGCGCGTCCGCCGCAGGTAGAGGAAGGCGGCGAGCGCCGTCGGGAGCACCTGGAGCGGCTCGAGGCTCCATGGACCGAGAAGCGACGGCGACTGCACCGCCTGGAAGACTAGGGGCTTCATGCGCCTCTTCCACTACCACCTCGTGACCGCCGAGATCATCAACGTCGAGGCGCGGTACGTCGGCAAGCTCGGCTTCCACCTCGTCGCCCGTTATGGACGGGTCGATGACGAGCACGTTTCGGTCGAGTCGGGCGTCTCCTGGGAGCAACTCGACCGTCGTGGGTTCAAGCTCAGGTTGACCGAGCTCGAACGAGGTGCGGTCAACGTCGTCATCCAGCCGGGCCACTGGCGCCTGCCCCGGGTCGACCACATCGGCGTCGCGCTGGACGAGGAGGAGTACGAGTCGGTGCTCGGCCGCGCGATGCACGACCACCTCCGCGTCACCGAGCACGGTGGACGCCGGACGTTCGTCGCAACGAACGCCGGCTACCGGCTCGAGATCCATCCGCCGCGTGAGTGGATCGAGGAACTGCTCGCAGCGGGCAACGACTGGCGGCTGACCGAGCTCGAGCTGCGGACCGACGACGTCACGACGAAGGCGGAGGCGCTGTCGAGCCTGCTCGGCCTCGAGCGGAACGGTGCCGAGGTGGACGTCGGCGGCACGCTGGTGCGCTTCATCGACGGCGGACCGGAGGGACGGCCCGAGCTGCACGGGGAGCGGTTCAACTGAGCGGCGGCAGCTACGCGGCCGCAGGCGTCTCGCTGGAGACCGCCGAGAGCATCGTCGGACGGCTGCGGGCGGCGGCCGAGTCCACCGGTGCTCGGGACTTCGGCGGCTTCGCCGGGCTGCATCCGCTCGACGACGAGCGGATGCTCGCGGCGTCGACCGACGGGGTCGGCACGAAGCTGATCGTCGCGCGACGCCGGGGGCGGCTGCGCGACTGCGGCGCCGACCTCGCCGCGCACTGCATCAACGACGTCGCGACCTGCGGTGCGGAGCCGCTGATGCTGCTCGACTACGTCGCTGCGGGCGAGATCGTGCTCGAGGAGGTCGCGGAGCTGGTCGAAGGTGCCGCGGCCGTCTGTCGGGCGGCGGGGGTCGCCCTCGTCGGAGGTGAGACGGCCGAGCTCCCCGGTATCTACCGCGACGGCGAGCTCGACTTCGCCGGCACCTGTGTCGGCGTCGTCGAGCGGAAGCACCTCGTCGACGGAAGGCGCATCGCCCGCGGCGACTCCGTGATCGGCTTCGAATCGGACGGCGTGCATGCGAACGGCTTCACCCTGATTCGCCGGGTGCTCGAGGAGGAGGACTACGACGGCGACGACCTGCTCGCCCCGACCCGCTGCTATCTCGACGTCGCACGCTCGCTCCGCGGCCGCGCCAGGGGATTCGCGCACGTGACCGGCGGTGGGCTCCTCGGGAATCTCGACCGCGTGCTCCCGGACGGCCTGCGGGCCGAACTCGAGTGGGACGCCTGGACGCGGCCGCCGGTCTTCGCGTGGCTCGCCCGCCACGTCGGCGAGGAGGAGCTCCGGCGGGTCTTCAATCTCGGCATCGGCTGGTGCGCGGTTGTATCGGAGCCGCAGCCGGAAGAGCTCGTGATCGGGCGCGTCGCATGATCGGCGTGCTCGTGTCCGGGGAGGGGACCAACCTGCAGGCACTGATCGACGGCGGACTCCCGATCACTGCGGTCGCGTCGAACCGTCGCGACGCGCCGGCGCTGCTCCGTGCACGGTCGGCCGGGATCCCCACGGCGACGTTCAGCCTCGACTGCCACGAGAACCGCGAGGAACGCGACCTTGTGCTCGCGAGCTGGCTCGAGGAGCACGAGGTCGAGCTCGTCGTCCTCGCCGGGTACATGCATCTGCTGACGTCGCCGTTCCTGCGCCGCTTTCCGGGTCGCGTCGTCAACATCCATCCGTCGCTGCTCCCGGACTTCCCGGGCGTGCATCCAATCGAGGACGCGATCGCTGCCGGTGTCGACGTGACGGGCGTGACCGTCCACTACGTCGACGAGGGCATCGACACCGGGCCGGTGATCGTCCAGGAAGAGGTGCCGGTCGAGCCGCGCGCGACGCTCGTCGAGCGGATCCACGCCACCGAGCACCGGCTGCTCCCGGAGGTGGTGACGAGGCTGTGCGCCGCGCGCTCCTGAGCGTCTACGACAAGACCGGCATCGCGGAGTTCGCACGTGAGCTCGCGGCCCTCGGATTCGAGATCGTCTCGTCCGGGGGAACCGCGTCGTTCCTCGGCGAGCAGGGGATCGACGTCACGACCGTCGAGTCGGTCACCCAGGCTCCCGAGATGCTCGGCGGGCGGGTGAAGACGCTTCATCCACGCATCCACGCGGGGATCCTCGCGCGCCGCGACCGCGAGGAAGACCGCAGGACGCTCGACGAGCACGAGATCGAGCCGTTCGAGGTGGTTTGCGTCAACCTCTATCCCTTCTCGTCGGCCGCGCACCGACGCGACGCAAGCGAGGAGGACGCGATCGAGCTGATCGACGTCGGCGGGCCGTCGCTCCTCCGCGCAGCCGCGAAGAACTTCGCGCACGTCGCCGCCGTCTCGCGTCCGGACCAGTTCGAGATCGTGCTGAGCGAGCTGCGTGAGCACGGCGAGACGACACCGGAGACGAGGAGGGAGCTCGCCGCAGCAGCGTTCGCGGCGACTGCCGCGTACGACGCCGAGATCGCAGGCTGGTTCGCCGGCGGCGACGCGCTCCCCGACAGCCTGACGATCAGCTTCGAGAAGGTCACCGACCTGGCGTACGGCGAGAATCCACACCAGACGGCGGCGTACTACCGCGAACGTGGAGCGCGCAGCCATCTCCTTTCCCGCGTCGAGCAGCTTGGCGGACGCGAGCTCTCGTACAACAACCTGGCCGACCTCGAGGGCGCGCGGCGCCTGAGCGACGACTTCACCGATCCGGTGGCGGTGATCGTCAAGCACGGCGGGCCCTGTGGGGTCGCGATCGGAGCCTCGCTCGAGGAGGCCTGGGAGCGCGCACTCGCCGCCGATCCCGTGTCGGCCTTCGGCTGCGTCGCCGTGCTCAATCGACCGGTCGACACAGCGCTGGGCGAACGAATCGCACCGCACTTCGTCGAGGTGCTGCTGGCGCCGGCGTTCGACGACGGTGCACTCGAAGCGCTGCGAACGAAGAAACAGCTCCGCATCCTCGCCGACCACGAGCGGCGCGCCGGCACACCCGGCGAGCGCGACTACACGCGTGTGCTCGGCGGCCTGCTCGTGCAGGACCGTGACGCGGACACCGAGGAGCGCTCGACCACGGAGATCGTCTGCGGCGAGCTCACCGATGAGCAGTGGGCCGATGCCCTGTTCGCGTGGCGCGTGTGCCGGCACGTTCGCTCGAACGCGATCGTGATCGCGCGCGAGTTGCAGACGATCGGGATCGGGGCCGGTCAGATGAGCCGCGTCGACGCCGTCAGGATCGCGATCGACAAGGCACGTGAGCTCGGGCACGACCTCGCGGGCTCGGTGCTCGCGAGCGACGCGTTCTTCCCGTTCGCCGACGGCCCACAGTTGGCGCTCGACGCCGGCGTCGCCGCGATCGTGCAGCCCGGCGGCTCGCGGCGCGACGACGAGGTCGTCGAAGCAGTCCGAACGGCCGGTGCCGCAATGGTCTTCACGGGCCGGCGGCACTTCCGCCACTGAGCCGGCCGCCGCAGTTAGCATCGGACGCATGCCCGATCCGAATCGCTGGAAGGTGCTCGCGATCGTCTGCGCCGCGTTCTTCATGACGATTCTCGACGTGTCGATCGTCAATGTCGCGCTGCCTTCGATCGGACGCTCGCTCCACTTCTCGCCGGACGGCTTGCAGTGGGTGATCACGGCCTACGCGATCACCTTCGGCGGCTTCCTGCTGCTCGGCGGCCGCGCGGCCGACTTTCTCGGCCGTCGCCGGATCTTCCTGATCGGCGTCGTCATCTTCACTCTCGCGTCGTTCTTCTGCGGGCTCGCCTGGTCGGCCGGGGTGCTGATCGTGTCGCGGGCCATCCAGGGGTTTGGTGCCGCGCTGATCACGCCGGCCGCGCTCTCGATCATCACGACGGCGTTCGATGAGGGGGCTGAGCGCAACAAGGCCCTCGGCATCTGGGGCGCGATCGGCGGCTCGGGCGCCGCCGTCGGCGTGCTCGCCGGCGGCATCCTCACGAAGTACGCCGGCTGGGAGTGGATCTTCTTCGTCAACGTGCCGGTTGGCGTGCTCGCGTTCGTGCTCGCGGTCCGCTACGTCCACGAGAGCAAGGCGCAGCGCGTGCCGACGCCGGACTGGGCGGGTGCGGTCACGGTCACCTCCGGTCTCGCGCTGCTCGTGTATGCGGTGTCGAATGCGCCGGCTCATGGCTGGGGCTCGGCGTGGACGATCTCGCGACTCGTCGCCGCGGCACTGCTGCTGGTCGCGTTCCTCGTGATCGAGTCGAGAGCCAAGGATCCGCTGATGCCGTTCCACATCTTCCGTGTGCGAACCGTGGCCGGGGCGAACGTCGCCGGACTGCTGCTGGGCGCGATGGTATTCGCGAACTTCTTCATCCTCACGCTGTACGTGCAAGACGTGCTCGGCTGGTCGGCGCTGCGCACCGGCATCACGTTCATCGCCACAGCCGGATCGGCGGTTCTGTGGGCCGGGGTGGCACAGGCGCTGACGACACGCATCGGCGCCAAGATCGTGATGGCGATCGGGTTCGTGGCGATGATCGTCGCTCTCGTGCTGTACACGCGGATACCGGTCGACGGGTCGTACTGGAGCGACCTGCTCCCCGGCTACCTGCTGATGGGATTCGGGCTGCCGTTCGCGTTCGTCCCGGTCTCGATCGCTGCGCTCGCCGGCGTCAAGTCGGAGGAGGCGGGTCTTGCGTCGGGGTTGATCAACACGGCGCAGCAGATCGGTGGCGCGATCGGCGTGGCGGTGGCATCGTCCGTGGCGATCAGCCACTTCAACCATCTCGTCTCGACGGGAACGTCGGCACCTGCAGCGCTGACGAGCGGCTATCAGTGGGCGTTCTGGGTGATGGTCGGGGTCGGCATCGTCGGGCTGATCGCCACGATCACACTGATCCGCAGCGACCAGCTGCAGCCGGCGCCCGAGCCGGTGAGCGCCACCGCGTAGCGATCACAACTGACCGGGCTCCGCGTACCGGTAGAAGTGCCGGCCAAGCCCAGCGCTGCTCAGCGCCATCATCAGTCCGATGTGATCCTCGAGCGCCCTGGCCTGCTCGAGCCCGCCGACGAATGCCGGCTCGTAGCCTGCATCGCGGATCAACTGCTCGGTGACCGAGCGCGCCCCGTCGTCGGCCGCGAACAGATTGCTCGGGCGCACGCGCTGGGCTGCGATCCGATCGAAGAGAGCGGCGAAGTTGAGGTTGAAGGACTTCGCGGTCGGGCCGCCGACGATCGACTTGACCTGGTGCGCAAGCGACTCGTACCCCTCGTCGCGGGCCCCGAAGGCGTTGGTCGCGTCGATCGCGGTCTTGCCGGCGATTCCCGTCACCTTGCCGAGCGCCTCCGCGATCGTCCCGGACGGGACTGCGACGAGGATCACGTCCGCGTCGCTCGCGTCCCCGCCGTCCTTGCCCAGCTCGTCGACATCGTGCCCGGCGTCCCGCCACAGCGCTCCGAGGCCGCCGCCGATGTTGCCCCGACCGATCGTTGTGATCTTCACGAAAAGCCTCCCTTGGTCGTTTCAACGAGGAACGAGCGCGGCCCTCCGAGGCTTCCGCCCCGGTCGGCGTTCCGGCTTGCCGATCGAGAGCCGATGGTGCGGAAGCACCTGAACAATCGACCGGGGCCGGAGCGACCGCCGTCGTGACATGTGTGAACGGGATGAGGGGTAGAGGGCGCTGTGGCGGTCCAGCGAGGTTCCCACGTGGGATCGAGCGGGCCCGGTGACGTTCGCGGTTCGAGGGATCCGGCGTTCGGACGACCGTCCGGCCTCGGTCCGCTGGGACGGTGATCGAGGCTGGTCCTCCGATCAACGGACGATGCACGACCTGATCCGCTTCTACGTGCAGAACGTGACCGTCCGGGTGACCCCGACCGGTCCTTCCATCCCGAACGATCCCTGTGACGGCTTCGCCGCGTCGCTGGTCGCGCTCGCCGTCCTGCGCGACCCCTTCCTCACGGACGGGGAGCTGCCCGGGATCCCGGCGGCGCTGCGGGCCGACGTCGACGCGTAGCGGGCGGCTCACGGCCGGGGACCGGAGTTCATAGACTCCCCCGGCGTGCCGCGCGACTATCCCTCAATCATCGACCTCGTCGGCTGGACGCCGATCGTCCGGCTCGACCGGGTGTCGGAGGACGTCCCCGGCACGATCCTCGGCAAGCTCGAGTTCCTGAACCCGGGCGGCTCGAACAAGGACCGCATCGGACTGGCGATGATCGAGGCAGCCGAGCGAGACGGGAAGCTCCGGCCCGGCGGCACGATCGTCGAGCCGACGTCCGGCAACACCGGAGTCGGGCTGGCGATGGCGGCTGCGAAGAAGGGGTACCGCTGCATCTTCGTGATGCCGGACAAGATGAGCCAGGAGAAGATCTCGATGCTGCGCGCATACGGCGCCGAGGTCGTGATCACGCCGACCGCGGTCGAGCACGACTCGCCCGAGTCGTACTACTCGGTCTCGTCGCGACTCGCGGAGGAGATCCCCGGCGGCTTCAAGCCCGACCAGTACTCGAACATGGCCAATCCCGAGGCGCACTATCTTTCGACGGGCCCCGAGATCTGGGAGCAGACGGGCGGCGAGATCGATGCGATCGTCATCTCCGTGGGCACGGGCGGCACGATCAGCGGCGTCGGTCGCTTCTTCAAGGAGCGCAAGCCCGAGGTCCAGATTGTCGGCGTCGACCCGGAAGGGTCGGTGTACACCGCGAAGGACGAGCGTGACCTCCACCCGTACTTCGTCGAGGGAATCGGCAAGGACACGTGGCCCGAGACGATGGACCCCGAGATCGTCGACACGTGGATCCGTGTGTCCGATCGGGAATCGTTCCTCGCCGCCCGCAAGATCGCCCGCGAGGAGGGCCTCCTGGTCGGCGGGTCGTCCGGCTCCACCATCGCCGGTGCCCTCGAGTACGCGGCGTCGCTCGGGCCGGAGTCGCGCGTGCTCACGATCCTGCCGGACTCGGGTCGCTCGTATCTCTCGAAGTTCCTCGACGACAACTGGATGCTCGAGCACGGCTTCCTCGAGCGCACGGCACCCGCCCCGACGGTGCGCGAGCTGCTCCGCTCGAAGGCCGGCGAGACGCCGTCGCTCGTCACGATCTCCGCCCACCAGAAGGTCGCGGAGGCGATCGCCGTGATGGAGCGCTACTCGATCTCGCAGCTTCCGGTGGTGCGTGACGGGGAGGTCATCTCGCTCGCCGACGTGATCGGGTCGCTGCAGGACCGGGATCTGCTCGATCGCGTCTTCAAGAGCGCCGATGCCCTGCACGAAGATGTCGCGAGCGTGATGCAAGGACCGCTGGGCGCGGTCGAAGCCGAAGCGTCGGTCGACGAGATCGTGACCGCACTGACCGGGGGCTCGAACGCGGTCGTCGTCGCCGAGGCGGGCAGGCCGGTCGGGGTGGTCACACGCTCCGACCTGCTCGACTATCTGGCCCATCGCTGATCAGCACGCTCGCCGAGATCCGCCGCACGATCGTCTCGGCACAGGGATACGCAGCGCGTTTCCGACGCGCCGGCGACGGTGACGTCGAGAGGGCGATCCGCCGGCTGACGGCTGTCCAGCTGGACTCGATCTCCGCCGTCGACCGAGCGCACCGGCTCACGCTCGCAGCGCGGATCGGTTCGTTCGACCCGGAGGTCGTTTCGCAACTGCTTCGCGACGGGCGGGTCTTCGAGTACTGGGCGCACGAGGCGTCGTTGCTCCCCGTCGAGTTGTGGCCGCACTTCCGGCGCACGATGGACGGTGCGGGCCACTGGGGTGCGCACGACCGCGCGCTGCGCGACCACGCGGACCTCGTCGAGCCGATCCTCGCCCGCATTCGCGACGAGGGACCGCTCGGCTCACGCGAGTTCGAGGGAGATAGCGGCGGCAGCGGCGGGATGTGGAACTGGAAACCAGCCAAGATGGTGCTCGACGCGCTCTGGGACCGCGGGCGGCTCGTGATCGCTGGTCGAAGGAGCTTTCAGCGCCTGTATGACCTTCCCGAGCGCGTGATCCCGCAGCACGTCCTCGACGCGCCGACGCCGACCGAGGACGAATCGCTGCGTGCGCTGACCCTGCTCGCGGTTCGCGCGCGCGGGGCGCTGACCGAGCCCGCGATCCGGGAGCACTGGCGGCTCCGCGGGGGCAGGGCCCGTCTCCACCACCACCTCGTCGCCCTCGTCGGCGAGGGGACGTTGCGGGAGGTGCAGCCCGACGACGGAGGCGCACCCTTCTTCGTCTGTGCGGACACTGAACTGGGCGGCGACGCGGCCCCGCCGGTGCTCGTCTGCCCATTCGACAACCTGGTCTGGGACCGACCGCTACTCGAACGCGTCTTCGGCTTCAAGCACGTGATCGAGGTGTACAAGCGTGAACACGAGCGCGCATACGGCTACTACGTTCTCCCGCTGCTCGCCGGCGACCGCTTCATCGGTCGCGCCGACCTGAAGGCCGACCGTCTCGAAGGCGTTCTGCGCATCCGCCGTTTCACGCCGGAGCCGAAGGTGCGCGGGAACGTGGACGGGAAGCTCGACCGCGCGGCGCTCCGGCTGGCTCGCACGATCGGGCTCGAGCGGGTAGAACGCCTCGCGTGAGCGAGGTGTCGATCGAGCAAGCGCGGCGGATCGCAGTCCGCGCGCAGCTACTCGACGGGTCGGCGACCGACGTGCTCGACACGGTCAAACGGCTCGGCTTCCTGCAGCTCGACCCCATCTCGACGGTCGCGCCACCGCAACACCTCGTGCTGTGGAGCCGCCTCGGCCCGTTCGACCGCACCGAGCTCGACCGCCTGCTCTGGGAGGAGCGCAGCCTCGTCGAGTGGAACGCGTTTCTCTACCCGATCGAAGACCTGTCGCTCCTGCAGGCACGGATGCGACGGCGAAACGGCGCCTGGGAGCGTCGGCTGACCGCCTACGTGAAGGAGAACGCGGCGTTCCGCCGGTACGTCCTTCGCGAGCTTGATGCCCGAGGACCGCTCCTGTCACGCGAGATCGCCGACCACGCGAGCATGAATCGCGACGATCACCGCTGGTGGGGCAGCCGCAAGATGAGCCTGATGCTGCAGGTGCTGAACGCGCGCGGCGACGTCGCCGTCGTCGGTCGGCGAGGCGGCCAACGCGTCTGGGACCTCGCGGAGCGCTGGTACCCCGAGTCGGAGAAGCTCACCTGGGCACAGGCGGAGCGGATCATCGAGCAGCGCCGGTTCCGCTCGCTCGGCGTGAAGCTCGCGCGCGGCCGGTTGGTCGCCCATCCGGATGCGATCGACGGACCGGTCGACGAACGGATCACCTTCCTCTCCCCGTTCGATCGGCTCGTCCACGACCGTGCACGCACCGAGACGCTCTGGGACTTCTTCTACCGGCTCGAGATGTACGTGCCGAAAGCGAAGCGGGAGTACGGCTACTACGTCCTGCCGATCCTCGAGGGCGACAGGCTGATCGGGCGGATCGAGCCCGTGCACGACAGGAAGGCCGGCGTCCTGCGGGTGCAGGGGGTCTGGTGGGAGACCGGCGTTCGGCCCGTGCCTCTCCAGGAGCCGCTCGAGAGCCTCGCGACGTTCCTCGGCGCCCGTCTAGAGTCCTAGTGATGCACGGGCGACGCTACCGGTCACATCACTAGCCATGGACTTCGAGACAAGGGCGATTCACGTCGGGCAGGAGCCCGACCCGGCGACCGGCGCGATCATCACGCCGATCTACCAGACATCGACGTTCGTCCAGGAGGCCGTCGGTGAGCACAAGGGCTACGACTACGCGCGCGTCGCGAACCCGACGCGAACCGCATTGCAGGTCGCACTCGCCAGCCTCGAGGACGCGAAGCACGGCGTCGCGTTCAGCTCGGGCCTCGGTGCAACGACGACCTTGATGCACCTCGTCGACCCGGGTCAACGTGTGGTGCTGATCGCCGACGTCTACGGCGGCGTCTACCGGATGACGTCACAGGTGTACGAGCCCAAGGGCTATCGCTTCACGTACGTACCGGCGGCGGCGTTCGACGCGGACCTCGGCGCGCACCTCGACGAGTCCGTTCGGCTGGTGTGGCTCGAGACGCCATCGAACCCGCTGCTGAACATCGTCGACATCCGGCGCGCGGCGGACGCCGCGCACGCCGTCGGCGCGCTGCTCGTCGTCGACAACACATTCGCCACGCCGTACCTGCAGCAGCCGCTCTCGCTCGGCGCCGACCTCGTCGTCCACTCGACGACCAAGTACCTCGGTGGTCACAGCGACACGGTCGGCGGCTTCGTCGCGACCAACGACGACGCGCTGGCGGAGCGCCTCTTCTTCCTGCAGAAGTCGCTCGGAGCGGTCCCGGGCCCGTTCGACAGCTGGCTCGTCCTGCGCGGGATCAAGACGCTCGCGCTCCGCATGCGGCAGCACAGCGAGAACGCCCGGCAGGTGGCCGCGTTCCTCGAAGGGCACGAGGCGGTCGAACGCGTCCTCTACCCCGGGCTCCCTTCGCATCCGGGTCACGAGACGGCACGTGTGCAGATGCGGGACTTCGGCGGGATGGTGTCGTTTCTCGCCGAGTCGGAGGCCGAGGCGATCGAGCTCGTCGCACGCACGCGCATCTTCCAGCTGGCGGAGTCGCTCGGAGGCGTTGAAAGCCTGATCGAGCACCCCGCGCGCATGACGCACGCATCGACGGCAACGGCGCCCTTTGCGCCCCCGGCGAACCTGGTGCGGCTCTCGGTCGGGATCGAATCGATCGACGATCTGATCGCCGATCTCGAGGCCGCGCTGGTCAGGCGCTCAGCTCCGGCGCGCGCCTGATCGAGACGTGCCGGTTAGCTGAAGCAGACGACGCCCCGCAGCTCGACGATGCCCGTCAGCGACGACAGCTTTCTCGGGCTCACCGACATGACCACCCGGTCCAGGCACTCGCAGAGGCGCTCGCGCTCTGCTTCCGGCAGCTTCACGTCGCGTCCGGCGCCGATCTCGGCCAGCGCTTCGGCGGTCTGGCTGAGCCCTTTCTCGTCGTCGATCCGCTCGCGGAGCAGCAGCAACTCGGCGTCCGTCAAGCGGATCTCGGACGCTCCCGGCACCGTGATCGCACCGTTCGCCAACGGTCAGTGATCCGCCGTGGCCAGACCGACGCCGAACGCAATCAGGACGGCTCCCGAAACGCCTTCCATCGCCCGGCGGAACCGCCGTCGGCGCAGCACGTCGCCGGCCATGGCGACAAAGGCGCCGTAGCCGACCATCCAGACGAGCGTCATCAGGCAGAAGACGAGCCCGAGCGAAAGCAGCGCCGCGAAGCTCGCGTCCGTCGGAGCGAATTGCGGCAGGAAGCTGGTGAAGAAGACGGCGATCTTGGGGTTGGCGAGGTTGCTGAGAAACCCCTGCCGGAGCGCACGCCGCGGGCGGTGCCGCGACGCGACGGCGGGCGAGGCCGTCTCGTCGTCGTGGCGGCCCTGCCACGCGATCCGCAGCGCCTGGGCTCCGAGGTAGATGAGGTACACCGCGCCGACGAGCTTCAACGCAACAAACGCAGGCTCGGATCTCCGAAGCAGCGCGGCCACGCCGACGCTCGCCGCGACCGACCAGACGGCGAGACCCAGCGCGACCCCGACGGCCGTGAAGACCCCGAACCGGCGTCCGCCGAAGAGCGCGTTCCGGCCCACCAGCGCCATGTCGGGCCCGGGAAGGACGATCACGACCGCCGACACGACGATGAAGGGGATCAGCTGCACGCAAGCAGCCTAACGCCCGTCAAAGGAAGCTGAGGACGCGCTGCTCGAGCAGCTTTGCGGCGTCCTCGTCGTAGTCCGACAGGCTGTTGTCGGCGAAGAGGTGTCGATCGCCGGGGTAGAGGAACAACTCCGCACCGGTGACCGACTCGACCAACTCCCGCGCGGCGGGGAGATCTTCGACAGCCCATTCGTCGTCCTCCATCATGTGGATCTGGAGCGGAACTCCCGCGGGCCATGGGCCCCCGAACTCGGAAGCCGGGAACGCAGCGTGGAACAACAGGGCACCCCGGGCTCCCGGGCGCGTCTGGGCAAGCATCTGAGCAGGCAGCGCTCCGAGCGAGAATCCGCCGTAGACGAGCTCGTTCGGCAAGCCATCGGCAGCGAGTCGCCCACGCTCCGCGATCGTCTCGAAGCCGAGCTGCTGCGCATAGCCGACACCGTCGTCGAGGTCGCTGAACGTCCTGCCGTCGTAGAGGTCCGGGGCATGAACGACGTGGCCGGCAGCTCGCAACCGGTCTGCGAAGGCGAGGAATCCGTCGGTCTGTCCCTGTGCGTGATGAAAGAGCAGTATCTCGGCCATACCGTCATTCCTAACACGCGGCGAACGCTGCTGGACGCCGAGACCTCGTCGTGCTGAGATGCAGATGTGAGACGAGCCATTGAGGCCGTTCGATGAGCGCCGGCGGAAGAGCCCGCACGCGCGGACGCATCCTGCGACGCGCGGCGCTGATCGCCGCCGTACTCGTGCTGTTGACGCTGGTGCTCCTCGCGAGCGGTCACTGGGTGCTGGGAATCATCGTCGGCGTCGCCGCCGCGGTCGCGGTCTGGGTGTTCCTGCAGGCGCGGACCGTGCGCTAACCGAAGGGCCGCGATTGCCCTTCGGCTTGACAGGGCCCAGCCGTTTGTAAGGATTGCGGCTGCTCCGCCGCGATCAGCAAAAGGCAGGCCAACCTTCTGAGGAGGGGGAGACAATATGCGCCGGCTTCGTGCCCCGCGCCGTCTTGCGCTCATTGGGGCGATCGTCTTCGCGATCGCACTCGTCGCGTCGCTTCCCGGCAACGCGACGCTCAACCCCAGGGCCGCGGACGAGCCTTTGTGTGTTCAGCATTCCGCTCTCTGTACGGAGAGGGACGATCCGTGGACGTATGACGGGAATACGTACGTCTCGGGTCACGACGAGCCTTCCGTCCTCTTCTATTCGAGGATTCCGGGCTCGGGCAATTCGAACCGCTACACGGTGACCCTGCCGACCGATCCGGCCGCGCCGCCGAAGCAGGACGGCACCGGCAGCACGTGGAACTTCCAGCTCCGTCCGGCCTACTGGCTCGGCATGATCATGTGCGACGATCAGTCCGCGCCGAACCCGGGCGCGACCTGCAGGCCGGACAGCGACTCGAACATCTTCACGAGCACGGACCCGAAGTCGCCGAAGTACCTCGGGCTGACGCCCGGCCAGGGGTACATGGAGATGCAGTTCTATCCGCCCGGCTGGGGACCGATCGGCTGCACCGATGCGAACGGCAACCAGGACGGCAAGTGGTGCGCTGCGCTGACGATCGACAGCGACCAGGTGAACATGAACACCGGGCAGCAGAACAACGATGCCTGCCAAGACCTCGTCGGCCCCGAGCCTGCGAACTACGCGGTCATCACGAAGGACGGCATCCCAGCCGCATCGCCGCGGCCCGACACGCCCTTCTTCGAGCAGGCCGTGGTCACACCCAACACGCTCGAGTTCAACAACGGTGACCGCTTGATCGTCGACATGCACGACACCCCGGCCGGCTTCCAGGTCATCATCCGCGACCTCACGACCGGCCAGAGCGGCTCGATGACCGCAAGCGCCGCGAACGGCTTCGGGCACGCGCTGTTCCAGCCGGACGCGACGTCTTGCACGATGGTCAACTACTCGTTCCACCCGCAGTTCAGCACCTCGAACGCGTCCACTCGGAACGTCTGGGCCGCGCATACGTACAACGTCGCCGCGTCCGACGAGATCGGTCACTTCGAGTACTGCAACGCCGTCGACGAGTTCGGCGGAAACTGCACGAGCCCGGCGGGTGCCGATACGTCGCTCGACGACGACGACACGTTCTGCTTCCCGTACCCGCTGAACGGGCCGACGGGGGCGATGCTCGAGACGCTCACGGGGTGCGTCCAGGCCGACGACGACTTCGACGGCCCGGCGTATGAGGGCTCGGCATGGCCGGGTGGCCCGGGTGCGGTTGCGAGCAATGTCTCGACGCCAATTCGCTTCCAGAGCCCGACCTTCGCGTTCGGCGGATTGGTTGGTCTCCCCTTGCGGATGAACTACTCGCAGGTTGCCTTCGAAGCCGACCTGCCACGGATTGAGGGCTCGGACTTCTCCACCACGAACGACTGCCAGCGGCACGTCAGCAACCCGTCCGACCCGAGCCCGGGGTCCGGCTGCGTGAATCCGCCGCTCGGCCCGAACGGCCCGGCTTTCTACCCGCTCTACACGACTGCCTTCAGTGACGGGGCGTGCGTGTGGCAGCAGGGCGGGGCGAACATCGCCGGCACGTCCAACGACTTCGGTGGCTCCTCGACCACCGAATACGGAAGCCTGCTGCTTTCGGACTATCCGGCGGCGGGATTCACCATCACCCAGCGCTACAACAACTTCCAGAGGGTGCTCCCCGGGAACCCGTGTCCCGCGCCCGTGAGGTAGCGGCAGCGCATGTCGCAGTGGGGCCGTCTTCGCGACGGCCCCACTGCTCTCTTCAATTCGACCGTGGCAGAGAGCTGCGGATGCGTCAGGACGTCGGCACGACGATCCGGCGGACGTTCGACCAGCGATCGAGGCACGTGCGCGTGAGCTTCGGCGGACAATCGGTGAGGCCGCCGCTTGTGTCGACGCCCATCACTTGGACGAAATACGTCCCGGGGGCGAGCATCGTCCGACTCTTCCACCGCACGAGTCCCGTCGACACGGCCGGAACGAGCTGGATCGTCTCCCGCCGGACGACGTTCTTCGCGAGCAAGGCTCCGTTGACGCCGACGTCGGAACGGTCCGCGACCGTCAGCTGCACCGGCCGCACATCGCCGACCGCGACCTGAAGGACGACGTGGCGCGCGTTAACCGACGCCGAGCGGAGGAACGGCAGTTCCTTGCCGGTAGCGGGCGCGACAACCGCCAATGCGGCCGCAACTATCACCCCGGCGAGCAGTGTTCTCGCCATGGTGCGGATGCTAGCGCTGCCGATTCCGGCGACGCGTCAATCCCGGGGGCCACGCGGCGCCACCCTGCGTGCGCCGGCGTCTCACCGACGCCTGAAGACCCTCGATCAGAGGATGAACGGCACGAGCATCTTCGTCGAGCGCTTGTAGACCGGGTATTCGTCTGGGAAGCGTTCGGTCAAGTAGCGCTCCTCGACCACCGCGCTGTACAGGAAGTAGACCCCGACCAGCGCCACGACAGTCAGCCACAGCCAGCTCAGCGCCACCGCGGTGCCGACTCCCGCGGCGAGGATGCCCGAGTAGATCGGGTGACGGACCAGATGGTAGGGGCCGCTGGTCACCAGCTCTGGCTCGTCCTTCTGCGTCATCGGGGTGCCCCAGTTCCGCCCGATGTGAACGCGCGCCCAGATCGCGAACACCAATCCCAGAGCGAAGAGGACGAGCCCGATGCCAGCGCGCCAGGGATCGGTGTTGAGGCCGTGGCCGCGAAACGCTCCCAGACGAATCAAGAGAATCACGACGACAGCGATGACCGCCCTGATCCGCAGCTCGCGCGACCACTGAACGCGTCCCCGTTTCATAGAGAAGGCTGCCACGAGCCAGTACAGCCCGAACGCTGCCCATCCGACGGCGAAGACGAGCTCGACTGCTCTCATCACGATTCATACTTCCAGGGAGGCGAGAAGCTCGGCACAGCGATCGATGCTCGCAAATGCGCCGCGCGAACTTCGTGTGGTGTCAGCGCAGCGACGCACGCTTAGGCGCTCGCCCGACGGTAACGCTTCGCGTATGCGTTAGCTCAGAGCTTTGGGCCGACTACTGAGAGTGGACGGAGTCGTGGACGAGCATCAGCCGCATCGACCAGAGCCTGGGTCGGGGCTCGGATAGCTCGTGCCGCGCCGAGAGGAAGCCGGTCAATGTCACGGGGACGGTGGCGAGCCAGATAATCACCCCGCTGGCGAGGACCCACGGCGGAGATCCGAACGCCAGCGCAATGAGACCCGCGATCGAGACAGCCAGCCCGAGGTACCCCACTCGGAGCGCCCAGACGGCCATCCTCCAGTGTCCGTTGTGCTGTAGCTCCGGCCGCTCCTCCATGCCGGGAATCATACGAGCCCACCGCTCCGCGACCGTCTAATTCTGGTTTTGCGTGGCGGCAGTTTCACGGGGCCAGTCCAAGGGAATGCCGCTTGCGCTGGCCGGCCGTGGACGGCAGATGAAGTGCGCGCTGTTCCAGGTAGAACCCGCAGAAACCGGCAAGTTCCTGCTATAACCGGCATCGATGTTGGCGGCCGAGCGTAGAGACGAGATCCTTGCGAGGCTCGGTCGTGATGGTCGGGTTGTGGTGGCCGAGCTGGTTGTGGGTTTGAGCGTTTCCGAGGACACCATCCGTCGCGACCTGCAGGAGCTCGGTGCAATGGGGCTTCTCCATCGGGTTCATGGTGGTGCGCTTCCGTCGAGCCCGGAGGCGCTTCCTTTTGAACGCCGGCTGGAGATCGGCCGGGAGGAAAAGCGAGCGTTGGCGATGGCGGCGTTGCCGCTTGTCGAGTCGGCTCGGACGCTCGTCCTCGATGGCGGTACGACGGCCGTTGAGCTGGCAAGCCGTCTTCCGTCAAGCTGGGATGGGACTGTCGTCACGAACGCGCCGCCGGTAGCTGCGGTCTTGGCGGGCCATCCGCGGGCCGAGGTCGTCGTTGTCGGCGGCAGGTTGTTGAAAGAGGAGCAGGTGACGGTCGGTCAGGCGGCTGTTGACGCGTTTCGCGCATTGCGTGCCGACGTCTGCGTGCTTGGCGTCTGCGCCCTCGATCCCGTGGTTGGTGCCACGACCATGGACGGCGAGGAGGCGCATGTGAAGCGGGCGATGGTGGGCTGCTCGGGGAAGGTGGTAGCGCTCGTGACGAACGACAAGCTGCACACCTCGTACCCGTGGGTGGTCGCCGACCTTGAAGAAATCGACGATCTGGTCACCGACGGCGCCAGAGATCGGACGAACGCTTTCGCGGTGACCGGCGTGAATGTGGTGGCGGTATGAGTCCGCGGCTCTCGACCTTCCTCGTCTTTGGCGTCAACGGGGCGATGATCGGGACCTGGGTCGCGCACATCCCGTGGCTGCAGGATCATCTCGGCGTCTCGAAAGCGACACTCGGCGTTTGCCTGCTCTGTATGGCAGCTGGGGCTCTCGTTTCGATGCCGGTGACGGGGCACTTCCTCGACCGGCACCCGAGCGCGTCGCTCACGCGATGGACGACGCTCGTGTTCTGCCTGATGCTGCCGCTGCCGCTGCTCGCAACGAGCCCGTACATGCTCGCGGCGATCCTCTTCGTTTTTGGAGCGAGTACGGGCGCGATGGACGTCTCGATGAACGCTCACGGCGTCGCGATCCAGGACCGGCTCGGTCGGCCCGTGATGTCGTCGTTTCACGGCGGCTGGAGCGTCGGTGGCTTCATCGCCGCCGGACTTGTCGTCCTCGCCGCGGCGGCGGGGCTCGACCCGCGCATCGAGAGCGTGATCGTCGGCGCCGCGTTGTGGCTGCTGAGCCTTTTCATCACCCGACGGCTCGGCGCGTCGTCCACGCACACGGACGGCCACGGGCTCGCAGTCCCGACCAGGCCCGTGATCCTGATCGGCGGCCTCTGCTTCCTGGTCATGCTCGCCGAGGGCGCAATTGGCGACTGGAGCGGGATCTACCTCAGGCACAACACCGGTGCGAGTGCCGCCACGGCTGCGCTTGCCTTCACTGGTTTCTCGCTCGGCATGGCGACCGGCCGCCTGGGCGGCGATTTCATCAACGCCAAGCTTGGCGCCGGCAGGCTCCTTCGGGCCGGAACGGCGCTCGTCGCGCTCGCACTCGCGGGCGCACTCCTGATCGGCCAGACGGGTCCCGCCGTCATCGGCTTCGTCCTCTGCGGCCTTGGAATCGCCAACGGAACGCCGCTGCTCTTCAGCGCTGCAGGAGGAATCGATCCGCCCGGCCCCTCACTCGCAGCAGCCTTCACCCTGGGCTACATGGGGTTCATCGTCGGCCCGCCCGTCATCGGCGTCCTCTCCGACCAAATCGGGTTACCACGCACGCTGGCCCTGCTCGTGCTCTCCCTTGGCGCAGTCACGATGCTCGGAGGCAAGGCCCTCAGTGGACAGAACGACCGATCAGGCCGCGAAACCAAGCCCGCCGTCGTCGAGCTCACAACCTGACCTGACCAAGCAGCTTTCTGCGCAATCTCGCCAGGCCTTCTGACGAGGGAAGCGTCGGCTGCGCGAGTGTTCCGAAATGCCCCTGACGGGGGCGGTGTCACGGCTGGCGATGGTTACCTGTGGATCGTGTACAGCAACATTCCCCGGCGTGTACCAGACTCGACTGCGCCGAGCTTCTCGACGGCGCGGCGTGAGCGCAGGTTTTGCGCGCCGATCAGAAAGACAACGGTCTCGACGTACTGGAACGCGTGCTCAAGCATGACTCGCTTCAGGTCAGCGTTGTAGGCACCGCCCCAGTACGGGCGAGCGAGGAACGTCCACCCGATCTCGACCTCGCTCGTTGCCGGGTCGTGGTTGTCGTACCGAGTCGCGCCGATCAACTTGCCCGTCGCGCGATCAACGACGCTGAGCGCTCCACCGGAGGCGAGATGGTCATCGAAGTACGTACGGAAGAAGCTCTCACGCCAGCGCTTCCTGTCGGGGTGCTGCTCCCAGAGGAGCGGATCCGCGGCTACCGCGTACAGCTGGTCGAAGTCGCCGACGCGCAGCGGCCGCACCACAACAAGCTCACCTACCAGGGTCGGCTGACGATTCAACCGTCCTCGCCCAACTCCTCACACTCGAGGCAGACCCAATCGCCGTCACGATCCTCATCTGCGCTCAGCGCAACGGGCACCATCGTTACACCGCAGCGTGGGCAGATCGGCGGCTGGTCATCATTCACACCCATCAGTATCCGTGCGGCGGGCGGCGAATAGCGATGCCAGATGAAGCGAAACCTTGCGGTTGCGCATACAATCGGGCCATGTCCCGCGTCCTTGTCCTAGGCGGAACGGGTTTCGTCGGGCCTTTCATCGTTCGGCAGCTTCTCGAAGACGGGCACGACGTCACCGTGTTTCATCGGGGGCATCGCGAACCCCCCGAGACGGAGCGTGCTGAGCACGTCCATGCTGAGTTCGCGCGCCTCCCGGCTTACGTTTCGCGTCTTTCACGACGCAAGCCGCAGGTGGTTATAGACGTCAGTCCCGGTATCGGGAAGAGCGGGCACGGCGTCCTCCACTTCGCGGGCGTAGCGGAGCGAGGCGTCGTCTTGACAAGCATGGACGTGTACCGCGCGATGCTGGTTCTGTGGGGCGTGTCCTCAGAACTCCAACCGATGCCCGTGACCGAGGAATCGGCTCTGCGCGACGAGCCGTCGCCCGATCTGCCTCCGGACTTGGCGTTCGACAACGTGACGGTCGAGCAGGCCGTGCACGGTCGAGCGGATTTCCCTGTGACTGTCCTGCGGTGCCCTTTCATTTATGGGCCGCTCGACACGCAACGGCGGCTACGCGCCCACGTGCGCCGGATGCGCGATCGCCGTCCCGCGATCGTGCTCGACCAGCAGTTTGCCCGACTCCGTTGGAGCCGAGGGTACGTCGGAAACGTCGCGGCAGCGGCAGTCGCTGCAATATCGGATGACCGGGCTGCCGGGCAAACCTACAACGTCGCTGAACCTGACGCCCTCACTGAAGATGAGTGGATCAGCGCGATTGCGGATGCCTTTGGCTGGGACGGCCGGGTCGTCGTTTCGGAGGCCCACGCTCTTCCGCCCGACCTTCGTGTGCCTCTGCCGTCGCAGGATCTCTTCGCAGACACTTCGCGGATCCGCGACGAGTTGGGATACGACGAGCACGTGACGCGCCGCGATGGGCTTACGCGGGCAATCGAATGGGAGCTGTCGCAAAGCGGGGGCGACAGTCCGCCCGACTACTCAGCCGAAGACTCTTTCCTCGCGAGTCTGCTGTGACACGCCGCCTCCGCGAGCGTCCTGTCGCCTGATGCCGCGCGGCGCTAACCCTTTGGGAGATCCGGAAGGCGCGTCCTCGGATCAGGGCGGCTCGTCGGCGCGGTCGGCGATGGTCAGCTGGGTCAGTTGTCGGTGGAGTTGATCATCACCGGGACTGTGTCGTTTCCGTCGAGGTCGTAGTAGACGCCGGGGAAGGTCTGGAACTCTCCGCTGATGTTGTTGTGCAGATGCGACTCGTTGAACGTCAGCGCACCGAAGCCACTGTCGACGACGTCGAAGACGGCGCCGCCGCCCTCTCTGGCGCTGTTGTTCTCCATCACGGTGCCGGCGATCAGCACGTTGTCGTTCTTGCCGTCGAGATAGACGGCGCCGCCACTGCCGCCTCCCGGCGTGCCTGCTGCGGCCGGGTTGGCCCCCCAGCCGATGGCCTTGTTGTCGATGAACTCGCTGTTGAGGATGTCCCACTGGACAGAAATGCTGCTCAGTGCTCCGCCGTTGGAGCAGCGGCCGCCACGGAACGTGTCGTTGGTGATGTAGACGGGACGGTTCTCGTACTGGGCCAGGGCGCGGATTGCGCCGCCGCCGAGATCAGGGCCGTAGGCGTAGCAGCGGTTGTCGACGAACCGCGAGTTGACCGCCTTGAACTGGCCTCCCTCGACGTAGATGGCCCCACCGCCGTCGACCCCCCCGTACCAACAGCTCGGCGTGTTGGCCGTACAGGTGGCCTGATGCGCGTCGTCGTAGCCGTCCTCGAAGGTGATGTTTTGCACGACGATCTGCGGATACGGCTGGTTGACGCAGTCGTCGGTCGACCAGGTGCCTGCGCAGGTGTCCGAGTACAGGATCCTGCGTTTGCCTCCTCCGCTGAGGGTGATCAAACCGCCGCCGTCCAGCACGACCAGATGCCGGGTCTTGATCACACTCGCGGTCGACGCCATGACGATGATGACGGGCTTAGGCCCGCAGTCGAAGGTGATGATGCCGCCCGCGGCAACGTCGCGCACCACCGCGGCCGACGTGCAACTCGCCGGCCGGCCGTCACCGATCACGTGGTCGGGATGCCGAGTGTTGACCGCGCGGCCGGCCGGCGGCACATGGAAGTGCCCCGCAGGGTTGCCGAAGCCTGCCGCGAGCGCCGGCGTTGCCTGCATCGCGCCGAGGCCGATGGTCAGCGCTCCGACCAGTCCCCCGGCGCCGATCAAGGCACCAGGCAACTT
The DNA here is from genome assembly GCA_963742605.1 of uncultured Thermoleophilia bacterium. Lineage (GTDB taxonomy): Bacteria > Actinomycetota > Thermoleophilia > Gaiellales > Gaiellaceae > PALSA-600. The sequence goes on along the minus strand of CAVUNA010000014.1, from coordinate 820,002 downwards.
CCCGAAACGACTCGTCTGCCGCACAACCCGCGATGCTAGTGACGGTCTCGGTTAGCAGATTCCGATCGTCGCGGAACCCGTTAGCCGGGCGTCATTCGTTGCCGGGCCAGGGCTCGTCGCTCGCGCCCGCAACCTGGGCGTTGGTCGACGTCTCGCCTTCCGGCTGTTCGCCGACGCTCGCGCCCGTGCCGGTCGCGACCGGCTCTCCGCCCTCGGCCGCAAGCTCGGCGCCGTGCGCGGCACTGCCGAACCACTCTTTCAGTCTTCCGAGGATGCTTGCGATGGGGCGAGTATACGACCATCCGAAAGCCCTCTAGACCAAGCCCGCCACGAACAGGTCACGCCATGGAAGACTGCGGTCGTGCCCGAGGCGACCTCGTGAGCGGCCCGCAAGGCCCCGTCGATCCGATGGTCCCGGCCGAGCGGCCGATCGACCCGCTCGTGCGGGTCGGACACGTCCACCTGCGGACAGCGAACATCGATCGTGCGCGGGAGTTCTACGTCGGCATCATGGGGTTCGACGTCGTCTTCGAGGCACGAGACGTTCCGGGCTGGGGCACGACGGGAGACCTGCTCTTCGTCTCCGCCGGCGGCTATCACCATCACCTCGCCTTCAACACGTGGAAGTCGGCAGGCGGGCCGGAGCAGCCAGACGGCGTCGCCGGCCTCCACCATGTCGCGCTCAACTTCTCGACGCGCGCCAAGCTCGCCGAGACGGTCGGTCGACTCGTCGACGCCGGCGTTCCGCTGCGGCAGCTGACCGACCACGGCACGCACCTCGCGGTGTACCTCAGCGATCCGGACGGAAACGACCTCGAGCTCGCGTGGGATCGGCCGTTCGACGAGTGGCCCCGATTCGGGTCGGAGGAAGCGCCCGTGATCGACGCGCCGCTCGATCTCGACGAGCTGCTCGCGACCCGCTGAATCGCATCAACCGGTGAACGAGCCCCGTCTCCTCGACCTGCACTTCGGCGGTCGCGAGCATGCGATCGGCGTGTACGTCGTCGACACCGACGACGGGCTCGCACTCTTCGACTGCGGGCCGTCATCGACACTGCCGGCGCTCGAGGCTGGTCTCGCCCGGGAGGGGCTCGAGCTCTCCGACGTCCGGCACCTGCTGCTCTCCCACATCCATCTCGACCATGCCGGAGCCGCCGGCCCGCTCGTGCGAGCCAACGGGCACCTCACCGTCTGGGTCTCCGAGATCGGCGCGCCACACCTCATCGACCCCTCGCGGCTCGAGCGATCGGCGCGCCGCCTCTACGGCGATGCGTTCGATCCGCTCTGGGGCGAGCTTGCGCCGGTGCCCGAACAAAACGTGCGGATCGCCAGCGGCGACGTGCTCGGCTGGGCCGCGTTCCCGACTCCGGGGCACGCGTCGCACCACGTGAGCTACCTCCGCGACGGGACGCTGCTCGCGGGCGATGCATGCGGCGTTCGCATGCCGGGAGCGGCCTACGTCCTGCCGGTCTCACCGCCGCCCGACGTCGACGTCGAGGCCTGGCACAGATCAGTCGCCGAGATCCGGCGTCGAGCGCCGGACCGGCTCGCACTGATCCACTTCGGCCTGCACACGGACACGGGCGTGCATCTCGACCGCCTCGAGAACGAGCTCGACACGTGGGCGGCGCGGGTCGAGAACGGCATGACCCAGGACGAGTTCGTCGCCGCGGCGCGGGCCGACGCGGGCGCGGACGCCGACGACTACGACCAGGTCGCGCCACTCTGGCAGTCCTGGTACGGACTGCGCCGCTACTGGGACACACGGAGCTAGGCGTCCCGGAGGATGTTGCCGCCCGACACCTGGGCGAGCGCCATCAGCACGATCTCGTCCACGTTCACATGCGCCGGCCGGGTGAGCGCAAACATGATGCAGTCACAGACGTCCTCGGCGTGCAGCGGGCCGCCGAGCGCGACGTCCGCATAGACCTTCGCGGCCCGCTCGCGGTCGCCGTGGAAGCGCACCTCCGAGAACTCCGTATCGACGAGGCCGGGCGCGACGTTCGTGATGCGCACCGGTTTCCCCTGGAGGTCGTCGCGCAACGCGCGCGTGTAGCCGTGCACCGCGAACTTGGACGCGACGTACGACGAACCGTTCTGATACGACCAGATCCCGGCGACCGAGCCCATGTTGACGATGTGACCGCCACCGTCGGCGACCAGGTACGGCACGCACAACCGTGTGATCCGCATCAGGCCGAGCACGTTCGTCTCGATGACTTCGCGCTCGTCCTGCTCGTCCGCCTCCCACACCGGGTCCCGTCCGCGTGACAGCCCCGCGTTGTTGATCAGGATGTCGATCCCGCCGAATTCCCGGACGACTGCCTCGACGAAGCGGGCGCAGGAGTCGGGATCGCCGACGTCCAGCGGCAGCGCCAACTCGGTCTCGAGGCGCTCGGTGCGGCGCGCGCCCCCCGCCACCCGAGCCCCGGCATCCGCCAGCGCGCGCGCAGTGACGGCGCCGATGCCGCTCGACGCGCCGGTGACGATCGCACGCTTCCCGTCGAGCGCAGCCACGACGCAACCCTACCCGCGCCCGGGTCGAACCAGACTTCGACCATTACGTCTAAAACTCGGGAGATGGGGCCGTTCGAAGAGCCCAAGGGCCGGGGCGCCCGGCTCGCGCTCGTCGCCGGGGCGCTCCTCGTGCTGCTGGCGATCGTCGCGCTGGCGAGCAGAACCGGTTTCGGCGGCAACTCCCGGGCCGCACCGACCTCGAGCTACGCGAGCTATGCGTTCACGGTCTTCCTGATCCTGTTCGCGCTGATGATTCCGGTCGCCGCGTATGCCTTCTTGATCCAGATGCGCGAGACGGATCTGACGAAGCGTCCGAGCCTCCCCATGCGGATGCTCCGCCAGATCGCCATCTTCCTGCTCTTCGGCGCCGTCGGCTTCGTGATCGTCTACGTCAGGACGCATCACGGACATCTCTTCGGCATCCACGTGACGCCGTTCCAGCGCCCGGGCCAGCCGGGCAGCTCGGGGGCCTCCGGAGGCCGTGCAGCATTCGAGCCGACGTTCGAGTGGACGGTGCTCTGGATCGCGGTCGTCCTCTCCGTCGTCGCGGCAATCGGATTCGTCATCACCCGACGGCGCAGGCCCCGGAGACCGCAGGAGCTGCCCGAGACGCCCGAGGTCGCCGAAGAGCTCGCGGCGTCGATCGGCGAGGCGATCGACGATCTCGAGGCCGAGCCCGACGCGCGGCGTGCGGTGATCGCCGCCTATGCGCGGATGGAGTCCGTCCTCGCCCGGCACGGGCTACGGCGCCGGCCGAGCGAGACGCCAATCGAGTATCTCAGGCGGATCCTGCTCGGCCTGACGGCCCGTGCCGACGCGGTCGTTCGTCTCACCAACCTTTTCGAGCTGGCGAAGTTCAGCCGCCACGAGATCGATGCGTCGATGAAGCTCGAGGCGATCGGCGCTCTGCGAGAGATTCGCGACGACCTCCAGGCGGCGCCGGCGTGAGGCGACATCTCTTCGACCTCGCCCTGCTGGGAGCCCTCGCGACGATCGCGGCCGGGTACGCCGCGCTGACGCATCCGGACGTCCGAACCACCGCGCTCCACATCTATGTCCTCGTCATCGGCGGATTGCTGATGATCGGAATCGTCGCCGCAGCCGACGATGCGGTCACCCGGAAACATCGTTCGCGCTTCGACGCCGCGCTCGCGGAGCCGAGCGAGCCGCCAACACGACTCCCGGGGCTCGAGCGGATGGAGCGGGAAGTGACGCTCGCGCGCCTCTCGAGCTTCGACCTGCACTTTCGGCTCCTTCCCCACCTGCGCGAGATCGCCCAGGCTCGACTCGAGAGCGAGGGCAAGTCGCCGTCGGCCGAGACGCTCGGGCGCTGGTGGGAACTGCTTCGGCCGGACCGTCCCGCACCGGACGACCGCTTCGCACCCGGCATCTCGGAGGCCGACCTGAGCGCGCTCGTCGCCGACCTGGAAAGGTTGTAACCCGTGCCTCTGCAGCTCGCCGACGTGGGCCGTGTGGCCGGCAGCCTCCTCGACGAGATCGAGAAGGCAGTCGTCGGCAAACGCGACGCGCTCGAGCTCCTGATGCTCGGCGTGCTCGCCGACGGCCACGTGCTGATCGAGGACTATCCGGGCCTCGCGAAGACGCTGATGGCACGGTCCTTCGCGCAGGTCACGTCGATGGAGTTCTCACGCATCCAGTTCACGCCGGACCTGATGCCCTCCGACGTCACCGGGTCGTCGATCTACAACCAGCGCGAGGCGGACTTCGAGTTTCGACCGGGCCCGATCTTCACGAACCTTCTGCTCGCCGACGAGATCAACCGCGCCCCGCCGAAGACGCAGGCTGCCCTCCTCGAGGCGATGCAGGAACGCCAGGTGACGAGCGAGGGGTCGACGCGACGGCTCGGTCCGCCCTTCCTCGTGCTCGCGACACAGAACCCGATCGAATACGAAGGCACGTATCCACTTCCGGAGGCGCAGCTCGACCGCTTCCTGTTGCGAATGTCGGTCGGGTATCCGTCCAGGGAGGACGAGTGGCAGGTGTTGGCAGAGCGGGCGGAGCGGCGGCAGGACGAGGTCGCGCTTCAGCCGCTGGTCGACATCCCGACGGTGCTCGACCTGCAGGCCGCCTGCGAGGACGTCCACGTCTCGGAGTCGGTCGGCCTCTACATGGTGGACATCGTCAACGCGACGAGAGACGCACCGGCCGTCCAGGTCGGCGCCTCGCCGCGCGGGTCGCTTGCGCTGCTGAAACTCTCGCGCTGCCGGGCCGCACTCGCCGGCCGCGACTTCGTGACGCCCGACGACGTGAAGTCCGTGGCCGTGCCCGCGCTCGCGCACCGCCTGACGTTGCGGCCCGAGCTCTGGGTGCAGCGAATCTCGGCCGAGGACGTCGTCCGCGAGCGGCTCGAGACGGTGCCGACGCCGACCGCGGAAGACCTCGCGGTCGCTCCACCCGCGTGACGAGATGGGCGACCCCGAAGCTCGCGTCGTACGCGAGCCTCTCGGCGGTGGGGCTGCTGACCGCGCTGGTGCTGGCGCGCCCCGAGCTGGTGGCACTCACCGCGCCGTTTCTGGTCGCACTCGCCGCCGGGCTCACACTCGCCACGACGCCTCGGTTCAGGATCGCCCTCGAGCTCGACGACACACGCGCGCTCGAAGGAGACGAGATTTCGGCGCGGATTCGCCTCGACGCGGCGACGCCGGTCGATCGGCTCGACGTCTACCTCCGACTCCCCGGCGGCGTGCGGCTTCGCGACGGGCACACGCCGGTCGCGCTTCGTCTCGGAGCCGGCGAGCGCCGCGAGCTCGAACTGACCCTGCTGGCTGCACACTGGGGCGGCCAGGTGCTCGGGCCGCTCTATGTTCGTGCGTTCGATCCTCTCGGCCTCCTCACCTGGGAGTCGAGCGTCGACGCGCGCCAGGAGCTCCGGGTCTATCCGCGCGAGGACGCATTGCGCCGCGTGCTTTCGCCGCGTGAGACACAGCTCTCGAGCGGCGACGAGGTCTCCCGCCGTAAAGGCGAAGGGATCGAGTTTGCAGATCTGCGCCGCTTCGCCCCCGGCGATCCGGTACGCCGCGTCAACTGGCGGGCGAGCGCGCGCCGCGGCGAGCTCTGGGTCAGCGAGAGCCATCCCGAGCGCAACACGGATGTGATCCTGTTCGTCGACGCATTCGCCGAGGCTCGGCGCGGCGGTGAAGGGACGCTCGATCTGGCCGCACGTGCAACGGCTGCGCTGGCGGATGCCTACGTCGGCCGGCGTGACCGCGTCGGCCTGATCAGCTTCGGAGGAATCCTGCGCTGGCTTGCGCCCGCCCTCGGAACGACCCAGCTCTACCGCGTTGTCGACGCGCTCATCGACACCCAGATCGTGCTCTCCTACTACTGGAAGGAGATCGACGTCATCCCGCGGCGCACCCTGCCGCCGAACGCGCTCGTGATCGCGCTTTCCCCGCTCCTCGACCAGCGCTCGGTCGGAGCGTTGCTCGACCTGCGCGCGCGGGGACACGATCTCGCCGTGATCGAGGTTTCGCCGATTCCGTTCACGACGAGACCCGCGGCCGGGATCGACGCGATCGCGTACGACATCTGGGTGCTTCGCCGCAGCGCGCTTCGACACACGCTGCAGCGATCGGGTGTCGCGGTCACCGAATGGCGCGCCGGGACGCGACTGCAAGCCGTGCTCGAGGAGGTGAAGGCATTCAGACGCTCCGCCCGTCACGTACCCGCCTGACCACCGGGCTCGGTGCGCTCGTCGCCCTGCTGATCGTCGGTGTCGACGCCGTGGCACACGGTGGCAACCTCAAGGGGCCGGTCGCGGTCATCGCGGGTTGCGCGACGTTGCTCTTGCTCTTCGGCCTCGTCAGGCGGCGGCCGGTGGCGATCCCGTGGTCGGTGCTGCTGACCGCGACCGCCTACATGATCGGCCGCGAGGGAAGCCCCGTCGTCGACGGAGGCGCAGCGGTCGTCGGCGCACTGCTGCTGCTCTCGGCGGAGCTCGCGTCGTGGTCGATCGATCACGACGCCCGGATCCACGCCGAGCAACGACTCGTCGCGTGGCGTGCGGGCGTCATCGGCGTCCTCGTACTGAGCGCGCTGCTCCTCAACTTCCTCCTGCTCGGAGCGGCGGCCGTCTCCGCGTCCACCGGACTGGTGGTCGCGGCGGCAGGCGTCGTCGCCGCCGTCTCTGCCGTTGCGATCGTGCTGCGCCTGGTACGTGCATGAGGCGTAGGCTCGACGGAGCCGTCGAAAGAGCGGAGGCGCCGGCCTCGCCGGCGCCGGAGCGGAAATGAGGTTGATGCTGGCCGTGGCACTCGTGGCCGCGCTCCATCTCCCCCACGGTTATCAGGCATCGGTCTATGCCACCGGTCTCGACCACCCGACGGCGCTCTCCTTCGCTCCCGACGGCAGGCTGTATGTCTCCGAGGACGTCGGGTCGGTGGTATCCGTGGCGCGCGGAACCACGCGTCCGCGGCCGTTTCTGCAGAAGCTCCTCGTGCCGCTCGGCCTGCTGTGGCGCGGGCAGACGCTCTACGTCTCCGAGAGCGGCCGGGTCGACGCGTTCGGTGTGCGCGGCAGACGGCTGCGCGTCGTGCTCTCCGGCCTCCCGTACAAGCTGCACCAGCAGGACGCGATCGTCGCCGGGCCCGACGGCAGGCTCTATCTCGGCTCCGGCTCGACCTGCGATGCGTGCGTCGAGCGCAGCCGGCTCAGCGCGGCGATCTTGTCCTTCCGGCCCGACGGAACAGGATTGCGCGTCGTGGCGAGTGGGCTGCGAAACCCGTACGGCCTGCTGTTCGTCGGCAGCACGCTCTACGCGACCGTCAACGGCCGCGACACGCTGGGCGACGGCGAGCCCGCCGAGAGCGTCGTGCGCGTGCGCCAGGGCGCCGACTTCGGCTGGCCCGGCTGCTGGCCGAGCTTCGCGTCGAAACGGCCGACCGGGACGTGCACTGGGGTGACGCCGCCGATCGCCTATCTCGAGCCGCACTCCTCGGCCGACGGCATCGCGTCATGGCGCGGCAATCTCTTCGTCGCCGAGTGGGGCGAGTACCTCTCGCACAAGCACGGACGGCGCGTCGTCGAGATTCGCGGCGGCCGGGTGTCGACGTTCGCCACCGGTTTCGACCATCCGCTCGCGCTCACCGTCGACCCGGCGGGCGACCTACTGGTCGCCGACTGGGGTCGAGGCGTGATCTACGCGATCCGGAAAGCCTGAGCTTACGAGCCGACGAGCGTGGTCGTCCGGGTCTGCTGGTGCCCGTTCGGATCGTTGACGACGGTCGTCACCTTGTAGGTGTGGCCCTTGACCGGAGCGAACTGCGCGACGAACGACACCGACTGGTCGGGGCCGAGCGGCGAGGCCGGTTGGCCGACCGCGACGGGCTTGGTCCCGTCGAAGATGCGATACGTCATGCCGAGCATCGTGCCCGGGGTGTCGTAGTACGCCAGGTACGGAACGAAGACCTTCACCGTCGGCGGTTTGCCGGCCTTGACCGTCTGCGTCGTGCCGTCGATCAGCCGAGCGAGCGACGAGAACGCCGCGTACGACGGCTTGCGTGTGCCGGACCGGTTTTCGAGACCGCTCTGCCACGGGTTGCCGGCGCTGTCGCGGAACGTGAACCAGATGAACATCTGGACGTTCGGGTCCTGGCGCGCGACCGTCAGCGCCTGCTTCGCGTACGCAGCCTGCACGGCCGGGGTGACGCCCTTCGGCTCACCCGGCTTCGTCTCGTGCCCGTACTCCGTGATCCACACCGGCACGGCGCGGTGGAACCAGGTCTTCAGGTCCTTCTCGAAGCGCGGCAGCTGCGACAGCGTGACGTTCGGGTACCGGACCTGCTCGAGCGGCTTGGCGTTCGGAGCAGTCGGGTACGGGTGATGGGCCCAGGCGTCGACCTTGACGTTCTGCTTGGCGAGCAGCCTGGCGAACGTTCCCGGCGCTACGGTCTGGCTCGCGCCCTTCAAAGGCTTGTCACGACCCTGGGCTGAGGTCTCGCCGGCCGCCACGAGCGCGGTCGGGTTCGCCGACTTGATCGCCGCGTAACCCGCCTTCAGCAGCTTGGCGTAGTTCGAGACGCTCACGATCGTGTTCCCCTTGAACTGCGGATAGAGGAACTGCTGCAGGTTCGGCTCGTTCCAGATCGACCAGAGCGCGACCGAGCCCTTCGCGTTGCGGCCGTTGTAGCGCGTCGCCAGCATCCGGACGAAGGTGCCGTAGTCGGAGACGTTCTTCGGCATGTAGTTCGGCGTATGACCGCCGTTCGCCCATTTGGGGCTGCCGGTGACGTCGATCATCACACGCAGGCCGTAACGGCCTGCCGAGGCGACGAGCTCGTCGAGGTCGGACAGGTGGTATGCGGGATCACTTGGATCCGAGGCATCTGCGGGCTTCGTCGGAGCAATCGCCGCCCAGTTCGCCGTCGTGTGGATGACGGACGCGCCGGTCGCGGCGGCCGAGGCGAGGTTCACCTGGTGATCGGGCGCGAAACGGAAGCTGATGTCGTCGAAGAAGCCGACAGGCATCTGCTGCGCGGCCTGTGCGGTGGCGGCCGGAATCGCGGCAAGCGCGACGACAGCAAACATGGCGAAGCGAAGCAAAGCCCTTTGCACGATGAACAACCTCCTCTATCCGTCCCTGGGCGACCCGGCGCCACGGTAGCCACCCACTTTGAGGTGGGTGTTAAGACACCTGCTCGCCGCCCTTGTCGCGGGCCCACGCGCGGAAGACGTCGAGCAGCGCCGCTTCGGCGTCCGGAGAGAGGTCATCCGGGGTGATCCGGCCGACCGCTCTGATCGTTGCGCGCAGTTGCGCGAGGTACTCGGTGCACTTGCCGCAGTCGGCGAGATGCTCCTCGAACCGGCGCAGATCGGCCGGATCGAGGGCTCCCTCGAGGTAGTCGGTCACGAGCTCGACGAGCTCCTGGCAGTTGATCGCATCTGCGACGGTCATTCGTTCTCCGGTGCGAGGTAGTCCTCGAGCGCGCGCCGCACCTTCGCCCGCGCCCGGTGCAGGAGCACTCGTTGATTGACTTCCGTCAGGTCCAGGGCGTTACAGACGTCCTCTGCGTCCCAGCCGGAGACGTCTCGCAGGGTGATCACGGCACGCTGGGCGGGAGGTAGCTCGTCGATCGCCGCCGCGATCACCCCGCGGGTCTCCGCGGCGAGCAGACGCTCCTCCGGCAACGCGCGAGGTGGCGAGGCCCAGTGGCCCGGGAAGCGCTCGTGGTCGTCGTCGAGAAAACGATCCGCATCGACGGCTGCCTCGGGGATCCGGCCGGGATCGTTGAGCGCCGAGAACGGCACCACCCGGCCCTCACGCTGCGCGCGCGTCTTCGCCGTGTTGACGAGGATGCGGAACACCCAGGTCCTGAGGGACGAGCGGCCCTCGAACCGGTCGAGGGCGCCGAGGACGCGGAGCCAGGTCTCCTGGACGACCTCCTCGGCCAGGGCACGCGACGGCACAAAGATCTGGGCGACGCGGACCATCATCGGGTGCCATTCGACGACGATGCGGCGGAAGGCGTCCTCGTCGCCGGCTCGCAGCGCCGCCACCAGCTTCGCGTCCGCAGCGTCCATGCGCGCGACCGTACCGAAGACGGGCCGGCATCCCTCGAATGAGGCAAGCCGCAGGTCCCGCCAGAACAGGCTGAACAGCCGGCGCGGGGGCGGCCGCGCTGTGCCATCGTCCGGTCCCTTGGGAGGGCACACCGGACTCGAGGACGCGAGCAGCCGGGGCCGCCACCAGGTCGACGCCGACCACAGGGCCGCCAGGGGTGCGGCGCCTCGAGCGGGCTCGAGGCCGGCGCCGACTACCGGGTCTCCTAGAACCTGGAGCGGATGGTCGCCGGCGCTCGCGTCCGAGAGCTAACGAGAATTCCGAGGAGCCGCGCCTCGCGCGGCTCTACAGGTGCCGCAGCTCGCGGAGCTTGAGATGGCCGTGCGGCGGCGCCACCACGTAGACGGCTCCACTTCACCGTCTTGTGGGCGTTGTGCGTCTTGCGGGCCTTGTGGGTCTTGTGCGCTTTGTGCGCCTTGTGCAGCTTCGGCACGGATGAGTCGACCCGCACCGGTGCGGCCGGGACTTCGACGGTCGTCGTCGCGGTCGTGGTGGTCTCCTGCGTGGTCGTCTTCTGCGTCGTCGTCTTCTGCGTGGTCGTCGTCGGCGCGGTGGTGGTCGGACGCGTGGTCGTCGTCGGCGTCGTCGTGGTCGTCGGCGGCGGCGGTGGCGGCGGGGGCGTCGTGGTCGTCGACGGGGTCGTCGTCGACGTGGGCGGCGGCGGGCCGCCGCCACTCGAGCCCTGGCCGAAGTCCTGGGTCCAGTAGTAGACGCCCTGCGCGTTCGCAGCGACGCCGATGCCGATCGACGTGTACGACGGGTTCTCGATGTTCGCCTTGTGCCCTGGTGAGTTGAGCCACGCGGTCATCACATCCGCCGGTGTCGAGTATCCGTAGGCGATGTTCTCACCCCAGCCGAGGTTCGACGGCCAGCCGCACGCGGCCAGACGCTGAGCGACGGTACGGCCGATCGGATCGTCGTTGTGGTCGAAGTAGTTGAGCCCGGCCATGTTCATCGACTTCCACTCGGCAGAAGCCGTGAGCGCGCCATCGGTCGAGAGCTGCCCGTCGCCGATCGCAACCCGGTGTTGATTGACGAGCGTCAGAACCTGCGACGCGAAGCTCCCGTTGAGCTTCCCCCAGGACGAGTCCGGGGTGCAGACGTTGTCGGCGTGTGCCCGCGACGGCCCGGGCACGACCGTCAGCAGCAGGCCCGCGGCAAAGACCACTGCGAGTGCGATCAGGCGTTGCGACATACGCCTCACGGGCGGGATTATCGGCACGCGCAACCGCAATCTGGAGCAACAACCGTTTTCGGCAGAAATCGTCAGTCGATTTCACAAGATTTGCGGGGGATTTGCGGGGCGCAGGCGCAGACCCCGATTTACCCGCCTTTTACACGGGCGTAGCACGGCGCGTACGGTCGGCCCGGATCCTTCGAGCAGGGTCACCCCGAACAGGAGGATTCATGCGCAGGCTGACGTTCATCGCTGCGGGACTCGCAGCACTGCTCGTGACGAGCATCGCAGTCGCCCACGGCATCAACGGCGGGAAGAGCGCCAAGGCTGTCGCGGCGACGTTCCAGGCCACCGGGCAAAGCACGTCCACCAGGACGTGCACGACGACCGACGGCAAGTCGATCACGATCACCAACGGCCGCTACACCGGCACCGCGTCGGGCGATCCGGATCTGGCAGGCACGATCACGTTGAGCGCGCGGAGCGTCATCAACACCACCGACAACGTCGGCGTGGTGGACGGTCAGTTCCGCATCGACGTGTCGGGCGGTCACGACACGTTCGCCAACTACTCGGCCGTCTATGCGAGCGGCAACATCGCAGGGTTCGCATCTGGCGTCGCCCGCAATTCGGGCGCGCGGCTCGCCGCGAACCTCTCGGCCGGGTTCAGCCCGAGCGGCGGGTTCACGAGCGGCAAGCTCGGCGGAGGCACGGCCGGCGGCAACGCGGCCGAGCTCGGCCCGGCGAAGTGCGCGTCGACGAGCTCGCCCAAGCCCGAGAAGAGCGAGGCTCGCGGCACGATCTCCACGCTGGTGGCCGACTCGATCACGGTCGCGGGGCTGCAGTGCGCAATCGCTCCGAGCGACTCGGCGGCCGTCAATGCGAAGTACAAGGTCAACGACCGCGTCGAGATCCACTGCTCGCTGCAGAACGGCGTGAACACGCTCGACCGCATCAGCGGACACGGTCACTGAGATAGTGCCCCTCCCAGGAATACATGCCCGCTTCTGGCCCGCGATTACACGGCGCGCCCCAGAAGCTAGACGGCATCCCTGGAAGGAGCACTAGCCCGGACGGCGGGGTGGCGTGCGCCGAGGGGGGCGCACTCCACCCCGCCGCTCCGTAAGCCCTTCCATCTAGAGCGTCGCCTCCCGGGTGTCGACCGACGACAGGCCGGCACGCCGTGTGAGCGCCGCAGGATCGACCAGCACCGTCCGCCCCCGCTGCAACCTCACGGTCCCTCGTTGCCGCTCGGCGGAGAGGACGGCGTTGACGGTCGCGCGTGACGTGCCGGCGAGCGCGGCGAGTTGCTCCTGCGTCAGGGGAACCTCGGTCCCTCCGTACGCGTCGGCGACCTCGAGCAACCGGCGAAGGACGCGGCGCTCGGCGCTGACGTAGTGCGACTCGCTGAGCAGCTCGTCCATCCGCTGTAGCTCCTGCGCCAGCATCAGGACGAGCACCTGGTCGACCTGCGGGTACCGCCGCCGCAGCTCGTCGAAGTCCGTGCGGAAGACGGCGAGCGTCTCGGCCGGCTCGAGCGCCTGGACGGTCGCCGAGCGAGCTCTGCCGGAGACGAGCGCGAGCTCGCCGAAGAAGTCGCCGGGCCCTCTGATCGCGAGCAGCGAGTCCTCGCCGAGCGGAGTCGTCCGGCGAATCGCGAACCGGCCCGCCGCGACGAGATGCAGCGAGTCGGCCGGGTCGAGCTGGTGGAAGACGATCTCGCCGCGCCCGAAGGTGCGTCGGCGCCCGATCGCCAGCACGCGGCGCGCGTCCTCGACCGGGACGCCGGCGAGCAGCTCCCACTCCACCGCCCGAGTCTAAGAGTTCGTTTCGGAATGACGCTCGTCGATCTGGGCGCGATGGGTGGGTGCGATGCAAGGACGCAGGGAGGGGCAATAGCCGAGGCTATTGGCGCGACCGAGGACGCGGCAGCGTGCCCGCCCAGCGTGTCCAGGCGGCACAGACTTCATTTCGAAGCGAGCTCTTACACGAGTGTCGCGCATTCGACACTTCTTGTGTCGAGACCGCGAGCGACGCGCGAAGTGGCCTCTCCTACCGTGGCTCACATGACCACGAAGCACGCAAACGGAACTCACGAGCCAAGGAGGAAGGTCATGTGTGCACGGCATTCAGCAAAGGTCGCCCTGATCGTCACCCTGCTGGTCACGCTGGTGGCGGCCGGCGGCGCGCTCGCCCGAACCCCCGGCCAGCCGAACGCAACCTCGGCGACGGCGCCCCTCTACACCCGCGTCCTTCAGCTCAACGACCTTCAGGGCTTCTGGTCGGTGACGTGCCCGGTCGCGGTCACCTCGGCGGCAGGCTGGTCGATGCACTCCGCCTCGGCGGCCCAGCTCTCGGGCAACGGGTTCGTGAACGGCCTGCGCGAGTCGCTGCGCACGTCCGACTCGGCAGTGCAGGGCTCGAGCGTCGTCGCACAGTTCAGCTCGTCGGCAGGCGCCCGCCGCGAATCTCAGCTGGAGCTCGCCCGGGCTCGTACGCTCGGCGGCGCCTATGCGCAGTTCACCGTTCCGTCGATCCCGGGCAGTCAGGGGTACTCGCTGCCCGACGGCCGCACGTCGCACATCGCGGTCGGTTTCACCGAAGGCCGCTTCCAGTATCTCGTCGAGATCACCGGCGTCGATCGCTCCCAGACAGGGGCGCTCCGGGCACGGCTGACGACCGCGGCCGGCGCGCTCTATCGCCGGGCCCAGTAGGCGTACATCACGCCGGGCAGGACGGGAGGCCCTCCGCGGGCCTCTCGTCGTGAGCGCTACTGGCTCGTATGCCAGCCGCTCGCGGTGAAGCTGTCGTGCGGAAGCAGGCCGCTCGGCGCATGCGTGAACGGCGGGGTCGCGGCCGAGAACGTCCAGTCGAACGAGGGCCAGGCGACCCCGTCGACGCTGTAGTCCTCTGCTGCGGTCGAGAACGCCGTCGGAGCCTGATCGAGAACCACCGACGCGATGAACTTGCCGTCGATCCAGATTGCCCATGTGTTGCCGACGCCTTGCTCGAGCGTGAAGGTGTGCGTCGAGGGGACCGCGACGTTCGCGAGCCTGATCAGCTGGTAGCCGCTGCCCGCCGTCTGCCACTCGGCGTAGAGGAAGGCCGAGCCGGTGTCGGGGTCGAAGGGCGTCGCGCCGCGCCAGATCCCACCCTGCAGCCAGCCGGCGGCGGAACAGCCGTTCGCCGACACACCGTAGGCCACCGCAACATAGGCCAGGCCGTGATCGCCGTCCGCCGGGTAGCTCGGCAACTGATTGATCGTCACGGTCACGCTGACCGAGGGGGTTGAGAGCACCTCCTTGATCACGCTGTAGCGGTAGCTCTGCGGCCCCTGGCCGCAACTCGACGTCGGCGGGGGTGCGGTCGTCGTCGGCGGCGGTGCCGTCGTGGTGGTCGCCGGCGGCGCGACCGTGGTCGGGGGTGGCGGCGCGGGCGCCGTCGTCGCCGGAGGCGGAGCGGTCGTCGTCGGCGGCGGGACCGGAGCGCTCGGTTTCGGCCGGATCACGACCTCGCAGTCGGAGGAGACCCGGTCGACCGCGTCCGCGTGGACGACGTCGTGCCCCGCCCCACACGAGATCGTGTCCCTGCCGGCGCCGCCGTAGATCGTGTCCTTGCCTGGGCCTCCGAGGATCCGGTCGTTGCCCGGACCGCCGTAGATGGTGTCGTTGCCGGGGCCGCCGTACAGCGTGTCGTTGCCCTGAAGCCCGTAGAGCCGGTCCGGCCCGGCGCCGCCGAGGATCGTGTCCGCACCCTTCGTGCCGCGCAGGATGTTCGGAGCCGCCGTCCCGCGAACGGTTGCCGTGTCCGCGGCGGCGCTCCACCCGAGCCACAGCAGCGCCGCCCCGACGACGAGGACCGGAGCACGGGTGACGAGGCGCCTGGCGGTCATCGCCTCTCAGTATGGGCAGTGAAACGGCGCGCGATGACTTTCGCCGGGATGCGAGGTCTGAATCATCGAGGTTTCCCGTCCAGCCGAGACGGGAGAATGTGCACAACACGAGCCGGGAGGTGGACGCGACGTGACATCGACAATGCTGCTGGTCGGGACCCGCAAGGGCTGCTTCATCATCGAGAGCGTCGGCGATCGGAGCGGCTGGACGCTCCGCGGGCCGTACTGCGAAGGCTGGCCGATCTACCACGCCGTGTTCGACCCGGTCGCGCAGACGATCTACGCCGCCGGTGCGAGCGAGTGGCACGGCTCGGCGGTCTGGCGCAGCCCCGACCTGGGCGAGACGTGGTCGCTCTCGAGCGAGGGGATCTCGTACGGAGACAGTGCGCGGAAGTTGTCGAAGATCTCCGCGCTCGCCGTCGCGCCCGGCCGGGTGCTGGCCGGAGTCGAGGCGCCGGGGATCTTCGAGAGTCGCAACGGCGGTGAGACGTGGGGCCTGCTGTCCACGCTCTCGGGCGAGCCGGGCAGCGAGGGCTGGGACGATCCCGCGAACCAGCCGCCGGGCCACCTCGGGCTGTCGGCGCTGATGTTCGACGGCGACGACGAGTCGCGCTTCTGGGCGATCGTGCAGGGAATCGGGCTCTTCGAGACGACCGACGACGGCGACTCGTGGACGCCGCGCAACAGAGGGCTCCGCGCCGACTGGCCGCGCGAGCACGAAGAGGTCGGCTTCTGCGTCCACAAGCTCGTGAGGTCCGCTGCGGACCCGAACCGGATGTACCAGCAGAACCACTGCGGGATGCATCGCAGCGACGACGGCGGCGAGTCGTGGACGGAGATCACCGACGGCTTGCCGACCGACTTCGGGTTCGCGGCGGCAGCGCACCCGCACGATCGCGACACGTTCTACGTCGTCCCGCTCGACCCCGGCCATGGTCGCTGCATGCCCGACGGGCGAGCGGCGGTCTGGCGCACGCGCGACGCAGGAGCGAGCTGGCAGCGGCTGGAGCACGGCCTGCCCCAGGAAGGGGCGCACATCGGGGTGCTCCGTGAGGGGATGGCGATCGACGCGCACGACGTTCCCGGCCTCTACTTCGGCACCAGCACCGGCCAGGTCTTCGCCAGCACCGACGAGGGCGACAGCTGGTCGGAGATCGCGAGCTACCTGCCGGGCATCTCGTCCGTCGAGGTGGCCGTGGTCGACTGATGGCCGAGCTGCACCTCCCGACGACACTGATGCCGCTCTTTCCCGGCCTCCCGCGCAAGGTCGACCTCGAAGCGACCTCCGTCGACGGAGCGATCGACGAGCTCGAGGAACGCTGGCCGGGCGTGCGCGACCGGCTGTGCGAGCCGGGACCCGTCCTGCGCATGCACATCCACGTCTACGTCGACCGCGTTCGCGCGTCGCTCGACACTCCGCTCGACGCCGGCTCCCGCGTCGACGTCGTCGCCGCGATCAGCGGGGGCTAGTTCCGGCGGCCGAAGATCGAGAGGAAGAAGAGGAAGACGTTCAGGATGTCGAGGAAGATCGACGCCGCGAGCAGCGGTGCGACGCGGATGTCCTTGGTCCTCCGCAGACGCTGGAAGTCGATCAACGTGAAGCCGGCGAAGATGACGAGGCCGAGAATCGCGTAGATCAGCTGGCCGTTCGGGATCCGAACGAAGATCGTGACGATCCCGAACACGATCAGCGCGAGGAGCGCCCAGAAGAGAATGCGCGCGAGCGGTTGGAGATCGCGCCGGGTCGCATAGCCCACCGACCCGAAGCCGGCGATGAAGAGCGCCGTCGCCCCACCGGCCTGCCACACCGCCTGCGGGTTCGTCGTCGCGTAGTAGGCGATCGTCGGCGCGGTGCCGAGACCGACGAGAACACCGAACGCGAACAGGAGACCGATCGCGAGCTGCTCCGACCGGCGGATCGCGAAGTTCAGGCCGATCAGGCACACGAACGCGGCGATGAACCAGAGGAAGCCCGCCCCCTGGGACATGTTCCGGCCGAGATACGCACCGACGGCGAACAGCCCGGCCGTGACGGCGACGAGGCCCATCGTCTGACTGAACAGGACACGCGTCTCGTCACGGGTGACCCCGCCTTCGACTGTCGTATCCGGGTAGCTCATGCGGCCGAGCTTAGCGCTCCGTCTTGTCGATGTGGAGCCTCGGTGCCATGCTCGAACGATGTAATGGCGGCCAGGCTGTCACCGGGAACGGTCGTCGCGGGGTTCCGTGTCGAATCGTCGTTGGGCCACGGCGCGATGGCCGAGGTGTACCGGGCTTGCGACGAGAGCGGGCAGATCGTCGCCCTCAAGCTCCTCGACGACACGCTCGCGCGCGACGAGCGGTTCCGGCAGCGTTTTCTGCGCGAGTCCCAACTCGCTTCCAGCCTCGAGGATCCGAACATCGTGCGGACGATCGCCTCCGGCGAGGATCACGGCCGCCTCTACCTGGTGATGGAGCTCGTCGAGGGGTCCGACCTGCGCCAGCTCTTGCGCGAGACCGGGCGCTTCGAGCCGGAACGAGCGGTCGCT
Organism: uncultured Thermoleophilia bacterium; assembly: GCA_963742605.1. GTDB lineage: Bacteria > Actinomycetota > Thermoleophilia > Gaiellales > Gaiellaceae > PALSA-600. The sequence goes on along the minus strand of CAVUNA010000014.1, from coordinate 802,309 downwards.
CTCGTCGAGCAGGTGGCCGGGGCACTGGACGCCGCGCACGCCGCCGGGCTCGTGCATCGCGACGTGAAGCCGGGCAACATCCTCGTCGCGACGGCCGAGGACGGCGAGCACGCCTACGTGTGCGACTTCGGCCTGGCGCGGCACGTCTCCTCGGTGAGCAGCCTGACCGGCGACCGGGGGTTCGTCGGCACGATCGACTACGTGCCGCCGGAGCAGATCGAGGGCGGCACGATCGACGGCCGCGCGGACGTCTACTCGCTCGGGTGTGTGTTGTACGAGTGCCTGACCGGAGTACGACCGTACGACCGCGACTCGGAGCTGTCCGTCGTGTTCGCGCACCTGAACGAGCCGCCTCCGAGGGTGACGGACGTGCGGCCGGAGCTGCCGGCCGCCTTCGACGACGTGCTCGCGACGGCACTTGCCAAGTCGCCCGACGACCGCTACTCGTCGTGCGGCGAGCTGGCGACCGCGGCGCGCGCAGCGCTTCGCGGCGAGGTGCTCCGACGACGCCGGTCACACAGGAGACGCGTCGTGGTTGCTGCGATCGCCGCTGCCCTCGCCGCGGTTGCCGCGGCGGCGGGCTTCCTGCTCACGCGCCAGGACCACATCCCGGCTCCGGTGACGATCACGCCGACGAGTCTCGGCGGAGCGAAGCTCGGGGACTCCTCGATATTCCTGGAACGGCTGTGGGGCCCCTCCCAGAAGCTCAGCACGCAGACGCCGGCGGACTACTCCGTCTTGTCACAGCGTGGACGCGAAGTCAGCGCGTACTTCGTCGGGACCACCGACAGGGCCGTCGAGATCACGACCTGGAACACGGTCGGCCGAACTGCGGAGGGGATCGGCCCATGCTCGACGCTCGCGCAGCTCAAGAAGGCGTATGGGACGCGGTTGAAGCCCTCGCCGAACAACACGCACAACGGCGTCGTGTTCGGCTACACGGTCGGCAAGCACCTCTTCTTCGCCATGGGCCCGGGGACGACCCCGAAGGTCGTCGAGGCAGTTGCTCTCTATTCGAACCCGTTGGCCAGCGCGAGTTTCAATGCGCTCAACGAAGCGCCCTGCGCCCGGGGCACGGAGACCCTCGCAGTCTCGCGGCCTGCGGCGACGGGACCGGTAGCGGCTACGCAGCCGTCGGCCATGAAGACGATCTCTTCGCATGGCTTTCGGCCACGTTTGAGGGTTCGCACGCCGTCGGATTGGCACGTAGCTGCCGACAATGCACGCGCCTTCAGCCTCGCCTCCGCAAACGGAACGCTGATCGGCTTCTGGCTCGATCCGGCCGCATCCGCCGCCAACGGAACGCCGCTCACGAATGTCTCGCGGACACCGAACGGGCTCGTCCGGTGGCTTCAAGAGACAAAGACACTCGTCGTCTCGACGCCGGATACAAGATTGCTCGGACATCCTGCGCTCACGGTTTCGAGCGCCGACATCAACCCGCGAACCAACGCTGTCACGTACCTGGCGCTCCTCCACTCCTTCCCGCTACGCGCAGTGCCCGGGAAGCCGACCCGGCTGTACCTCACCGCGGTGCGAATCGGCACATTGGTGCACACGCTCGCGTTCGCGATCCACTCGTCGTCGCAAGCGACGTTCGACGCCGCACTGCCGGCCGCCACCAGAATCATCTCGAGCCTGCACGTCGATGCCGCCCCGGTGCTTCCGCTCTCGGCGCTTAGCTCCACCTGTACACAGGTGTATCTACGGAACCTGTGTCGGCGAGTTGACGGCGGGAACGCACAAGTCGACCACGTTCCAGCCGTCACTGACCTACACGGTGCCGCTCGAGTGGACGAACTTCACCGACCACCCGGGCGTGTTCGGACTCGTCCCGCCGGGTGCGGACTGGCGGGCCGTCGACAAGGGCCAGAGCGACTATGTCGATGTGTTCACGAGCATCGCGACTGCTCGGGAGGGCTGCGCGGACGGCCACGGTTCGATCCATACGCCTGAGGGATTCGTACGCTGGCTGCGACATGAGCCGGGCATCGCGATGAACAACCTCACTCCCGTCACGATTGGCGGGCTGTCCGGCGTCGTCGTGGACCTTCGCATGCGCAAGGGCTGGAAGAAGACGTGTGCATGGTCACTAGGGCTCCCGGCCCAGCAAGTGCTCACCGGGTTGCCGCCGTCGCCAGCCGGGCTCAACCACGCCTTGTATCCGGGGCGGGCCGTGATGCGGCTCTACCTCCTGCATTACAAACGCGGAACACTCGGGATCGAGGTCGACGAGGTCAGCGGCGACACGAAGCTGCCCACCTACAGCGCCGTGGTCAAGACCTTTCGTTTTGCTCGCTAAGGCTCGAGCGACCACGAGAAGCGCGTGCGGCTCTCGCGTGGCGCGAGGCCACCCGGCCGAGTACCGCGATGCACGAGCAGAACCGGCAGGCGCTCGTCGCGGATGAGAGCCGTCCTCAGCTCGCCGAGCCCTTCCGCGCGCCACCGGGTCGGAAAGCCGGTGACGACGACGGTTGCCGTGTGAACGGCGGCAAGGAGCGCGTCGGCGGTGGGGTCGGCGAGAAGCGGCTCGCCGGTGACACCGACGACGCGCTGTGTGGCGAGAGACGCGTCGGCGAGGAGCCGGCTCGCGTCGCGGCGGCCTCGCCTCGGATCGGCGGTCGTTCCCACCAGGCAGAGCGCCGCCCGTGCTGCGGACGCGAGCCAGGCCCCCAGCTCGAGCGCCGCCCAGTCGTTGTCGCCGCCGCCGAAGGGAACGAACACGCCTGAACCGTGCTGCGAATCGATCGCAGGCCCGGTCAGCACGGCCAGGTCGGCGGGCGAGCGATCGGCGATCGCCGCGAGGTCGGCCGTGATCTCGCCGGCGTCGAGGAGGACGAGCTCGACGTCGTAGTTGGTCGCGAGTCGAACCACGTCGCGGGCCGGCTCGAGCGAGGTGAACACCGCCGTCCGAACCGGAACGTCGAGGGACCCGCGGCGTGCGGCGATCGCAGCGGCGGCAGGCGCGACGTCGCCCGCGTCGGTGAGCAGGCGCGCGATCAGCAGCGCCCGGTCCGGGAGCCGCGCGAGCGGCTCGGCAACCGACAGCAACGCCTCGAGCCGATCGCCCGTGGAGGGAACGACGAGCAGCGTGCGCTCGACCGGTCCCGCCGGCGACGAAGGAGAGCGCTCGAGCTCGAGCGAGGGATCCTGCGTGAGGATGCGGCGCTCGAGCTCGTGCAACGACGGGGACGGCTCGATGCCGAACTCCTCCACGAGCGTCTCGCGCGTCCTCCGATAGACGTCGAGCGCCTCGGCCTGGCGTCCCGCCCGGTAGAGAGCGCGCATCAACTGGCCACGAAGACCCTCGCGCAGCGGGTGGTCCCACACGAGCGCCTCGAGCTCCGCGAGCACTGCAACGTGGCGTCCGAGTGCGAGCTCCGCCTCGAAGCGCTGCTCGAGCGCTGCGAGCCGCAACTCCTCGAGCCGAGCGATTGCGGTCTGCGCGAACGACTCGTACGCGAGATCGGCCAGCGGCGACCCACGCCACAGTCCGAGCGCGCGGCCGAGCACGTCGGCGGCGGTCTGTGCATCGCCGGCCTCGAGCGCCTGGGCTGCATCGTGCGTGGCGCGCTCGAAGCTGTCGAGATCGAGGCGTCCCGGCTCGACGTGAAGGACGTAGCCCGGCGAGCGCGTCTCGATCGACTCCGCGCCGAGAGACTTCCTGAGCTCCGACACCTGTCGCTGGACCTGCGTCACCGCCGTGACGGGCGGCGCTCCGGCGTACAGGTCGTCGGCGAGCCGCTCCACCGAGACGACGCGATTCGCGCTCAAGAGCAGGATCGCAAGCGCGGCGCGCTGCTTCGGCCCACCAAGCCGGACCGGACGATCACCGTCGAGAACGTCGAGCGGTCCCAGGAGACGGAACTCGAGCACCCGCGCGGACGCTAACCGGTAGCCGCCGGATAGGGACCCGGTAGCGACGCTTTCGACGCTCACTCGTCATGAGACGGGTGGCGCTCGCATTGGTTGCGACGGCAGCACTCACAGCGAGCGCCCCGTCGTCGCGGGCAACGGCGCCGACGGGATGCGGCGCGCCGAGCGTCAGCAGCGCCTACGTCACCCGGATCCACCGCGTGCTGGACGAGGGCCGCGACGTCTGGGGCGAGCATCTGCTCGCCGCGAAGGACGGGCCGACCCTGGCGGCCGCCAGCCGGGCTCTCCCGCCTCTCCTCTATGCGGCCGGGCACGGCGGCAGCCCGCTCACCGCATCCGGCGTCTACTACCTGCCGTTCACGCTGCCGCTGAGCGTAGGCGGCGAGCGGAGCTTCGGGCTGCACGTCGCCGACGGCAGCGAGATCATCATCCGCCGTGTCGGCGGCCCGAGCCTCACGGTCGGTGTCGGCCCCGGCGGTCGCGAGCGTTACGGCTCGTGTCTCGCGCGCCTGCGGACACCCGCCCTCGCCGACGGCTACCTGCCGATTCTCGAGGTCGGCTACACGGACCGCTCCCGCGTGCGCTACGCCGAGGAGTCGTTCGTCGGCCGGCTGCCGCACAGCCGCACGGTTGCCAGCTTCATCCGCCTCACGGCCGATGCGAGCGACGCACGAGGAGCGACAACGATCAGGCTGGTCACCTCACGCGGCCAGGTCGTCCGGAAGCCGGTCCCGCCCGGCCAAGTCGTCGAACTGGACGCCGCGTTCGTCTTCGCGGGAGCGCGCGTCGAGGCGATCACCGGAGACGTCTACGAAGCGGCGCGCGCGTCGGTCACGGCGTTCTGGCAGCAGAGCCTGGCCACCGCGCCGAGCTTCACCGTCCCCGAGCCCCGGGTGCAGAACGCCGAGCGCGCGCTCGAGGTCGAAGAGCTGGAGATGACCTGGCGCTACAGCGTCGGCAACGTCTACGAGGAGTTGTCGTACGCCGAGGCGCTCGACGTCGCCCAGGTGATGGCCGCCTACGGGTACGGCGATGTGTCGCGCCAGATCCTCCGCTACACGCTCAAACGCCTTCCCGCCCGCTTCACCAACTGGCGTGCGGGCGAACGACTGGTTGCGGGCGCCCAGTACTTCCGCCTCGACCACGACCGACGCTACGTCGCCGAGGAGACCCCGGGCCTACGCGGGGCAGTCGAACGGCTCGCACGCGAGCTCGCGGACAGTCGAACGGGGCTCCTACCCCGTGAGCGGTTCTCGTCCGACATGGCGGACGAGATCTACAGCCTGCAGGGGCAGACGCTCGTGTGGGAAGGGCTGCTGGCGATGGGACGCGTGTGGTCGGAGACGGGACATGCAGCGCTTGGCCGGCGCGCGCGCGTTCTCGCCGTTTCTCTCGAGCGTGGCCTTCGGCGTGCAGTGGGGGCCTCCGAACGCCGGCTCGCCGACGGATCGCTGTTCGTTCCGGCGGCGCTCCTCGACGGCGACACGCCGTTCGGGGCCCTCACCGCGTCGCGCGAGGGCACGTACTGGAACCTCGTGATGCCGTATGCGCTCGCGTCGGGCTTCTTCGCCCCACACGGGCCGGAAGCGAACGGGCTGCTGCGGTATCTCCTGCTGCACGGCTCGCGCCTGCTCGGCCTCGTGCGCGCCGGCGCGTATCGCCTGGCCGACGCCAACTCCGACGCGCCCGTCTCGGGAACCGACCAGGTGTACGGCATCAACGTCGCACGCTTCCTCGCCGACGAAGACGAGCCCGACCAGCTCGTCCTCAGCCTCTACGGAACGCTGGCCGCGGCGCTGACGCCGGGAACGTACGTCGGCGGCGAAGCGGCGTCGGTGACGCCGCTGCACGGCGCCTATTACCGAACGATGTACCTCCCGCCGAACAACGACGTTTCCGCGACGTTCCTGGAGACACTCCGCCTGATGCTCGTGCACGAGTCGCGCGGGCCGGAAGGGCTCCCTCGCGGGCTCGAGCTGGCATTCGCGACCCCGAGGACCTGGCTTCGCAACGGCGATCGGATCGCCGTGCAGAAGGCGCCGACGAGCTTCGGACCGGTGACCTACTCGATCGTCCGTGCCGGCGACGAGGTCCAGGTCGAGGTCACGCCGCCGGCGTCACCGGCTCCGGCGACGCTCCGGATCCGGCTGCGGCTTCCCGCGGGCGAGCGCATCGCCCAGGTCGAGCTGGCCGGACGCGCGGTCCCGTTCGACCCCCGTACCGGCACGATCGACCTCTCGGGCCGGCACGGCCTGCTCGAGCTCACTGTCGGCATCGGAGACTGACCCGCTGACAAGCCAGGCACAATGTCGGGAGTGCGTCGTGCGCTGACCTGGCTGCTGGCGTTGCCGCTGATCGTCGTCGGCTCGCAGGTCGCGCATGGGCTGGCGTACTGGTGGGCGTATCCGATCGCGAATGTGCGCGATGCGATCCTCGCCCACACGGGGCACGGGTACCTCGGGTATGCGCCGGTGCTGCTCGGGTTCCTGGCGGCGCTCGAGCTCCTCGTCCTGCTCGTGCTGGTGTGGGACAACGTCCGTGGCAACGTCGAGCGCGAGCTTCCGTCATGGGTCTTCCTCTGGCTGCCGCTCGTCGGCTTCGTGCTGCAGGAGCACCTCGAGCGCCTGATCGCGACCGGCGTGTTCCCCTGGTGGACGATCGAGGCGCCGACCTTCTGGCGTGGGCTCCTGCTGCAGATCCCCCTCGGCCTGGCGGCCTACGGGATCGCGCGGGCCTTGCGGCGGGCGGCGCACGCGGTTGCAGCGATCATCGCCCGGGGCGATCGCGGCCGCACGGGTGAGCGGCCTCGGCCGCTCACGTGGACACCGGCCGCGAACGCGCTCCTCCCGCGGCCGGCCCCACTCGCGCTCGGCGCAGCCGGCCGCGCTCCTCCGCCACTCCTGCGGTAGCCGACCGGGCGGCGCTGCGAGCTTCCGTGCGCCGCGATCCGTACGCAGAAGAGGAGACATCGACATGAGGAATCTGAGAACCCGGGCCGGGTGCCTGGGTGTTGTCGCCGGGGCGGCGCTCGTGCTCGCCTCGTCGGCGTTCGCGCACGCGCGCGTCAGCCCGCCGGTTTCGCTCGCGAAGGAACTGCAGCTGTACAGCCTGGCCGTCCCGACCGAGAAGGAGAACCTGACGACGTCGAAGATCGTAATGACCGTGCCCAAGGGATTCGGGATCGATTCGTTCGTCCCGCCGCCTGCGGGCTGGACGCAGCAGCTGCAGCAGACCGGGTCGGGAGACAGCGCGGTCATCCAGAAGGTGACCTGGACGGGCGGGCACACCCCGACGGGTGAGGATTCCCTCTTCCAGTTTCTTGCGCAGCCGGCCTCGGCCGGCACGTACACGTTCCAGGTTCAGCAGACGTACTCCGACGGCTCGATCGTCGACTGGTCCGGCCCGGAATCGTCCGAGGCACCAGCGCCCACGATCGAGGCGAAGAGCTCGCTCGGCGGCAGTGGGACGGACACGCTGACGATCATCGCGCTCGCGCTCTCCGTGATCGCGTTGCTGATCGCGGTCGGTGCGCTCTTCGTCCGCGGCGGGAAGCGGCAGCTCGCGTGACCACCCGGGGGCGGGTCGGCTTGGTCCTGGCTACCGTCGCGGCCGCGCTGGCGTTCGCCGGCGGCGCGTCGGCACACGCCTACATCGTCAAGACGGTGCCGCAGGCGAGCGTCGTCCTGACCGCCCCGCCCCCGGAGGTCGCCCTCACCTACGACGAGGCGGTCGAGCCGCGGTTCGCGACCATCTCCGTCACGGACGCCGGTGGTCACCAACAGGCGACCGCGCCGCCGGCCCGGTCGCCGTCGAACCCGGACACGCTGGTCGTTCCGCTCAAGCCCCACCTGCCGGAGGGGTGGTACCTCGTCTACTGGCGCGCAATCTCGGTCGACGGCCATCCCGTTCAGGGCGCGTTCACGTTCGCGATCGGCCCGAATCAGGGCCCGGCGCCGCAGTTCGTCGTCCCGAAGATCTCCCAGACGGCGACGACGACCAGGCTGCTGATCGCCCGCTGGGCGATGTTCCTGACCGTGATGGCGGCGATCGGGCTCTTTGTGCTCCGGATCGTCATCGCGCGGCCGGTGGCGAAACGCGTGGAAGGGTCGAGCCTGCGCAAGATCTCGCTCGCCTTCGTGATCATGTCGCTCCTCGGGTTGATCGCGATTCCTGTGTACCTCGACATCGCGACCTCCGTCGACTCGCTGCGCTCGGCATTCGCGGTCGGGGCGCTCGTGCCGCTCTTCCGCGTCACGGCGTTCGGTCGCGCGTACGTCGACCTCGAGATCTGCTTCGCGTTGTTCTGCGTTGCGGCGTGGATCGCGATCTGGCTCGACCGGCCGAGGAATCAGCAGCGCACGATCGCCGAGCTCGGGGCGCTGCTTGGAGCATTCCTGGCCGCGGCGGCGGTGCTCCTGATTCCGGGAGCCGCCGGCCATGCGGCGCAGACCGCGCCCCGCGGGCTGTCACTGCTGCTCGACTGGCTGCATCTCGTCTCCGCCTCGGTCTGGATGGGCGGCTTGATCGGACTGCTCGTCCTCTGGTGGGGCCTCGGCAAGTCGACCCGGGTCGCCGGCCTCGGGGTTGCCGTTCCGCGCTTCTCGAACGTCGCGTTCGTCTCGGTCATGGTCTTGCTCGCCAGCGGCATCGGCGCGACGATCATCCATATGCCGACCCTCGCGTCGCTGTGGCAGACCTCGTACGGCAAGGCGATCCTCGTCAAGAGCGGATTGCTCGCGGTGGCGATGCTCGGCGGCGCCGTCAACCTCCTCGTCACCAAGCCACGGCTCGAGGCTGCAAAGAACGACCCCGAGCGCGGCGCGCCGCCCGCGCGCCTGCTCCGCAACACCGTACGCATCGAGACGCTACTCGTCGTCTCTGCGCTCTTCGCGGCCGCCGTGCTCTCGAGCCTGGCTCCGCCGGCGGCGGCACTCGCGAAAGAGGGCTCGGCGCTCGCGCACGTCGGTCCCGGCAAGGTCGCGACGACCGTGCACCAGAACGGCTACACGCTCCAGGTGCTCGTCGCACCGAACAAGGCGGTGGCGACCAACTCGTTCGCGCTGAAGCTGACGAAGAACGGTCAACCCGTCAAGGGAGCGAACGTCACGCTCGGGTTCGACATGCTCGACATGACGATGGCCAACCAGGAGTTCCAGCTCGCCGAGACCGCGCCCGGGATCTATTCACATCCGGCGCCCGCGCTCGTGATGGTCGGGCGCTGGGGCCTCTCCTTCAACGTCACGCCCAAGAACGGCTTGCCGTTCACGGCCTTCATCGTCGACCACGCGACGGGATGAGCAAGGCGAAGCGGTTGAGAGCGGAGCGGCGCCGGGTCCAGGTCCCGAAGCCGCCGGCCGGGAAAGGGGCGTCGGGTGCCCGGCAGCTCCGGCTCGTGTGGATCGGGACCGCGAGCCTGGCGGTGGTGGTCGCGATCGTCGTGGCGGTACTGCTCGCGACCAGCTCGTCGTCGAAGGTCGCCGGGCCGGCGCCCGCGACGGCGAGCGACAAGAACGCCTCTGCCTCGCTCGTCAGTGCAGCCGACGCGGTCGGCTTTCACCCGACGACCGAGCCGGGCATCGGCGAGATCGAGGGGCAGCCGGCCTCGGCGGCGCAGGCGCCGGAGAACCCGAACCTGCTTGCGCTCGGGTCGGTGGCGCCGAACTTCACGCTGAAGACGCCGCAGGGCAAGAGCGTCAGCCTCAGCCAGTACCGCGGCAAGGCGGTGCTGCTCGAGTTCTTCGCCACCTGGTGCCCACACTGCAACGCCGAGGCACCTCACCTGCGCACGATCGCGAACTCGCTGCCGAAGGGAACGGCGATCGTCTCGGTCAATGCGGACGGCGAGACGGCCCCGAGCGTGTTCGCCTTCCACCGCTACTTCGGCCTGCCCTACCCCGCGCTCGTCGACCCCAGTTCCCAGCCGGGCTCGTTCAACAACCCGGGCGCCGCGGGACCGGTCACGACCAAGTATCAAGTCCAGGCGTTCCCGACCTTCTACGTCATCGACCCGCACGGTCGGATCGTGTGGCGCGACGACGGCGAGCAGCCGGACGCGCTGATCCGCCAGCAACTCGAGCAAGCCGCGGCGCAGTGACGAACTGGATGTCGATCACCGGGCTCGCGATTCGCGTTGCCGCGGCCGCGATCTGGCTCGTCGCCGGCGGAGCGAAGGTCGCCGATCTCACGCACTTCCATGCCCAGGTCGAGCAGTACAAGCTCCTGCCGCACACGCTCGAAGCACCGTTCGCCTACTCGCTGCCGTTCGTCGAGCTGTTCGTCGGCGCGTATCTGCTGGTCGGGCTGCTCACACGCTACGCGGCGATCGCCGGCTGCCTGCTGATGGTCCTCTTCCTCGTCGCACAGGCACAGGCCTGGGCTCGTGGGCTCAGCCTCGACTGCGGCTGCTTCGGCAGTATCACCCACGAACAGATCGGGCTCGGAACGATCCTGCGCGATGTCGCGCTCGGACTGCCGTCGCTCGTGATGGCCGTCTACCCAGCCCGGCTGCTCTCCGTCGACAGCGCTTTCCTCGGCCTACCCGATCGCTTCGCACCGGCGGTGGCACGCCTACGTGCGGCCGTGTAGACGTATGGTCCGGGGAGTCGATCAGGGAGGCGAAGATGGCACTCGCACGCGTCGTGGCATTCGAGGGAGTCAGCAAGGATCGGATCGAGCAGTTGAAGCGGGAGATGGGCGAGGGCGATCCGCCCGAGGGCCTGCCTGCCAAGGAGTTCCTGCTTCTCTACGACCCGGAGGCGAAGCAGTCGCTCGCCGTCCTCTTCTTCGACAACGAGGACGACTACCGCAAGGGCGACGAGTTTCTGAATGCGATGCCCGCGGACGACACGCCCGGCAAGCGGCAGTCGGTCGCCCGCTACGACGTCGCGCTCCGCGCGACCGTCTGAGCAACCGTGCCCGCAGAGCCGAGCCCCGAGCACCCGCTTCGCGGCTCGTGCCTCTGCGGGGCGGTCCGCTTCGAGGTGACCGCGCCGTTTCTCTGGGCCAGCCACTGCCACTGCTCGCGCTGCCGCAAGCACTCGGGCGCCTTCGGCGGCACGCAGGGGCGGGTGCCACGCGAGGGCTTCCGCCTGCTCGCCGGCGACGACTCGATCAGCGTCTTCAGGCCGGAGGACGGACGCGTGAAGGCGTTCTGCTCCGTCTGCGGCTCGAGCCTGTTCGGTGCGGAGTGGCCGAAGGGCGACGAGATCGCAATCCGGCTCGGGTCGCTGGACGGCGACCCGGGCATCCGTCCGGAGTTCCACGTGTTCGTGGCGTCGCGGGCACCCTGGGACGAGCTGCCGGACGACGGCCTGCCGCGCTACGACGAGGCGTACTCCGGGCCCTGAGCGAGGTCGACGGTCTGCCGTCGTTCGGCGGCGCGACCGATTGCTTCGGCCGCCTCGAGGACGTGGAGTGCGAGTGAACCGCTCGCGCGATGCGCACGACCAGCGTGCACCGCGTCGCCGAGATCCTCGAGCCCGAGCCCGCGCGTCTCTTGCGCTCCCCGCGATGTGTAGTCGACGGACACGGCGTCGTCGCTTCCGCGGCGAAGGACGACATCCCCACCGAAGCCGTTCGCGTCCGGCAAGAGAAGCGCGCCTTCGGTGCCGTAAACGGTGAGGCCGCTGACGTACTGGCCGAGAGACTCGAAGCCGACGGTCAGCGTCACCAGAGCGCCCGCGGCGAGCTGGAGAACGGCAGTGACGTGGGTCGGGACCGTGACGGTGATCGTCTCGCCGGCACGGGGCCCCGCACCGAGGGTCCGCTCTCGGCTCGGCGTCGACGTGAACGCGGCGACGGAAGCGATCGGGCCGAGCAACGACACGATCGCCGTGAGGTAGTAGGGCGCGATGTCGAGGAGCGGGCCGCCGCCGGCGACGTAGAACATCTCGGCGTTCGGATGCCAGAGCTCGGGCCCGCTCGTCAACATCGTCGCGGCGGCCCCGAGCGGGCGTCCGATCGCTCCTTCCTGGACGAGCCGGCGACCGGTCTCGTAGGCGCTCCCGAGAAACGTGTCCGGGGCACAACCGAGCCGCAGGCCCGCTTCCTCGGCAGCCTCGACCAGCTCACGCGCGCCGTCGACCGTCGCGGCGAGCGGCTTCTCCGTGTAGGCGTGCTTCCCCGAGGCGAGGGTTGCTCCGACGACGTGCGCGTGTGCGGTCGGCGGCGTCAGGTTGAGGACGAGGTCGATCGCCGGATCGGCGATCAATTCGTCGACGGCGAGCGACCGCAGGTTGTGGTCGCTCGCGAACGACGACGCGCGCGCCGTGTCGAGATCGGCGCAGGCGACCGGCTTCCAGTGCGTGAACGCCGCCGAGGCTTTGACGTAGCGCTCGGCGATGAGCCCACAGCCGACGACACCGACGCGGAGCGGCTCGCTCACGCGTTCGCCAGATATCGCCGCACGGCGGAGAGAGACTGCTCGACCGCCGCGAAGCCATCTCCCTCGGGCTCGTCCTGTTCGACCACGAGCCACTCGGCGCCCGCCGCCACCGCAGCCGGCACCACCCGGTCATAGCCGACGAGCCCGTCGCCGACCGGGACGTCGTCTCGCCCCTGGCGGCTCGAGTAGTCCTTGACGTGCACGAGCGGGCAGCGGCCCCTGGACAGCTCGAGCTGGTCGAGTGGATCGGCGCCGGCGTACCAGACCCAGCCCAGGTCGAGCTCGAGCCAGATCAGATCAGGGGGCAGCCGCCGTATCAGGTCGAGGAAGGTCGGCCCGCCTGCGAGTGCGTGCAGCTCGCTCTCGTGGTTGTGGACGCCGAGCCGCAGACCGATCTCCTGTGCGCGTCGTGCAACGGCTTCGATCCGATCGACGGTTTCGTCAGGCTCCGCCAGCCAGGCCGGGTCGATCCAGCTGACCGCCACCCGATCGGTGCCGAGCACGGAAAGCTCGTCGTAGAGCTGCGACAGCTCGTTCTCGATCACTTCGAGTGACGCATGCCGTCCAGCCGCGACCAGCCCGGTCTCGTCGAGCCACCCCCTCACCCGTGCCGGCTCGTGACCGTGCAGCTGGAAGAATTCGACGCCGTCGTATCCCTGTCGACGGACGCGGCCAAGCGTGCCCTCGAGATCCCGATCGCACTCCGCGCGGATGGTGTAGAGCTGCAGCCCGACGTGTGGCACCGATCGCCAACCGTATGCGGAAGTGACGGCTCGCGTCTGTGAGAGCTTCTAATAGCGGTCGAGCTCGATCAGCCGGCTGTCGCTGATTCCGAAGTGGTGCGCGAGCTCGTGCAGCACGACGTGCCTGACCTGGGCGTTGAGCAGGTCGGGATCGTGCCCGTAGAGGCGCTCGAGCGGCCCTTGGTAAATCGTGATCTTGTCCGGCAGGACACCGCCGTAGCTGCTGCTCCGACGGGTCAGTGGCACACCCTGGTAGAGGCCCAAGAGCGGTTCGCCCGGTGGCGGCTCGTTCTCGACCAGGATCTCGACATTCGAGATCCGGGAGCGAAGGTCCGGCGGGAGCCCGTCGAGCGTCGCCTGGATGATCGACTCGAAGTCCACGGCGCTGAGCCGACGTCCTAGACGGCTTCCTTCGGCCTTCCAGGCAGCCGCCGCGTGAACCAGAACGAGAGCACGGCGAGGAACGCGACCGCGAGCATCGAGGTCTTCAACGCGTCGAGCTGCGCGTCGCCGTAATCCGCCGTGACAGCGTCTGCCTCGGCGGAGGACAACCCGGCGTCGACCAGCGCCTTGTGCGCCTGCTCGGTCGTGACGATGGCGATGCCCTGCTCCGTCGCAGCTGCGATCTGTGTCTTCACGTCGGACGGCACCGCCGGGTTTTCCTCGATCCGCGAGTTGAACCCGTTCAGGAGCCCGAGCAGGAGCACCGAGCCGATCAGGGCGGTGCCGAGCGACGCGCCGAGGTTCTGCGCAGTTCCCTGCAGTCCACCGGCCTCGTTGGTGTCCTCCGGAGGGACGGAGGACATGATCACGTTGCCCAGCTGTGACATGAGGAGGCCGGCGCCGATCCCGAAGAAGATGAGCGAGACGGCGAAGGCAGTCCCGTTCAGGGTGATGTCGATCGTCCCGACGAGCACGAGCGCAGCGATCGCCATCGCCGCGAGGCCGACCTGGACGACCGCCCGCGGCGCGAAGCGCACCGCCAGCTTCGGCCCCGTGAGCGCCGCAGCGAGCATCGAGATCGACATCGGGAAGAGCCGCTTGCCCGTGTCAAAGGCGTCGAAGCCAAGGACGACCTGGAGGTACACGGGCAGGACGAAGAAGGTGCCCATCAGGATCAGCTGCTGCGCGCACAGCGACGAGAGGCCGCCTCGTAGCGCCTCGATCTTCAGCAACGCGCGATTGAGGAGCGTGCTCCGGCCGAGCCGTTCGCGATGCTCCTCCCACGCGAGGAAGCAGCCGAGGACGACGAAGCCGGCCACGATCAGGAACGGCACGATCGAGAACCCGAGCGGCGTGAGCTCGTGCCCGCCGATCGTCGGCGCCGCGATCGGCTTGATCCAGCCCCAGGAGCTGCTCTTGAGGATCCCGAACACGATCAGCCCGAGCGCGACCGCAGAGAGCGCGGCGCCGCCGTAGTCGAGCTTCGGCGCGTGCTCGGGCTTGGGGGCGCGCTTCATGCGCCGATGGACGATCAGCACCGCGATCACCACCACGACCTCGCCGACGAAGACATAGCGCCAGCTCCAGGTCGTCGTCACGTAGCCGCCGATCAGCGGCCCGGCGGCGATCGCCGCACCCGCGGCGCCGCCGATCATCCCGTAGGCGAACCCGCGCTCCTTGCCCTCATAGTTTGCCGCGATCAACGCGGCGATCGCCGGGATCACGAGCACCGCACCGAGCCCCTCGATCCCCGACCAGCCGATCAGCAGCACCGTGAGGTTCGGGCTGAGCGCCGTGATCAGCGAGCCGAGCCCGTACACGGCCAGGCCGAGGCCGAAGGCGCGGTCACGCCCGAGGATGTCGCCGAGCTTCGCGCCGACGAGCATGAACGCCGCCATCACCAGCGTGTACATCGTGATCGCGCTCTGAACCCCGGTGACCGTCGTGTTCAGGTCTGCCACGATCTGCGAGATCGAGACATTCATCACGCTCGAGTCCAGCACCATGATGAACTGGGCCGCGGCGAGGATGATCAGCGGGAGCCACTTGCGCATCGCGCGACTCTACGTTGTCGAGCGACAGCCGAACGAGGGCGCCGAACCGGCGGGGCTTCCGAGTGGGCGGTGCAGGGCTCGAACCTGCGACCCCCTGCGTGTAAGGCAGGTGCTCTCCCAGCTGAGCTAACCGCCCCGAGCGGGAACGGTAGCCGCCGCCCCAGCCTGATTTACAAATCCGACCGATCGACTTTGCAATATCGGTCCCGATACGGCAGGATTTCCCCCGCACGCGGAGTCAACCGAGGGGAGCATCAATGAGCGTTCTGCGCCTGCGGATAGCAGCCGCGGTCATCGGCATGTTCGTCGTTGCAGTGATCGTCGTGGGGGCGGCCGGAGCCAGCAGCCCGGCGTCGCGGACGACACTGGTCGGCAGCCGGCCCAGCTGGGTCCCGGCTGTCTCAAGAGCAGGAACGGTCCCGAGTGGACAGCACGTCGACGCTCGGGTCTGGCTGGCACCGAATAACGCGGCGCAGCTCACCAGCCTCGCCAAGGCCGTGAGCGACCCGTCGAGCTCGCAATACGGGCAGTTCCTCACAACCGCCCAGTACGACCAGCAGTTTGCGCCGACCGCCGCCCAGGTGGCAGCAGTCTCGCAGTGGCTGACCGGAGCCGGGCTCAGCATCGTCAGCGTCGGCCCGGACAACCACTATGTCGCAGTCTCGGGCTCGGCCGACGCGATCAACAACGCGTTCGGCACGCAGCTCGCTCTCTACCAGGTGAACGGCACCCAGCAGCAGGCACCGTCGAGCGACCTGTCGGTTCCGACCGCGCTCGCCGGATCGGTGCTCGCAATCACCGGCCTCGCGCACTTCGGGCATGCAACGCAGCCCGCTGACTTCGGGGCGCCGGCCGCGTTCGTGAATGGCACGCCGTGCTCGAGCTACTACGGCCAGCAGTCGGCCACGACGTTGCCGCAGTTCCAGGGCCACACCCTTCCGTATGCCGTGTGCGGATACGTTCCGTCGCAGCTCCGCTCGGTCTACGGGGTCAGGGGTGGCTTCTCCTTCGGCCCGTACGGCGGTGTCGGCCTCGGCCAGGGCACGACGGTCGCGATCGTCGACGCGTACGACGCAACGACGTTGCTCAAGGACGCCAACACCTACGCCGCGCGTCACGGCGACCAGGTCTTCGGGCGGTTCCAGTTCCAGGACCACAGCGTTCCCGAGGACGCATCGACCGGTGACGACTGCGGTGGCAACGGCTGGTACGGCGAGCAAGCGCTCGACATCGAAGCCGCCCACGGCATGGCACCGAACGCGAACGTCTTTTACTACGGCGCCGCGAGCTGCTTCGACGACGATCTGCTCGCATCGCTCGCGCAGATCGTCAACGACAACGCCGCCTCGATCGTCACCAACTCGTGGGGCGAGCCGACGTTCGTCATCATCGACGGCGTCGAGTACACGACGATCGACCCCGACCTGGTCGCGGCGTACGAGTCCGTGTTCCAGCAGGGCGCCCTCCAGGGCATCGGGTTCGGCTTCTCGTCGGGTGACGAGGGAGACGAGCTCCAGAACACCGGGGTCCTCCATCCGGACTGGCCGGCCGAGGATCCGTGGGTGACCGCGGTCGGCGGGTCGTCGCTCGCGATCGACAGCTCGGGCAACAGGTCGTTCGAGACCGGCTGGGGAACCTCCAAGTGGTCCCTCGTCAACGGCGCCTGGGTCAACACGATCGGGTTCCAGTACGGGGCCGGTGGTGGGTACGTGAACGAGGACTACATGAACGAGGCCTTCGGGGAGCCGCTGCTCCTCGAGCCCTGGTACCAGATCAACGCCGGCATCTCTTCGCCGACGGGCGGCCGTGCCGTGCCGGATGTCGGGATGGATGCCGACCCGACGACGGGCATGTTGATCGGGGAGACGCAGGACTTCCCCGCGCCCAGCGTGTTCGGTCCGGCAGGCGTGCACTACGGCGAGTACCGCATCGGTGGTACGAGCCTCGCATCGCCGCTCTTCGCCGGCACCGAGGCAGTGGCACAGGGCACGCATCGCCGCATCGGATTCGCGAACCCGCGGATCTACTCGCTTGCGAACAGCGGCGTCTTCTTCGACGTCACGCCGCAGGGCGATGCGGGCAACGTTCGCTCCGACTACGCGAACGGCATCAACGCCTCGAACGGATACGTGTATTCGGTGAGGACGTTCGACCAGGACTCGTCGCTCTTCACGGCTCCTGGCTGGGACGACGTGACGGGCCTCGGTAGCCCGACCGCGCGCTCCATCGCGGCGATGTCCCACTAGCACGAGAAGCTCGATCAGGGGTGTGTCCGCCGCGAGGCGGGCACACCCCGCGATCGACAACGGCCTCGCATACCCCCAGCGGGATTCGAACCCGCGCTACCGGCGTGAAAGGCCGGCGTCCTAGGCCACTAGACGATGGGGGCCGGCAGGTCGGAGGTTAGCTTCGCGCCGTTACTCTTCGGGCAGAAGCCTGACGTGGCCCTCCCCGAGTTCTCGGTACTGACAGAGGCTGAGCGATCGTGCTTTCAGCGCTACCTCGATCATCTCGTCGCTCAGATCGGAGCCGACCTAGAAGGGGTGGTCGTGTTCGGGTCTGTCGCCCGCGGCGAGTCCTGGCCACAGGGCATGCCGATACGGTCAGACCTCGACCTGCTCGTCTTGACGAACACGCCGCTGCCGTCGGATCTCGTCAACGAACTGATCGATGCGACGCTGCCGCTCTTCCTCGAGTGTGGCCGCCAGATCGGGCCACAATTTCGAACACCTGAGCAGTTGGCGCCCAAGGATGAACGAACGACGACATTCGTCGAGAATGTCCGACGGGACGGTATTCCCATCTATCCGCATGCGGATTGATCAGCCCGCCCAGGCGGGCACGTGCCCCTTTCGGCACACGGGCTGCGTGCGGCTGTCTCGAGGCGACGTCGGTGTGAAGTAGCCGCCGAACGTCGACTCGACGTTCGGAACGGTGCGAACCGTGTGCAGGACGATGGATCCCTTCGGGTCGTACTCCACCTGGCTCAGGAAATTCGACATGACCGCCTGGTGGTGCCGGTCGACGCGGACGACGCCGGCCGGTGTCTGCAGACGAATCGAGGTCAGTGCCGCCATGAAGCGCTTTTCCCCGTGTGACATGTCCCCGTGGACACGCTGGAGCGCCTCGAGCGCGAGCTCCACCGCGTCATAGTTCCCCAGGTCGATGGGCTCGCCGAAACCAGCGCCGTATCGCGGGTACGCCGCACGGCCGGCCTCCAGGTACGCGCGCCATGCCGGGCGGGTCGAAGAGAACGGTGGGCCTGTCACCATCACACCGGCCGGCGGCCGCGATCCCACTGCGACGGCCTCACCAGTCATGACGACCCGGCGCTGGACGTCGGAGTGGAGCGTCCCGTACCTGGCAAAGAAGCCGTTCGTGTTCAGAAGGCCGGTCATCAGTACGACGCCGTCGGCGGCGCGCGGGATCTGCGGGACGACACGTGACCAGTCGATGCCTGTCCCCGACCCGCGCGGCTGGCGGCCAACGATCGTGCCACCGAGCGAGCAGAACTCCGCAATGAAGCCGGCCGATGTGGCGTATCCCTGCGGGTCGTCTTCTTCGACGATGTCCGCGGTTCGCCAGCCAAGCGTGTGGAAGGCGTAGGCACCCAGCCCCGCTTGCACCTGTCGGTTGTCGGGAGCGATGTGGAAGACGTTGGGGCCGAGGTACGCCGCCGGGTCGAGGGCGGTGGAGATGAACGCCACCCCTGGCTGTCGGGGGGAGTAGAGCGAAGTGACGCCGTCGTCGGGAACGTCGTCCGGCGTGACGAGAATGTCCGCGCCCTCCTGCTCGACCAGCCGGCGAGCGATGCCGAGACTGCTGGTGCGGGAGCGGTAGAGATCACAGCCGAGCACCAGTTCGACACGCTTGCCTGCAACCGTGATCGCGCTCACTCCGTCCGACGGCCTGGGTCCGTTCGGTTTCGCGCCGCGCCTGATGAACGACACGTCTGCCCCTGCTTCAGCCTGTTCGGTGATACCCGAGGCCGCGAACGGCCCGTAGCAGTCGCCGTAGATCCCGATCCGGATCGTGTCATGGCGGCTGGAACTGCAGCCGGCCGCCGCCGTCACCAGTAGCGCGAGCGTGCACGCGCCGCAGAGGTGCCTGCGCACGGCCTCAGCTGTCATCGGCCGCCACCCAGATCGACCCGTCGCCGGCGGCGATCGCCGTCGGGCTCTTGCCGATGTCGATGGTATTCGTCACGCGGTTCGTCGCCGGATCGATGCGAGTGACAGTCCGGTCGATCGTGTCGGCGACCCAGACCGCGCCGCCACCCACTGCCACCCCGAGTGGCTCCCGCCCGACCTTGATCGTCTTGACGGTCAGGTTCGTCGCCGGGTCGATGCGCGCGACCCGGTCGTCGAGCTGGCCCGTTACCCACACGGATCCGTCTCCGACGGCGACGGCGGCGGGCACGAACGGGAGGTGGATGCTCGCAATCAGCCGGCTGCGTTTCGGATCGATGCGCCAGAGCCGTCGGTCTGCCGGGTCGCCGAGCACCCAGACGCTCCCTGCTCCGACCGCGATCGCGGCGTACGACCCGGAGGAACCAGGGAGAGGAACACGCTTGACGGTTTCGCCGCCGAACGTGTTGACCGGCTCTACATGATCCGCAGCGCCGTCGCGCGCGATCCAGAGCCCTTCCCGCCCCGTCGTGATGGCCGCGATGCCATCGGCGCGGAGCGTATGGGTCGCACGACTGCCCTCGGCGGAGACCACCGTCACGACTCCGGGAGTGCCGGAGTCGGCGACGTAGGCGGTGCCTTCCTGCGCCGCTACGCCGACCGGCGCGCCCGGGGTCGGGATGCTCGCAACATGCAGGCCGTGCTCATCGACGAGGGACACGGTGCCGTCGCCGAGCGACGTGACCCACACACGCCCCGCAGCGCTCGCGACACTCGAGGGCATCGATCCGACAGCGACCGAGCCGGAGACGGCGTTGCGTTTCGGGTCGATGCGATACAGCTCGCCGTGCGGAGCCGCGCCCCCGCCGCCGCTTCGGAGGACGACGAAGGCAACGAGTGACGCTACGGCAGCCGCGACGGCGGCGACGGCGATCGCCGACAGCCGCCGGCTGGAACGTGGCGCGGCGACTTGCAATGCACCGCGCGCGGCCTCGACGAGCTCTGCGCAGGTCTGGTAGCGGTCGTCCGGAGTCTTCGCGAGGGCCTTTGCGAGCACCGGGTCGGCGGCGCCGCCGGTCGTGGGCGGCTCGTCCTCGAGGTGGGCGTAGAGGACCGCTGCGTCGTTGCCGCGCTTGAACGGTTGGCGGCCGGTGAGACACTCGTAGAGCAGGCAGCCGAGCGAGTAGATGTCGGCGCGGCCGTCGACCGGCTCGCCGCGGATCTGCTCCGGCGCGACGTAGTCGATCGTGCCCAGCAGCTGGCCGTCGCCGGCGGGGGAGCGTTCGTCGCCGAGCCGTTTCGTCAACCCGAAGTCGGCGAGGTACACGTGGCCGTGGCCGTCGATCAACACGTTCGAGGGCTTGACGTCGCCGTGCACCAGCCCACGCTCGTGCGCGGCGTCGAGCGCGCCGCCGACCTGCGCGGCCACGGCGACCGTCTCCTCGTCGGTGAGCGGGCCGTCGCCGAGTCGCGCCTTCAGATCGGAGCCCTCGACGTAGCGCATCGCGATGTACAGCTGCCCGTCGGCCTCACCGGCCTCGTAGATCGGGATCACGTTCGCGTGGTCGAGCGACGCCGCGAGCTCCGACTCGGACAGGAACCGCTCACGGAAACGCTCATCCTCGGCCAGCGCCGGCGTCAGCAACTTAAGAGCCACGAGACGCTTCAGGCGCAGGTCCTCGGCCAGGTAGACAACACTCATCCCGCCGCGGCCGAGGACGGCCTCGACCCGATAGTCGACGATGCGCGTTCCGCGCGGCAGTTGGGAGATCGACATGGGATTCGGCGGAACGTCTCGACGATATTCCGTCTGCCGCCGAAGCGCATGAGCGAGAGGGGGGACGGTTCGGAGTACCCCCTCTCGCTCATGGCCGCCGGTTACGGCGAGCCGGCGGCTCCGGCGGCGAGCTGCGCGAACGTCAGCGACATGACCGCCTTGGTGTAGTGCCGCGTCTGCGGGCTCATCGAGGCGAGCACCGACTCCATCGTCGGACCGGTCTGCTTCACCGGGAGGGCATAGCCGGTTCCGAGCGCTCCGGCGGCGAACCGGGCCGGTGTCAGCGCCATGATCGACGCCATCGCGGCGGAATCGAAGCGCGCCGGCCGTGCCGCGCTCGCAGACGCGCCGGTCGGGCTAGCCGCTTTGTGACCCCCTGTTGCGACGAAGACGGCCACCACCGCCGCGATCGTCAGACCAGCGAGTGCGATCGCCCACACGGCGAGCGACCTGTGCCGCCGCTGCGCGGGAACTGCAATCGTCGTTTGAACGGTCATCGTGCGCCCCTTTTCTGAGAGAACTTGCTGACGCACGAGACGATGCCGCCCACCCCTTGCAGGACGCTTGCAGCGGACCAACGACGGCTGCTGCGCTACGGCTGAGGTGTCAGGCGCGGCCGCAGAAGCGCGTGCGGTTCCCGTTCAGGCAGACGAGGCCGACCAGTCTCCGGCGTTCGTCGAGGACGACAAGACGCCCATGCGGATTCCGCGCAGCGAGCTCAAAGGCTCGCTCCGCACTCTCGGACGGCGCGATCCACTCGGGGTCGGGGTCGGCATACGTCGATGCTGTCGCTTCCGCAGGCGCATCATCGGGGATCTCGGTGATCGCCCCGGAGAAGGTCGCAGCATCCGTCAGCAGCACCATCTGGACGCTCACGTTTTCGAGCAGCGTGCGCACCTGCTGAACTGTCGAGTCGACTGGCAGCGTCTTCGGCCTGGACAGCATCACGTCGGCCACGAGCTGCCCTGGGAAGGCTTGCGTATGAACATCGGTCACCTGCGAAACACTACGCTCGGGCTCAACCCTCGAAGGAGCTAACCGTATGAAACTGAGCACTCGCAATCAGCTCGCCGGCAAGGTCACCGACGTCAAGCTCGGGACGATCATGTCCGAGATCACCGTCGATGTCGGAGGCCAGACGATCGTCGCCGCGATCACGCGTGGCAGCGCCGAGCAGCTCGAGCTGGCACCCGGCGATG
This sequence comes from uncultured Thermoleophilia bacterium, assembly GCA_963742605.1. GTDB lineage: Bacteria > Actinomycetota > Thermoleophilia > Gaiellales > Gaiellaceae > PALSA-600. The sequence goes on along the minus strand of CAVUNA010000014.1, from coordinate 780,207 downwards.
ACGTGACCGTGCTGATCAAGGCGACCGAAGTGATGCTGGGAAAGTAGTCCCGGCCCGTCGGCGGCTCGGTGATCGGGGCCACCTCTGCAATACCTACTAGCTGTGGCAGCTCTACGCCGTCGAAAGGGGACGACAACCCTGCTATCTTGGCAATCGCCTGCGCGCCGACGCATAGGCGTTGCACCGGCAAACCGCAGGCGTGACCCGACCCGAAAACAGGAGCTCGCCACGTGTCTGACCCGATCACTCGAGGGCAACTCCTTGCCCGGAGCGCGAAGGGTGGCACCTTGCTCCTGGTCGCAGGGTCGGCGCTCGGTCACTTCGTCGAGCCGGCGGCAGCCGACGCGCCGCTGACGGCCGACCTGGGCTACGCGCGCCTCCTGGTCGGCGCTGAGCTGCTCGCGTCGGACTTCTATTCGGTGGCCCTCGCCGCCGCGAACACAGGCCCGAGCATCAGGGGGTATCTGAAGCGTGCGCTCGCCAACGAGCAAGAGCACTATCAGTCCGTCGCCGGGATCCTCAACGGAGCGGGGATGCCGCCGGCCGTGAGCGGCGACATCGACTTCAGCTATCCGGCCGGGACCTTCGCGAGCCAGGGATCGATCGTCAAGTTCGCCAGGCAGCTCGAGGAGACGATCCTCGGCACCTACCTCGGAGCGATCGCCGGAATCCAGACGGACAGCTTCAAGGCAGGCCTCGCTCGAATCGCGGCGTGCGAGGCGCAGCACGCCGCCTTCTTCACGACCGCGAACGGCGGCAAGACCTTCGGCGCCTCGTTCCCGACCGCGCTCACCATCGATCAGGCCTCGAACGCGCTCGACGCGTTCACGGCATAGGCGAAGGGGAAGGGGGCAAAATGCGATTCCCGCGCATCATCGGATTGCTCGCGATCGTCGTCGTCTGCGTGTCGCTCGGCGTCGGGGGCGCCTCGGCCGAGTCGAGCCGCGCGACATCGGGGATCACGATCTTCGCGGGCTCGTCGATGACGACCGTCTTGCCCCTGATCGACTCGAGCAACTCCTACTCGTTCGGAAGCTCGACCACGCTGGGCACCCAGATCAAGAACGGGGCTCCGGCCGACGTCCTCATGTCGGCGAACACGACAGTTCCCGCGGCGCTCTACGCCGCCGGCGTCGTCGAGAAACCGGTCAACTTCACACGGAACACGCTCGCGGTCGTGGTGCCGAAGTCGAACCCGGCCGGGATCAGGTCGATCTACGACCTGACGAAGCCGGGGATCAAGATCGACGAGGCAGCCTCGACGGTCCCCGTCGGGAGCTACACCCTGCAAGTGCTGAATCAGATGGGGATCAACACGGCCGTACAGGCGAACGTCGTCAGCAAGGAGACGTCCGACGCGAACGTCGTCGCCAAGGTCGCACTCGGCCAGGTCGACGCCGGGTTCGTCTACCTGTCCGACTACGTGATCGACCCGACCCACCTGACGCTGATCAAGGTCCCGGCGTGGGCCCAACCGAAGATCACCTACGCGATGGCCATCGTGACCAAGAGCCCGAACCAGGCGGCCGCACAGGCGTGGATGAGCAAGGTGCTGAGCCCGGCAGGCCAGGCGATCTTCGTCAGGAACGGGTTCCTCCCGCTCACGGCACCCGTGCCGACCATCGCCAAGGTGACGCCGGCGCGCGCGAACGTGGGCGCGACCGTCACGGTCACGGGCACGAACTTCACCGGCACGACGTCGGTGACGATCCAGGGCGTCCCCACCAGGTTCAAGGTCGTGTCGGCGGCGAAACTGACGCTGACGGTGCCGGCGAAGGCGAAGTCCGGGACGATCACGGTCACCAACCCGTCCGGGACGGCGACGTCCAAGCGCTTCACGATCGGCTAGCGAAAGGGGTGGAGACGAATGCCGCGGGAGTACTACGCCGCCGGTGAGGCGGCGAAGACGCTCGGAATCAGCGTCGACACGCTCCGCCGGTGGGACCGGCAGGGCCGGATCAAGGTCGAGCGTGACGAGAGCAACCGCCGGATCGTGCCGGCCAGCGAGATCGAGCGCCTGCGTGGCCAGCCAGGCTCGGCCCATCTGAGCGCCCGCAACCGCTTCAACGGCGTCATCACGGACGTCAAGGTCGACGGTCTGGTCGCGCAGGTCGAGATGGTCGTCAGCGACCCGGTTCGGCTCGTCGCTCTGGTCACCCGCGACGCGATCGAGGAGCTTCGGCTCCGACCCGGGATGTCGGCGACTGCGATCGTGAAGTCGACCTCGGTGATGGTTCAGCACTAGCCCGACATGCGCTACGGGCAAACGGTCCTGCGCGGCGTGCTGGCCGTGCTGTTCTTTCTCGCGATCGCCCTGACGATGGGATTCCTCGTGCTGCCGATCGTGGCGATCTTCTTTCACGTGCCGCTCGGTCGGCTGCTCCACGAGCTGACCAATCCGGTGGTCACCGATGCGCTGATCGTCAGCCTCAAGACGGTCGCGGTCTCACAGGTCGCGATCCTGCTGCTCGGCACGCCGACCGCCTACTTTCTCGCGTCGCGGCGGTTCCGCGGGCGGCCGCTGCTCGTCACGCTCGTCGAGCTGCCGATCGTCCTGCCGCCTGCCGTCGCCGGGATCGGGCTGATCGTCGCCTTCGGGCGCTTCGGCCTCCTCGGCTCGACCTTCGACGCACTCGGGATCAACGTCTCGTTCAACCAGCTTGCAGTCGTGCTCGCGATCTCGTTCGTCGCCGGCCCGTTCTACGTACGGCAGGCGATCGCATCGTTCGAGGCGGTCGACCGGAACCTGATCGCCGCCTCGCGCACGCTGGGCGCCGGATCGCCGCGGACGTTCTTCAGGGTCACGCTGCCGCTCGCACGCGGAGGCCTCACCGCCGGTGAGGCGATCTGCCTTGCCCGTGGGCTGGGCGAGTTCGGAGCAACGATCATGTTCGCGGGGAGCCTGCAGGGAGTGACGCAGACGCTGCCGCTCGCCGTCTACACCTCGTTCGAGGCGCAGAACGGGCTCGACGTCGCGCTCGCGATCAGTGCCCTGCTCGTGATCATCAGCCTCGCGATCCTGCTCGCCCTGAAAGGGAGTGGTCTCTGGGAGCGATCCAGGCCGGCCGTGACCGCGATCGCGCAGCCCGAGTTGCGCTGATTCACATGGCGACGCTGTCGTCGGATTTCGCGTTGCCCCTGCGCTCGTTCGTGCTCGAGCTCGCACTCGACGTCGAAGGCACGGTCGCGCTGATCGGCCCGTCAGGCGCAGGCAAGACGTCGGTTCTGAACGCGATCGCCGGCCTGGTCAGGCCATCCCGCGGACGGATCGCCCTCGACGGCGACACCTGGTTCGATTCGGAGACGGGGCTGTTTCGCAAGCCCGAGGAGCGCCGGGTCGGTCTCGTGTTCCAGGAATACGCGTTGTTCCCGCACATGAACGTCCGCGAGAACGTCACCTATGCGGGCAAGAGCCGAGCCGACGAATACCTGGAGCGATTCCGGATCTCCCATCTCGCCGAGGCACGGACGACCGAGCTCTCGGGCGGCGAACGCCAGCGCGTCTCGCTTGCGCGCGCACTCGCGCGTGATCCGGGCGTTCTGTTGCTCGACGAGCCGCTGTCCGCGCTCGACGCGAACACGAAGGTCTCGGTGCGCGGCGAGCTCCAGGAACTGCTTCGCGAGTTCGGCCTGCCGACGCTTCTCGTCACGCACGACTTCGAAGACGCTGCATCTCTCGCCGACAACATCGGCGTGCTGGTCGATGGCAAGCTGCGGCAGCTCGCGTCCCCCCGCGAGATGGTCGCCCGCCCGGCCGACGGGTTCGTCGCCTCCTTCACCGGCGCGAACCTCCTGCGCGGGACCGCGCGCCTGCGCGCAGACGAGTTGACGCAGGTCGAGCTCGAGAGCGGTGAGATCGTCTACTCGACCGATCGCGCCGAGGGCCGCGTCAGCGTCGTCGTCTACCCGTGGGACGTGACGGTCGGCCCGCGGCAGCACCTCGACTCGGCCATGAACGTGATCGAAGGCGAGATCCGATCAGTCGTCCACGTCGGCAACCGCGCGCGGGTGAGGATCGGCCCGATCACGGCGGAGGTGACCGAAGCCTCAATCCAGAGGCTCGGCCTCACCCCGGGCAGCACCGTCGTTGCGTCGTTCAAGGCCACCGGAACGAGGCTCGTGCCCTCCGCCTGACGCCCACGGAATCGCGCAGGCGGCGATCAGGCGCTGAACCGAACGGGTGATGCGGGATCGCCGGTCGACCGTCTAGGTTGGATCGATGTCGCCGAGCCGCACGGTGGGGGCCTCGCCTGCGCGGCGGTCGCTTCGTGCCGTCCTCACGCTCGCGCTGACCGGACTGTGTCTCTGGTACATCGTCGCGAAGATCGACTTCGCCGAGTCCTGGCGCGTTCTCTCCAACTCGCGCCTGTCGTTGGTGGCACTCGCATTCTTGATCGTCCTACTGGCGCTCGTCCCTCTTTCCTGGCGCTGGCAGCGTTTACTCGAGGCGCGCCGGATCCACGAGCGCGTCCGCTGGCTGCTCCGCGCCTACCTCGTCTCGTACACGGCCAGCCAGGTGCTGCCGACGTCGCTCGGCGGCGATGCGACACGCATCGTCGAGACATCACGGCGGCATCCCGGCAAGGGTGGTGCCGTTGCGGGGTCCGTGCTGCTCGAACGCGGGCTCGGCGGCGTCGCGACGCTGCTGCTCGGAGCGCTCGGATTCGTCCTCGCGATCGGTCGCTACTCGATCGGGCCGTACGTGTGGCTCGAGCTCGGGATGGCGATCGGCACACTCGGCCTGGCGATCGTTCTGTTCTCGCGACGCGCACGCCGTGATCTCGCACGGTTCGGGCCGAGGCTCGAGCGGGTCCGGCTGCTCCGTCCGCTGCGATCGCTGTACCTCGGCTTGCACGCCTACCGTGACGACGCGCCGCTCGTCCTGGCGATGCTCGCGCTGACCGTCGCGGTGCAGGCGGTGCGCATCCTCGCCATCTGGCTCTGCGGCGAAGCGGTCGGTGTCCACCTCTCACCGCTTCCGTACTTCGTGATGGGCCCGATGTTCTTTCTCGTGATGCTCGCGCCGTTCACGATCAACGGCTTTGCTCTTCGCGAGGCGTTCTTCGTCAGCTTTCTCGGTCGGCTCGGGGTGAGTGCGGACCTGGCGTTCGCGACCGGCTTCCTCTATCTGCTGATCGCACTCGCTCAGTCGCTGCCGGGCGGGTTGATCTGGGCCGGCGAGAAGCTCAGGCCGCTCGTGCTATCCGGGCCGGCGCGCGAGGGCAACGAGGCCGGTTCCCAGACCTGACCTCACGAACGGACGCTGTACCACGCGAAACGGAGCCGTGATCGCGGCGGTCAGCCAGCCGATCCGGTCGGGCGGCTGAAGCCAACGGCCGCTCGCGGCGGTCTGCTCCTCCATCGATGCCGATCCTCGCGAGGCCGCGAGCCGGGCGACCGTGTTGCGAGCGGCCTCGAGCGCATAGCCGAGCGGGAACCCGCAGGTGAGCACGACCGGGTCGACGAACCCGCTGTCGACGAGCAGCTCGGCGAGTCGCTCCGCGTCGTAGCGCCGGTAGTGGCCGACGATCCGGTCGTGCGTCCCGAAGCGATGGGGCCGCGCCGGCACGCTGACGAGCAGCCAGCCGCCGTCGCGCAACCGCCGCTGCCACTCCACGAGCGCGCCGGCGTCGTCCTCGAGATGCTCGAGCACCTCGAAGCTGCAGAGAAGGTCGAACGTGGCGTCGGGATCGAGCGCCGAGACATCGCCGCACACCATCCGGCCGCGGCCGGTCTCCCTCAGCCGCAGCGACGCCTGCGAGCACGCGAGCGGGTCCGGTTCGACGCCGACGTAGTCGTAACGTTGCGCGAGCCGGGTGGCGACACTGCCCTGGCCGGCGCCGATCTCGACGATCGACGAGACCTCGGGACCGAGCTCGCGCAGAAACCGCTCGACCAGGTCGTAACGCAACCAGGCGTTCAGCGGCAGCGGCGGCGCAGCGCTCATTTCCGCTGCCTCATGCGGCGATCGGCTGGAGCCGCTCGTAGAGCGCGGCGATGACCGACTCTGGACGGAACCGCTCGCTCGCCCGGCGGTACGCGGCTTCCCGCAGGTCGGCGACCCGAGCCGGGTTGCGCGCGAGCGCGAGCAGCGTGCGCGAGAGCTCCTCCGCGTCCCCCGGTTCGACGAACACGGCAGCGCCGCCGAACGCCTCGCGCTGCGGTGCCGTGTCCGACGTGACGACGACGGTGCCGGCGGCGGCGCCCTGGAACACCTTGTTCGGGACGACCCGCAGCGCCTTCGGCCCGGTGCCGAAGATCCCGAGGCACACATCGTGCTCGGCGATCAGCCCCGGTAGATCCTCGGGCTCGATCCAGTCGACCCATTCGGCCGCACCGCCCCCGGCCGCCGTACGAGTCGCCTCGTAATCCTGACCTCGCCCGATCATCGTGAACGAGATCTCGTCGTGCTCACGAAGCTGCGAGATCGCCTCGCCGATCACCGTCGCACCCTGCAGCGGCGTGAACGACCCGAAGAACACCACGCGCAGGCGTCCGACGTGCGGCTCCGGAGCGCGGAACCATTCCGCGGGTGCACCGACGGGCACGACCAGCGCGCGACCGTGAGCCTCCGCCGCGACCAGGTCGAGATGCTCTGGAGTGTCGACACAGGGAAGGTCTGCCGCGCGCAACGCCGCTTCGTCGAGCCGCTGGAGCAAACGCACGACCATCCCCGACGACACCCGGCGATCGACCGCCGTGTCACTCGCCGAGATCAGGTGGTCCAGCGCAACTGGAACACCGGGCCACAGCAACCGCGCGAGATGGACGTCGAAGTGCCCCATGTACCCGACCACGACCAGATCGACCTCGGGCAGGCGCCGCGAGCGCCACCACAGCCGGCTCCACGCGACCGCGATCCGGAGGACGAGCAGCGGCACGAGCCACGGCTGTCGGAGCATGCGGACGCGCATCGAGGTGTCGATGCCCAGCGGCACGTTGCACTCGAGCACCTCGTCGCCGAGCGCAGCGAACCCCTCCTGCAACACGCGGACCCGCGGATAGCGGCGGGCGTCGTAGGTCCCGAAGAACAGGACGTTCCTCCGGCCGGGATGACGTCTCCGGCCGGGAAGGCCCCCGGGCAGCGGAAGGGCGGTGCGCATGCCGCCAATATCGGCTTGTGACGATCGCGGCTAAAGAACCCCGTGTTCGGTTCAATGGTGCGATGGACGTCAGGCCGATGCCGGGGCTCGAGCACCTGCCCTACGCCGAGGTGTGGTTCCGTGAGATCGACGAAGCGCGTTTCAGCGAAGCCTCGGTAGCGGCCGCTGCGCTCGGCAAGACCGGCCTCGAGGCATGGACGACCGACGAGACGCCCGACGTCGTGTCGTTCCTCGAACAACGCGGCTACCAGGAGGTCCGCCGCTACATCATCTCGGAGCTCGACGTCGCATCCGCATCGTCGATCGAAACGGCGTCGATCCCGCTCGAGACGTTCGCCGAGCGTCCCGATCTGGCCGAGACGCTCTACGAGATCGCGCGAGCGTGCTATCCCGATCAACCCGGGCGCTCCGAGACGCAGATCGGATCGTTCGCCGAGTGGCGTGTGTGGGGCCTCGACCGGCACCGGCCCGACTCGTACTTCATCGCGGTCGAGGGCGAACGGCCGGTCGGCTACGGCTATCTCGAGACGGAGGGGTCGACCGTCAGCCACGGCTTCCTCGCGGTGCGACGCGAGTCGCGCGGGCAGGGCATCGGCGGCGCGATCAAGCGCGCGCAGATCGAATGGGCGCGCGAGCACGGCGTGACCGCGCTGCGAACGGCAACCGAGGTCCGGTTGTCGCAGATGCGCATGCTCAACGAGCGTCTCGGCTATCGCCCGCTGTACGAGGAGATCGTGCTCCGCGGCTTGACTGACGTATCCTGACGATATATCGTGACGCGATATGGAACCGTCGGCGGTGACCTGGGCGGTGCTGGGACTGCTCGAGCAGCGTCCGAGAAGCGGGTACGACGTCAAGCGGGCGGTCGACCGAACGATCCGGCACTTCTGGGCCGCGAGCTACGGCCAGATCTACCCCGAGCTGCGCCGGCTCGAGGAGGCGGGCTGGATCGCGGGCAGCGACGGCTCGCGGGGAGCGAGGTCGCGGCGCGTCTACTCGATCACCCCCCACGGACGCAGTGCACTGCTCGGCTGGCTCCACGGCGGCGAGACGCGCATCGAGCTCCGCGACGAGTCGTTGCTGCGGCTCTTCTTCGCAGACACGCTGCCGGCCGAGCAGGCACTCGGGCTGCTCGAAGCCCGCAGCGAGGGCTACCGTCAGATGCTCGCGTACCTGGTGTCGCTGGACGACGGCACCGGGCCCGACCCTCCCTACATCGACCTCGTCTACCGCTGGGGACTCGACCACTGCCGTTGGGGTATCGAATGGTGCGAGCAGCAGAAGCACCGCTTGCGCCTGGCCGCTTAGAGGATCTGCCCGACCCGACCTGGCGGTCGATGCTCGCGCGTGGGCTGCCGCAGTTCACCGGCGAAGCGGTCGCGCCGGTGCTCGTGTTCTACGCGGCCTGGGAGCTCCAGGGCCTCGGGGCGGCAATCGCCGCCTCCACCGTGTTCTCGCTCGCCGTGGCGGTTTGGCTGTTTCGACACGGCAAGGACGTCGCGCCGGTTGCCGTCGGCGCGCTCTTCGTCGTCATCCAGGCCGCAGTCGGCCTCGCCTCGCATCAGGCGACCGTCTATCTCGCACAACCCGTCGTGCTGAGCGGCCTCTGGAGCATCGCCTACTTCGGCTCGGTTGTGATCCACCGACCGCTGATCGGCGTCTTCGCCACTGCCTGGTACCCGTTTCCAGACTGGTTCCGGGCGAGCAGGCCGTACCGACGCGAGTTCGGGATGCAGTCGATCGTGTGGGGCTGTTACTGCCTGCTGCGAGCCGCGCTCCGCCTCTGGGTGCTGCTCGACTCGGGCGTGTCAGGCTTCGTGGTCGTCTCGGTGGCGACGGGGCCGCCGCTTCTCGCCCTGCTGGTCGTGTGGGGCGTCTGGCACGCTCGCCGTTCATTCTCGCGGCTCGACACGACCGCGTTCGCGGCGCTCTGAACGGGCGACCGGTTTACTTGTGGCGGCCGTGGCCGCCGCCCGATCCCTGGTGCGCCTTCGGCTTCACGTGGCTCACCGGCGGCGGGGGCAGACTGTTGCCGCACGGGCCGAGGTGATCGCCGTGCTGCAGGTGCGCAGGCCAGGCGTGCAGGTTGATGCGGAGCGTGACCCAGGGGTGCGTCTTCGATCCCGTGTAGTGGCAGACTGCGACCTTCCCGTCCTGGCCCTTTCCCGGGCTCTGCGGGCCTGCGCAGGAGCCGAGCGTGTCGCCGTGCTGGAGGTAAGCCGGCCAGGCGTGAATGTCGATGAGGAGCGTGACCCACGGGTGCGTCTTCGACCCTGTGTGGTGGCAGATCGCGACCTTCTTGCCGTACTGATACTGGGCGGCACTCGGAGCGGTGCCGGCGAAACCGATCCCTGCGAGGACGGCCGCTGCGACCAGCGCCGAAGCGAGGAACGCGAGGCCGGCGCCGATGCGGGCGCGAGGGGCTGCGGTGTGAACGCGGTCAGTCACTTCCAGTATCGGTATCGGCCGGGACGCCAGATCATCGCTCCCTCATGCGGGGGCCCTGGGGTCGAGCCGCCTGGCCTGGGCCTGCGCCCGCTGCCGCGCGGTACCGGACGAGGCGGCGGCGAGGTCGAGCCACAGCGAGGCGTTCGAGCGATCGAGCGCGAGTGCGCGGCGAAGGCTCACCCGCGCCGCGGCGAGCTGACCGTCGGCAAGCTGCGCTTCGGCAAGCACCTGGCGCGGCTCGAACGACCACGGCTGCCACCGCTCCGCCCGCCGCGCGAGCCGCGCCGCCTGAACGGGTTCGTCCCGGTCGAGCGCGGCGCGGCTCTGGGCCAATGCGCTGTTGCCGACCTGCGCGACAATCGCAAGCGCTCCGACCGTCGCCAGGGCGGAGGCCCCGAGCCACCGGCGGCCCGACCCGAGCAGCACAGGCTCGCGGTCGCGCGCCGAGACGAGCACGGCGGCCGCACAGAAGAGAGCGGCAAGCGAGACGGCGACCAGCTGGAAGTCCCAGTCGACCGCGGCGTGCACCGCGAACGCCGCGAAGGCAGCGGCGCCTGCCGTCGTCGCGGGTCCGCCGCGCGCCTTGCGCACGGCAACGAATGGAACGGCAAAGGCTGCCAACAGCAACGCAAGCCCCACCGGCCCGACCTCGGCGAGCGTCTCCAGATAGAGGTTGTGAGCGTTCTGAGCTCCCACCCCGGACGGCCGTAGCAGCTCCCAGTAGCGAGCGAAGCTGCCTGCGCCTCCGCCGAGCACTGGATGATCCTCGACCTCTTGCGATGCGACGCGCCAGTAATCGGCGCGCCCGTTGCTCGAAACGCTGAAGAGGCGTCGATCGAGGTCACCCCCGGTCGCCGGCAGGTGCCGCGAGAACGATCGCTGCGCCTGGGCACCGCCAATCAGCACCACGGCGAGACCGAGAACGACGACCGCACCGACCACACGACGGCCACGCGCTGAGACACGCACCCGTTCCTCGAGACTCGGCAGTGCCCAGCCGATTCCGAGCGCGACGAGGCTACAGGCGACGACGGCGACGTCGAGCCGCGGTCCCGTCGTGCGGGCGCCGGCCGACAAGATGCACAACGCGGGCGCCAGAGTTGCGAGAGCGAGGACCGAAAGCAGACGCAGGCGACGCGTCTCGACCAGAAAGGCGACACCGACTCCCGCGCCGAGTGCGAGCCACGAGCCTCGGGAGAACGTGAGGTAGAGCGCCGAGGCCAGCAGTGGCACGGCACCGAACGCAAGTGTGCGCGCGCGTCGATCGACGACATTGGCAGCAAGCCCGAGCGCAACGAGCAGTCCGACCACGGCGAGGATCCCGACGCCGTTCGAATAGCCGATCGGGTCGCTGAGCCGGGTCCCGTGGACGTACGTGCACAGGCCGTACCCGCACAGGACGGTCGTTCCGGCAAAGACACCGCCGACGAGCACGGCAGCACTTCCGCGCCCCGTCGACACGAGCAAGACGGCGACCAATGCGAGCACGTAGACGCACGTTCGTTCGAAGGCGAGCACGGGCTGGGCGGAGCTCGAAGACCACAACACCGAGAGCAGCGTCCACGCCGCGAAGGCGCCGAGCGCGAGGACCGTCGCGATCTCGACCGGAGCGATCGCGACTCGCTCGCGCGTGAGAACGGCAAGCAACGCCAGCAACGCGAACGCGAGCGCCGCCCAGCCCCATTCCGACGGGAAGTAACCACCGTTCGCGAACCCGATCCACGCAACCGCACCGAACGACGTGATTCCGGGCACGAGCGCGCCGAGCTCGAGACGGCGTGTTGCGGTGGACGTGACGGAAGCGACTCCACCGGCCATGAGCGTTTCATCGGCGAATCGGCGGCCCGGCTCCACCCCGCCTCAAGCAGGAGCTCCTCCGGGCCGATATTCCCGTCAAGGACTGCGGCCATGAACAGACTTCCGGCTATCCAGCGGCCGCGTTTCGGGCTGCTCACCCGCTTCGCGCTCGCAAGCTTCGTCGCGGTGGCGCTCCTCGGCGTGGCACTCGCACACACCTTCGCCCAGGGCGTCCGCAGCCGTGCGCTCGCCGATGCGCGGCGGACCGCGAACCTGGTCGACGGCTCACTCGTCCGTCCCCAGATCAAGGAGAGCGATCTGGCGACCGGACTGTCGCCAACGCGCGTGAACGATCTCGACCGCGCGCTGGCGGCCAGCCTGAGGGGCGGTCAGGTGGCGAGGATCAAGGTCTGGAACAGCGACAGCCGCGTCGTCTACGCGACCGATCATTCGATCATCGGCACGCGCTTCGCGACGGTCGACGACGAGCTCGAGGAGGCGCTGGGCGGGGAGCCGGCGTCGGACGTCGACGACCTGAGGAAGGCCGAGAATGCCGGCGACCGCCGCTTCGGAAAGCTGCTCGAGGTCTACACCCCGATCCGCTCGTCGACGACCGGGGCGGTCGTCGGCGCGTTCGAGCTGTACCTCCCGTATCGGCCGATAGCCACCGGGATCGCACACGACACCAAGCGGCTCTACCTCTTTCTCGCCGCCGGCCTGACCCTTCTCTACCTCCTGCTCTTCCGCATCGTCGCCGGAGCCTCGACACGACTTCGCCGCCAGGCGGCGGAGAACGAGCACCTCGCCCTGCACGATCCGCTGACGGATCTCCCGAATCGCAGCCTCTTCCACGACCGCGCTCAGCAGGCGATCCTCGGCGCCAGGCGTGACGAGAGCGGAGTGGCAATGATGATCCTCGACCTCGACCGGTTCAAAGAGGTGAACGACACGCTTGGCCATCACAACGGCGATCTGCTGCTGCAGGAGATCGGTGCGAGGCTCCGCGGCGGGCTACGTGAGTCGGACAGCGTTGCACGCCTCGGCGGCGACGAGTTCGGGCTGCTGCTGCCGCACGTCGCCGACGGCGGAGAGGCGCTCATGCTCGGCGAGCGCGTTCGCGCGGTCCTGCGGAGCCCGTTCACGCTGGAAGGCGTGACGCTCGACCTCGAGGCAAGCGTGGGTGTCGCCCTGTACCCGGAGCACGGTGACGACGTCGACACCCTCCTGCAGCGGGCCGACGTCGCGATGTACCTCGCAAAGGAAGATCGCAGCGGCTGTGAGCTCTACGCGGCCGATCGCGACGAGTACAGCCCTCATCGCCTTGCGCTCGCCGCCGAACTGCGACGCGCACTCGACGAACGCGAGCTCGTCCTGCACTACCAGCCGAAGGCCGACCTGAACGACGGCCGCATCGTCGCCGTCGAAGCCCTCGTTCGCTGGGAGCATCCGGAACACGGCCTGCTTGCACCCGACCAGTTCGTCCCGCTGGCCGAAGCGACCGGGCTGATCCGCGAACTGACGCTGCGCGTGCTCGACGAGGCGCTTCGCCAGCAGCGCAAGTGGCGCGACAGCGGCATCGACATCCGCGTTGCGGTCAACCTCTCCGCACGCGACCTCTACGATCTGACGCTTCCTGCGACAACTGCGCAGCTGCTGGCGACGCACGGTGTCCCGGCGACGTCGCTGGAGCTGGAGATCACCGAGAGCGTGATCGTCGCCGACCCGATGCGCGCGCGTGCGATCCTGAACAGGCTGAGCGAGATGGGCGTTCTACTCGCCGTCGACGACTACGGGACCGGCTACTCGTCGCTCGGCTATCTCAAGCGTCTGCCGATCGACGAGATGAAGATCGACCGCTCCTTCGTGATGCAGATGGCCGACGATCGCAACGACGCCGCAATTGTGCGCTCGACGGTCGAGCTCGGCCGCAACCTCGGACTGAAGGTCGTTGCCGAAGGCGTCGAGACGGCCGCCGCCTGGGCGCACCTGAAGGCGCTCGGGTGCGACTTCGCGCAGGGCTACTACCTGAGCAGGCCGGTTCCCGCCGACGAGATCGCAGCACTCGTGGCGGCCGGAGGCACGACGCCCGCCCGCGCGGCCAGCGGCTAAGAAGCTCTCGCGAACCGATACCTTGACGGCGTGCCGGTCCGCACCGCCGACCGAACGTCTTGCAGCTGGGCGAAGCAACTGTGACGGCGACCCCGACCACCGTCTCACTCCTCCGCTGGTTGCGCCGGCAGCTGCGCGAACCGACGGCCGAACGCGAGCGATTGGAGGCGGCGATCGCGAACGACGATCCCGGCGAGGCACGCCGCATCGTCCGGATGATGCCGTTCAACGAGGCGCAGCGGCGACATGTCGAGCGGCTGCTCGCCGAGTGGGAGCACACGTCCTCGAACTAACCACTACAAGCTCTCGTCGTCAGGGATCTCTGGTGAGGGGTCTTGCAGTTCTCGTCGCGGTTGCCGCGGCGCTCGTCGGCACGGGCGCATCGGCCGGCTCATCGGTGCTGCCGGCGCAGAGACAAGCGCTTGCCGCGGTGAGCAAGGCGGTGAAGTCCGGACGCATCGACGCGCCAACCGCCGCGAGCGCCCGGACCGAGATCGCTCGCGCTGCGCGCCTGATCAGGGGACTTCCCGCCGGTCGTGGCTCGCACGTCGCCGTCGCCCTCTCGGAGCTGGCCGCGTTCGGCGGACGAATGACGGAGCCTCGTATGCTCGCGCTCCTCGGCCAGCTGAAAGCGAACGACGACTACTTCGCACTCCACTGGGCGCCGGCCGACAAGACCGACATCACGGACAGCGACGGGATCGTCTACCGCTACTTCGCCGGTCGCTGCTTCGAGCTTCATCCACTGGCGGATTTCGGTGCCCTCAACGCACGCATCGCCGCCGGAGACGCCACGGGCACGGAAACCCTGGCCGACGCCCTGATCGCGCGTGGCGTCTTTCAGCACGGAGGCGGCGTCGGCTGGGAGTACTACTTCGACTTCTCCGGCGGTCGGGCACCGTGGCTGTCCGGAATGGCACAGGCGGTGGCGGCACAGGCGTTCGCGCGCGCCGCGACGCTGGTCCCGACGCGAAGCACCGCCTATCTTCGTGCGGCGCACAACGCGTACGAACTGATCCCGCGCAAGCTGCTGACGAGCGTCGCCGCAGGCCCGTGGATCCGCCTCTATGCGTTCCAGTCGCTCGCCGTGCTGAACGCGCAGCTACAGACGGTGATCTCGCTTCGGGACTATGCAACGGCGACCGAGGACACGGCGGCCGGGACTCTCGCAACGCGCATGCAGAACGCGGCCGCCGCAATGCTGCCCAGATTCGACACGGGGTACTGGACGTACTACTCGCTCGAGGACGATCCGTCGCCGCTCGACTACCAGCAGTACGTCGTCCAGCTGCTGGCGAAACTCGCGCCCTCGGACACGCGGTTCGCCGCCGCCCGCGCCCGCATCGCCGCCTATGCGAAGCAGCCCCCGGCGTTCATGGTCGCGAACGCGACCGCCCTCGGAGCGTTGCGCCTCTGGGTCTCGAAGCCGTCGACCGTCCAGATCGACTCGGCCGCCGGCCCGACCCGCCGGATCTCGCTCACCGGAGGCTGGACGACGATCGCAGGCAAGGAGCCGACGAAGCCCGGCGCGTATCCCGTCCGCGTCACCGCAACCGATTGGGCCGGAAACCACGCAAGCTTCGACGCGCTGCCGGTCATCCGCGTCGCGACGACGGCAAGACAGAAGACGGCTTCCCGCAAGAGCGCCGATGCCGAGACGCCCCCGACGGCACCACCGATCGTCGGTGCTGCGCTCGACGATCCGTCCCAGGCCGCGCTGGCGCAGAAGCTCGGGTTGCGCGTCGTGCGGTTGGGTGTCGCCTGGCCCGCAGGGGCAGCGGTGCCCGATCCAGGGCTGATCGCCGCCTTGCAGCGGGTTCCGGCGGGCATGGGCGTCGTCGTCGAGCTGACGGCGTCACCGCTCCCCACGGACAGCACCGGCCAGGCCGCGCTCGCACAGTACGCGGCGTCGCTCGCTCAACAGGAGCCGCAGCTCCGCGACCTCCTGCTCACGCCCGCGCCGACCAGCCAGACGTCGGCCGCGTACACCGCCGCCCTGGTGGCGCTACGCGATGCCGTCCACACGGTCACGACCGACGTTGCGGTCGGCCCGCTCATCGACGGCTCCGTCGCGCCGAAACCGGCGCTGACTGCTCTGGGTCGATCCTTCGCAGCGTCGGGACACCCGGCACCGTTCGTCGACGTCGTCGCACTCCGGCCCGCCGCGACGCCCGCCGCGACCGGCCAGTGGACCGAGGCGAATGTGCCGCAGCTTGCTGCAGCCGCCGCGGCGGCGCTCGGCGGCTCCACCCCACCCGTGCTGATCGACGGGCTCGCTACGCCCACCACGGTCCCGCCAGCCGAGCTCGCTGCGTACGGTGGAGGTCCACCCCCGACCACGGGTGCGGTTTCGCCTGCCGCTCAAGGCGGGTCCTACGCGGCGACGATCAGCAGCGCCGCCTGCTCGCCCGGCGTCGCGGGCGTGATCCTCGATCGCCTGCAGGACAGCGCATCGACACCGGTTCCGCCGACCGGCATCGTGTATGCGAGCGGGAACCCGAAGCCGTCGGCGGCCACCGTCACCGCGGCGGCCCTGCCCGCGCAGCGCGGCACGGTCGTCTGCCCGGGCCTCGGCTCAACCGCGGCAGCGAGCGCGTTCACCTATCCACCGACGGTGTCAGGCTCGAGCGCGACCACCTTCCAGCTCGCCTGTACCCGCGACTGCCTCTACGTCGCAACGCTCGACGGCACGGACGGCAAGCCGGTCGCGGCGGTGCGCGGCGCGCTCGTCGGCGGCGGCGCACCCGCGAACGTCGCGCTCCCGAAAGTGAAGCTCGGTGCCGGCCCGTACACGATCGATTTGCGGCTCGCCGCGCAGGTGAATCCCGGGACGGTGACGCAGCAGACGAGCGAGCCGCTCAGCGTCGGCTAGAGGTTTGATGTGGAGCGACGTGTCCGCGGGGATGCGTCAGACCAAGCGGATTGGACGGGGCGGGCGTAGTCCGTAGCGGTGGCTACGGGCGAGCCCGACCGGGCCGAGCTGCGCCGTGTCTGGCGCACCAGCCGCGGGCGCGTGAGTTTCACATCAGGCCTCTACGGAATCGCCACCCCCTGCAGGATCACCGGGTTCGAGAGCGTGTAGTCGAGCTCGGTCGACTGCTCGACGCCGGCAGGCGTGACGACATCCATTGCCTTCGGAACCGTGCTCGGGTCAACGGTGCAATGGGGATCACTGCTCGCCGCTCCGCAGACGCCGAAGTTGAACGGTTGTGGCGTCGACGCGAAGCTGCGAGCCTGGTCCGGCGAGAAACCGTCCTGGCCCGTCAGGACGACCGTGAATGTCCAGCCCGACGCGGGATGACCGAGAACGGCGGCCGGCACTCGGAAGGTGATGAATCGCGAGATCTGGTTGGCGGAGATCGCGATCGTGCCGAGGGTGTTCCCGGCCGCGTCGATGTAGCGCTGCCCGAAGCCCTGTACCTCGAGCAGCTGGTTCCAAGCTGACCCCGAGGCGATCTGGTAGTTGCGCTGCGGGAACGACGCTGCGGTCGAGAACGTCGACGCCGACGGATCGCGCACGTAGACATCGACGAGCTGCGCACCAAGCGGGCTGCCGAACGTGGGCGAGAGATCACGGACCTTGACGCGGAAGGTGACGTTCGTGCCGTCGTCGATCACCTGGAACTCCTGGATGTCGAACGCGCCCGGGTGGAAGTTGTCCGAGGTCGGATAGGCGTAGTTACCCGGCCCGTTGTCGTCGTTCGACGGATCGGTGACGTCGAGAAGGACTGTGCCGGGGACGAAGTCGAAGACCACCGTCCGTTGCGCATGCGCGGTCGCGCCCGACGGGCTGACCGCAACCACGTTCAGCACCGTCGTGCCGCCGGTCACCGGCACCGGCTGGCTGAACGACCCGTCCGGGTTCACGGGCGTCGAGGTCGTCGTCGTCGCGAAACTCGTATCCGTGTTCGTCGCGGCGATGTAGACGGTGTTCCCCGGAGCGGTCGAGCCGCTGACGGTCACCGGCGAGGTGACCGCCGATTCGTCGGCCGGGGCCGTGAGGGTGAGAGTCGTCTGGCCCTGGGTGTGCGCGACGTAGCGTGCGAACGTCACCGCAGGCTGCTCGACCACGCGGCCGGCGGCGATGTCGCCGAGGAGGCGCACGTAGGCCGCAGCCGACCACGTCAGCGGGCTCGCCGAACCGGCAGGCTCACCGTTCGTGAAGCCGATCGACGCCGTCGTGGGATCGGTGCCGAACGGAGAGGCGGCGAGATTCGGAAGCTCCCAATCCTGCTCCGGGATCAGCCCGACGCCGCCCGCGAAGCTCGCCATCCCGTCGAGCAGGCTCTTGGCAGAGGCGGTGTCGCCGTTCGCGAGCGCGTACTCGGCCCGTTCACCGGACAGAACCGGCCAAAGGTGGCCGGTCCCCTGCCCGCTCGGCGCCCACGGGTGGCCGTCGCTCGCGCCGTCCCCGTAGCCATCGCCGTTGTAGCGGTGCCAGCCCGGACCGCTCGAGGTCGTGCTCTCGATCGTCGCATCGACGACCGGCAGCGACTGCGCGATCGTCGGGTCGTTCGCCGGGAGCTCGCCGAGCCGCGAGAGCTCGAGGAAGCCGGCATCGATCACGGAACGCTGGTCGAGCGTCGGACCGCCGTTGCCCAGGCCGTAGGTGATGGCCGCGTCCGGGTCCCCCGTCTTCGAGAGCCGGATGAAGTATGGCTTTGCGGACAGCGGACCGTTCGTCGTCACCGTCCAGCCTTTCACCGAGCGCTGGAAGTCGTCGGCGACGCCGAGATAGATCGCAGCCGATGTGGTGTCGCCATTCGCCTTCGCCAGATCGGCGGCCGCGACGAGGCCGGCGATCTCCGCGGCGATCGTCGACGGCGAGTACCCGCTCTGCTCCTCCCAACGCTCGACGCCGAACGACGGCCCGTGTGCGATCAGGAAGTCGGCCGCCGGCTTGACGTGGTTCAGGTACAGGCTCGAGTCGTTCATGCCGAGCTGGTCGGCCATCACGATCGGATAGGCAGTCTCGTCGAGCTGCGTCCCGAACGAGTCGGGCGCGGCCTTGCCGTTGACGAGGCTGTTCCTCGGCATCGAGCCGTCCGGCTGCTGTTGGCGCAGGAAGAGAAAGTTGACCGCGTCTCGCGCCGTCTGTAGGTCGCCGTCGACGAGCAGCCCGGTCCATGCCTCGTAGAGATCACGAGCGAACACCTCGCGGTAGGAGCCGAAATACGTGTTCGCCGGGTCGCCGGCCGACACCGCCTGCCCCCACGGGGATGCGAGGCTCGCGACGATCGCGCCCGGGAAGGTCTTGTCCTCCGACGCCTTGAGCACGTTCGCGCTCGTGTAGTACTCGCCGACCAGCGTCGCCCAGCGCGACGGCGAGACTCCGGGGAGCCTCAGCGGCGGGGGCCGCAACGTCGCGTCGTACGCCAGCCAGCCGAGCCCGTAGCGAAGACCCGTGAGCGCCGGCGGCGCGGCGAGCGAGCCCTCTGCAGCCTGCACCGCCGAGCTCTGGCTCGAGCCGAAGCCGAGTGCGACCGTGAAGGAGGCGCTCTTTCCGTTGCCGAGCGGCTCGCGGGCTGTCTGGACGAGATTGCCGAGGCTCGCGTCGGAATACAGATCGGTCAGCGCATGCGACGCGTCGAGCTGCGTCAGGCCGTCGCTCGCGGTTCCCGCGAAGCCGTTCGTGACCTCGCTGAACGGCGTCGACGAGTCGAGCGCCGCGTACACGGGCTGCGCATAGTCGCGGTTGGCGGCATTGGTCGCGGTGACCGGATCCGACGCGACGAGGATCGAGTGCCCGGTCGACGTGTCGACCGTGCCCGAGTCAGCGCCCCCGTTCCCGGCACCGCCACCGCCGTTGCCGTTGACGGTGGGATCGAACCGCAGGTAGAGGTGGTACCCGGCCAACGTTCCCGACAACGCCTGGAACGTCGTGCGCATCAAGACGGTGTTGCGCTGCGGGTCGGTCAGGTAGTCGGTCTGGATCTGGTACTTGCCGCTCTTCGCGGTAGCCGTGACGCGGCACTCCATTCCAACCGCGTCGAGCGATCGCACCGAGTACGTCATGTCGCGCGACTGCAGATCGGTGAACGTCGCGCCGTCGGTGACGATGTACTGCAGGGACTCGACGTTGGTGTTGTCGACGGTCGGGTAGTAGACATCGCTGAGGACGCCGTTCGCGACCGTGTACCAGACCTTCGACGTCGTGTTGCGCGCCGTGCCTAGACAGTCCTTCCGGGCCAGGTCGAAATGCGACAGCGCGCCGGGGCCGCCGGGGGCGAGCGCAGCAGTGTGAGCACCCGCCGCGGCTGAGCCGAGAAGCGCCACGAGCATAACGGCCACGACGGAGAACCCAGCCCACCGAGCCGACCGACGATCTCTTCTCGCAGAGGCTTTCGGGTGGAACAGCTTCATGACAACCTCCCCCGCCCGGCGACCGAGCGCGCTCTCCAGTCGAGACGCCCTGGACGAGCATGCCGCGTGCACATCGCGGCGCCTCCCTGACACTGATTCTGTCAGCCTCGTACCCGGCACACACAAGAGCTAATCGCTCAGCGTCGGGTGACGCGAGACTCAGCGCGACCGACCACCTGCAGTCCCCACGCCGCGCCCGACGCGAAGAGCTCGTCGGCATCGAGCTCGTCCGCCCAGCCGAGAAAATGCCGTTCCGGATCCTCCTCGGTCGAGCCGTACAGCGCTGCGCGTCCGGTCTCGAGTCGGCGGTCGGGATCGTCACCGCGCTCGAGCGCGGCCATCCGCTCTTCGACTGCCGACCCTTCCGCGTACCCTTTCCCCACAGGTGGAGGCTACTCCGTCGGCGGGGCCGGTAGCTCAGTTGGTAGAGCAGGGGACTTTTAATCCCAAGGTCGCAGGTTCGATCCCTGCCCGGCCCATCAACTCCGAGCCGGTCGTGCTTCGACGAGCTCATCGATATCGGCGGCCGCCGTTTCGAGCTCTTCGGCGATCTCCTTGCGCCCGGCGTAGATGTCAAGCAGCGCCTGCACCCAACGGCTTGCGATCTCGAGGTACCTCGGGGCAGGCGTGACGAGGACGAAGGCGTCGCGCTCGATCAGCGTCCGGGCAACGTCGTAGAAGGCCCCCCAACCAGAGGTGTGCTCACGAAAGCGCTCGTCGTCCCAGATGCTCGAGCGGGTCGGGTTCATGTTGCCCTCGAAGACCGACCGGAGCAGGAACTCTTTGCCCGTCGCCCACTCGAGGAACTGCCACGCGGCGTCGCGATCCCTGACTCGGCTGTTCATGACAACCGACCAGGTCCAGAGGTTCGGGCGGCGCAAGCCGGTCGGGCCAAGCGGAGGCGCCGCGTAGCCGATCCCGCCGACGAGCTCCGAAGAGGCCGGGTCCTCGAAGTACGCAACGTAGTGGTCCGAGTCGACGAGCAGCGCGTACTTCCCGCGGGCAAAGTCGAGCGCGAGCTCGTACCAGCGCTGGTCCAGCCAGTTCGACGGGCCGGAGTCTCGAAGGGCCGCGAGGAAGTCCGAGGTTGCCCGGAGCGACGCCGGCGCCGCGAGCGCACAGCGGCCGGCTTCGAAGTCCGAAGCTCCGTACGACCAAAACTGCGTGGCGAAGCCCGTGTACATCGTGTGCCACGCCGGTTGCAGGCGAGCAGACGCTCGACGAAGTCGCCGGCTTCGTAACGCTCGCTCGCACGCTCCATGAACTCGTCGAGCGGCTGCACGAAACCCGCCGCCAGGTGCTCCCAGACGAGCACCGGCCCGGACATGTAGACGTCGGCTGCATCTTCGCCGTCAAGCAGGTGATGGATCTCGTTCGAGAAGTAGAGGTCACTCGGAACGATCCGGACATCGAGGGCGATTCCCGTCTGCTCCTCGAACTCCGCCGAATGACGCTGGACGCTCGCGACGTACGCGTCGGTATCGGGACCGAGAAAGCGGACGACCCTCACGGCAGAAGGGTACGCCGAGAGTGGAGCCCGGCTGTCAAGAGCGGCCGAACGCGTACTGCCAGAACTCGCGCATCAGCGGCACCGGCGTCGGCCCCGCCATCTGCACTTGCGTGAGGAGGACACCAACGGTCCCGGTCGACGGCGCGACGTGTGCCGTCGTTCCCGTCCCGCCGACCCAGCCGTAACGGCCGTCGCCTGCGACGGCGCCGCCGAAGCCCCAGCCGGCTCCTTCGAGAAACAACGTCGACGCCTGCCGCTGCTCCTGCGTCAGGTGGTCGCTGGTCATCGCCCGCACCGCTAGAGGCGACAGGAGCCCACCTCCGTCTGCGAGCAGCATGCGACCGAAGCGGTGCCAGTCGGCAAGCGTCGAGACCAGACCGCCGGCGCCCGACGGGAAGATCGGCGGCGCCGTCCAGAGCCCGTCGTCGATCGGTTCGAGATCGGGGCCACGGTACGGGGGGAGCCGGTCGAGCTTCTCGGCGGGGACCCAGAAACCGGTGTCGATCATCCCGAGGGGCTCGAAGATGCGCTCGGCGAGGAACTCCGGCAGCGGTTGCCCCGAGACGCGCGCGATCAGGGCGCCCTGGATGTCCGAGCACGTGTTATAGAGCCACGCTTCGCCGGGCTGGTGGAGCATCGGCACCTGCGCGAGCGTCGCGAGCCACTCGTCCGGAGTCTCTCGCGGGCCGAACACCGGAAGCTTCTCGAAGAGCTCGATGACCGCCGGGAACGAGAAGTCGGAGGGATAGCCCCAGCCGGCGCGGAAGGTCAAGAGGTCGTCGACGGTGATCGAGCGCGTAGCGGGGACGAGATCGTCGATCGCGCTCTCAGGTGTCCGCACGACCCGCGGCGAGGCCAACTCGGGCAGCCACCGTTCGATCGCGTCGCCGGGCGCCACGAGCCCGTCGTCCACCAGAAGCATCACCGCCGCCGCCGTGATCGGCTTCGTGATCGAGGCGACCCGGGCGATCGAGTCCGGCTGGACCTCGCCCACGCCGACGCTCTCGACGTCCTCACCGCGCGCAACCAGCGCCGCAGCACCCGGCACGGCACCGTCTTCCACGGCAGCCTCCAGGAGGTCCCGCAAGGGCGTCATCGCGGATACGGACCTCGCCGGCGGGGCATACTCATCGCTGCAGCGACAAGTAGCCGTCGGTCGGCAGCTGCCGCCGGTCGGCTCGAGCGAGCGGAGGTGGGGACGATGGAATCAAGCAGCGTCACGAGCGGCGGACCGGACTACCCGGTGAGCTTCTCGGTCGAGTACCCGGATCGCGCGCTCAACCGGCTGACGACCGCATTCAGGGTGTTCGTGGCGATCCCGATCCTGATCGTCGCCGCCAGCATCGGCGGCAACGAAGGCGGCTATGCGAGAAGTGGGCACGGATTCACGATCGCGGGCGGGACGGCCGGGCTCCTGTTCCTTCCGCCCTTCCTGATGATCCTGTTCAGGCAGAAGTACCCACGCTGGTGGTTCGACTGGAACCTCGAGCTGCTCAGGTTCTCGAACCGGATCGGTGTCTATCTCGCGCTGATGGATGACCACTACCCGTCGACCGACGAACACCAGAGTGTCGTGCTCGACTACCCCTACCCGGACGCGAAGCAGGACCTCAACCGCTGGCTGCCGCTCGTGAAGTGGCTGCTCGCCATCCCCCACTACATCGTGCTGATCTTCCTCTGGCTCGCGGCTCTGGTCCTGGTGGTGATCGCCTGGTTCGCGATCCTGTTCACCGGCCGGTATCCCCGGGGCCTCTTCGATTTCGTCCTCGGTGTCATCCGCTGGACCAACCGCGTCGTCGCGTACGCGTTCATCCTCGTCACCGACGAGTACCCGCCGTTCCGACTCGCCCCGTGACCGCCACCGCGCGAGCGATGATGCGCACGTGTTCCTGCGGACACTCATCGCCGGGAGCCGCGACACGATCGCCGGCACGGTCTACGGGACGATCATCGTCCTCTCGATCATCACGGCGGGCGCGCCGGCCTTCGAGCACTCCCAATGGCACCTCATCGCGGTCCTCGGTGTCACCGTCCTTGTCTTCTGGGTCGCTCACGTGTACACGCACATCATCGGGGAAAGCGTTTCCGAGGGGCACCGACTCGATCACGAGCAGATCGCCCAGATCGCGCACCGTGAGCTCGCGATCCCACTCGCCGCCGTCCTACCGATGGCAGTCGTCGCACTTGGTGCGCTCGGCGTCCTCCGATCGAGCACCGCGCTCTGGATCGCAGTCGGGATCGGCGTGACGACACTCGTTGTTGCGGGCGTCAGGTTTGCCCGGCTCGAGCGACTCGGCACGTCGGGCACGATCGTCTCGGTCGGGATCAACCTCGCCCTCGGGTTGGCGCTCGTCGTGCTGAAGGCCACGCTCTCGCACTGAGATGATCGGGACGACGTCGTGACCGGCCCGATCTACCTCGTCCGACACGCCAAGGCCGGCGATCGTCAGCGCTGGACCGAACACGACGAACTGCGGCCGCTCACCAAGAGCGGGCGACGTCAGTCGGAGGCGCTGGTCGAGCTCTTCGACGGTCAGCCGTTCGCCCGGCTGCTCTCGAGCCGCTACGTCCGCTGCGTGCAGACCTTCGAGCCGTTGGCCGAAGCGCGGGGTCTTTCGATCGAGCTCGCCGACGGCCTCGCCGAAGGAGCTCCACATGTGGCTTCGATCGAGCTGATGCTCGAAGCCGCAGCCGACGGTCCCGTCGCGCTGAGCACACACGGGGACGTCATGCTCAACGCCCTCGACGAGCTCACCGCCGTCGGCGCGAAACTGGCCGGCCCGGTGTTGATCCAGAAGGGGTCGACCTGGATCCTCGAGGTGGCGGACGGCGCGTTCACGGCAGGCCGCTACCTCCCGCCGCCGTGAGCCCCTCTACAGACGCTCGACGACGAGCATCAGCCGGTCGCGGCTGACCACGCGCACGCTGTCGCCGACATCGGCACCCGCCGCGCAGCGCGCCTGCCAGATCTCGCCGTCGAGCTGCACCTGACCCTCCGGCCGGCACGGCGAAGTCACGGTTGCCTCGCGCCCGACCAGCGTGTGCGCACCGACGGCCGCAGGCTTACGCCGGACGGTTCGATTCCAGAACAGCAGCTCGCCGATGAACAGGACGAAGCACGTCCCGAAGCCGATGATGTTCCACGGCGAGTCGAGGACGACCAACAGGACGAAGGCAAGCAGCAGGAACACTTAGTGCCCCATCATCCTCCATCGCAACGACGTCCGATCAGCGGGACCGGATCCAGGCCAGCACGAGAGCGCGGGCCGAGGCCGCATACGGTGCGCCCTCGACCAGGTCCCAGCCGTGGAACGCGCCGGGGTAGAACGCCGTGCGCTTGTCCCGGGACCCGGCACGCGCGAGGAGGCGAAGTGCATCCGAGACGGACAGATAGCGGTCGTGGCGCGACCCGACGATCAGCAGCGGCGCCCGCAACTTCGGCACGGCGGCCAGACCGTCGAGACCAGCGCCCTCGATCTGCGGTTCTCCCGAGAGGCTCACAAGACCGGCGAGTGGCAGCTCGGGCCCGTAGGCGAGGGCGGCTGCGCCGCCGAAGGACGCGCCGACCAGGAAGACCTTGCGGGCACCGTCGGCCCGAACCCGGGCGACCGCTGCGCTGAGGTCGCGCCCGTAGCCAACGTCGGCGCGTGTCGTCGAGGGGCGTTGCGAGTCGCCGAATCCACGGAAGTCGAAGGCGAGCACCCGTAGACCCGACTGCGCGAGCGTGGCCATGTACGGGAGCCAGCCGCACAGGTCGGCGGGCGACTCGTGTGCCAGGACGACGCCGACGGGCCCTTCGCCGGACTCGATCGCGTACAGGCGCATGGCGTCGCCGGTCTCGAGCCAGAAAGGCTTCGCCGTGACACCGGACGTGTCGCCGCACTTCTGTTCGAGTGTGCGAGGACCGGACGGATTTGCCCCTGCAAGCGAGGCTGCGCTGAATACGAGCGCCAGGAGCGTCAGAACTGCTGCTCCGATTCTCATGCGGGTTCTTTCGCCAGCTCGGCCAGCTTCGTGACCGTATTCCAGTTTCGGATCGTGGTCGGCACCTTGATCCGCCGCAGCACGTAATCGGGAAGCTTGGTTCGCGCCATGCCGCCCGGCAGGTGGAGGTACAGCTCGGTCCCGACGAGTGCGAACTCCTCGGGCAGGAACGAGTCGCCGTCCAGCGCCGCGACGTTCGCCGCAGCCGGCTTCCTCGCCATGAAGCCGACGTGAAGCTTCGAGCGATCTGCATCCGCAAACGGGTTGCGCTCGATCGTGCGCTCGAGCTCGGAGGCCGAGCGCAGCATCACGTCGACGTCGAGCCCGAACCGGCGCTCGATCGCAGCCGCCAGCACGGCCGGCGTCGGTCTCTTCTTCGCCGAGAACAGCACGTTGCCGCTCTGGATGTACGTGTGCACATGCTCGAAGCCGAGCGACTCCATGAGCTCGCGCAGCTCGGCCATCGGCAGCGTCCGTCCGGCAACGTTGACACCGCGGAGGAGCGCGACCGTTGTCGCCAAGTCACTCGGCCTCGACGACGGCGCCCTTGCCGATGACGACGATCCCGCCCTCCGAGATGGTGAAGCGCTCGCGGTCGCGCACCGGGTCGACACCGACGCTCGCGTGCTCGGCGATGCGGACGTTCTTGTCGACGATCGCGTTGCGAACGACTGCATGCCTGCCGACATCGACAGCGTGCATCAGGATCGAGTCTTCCACTTCGCTGTGCGAGTGGACGCGCACCTCGGGCGACAGCACCGAACGGCGGACGGTCGCGCCGGACACGACGACACCGGCGCACACCATCGAATCGAGCGCGTGCCCGATACGACCGCTCGCCTCGAAGACGAACTTCGCCGGTGGCAGCGGATCGGGCCACGTGAGGATCGGCCACAGACGGTTGTAGAGATTGAAGATCGGATCGACCGAGATCAGATCCATGTGCGCGTCATAGAACGCATCGAGCGTCCCGACGTCGCGCCAGTAGCCGCGCTCGCGTTCGTGCGTTCCGGGGACGTCGTTGCGCGCGAAGTCGTACACCTCGGCCCGACCACTGTCCACCAGGCGCGGGATCAGATCGCCGCCGATGTCGTGCTTGGAATCCTCGTCCGCCGCATCGGCGGTAACTGCCTCGATCAGCGCCTTCGTCGTGAAGACGTAATTGCCCATCGACGCGTACACCTCACCCGGTGAGCCCGGGAGACCGACCGCATCCTTCGGCTTCTCGCGAAATGCCTTGATCGACTGCCCGTCGGCCGCGGTCTCGATCACGCCGAACTCGCCCGCCTGCTCGATCGGGACCCGGATCGCCGCGACGGTGACTCCCGCACCGCTCTCGACATGCTGCGCGATCATCTGCCGCGGATCCATCCGGTAGATGTGGTCGGCACCGAACACGGCGACGTACTCGGGGCGCTCGTCGTAGAGCAGGTTCAGGTTCTGGTAGATCGCGTCCGCCGATCCCTGGAACCAGTACGGCCCGCGGCGCATCTGCGCGGGCACGGGTGCGACGTAGTTGCCGAGCAACGGCGACAGTCGCCACGTCGCAGCGACGTGACGGTCGAGCGAGTGACTCTTGTACTGCGTCAATACGACGATCCGCAACAGCCCGCCGTTGACGAGATTCGAGAGTGCGAAGTCGATCAGGCGATAGTTGCCGCCGAACGGGACGGCCGGCTTCGCGCGATCGTCGGTCAACGGAGCGAGCCGCTTGCCCTCGCCACCCGCGAGCACGATCCCGAAGACTTGCGGCACGCGCTAGTGGCCCCTAGGCGGCTCGCCGCTCGAACAGCGCACCGAGAAGATCGAGCTCGTCTGCCGACGCGGCGACGAGCTCACCACGAAGCTGCACGACGAGCAGGCCGCCTGCCGCAAGCCGCGTCGCGGACTCCTCGAGCAACAGCCGGTAGGGACCGAGCCCGTCTCCGGGCGCGAACACTGCCGCGCTCGGCTCCGCATCGAGCTCGGGGTGCAACGGACGCTCGGCGAGCGGCAGGTACGGCAGATTCGCGACGACGACATCGATCCGGCCCGGAACCGGGTCGAGGAGCCGGCCAGGGCGAACACGCACGTCCGCGCCGGTGCGAATCGCGTTACGACGCGCAAGCGCCACGGCCTCGGGGCTCACGTCCGTCGCCCAGACCGTCGCGTTTGGTGCCGACCGTGCGACTGCGATCGCGATCGCACCGGAACCCGTGCCGACGTCGACGATGACACATTCGCGGTCGCCGACGTGTCGCAGGACGCATTCGACGAGGGCAAGACTGGAGCGGCGCGGCGTCATCACGAGGCCGGGCTCAGTGAGCAGGTCGAGCCCGGCGAATTCGACGCTCCTCATGCGCCTATCTTTGCAGTCGTCAGATGCGCGCCAGCCGGAACGGGGCGATGCGCCACGAGGCCCAGGTCCAGTACCAGGCGGGAAGCTTCTTCGGCGCGGCCGCTGGGCGCGAGCCCTGGCCGTGCTGCCACGCGAAGAGTGACCATGCCCACCGAGGCAGTACCTTCGGGATGCCGGCGGGACGGCTTCTCGGCACGACCGCCGCCGGCCGCGACACCTTGCCGAGGTTCCCCGCCGGGTCGACGGCCCGCACGCGGTAGACGGTAGGCCCGGTCGAGTGGAAAGCGTGCACGACCGCGCGCCGCGATGTGCCCTTCAGCGTCTGGACCGGCGTGCCGTCGAGCAACACCTGGTACGAGGCGACGGTCCCGCTGTCGTCGGTCGCACCCTGCCATTGCAGGACGAGGGCATCACCGGTGAAGTGAGCCGCGAAGCTCGGCGGCTGGGTGGGGGGCGTCGTGTCCGACCGCAACCCGAAGAAGCCGGGCACGAACGTCTGGATCTCCGCAGTCCCGTCGGGATCGAGCGTGTATCCGGCGTCGACGGGAACGGCGCTCGCGGTCAGCTTCGGCAGCGCCTTCCACGTCGTGCCGTCCGGGGAGTACGACGGCACGAGACCCGCAGCCGGAACGAGGAGGTGGAGCGTGATCGGTGCACCGAAGCGTGCAACCGGCGTCTGCGTGTCCGTCTCGGTGACGGTCAACTGGACGGCGTACCCGGACGTCGTCGTCGGTTGCGACGTGGGCGTGAGCGTCACCGCAACCGGGACCGAGAATGCCTGGGCGGGCCACGAGGCAGCGGCCTTCCCGTCACCCGAGCCGACCGCCCCGCCCGTCGGCGCCGGTGCCGGCGTCGTCGTCGGTGGCGGCGGCGGTTGCGGCGCGGCCGTCGGGCCGATGACCGGCCCGTCCACGTAGTCGTTGTCGATGTTCAACGTGACCCCGCCCCAGGTTTCGTTATGACCGCCCTTGTACTGGTGGACCCGCTGATGCTCCGCCCACAACGAGTCGGAGACGTGCGGGTCGCCGAACACTCCTTCGACCCCGTTCCAGTTCGCGATCCAGACGGCATCGGGAATCGCCGCGCCGAGTGCCGCAACGTCGCGAATCGTCGAGGCCGCGCTGCCGTACACCCCGGCGAGGTAGCCGAGCGGGCGCAGTTCGTCGACCCAACCGCCGACGAACGACTGCACCGCCTTCGTGCAGGACACGTTGTTCGTTGCGTAGCCCTCGACGTCGAGGTAGAGCGGACTGCCCGCGGGCAAGCCGACCACGTTCGCCTGCGCCACGGCATCGTCGGCGGCAGCGGTTCCCTGCGCTGCGGCGGTCGCGAGCGTCGACGAGATCTTGGCGAGCCCGGACTGGCTCACGCACGGTGCCTGCAGCCCGACGTACAGCGGCAGCAGGCTCCAGCCGAGCGACCCCGTCGTCGTCACCCACGAAGGTGAGAGGTTCGCGTTCTTGCACGCTCGGTTCACCCCGCCGACGTAGATCCCGACCGCGCGGTACGGCGATGCCCCCCACGCGGTCAGCGTCGCGATCGACGGAGCGTTGCACGCCTCGAAGCCGTACCCGGTGAAGACATCGGCGGCTCGCTGCGCGGACGCGCCGGAAGGGCCCGGCAGAGCGAGCACGAGCAAGGCCGCGAGCGCGGCTCCGGCGGCAGCAAGGCGCCTCACCCGGGCCAGGGTGACGGCGATGTGTGAAGAAACCGTCAGGCAGCCTGCAGCGGGGGCATCACCTGGCCGCCGCGCGTGCTCTTTCCCGCCGCGCGCAGGACGCGCCGATACGCCCCGACGGGCGTCGCCGCCGAGGCCATCACCTCGCCTGTCGAGCGCATCTCCGGGCCGCGCGCGTCGGCATCCGCGAACCGTTCGGACGGGAAGACCGCCTCCTTCGCCCAGGCTCGCGACGGATCGACCCGCTCCGGAAGATCGAGGTCGCGGATCCGCTCGCCGAGGAGCAGTCGCACCGCGTGCTCGACGAGGGGAACGCCCGTCGCCTTCGCGACGAACGCCACCGTGCGCGACGCGCGCGGATTCGCCTCGAGCACGTACAGACGATCGCCGCTGATCGCGATCTGGAGGTTCAACAACCCTCGTCCCCCGACCGCACGCGCGACGACCGCCGCCGCCTCGCGGATGCGCTCGTCCAACGCGGGCGTGACGGACGGCCCCGGCAGAAGGCACGCACTGTCGCCCGAATGGACTCCGGCAGGCTCGACGTGCTCGAGGATCGCGGCGGTCCACGCGTCCTCACCGTCGCTCAACACCTCCACGTCGAGCTCGAGCGCTCCGGTCAGGTAGCGGTCGATGAGGCACGGACCGGTGACGGCGAGCTCGCCGGCGCTGCGGGCGACGTGCATGCCGCTCCCGCCGAGCACATGGTGCGGTCGCACGAGCACCGGGTACCCGAGGCCGTCCGCGATCGCGCGCGCCTCATCCGCGCCGGCAGCCGCTCCCCACTCCGGTGCGAGCTCGCCGACGAGCTCGGCAAAGCGCGCGCGGTCCTCCGCAGCGTCGATCGCAGGTAACGGATCGCCGAGCAGTGGGACACCGGCGGCGGCGAGCGCAGGCGCAAGACGAAGCGGCGTCTGCCCACCGAACGAGACGGCGACCGCCAGCGGACGTTCGAGCTCACATACCTCGAGCACGCGCGGAACGGTGAGCGGCTCGAGATAGAGCCGGTCCGAGATGTCGTAGTCGGTCGAAACGGTTTCGGGGTTCGAGTTCACGAGCACCGCCTCGTAGCCGAGCTCCTTCAGCGTGCGCGCCGCGTGGACGCAGCAGTAGTCGAACTCGATCGCCTGGCCGATCCGGTTCGGCCCGGAGCCGAGGACGACGACGGCACGCCCGGAAGGCTCCGGGCCTTCGTCGACACCCTCGTGCGTGACGTAGTAGTACGGCGTGCGCGCCTCGAACTCGCCTGCGCACGAGTCGACGGCAAGTCGCACGGGCCGTCCCGTCGGCGCGGGAGTCGCGGCGACCTCACGCAGCTGCTCGGCGAAGTACGGATGGATCCCCGGCAACTCGAGGCCACGCCGGGCGGCCTCGAGGTAGAGGTCCCACCGCTCCGGCACCGGCTGCCCGAGCAGCGATTCGTCGAATGCCACGGGCCCCGTCTCCCGTCCCTCGAACGCCTTGACGAACGCCTCGGCGAACGTGCGGCCCAGGCCGAGCGCCTCGCCGATCGCCCGCATCTCGGCGCCGAGCGTGCGATCGACCCACGGGAACTTCTCGAACTCGAACCGTGGCGCCTTCACGGCGACGTAGTCGAGTGCCGGCTCGAATGCCGCCGTTGTCTGTTGCGTGATGTCGTTCGGCAGCTCGTCGAGCGTGTAGCCGACGGCGAGCAGCGCGGCCAGCTTTGCGATCGGAAAGCCCGTCGCCTTGCTCGCGAGCGCCGACGAGCGAGACACCCGAGGGTTCATCTCGATCACGCGCAGCTCGTGCGTCTCGGGATGGACCGCGAACTGCACGTTCGCGCCGCCCGTCGCCACCCCGACCCCGCGTGCGGTGGCGAACGCGGCCTCACGGAGCCGCTGGTACGCGACGTCGGGGAGCGTCTGCTGCGGAGCGACCGTCCACGAGTCACCGGTGTGCACGCCCATCGGGTCGAGGTTCTCGATCGAGCAGACGACCACGGCGTTCCCGGCACCGTCGATCATCACCTCGAGCTCGTGCTCCTGCCAGCCGGACAGGTACTCCTCCACCAGCACCTGGCCGACGGGGCTCGCGGCGAGGCCGCGCGCGATCGTCTCGGCCAGCTCCGCCCGCGTGTGGGCGACTCCGCCGCCCGTCCCACCGAGCGTGAACGCCGGACGGACGATCGCCGGGACCGGGAAGTCGACGTCGGGCGTCGACGCCACGATCGAACGCGGGACCGGGAGGCCGGCCGCCTGCACGGTCTCGCGGAAGAGCTCACGGTCCTCGGCGCGGTGGATCGCGTCGACGTCGGCTCCGATCAGCTCGACACCGCAGTCGGCGAGCGCCACTGCGAGGTTGAGCGCGGTCTGCCCGCCGAGCGTGGGCAGGATCGCGTCCGGCCGCTCCCGGGCGATCACCTCGCGGACCGTGTCCGGGTCGAGCGGCTCGAGGTAGGTCGCGTCGGCCCACTCCGGGTCGGTCATGATCGTTGCGGGGTTCGAGTTGACGAGCACGATGCGGTAGCCCTCGCGGCGCAGCACGCGGCACGCCTGGGCGCCTGCGTAGTCGAACTCGCACGCCTGGCCGATCCGGATCGGCCCCGAGCCGAGGATCAGGATCGTGCGAAGGTCGGTGCGCTTTGGCATGCCTTCGCCAGCCGATCGAAGAAGGGGAGGCCGTCGAGCGGGCCCGGTGACGCCTCCGGATGGAACTGGACGCTGGCGAACCCGTCGCCAACGAGGCCCTCGCACGTGCCGTCGTTCAGCGACACGAACGCTGCGTCGTCCTCGGCCGCAACTGCATAGCCGTGGTTCTGAACGGTGACGAGCACGCGTCCGGTCGCCGTGTCTCGAACCGGATGGTTGGCGCCGCGGTGACCGAACGGCAGCTTGAACGTCTCGTGCCCGAGAGCGAGCCCGAGCAGCTGATGCCCGAGGCAGATCCCGAACACGGGCACCTGCCCGAGCAGGGCGCGGATCGTGTCGATCTGCTCGACCAGCACGGAGGGATCGCCCGGGCCATTGGACACGAGCACGGCCTGCGGCCCAGCCTCGAGCACGGCGTCCTCGTCCCATTCGCCCGGGACGACGAAGGCCTCGAGGCCGGCGGCTGCGAGACGCCGAGGGATCGAATACTTGGTGCCGAGGTCGATCACGACCACCCGCGCCCCTTCGCCGACGGAGTAGGGGACCGTGGTGCCGACCGTGCGATCGAGCCTCCGGCCGTCGATCGGCGGCTCGGCGAGCGCACGGGCCTGGAGCTCGTCGACGGGCGCATCTCCGAGTGCGCACCGGACGACGCCGTTGGATCGAATGCGGCGAACGAGCGTCCGGGTGTCGACCCCGCTGAGCGCGACGACGCCCTGGTCACGCAGCCAGCCGGCGAACGCCGGGCGCGCATCGCGCATCACCACGCCCTCGCATTGCACGCCCTCCGACTCGAGCCGCTCCTGGTCGACGCCGTACGTGCCGACGAGCGGATAGGCGAAACAGAGGACCTGGGCGACGTAGCTCGGATCGGTGATCGCCTCCTCGTAGCCCGCCATCGCGGTCGTGAAGCAGGCTTCGCCGGCCGCGACGCCGGGTGCGCCGACGCTGACCCCCGGCAGCACGGTGCCGTCCTCGAGCACCAGGTGGGCGTCACGTGCAGGTGGCATGATTTTCACTATAGTGCATACTACGCATCATGCTCAGCGCCGCCATCCTCGGCTGTGCCGGCTACACCGGCCAGGAGACGCTCGACCGCCTGCTCGCCCATCCGGAGCTCGAGCCGGTCGCGCTCGGCTCCGACTCGCTCGCGGGCGGGCCCGCGTCCACCCTCGACCCCCGGCTCGACGGCGACCTGCCCGACTTCGTCTCGAACGCCGAGGCGGCGGCTTCCGGGGCCGACGTGCTCTTCCTCTGCGTCGGGCACACGGCGGCGGCCGCGTTCGAACCGCCGACGGGCACCGTCGTCGTCGACCTCTCGGCCGCGCACAGGCTCCGCGACGCGGACACCGCGCGAGCGTGGTACGGCGAGGCGCCGGGTTCCTGGAGCTACGGGCTTCCGGAGCTCTGGCCGCCGCAGGGACCGCTGATCGCGAACCCCGGCTGCTACGCGACCGCAGCGCTGCTCGCCCTCGGCCCGCTGGCGGGAGGTCTCGACAGCGCGATCGTCGACGCGAAGTCCGGCGTCTCCGGTGCCGGCCGCACGCTCCGGGATTCGTCGCACGCGGGCACCGTGCTCGAGAACCTGGCGCCATATGCGGTCGGCGAGCATCGCCACGCACCCGAGATCGCGGAGCAACTCGGCTTCGACGTCTGCTTCGTGCCGCATCTCCTCCCGGTGCGGCGCGGCCTGCTCGCGACCTGCTACGTGCGCTTCCCGGGCGACGCTCGGGAGGTGCTCGAGGAGGCGTACGGCTCGAGCCCGGTCGTGCGCGTGCTCGGCGAGGGCGTGGCGCCGGCACTGGGACGCGTCCACGGCACCGACACCGCCGAGGTCGCCGTCTTCTCGGACAAGGCGACGGGGACGACGATCGTCGTCTGCGCGATCGACAATCTGGGCAAGGGCGCCGCGGGGCAGGCCGTGCAGAACGCAAACCTCGCGCTCGGCCTCGACGAGACGGCAGGGCTACGGCTGACCGGGGTTCTCGTTTGAGCGTCACGGCGGCGAAGGGATTCGAAGCCTCCGGCGTGAGCGCGGGCATCCGTCGCGAGGGCAAGGACCTGGCGCTCGTGCGCGCAACCACGCGCGCGACCGGAGCGGCGATGTGGACCCGAAACCGCGTCCAGGCTGCGCCCGTCGTCGTCTCGAAGGCGCACCTCGACCTCGCCGAGCCGCAGGCCGTCGTCGTCAACAGCGGCATTGCCAACGCGGCCACCGGCGCACGCGGCGAGATCGACGCGTTGGCCACCGCAGCCGAGGCGGCGCGGCTTCTTGCGCTCGACGTCGAGGAGGTGCTCGTGCTCTCGACGGGCGTGATCGGCGTCCAGTTGCCGCTCGACAAGATCCGCGCCGGGCTGCCCGAGGCGGCGGCGGCACTCTCCGCGCGCGGGGGCAACGATGCGGCCGAGGCGATTCTCACCACCGACACGCGCACGAAGCAGGCGGTCAGCGGCGGCGAGGGCTTCACCGTCGGCGGGATGGCGAAGGGCTCCGGAATGATCCATCCCAATCTCGCGACGATGCTCGCGGTGATCACCACCGACTATCCGCTCGAGCCGGGCGAGGCGCTCGACGCGCTCCGGCCCGTGGTCGACACGAGCTTCAACTCGATCTCCGTCGACGGCGAGTGCTCGACGAACGACGCCGTCGTCCTGCTCTCCTCCGGCGCAGCGACGATCAGGCGCACAGAGGCCTCCGACGGAGCGTTCGCCCATGCGTTGCAGGCGGTGTGTGCAGACCTCGCCGCTCAGATCGTCGCCGACGGCGAGGGAGCGACGCTGGTCGCCGAGATCTCGATCACGGGCGCGGCCTCTCCGTCGGAAGCACGGGCGATCGCGCAGCGCATCGCCACCTCGCCGCTCGTGAAGACCGCGCTCTTCGGACGCGATGCGAACTGGGGCCGCGTGCTGATGGCCGCCGGCAGCGCACCGCACAACGGCGGCTACGCGCAGCTCGACCCGGCACTCATCTCGCTCGTCTACAACGGCACGCCCGTGCTCCGCGACGGTGCGCCGCTGGACGCCGAGCCGCCGGTGGACGGCACGACCTGCACGATCGAGCTCGATCTCGGCCTCGGCGACGCGCACGCGAGCTACCTGACGAGCGACCTGTCCTACGACTACGTCCGCATCAACGCGGACTACCGCTCATGAGCCGTAGGCTCGACGGAGGCTCACTGGGAGCGGAGGCGCCGGCTTGGCCGGCGCCGAAGCGGGGGCTGACACGCGTCGTCGTCAAGCTCGGCGGCACGGTCGCGGCCCAGTCGGCGGGCACGGTGCTCGCACTCGCAGCGGATCACGACGTGTGCGTGGTGCACGGTGCCGGCGAGCAGATCACGCTGGAGATGGAGCGGGCCGGGATCCCCGTGCGCTTCGTCGGCGGCCGCCGCGTGACGAGCCCCGAGGCCCTCCAGGTCGTCCGCCGCTCGTTCGCGGAGGTCGGAGCCGCGCTCTGCGCCGCGCTCGGGAGTCGCGCCGATCAGCTCTTCGGGGACGAGATCGGCTTCCAGGCGACGCCGGTGGCGGAGCTCGGCCTCGTCGGCGACCCGGTTCCCTCGGCGCCCGAGGCGATCGTGCGCTCACTCGCCGCCGGTCGCATCCCGGTGGTGGCACCGCTCGCGGCCGGGCCGCTGAACGTGAACGCCGACGAGGCGGCCGCTGCACTGGCCCAGGGCCTCGAGGCCGAGCAGCTGCTCTTCCTCACCGATGTCGACGGGCTGATCCTGAACGGCGAGGTCGTGGAGAAGATCGGCGCCGACGACGCCTCGGAGCTGCTCGATCGCGCGTTGCTCGAAGGCGGCATCGTGCCGAAGCTCCGAGCTGCAGTCACGGCCTCGCAGGCGGGAGTCCCGGCGTCGATCGGGCGAACGGTCGTGGTCGCATGACGCAGGCAGCAACGGCGACGCACCTGCTACCCACGTACGCGCGGCTCGGGGTGACGTTCGTCGAGGGAGACGGCTCGTGGCTCGTCGACGCCGCCGGCCAGCGCTATCTCGACTGCCTCGGTGGGATCGCCGTCGTCTCGCTCGGGCATCGCCACCCCGCTCCGCTCGCCGCGGCACGGGCGCAGCTCGACCGGCTCTGGCACGTCTCGAACCTGTTCTGGACCGAGCCGATGCAGGAGCTCGCGTCGAAACTCTCGGATCGGTTCGGGGGCGCGAGCGCGTTCTTCTGCAACTCCGGCGGCGAGTCCGTCGAGGCCGCGCTCAAATGGGCGCGCAAGTCGACCGGCCGCACCGGCTTCGTCGCGCTCGAAGGGTCCTTCCACGGGCGCACCGCGGGTGCGCTCTCGATCACCGGCCAGCCCGCGAAGCGCACGCCGTTCGAGCCGCTGCTGCCGGGCGTGCGTTTCGCGACGCCGACGACGCTCGCCGACGCAGTCTCCGACGAGACCGCGGCGATCTTCCTCGAGCCCGTGCAGGGCGAAGGCGGCATTCACCCGTTGCCGGAGGCGACGCTCGCCCAGGCACGTGAGCTGGCGGACGAGCACGGCGCCCTGCTCGTCTTCGACGAGGTGCAGACGGGCGTCGGCCGGTGCGGCTCGTTCTTCGCCTGGGAGCAGCTCGGGGTGAAGCCGGACGCCGTGACCCTCGCCAAGGGTCTCGCGAACGGACTTCCGATCGGTGCGCTGCTGGTCTCCGACGACGCCCCGACCGGTTTCGAACCGGGCGATCACGCATCGACGTTCGGCGGCAACCTCGTCTCCTCGGCGGCCGCATGTGCGGTCGTCGACGCGATCGACGAGGCGCTGCTCGCGCACGTCCGCGAGGTTTCGACAGAGCTGGCGGCCGGCCTGGCTCCGCTCGGCGAGGTGCGTGGCCTCGGGCTCCTGCTCGGCGTCGAGCTCGAGCGCCCGGCTGGGCCCGTGGTCGAGGCCGCACTCGCGAACGGGCTCGTGATCGGC
Organism: uncultured Thermoleophilia bacterium; assembly: GCA_963742605.1. Classification (GTDB taxonomy): domain Bacteria; phylum Actinomycetota; class Thermoleophilia; order Gaiellales; family Gaiellaceae; genus PALSA-600. The sequence continues at coordinate 743,362 of CAVUNA010000014.1, read as the reverse complement.
ACCGCCGGCGAGCGGACGCTCCGCCTGGCACCGCCGCTGACGATCTCGTTCGAAGACGCGGCGCTCGCCGTCCAGATCCTCACGGACTCTGCACGATGACGACCAAGTACGAACGCCAGGGCGCGATTCTCCGCCTCGTCCAGCAGCAGCAGCTGTCGACGCAGAGCGAGCTCGCGAGCGCCCTACACGGCGAGGGAATCGACACCGTGCAGGCGACCGTGTCGCGCGACATCGCGCAGCTCGGGCTCGTGAAGGTTCGCGCGGCAGACGGCAGGCTCGTCTATGCGCTCCCGGGCGCGGCCGACCTGCGGCGGCGCGACGAGCTGACCTCGGCGCTCCGCCGCTGGGCGGGCGCGCTGACACCGACCGGCCCGCTCGTCGTGGTCGAGACACCCCGTGGTGTGGCGGTGCCGCTCGCTGATGCGATCGACAGCGCTGGGCTGCCCCACGTCGCCGGGACGATCGCCGGCGACAACACCGTCTTCGTCGCTGCGCGCGAGCCTCACACCGGGCGCGAGCTCGCAGAGGAGTTGCACGCGCTGATCGACGGGAACGGTGCCGAGTGAACACGAGCACGACACCCGCGACGGCGTCGGGCGGCGCAATTCTGGCGTCGCTGCCGATCGGCGAGCGCGTGGGGATCGCGTTCTCGGGCGGCCTCGACACGTGCTGCGCGATCGCCTGGATGCGGGAGCGCGGTGCCGTGCCCTACGCGTTCACCGCAGACCTCGGCCAGTACGACGAGCCCGACATCGGCGCCGTCCCAGCACGCGCGCTTCGGTATGGAGCAGAGGATGCCGTGCTCGTCGACTGCACGGAAGCACTCGTAGGCGAGGCGTTCGCCGCGCTGCAGTGCGGTGCGTTCCACATCCAGACCGCCGGACGCCGCTACTTCAACACCACGCCGCTCGGGCGGGCCGTCACCGGCACGCTGCTCGTGAAGGAGATGGCGGCGCACGGCGTCGACATCTGGGGCGACGGCTCGACGTACAAGGGCAACGACATCGAGCGCTTCTATCGCTACGGGCTGCTCGCGAACGAGAACCTGCGGATCTACAAGCCGTGGCTCGACGCCGCCTTCGTCGAGCAGCTCGGCGGGCGGCGCGAGATGAGCGAGTGGCTCGCCGCCCGCGGCCTCGAGCACGGGACCTCGACCGAGCTCGCTTACTCGACCGACGCGAACCTGCTCGGCGCCACGCACGAGGCGAAGAACCTCGAGTACCTCGACACGTCGATGAGGATCGTCGAGCCGATCATGGGCGTCGCGCACTGGGATCCCACCGTCGCCATCGAGCCCGAGGAGGTGACGCTCGAGTTCGCGGACGGGCTTCCGGTCGCGATCGACGGCGTCGAGCTCCCGGCCATCGAGCTCGTGCGCGCCGCCAACGCGATCGGCGGCCGCCACGGGCTCGGCATGTCCGACCAGATCGAGAATCGCGTGATCGAGGCGAAGAGCCGCGGCATCTACGAGGCACCCGGGATGGCGCTGTTGCACATCGCGTATGAGCGCCTGCTGACCGCGATCCACAACGAGGCGACACTGGAGCGCTACGCGGTCGATGGACGCCGGCTCGGACGGCTGCTCTACGAAGGACGCTGGTTCGAGGTGCAGGCGCTCATGCTTCGTGAGTCGCTGCAGCGCTGGGTGGCTGCGCCGGTCACCGGCAGCGTCACCGTCGAGCTGCGTCGCGGTGACGACTACACGATTCTCGACACGCGCGGGGACCGGCTCTCGTACGACCCCGAGCGCCTGAGCATGGAGCGAAGCGCGACCGCCTTCACCGCATCCGACCGGATCGGCCAGCTTGCGCTCAAGCTCAACGACATCACCGACTCGCGTCGTCTGCTCGAGCGGCTCGGGTGGTCGCTGTGACGCTCTGGGCTGGACGCGTCGACACGACACTCGCCCCCGAGGTCTGGGCGTACCTCAAGTCGGAGGACGCCGAGTTGCTTCCCTACGACTGCGAGGGAACCAGGCTCCACGCGCGCAGGCTGCACGCCGCCGGGCTCCTCGACGACGGCGAGCTGGCCGAGGCCGAGGGACGGCTCGCAGAGATCGGCCCCGACGACCTCGAGCCGGACGACGAGGACGTCCACAGCGCGATCGAACGGTTGCTCGGCCCGCTCGGCCGAAAGATCCACGCCGGGCGCTCGCGGAACGATCAGGTCGTCACCGCCCACCGCCTGTACGTGCAGGACGCGTGCGACGAGGCGGCCGCGTCGCTGCGCGCCTTCGTCGACGTCGTGCTCACACGCGCGGACGAGGAAGCCGACACGCCGATGCCGGCGTACACGCACCTCCAGCGCGCGATTCCGATCACTGTCGGCCACCACCTCCTGGCGTGGGTCGAGATGCTGGAGCGGGACGTGGGGCGCTTCGCATTCGCGCGCGGCCAGGCAGAGCCGTCACCGCTCGGTGCGGGCGCCGTGGCCGGATCGACGCTCGCCCTTCCGCTTCCCGAGTCGGCGATGCGAAACACGGTCGACGCCGTGGCCGACCGCGATTTCGTCCTCGACTATCTCTACGCATGCGCAGCGCTGTTCGTGCACCTGTCGCGGATCGGCGAGGAGATCTGCCTCTGGGCGACTGCCGAGTTCGGCTTCGCGAAGCTGCCGGAGAATGCGGCGACCGGGTCGTCGATGATGCCCCAGAAGCTGAACCCCGACGTCGCGGAGCTCACACGAGGCAAGGCCGGCAGTGCGATCGGGCGCCTCACCGGCCTGCTCGCGACGGTCAAGGGCCTGCCTCTCGCCTACAACTCCGACCTCGCCGAGGACAAGCAGGCGACGTTCCGGGCACGCCGCGACGTGCGGCTCGCGCTCGGTGCGCTCGGGGTGCTCGTCGAAGGGCTCGAGCTCGACCGCGAGCGCCTGGCGACCGCCGCGTCGGACCCGCTGCTTCGCGCCACCGACGCCGCGGAGGCGCTCGTCGAGGAGGGCATGCCGTTCCGCGATGCGCACACCGAGATCGCCGGTCGCGTGCGCGCGGGAACGTTCCAGCCGCCGGCGCCTCGGCCGCGCGGCTTCGACGTTCCTGCAGCCGTGGCCGCGGCCAGGGAGCGCTGGGCATGACGCTTCCGCTCCCCGTCGATCTCTCGGGCCGCGACCTGCTGCGGATCGGAGACCTCGTGCCGGCCGAGGTGGAGGCGATCCTCGATCTGGCCGGCGAGCTGAAGAACGACCTCACGCCCCGCCTCGCGGGTCGCACGCTCGGGCTCGTCTTCATGCAGCCGTCGACGCGCACCCGGCTGTCGTTCTCGTCGGCGATGGCTCAACTCGGCGGCACCCCGATCTCGCTGCGGAGCGACGAGCTTCAGCTCTCGCGCGGCGAGTCGATCGGCGACACCGCACGGGTCCTCTCGCGCTACGTCGACGTCGTCGCCATTCGCACCTTGTCGCAGGACGACCTCGACGCGTGGGCGGAGGCGGCGACGATTCCGGTGATCAACGCGCTCACGCAGACGGAGCATCCCTGCCAGGCCCTGGCGGACGCACTGACGATTCGCGACCGGCTCGGGGGCCTCGACGGCGTCCGTGTCGGCTGGGTCGGCGACGGCACGAACGTGCTCGTCTCGCTCGCCGGCGTCGCGGGGCTCACAGGCATGAGCGTGGTCGCCGCCTGTCCCGCCGGCTACGAACCGCCGCCCGGAACACCGGTGGAGCTCGTGCGCGACCCGCGCGATGCCGCTTCCGGCGCCGACGTCCTCGTCACCGACATCTGGACGAGCCTCGGCACGGACGCCGAGGCGGCGAAGCGACTTCGCGATCTCGAGCCCTACCGGCTCGACGCGGCGCTGCTCGCGGAAGCCGCGCCGCAGGCGGTCGTGCTGCATTGCCTGCCGGCGCATCCGGGCGAGGAGATCGCGGCCGATGTGCTCTACGGGCCCCAGTCCGCCGTCTGGGACGAGGCCGAGAACCGCCTGCACGTGCAGAAAGCGCTCCTCGCGCTGCTGCTCACTGCCTTCTGATCTAGCCGACCCGGCTCGGTCAGCGTAAGCCAGGCGGAGAGGGTGTCGCCACCGACGAACGCGACGACGGCCAGGTCGGCTAGTAGCCGCCGCCGTTTCCGCAGGCGGTGAGCAGCAGCGCTGCGGCGAGTAAGACGAGCAGAAGCGGAATGAACCGGGCGACGTACATACCTGTCCATACGCTCGGCGATCGTGGGCGGATTTGGATCCGCTTCAGGTCCGGTCTACATGCTCTGAAGGATTTTCTGCTTCTGCGCGTCGAACTCGGCCTGCGTGAGCACGCCCGTGTCGAGCAGCCCCTTCAGCTTCGACAGCTCGTCCATCCTGTCGTCTGCCGAGGGTGCAGCCTGCACTGGATCTGCCGCAGGCTGTTCCTGCGTCACGGGCTGCTCGGCCGGAGCGTTCGGGTCGGCCTCTCCCGCCGCCGATTTGGCACCTGCCTTACCAGCGGTGTAGGCAACCCCGCCGACGACTGCTGCACGCGCTAGTGGCCGTCTTCTTCTGAACATCTCCTGCCTCCTGTCTCGATCACGTCTTGGATTCGGGCACGAGCCCGAACGTCTGAGTCGGTCGACGATTTCCGAAGTGTCCAGCCCGCTTGTTTTGGGGCGGACCTTCTTCGCGAGGCATCTGAACCGTGCCGCGCACGCGATGGTTCGGAGCGCCGTTCAGTTCGGCGCTACAAAGCCAAAACTACCACCACAGTCAGTCCGGTGCGAACCAGGACTCGCCTAAAATGGCTGAACCGAGCGAGCTCGGAGGCCCGTCGAGACTCGCCGGCGCCCTTGCTGTGCACGAGGCGCCCCTCGCGCTCCCGCTCGGAGTCCGGAAAGACGTCAACGACCTGACCACCACTCGACCGGGAGGCCGATGGAGCCGGGGACGCTGATCCTGATCGTGGGAGCGATACTGCTCGCGGCGGTGGCTGCCGCCACGCTCGCCGGGCGCGCGGGTGTGCCGGTGCTCGTCGTGTTCCTGGGGTTGGGCATGCTGCTCGGCTCGGACGGCGTCGGCGGCATCGAGTTCTCCGACGTTCACCTCGCCCGCACGGTCGGGATCGCCGGGCTCGCGGTGATCCTGTTCGACGGCGGGATCTCGACGCCCTGGCGCGCCCTCCGGCCGGTCCTCGTTCCCGCGGCCGCGCTGAGCACCGTCGGTGTCGTCGTCACCGCGTCGGTCGCGGCGCTCGCAGCGAAAGCGGTGTTCCCGCTGTCGTGGCCCGCATCGTTTCTGCTCGGCGCGGTGATCGCGTCGACCGACGCGGCAGCGGTCTTCTCGACACTCCGGGCCACAAACCTTCGCCGTCGACTCGCTCGCGTGCTCGAAGGAGAGTCGGGCGCGAACGACCCGATGGGTGTTGCGCTCACGATCGGACTGATCGAGTGGGTCGACGGCAGCGCCACCGGCGTCGCCGACCTGGCGCTACTCGTCGTGCGCCAGCTCGCCCTCGGGCTCGCCGTCGGGCTGGCCGTCGGTGCGGCGTCCGCGTGGCTGCTCACCCGCCTGCCGGCCATCGCCGTTCCGTTCGCTCCCGTCGCCAGCGTTTCCGTGGGAGCGATCGGCTTCGGGCTCGCAGACGTCGCCGGCGGAAGCGGGTTCCTCGCCGTCTACCTCGTCGGCCTGTTCGTCGGAAACACGGCGACCGCGCTGCGGAGCACGCTCGTCAACTTCCACAGCGGCCTGGCGTTCCTGGCGCAGGTCGGCCTCTTCATCGTGCTCGGACTGTTCTCGTTCCCGCACCAGCTGGGAGCGGTGATCCTGCCGGGGCTCGCGGTCGTCGCCGTGCTCATCTTCGTCGCCCGCCCGATCGCAGTGTGGCTGTCGACCGTCTTCCAGGGATTCGCTCCACGCGAGCGGGTGCTGCTCGGCTGGGCCGGGCTCCGTGGCGCGGTGCCGATCGTGCTCGCGACCTATCCGCAGGCGGCCGGGCTCCCGGAGAGCCGTACGATCTTCAACGCCGTCTTCTTCGTCGTCGTCGCTTCGGCGTTGATCCAGGGGCCGACGCTGGAGCCGCTCGCGCGACGACTCGGCCTGACGAGAGGGACGCGCGGTTAGAGTCGCCGCGTGGAACCTGTCGTCGATCACGCCGCCGCAGCGATCGTCCGCAAGGCACTCGACGCCGTCGGGTACGGAGAGCGCGGCATCGTCGAGCTCCTGGGCGACGAAGGCCCCGGCGCGGACTCGACCGACGTCCCGGTGTTCGAGCGCCGTCTCCCCGACTCGCACCTCGCCACCGTCGTACGGCTGCTGCTGCTGCAGCTGACGGTGCCCGAAGCCGACGCGGCGCGAGCTCTGGGCCGGGAGGGCAGCGACGCGCTCGTTGCGCTCGGCCTCGCCGTGCGCAATGGCGACGGCCTCGAGCCCCGAGGACGGATCATGCCGGTGGAAGGACTGCTGCTCGCGTGCGACGCGTTCCCGAGCGGATCGGCCGACCCACCCCGGTACGTGGCCGCGTTCACTCCGACGGCATCGTGGTGCGCGGCCCTGACGCCGCGCCGGCCCGTCGAGCGAGCGCTCGACGTCGGCACGGGGAACGGCGCCCAGGCGCTGCTCGCGGCGCGTCACGCGCGGCTCGTCGTGGCGACCGATGTGAACCCACGGGCCATAGCGTTCACCTCACTGAATGCCGCGCTCAACGGGTTCGACAACGTCGAGACGCGATTGGGCAACCTCTTCGCGCCGGTAGCCGGCGAGTCGTTCGACCTGATCACCTGCAATGCGCCTTACGTGATCTCGCCCGAGACGAAGTGGCAGTACCGTGACGGCGGCCTGCCCGCCGACGAGTTCTCGGCCCGTGTGGTCGAGGGCGCCGCGGCGGCGCTCGCCGATGACGGCTACGCGACGCTGCTCGTCAGCTGGCTGGCCAAGTCCGAGGACGACCCGGACGGCCGCGTCTACGAGTGGCTGGAGGGAAACGGGTGCGACGCGTGGGTGCTCGGGCTGGCGGGCGCCGACCCGCTGGAGCATGCGTCGACCTGGAACGATCATCTCGTCGACGATCACGCAGCCCTCGGCGAGGCGCTGGACGACTGGACGGCGTACTTCCGCGAGCTCGACGTGGGCTGGATCACGGAAGGCGCGGTGCTGCTCCATCGGCGGTCGGGCCGACGGCACCCTCCCCGTGTCGATCCGGCATCGGCCGACGAGCTCGAGCATGCCGGGTCGCAGATCGAACGCGCATTCGCGGCGCACGCATTCCTCGCCGAGCTCGAGAGCGACGGTGACCTGCTCGACGAAGCGCTCACCTTCGCCGACAGCGTCTCGGTCGAAACGCGACTCGATCCACTCTCGCGGGAACGTGAGACGCGGCTCTTGCTCGACGAAGGCACGTACCCGGATCTGGAGTGTGCACCGGCTGTCGCCGATGCGCTCGCCGCCCTCGACGGCGTCACCTCCCTCCGCGAGGGCATCGAGCGCCTCGGCCTACCCCGCAAAGCGGATTCGGTCGTCCGGGCCGAGGCGATCGATGCACTGCGCGAACTGCTCGAGCTCGGGTTCGTCGAGCTCGAGGACTGACTCCGTCCGCTCAGATCCCGAGCGCGGCCGGCGCCGCCGTCTCGGGGTCGTAGATCGGCGAGTAACCGAAGAGGCGGCCGAGCGGCGCGCCCAGGGCCAGCCCGACCCGCTGGATCGAAGCCGGCGGGAACGGCAGCCGGACCGTGTCGAAGTGGGCACGCGCGATCACGGCCAGGCGCAGCGGGTTCGGCATGCCCTTCTTGTTGGTCTTGCCGTCGGCGGCGAGCGCGAACATGGTCTCGAGCAGCGACTCGAACTGCAAGGCGGGCCGGACCTCGCACACGAAGTGCGCGACGTCGTCTCCCGCATTCCAGAAGCGGTGGGCGGTCCCCGCCGGCACCGTGATGCGCTCACCTGGCCCGGCAACGCTCTTCTTCCGGCCGACCTTGAAGCCGACCGTGCCCGAGAGCACCTGGAAGCGCTCCTCCTGACTCGGATGCACGTGGGCGGCGGCGACGAAGCCGTCAGGCTGCACGTATGTCTCGATCACAACCGACTCGCCACCGGTCTCCTGCGACGTCTTACGAAAGACGATGCGCTCGCCGGTGACGGGGTTCTCGATGCTCTCTCCTGCACGGATCATGGAAGTCTCCTTCGTCATGGCCGCCACCGTGCGGCCGGTGCTGGGACGATCCGTGGAGGCACTTAAGATCCCGTTGGGGTCGACTTAAGGGTGCGTCGGGGAGAGATGGAGTTCCGGCTGCTCGGGCCGGTCGAGGTGCTGCGCGACGGAGAGCCGGTCGGGCTCGGTGCGCCGAAGCAACGCGCCCTACTGGCGGAGCTGCTCCTTCACCGCGGAGAGGTGCTCGGCCGCGCGCATCTCATCGACGCACTGTGGGGCGAGCATGCACCGGAGTCGGCCGCGGCGTCGCTCCAGGTCTATGTCCACGGCCTTCGACGCGCGCTCGGGCCCGAGCGCATCGAGACGCACGGGGACGGCTATCGGATCGTCGCCGAATCCGACGAGCTCGATGTCGACCGGTTCGAGGCTCTCCTGGCACGCGGTGCCGGCATGCTCGGCGAGGGCCGGGCGGCGGCGGCCGCCGCCGACCTGCGAGCCGCGCTCGCGCTCTGGCGCGGATCGGCGCTGGCAGGCCTCGGGGAGCAGCCGGTGGCGCGCAGCGCAGAGGCGCTGGCCGAGCGCCGGCTCGTTGTGCTCGAGCTCCGAAACGACGCCGAGCTGCAGCTGGGGCGTCACGACGTCGTGCTCGCGGACATCGACGAGCTGATCGCGGAGCATCCCTACCGCGAGCGGCTGCGCGAGCAGTGGATCCTCGCCCTCTATCGTGCCGGTAGGCAGAAGGACGCACTCGACGCGTACCGGAGCACGCGTGCCCTGCTGATCGACGAGCTCGGCGTCGAGCCCGGGACGGCATTGCAGGAGCTCGAGCGCGCGGTGCTCCGACAGGACCCAGCGCTTGCCGGGCCGGCGCCACATCGTGAGCAGGCGGCCCGACTGCCGTCGCCGCCCACCCCGCTCATCGGGCGGCGGCTCGAAGTGGCGGCGGTCCACGCGCTCCTCCGGCGCGACGACATCCGTCTCGTCACCCTGACCGGGGCCGGCGGCGTCGGCAAGACGCGACTCGCACTGGCCGTCGCCGAAGAGCTCGCAGGCGAGCTCGGCGACGGCGCGGTCTTCGTCGACCTGGCGCCGGTGACCGACGCGGCGCTCGTTCCGGGCGTCATCGCGCAGGCACTCGACGTCGCGGAGAGCACTGCCGACCCGATCGCCGCCGCCGCCGACCATCTGCACGGTCGCGCTGCGCTCGTCGTCATCGACAACTTCGAGCATGTCCTCGGGGCCGCCGTCGACCTGGGAAGGCTGTTCGCCTCGGCCACCGGTCTCAAGGTGCTGGCGACGAGCCGGGTACCGCTCCGGCTGGCCGGCGAGCACGAGTATCCGGTGCCGACCCTCGACATCGACGACGCGGTGCGCCTCTTCGCCGAGCGCGCCGAGGCGGTCGATCCGAGCTTTGCGGTGACCGACACGAACGTCGCCTACGTCGCCGAAGTGTGCCGACGGCTCGACGGGCTCGCGCTCGCGATCGAGCTCGCAGCAGCACGGACGCGTGTGCTCCCACCCGCCGCGCTCGCCGAGCGGCTCGGCCGGGCGCTCGACCTGCTCACCGAAGGCGCGAGGGACGTGCCCGAGAGGCAGCGTACGTTGCGCGCGACACTCGACTGGAGTTACCGGCTGCTCGGCGAGCCAGAACGCGCACTGCTCGCACGACTCTCGGTCTTCGCGGGGGGCGTCACACTCGAAGCGGCGGAGGCGGTGATCGGCACCGGCGTGCTCGACGATCTCGCCGCGCTCCTCGACAACAACTTGCTCCGCCGACCCGCTGCCGACACGCCACGGTTCGCGATGCTCGAGACAATCCGCGAGTACGCCTCGGAGCAGCTCCACGCGAGCGGCGAGTTCGAGCTTTACGCGCGGCGCCACGCCGAGCACTTCGTCCTGATCGCGGAAGCGGCCAACGCCGCCATCGTCACCACACAGCCTGGGTACGAGCACAGCCTCGACACGCTCGCGGGCGATCACGACAACCTGCGCGCGGCGCTCGCCTTCGCCGTCGAGGCCGGTGACTCCGAGCTCGAAGGACGTCTCGTCGTCGCCTTGCGCTGGTTCTGGGTGGTGCGCGGCTTCTCGAACGAGGCACGCAGTGCCTTCGAGCGCGCGATCGAGGACACGAAGGAGGCCGACGACCGGCTGCGGGCGCGTGTGCTCGCGGACGGCGCGACGTTCCCGTACCGCCAGGGCGACCTGGCCGAGGCACGCCGGCTCTGGAGCGAGGCGCTGGCCCTGTACCGGGCGCTGGGAGACGACGAGGGCATCGCCCGCTGCATCGCCGATCTGGGGGCGGTCGCCAGCACCGAGGGCGACCTCGAGGGAGCCGCCGCCGCGTACCGAGAGAGTCTCCCGCTCTTCGAGGCGCTCGGCCACCACCAGCGGGCGGCGATCGCGCTCGCCAACCTCGCGGCGATCGCGGAGCTCCGCGGCGACAACGAGACCGCCGCCGATTTCGGCGAACGTGCCGTCGCAGCGCAACGGGCGCTCGGCGACCTCGACGGGCTCGCGATCTCGGTACACAACCTGGCGCGCGCCCGCATCGCACTCGGCGAGCTCGGCGTCGCGAGAACGCTTCTCGATGAGGCATTCGCGCTTGCCGAACGCCTCGGGTACCGGGAGGTGATCGCGTACTCGCTCGAGACGTCGGCCGAGCTCGCCTTCGGCGCAGAGCGGCTCGAGAGCGCGGCGCGTCTGCTCGGGGCGGCCGCAGAGCTGTTCGCCGCGATCGGGGTCGAGCTGACCGGCACCGAGCGCGACGGCTACGACCGGACGCTCGCCGCCCTCGAGGAGAGGCTCGGCGCAGACGAGGTGCAGGCGCTCGTCGCGAGCGGGCGCGAGCTCGATCTCGCGACCGCCGTCGGCGAGGCGCTCGACGACGGCTAGCGATGGTTGATGCCACGGGATCGTCTGTTTCGGGGCGTGGACTGGGTGTGCTGGGGCGCGGCGGCGTGCCGGCGGCGATGGCAGCGCCATCGGTGCCGGTGCGACGTCGTGAAGCGGACGGCTTGACCGCGGCGGCCACGCCGGCGCGGGCAGGCCGGGAGCGGCCCAGTGTGGCCAGGCCGCGCATCCGGCCACACGAGGACGTGGCATCAACCATCTAGTCGGGTCCAGCCGTACGACCGGTGTGCCGCAACTCGACGAGGTTTAGACCACGTATGCGCGCCCGGACGGCGCGCAGGTCAGCTATGCCCACGATCCGCCTCAACGACCCGGCGCTCGCCGACGACCTGCTCGTCGACCTGCGCAGCCGCGGCGACGTCCTCGCCGAGGAGATCGGCCCGGGAGCGATCCGTGTCAGCGTGCTCGGCTCGTACTCCGCCGAGGGCATGCGGATCGCGATCTACCTGCGTGTCCGCGCCTGGGAGGCGGCGAAGCGCGCCGAGGGCGTCGACGTCAGGGTCGAGCTCGACTGAGAGGTCTACTCGCCGGCGACGTCCCGCCGCAGGAAGACGAGATACGCGGTCACAAGCGGGATGCCGATGTACAGCGCGCACACCCAGAGCGCGCGCGTCACCGGCACCCAGTCCGCCGGAACGCGAAGGAACCCATGCCATGCGTCGAACTGCGTCCCGAGCAGGTAGGGGCGAATGCTTTCGGTCCCCGGCAGGACGCCGAGCAGTTGCATCAGCAAGGCCCACATCAGCGCGCCGACGACGGACGCTGCACTGTTGCGAGTCACCGTCGACAACATCACGCCGAACGCGGCGATGCCGGCGAGCGGCAGCACGTAGATCCCGAGGCTTGCGAGCAGCAGTGCGAGGCCGTGGCCCGGCGACACGGTCGTCCCGGAGAGCGACGTCAGCGGGTGGAAGCCCCACGCGATGCTTCCTGCGACCAACCCGACGAGGCCCATCGCAAAGACGAGCGCGATCGTGTAGGTCGCTGTGGCGAGAACCTTGCCGGTGAAGATCTCGCCACGCTCACGGGAGCGGGTGAGGATCGTCTTCAGCGTGCCGTTGTGACTCTCCGAGGCGACGATGTCGCCGGCGACGAGTGCGGTGATCAGCGGAAGGCCCCAGATCGACATGAAGAACAGAACGACGAACGGCACCGCGAGCCCGGTGTTGCGTATGTAGCGGCCGAGCGGAACGTCCGAGGGGCCGCCGCTCTTCAACACGAGGACGACGACGAAGATGATCGGTACGGCGACTGCAGTGCCGAGCCCGAGATACGTCCGCTTCTGCGCCAGTAGCTTCGCGACCTCCCACCGGTAGACCCGAGCGACCCCGGTCATACTGCGATCTCCGAGACGCGGTCGTGATCGGAGGACTCGCCGTCCGTCATCCCGAGGAAGAGCTCCTCGAGGCTTGCCCGCTCGGGCACCAGCGCTGTGAAGGCGATGCGGGCACGGCCGAGCGCGAGGGTAAGGGCTGCCACTGCCTCCTCGTCGGCCGCGAAGCGAAGCTCACCGTCCGTCGACTCGACGTCGTCGATTCCGGGTTGCGCGAGCAATGCGGCGGCCGCCCGTTCCGGCTCGACGGGACGCAGCCGGTAGGTGAGAGACGCGGTCGCGAGGAGATCGCGCAGCGCGCCCTGGTAGACGATCCGCCCCTTGCGGATAATCGCGACGCGGTTGCACAGCTCCTCGACCTCGTAGAGCAGGTGGCTCGAGAGCAGAATCGTGATCCCGTCCGCAGCAAGACGGCGCACGAGGTCGCGCATGTCGCGCATGCCGGCCGGATCGAGCCCGGTCGTTGGCTCGTCCAGCAGGAGCAGCCGTGGGCTTCGGAGCAGCGCAGCGGCGATCCCCAACCGCTGACGCATTCCGTGCGAGTAGCCGCCGACGCGATCCTTCGCCCGGTCGCGGAGCTCGACGAGCCCGAGCACCTCGTCGATCCGCGACCGCGAGACCGGGTCGTCGTAGTCGGCGAGAAGCTCGAGGTTGCGGCGGCCGGAGAGGTACGGATAGAACCGTGGCCCTTCGACGAAACCCGCCACGCCTGCCAGTGCCTTCGCGCCTTCGATCAGCGGATCGTGGCCGAAGAGCCGGGCCGAGCCGTCGGTCGGGCGAATGAGACCGAGCAGCATCCGCAGCGAGGTCGTCTTCCCGGCGCCGTTCGGACCGAGGTAGCCGAACACGTCGGCGGGCTCGACCACGAGGTCGACGTTGTCGACGGCGACGATGTCTCCGTAGCGTTTGACCAGGCCGCGGGCTTCGACCGGCGGCGCCGCGCTCACTTCACCGCCCTGGCCGCAGCCTCGGCCGCAGCGGCCGGCTGCGAGCCTGCGAGGACGAAGCTGGTGCCGCCTGACTGCCACGTGAGCACGGTCCCGAGTTGCGTCGCGAGCTCATGCGCGGTCAGGCCGTCGAGCGAGACGGCGGGCAGGCCAGAGAGTGCTCCGTCCTGACTGCCGGAGGTGTCGGCCTTGCGCTCGACGAGCACGATGCCGCCCAGGCCTTGCCCGTAGAGGGCGATCGCGGTGTCCCCACCGACCAGGCGGACGTCCTGCCTCGGCAACCCGACCAGCGAGTCCGGCGCGACCACCGGGAAGTCGGCGGCCGCCTGGACGGCGTCGAGCCCGGTCACCGCCGGCGTCCCGCTGCCCTGTGACGATGACTGCAGGCCCGAGCCCAGGTCGACCACCTTGGCGCCCGCAGGCGGCGAGATGTCGACGTCGGAGGATGCGACCGCGCCGTACGAGATGTCGGTCACGGCAAGCTCGAGCGCCGGGGAGCTACTGCCCTGCGCGTAGATGCCGATCCGGAGCGGCACGCCCTGGACGGCGTCCCAGGCGAGCTCGACGGAGCCGAGCAGGCCCCCGTCGTGCTTCGGCGAGACCGACACGCTGTAGGCGGGCTGACCGGCGACGTTCGTCGGCGCTGCATCCGAGACAGCCCAGTGCATTCCGAGCTCGGTCAGGAAGTTGTCGATCTCCGCGAGCGTCGGCGGTGTCCCGGTGCTGGTCGGCGCTGTGTTGTCAGTCGGCAGGTTGGCGCGGTAGACGGTGTTCGACGAGGCGTCGTAGACCGAGATCGTCTGCTGATCCCAGAGGATCTGGACGTCCCCGGCATCCGACTGGAGCTCGATCCGGCCGCGGCCGTCGCCGGTGACCCACAGGCGACCCGAGGCGCCCGTCATCAGCGCAGACCCGGCCTGGCCGACGAGCGCCCCGGACGGAAAGAGGTTGTTCGTGAACGTGACGCGGGCAGTGATGCCGTCGGGCGGGTTCGCCGCGAGCGCGTCCTGGATCGCCTGGTCGAGCGGCTTCGAAGCGGGGGTCGCGCCGCCGCCACCCGCGGCGACCGCGATTGCCGCACCTCCGACGGCCACGGCGACCACGGCGACGACGAGGGCGATCAAGCTGCGGGTGGAGAGTCTGCGGAGGTAGCTCACGGCAATCCTTTCGGTTGTTCCACCGTCGTTGTAGCCGGCGACTCTGAGACAACTCTGAGACCGGGGAGCTCGATCGTGAAGCGCGCCCCTTCGGCATAGGCCCGGCCACCGTGACGCTCGGCCGTCGCCCGGACGAGCGCGAGCCCGAGGCCCGATCCTGGCCCGTGGTCGGGCCCGCGCCGAAAACGCTCGAACACGCGCTCCGCCTCGCCGGCAGCGACGCCGGGGCCTTCATCGGTGACAGTGAGCCTGGCGACGCCGTTGGTCGAACTGGCCTCGACCACGATCCGGCCACGACCGTGGCGCCGGGCATTCTCGACGAGGTTCGCCAGCGCGCGCTCGAGTGCCGCCCGGTCACCGCGGACAAGCACGGGCTCGGGGGCGATCACGTCGGCCTCACCGATTTCGCGCGCGACCTCGTCGAGCCGCACTTCCTCATGTGGCGGCGGAGCAGACTCCTCGCGCGACAGGGCGAGGAGGTCGTCGGCCAGGCGTGCAATACGACGCGCGTCGTGCTCGAGCTCGGCGACGAGCTCGTCGTTCGGACCGTGCCGCGCGAGGTAGGTGACGTTGCCGACGAGCGCCGTCAGCGGCGTCCGCAACTCGTGCGACGCGTCGGCGAGGAACCGGCGCTCGGCGTCGCGCGACCGCTCGAGCGCGACCAGCATCTCGTTGAGCGTGCGTGCCAGCCGGCCGACCTCGTCGTCGGCCTTCGGTTCCGGAAGGCGCCGTCTCGGGTCACCCGTCCGCTCGATCTCGGCGGCAGCACCCGCCAGACGGCCGAGCGGCCTGAGCGCAGAGCGCATCAGGAGCGCCAGAGCGCCGGCGGCCGCCGCAGCCGCGACCAGCGCGGCCAGCAGCACGACGAGGTGGACGTCGGCGAGGGTCGCGTTCAGATCACGAGTCGAGGCGGCCACGGCAACCGCGCCACCGGCTGCAGGCCCGCCGGCATCGGCGAGGGGAGCGATGTACACCCGCAGGTCGTCGCCTCCGAGCTCGGCGGCCGCATAGCGACCGGTGCCGCTCGCGATCACCTCGCGCCACAACGGCTGCACCGGAAGGACCCGGCCGCCGAGTGCGAGCGACCGGGCGACGATCCGGCCATGGCTGTCCACCACTTCGACGCTGATCTGCTGCGCGCCGATCGAGGCATCCAGCGCACCGGGCGTCGTCAGGAGCGCAGGTGCAGCGGCGCTGAGTTGCGCGACCTCGATCGCACGAAGGCGCAGCGAGCGGTCGAGCGACCGGTGGAGGTGTCGTCCGACCAGGAGGTCGATACCGACCCCGACGATCGCGATCGCGAGCAGGACGGCCAGAAACGCCGCCAGGATCGAGCGTCCTCTGAGCGAGCGCGGGATCATCGCGCGAGCATGAACCCGACACCTCGCACGGTGACGATCAGTCGCGGCGGGCCGAGCGCGCGGCGGAGGTAGGACACGTAGCGGTCGACGACGTTGGGGCTTGCAGCCGCGACATCACCCCACACCCGCTCGAGCGCCTGCCCGCGGGTGATCACCCGGCGCGGATTCCGAAGGAACAACTCGAGCAGGTCGGCCTCGCGCGCCCGCAGCGCGATCTCGGCGCCGCCTCGGCGGGCCGACCGCGTCTCGACGTCGAAGACCAGGTCGCCAAACGCGAGCACCTCTCCGGGAACGCCCCGACGGAGCAGGGCGCGAACACGCGCAAGGAGCTCCTCGGTCGCGAAGGGCTTCACGAGATAGTCGTCTGCACCGGCGTCGAGACCGGCGACACGATCGGCGACGGCGTCGCGCGCGGTGAGCAGGAGGATCGGCAGCGCGAGCCCCTTGTCGCGCAGCCTGCGGCAGACGGCGAGGCCGTCGAGGCCGGGCAGCCCGATGTCCAGCACGAGCAGGTCTGGCACGGACTGCTCGATCGCTGCCAATGCAGCGCCGCCGTCGCCGACGCTCGAGACGCCGTAGCCCTCGGCCGCAAGTGTGCGTTCGAGCATTCGGCGAATCGGCCCGTCGTCCTCGACGACGAGAACGAAGGTGCTCACGACGGACCAGCGTAGCCCGCTGAATAATCACCGTCCGTGCCGACAACGTCTGTGCTGGAGGGAATCAGCGTCGTCGACCTCTCGCGCGTCCTCGCGGGACCGCTCGTCGCACAGACGCTCGGCGACCTCGGCGCCGACGTCGTCAAGATCGAGTCACCCGAGGGCGACGACACGCGGCGGTGGTCACCGCCGGCCGACGCCGAGGGTCGCGCGACCTACCACCACGCCGCGAATCGCAACAAACGCTCGGTCGTGCTCGATCTGCGCGAGCCCGCCGACGGTGAGCTTGCGCGCCGCCTGTGCGAGCGTGCGGACGTCGTCATCGCCAACTTCACACCCGGAACGCTCGAGCGCTTCGGGATCGGCTACGACACCGTTGCACAGACGAACCCACGCGTCGTGTATTGCGAGATCACCGGCTTCGGCGAGGCGGCAGGCGCGACGCTCCAGGGCTACGACCCGCTCGTTCAGGCGGTCGGCGGCCTGATGAGCGTGACCGGCCCGCCGGATGAGCCCTCGAAGACGGGCGTCGCGATCGTCGACGTCGTGACGGCGCTCTACGCGACGGTGGCCACGCTTGGTGCGCTCTACGCGCGCACGCGGAGCGGTCGCGGCCAGCGGGTGACCGTGAACCTGCTGCATGCCAACCTGGCGATGCTCGCGAATCAGTCGACCGGCTGGCTTGGTGGCGAGGCCCTGCCACAGCGGCTCGGGAACGTCCACCCGAGCATCGAGCCGTTCGCCACGTACCGTGCCGCCGACGGCGAGCTGATGATCTGCGCCGGGAACGACGCTCAGTTCGCCCGCCTCGTCGAGGTCCTCGGCACACCGGGGCTGGCGGCCGACGAACGCTTCGCCACCAACGAGGCGCGCGTCGCACACCGGAACGAGCTCCGTGCGTTGCTGGAGGAGCAGCTGGGCGAGCGACCGCGCGCAGCCTGGCGCGACGCACTGAGCGCAGCCCGCGTTCCCGCCGGCCCGGTGCAGGGGCTCGACGAGGCGTTCTCTCTCGCTGCGGCGCTTGGGCTCGACGTCGTGGACGAGACCGGCGGCGTGCGGACCGTGTCGTTCCCCGCGGAGCTCTCACGCACCCCGGCGACGACACGCCTCCGGCCCCCCGGCCTCGACGAGCACGGAGACGAGATCAGAGCGAGATCTGGACGTCCGCGCCCGCGCGCTTGAGCAGCGCCGAGAACGGGCAGCCCTCGTCGGCCTTCGCGATCGCCGCCTCGAGCGCGGCCCGGTCGGCGCCCTCGAGGTCGACCTTGACGGTGACGATCGATCCCACGATCTGGTGGCCCTGCCCCTCGACCTCGTCCATCACGATCCGGCAGTCGACTTCGAGACGCCCGGGCGGTGTGCCGGCCTGGACGAGCTCGCCGGCCAGCGACATCGTGAAGCACGCGCCGTGCGCCGCCGCGAGCAACTCCTCGGGGCTCGTCTTCCCTTCGGGGTTCCCGATCCGTGTCGCGAGCGTGAACGGCAGGTCGGCAAACGCACCGGTGGCGGCGGAGATCCGCCCCTCCCCGCGCGCGACATTGCCCTCCCAAACGATCTCTGCATTCCGCTCGATCCTCGGCACGTGCTCCTCCTAGATGGTTGATCGTTGATTGCTGTCGTCGCCGGGAGGGGCGGCGGGCGTGCCGTCGGGGTAATAGGCCTCGGCCGGCGAGCCGGCGGGGCGGAACACGCCGAGCAGCCGCAACTCGTCCTCGCCGGTGTTGGCGAGGCAGTGGACGAGCCGCGCCGGCAGATGGACGCAGCTGCCGGCACGAAGCGGAGCGATCTCGCCGCCGATCTGCAGCTCGCCCAGACCGTCGAGGATGTAGATCACCTCGTCGTAGAGGTGGAAGTGGTCTGGGGCCCGCCCCGGCGGGACGAGGCCGACGAACTGCGTCGCCGACGCACAGCCGAGCTCCGGCCGCGCACCGAGCACGAACTGCCTACCGGCGGTCGCCGATGCTCTCTCCTCCGCAGTCAGGTCGCGCACGGCGAACCCGGCGGACGCCGGCGGCGGATCGTGCACGAGCACGGAGAGCGCGCGAACGCCAGTGCCGCACCAGCGGGTGCCACCGGCGAGGAACGCCGCCGTTCCCGCTCGCAGTGCGTGGCGCTCGCCCTCGACCTCGAGCTCCCCCTCGCCGGAGAGGACGTACAGGACCTCGTCTGCCGCTTCCAGGCGCTGGTCGCCCGCGAGCTCGACGACCCGCTGGGTGAGCAGCTCGCCCGCGTGCAGACGGCCGTCCGGCCGGTCGTCGATGTGGATCGCGTACTCCATCGCCCGTAACCTACGTGCCGTGGGAAACCTCGAGCTCGTCCGGCGCTCCTACGAGGCATTCGCACGAGACGATCTCGACGGCGTCCTCGCGGACATGCACCCCGAGATCGAATGGCACCAGGCGCAGGGGCTGCCCCACGGCGGCTTCTACCGGGGGATCGACGAGGTCCGGCGCAACATCTTCGACCCGCTCGACGCCGAGTGGTGGGACGAGTTCACCGCCGAGCCCGACGACTTCCTCGACGCCGGGGCGGAGATCGTGGTGCTGGGCCGCTACCGCGGCGTCGCCAAGCAGACGGGCAAGGAGCTCGACGTCCCCTTCGTCCACGTCTGGAGCGTGGAGGAGGGAAAAGCGACGCGTTTCCGGCAGTTTCTGGACACCGCCGGCTGGGTGTCTGCGCTGGAGAATTAACCCAGATTTGATCATTGACACTCGCCTCCGGGCTGTGGAGGATCGTTGGAGCACGACGGGCTGTGGCGAACAATCGACCGTCGCGAACGTCTAACGCTAGGACAGGTTGACCCCCCAACGTCCCCACGCAAGGAGGAATTTGATGAAGAAGGGCATCGGCCTCGCCCTCGTGGCGCTCATCGCCACGGTGGTGGCCGCGAGTGCGCAGGGCGCGCATCGGCAGCTCCAGACGGCCTCGGCGGCCGGAATCAGCTGCAAGAGCACGCTGAAGCTGGCAATGGTCACCCCGCTGACGGGCGGAGCCGGATTCCTCGGCACCGAGCAGCTGAGCTGGGCGAAGTACGCGGTTGCAACGCTCCCCAAGACGATGGGGCTGAAGGTCCAGCTGCTCCAGGGCGATACTCCGGTCGAGCAGGGCGCAGCACCGGCCCTGACGCTCGCGCAGAAGTACGCCGCCGATCCGAGCGTCGTCGGGATCATCGGCCCGTCCACGTCGGGTGACGCCGAGGCGTCGGCGCAGACCTACTACCACGCCGGCATCGCACAGATCTCGCCCTCGGCGACCGACATCCCGCTGACCTACACGGTCAACGGCAAGAAGCTCGGCACGCCCGCGTTCTTC
This sequence comes from uncultured Thermoleophilia bacterium, assembly GCA_963742605.1. GTDB lineage: Bacteria > Actinomycetota > Thermoleophilia > Gaiellales > Gaiellaceae > PALSA-600. Next base: position 723,640 of record CAVUNA010000014.1, on the reverse strand, counting down.
CGGGACGTTCCGGCGAACAACATCGAGGGACCGACGATCGCCGCCTACATCACGAACAACCTCAAAGCCAAGAACGTCGTCGTCTTCGACTTCCAGGAGCCCTACTCGCAGGGCCTGGCGTCGTCGATCAGCGGCTACCTGACGAAGCACAGCGTCAACGTGACCAAGCTGTCGGCGCCGAACACCACGACGGACTACTCGGCGTACGTGACGAAGGTGCCGAACAACACCGACGTCGTCGTGTTCCCCACGCAGCAGCCGCCGGCGGCCCAGACGTTCGCCGAGCAGCTCGTGGAGCAGGGCAAGAAGGCCGTCGTGTTCGGCGGTGACGGTGCGGACGCACCCGCGCAGTTCAACCATGCGGGCGACTACGTGGCGAACTTCGCTCCGGACATCAGCGGCATCCCGTCCGACGCCGGGATCGTCGCCGGCTGGCAGAAGGCCAACCCCAAGGCGACGCTGGGCTCCTTCGGCCCGCCGACCTACGGTGCGGTGCAGATCATGCTGAACGCGATCAAGATCGCATGTGCGAAGGACCACGGCGTGCTCAAGCGTGCCGATGTCGTCAGCAACATGAAGAAGGTGACGATCAAGAACTGGATCCTCGGCGGGACCTTCAAGTGGTCGACGAAGACCAACGACCCGCTGAACGCCCACTTCTTCATCTTCCAGATTCAGCCCAACGGGAAGTACAAGCTCGTCAACAACTAGCTCGTAGAACATCAAGGGGGCGGCTCGGTCTCATACCGGGCTGCCCCCCTTTTACTTCGGAGTTAGTCTGGCGCGCCATGCAGTTCTTCATCCAGCTCACTCTCGACGGCCTGACCATCGGCAGCGTCTACGCGCTGGTCGCTCTCGGCTACACGCTCATCTACGGCGTCCTGAAGCTTCTGAACTTCGCTCACGGCGACGTCTTCATGGTCGGCTCGTTCATCGGGTACGGGGTGCTCCAGGCGCTGGGCGGCGCAGCCGACCCGGTGGTGCCGGTGTGGCTGCTGCTCCTGCTGGTCACGGGCGCGGCGATGGTCGGATGTGCGGTCCTGGGCGTCGTCATCGAACGCTTCGCCTACCGTCCGCTGCGTGAGGCTCCCCGCATCGCGCCGCTGATCAGCGCGCTCGGAGTGTCGTTCTTCCTCGCAAACTCGATGCAGCTGCTGTTCGGGGCCCAGCAGTTCAACTACGCCTCGTACAACCTGAGCGGCGGGGCACTCTACTTCCGCGGTTTCGACCTCGACGGCGTGCACGTCCCGCTGCTCCGGATCATCACCATCGGCGCGGCGCTCGTGTTGATGATCGTTCTCTGGATCCTCGTCAACCGCACTCGCACCGGTAGAGCGATGCGCGCGACGTCGTTCGACCGCGAGGCAGCTTCGATGCTGGGGATCGACATCGACCACGTGATCGTGTTCACGTTCATCCTCGGCTCTGCCCTCGCGGGTGCGGCGGGCGTGATGTTCGCGCTCCGCGTACCGACGTTCGCCGCAGTCGGCTTCACCACGGGGCTGAAGGGCTTCACCGCCGCGGTGATCGGCGGCATCGGCTCGATCCCGGGTGCGATGGTCGGCGGGATCCTGCTCGGGTGCGCCGAGTCGTACACCGCCGGCTACTGGACGACGGCGTGGTCGGACCTGGTCGTGTTCTCGATCCTGATCGCCTTCATGATCTTCCGGCCGCGCGGGCTCTTCGGCCGAGTGGACATCCGGAAGGTCTGAGTTGAGCGAGTTCCAGCCTCCCACGCCGCCGCCTGCCGATCCGGGAGCGGAATCGGCCGCGGGTCCTGCGGTCGGGCGGGACGAATGGGTCGCGCGCGCGGGCGAGCGGCGCGCCGCACGTCATCCGTGGGTCGGCGCAGCCGAGGAACGGCTGCGCCGGGTTCCGTGGTGGGCCTGGCTGACGCTGTTCGTCGCCGCCGGAGCGCTGATGCCGGCGTTCGAGTCGAGCGGATACGTGCGCCTCGTCGCCTTCGAGACCGTCATCTACATGGTGCTTGCCCTCGGGCTGAACCTGATCGTCGGCTGGGCCGGCCTGCTCGATCTCGGCTACATCGCGTACTTCGGAGTCGGCTCGTACGTGTACGCGATCTTCGATTCGCCGAAGTTCGGCTACCACGTGCCGCCGATCGTGCTCATTCCGGCGGCCACGATCATCGGTGCGCTCGTCGGGCTCTGCGTTGGCCTCCCGTCGCGGCGCCTGTCAGGCGACTACCTGGCGATCATGACGCTGTTCTTCCTCGAACTGTTCGAGACGGTCGCGACCAACGGCAACCAGATCTTCGGTCACGACATCACCGGAGGGTCGTTCGGGATCTCGGGTGTCAACCCGCTGAGCTTGTTCGGGCACCGGCTCGCGGTGCAGCACCAGGGCATCTTCGCGGTCTCCTACTACTACATCGCGATCGTGATGTTCGTGATCATCTTCGTCGCGCTGCGCTTCGTGAACCTGTCCCGCACGGGTCGTGCCTGGCGCTCACAGCGCGAGGACGCACTGGCGGCAGAGGTGATGGGGATGCCGGTGAACTGGCTGAAGCTCCTGAGCTTCGGCACGGGCGCCGGGGTGGCTGCGCTCGCCGGGACGGTGACGACAGCGCTCAACGCCAGCGTCTATCCGCTCAACTTCTCGCCGGTCGTGATGATCACCATCTACGCGATGGTGATTCTCGGCGGGCTCGGCAGCCAGTGGGGTGCCGTGCTCGGTGCGATTCTCATCAGCGTCCTGCTCCAAGTCCTGCAGAACCCGGGACAGGCCCGCGCGCTCTTCTACCTCGGTGTGATCGTGGGCGTGATCGCGATCTTCCGCTTCTCGCTCCGGCTCGCGGCCGTCGTCGCCGCGACGGCCGTCTTCGGAGCGGTCGTCCACGCCGTTGCTGCGTCGTTCCATCACTCATGGGTGGACGGCGCGCACGGCGGCATCGCCGGCGTGCTCGGGGACTGGGTCGTCGTCCCGGTACAGCTCGCTCCCTGGGTCGGCCAGGTGGCGTACTTACTGCTGCTGATCGGGATGCTGTGCGTCACGCAGCTCCGGGGCTGGCTGCGCATCGTCGCGGTGCCACCCACGCTCTACCTCGCCGGATTCGTCTGGGAGAACCTCATGATTCCGAACCCCGGCCCGGCCCGGTACATCATCCTCGGGCTCCTGCTGATCGTCTTGATGATCGTGCGCCCGAACGGTTTGCTGGGCGAGAGGCGGGTCGAGATCACCTGATGAGCGAACGGCTGCTCGAAATCGACAACGTCTCGCTCGCGTTCGGGGGTCTCATGTCCGTCTCCGGCCTCGATCTCTACGTCGACGAGGGCGAGATCGTCAGCGTGATCGGGCCCAACGGCGCCGGGAAGACAACGCTCTTCAACCTGATCACCGGCATCTACGACCCCGACGAAGGCGACATCCGCCTCGCAGGACAGAGCATCATCGGCATGCAGCCACACCAGATCACCCGGCTCGGGATCGCTCGCACCTTCCAGACCCTGCGCCTGTTCCTGAACATGACCGTCAAGGACAACGTGATGGCTGCCGCGTACGCCCATACACGGGCGGGGATCTTCCGGTCGATGATCAGAACCCCCGGAATGCGTCGCGAGGAGCGTGAGATCGGCGAGCTCGCGGAGCAGAAGCTCGCGTTCTTCGGACAGCGGCTGATGGGGTACCGCTGGAACCAGCCCGCTTACTCGCTCTCGTATGCGAACCGGAGGCGGCTCGAGATCGCGCGGGCGACCGCGACGAATCCGAAGCTGCTGCTGCTCGACGAGCCGGCCGCGGGGATGAACCCGGTCGAGACGCATGAGATCACCGAGCTGATCGCGCAGCTTCGCACGGAGGGCGGCTACACGATCCTCGTGATCGAGCACGACATGCACGTGGTGGAGGGCATCTCGGACCGCGTCATCGCGCTCGACCATGGGGTAAAGATCGCCGAGGGGTCCTTCACGGAGGTCGCAACCGATCCCAAGGTCGTCGAGGCGTACCTCGGTCTCGGGACGATGGACTCGAAATGACGGAGACAGCCGTCGCTCCACTGCTCGAGCTCGACAACGTCGACACCTACTACGGTCAGATCCACATCCTTCAGGGCCTGACGCTGCACATCGAGCCCGGCGAGCTCGTCTGCCTGCTCGGCGGCAATGCATCGGGGAAGTCGACGACGCTGAAGACGATCCTCGGCATCGTGCGACCGCGGAACGGGGCGGTTCGAGTCGCCGGCGAGGACGTTACCCGGAGACCGACGAGCTACCGGATCTCACGCGGGCTCGCCATCGTCCCCGAGAACCGCCGCCTGTTCGCACCGATGACGGTCCACGAGAACCTCGAGCTCGGCGCTTACCTGCAGGGCGGCGGGACGAAGGAGGATTACGACCGCGTGTACGAGCTGTTCCCGCTGCTGCGCGAACGGGGCTCCCAGCTGGCCGGCACCCTCTCCGGCGGCGAGCAGCAGATGGTGGCCATGGGACGGGCCCTGATGTCGCGACCGAAGCTGCTCCTGATGGACGAGCCGTCGATGGGGCTGGCGCCGATCCTGGTCGAGCGGAACTTCGAGATCATCAAGCAGGTGCACGAATCCGGCGTCGCAATCCTCGTCGTCGAGCAGAATGCCAACGTGTCCCTCTCGATCGCCGACCGTGGCTATGTCCTCTCCACCGGGCGCCTCGTGCTCGAGGGGCGCGCAGAGGAGCTCCGCGAGAACGAGGAACTGAGAAAGGCATACCTTGGCCGTTGACGTGACGTCGGTCCCGGCCCGTTGTCGCCACCGCTTCCCGATCTTCGAGCGCCTCGTGTACGTCAACTCGTGCTCGCAGGGCGCGCTCTCGGACGCGGTGCGCGCCGCGTACCTCGACTACCTCGACGGCTGGGACGACCGTGGCGCACCCTGGGACTACTGGGTCGAGCGCTCCGAGGCGGCTCGTGGATCGTTCGCCCGGCTCGTCAACGCCCGGCCCGACGACGTCGCCGTGACGACGTCCGTGTCGGCGGGCGTGAGCGCGCTGGCGAGTGCGATCGACTTCACGACGCGACCGCGAGTGATCATCTCCGACTTCGAGTTCCCGACGATCGGGCAGATCTGGCACGCGCAACAGGCACGGGACGCCGAGGTGACGATCGTCCCCGCGGACGGGCCGGAGATCCCGATCGAGCGCTTCGAGGAGGCGATCGACGAACGAACCTCGATCGTGTCGATCACCGCCGTCTGTTACCGGAACGGCACCCGACTCCCGGTTGACGAGATCACCCGCATCGCGCACGAACGCGGCGCGCTCGTCGTGCTCGACGCCTACCAGGCCGCAGGCACGTACCCGCTCGACGTCGAGGAGCTCGGCGTCGACGTGCTCGCGGCAGGTGTCCTCAAGTACCTGCTCGCCTCGGCCGGCCTGGCGTTCATGTGGGTCCGCCCAGGGCTTGCCGAAAAACTCGCGCCGACCCAGACCGGCTGGTTCGCCGACCGCGACATCTTCGAGATGGACCACACCGACTACTCGCCGGCGCCGAATGCGCGCCGCTTCCAGGCGGGAACCCCTCCGATCCCGGCGATCTACGGCGGCATCGCCGGCATGGAGCTGATGCAGGAGATCGGGATCGCCGACACGCGCGAGCACGTCCTCACCCTCGGCGACCGCCTCATCGACGGTGTCGACGCACTCGGAGGGATCGTCATGACGCCCCGCGCCCACGACCGACGCGGCGCGCTCGTCTGCGTCGCCTCGACCGATGCGCCGGGTCTCGTCGCCACCCTCGAGGCCGAAGGGATCGTCACCTCGGAGCGCGACGGAAACCTGCGTGTCTCGCCGCACGCCTACAACACCGAAGAGGACATCGATGCGGTGCTCACGGCACTCGAGCGGCACCGCAAGCTGCTGCGCACCTCGGCCTAGACCCCTCAGGCGACCCGCAGGCGCGGCCATCCGGAAGTAGGGTCCTCGCATTCAACAAGGAGGACGATATGGCTACGGCACGGATCGTCGAGACCCGGATCACGCCCGAGGAGTACGACCAGATGCGGGAACGTCTGGGGGTCGACGACACGCCTCCGCCCGGAGGTCTCGTTCACGTAGCCGCACTCGGCGACGACGGAAAGATGCGTGTCTTCGAAGTCTGGGACTCACGCGAACAGGCGGAAGCCTGGGGCGAGAAGGTCCGCGCCGCCCGCACGCAGGCAGGGTTCGGTGACGGGCCGCCGACCATCGAGTACCTCGAAGTCCACAGCATCGTTCAGCGCTAGACGGCTCGGCGCGGGCAGCTCCGGCTGACCCGCGCCGACCCATGCCGGCCCACCGGGGCATTCCCGCAGATCACGAAAGGAGATTCATGCCCGAGATTCTCTGCGCGTTCGGGGTGCACTGCGACGCGGTCGCCGGCTGGCTCGGCTCGTACGGCGGCGAGGACTCTCCCTGCGACATCTCGCGCGGCGTGTTCGCTGCGGAGGTCGGAATGCCGCGCCTCCTGAAGCTCTTCGACCGCGCCGGGATCACCGCGACCTGGTTCATTCCGGGACACACCGCCGAGAGCTTCCCGAACGAGACACGCCTGGTTGCGGAAGCGGGTCACGAGATCGGCTTGCACGGCTACTCGCACGAGAATCCGCTCGCAATGTCACCGGCACAGGAGCGGGCCGTGCTCGAGCGGAGCATCGAGGTGCTCGAACCGTTCTGCGGTCGCCGCCCCGTCGGCTACGTCGCACCGTGGTGGGAGTTCTCCCGCGTGACGAACGAGCTCCTGCTCGAGTTCGGGGTCAAGTACGACAACAGCCTGATGCACGCCGACCACCGGCCCTACTACGTCCGCTTCGGCGACAGCTGGACGCCGATCGACTACACGCAGCCCGCGGAGACGTGGATGAAGCCGTTCACGCGCGGGCGCGAGACGGCACTGATCGAGATCCCCGGAAGCTGGTATCTCGACGACCTTCCGCCGATGATGTTCATCAAGAAATCGCCGAACAGCCATGGATTCGTCAACCCCCGCGAGCTCGAGGTGCTGTGGCGCGATCAGTTCGACTACATCTACCGGGAGGAGGAGTACGCCGTCTTTCCACTCACGATCCATCCGGACGTGAGCGGCCGGCCGCAGGTGCTGCTGATGCTCGAGAGGCTGATCGAGCACATCAACCGGCACGATGGCGCCCGCTGGGTCACCTTCGAAGAGATGGCGGATGATTTCGCCCTGCGCGCCTCGACGACGAGCCCGTGACCTCGAACCAAGCCGTACGAACTTGCGCGCGTCCTGACCCAGATCTTATAAAACCCGCTACATGCTCCTCCGTGAGGTCGGATACGCGCGGCCCGCCTCCGTCGAGGAGGCACTCGAGTTGCTCGCCGAGAACGACGGCGCCCGGGCGCTGGCGGGCGGCCAGACGATGATCAACGTGATGAAGGCGCGGGCCGCCTCGCCCGACGCCCTGATCGACCTCGCCGGCCTGGATGCGCTCAGAGGGATCGATCTGGCCGCCGACGGAACGCTGACGATCGGCGCGATGACGACGTACTCCGAACTGGTCACGAGCGCTGAGGCGCGCGCGCGGCCGATCCTCGGCGACGTGTGCGCGCAGATCGCGGACGTCCAGGTGCGAAACAGGGGCACGATCGGCGGGAACCTCTGTTCGAACGACCCGACCAACCACCTCCCGCCGCTGATGGTCGCGCTCGGGGCGAGCATGACGATCGCCGCCGCAAGCGGCGAGCGCGAGGTCGACGCAGCCGACTTCTTCCTCGGGGTCTACCTGACCGCGGTCGGGACCGGCGAGCTCCTGACGAAGATCACGCTGCCCGCCGGTAAAGCAGATGGTTTCGCCTCGGTCACGCTCGGGACAGAAGGGACGTGCATCTGCTCGGCTGCCGCGAGTGTCAACGGCAGCATCCGAGTCGCGCTCGGGTGCGTCGACGCCGTTCCCGTCGGCCTCGAGCCGGCATCAACCGACGCCCAGGCCGTGCGCGACGCTGTCCGCGGCGCGAGCTTCGAAGCGCCATCGGACGTCCACGCGTCGAGCGCCTACCGCGCACACCTCGCCGAGGTGCTCGCCGTGCGCGCCGTCGAGCGGGCCGTGAGAGCCGGGCAGTGATGCCGATCTCGACCAGCAAGACGATCGCGGTCACGATCAACGGCACCGCCTACGAGCGCGAGGTGGAGGCACGCAAGCTCCTGATCCACTTCGTCCGCGACGACCTCGACCTCACCGGCAGCCACATCGGCTGCGACACCGGCAACTGCGGCGCCTGCTCGATGATCGTCGACGGGACGCTGGTCAAGAGCTGCATGCTGCTCGCCGTCCAGGCAGATGGCGCGACCATCGAGACGGTCGAATCGCTCTCGGACGGCGACGAGCTCTCGAAGCTCCAGCAGGCGTTCTCCGACCACCATGCACTCCAATGCGGCTATTGCACCCCCGGGATGCTGATGAGCGCGACGGCGCTCCTGCGTGAGAACCCGAGCCCGACCGACGACGAGATCAGGAAGGCGCTCCAGGGCAACATCTGCCGCTGCACCGGCTACTGGAACATCTTCGAGGCCGTCCGGGCGGCCGCCTCGTGAGCACGACCGCCACCCCCGAGCGCGTCGAGACCGAAGCGCCCGAGAAGACCTGGTCGGGGCAGAGCGTCCCGCGCAAGGAGGACCGCCGCCTCGTCCAGGGGCAAGGCGTCTTCGTCGACGATGTGAAGCGCCACGGCATGGGCTACGTCCACTTCGTGCGCTCCCCCTACGCCCACGCCCACATCACCTCGCTCGACGTGTCGCAGGCCGAGCAGGCGCCCGGGGTGTACGGGACGCTGACCGGCGAGGAGGTGGCGGCGCTCACCGACCCGTTCTTCCAGCTGTCCACTCCGCCGGGAGCGAACCTGAAGGACTACGCGCTCGCCGTCGGCAAGGTGCGGTTCGTCGGTGAGCCGATCGTTGCGGTGGTCGCCGATACCCGCGAGCGCGCCCGCGACGCCTCGGAGCTGGTCGAGGTCGAGTACGAGCCGCTCGACGCGGTCACGGACGCCCGCGTGGCGCAGGACGCAGCGACCCCGGTGTTGCACGACGACGCCGGGTCGAACCTGATGTGGGAGGGCGTCTACGAATGGGGCGATCTCGACGCGGCGTTCGCTGAGGCCGATCACGTCGTGAAGATCTCCGAGCTGCACTTCCACCGCTTCAACTCGACACCGCTCGAGTGCGACGGCGCCCTCGTCGAGTACAACCGCGGCGTCGGGCAATGGACGATCATGACGAACAACCAGTTCCCGGGGTTCGCCGCGATCATGATGGGGCCGGCGATGCGCTGCGGCCTGGACAAGCTGCGCTTCGTGACTCAAGACATCGGGGGCGGCTTCGGCAACAAGATCACGTCGCATCCGCAGCTCGTCGTCTGCTGCCTGCTCGCACGCAAGCTCAATCGGGCGATCCAGTGGACGGAGTGGCGCACCGACTTCCACCTCTCGATGTCGCACGGCAACGAGCGCTGGTTCCACGACACCGAGGTCGCCGTCAAGGCCGACGGGACGCTGCTCGGCTTCCGGACGAAGGCGCTCGACGACGCCGGAGCGTGGCTTCGCTACGAGCCGCTCGGCGGTGTGATCTGGGCGCAGGTGACGCCCGGGATGTACCGGTGGCGGCACATTCGCCTCGAGTTCACGCAGGTGGCCACCAACAAGGCGCCGGTGTCGCCCAACCGCGGCTACTCGCGCATGCAGCACCTCTGGTTCACCGAGCGCGTGATCGACATCGTCGCGCACGAGCTCGGCCTCGATCCGGTCGACGTGCGCAAACGCAACTACATCCGAGCCGAGGAGATGCCGTACGAGACGCCGAACGGCTGCGTCTACGACTCGGGCGACTACGCGCGCATGCTCGACGTCGCGCTCGAGCTGATCGACTACGACGGGCTCGACGCCCGCCGCAAGGACGCCGAGGCACGCGGCAAGCTGCTCGGCTTCGGGATCGGCTCGACGCTCGATTCGGGGACGAACAACTTCGGGCAGTCGCGCATGATCAACCCGGAGCTCCAGTTCTCGGGCAACAACGAGGTCGCCACGGTGAAGCTCGACATCTTCGGCGAGATCGTCGTCACGCTCGGCACGACGCCGCAGGGGCAGGGACACGAGACGACGGCAGCGCAGGTCGTCGCCGACATCCTGAATTGCGGCATCGACGACGTGCACGTCCGTGCCGGGCACGACTCGTACTGGAACTCGCACGCCGGCTTCTCGGGAACGTATGCATCGCAGTTCGCGGTCACGGGCCTCTCCGCGGTGAAGGGGGCGACCGAGATGCTCGCCGCCGAGATCAAGAAGCTCGCGTCGGTGATCTTCGGCGGCGTGCCCGAGGAGGCGCTGGAGCTCGCCGAGGGTGGCGTTCGCATCAAGGAGAGCCCCGATGCGTTCCTGCCGTTCATGGCGTGCGGCGCGATCATCAACGCCAACAACGCCGGCCTCCCCGAGGACCTGGGCGTGACGCTGAACTGCCGGTACGTCTACCGGCCGCCGTTCCAGGTTCCGGACGTCGAACGGAAGTTCGGCAACCTCACGCTCACCTACGCGGCGCAGATCCACGTGGCCGTGATCGAGATCGATCCCGAGACCGGCTACTACGAGCTCGTCGACTACGCAGCCGTCGACGACTGCGGCAAGCGGATCAACCCGCAGATCGTCGAGGGCCAGGTGATGGGCGCAACCGCACAGGCGCTCGGCGCCGCGGTGCACGAGCACTTCGCCTACGACGAGGACGGAAACCTGCTCACTCCGAACTTCTACGACTACCACGTCCCGCACGCGCTCGACATGCCGCCGCTGAAGACCGGCAACGTCGAAAGCCCGTCGCCGTTCACGCCGCTCGGGACCAAGGGCATGGGCGAAGGAGGCGGCGCCGGCATCCACGCCGTCTGCGCGGCGGTGCAGGACGCGCTTCGCGGCCACGGCGGCGCGATCGTCTGGGACAGCTGCAATCCGTATCACCGCGTCTGGGAGATGCTCAACGACCCGCAGGAAGCCGGCGCAACGGTCACGGTGAGCGCGGCTTGATCGTCTCCGGTGACAGGGCCTTCTCGGCGCCGCGGGATGCCGTCTGGAAGGTGCTCAACGACCCCGAGTCGATGGCGAAGACGATGCCCGGCGTCGAGAACTTCGACGTCCACGATCCGACCCACTGGACTGCGAACGTCAAGATCCCCCTCGGGCTCGGCGGCCTGCGCATGAAGATCGACATGGACAAGATCGAGGAACGCGAGCCCGAGTACGCGAAGCTCGCGATCAAAGGCCAGGGCGTCGGCGCGATGCTGAAGATGGAGACGCAGTTCGAGCTCTCCGACACGCCCGAGGGCGGCACGGCGATGCACTGGACGGCCGATGTCCGGATCGCGGGCCCGGTCGGCTCGATGGGGCAGCGCGTCCTGCAGCCGATCGTCAACCAGCAGGTTCAGCACGTCTTGACCGCGCTCGACCGTGAAGTACAAGCCGCGGCCGCCGGGGGCGCATGACCCCTTCATTTCGCGTCGGCGTGATGCAGCTGACGATGGAGCCGCTCGACGAGATGCTCGCCTCGGCGCGGGCGATGGACGCCGCGGGGATGGACACGATCTGGCTCGCCGAGGCCTACCCGTGGTGGCGCAAGCACGGCATGGAGGCACGGTCGTCGACCGTCGTTTCGGCGCTGATGGCGCGCGAGACGACACGGTTGACGATCGGCTGGGGAATCATCTCGCCCTTCACGCGGCATCCGGTTCAGGTCGCAATGGACGCCCGCGTGGTGCAGGAGGCGGCGGGGCCTGGCCGGTTCATCCTCGGCTACGGCACCTCGAAGATCTTCCTCAACAACGCGCAGATGCAGACTTCGAAGACGCTCGGCCCGATGCGAGACGCTGTGGCGATCGTGCGCGGGGTGCTCGGCGGCGGCGTCTTCGCCTACGAGGGATCGACCTGGAGCGCCGACGTTCCCGCCTTGCAGCCGGAGGCGCACACGCCGCGCGACGTGCCGCCGGTCTACGTTGCCGCGACGGCGCCGAAGATGCAGGCCCTCGCCGGTGAGATCGGCGACGGCTGCCTGACCCCGTCGATCACGACACCGGCCTTCGTGCGCTACACGCGCGGCAACGTCCAGAGCGACATCGACATCGGGTGCACGATCGTCGCGTCGATCCACGCCACCGACCGCGCCGCCGGGCGCGACGGCGCGCGCGAGATCGCCGGCATGTACCTCGCCAACAAGGTGCAGAACATCCAGGGCTCGGCGGACACGCTGCTCGATCTGGCCGGTATCGATCAGGAGGAGATCCGCCCGGTCGCCGAGGCGATGGAGCAGGGCGGCCGGCTGGCCGCGAAGGCCAAGGTGTCCGACGCGCTGCTCGACAAGTGCAAGCCGATCGCCGGCACGCCCGCCGACTGCATCGCCGCGATCGAGGAGTACAAGGACGCCGGCTGTACGCACGTGATGCTGGAGCTGTGGGGCGAGAAGCGCCACGAGCAGATCCGCCTGTTCGGCGAGCAGGTGCTCCCCCACGTCAGGTGATCCAGAAGATGCTCGCCGAGGCGCGCGCCCGGATCGTGCGGCTGTCCCCGCTTCAGGCGGAGGCAGCCGACGGGTTGATCGTCGACACGCGGTCGAACGACGAGCGCGAGCGCGAAGGGATCGTGCCGGGGTCGGTGCACGTCCCGCTGTCCGTGCTCGAGTGGCGCGCCGACCGGACGTCCGGCTACGCGAACCCGGCTCTGGCCGACCGAACGCTGATCCTGATGTGCGCGCACGGCTACTCGTCGAGCCTCGCCGCGGTGCGACTGATCGAGCTCGGGGTCGACGCCGGTGACCTGGACGGCGGCTTCGAGGCGTGGCGCGCCGCGGGCCTGCCCGTGGCGGACGCGCCGGCGCCGGCCGGCGTGCCCGGGATGAGTGGGCCGCAGTGATCATCGACCGCGACCGTCTGGTCGCCACGGCGAGCGCGCTTGTCGACGTGCACAGCTTCACCGGCAACGAGCAGCCGCTCGCCGAGCTGATGGTCGCGATCTTCGAGCAGCTGAACCTGCACGTGCAGTGGCAGCAGGTCGAGGACGGGCGGGCGAACGCGCTCGGCACGTGGGCCGGGACGGGCGGCGGCAAGAGCCTGATGTTCAACGGCCACATGGACACGTCGTACTCCGGGAGCGAGCCCTGGCTGCGCGGCGTTCCGGGCTTCCAGCCGAAGGCATTCGAGAGTGACGGCCGCCTCTACGGCCTCGGCATCTCGAACATGAAGGGCGCGCTTGCCTGCTACGTCGAGGCGGTGCACGCCCTCAAGGACGCGGGCGTCCGTCTCCGCGGCGACGTCCTGATCGCCGCCGTCTGCGGCGAGATCGAGAAGACCCAGTACGGGGAGGCGACCGGCGCGGAGTACCGTGGCTACGCGGCCGGCACGCGCTATCTGGTCTCGCACGGCGGCGTCGCCGACATGTGCCTGCTCGGCGAGCCGACCGAGGGCAAGGTCGTGCTGGGCCATTTCGGCGCGCTCTGGCTGCGCATCCGCGCCCGCGGGGACTTCATCCACACCGCCTTCAGTGAGGGCCGCCGCGACCGGAACTCGATCCTGCGCATGCACGAGCTGACGTCCGCGGTGCTGGAGTGGATCCCGACCTGGGAGCAGGACCCGGCGAACGCCTACCGCGGCACACCGGCGATCGTGAACGTCGGCGCGATCGAGGGCGGGTTCGGCTGGCGCGTCTCGCGCACGCCCCATCACACGGATCTCTTCCTGGACGTGCGCGTGCCGCCGACGAAGCCGATGGGAATCGCCAGGCGCGAGGTGCTCGACTTCGTCCGGTCGCTCGCCGAGCGCTTCCCCGACTACGGCGTCGAGGGCGAGGTGTACGTCACGGCGCCGGGCGCCGAGATCGAGGAGGATCACGAGCTGGTGCAGGCGATCGACGCCGCTCATGGCGAGGTGCACGGCGAGAGGCCGGGCCGCGACGTGACGCGCTGGTTCAGCGATGCCTCGGCGCTGACCCGCTACGGCGTCCCGACCGTCAACTACGGCACCTCGACCGGGCTGATGGACGTCTCGCTCGGCGAGAACCTCGAGATCGACGGGCTCGTGAAGACGGCGCACACCTACGCGCTCGTCGCCCAGCAGGTGTGCGGATGAAGCTGGTCACGTACGACAATGCGAAGGTAGGCCGGATCGACGGCGACGAGGTCGTGCGGCTGGACGTTCCCTCGATGCGCGAGTACTTCGAGCGCGGCGGTGCCGACGACACGTCGGAGCGCTCCGGCCTCGCGGGCGTTCGTCTGCGCGCGCCGATCGTGCCGAAGAAGTTCTTCCATACCGCCGGCAACTTTCGCGAGCACGAGGACGATTCGAAGAACGTCAACTGGTCGCACGAGATCGCACCGTGGATCGTCTTCTTCCAGAACGTCGATGCGATCATCGGCCCGGACGAGCCGATCGTCTATCCCGAGCATCTGACGGAGGAGCTCGACTACGAGCTCGAGCTCGCGGTCGTGATCGGGAAGAGCGGCAAGTGGTTCGGCCCCGAAGAGGCGATGGACTACGTCGCCGGCTACCTGATCTTCAACGACATCACCGCCCGCGACATCCAGCGCCGCGAGATGCGGTCCGGCGTCTTCAGCTTCTGCAAGGCGATCGACACGTTCTGCCCGCTCGGCCCCTGGATCGTCACCCCCGACGAGATCCGGGACCCGGCCGACCTGACGATGCAGCTCCGTGTCAACGGCGAGACGCGGCAGAGCTCCCACTCGGGAAACATGTCGACGACGATCGCCGAGATCGTCAGCCACTACTCGCCGCTCGGCTTCAGCGCCGGGGACGTTCTCTCGACCGGCACGGTCTCCGGTGTCGCCGGCTTCAGCGAGGACGCCGCGTCGCTCTACCTGCGCCCCGGAGACGTGATCGAGGCCGAGATCGAGCGGATCGGCGTGCTGCGCAACCCGGTCGTCTCCTGGCAGGAGGCGCACGGCACGCCCGCGCCTCCACGCGTTCGCTGGTGAGCTGGCCACGCGACGAAGCCAAGCTCGACCGCGTCCGCGCGCTGCTCGACGAGCACTCACTCGACGCCCTCGTCGTCCGCGCACCCGACAACGTCCTCTACCTGACGAACTTCTGGGGGATGAAGGGCTACGACGCCTGCGTGTTCCCCCGCGACGGCGAGCCGGTGCTGATCTGCCTCGAGGCGTCCGCCGAGGACGCTGCTCGCACGGCGTGGACCGACGACGTCCGCTACGTGCGCGGCTACGACGAGAGCGACCCACGGCCCCCGCTCGCGCGAACGCTCGAGCTCGCGGTCGAGGCGGCGGGCGCGCGTCGACGACTGGGGATCGAGCTCTCACTCGGCACCCAGGCAGCGGATCGCATGGTCGGCGAGCCGACGACCTTTACGAAGGCGTGGTTCGACGCGTTCCCCGACGCGGCCGACGCGACGCCGTTGCTCGCGCAGGCTCGCGGCGTGAAGACGCCGCAGGAGGTCGAGCGCATGCGCATCGCGAACGCGATCGCGGCGGACGCAACCGAGCACGTTCGCGGCCGGCTCGACGTCGGCATGAAGGAGTCGGAGGCGGCGGCGATCTGGCAGGGATTCGTGCACGGGCAGGGCACGGCACGTGACGACGTCGAGCTCGCGCTTCCCTTCTCGCTCGTCTGGGCGGGACGGGGGATCAAGACCTTCACCGCCACGAGCGACCTCCCCGTGACCGAGGACGAGCCGGTGCTGTTCGAGATCTGGGTGTGCGCGGACGGGTACTGGGCAGACCACACCAAGAACCTCGTCGTCGGCGAGCTGCGAGACGACTATCGCGAGCTCGAGCGTGGGCTCGTGGACGTCTACGACCGCGCGGTCGCCCACTGCACGCCCGGTGCAAGCCTGGCGGAGCTCGACGTCCTCGTCCGCGAGGGGATCGCCGCGATCGGCTATCCCGGCCAGCCGTCGCACCCGATCTGTCACGGGATCGGGGCACGCGCCCACGAGCCGCCCTATGCCCACCAGGCGGCAGGCGGTACGGTCGCCGAGGGCATGGTGCTGGCGATCGAGCCCGGCTGCTACTGGGAAGGCGGCGGCGGTTTGCGCGTCGAGGACAACTTCCTGGTCACCCCGAACGGGCCCGAGAAGCTCTCGGACTTTCCCGACGGAGTCGTGACGTGCAGGACCTGATCTGGACCGGTTCGCTGAACGATCCGTACGCGATCGGCGGGCGTGTCGGGCTGTACGACACCACGCTCCGCGACGGCGAACAGACCGTCGGGGTCGTGCTCGACCCGCAGCAGAAACTCGAGATCGCACGGCTGCTCGACGACCTCGGCATCGACCGGATCGAGGCCGGATTCCCGCGGGTGTCGGACGACGACTGGCAGGCGGTGCAGCTGATCTCCGACGCCGGCCTCCGCGCCGAGGTCTGGGGCTTCTCGCGTGCGGTGCCCGCGGATCTCGAGGCGCTCGTCTCGCTCGGTGTGTCGCACTCGGTGATCGAATCGCCGATCTCCGATCTCAAACTGGATGCGATCGGCGTCTCGCGCGAGAAGATGCTCGAGCGGATCGCAGCGGCCATGCGCTTCGCCGCCGAGCACGACATCTACGCGGCGTTCTTCGGCGTCGACTCGACACGAGCCGACCCCGAGTTCTTCCGTCGCGTCTACGAGACCGCGGTCGAGGCCGGCGCGCGCGAGGTCGCAGTCGTCGACACGCTCGGGATCGCGTCACCCGAAGCGGTCGGCGACCTCGTCGGACGGACGATCCAGTGGCTCGGCGGCACGCCGGTGCACTTCCACGGCCACAACGACTTCGGCGTCGCCACGGCAAGTGCGGTCGCGGCCGTGCGCGCAGGCGCGAGCTGGGTCCACGGAACCGTGAACGGGATGGGTGAGCGGGCCGGCAACGCCAACCTGGGCGAGGTCGCGATGACGCTGCGCGCGCTCTACGGCGTCGAGACGAACCTGCGGCTGGACCGTATCCGCGCCGTCTCCGATCGCGTGCGCGACCTCTCCGGCTACGCACTCGAGCCGTGGAAGCCGGTCACCGGCGAGACGCTGTACCGGCGCGAGAGCGGCGCCGTCGCGAGCCAGTTCCACGACCCACCGTCGATCGAGCCGTACTCGTCGGAGCTGGTCGCCACCGAACGCTCAATCGTGCTCGGCAAGAAGAGCGGCCTCGACTCGATCAGCATCAAGGCCGACGAGCTCGGAATCGCCATCCCGGAGGAACGGCGCGCAGGCGTGCTCGCGGCTGTCAAGCACCTGGGGATGCAGAAACGCGGCCTCGTCACGGACGACGAGTTCCGCGCGCTCGCAGATGAACACTGAGCTCGGCGCCTACGACGCGATCGTCGTCGGCAGCGGTGTCAACGGCCTCGCCTGCGCTGCCCTGCTTGCCCAGGCCGGTCGCCGCGTCTGCGTGCTCGAGCGGAACGACTGGTTCGGCGGCGCAATCAAGACCGCGGAGATCACGGCGCCCGGATTCCACCACGACGTCTTCAGTGCCTGGCACCCGCTCTGGGTCGGCGGCGCGGCGCACGCCAGGCTCGGCGCCGACCTCGCGCGGCACGGGCTCGAGTATCTGAACACCGAGCATCCGACCGCCACGCTCTTCCCCGACGGCGAGGCGGCGTTCCTGCTGCGAACTGCCGATGCGAACGTCGCGGAGCTCGAGCGGCTCGAGCCCGGCGACGGCGCCGCCTGGCGGGCGATGCTCGATGCGTTCTTCCCGAACGCCGACCTCGCCTTCGGCGTGCTCGGCACCGAACTGTGGTCGCGCCACGGCGCCGCGCTCGCACTCCGCGCCTACCGGCGGCTCGGGCGACGAGGCGCCGCCGAGTTCGGCGCGGGGCTGCTGATCTCGGCGCGAGACTGGTTGAGGGAGACCTTCGCCTCCGAGCGCGCACACGGGCTGCTGGCGCCCTGGGTGCTTCACACCGGCCTCGGGCCGGACGCGGCGGCGTCCGGCTACATGGCAGCGGTGATCGCAGTCGCGGTGCAGGAAGGCGGGATGCCGGTGCCGCGCGGCGGCGGCGCGCGGCTCGCCGACGCTCTCGTCGCGCTCATTCGCGAGCAGGGCGGTGTGTGCGAGACGGGCACCGACGTCACGCACGTGATCACGCGCGACGCACGCGCAGCCGGTGTCGAGCTCGAGAACGGCGACGTGCTCCGCGCACCGGTGGTCGTCTGCAACGTCACGCCGACACAGCTCTACGGCCGTCTGCTCGGCAACGTGCCGCCGGACGTCGCCGCACAGGCACGACGGTTCCGCTACGGCCGCTCGGAGATGCAGATCCACTTCGCCCTGTCCGAGCCGCCGGCCTGGGAGGGAGACGATCGGCTCGGTGCGACCGCGATCGTGCACCTGACGCCGGGCCTGGACGGCGTTTCGCGCGCAGTCAACGAGGCCGAGCGCGGGCTGCTCCCCGCCGAGGCGACCGTCGTGGTCGGCCAGCCGTTGGCGGTCGATGCGTCACGGGCGCCGGCCGGCAAGGGCCTGCTCTGGATCCAGCTGCAGGAGCTCCCGTGGCACGTCAGAGGCGATGCAGCGGGCGAGATCGAGGTGGCGGCCGGGACGTGGACGCCGGCCCTGCGGGAGCGTTACGCCGACCGTATCCAGGCGCGGATCGCCCGCCACATTCCGAATCTCGAGTCGGCGCTGCTCGGACGGACCGTGCTCTCGCCCGCCGACCTCGAATCCGCCAACGTCAACCTCGTCCACGGCGACCCCTACGGTGGCTCGCTCGCGCTCGACCAGAACTTCATCTGGCGCCCGCTCGGTGCCGCACCGGGCCATCGCACCTTCGTCGAGGGCGTCTGGCACGTCGGCGCGAGCACCCACCCGGGGCCGGGCCTCGGCGCCGGCTCGGGGACGATCGTCGCCGATGCGATCCTCGAGCCCGCGGCGCCGAAGCGCCTCGCCGCGAAGCTCACCGGCCTGGCCCGCCGTTAGCGCACGATCAGCACGTCGCAGTGGGCGTGCTTGGCGACACCCTGGCTGACGCTGCCACCGAACAGCCGCTCGAGCGTGCCGGGGTCGCGCGTTCCGACGACGATCAGGCCGGCGTTCCGCTGCTCGGCCACGTCGACCAGCTCACCGGTCGGCTGGCCGACGACGCCGGAGAACTCGGCCTCCACGCCTCGCTCGGCCAGAAACGCCTCCACCCGCGTCCGGTGCGCATGCCAGAGCGCATCGTCCGCGAGCTCCGCGGCCTCGACCGACGAATACGGGTACTCGTATGGCGTCAACCCGAAGGCGCCGTCCGAGCCCTCGATCGGCGTCGCTCCGGCGACGTCGACGACGACGAGCTTGGCACCCGACGCCTTGGTCAGCGCGACGGCGCGCGCGAGCGCATGCTCGGCGGGCTCCGTCCCGTCGTATCCGACGACGATCGTCTCGTAGAGCGGGGCTTCCGTCACCTCGACACCTCCGGCAGACATTTCCGCCGGAAGACTGCCAGGACGACGGGAGTCACGCGTACGTCGGCTTCGACTTTGAGCGCCGCAGGGCATCCTCACGCCGGGAGCGGCGGAATGAGCCGAGGTCGTCCTTCCTGCCGAGCAGGGGCTTCTCGATGACCAGCCATGAGGCGGTCGCGACCGCAAGCGTGAGTGTGAGGACGAGGACGAGGTTCGTGCCTTCGGTCCACCAGAGTTGGGTCGTGCTCAGTCTCTGGATGAAGAGGAAGTGCCAGACGCACCGTTCGTCTTCATGTCGACCAACAAGGTCTACGGCGACGCCCCGAACGAGCTCGAGCTGGTCGAGCTGGAGACGCGATTCGACTACGCCGACCCTTCGCTCCGAAACGGCATCGACGAGGGTATGCGCATCGACGCAACGACCCATTCGCTCTTCGGCGCGTCGAAGGCATCGGCCGACCTGCTCGTGCAGGAGTACGGCCGCTATTTCGGAATGCCGACCGTCTGCCTGCGCGGCGGTTGCCTCACCGGCCCCAACCACTCGGCCGCTGAGCTGCACGGGTTTCTCGCCTACCTCGCTCGTGCCGTCCGCGAAGGGCTCCCGTATCGCGTGTACGGGTGCAAGGGCAAGCAGGTCCGCGACAACATCCACGCGCATGACGTCTGCACTGCGATCATGGCCTTCGTCGAACGGCCGCGAGCGGGCGTCGTCTACAACCTCGGCGGCGGTCGCGAAAACAGCGTCTCGATGCTCGAGGCAATCGCGCGCTTCGAGGAGCTGTACAGCCGCTCGTTGGACTGGGAGTACGTCGACGAGCCCCGGCGCGGAGACCACATCTGCTACATCACGGACCTGACCCGATTCCGCTCCGACCACCCCGAGTGGCAGCTTCAGATCGGCCTGGACGACCTGTTCTCGCGGTTCGCGGCGACGCACGCGAAAGCGGCGTAGACCTACCGCTGAGCGATCAGCAATGTCTGCTTGCCGAGCAGCGCCCACACGGGCGGGAAGGCAAGGTACGCGCGAACCAGGTACCGGCTTTGCGGTAGCCGGCTCTTGGTCGTGTAGGGCAGGAAGCGCGTGATCGTGCGCTCGACGCACAGGCCGGCGAGCTCTGCGGCCTCGGCGAGGCTGCGCTCCGTAAGCGCAACCGTATGGTCGATGAAGTCCCAGTAGCGGCCGCCGACGAGCCGAACGTTCGGTTGCAGGACGATTGCCCGACCGCCGGGTCGGAGCACCTCACGAGCGACCCGGAGCTGCTCGATGACCGCGCCGCCGGACGACGGTGCTCGAGATCCGTCAGCCTGACGAAGTTGACGTCGTCGTCGAGGTGTCGTGACGTCGCGCGCATCGGTCGCCCACTTCTCGCGCGCGCGTACGGCGCGGATGAAGTGACCACGGTCACACGGAGGTAGATGCCGTACGAGACGGTCCCAGCCGCGACAAGCATGCGAGAGGAGAGAACACGGCCAAGAAGCGTCGTGCGTCTCGCATCAGCACGTCGCCAGCGTCAGGACGAAGGCGATCACCATCAGCCGCGGGAAGATCAAGCCGCTGCCGTTTCGCCGTCTAGGGTCATCGCCATGTGGGACGAGCCGGTTGTGCTGCGGCAGCAAGTAGTAGACGTACGTGTCGTTGTAGTTGGTGCGTCGGAGGTCGGCGGGACCGACGAAGAGCGACTCACCCGGCTTCGCCAGCCGGTCAGCCGCGCCGACGATCGCCTGCACGTCTCGGGCTTCGAAGGGATCGGCGACCGAGAACGACCGACGGCCGACGGTGATCGAATAGGTGTGAGCGGCGAGGCACGCACCGCTGCGAGGAGCACGCCGGTCCGCGCCGAAGAAGACGGCCACGCATGCTGCAGACAACGCGAACGCCGAGACGTACCCGGAGAGCCCGACGATCCCCGACGGCGGGGTCGCCTTCAGCCGTCGCACGAGTGTCATCACGAGCGCAGGCAGCAGGGCGAGCGAAACAATGCTCCCGGGGACAATGTGCATGTCGTCGGCACGGGAGAGCGTGGTCGGCAGGAGAGCGGCCGAGAAGAGGCTCGTTCTCACCGACACGGTCGGCCATCGCTCGAGGGCGATCGCAAGCAACATCCCGGCCGCGAACTCGTCGATGAACCCGGTCAGGCAGACCTTCTGCGTGCCGACAGCGCTGATCCACATGAACGCCACTCCAAGCGGGAGTAGTGGAACCAGTCCGAGGGCGAGCCGCCCGGCACGAGCCTCGGGCGTGACGCCGCGTGAGGCATATCGGGCGGCCACGATCGCGATCATCGGCAGGAAGCAGTAGAACGAAATCTCGAGCGCGACCAGGCCGGAGGCTCCGAAACGCCCGTGTAGGCGGGAGCGAAAGGGATGTAGACGAGCGTGTAGTTCGCCAGCGCAGGCCAGGTGACTGCGTGGAACGGGTACTGGGTCAGGCGGTAGGCGGCGAAGAGGGTGGCGCCGGCCGCCGCTGCGTAGTAGACAGGGCCAGGCCGTCGCACGAAGACGTAGGCCCACAGACACACGGCGGCGGCGGCGACTGCGACCGGATAGAAGTCGTAGAAGCCCGGAAGCCAGAAGATCGACACGCTGAGGACGAGCCAGTACGCGGGCACGATCCGCAGCACGCGATGTCTGGCGTAGCGGACGATCGACGGCCGCGGGGCTCCGCGGATGACGGCGTGCGCGAACGGCCGATAGAGGAGAAACCCGCTCAGGATGAAGAACAGCGGAACGCCGAGCCAGAACCGCGAGGTCGCCGCCTCGAGATAGCCGTGCCGTCGATGAGCTGCGTCGACGACGATCACCTCGTACGCGATGAGCGCGCGGAAAGCGCGGCGATGACGCCGGTGACCGTCTCGGCGACCGAGCCCTCCTCGTTGTGCGCCGGAACGACGACGGAGAGCTTCACACGAACACGGTCCGCAGGTCGTGGTGATGGTCGGTCAGCCAGGAGTGAAGGTCGGACAGGACATCCAGGCTGCTGCGCCGGGGGCGCCAACCGGTGTAGGCGGCCAACCGGGAGCAGTCGCTCACATAAATCGGGAGGTCACCGGGCCGCTCGTCCCGTGAGGGCTCGACCGGAACGGAGCGCCCCGTGATCTCGCGGCAGAGCTCGGTCGTCTCCCGCAGCGAGAGCGCGCGATCGGCGCCACCCCCCACATTCACGGTTACCCCGGCCCAGTCGTCCGGGCGGCAAAGTTGATCGTCGACGAGATCGGCCAAGTCGGCGACGTGGAGGACGTCACGGACCTGCTTGCCCGACCCGTTGAAACCGAGGTAGCGCAGGCTTCGACCGAGAGTGTGGGCAGCCATCCAGTACGCGAACACACCCTGGTCGACCTTCCCCATCTGCCAGGGCCCGGCGATCACTCCACAGCGGTCGACGACCGTGGCGAGCCCGTACGCAGCCGCGTACTCCTCGACCAGCAGCTCACCAGCCAACTTCGTCGCGCCGTAGAGCGTCCGCGCGCCGGTCAGCGGGAAGACCTCCGAGATCCCTGCGCAGCTGACACCCGGAAGCTCCTGTTCCTCGGCGAGCGCGAAGCGCATGGCCTCTTCGCCGTACCTCACCGACGCGAGCGGGGCGACGGGATAGACGCGGCTCGTCGACAGGAAGACCATCTGCGCCTTCTCCCGGCGTGCCAGCTCGAGGCAGTGATATGCGCCGGACAGGTTCGTGTGCAGCGCATAGTCCGGAGACGAGCCGACGCCTGCGAGGACCGACGGCTCGGCCGAGCACTCGACAATCGCATCCAGGCCGCTGAGCTCGGCCAGATCCTGCGGCTGGCGCACGTCCCCGTGGACGAATGTGACCTTGGCCTCGCGAAGGCGCGAGAGGTTGAGCTCCGAGCCACGCCGTTTCAGGTTGTCGAGTGCGATCAGCTCCCAACCGGGATGGCGCTCGGCGAGCGTCGTGCAGAGGTTCGCGCCGACGAAACCGGCGCCGCCGGTGACGAGAATGCACTTCCCTTTTTCAGCGCTCGCACTTGCCGCATCTGCAGCCATCAGGCCACCTCTGCCCTCGAGGGTCGAATCGTCCAGACGAAGCATCGGCTCGCTTCGCGTGGCCGCTCATCCCCCAGGCGGGGGAGCCCACAGCCCGCTACCGCTCGAAGATGCCGCGGTCGCCGAGCTCGGGGCCGTAGAAGCGACCGGCGAGATCGAGATGCTCGAAGAGCGTCGCGGCGGCCCGCTCCGGGTCGCCCGCGGCGACGGCATCGAGCAGGCGCCCGTCGATCTCGCGGTGGCGGTCCTGGAGCTCGCCGGCGGCCGAGAAGAGGGCGGGCCGGAACCGTTCCGTGCGGTCCCAGGCGGGCCGGATCATCTGGAGCAGCCACGGTGCGCCGCAGGCGTCGTAGAGGGCGAAGTGGAAATCCGTGTGCGCGCGCATCGCCGCCAGGACCTCGTGGGCGTCCCGCGCCTGGTCGAGCTCGACCAGGTACCGGCGCGCCGCCTCGACCTCGGTCGGTGTCACCCGCTCCGCCGCCCGGCGGACGGCGAGCCCTTCGAGCGCGAGCCTGACCTCGAACAGGTCGCGCAGGTCGTCGACGTCGAACGCGACCACCTTCGCCCCCTGGTGGGGCACGTGCTTGGCGAGCCCGAGTGCCTCCAGTTGGCGCACCGCCTCCCTGATCGGTGAGATGCTCATGCCGAGCGAGCGGGCGAGCTCGTCGAGACGCAGGGGCGTCCCGGCCTGCAGCTCACCCATGATGATCGCCTCGCGAAGCTGCTCGAGGGCAAACTCGGCCATCGTCCGGTGCCGCAGCCGGCGGCCGTCGGTCTCGCGTGTGGAGGACACCTCGCGGCGCAGGCTCACACGCGCTTGATCAGATGTCAAACGCTGTGCGAGGATCCCGCAATGGCTCCAGGCCCCGCTCAGCGCGCCCCGCTCGAGAGATCCCGGCGCGCGGGCGCTGCGGCTGGCACCATCCCCCTGCCTCCCAGTCCCCCCAGACCCCCGTCCGACCGCGAATCGCGGCGGCTGACAGTGAAGGAGTAGAGAGGATGAGAGGACCGAGTTCCCGTTTGGGGCTCATACTGGTCGCCGTCGCGGCGATCGTCGTCGTGGTTACGGCGACGGCCGCGGCGCGCACCACCGCCGCGACGCCGATCACGATCGGCTGGGCCTATGACGGCAACGGGGCGATGGCCCCGTTCGACGACCCTGCGCTCGCCGCCGCCAAGCTCCACGTCAACCAGGTCAACGCAAGGGGCGGCGTCGACGGCCGCAAGCTGCAGATCGTGACGTGCGACACGCAGGGCAACAAGCCCGCGATCGCCAAGTCGTGTGCCCTCAAGCTGATCGGGCAAGGCGCGAACGTCATCTTCACCACCTGCGATGTGGATCTCGCGGCGCCGGTGGTGCAGGAGGCGATCAACCGCGGCATCCTCGCGGTCGCACCGTGCATCGGCACCGACCAGATGGGCCCGAAGCGCTTCGGCGCGAAGGGTGCGCTGGCGTTCAGCTTCGGCAATGTCGCGCAGGACGAGGGTTCGGCGATGGCTCAGTACGCGTGGGGACGGGGATGGCGGACCGCCTCGCTCGCCACTGACACCGTGATCGTCTACTTCAAGAACGTCGTTCAGGCCTTCAAGGCGCGGTGGCAGCAGCTCGGCGGCAAGATCGCCGACGAGGAGACCTACCAGGATCAGGCGTTCGGCGGCAACAACGTTCAGAACGCGGTGAGCCGGCTCAACAGCAAGAAGGCCGACGTGATCGTGACGTCGACCGCGGGTGCCTTCGGGTCTCTCTCGAGCTTCATCACCGGTCTGCGTACGCTCGGCAACAACACACCTGTCCTCAACTCGTGGGCCGGTGACGGCACCTACTGGCTGCCGAAGAGCCCGCCGGTGACGAACTACTACTTCGTCACGTTCGCCTCGAGCTTCGGCAACGACCCGAACGCGGCGATCAACAAGCTCGCCAAGCAGGTGCACGCGGGAACCGGCGGCTTCGTCACCGGGCCGGCGGCGATCGACGGCGTCGTCACCGCGATCAGGCGGGCGGGCGGCTCCACGAACGGCGCCGCACTCGCGGCACAGATGGTGAAGTTCAAGAAGGTCCCGACGCTATCGGGCCTCGTGAGCTTCTCGCCACAGCTCCACACGGTGTTCGGCCGGCAGTACCGGGTGCTCGAGATCAACAACAACGTCCCGAAGCTGGTCGGCCTCGTCGTCGCCAAGGTCGTGCCCAAGATCTAGGCGCTTGTCGACGATCGCAGAACCAAAGGACGGGAGGCCCGGAGGAACACTCCGGGCCTCCTCCGTCTCGCGAACCTTCGAGGGGATCGAGGCACTGCGGGACGTGACGCTCGAGCTCGCCCGCAGCGAGGTGCTCGGGCTGATCGGCCCGAACGGCGCCGGCAAGTCGACGCTCGTAAATGTGCTTTCGGGTTTCGACCGGCCGACCAGCGGCAGCGTCTCGCTCGACGGACGCGACGTGACCCGCTGGCCCGCCCACCGTCGCGGCCGCCGTGGGCTCGCCCGCACCTTCCAGCACAGCCATTCCTTCGGCTCCCTGAGCGTGCGGGAGAACGTCGAGGTGTCGGCGCTCGGGATCGGAACCTCGCCACGCGACGCGGCCGCGAGGGCCGCCGAGCTGCTCGAGCTGCTCGGGCTCACCGACGAGGCCGAGACTCCCGCAAGCTCGCTCGCCCACGGCGACGAACGCCGCCTGAGCGTCGCCCGGGCGCTCGCCACCGAGCCCCAGTTCGTGCTGATGGACGAGCCCGCGGCGGGGCTTCCCGAGGCAGAGGTGCCGGCCTTCGCGGCGGTCGTGCGCTCGATCCGCGACGACCATCAGGCCGGCGTGCTCCTGATCGACCACAACATGGCGCTGGTGATGGGCGTCTGCGACCGTGTTCACGTCCTCGACCAGGGACGGACGCTCGCCGAGGCGACGCCGAGCGAGATCCGGGCCAACCTCGACGTCGCCGCCGCCTACCTCGGCGAGAGCGCGGTGCGCGAAGAGGCCGAGGAGTGAGCTCGCTCGTCGTCGAGTCGCTCGACGTCCGTTACGGCGCCGTGTCGGCTGTCCGCGGGCTCTCGCTCGAAGTGCACGCCGGCGAGATCGTCGGGCTGATCGGACCGAACGGCGCCGGCAAGTCGTCGACACTGCACGCGATCATGGGCGCCGCCCCGATCGCCGGCGGCGACGTGCGCCTCGGCGACCGATCACTTGTGGGCATGCGCCCCGAGGACGTGGCCCGAAGCGGGGTCGCCCTCGTGCCCGAGGGCCGGCGGATCTTCGCCGAGCTCACGGTCGCCGAGAACCTCACGCTGGGCCTCGCGGGCAGGCGAAGCCGAGCCGGCACGCAGGCCGCGCTCGAGCGGGTGAACGACCTCTTCCCGGTCGTCCACGAGTTCCGCGCCCGGACCGCCGGTGCGCTCTCGGGAGGGCAGCAGCAGCAACTCGCGATCGCCCGCGCGCTCGTCGCCGAGCCCGATGTGCTGCTGCTCGACGAGCCGTCGCTCGGGCTCGCTCCGCGGGTCGTCGACAGCGTCTTCGAGACGCTCGACGCGATCCGTGCAGGAGGCAGCGTCGCCGTGCTCCTCGTCGAGCAGCGCGCGCAACGCACGGTCGCGCTCGCCGACCGTTCGTACGTGATCGCGAACGGCGAGCACCGGCTCACGCTCGGGCCCGAGGATGCAACCGACACCGACCGGCTCGTGCAGGCCTATCTGGCATGACCGCGTTCTTTCTCACCGTCGACTGGCAGACGCTGGCGGACGCATTGGCGCTCGGCGGCATCTACGCGCTGATGGCGATCGGGATCGGGCTCGTGTTCGGCGTGCTCCGGCTCGTCAACTTCGCGTACGGCCAGCTCGTGATGGCCGGTGCGTTCGCACTCGCCCTCGGCTCGCAGTGGGGTTGGCCGACGTGGCTCTCGATCGTCCTCTGCTTCATCGTCGTGCTCGTGCTCTCGATGCTGATGGACCGCTTCGTCTTTCGGCCGCTGCGCACGCAGTCGCCGGCGGTGATGCTCGTCGCGACGTTCGCCGTCGCCTTCCTGCTCCAGAACGTCGCCCTGGTCTGGTTCGGGTCGCTCGGCAAGATCGCCACCTCGCTGGGGCCGCTCAACCAGCCGTGGACGATCTCGGGTGTCGACATCCGCAAGATCTCGATCGTCGCGATCGTCGTCACGGTCATCTGCCTCGGACTGTTGCAGCTGTTGCTCACTCGGACGTCGGTCGGGCTGCACATGCGCGCCGCTTCGCAGGACTTCGAGACGGCACGGCTGCTCGGCGTCCGCGCGAACCGTGTCATCGCGTTCGCCGTGCTCGTGTCGGGGGCACTCGCCGCCGTCGTCGCCGTGATGCTGACCGTCCAGAACCCGCTCGTTACACCCGATTTCGCACTGCAGGACACGATCGTCGTACTCGCCGGCGTCGTCCTCGGCGGGCTCAACCGGCCGATTCCCGCGACGCTCGGCGGGTTCTCGATCGGCTTCGCGATCGGCCTCCTCGGCGGCGCGCTGCCGACCGCGCAGAGCCAGTACCTGCCCTCGTTCATCTTCGCGGCCGTGATCCTCGTGCTGCTGGTGCGACCGGACGGGCTCTTCGTGCGACGCGCAACGGCGGCGCGGCTGTGACGAGAGCCTCCGTCGTGGCCGGCCCGTGCCTGCTCATCGCTGCGACCGCGTTGCTGGGGAGCGTGGTCTCGAGCGCGACCGGTGTGTACTTCATAACAGCGCTCGTGAGCGTCTCGATCGTCGTCGCGCTGTACGTGTTCATCGGCAACTCGGGCGTCGTGTCGTTCGGCCACATCAGCTTCGTCGCGCTCGGCGTCTGGACGGCGGGAGTGCTGTCGGTGCCGCGCGGCGAGAAGCCGGCGATCATGCCGGGGCTCTTCGGGTTCCTGGAACGCACGACCGTCGGCAATGTCCCGTCGCTCGTGCTCGCGGCGCTGGTGGGCGGGATCGCAGCGGTGGTCGTCGGGCTCCCGTTGATGCGGCTGTCGGGTCTCGCCGCCGGCATCGCAACCTTCGCCGTGCTCGAGATCACCCACAACCTCCTCCGCTACTACGAGAAGATCGGGCCCGGCTTGAACACGTTCTCGTCCGTGCCCGAGACGACCGGGATCTGGCAGGCCGCGATCGGAGCGCTGCTTGCGATCGTCGCCGCATTCCTCTACGCCCGCAGCCGGTACGGTCGGATGCTGCGTGCAACCCGCGAAGATCCGGCAGCCGCCGCAGCCGCAGGCGTCTCGATGTACCGGCAACGCCTTGTCGCCTTCGCGCTCTCCGGGGCGATCGCAGGGTTCGCCGGAGGCCTCTACGTGCACCTGCTGCCGCTGAACACCGAGGCCGTCTATCTCGACCTGACGTTCATCACGCTCGCGATGCTCGTGATCGGCGGATCGACGAGCCTCTGGGGCGCCGTCGTCGGCGCACTCGCGGTGAGCGCACTCGACTCGTTCCTCGCCGAGGCGGAGAACGGCGTCAAGATCCTGGGCGGCACCCTCGACCTGCCGAGCGGGACGCGCGTGATCGCAGAGGGCGCGCTGATGGCGCTGGTGCTGATCGTCCGCCCGGGGGGCCTGACGAACGGACGTGAGCTCGTGCTGAGGTGGCGCCGGTGACCAGTGTCTGCGTGGCGGGAGCGGGGTCGATCGGCAGCCTGCTGGCTGGGCACCTTGCCCGCGTGACCGACGTGTCCGTGCTCACCCGGCGTGCCGACCACGCCCAGGCGCTCATCCGTGACGGACTCCGCGTCTCCGGCCGCAGCGACTTCGTCGCTCGCGTGACCGCCGCCGACGATCCGGCCGCGCTTCCACCCGCCGACCTGGTGATCCTGGCGTGCAAGGGCACCGACCTCGACACCCTCGCGCGTCGCCTCGAGGGGCACTTCGGCGGCGCGACGGTGATGACCGTGCAGAACGGCCTCGGCGCCGAGGAGGTCGTCGCTGCGCACGGCGAGTGGCCGCTGTTGTCGTCGGTCACGTTCATGAGCGGCACGCGCCACGACGACACGCACGTCGAGTACGTGCTCGACACCGCGACCTGGATCGGCCCGTTCCGCGGCACGTCGGGAGACGACGCGCGTGCGGTCGCAGCGCTGATCGTGTCGTCCGGGCTGAAGGCGGAAGCGTTCGACGACCTGCGCCCCGCGCAGTGGTCGAAGCTGATCTTCAACGCAACCGTGAACGGTGTTGCGGCTCTCACCGAGCTGCCGCACGACTTCCACTTCGCCGAGGTCGAGCACGACGGCGACCTCGGCCTGCTCGTGCGCGACCTGGTCGACGAGGGGAAGGCGACGGCGGCTGCGGCCGGCATCGAGCTGGACGAGGATCCCTGGGAGATGAACGTGCTCGCCACGAAGCGCGGCCACCGCCATTACCCGTCGATGCTCGAGGATGTCGAGGCGCGACGACCGACCGAGGTCGAATCGATCAACGGATCGCTGGTCCGGGCGGCGCGGCAGAACCGCGTCGCGGTGCCGTTGCACACCGCTGTCTACAGGCTCGTGAAGGCCAAGGAGGCTTCGTACACCACATGAAGATCTGTGTCGTCGGCTGTGGGGCGGTCGGCTCCCTGTTTGCAGCAAACCTCTCGCTCCTCGACGACGTCGAGGTCGTCGCGTACGACCTCTCGAAGGCGCACGTCGATGCGATCAACGCGAACGGCCTGCGGCTGTCCGGCGCCGGTGACGTGCTCGGCAGGCCGCGTGCGACCACGGATCCTGCAGAGATCGGCCCGTGTGACTTCGGAATCGTCGCCACGAAGGCGATGCACACCGAATCGGCGATCGCGGCGACCGCGGAGGCTTTCGCCGACGGTTCGGTGGCGACGGTTCAGAACGGCATCGGGAACGAAGAGGTCCTCGCACGCCACGTCGAGAAGGTGATCCGCGGCACGACGTTCCCCGCCGGGAAGATCGTCGAGCCGGGTCACGTGCAGTGGGACGTCAAGGGCGACACGACGCTCGGTCCGTTCGAGCCCTCGCCGGCGCCGTTCGCCGACGTCGAGCGGCTCGCGGATGCCTGCACGCGGGCCGGGCTGCCCACGCACGCCGTCGCCGACGCGCGCGGCCCGCAGTGGCGGAAGGTGATCTTCAACGCCGCCACGAATCCGATCGGTGCGCTCACCGGCCTGACGCACGGTCGCGTATGCGAGCGGCAGGACCTACGCGCCCTCGTCTCGGGCCTCGTGTCCGAGGGCAAGGCGGTCGCCTCCGCCCAGGGGATCCAGCTCGACTCCGACCCCGAGGATCTCGTCGACCACGCCGCCAGGCCCGAGGTCGGGTACAACCACAAGGCCTCGATGCTGCAGGACATCGAGGCTCGCCGACCGACCGAGATCGACTACCTGAACGGCGGTATCGTCCGGTTCGGGGGCGAACACGGGGTTGCGACCCCGCTCAACGAGGCGATCTGGGCACTCGTGAAAGGAGTGGAGCAGTCGTGGCAGCAGTGACGGGCACGTCGTACACCGGCCTTCCGCAGACGGAGATCGACCGGCGCTATGCACGCATCCGCGAGGCGGCCGCACGTGACGGCCTCGACGCGGTCGTCGTCTGCGGAAACGAGTACACCGGCTTCGAAGGAGCCGTCACCTACCTGAGCGGTTTCGTGATCGTTCATCGCTACGCATACGTGCTGCTGCCGGTCGACGGCGACCCGGCGATCGTGTTCCCGAGCGAGGCGCGCTACGTCGGCGAGCACGGCACGACCTGGATCGCCGATCAGGTGTTCGTCGACCGCCCCGGCGAGTGGATCGCCGATCGCGTGCGCGGAAAGCGCGTCGGTGTCTACGGGCTCGATTACGTGATGACCGTCCGCGACCACAGCGCACTCGCCGGTGCCTGCGAGCTCCAGGGCTGGGACGTCCCCTTCGACACCGCGCGCGCCGTGAAGTCCGAGCTGGAGCTCGACTCGGTGCGCGAGAGCGTCCGGATCAACACCGAGGGCTTCTGGGTGTTCCTCGACGCGTTCGAGCCGGGCAAGTCCGAGCGTGAGATCCTCGCGCCCTGCGAGGAGTACTTCGTCGCGCAGGGGTGCGGGCGGTGGACGATGGACATGGTGCTCGACGGTCCGCAGGGTGCGGCACTGCCCGAGTTCAAGATCGCCGGCACGCGCCCCGTCGAGGCGACCGACATGCTGCTGCCGTCGCTCGAGATCGCGGGACCGGGCGGGCACTGGGTCGAGATCTCCCGGGCGATCTGTGCGGGCGAACCGAGCGACGAGACGAAGCGGATGCTCGACGCCTATGAGGAGTACTACGAGCTTGCCCCTGCCGCGCTACGCGCCGGCGCGACCGCTCGCGAGGCGCACCGTGCGGTGGCCAGGGGCTTCCTCGATCGCGGCTTCCATCTGGGCCACGTGACCGGCCACTCGATCGGGATGACGATGATCGAGTTCCCGAAGATCGGCGAAGCCGACGGGACGATCCTCGAGAGCGGAATGGTGTTGTCGATGCATCCGCACGCGATCTCGGTCGACGGCAGCGCATGTCTCTACATGCAGGACACCTGGCTGGTCACGGACGGAGGCGGCGTCCCCCTCGCCGGCCTCGAGATGAAGATCTACGACGGCACGGAGCGCCGGCCGTGACCGAGGCACCCGGGCTCTCCAAGCCGATCCTGCCGGGCGACGGCGGCTCCGACTACGAGCGGTACCTGCGCACCGACGACCTGCTCGCACTGCAGAAGACACCGGAGCAGTGGATCCACCGTGACGAGCTGCTCTTCCAGACGGTGCATCAGTCCTCGGAGCTGTGGCTGAAGCTCTCCTGGAACGAGGTGGAGGAGGCGACGCGACTCGTCAACGAGGACGACATCCCCGCGGCGTTGCGCCTCCTTCGGCGGGCCAACGACTGCCTGAAGCTCGTGACCGCGGCGCTGGACATGCTCGAGCACATGTCGCCGTGGGAGTACACGACCGTGCGCAAGGTCCTCGGTCACGGCAGCGGGTTCGACTCTCCCGGCTTTCGCGAGATCCGGCGCGTGACCCCGCCGCTCGGCGAGGCGTTCGACGCCGCGCGAGAGCGGGCCGGCCTGTCGCTCGTCGAGGTCTACACGCGCGGCCGCGAGTTCGACGCGCTCTACAACCTCGCCGAGCAGCTGATCGAGTGGGACGAGCGGGTCATCGTGTGGCGCGTCCGCCATTTCAAGGTCGTCCAGCGCGTGATCGGCGCCGATGTGATCGGCACGCAGGGCACCCCGGTCGAGGTGATGGGGCGACTGATCCACAAGTCGTTCTTCCCCGAGCTCTGGGACGTCCGCAACGAGCTGACCTACCTCAACCCGCCGGAGTGATGGCGTTCCACGGTGTTGCGCTCGGCTGCGGGAACTTCGGCGGCGTCGGGTCGGCGCCCGAGTTCTTCGGCCAGGGAATCGACGAGGAGACGGCGCTGCGGATCATGGACGACGCCTGGGCCGGCGGGATCCACTGGTTCGACACGGGTGACGCGTACGGCGGCGGCCGGAGCGAGGCGTTCATCGGACGGTGGCTGCGCGAGCGGCGGCCTGCGGGCCTGCAGCTGACGACGAAGGTGTTCCACTCGACGACGGGGACGCCGGGGGACGCCGGCCTCGCGCCCGACCGGATCAGGCGTCAGCTCGAAGGCAGCCTGGAGCGTCTCGGCGTCGATCGAGTCGACCTCTACCTGGCGCACGAGCCTGACGACTCGGTGCCGCTCGAGCAGACGATCGAGACGTTCGAGACGCTCCGCTCGGAAGGATTGATCGGCGCCTGGGGGCTCTCGAACTACGGCGCCGACGGCGTACGCGAGGCGCTCGCCGTCGCGACACCGGCCCTCCTCCAGAACTCGTACTCGCTACTCGACCGTGGCGACGAAGACGTCGTGATCCCACTCTGCGCAGAGCACGGGATCGCGTACGTGCCGTTCGGGCCGCTGGCCGGCGGCTGGCTGACCGGCAAGTACCGGCGCGGCGCGGCGTTCCCTGCCGGATCTCGGATGACGCAGCGGCCGGGACCGTACGCGGACTATGTCGCCGACACGGTGTTCGACGGGCTCGAGCAGCTCGAGGCCGAGGCGGCGGCCCGCGGCGTCGACTCCTCGACGCTCGCCTTCGCCTGGGTCCTCTCCAGCCCCGGAGTCGCCGGCGCCGTCTGCGGTCCGATGCGACCCGAGCACCTGCAGCCGGTGCTGAAGGCGGCCGGCCTGACGATCCCCGTCGCCGAACGTGACAGGATCGCGGGGTTCTTTTCATGACCTTGCGCGTACTCGACGAAGCGGATGTACGGCGGCTGCTGCCGATGCAGGAGTGCATCGAGTTGATGGCCGGCGCTCTTGCCGGCCTTGCCCGCGAAGAGCTGTACAACCCGCTGCGCTTCGTCGTCCGGCCGCCGGAGGAGCCCAGCCTGATGGGGCTGATGCCGGCGCACCGCCGCGGCGAGGCGGCGCTGTGGTCGCTGAAGGCGCTGACGATCGTCCCCGGTAACAGTGCACGCGGGCTCGACTCGCATCAAGGGTTTGTGGCGCTCTTCGACGGCGTGACCGGCGAGCCGAGGGCGATCATCAACGCGGGCGGCATCACGGCGATCCGCACCGCCGCCGTCTCCGGGCTCGCGACGCGCCTGCTTGCACGCGAGGACTCGAAGACGCTCGCGATCCTCGGTACCGGAACGCAGGCAGCCTCGCACCTGGAGGCGATGCACGCCGTCCGTCCGTTCGAGCGGGTGCTCGTCTGGAGCTCGAGCGGGCGAGCGCTCGACGGCGCCGAGAGCGTCGGCACCGCGGAGGAGGCCGTCCGGGATGCAGATGTCGTCTGCACGGTGACCTCGTCCGCCGAGCCCGTGCTCGAATACGGCTGGCTGAAGCCGGGCGTGCACATCAACGCCGTCGGTTCGAGCATTCCGTCGACCCGTGAGCTCGACACGGAAACGATGGCGGCGGCGGCCCTCTTCGTCGACCGCCGCGAGTCGACGGTCAACGAGGCGGGTGACTATCTGTTCCCGCTGCGGGAAGGCGCGCTCGACGAGTCGCATATCCGCGCCGAGGTTGGAGACGTGCTGATCGGCGCGGCCGAGGGTCGGCGCAGCCCCGCCGAGGTGACCGTCTTCAAGTCGCTCGGCCTCGCCGTCGAGGATCTCGCCGCGGCCGAGCACGTGCTCGCCCGGGCCGAGGCCGAGAACGCCGGCGTGGTGGTCTCCCTCTGATCCCGGCCGGCGACATCCTCCGCGCGCGTGAGGTCCTCCGCGGCGTGGCGCTGCGGACGCCGCTCGTGCCGCTGGCGGTTGACGGCGACGTCGAGATCCTGCTCAAGCTCGAGCTGCTGCAGCCTGTGAACTCGTTCAAGATCCGCGGCGCCGGCAACGCGATCCTGCAGGCCTCGGAAGAGGAGCTGCGCGGCGGTGTGCTCACGGCGAGCGCGGGCAACATGGCGCAGGGCGTCGCGTACGCCGCCAGGCTGCGCGGCGTTCCCGCGACCATCGTCGTGCCCGACCATGCGCCGCAGACCAAGATCGCGGCGATCGAGCGGCTCGGGGGCACCGTGATCCGCGTCCCCTACGACGAGTGGTGGCAGGTCCTCGTCGACGGCCGCTACGACGGGGCCGGTGGGCTCTTCGTCCATCCCGTCGACAACCCCTTCGTGATGGCGGGAAACGGCACGATCGGGCTCGAGCTGCTCGAGCAGTGCGACGACTTCGACGCGGTCGTCGTCCCCTACGGCGGCGGGGGACTGCTGACGGGGATCGCGAGCGCGGTCAAGGCAGCACGGCCGGCGGTCAGGTTCTACGCGGCCGAACCGGAGACGGGAGCGCCCGTGACGGCAACGCTCGCCGCCGGCGAGCCGACCGCGGTCGAGTACACACCGTCGTTCGTCGACGGCTCGGGGAGCCGCGCGCTGATCCCGGGCGTCTGGGCGCACGCGGCCGGGCTGCTCGACGGCGCCTTCGCGCTCCCCACCGCCGAGACGGCCGCGGCCGTCCGGCTGCTGGCCGAACGTGTCCGCGTGATCGCGGAGGGCGCGGGCGCGCTCGCCGTCGCCGCAGCGACCGGCGGCCGCGTCACGGGCGCGCGCAAGATCGTCTGCATCGTCTCGGGCGGCAACATCGACGCAGCCGTGCTCGGCCGGATCCTCGCCGGCGAACAGCCCTGAACATCGCCCGTCGCGTGGCGCGGGTGATCCTGTGGGACTTCGACGGGACGCTGGCGGAGCGTCCGGGGCTCTGGAGCGGCTGCCTGCTCGAGACGCTCGACGCCCACGCCGACGGTCACGGCGTGACGCTGGACGACCTGCGTCCGTTCCTCCGCGACGGCTTCCCGTGGCACCGGCCGGACACCCCACATCACGAGCTCTCGGAGCCTGACGCGTGGTGGGGGCAGGTCGAGGCTCTCCTCGCAGCCGCGTACGAAGGCGCCGGGATCGAATCGGCAAGTGCAAGCGACCTCGCACGCCTCGCCCGCGCGCGCTACGTCGATCCCTCGATCGGTTGGAGGCTCTTTCCAGACGTGGCACCCGTGCTCGAGCGGCTGCGGGCGCTGGGCTGGTCGCACGTCGTGCTGTCGAACCACGTCCCGGAGCTTCCAGCGATCGCCGCCGGGATCGGACTGACTCCGCTCGTCGACCGCATCGTCACCTCGGCCACGATCGGATTCGAGAAGCCGCACCCCGAGGCCTTCGCGCGTGCGTTCGACGGCATCGGCCGTCCTGCCGAGGCGTGGATGGTCGGCGACAACGAGGTGGCCGACGTCGGGGGAGCCGAAGCGATCGGGATCCCCGCGATCCTCGTCCGGCGCGAGGGCACGAACGCGGAGCGGCGCGCGCGGGACCTGTTCGAGGTGGCCGAGCTGATCGAGGGCGAGCGTTGAGCAACCCCGGTGCCTGGCACCGGGGTGCCAGGCACCGCTTCAGACCGAGGTCGTGACGGCCGGGACGGGCGCCGGCCGCCCGAAGTAGAAGCCCTGGGCGCCGTGGCAGCCGAGCTCGCCGACGATCCGGCGCTGATGCTCGGTCTCGATGCCCTCGGCGACGAGCAGCAGGCCGAGTGCGTTCCCGAGGTCGACGATGCCCTTGAGCAGGACGAGATCGTCGTCGATCCCGTCGATCGCAGCGGTGAAGCTGCGGTCGATCTTCACGATGTCGACCGGCAGCCGGCGCAGATACGCAAGCGATGCGTAGCCCGTGCCGAAGTCGTCGAGCGCCAGCGAGATGCCCATGTCCTTGAGTGCGCCCAACTGCTGCTCGACGCGATCGCCCGACGACAGCAGCACGCTCTCGGTGAGCTCGAGTGTGAGACACGCGGGCGGGAACGCGGACGACTCGAGCGCCTGTTCGACGTGACTCACGAAGTCGGGGTGCTGGAGCTGCCGCGCCGATACGTTGACCGACATCTGGACCGGCCGCCCGACCTCGGCGTGCAGGACCGCCCCGCGCCGGCACGCCTCGGCGAGCACCCACTTGCCGAGCGGCACGATCAGGCCCGTCTCCTCGGCCAGTGGGATGAAGTCGAGCGGGCCGACCTGGCCAAAGTCGGGATGCTGCCACCGCAGCAACGCCTCGTACCCCGAGATCGCCCGCGCATCGAGGTCGACGACCGGCTGGAAGTCGAGTGTGAACTCCCCGTTGTCGACAGCCCGCCGGAGCTCGACCGCACGACGCGACCGCTCGACGGCCGAGCGATCGAGAACCGCGTCGAAGAACGCAAAGCCGGCCTCGCGCAGGCTCTTGGCGCGGTACATGGCGGCATCTGCCTCCTTCAGCAGAAGCTCCGGCTCGTCGCCCAGCGCGATGCCGATGCTCGCCGTGACCGACACGAATGCGGGACCGAGACCGATCGGCTCGACGATCCGCTGGAGCAGACGTTCGGCGGCGCGCGCTGCCTCCGCCGGCTCGGTCACCGTGGCGATGACGATCGCGAACTCGTCGCCGCCGAGCCTGGCGGCACCGTCGCCGGCACGAACGGTCTGCTGGATTCGCTGCCCGAGGCGTGCAAGCACCGCGTCGCCGACGTCGTGCCCGAAGCGATCGTTGACCTCTTTGAAGTGGTTCAGGTCGATGAAGAGAAGCGCAGTCTGCTCCCCCTCGTCCTTGCGGAGCGCGGCCGCGTGCTGGAGCTGCTCGTGGAAGAAGGCTCGGTTGGCGAGACCGGTGAGCGGGTCGTAGAGCGCCATCTGCCGGAGCTGTGCCTGCGCCTCCCGCTCCGCGGTGACGTCGAGCAGATACCCCTGCAGATAGAGCGGCTTGCCCTCGTCGTCGACCACGACGACTCCCTCGTCGCGCACCCAGACGACGCGCCCGTCGCGGGCCAGCAGCCGGTACTCGACCGAGAGCGGCTCGTGCGTGGCGTGCGTTCGCGCATGCGCGGTGAGCACGCGATCGCGGTCCTCGGGGTGAAGTGTTCGAACGAACAGCGTCGCATCGGAGGCCCAATCCTCCACGCTGTACCCGAGCAGCGGCTCGATCTGCCTGCTCGTGAAGAGATTCGAGCTGGCAGCGTCGAGCGCGTCGATGTAGACGACGAGTGGAAGCTGTTCGACGAGCGTCCGGTAGCGGCGTTCGACGTCATCGTAGGCCGCAGGCCCCGGCGAGCGCGTGGTCTCCTCCCGAGCAGGCTGCACTGAAACGGCATCGGCAGCCCGACGCGGCCGCCTGTCCCCCGGGCGGGGGAGGAACCGTCTGCTACGAGGTGCCGAAGAAGACCTGGAACGAGCGGCCGGTCGCGTCGACCGCGGTCGGCGTCGCCGTTCCGGACGTCCCGAACCCGCCGAAATGGCTCGTCGCGTCGGGAACGAGGTCGATCTTGGTCGACGCCCAGGCGGCGTCGGTGACCGTCCCCGGATGGCTGTTGGCGATCGCGGCGATGTGCGTGAAGGGGACGGCGCCGAAGTTCGCAAGCGGCAACGCCTGGCAGTGAACCAGCTGAGGATCACAGGTCGACGGTGCCTCGGCGATCCATTCGGCCGAGGTGAAGTCCGTGGTCGCCGGCGTGGGCAGGAGCTTCGTGAAGTTCGTCTTCCGCGTCCGGTCCTTCACCTGGACGAGGATGCCGGTCGGCTCGACATTGACCGACGCGGAGATCAGGTCGCCGGGGAGGATCTTGAGCTTCACGTTGATCGAAGGCGCCGGGACGAGCTCGTACCACGCGTTGTAGACCGCCTTGCCCGCAGAGGTGCAGTTCGCCTGCGTCCCCACCTGCTCGAGCGCGTTCGAGTCGGAGGCGAGACCGCCGAGGCCGACCCAGAACGCGGAATAGGAGGGCTGGTTCGGCGTGCAGTTCACCTTGGGCTGGACCCAGGTGGCGGTCGTGCTCGTGAACGAGAGGGTCGACGTCGACCCCGTCACCGGCGAGCCGGCAATCGTGTCAGGGTCGGCGATCGCCCACCCGGCCCAGTTCGAGCTCTGCTCGTCGCCCGACGCGGCGGCCGCCAACGCAGGCAGTGCGGCGACCGCGGCTATCGCCACGGTCGCCGACAGGAGGATCCTGCGCCAGGAGCCCCTCACGAATTCGCGGGCCGCGTTCCCAAGGTCGCTGACACGGTACGCGATTGGCCGTCGCGCACGACGACGAGCTTGACCACGTCACCCGGCTGGTGGGCGTCGATGATCGCGCGGAGCTGCTGGGCGGTGGTGACGTTGACTCCGTCCACGCTCTCGACCACGTCGCCGCCGGTCGGATACTGGACGCCGGCGATCGTCACGGTGCCGGTCGACCCCTTGAGACCCGCCGACGAGGCGCCGCTGCCCGACTCGACCGTCTTGACGGCCACGCCTGCGGCATCGCCGATCGTGCCGGCAAGACTCGCCGGGATCGTCTGGACGGTGATCCCGAGCAGCGCGTGCTTCGCGCTGCCGGTCGCGATCAGCTGGGAGGTCACGCTCTGGATGGTGTTCGACGGGATCGCGAAGCCGATGCCCTCGTTGCCGCCGCCCTGGCTCTGGATCTGCGCGGTGATGCCGATCACCTTGCCGTCGAGGTTGAGCAGCGGGCCGCCCGAGTTGCCGTGGTTGATCGCGGCGTCGGTCTGGATCGCGTTTTCGATCGGCATGTTGTTCGGAGAGGTGATCTCGCGGCCGACGGCGCTGACGATTCCGCTCGTGACGGTGTCGTCGAGCTGGTACGGATCGCCGATCGCGACCACGCCGTCGCCGACGCCGACGCTGCTCGAGTCACCGTAGGAGAGCGGGTGGAGGACGCTCGCGGGCGCGTTCACCTTGAGCACCGCGAGGTCGGTCGACTCGTCGGTGCCGACGACGGTCGCCTTGTAGGTCGACTGATCGTCGAAGGTCACCGTCACCGAGCTCGCGCCCTGGACGACATGCTCGTTGGTGACGATGTGGCCGGCGGTGTCGACCACGAATCCTGTTCCCTCTGCCTCCGCGGTCCCGCCGCTGCCGCCACCGCCGAACGGGACGGTCTGGGTGCCGCCGCCCGAGCTCGAGGTCGTCACATCGACCTCGACGACGCCCGGCGAGACGTTCTTCGCGATCTGAGCGATCGTCTGCGGTCCGCTCGTGTTGGCGGTCCTCGTGGTCGTGACGGACGGTGTCGACGTCACGGTGGTCGCGACGGCCTGGGTGGTCGTGGACGCTCGGTGCGCGCCCAGGCCGTACGCAACGGCGGCGGCTCCCGCACCGACGAGCACGACAACTGCGACGAGAGCCGCAGCGCGCCGCCTGGAAGAGCTGAACATGTCACTTCCCTTCTTCGGGTTCGAGGTCAGACCTCCAGGGAATCCACCCCGGCTCGGAGCCGACTCGGAGGCACCTGTGGAAAGCCTAAGAAGCTCTCACAGAATGAGGTTCGCGAGAGCTTCTAGGAGCACGGAGAAGCGCCGCAACCGCCGTCACCGGCAGAGTTCGGCCTCGTGTCGTTCCTCGGCCCCGCCCGCCGTCAGCTGCCGCCTGCGCTTCACCACCGCGACTTCCGGCGGCTGTTCAGCGGGTTCCTCACCTCCGGGTTTGCGACCCAGATGGTTGCGGTCGCCGTCGGCTGGCAGGTCTATGCGATCCACCGCAGCGCGTTCGACCTCGGGCTCATCGGGCTGGCCGAGTTCGTGCCGCTGCCACTGCTCGCACTGCCCGCCGGCCAGATCGCCGACCGCCTGCCGCGCGTCCGGCTGTTCGCCGTGTCGATCGTCTTCGAGGCAGTCGTTGCCGGCCTGTTGCTCCTCGTCACGATCCGGGGAGCCGACGAGCTGTGGCCATTCATCACGCTCGCAGCCCTGACCGGGGTCACCCAGGCGTTCGGGGCGCCGGCCGGGCGCTCGCTGACGCCGGAGATCGTCCCGACCGAGCTGCTCGCCGGGGCGCTCGCACTGCGCTCGGTCGCGGGGCAGCTCGCAACCGTGGCCGGTCCGGCCGCGGGCGGGCTCCTGTTCGCGATCGACCCCGAGGCGCTCTACGTGATCGCCGTCACGATGCTCGTCGTCTCGGCCGGGTGGGTGTTGATGGTCCCGGACCCCGGTTCGCCCGCGAGCGACGAGGCGCCGGCACGTCTCGAGAGCCTGCTCGGCGGCATCCGACTGATCAGGGCGACGCCGATCCTGCTCGGTGCGATCACGCTGGACCTGTTCGCCGTCCTGTTCGGCGGCGCGGTCGCGCTCCTGCCGCTGTTCGCGCGATCGATCCTCCACACGGGACCGTTCGGGCTCGGCATCCTGCGCAGCGCGCCGGCAGTCGGTGCGCTGGTCGCGGGCATCCGTCTCTCGCGCCGCCCGCTCGGCAGGCATGCGGGACGGACGCTGCTCGTCGTCGTCGGCGCATTCGGGGTCAGCATGATCGTGTTCGGGCTCTCACGGTGGTTCTGGCTGTCGTTGGTCGCCCTCGCGATCAGCGGCTTCGTCGACATGATCTCGATGAACATCCGCTCCACGATCGCCGCGCTCGCCACCCCGAGCGAGCTCCGCGGTCGCGTGAACGCCGTCGAGAACGTCTTCATCGGGGCGTCGAACGAGCTCGGCGCCTTCGAGTCGGGCGCCGCTGCTGCGTTGCTCGGCGCCGTGCCGGCGGTCGTCATCGGCGGTCTCGTCACGGTCGCGCTCGCGCTCGGCTGGCACCGCGCCTTCCCGGCGCTCGCGCGCGTCGACCGGCTCGAGGACATCGAGCCCGCCGAGGCACCCGTCCTCTAGATGGTTGATGCCACGGGATCGTCTGTTTCGGGGCGTGGACTGGGTGTGCTGGGGCGCGGCGGCGTGGCGGCACCGATGGCAGCGCCATCGGTGCCGGTGCGGCGGCGTGAAGCGGACGGCCTGACGGCGGCGGCTACGCCGCCGGGGGCAGGCCGGGAGCGGCCCAGCGCGGCCAGGCCGCGCATCCGGACGCACGAGATCGTGGCATCGATCATCTAGCCCCCGGTCTTCGAGAAGTGCTGCCAGTCGGGCGTGGCCGTCCAGCGTCCGCCCCAGAGCCACCCCACCGTCGCGAACGCGCGCACGAGGACACCACCGGCGACGGCCATGCCCGGCCGGACGTGCGCACGGTCGGTGTACGTGCGGCCCGCCGGCGGCAGGACGCGGCCGCCTTCGAGATACGGGTTCTCGACCGTATTCACGTCGATCGCCTCGCCGTATGCATGGACCGACCAGCGCTTCGGGCCTGCGGCGACGGCGTAGCGGCAGTTGAACGCCGAGGTGTTGTCGGCGGCCATCGAGCGATCGTCGCTGCCGCCGTACGCCGACACCGGGCGGATGCGATGGATCGGGAAACGCGCCTCGTACAGGCGCTCGAACACCTCAGTGACGTCGGAAACGACGGCGCGGTTGACGACCAGCTCGCCCCGGTGGGGCCGGCCGTCGAACCCGACGTACGAGACGAAGACGCGCCGCAGGCTCGCCGGGCCGACGGGGCAACCGGGCCGCCAGGAGCGCCCGAGCTCGCCGGCGGTCACGAGCGCGACGGTCGCGCCGAACGGGGGCAGCGCAGCCATGCGTGGAAACGTACCCTCGTGACGTGCTCACCCTCGCCGTGCTCCTGGCACTGCACGCCTGTCCGCAGCGAATCGAGGTCGTTGCGCCGGCCGCGGTGTCGACCACCGCGCGGGTCTCGCTCACCGAGTGCGGCAGCCGCGTGCTCGGCCCATGGCGGGCGTGGGTCGGCTATGCGGGCCTCTCCGCGCACCATCGCGAGGGTGACGGGACGACGCCGGTCGGCACCTTCGCGATCGGCCCCATCGTCTACGGCCTCGATCCCGACCCGGACCTGCAGCTTCGCTATCACCGGCTCCGGTGCGGCGACTGGTGGGACGAGGATCCTGCGTCGCCGGCGTACAACACGTTCCGGCACGTTCCCTGCGGCGCGGCGCCACCGTTCCGCGGCAGCAGCGAGCCGCTATGGCGCTCGACCGTCGCCTATCGCGAATTCGCGTTCGTCGAATACAACGCGCACCCCGCCGTGCCCGGTCGCGGCTCGGCGATCTTCCTGCACGACGACCGCGGGCATCCGACCAACGGCTGCGTCTCGCTGCCGCGGACCGAGCTCGTGCAGCTGCTGCGACAGCTGCGCCCGGGTGCGACGATCTCGATCAGCGTGGCCGGGTGAGCGCCGCCGCCGCCCAGAGGGCCGCGAGCACGGCGAACCCGATGCGGCCGTCTCCCGGCAGCGAGAACGCGAGACCGAGGAGCGGCGTCCCGAGCAGGATCGTCCCGGCCGCAGCCATGTTCACCGCCCCGGTCGCGGCCGCCGGCGCATCTGGGCGCATGCGCTGAGCGCCGGCGAACGACGGCGCGAACGGAATCCCCGCCGCGAAGCCGGCGACGGCGCACGTGAGCACGGCGACGGGCAGGTTCACGGCGAGCGCGAGCAACGCGATGGCGGCCCCGCCGACGACGAAGCTCCACTGCACGACGGCCGGCCGGTCGATGAAGCGGCCGCCGAGCGGGCGCGAGACGATGCCCGTCGCCAGCACCAGGCCGCCTGCGATCCCGGCGACGTGCTCGGAGACGCCGCCTGCGCGGTGAAGCAGCGTCACGATCCAGTTGCCCGCTACAACCGACAGCCCGAAGGACGCCGAGTGCCAGACCGCGAGCGGCCGCAGCCGGCGGTCGAAGACCCGCGCCACCGCCGAGCGGCGCGGCACGCGAGCGCCTCTCGGCGCAAGCGCGACGAGACAAACTCCGACCGCTGCCACAAGCGACGCGGCCGCGAACGGTGCGCGCCACGACGACCACAGGGGCACCAGTGCCAGCGCGAGCCCGCCGGCCGTCACACTGACCGCGCCGTAGGCGCCCTGAGCGACCGGCGTGCCGATCGTCGAGCGGACGTAGTCCGAGCCGGCGACGAACGACAGCGCCGTCCCGATGCCGGCGACGAGCCGCATGCCGATCGCGAACGCAGCCTCGCGCCAGGCGAGCGCCGATGCCGATGCGAGCGCGACGACGGCCAGGCCGGTCCCGCCGACGACCCGCGGCCCGAAGCGGTCGCAGAGGCGGCCCGCCGGCACCTGGAAGATCGCGTGCGTCAGGAACAGGGCCGTCGTGAACAGGCCGACGACGGCGAGGTCGACGCCGTACGCATGGGCAGTCCGGTCGGCGACCGCGCCGACGTTGGCGATGTTGAAGCCCGGCGTGAAGGCGAGAGCGAGGCCGCAGAGCGCGGCTCTGAGCCTCAACCGGTGGCCTTGCGGCGCCGGTACGCGCGCGTCTTCTTCCGGTTGCCGCAAAGCTGCATCGAGCACCAGGTTGCCGATCGGTTCGGCGAGTAGTCGTAGAACGACCAGTGGCAGTTGCGGCACGCCTTGAGCCGCTCCCAGCTGCCGTCGAGCATCGCAGCGAAGGCGAGGGCGACGACGCGATCGAGCGCGTCTCCGCCGGCGCGCACGCCGAGGCGCCCGTCGGTCGAGAGCTCGAGCGACACACGCACCGCCGCGGCATTGATGGTGTCGACGGCGTCGGTGTCGAGCGGGAAGACGTTGTTCGCCAGTGCAAGCGCGCGCAGCGCCTCGCGCAGCTCGCGCGCCCGCTCGACCTCACCGGCGAGCGAGTGCTCGTCGAGCCACGCCGGGAGCCAGTCGACGTCATTCTCGAGGTCGACGCTGTTGATGAACTGCTGCACGGCCCGGAGCGGTTCGGGTGCGGCCTTCGGAACGTCGTAGCGTGGCACCGTTGCCCCGGATTCTAGACACCGGTACGATCCAAGTACCGGTGTCGCTGCGACGCTTCGTCTTCCCGCTTCGCCTCGTCGGGGCGCGCCTCAGGGCGGGCGGGGAGCGGGCGCTCCTGATCGCCCTCGGCGTCGCCGCCGGCGCGGCGGTGCTGGCAGCGGTCCT
The DNA here is from genome assembly GCA_963742605.1 of uncultured Thermoleophilia bacterium. Classification (GTDB taxonomy): domain Bacteria; phylum Actinomycetota; class Thermoleophilia; order Gaiellales; family Gaiellaceae; genus PALSA-600. The sequence continues at coordinate 679,148 of CAVUNA010000014.1, read as the reverse complement.
CGGCGGCCGTCTGGTGATGCAGGATCGCGCACTCGCGCTCGCGACCGCGCAGCTCCAGCCCGCGGACCGCGAGGTCCAGGTCAGCTGGAGCGGTGCCGTCGACAGCTTCCCGCGACTGAACCGCGAGGTCGTGCCCCAGCTGCGCAAGGTGACCGGCGCCGCTCCGGCCGCCGCAATGCTGTTCCGCGAATCGTCGATCCAGGGGCGCCTGGTCAACCTGCGCGCCGCCGACGACCTCGGCCGCTACGTGCGCCTGATCTCGGGCCGGCTGCCGGCGAGCTGCGTGCCTGCACACTGCGAGGTCCTGCGGCTCGAGGGCGCCGGGCCGATCCCGTCCACGCCGGCGCTGCATCTGGTCGTGGTCGGGCGCGCCGCGCTGAAGCCGGATGCGCCGATCGCCCCGTTCGTGTTGCCCGCACCGCCGACGGTGATGATCGCGCAGGCAGTTCGCTACCACACGCCCCAACCGTCGCCGGTCGTGATCGCCAACGGAATCGCCGGGCTCTCTCGCACGACGGAGCTCGAGACCTTCTACCGCTCGTATGCCTGGTTCGTTCCGGTGCGAAGCGGCGACATCCACCCCTGGTCGGTCGACGCCTTCTCGGCGCGCGTCCAACGCATCTCGGCGCAACTGGAGGCGAGCCCGGACGAGTTCGACGTCACTGCTCCCACGGAGACGCTGACGGCGGCCAAGGCCTCCTCGACCGCCGCCTCGCGACGCCTGCTGCTGCTCGGCGGCGAGGGCGCCGCGCTCCTGCTCGCCTTCACCGTGCTCGCAGCGTCGGCGCTGCGTCGGGATGTCGGCGACGCACGCCGACGACTCGTGTGGTTCGGCGCAACCCGCTGGCAGGTCGAGCTGTTCACGTTCGCGGAAGCGGCGGCATTGGCCGTCACCGGGACGATCGTCGGCTGGGCGCTCGGCGGCGCGGTGGCCGCACTCGTCGCGGAACGTGCCGGCTCGCCGGCCGGACAGGTCGTCGTGCACGGGCTCTTCTCGCGAGACGGCCTGCTCGCCGCCGCGGCTGTTGCGACGATCGCCGGACTGCTGCTCTACGCGACCGTGCGCGTGCCGGGCATCCAGTTCGGTCGCCTCGCGTTCACTCCGCTCGACGCCGCCGCTCTCGGTGCGATCGCGATCGTCCTCATCGGGTGGGCACGCGGATCGATCGACGCCCCTGCGCTCGCGTCGAGCAAGGGCACGAGCGCGTTCCTGCTGCTCGTTCCGGCGCTGATCGTGTTCGCAACGGCGGTGCTGGCCGCGCGCCTGCTCGCACCGGCGCTTCGGGCCGTCGGCCGACTGGGGAGGCGCGGACCGATCTCGGTGCGCCTCGCCGCTGCGTCGCTCGCCCGCAACCCGGGTCACGCCGCGATCGCCGCGACGTTCCTCGTGGCCAGCGTCGGACTGGCGCTGTTCGCCCTCGTCTACCGATCAACGCTCGTCCGGGGCCAGCACGACGAGTCCTCGTATGCGGTGCCGGCTTCGTTCGTGCTCACCGAGGATCTCACGCAGTTGATCCCGCTGCTGCACGGCGCGCCCGCCGGCGCCTACCCCGCGAAGCCGACGCGCGTGTTGCGGCTCACCGGCAACGTCCCCAGCGGAGCCACCTTCACGATGCTCGGGCTCCCGACACCCGGTCTCGCGAGCGTCGGCGGATGGCGTCGCGACTTCGCCTCACTCCCGCTCGGCACGCTCGGGCGAAAGCTCGTCCCCGGGTCGAGCCCGTCGTTGCGGACGCTTGCTCTCCCGCCGGGCCGCGTGTTCACGCTGCCCCTGTCGGTTCGCGGTGACGACATCGGTGTGATCGCGATCTTCCGGTCGGCGCTCGACGACTACCAGCCGGTGTCGCTCGGACACTCGAACGGCGACAAGCGCGTCGTCCTTCGCGGCCGGATCCCGTTTCGGCATGCGACGCTCGCCCAGCTCCAGCTCACCCTGACCGCGAACAACCTGCACGGCTCCGCCAACGGGGGCATCGGGATCCAGCCGAGCGCCAAGGGTGTGGCCACCTTCGGCCCGCCGCGCGTCGACGGCGTAGCGGTGCCCGGCGCACTCCACAGCTTCATCGGGACCGTGGCCCTGAGCGGCAGGCCTCCGCGCGTCGGCTACCTGATCACGCCTGACCGGGCCGCCGTCCTGCGCCCTCACCAGCCGACGGACGGGCGCGCGATCCCGGTGCTCGCGACCCGGGCCGTCGCAGCCGAAGCCGGCCCGAGCGGGATCATCCCGCTGCAGGTGGAGGGCGAGCAGGTTGCAGCCCGCGTCGTGGGCGTGATCCGCCGCTTTCCGTCGGTCGGCGGCGACGCCGTGATCGCCGACCGGCAGACGATGTCGACGCTCTTCGACACCCGGTCGCCCGGCCTCGGGACGACAGACGAGCTCTGGCTCGACGTGTCACAGGCCCAGGAAGCCGCAACTGCTGCCCGCCTCGGTCGGGCGCCGTTCACGGCACTGACGGTCACCTCCCGGGCCGCAACGCTGCAAACGCTCGAGGCCGATCCGCTTGCCCGCGGGGCACTCCTGACACTCGCGGGCACTGCGGCGGTCGCACTGCTGCTCGCGCTCGTCGGTCTACTGCTCGCCATCGTCTCCGACGTCCGCGACGACCGCGGCGAGCTCTTCGACCTGGAGGCGCAGGGAGCCGCGCCGTCGACGATCCGCGCCCACCTCCGGCTCCGAGCGCTGCTGGTCGCCGCCTTCGGGATCGCAGGCGGTCTCGTGCTCGGCGCGATTCTCTCGGCGCTCGTGCTCTCGCTCGTGTCCGTGACCGCCGCCGCCGCCGAGCCGGAGCCGCCCCTACGGCTCGCGCTCGACTGGGGCCTGCTCACGATCGCCGCCGTCGTCTACGTGTTGCTGGCCGTGCTGCTCGTCGCCGTCGCGACGAGCATGCGCGGACGGGCACCGTCACGTGCGGCGGAGGCGGCGGCATGAACGCGCCCGCGATCGAGCTGCGGGACGTCTTCCGCGTCCACTCGACGCCGGAAGGTGACGCGGCGGCGCTGCAGGGGCTGTCGCTTCACGTCGCCGACGGCGAGGTGTTGACCGTCCTCGGGCCGAGCGGCTCCGGCAAGTCGACGCTGCTCAGGATCCTCGCCGGCCTCGACCGGCCTTCCGCCGGAGTCGTGCGCGTCTACGGCGAGGACGTCGGCAAGCTTCCGGCCCGGCGGCTCGCCCGCTATCGCTCGTCGTACCTCGGCTACGCCGACCAGCACTACACGAAGGCGCTGTCGCCGGAGCTCACCGCCCGAGAGCTCGTCGCGCTGCAACTGGGCCTGCGGGGGACGAACAGCGCCGAGCGGCTGCGCCGTGCGGACGAGCTGCTCGAGCGGGTCGGTCTCGCCGCGAAGCGGAACCGGCTCCCGGCGCAGCTGTCCGGCGGTGAGCAGCAACGCATCGCGCTCTGCGCTGCGCTTGCGCATCGGCCACGTGTGTTCCTCGCCGACGAGCCGACCGGGGAGCTCGACGCAGCGACCGCCGACCAGGTCTACGGTGCGCTGGCCGAGCTCGTGCGCGAGCACCGCTGCACGACGGTGATCGTCAGCCACGACCCCGAGTCGACGCGGATCGCCGACCGGATCGTCCGCATCCGAGACGGACGCGTATCGGAGGAGTGGGCGCGAGACGGCGCCGAGAGCGACACGATCGTCGTCGGGCGCGGCGGCTGGCTGCGCCTGCCGGAGGAGCTGCTGCTCCGCGCCGGCATCGGCACGCACGCGACCGCGCGTCTCGCCAGCGGCTCGGTCGTCGTCGAGGCGGCGGGGGGCAGCTCGGTCGAAGGGCCGGTGCCTGGCACCCCGGTGCCAGGCACCACTGTCCGCTCAGCGACACGGCGGCCGGTTGCCGCGGCCGTGCGCGACCTGCACAAGCGCTTCGGCAACACCGTGGTCTTCGACGGGCTCACCGCCGAGCTTCGAGGCGGCCTCCTGCACGCCGTCACAGGGCCGTCGGGCTCGGGCAAGACGACGCTGCTGCACCTGCTCGCGGGCCTCGAGCTGCCGGACGGCGGCTCGATCGAGGTTGACGGTGTGCAGCTGGGCTCCCTCGACCGCACCGGCCGAGCGGCTCTCCGCCGCTCGAGGATCGCGTACGTCGGGCAGCAGGTCGGCCTGATCCCGCACCTGTCGGCGCTCGAGAACGTCGAGTTGGCACTCGCGGTAAGGGGGCACGAAGACCGGGCGGCCGCACTGGCAGCGCTCGGGTCGGTCGGGCTCACCGATCGTGCGACGCAACGCGTTGCACGGCTGTCTCAGGGCGAACGTGCGCGAACGGCGATCGCGCGCGCTCTTGCCTCGCGCCCGGCTCTGCTGCTCGCCGACGAACCGACATCGCGGCTCGACGGCGCGAACGCAGTGGCGGTCGCCGTCCTGCTCGGCCGGCTCGCCCACACGACCGGTGCAGCGGTCGTCTGTGCAACCCACGACCTGCTCGTGATCGAGCAGGCCGATCAGAGCGTCGCGCTGACCTCCTCGTCGTAGACCGACGTCGATCGCCGCCGCCAGTTCGACCAACCGCCCTCGAACGAACGGACGCCGCCGTCCGATACCTCGACGATGCGGTCGGCGATCCGGTCGAGGAAGTAACGATCGTGGGAGACGAAGATCGCGGTGCCTTCGAACGACTCCAGCGCGGATTCGAGCATCTCGACCGACTCGATGTCGAGATGGTTCGTCGGCTCGTCGAGCAGCAGGCAGTTCGCTCCCTCGAGCATCAGCAGCAAGAGCTGCAGCCGGGTCCACTCGCCTCCGGACAGTGTGCTCAGCGGACGCCGAACCTGCTCGTACGAGAAGAGAAACTTCATCAGTCGAGAGACGGCGTCGCCCTCCGAGATCGGCGCGCTCAGTCGAACGAGCTCGAGCGGCGTCGCGTTCGGATCGTCAGGGCGACGGTCTTGCGCGAGCCGGCCGAACCGGATCGAAGGACCGGCCTTGCGCTCGCCTTCGGTCGGCGACAGGTCTCCGGCGAGGAGACGGAGGAGCACCGACTTGCCTGCACCGTTGTCGCCGACGACACCCACGCGCTCGCCGCGCAGCACCGTCAGGTCGACGCCGGCGAGGATCGGTGTCCCGCCGAGCTCCACTCCGATCTCGACGAGCTCGACGACGCGCTCGCCGCCGCGCGCGTGCGGCCGCAGCTCGAGCGCGATCTTGCGCCGCTCGAGCACCGGGCGGTCGACCTTCTCCATGCGGTCGATCTGGCGCTGCTTGTTTCGCGCCTGCTTGATGTGGCGCTCGTCGACGACGCGGCGGGCCCAGTCCTCGAAGCGCCGGATCGCCTCCTCGAGCCGGGCGATCTCCTTCTGCTGCGTGACGTACAGCTGTTGCTGCCGCTGGAGCTCGAGCTCGCGCGCAACGGTGTAGGCGGAGTAGTTGCCGGGCCACATCCGGATGCGACCGCCGGAGAGCTCGGCGATCTGCGAGACGGTCTCGTCGAGGAGATAGCGGTCGTGAGAGACGGCGACGACCGCGCCGTCGAAGGCGCCGATCAACGTCTCGAGGCGTTCACGCGCATCGACGTCGAGGTGGGCCTCGGGCTCGTCGAGCAACAGCACGTCGGGGTCGTGGAGGAGCGCGACGGCCAGGGTGACCAGCTTCCGCTGGCCGCCCGACAGCAGCCTGGTCGGCTTGGCGACGTCCTCGTCGAGGAGCCCGACGTCGACGAGCAGTGCCCGCGCGCGGCCGTCGAACCCGGGACCGCCTGCGGACGTCCAGCGCTCGATGAGCTCTTCCTGGCGACGGAGGAGGCGCGTCATGCGGGCGAGATCGCTCCCGGTTTCGCCGAGCTGCGCCTCCACGGCGGCAAGCTCACGCTCGAGTTCCTGCAGGTCGGAGCGTGCGGCGCGCGCCGTCTCGAGCGCATCGCGCTCGTCGCCCTCCGGCTGCTGGGGCACGAAGGCGACGACGAGGCCGCGCCGCTGCGTCAGCTCGCCGGCATCGGCGGTCTCGAGACCCGCCAGGATGCGCAGCATCGTCGACTTTCCGCCGCCGTTCGGCCCGATCACACCGACGCGTGCGTTCGGCTCGACGTCGAAGTCGAGGCCGTCCAGGATCAGCCGTGAGCCGAAGCTCTTGGCCGCGCCGCGCAGGGAGAGCAGTGCCATGGCGAAGGCACGGTAGCCACGAACCCGTGCCGCGTCATCGTTCGCGAGAAGGAGCCGGGGAACAACCGCCGGGGTCAGACCCGGGTCTGACCCAAAGCTGCTGCGCGCCGGCAATTGCCCTGCAACGGCGGACAACATGCCCGTGTCGACATGTTCGAACCGTCCATGGCCCTCGAACCGCCGGGGTCTGACCCGGGTCAGACCCCGAATGGGAAGCGAAAGGCCAGCTCGCCGAGGCGGCGGTAGCCGGCGATCGACGGGTGGTCGCCGTCGGCGTGCGTCCACTCCGCCTTCATCCGCCCCGGGCTGTCGGGATCCTCGAGCGTGTCGTGGAACGGCAGCACCGGAACACCGAGGGCATGAATGCGCCCGTTCAGCTCGCGGATCGGCCGCTCCGCGTCGGGCCACCCGTTGTTCCAGGGCAGCACATCGCACAACGCGACCGGAATGCCGAGCTCCAGCCCCCGCTCGACCATCCCTTCGAGCACGACGGCCGCGCCGTCGACGGTGCGCCCCTGCGCGATGTCGTTGATGCCTCCCTGGACCACGAGTGCATCGGCACGAAGAACAGCCTCGTCGAACCGAGAGGCGATCTCGTCGGTCCGCTGGCCCCAGATGCCGAAGTTGCGAAGCTCGAGATCGGAACGCCGGAGTGCCGCCCAGTGCTCCCACTGCCCCATGGGGTTGCCGATGCGGCGCCGTGAATCCCAGTACGGCGAGCCCTCCGTGATCGAGTCGCCGAGACACGCGACGACGAGCGTGCTCATCCGGGAAGCGGGACTGCACCCGCACGGTAGTAGCTGCGCGACTGCGCCTTGAAGTAACCCCCGTCGTCATCGGCCGAGAGGGACGGCCGCGTATTGCCGTTGATCGGCGCCGGGTTCGTGACACCGTCCTTCGCCGCGTCGCAGGCACACGTCGTGCCGTCAGCGCCGCCCCCGAACAGGAAGGCGGCGAAACCCGCGGCAGCGTACTGACGCAGACGCGCACGGGAACCGTCGCCGAGAAGCCACTGCACACGGTTGTCCTGGAAGTGGTCCCACGTGTTGTTCTCGGCGCGCATCAGGGTGTTGCCGAGCGGAATCTGCCAGGCGACCATGCGCACGCCCGCAAGTCGCACGAACGTCTGGGCATACAGCAGGTGCCGATCGAAGTCGGCAGGCTTGAACCACGTGTTCGGATTGTTCTCGACCTTGGCGTAGAAGCCGGCATCGCGATCCGAGAAATCCTCGAACGCGATGTCGAAGTGCGCCTGTAGCGAGCGGTAGAACGCTGCGGACTGCGCCGCGTACGCACGAACGGTGGCATCCGGAGGCTTCTCGTAGACGATGTCGTGCTTCGTCCCCCAACCGCTCATGTGGTAGGCGAGGATGACGTTCGGCGCGAGCTGGTCGCGGAGCTTGATCCACTCCTGGGCGAAAGCGGAGGCGGGACCCACGGCATTCGCCTGCTCGAGGTACCCCCACAGGTCGGGCTCGACGTGCACGACGACCGGTTTCGACCCTTTCACCCGCGTGAACAGCAGCCGCACGTCGTTCCAGTACGCCGACATCGTCGCGGGATCCTGAAGGTTGGTGAGATCGGCATGTGCCTCGTCACCGCCGCCCGGCTTCGACTGCAGGAGCATGTAATACGTCAGCACCGGGATCTCGCCGTGGCTCCACGAGTCGGAGACGTACATCGAGGCGAACGTCCCGTTCGGGTTCCACGTCGACCAGCCGTGCCCGGTGTTCACTCCGCCGGCGAGGTACTGATAGCGAAACCCGAACGCGGCGGACTTGCGCAGAGCAGCAGCGTCGCCCGGCGCGTCGGCCAGGCCGAACTGGATGGTGTGCGGCCAGGCCGCGGGAAGCGGCGGCAGCGGCGTGGCTGACGGCCCCGCGCCGGCGGAGCCCACGCAGACGAGGGCGGCGAACGCGGCGGCTGACCAGGCACGGAGCACGAGCGGCCCTCTCACGGTACTCGGCGGGTCGGAGCGTTGCGCACACCCGATCGAGGATCACCCGATCGAGGCCTTGCGGCACACGGGCTGCGCGCGATAGGAACCGCCCGATGCCGATGAAGCGACACGTGTGCCGGGACTGCGGCGTCGACATCCCGCAGGAGGGCCGTTGCGAGCGCTGCGCGTCGTTCGACGCTTTCCCGCCGCCCGACCAGCCCCAGCCTCGGAGCGAGCCGCCGTCGATCGGACGGCCGCCGGAGCACCTGAAGGGGGTCATGTTCATCGCCGACGACGAGCCGCGCGCCACGGAGGCCGAGGTGCTGAAGATCGCCCTGCGAACGCTCGACGTCGAGCCGGACGGGTGGGTGTGCGTGAACGTGGATCGCACCCCGGAGACAGATGACGGTCGCTGGACCTTCGCCCGGCTCGACTCGCAGTTCCCACCCGACGTGCTCGCGTGGCTCACATGCGTGGACTCGCTCTCCGGTTGGCGCTACGACCTGCGCCTTTAGAAGCTCTTAGCCGCGGACTAGAAGAAGAACTGCCGCCACGCCGTCCACCAGTCGTCGGCGCGCGAAACGATCTGCCGCGACTCGGTGATCTCGACACCCGCCCGGTAACGGTATTTCTCGACCTGCGGGGAGGTGTTGAAGTCCACCGTGATCTCGCAGGGATGTCCCGGATCGTACGGACGAACCGCAGCGAGATCCGCCAGCGCCTGCTTCGCGCCCGCCTCGATCAACTCGCGTGCACGTACGGCCGGGATCTGGCGGGCGCTGAACCGTCCAAGCCCTTTCTTGACGGCAACGGTCGTCAGACCGTCGCCGAGCAGCGCCCGCCCCTCACGGCACGATGCCTCGTCACCGGTCACGAGCAGGACCGGGCAGCCCCAGGTCCCGCAGAGCGCCGCGTTGATGCCCGTCTCCCCCACCTCGACGCCGTTGAAACGGAGACGCCACCACGACGAGCCGCTCACCGTGTGTGCGAGTACACCGTCACGCGTGCCCGCCATCGCGTGCATGGCGACGAACAGCGCGGCGTCGACGCCCTGCTCGAGGTACTCGACGTACTCCGTCCACTCGTCCTGAACGACGTACTCGCAATCCGGATCGAGCTCCTCGTGGATCAGCGAGTTGAACGTCCAGCCCTCGCCGGCGCCGTGACAGTCCATGACCACGATCTCCGTCGCGCCGGCCGCCTTGGCACCGCGGACAGCGGCGTTGATCTCGCCCGTGTACAACCGGCGTCCCTCCTCGAACATCTCGTGGCCGCCGGTCACCTGCTGCCACTTGACGATTCCGGCGACGCCCTCCATGTCGCTGATCACGAACACTTTCATGCCGAGACGGAGCCTACGGTCTCGCCGAGGCTGTTGGTCACCGGAACCTCACGAAAGGAGTCGAGCGAGAGCACCACGCCGAGAGCCGAGCGAATCGCCCGATAGGAGCCGTCCTCGGTCTTGAGCGCGAGCCCGCGGCCGTCCTCGTGTGCCGCGCAGAAGAGCCCTTCGGCACCGCCTTTGGCGATCCAGCCGTCGCACTCGCGCATCAGGTCGGTGTCGGGGGCGCCGCGCGTCGCGCCGACGAGCTCCGGGCGCGCACGCATTGCCTCGCGGATCCTCGACGGCGTCCGGGTCAGCAGCGAAGCCGCGCCGGTGAGCGTCGAAGCGAACGTCGGGAGCCCGCAACCGTCGATCGCCACCGCCTCGCCCACCATCTCCGCGATCTGCCGCTGCAGCGGGTGCGCCGGATCGCGATATGGATGCAGCGGCCACCCGTGCGCACGGCACGCGGCGAGCATGCCTGCATGCTTGCCGGAGCAGTTGTGCCCGAGCCGCCCGTCGGGACGACCCTCCTGGGTGCCGTTCTCGAGATCGTCGACGGTCGCGCCGGCACGCGCGAGCACCTTGCGCACGGCCGCGAGCTGGGGCGGTTCGGCGTGATGGGAGGCGCAGGCAATCGCGATCTCGTCGTCCTCGAGATCGTCGTAGCCCTCGAGGAATGGAATTGCCTGCAGCGGCTTCACCGAGGACCGAAGCAGGAAGGCCAGCGTCTGGTCGCCGAAGGACTCGCCCCAGGTCGTGGCGACATGCACACGGTGGACCGCCTCGACGACATCACCGCGCCTGACGACTACTCTGATCGCGTCCACCGTCACTCGCCCGCGAGGAGCCTACGCTGCCCGAGCTACCCGAAGTCGAGGCGTGGCGCCGCCAGCTCGACCCGCTCGTCGCGGCATCGCCGGTCGAGCGCGCCGGCCCCGCGCACGTCGCGACGCTGAAGACGATCGACCCACCGCTGTCGGCGCTCGACGGCACGACGCTCCGCGTCGAGCGGCGGGCGAAGCGGTTCATCCTCCCGACGACCGACGGGGAGCTCGTGCTGATGGTGCACCTGATGAGCGCCGGACGGTTGAGGCACGTTGCTGCCGGAGCGAAGGGAGCGAAGACACCGATGTTCCGCCTCCGCTTCGAGGACGGCGGCGAGCTCCAGCTGACCGAGGCCGGATCGAAGAAGCGCGCCGGCGTCTGGCTGCTGACACCGGCCGCCGCTGCGGAGGAGCTCGCCCACCTCGGGCCGGAGGCCGACCAGCTCGACGCCGCGGCCCTCGGCGCGATCCTCACCTCCGACTCGCGACGCCTCCATTCGCTGCTGCGCGACCAGCGGCTGATCGCCGGGATCGGCCGTGCCTGGGCGAACGAGATCCTGTGGGCCGCCGAACTGTCGCCGTACCAGCTGTCGACGCAGCTCTCGCCGGAGGAGGTCGAACGGCTCGGGATCTCGATCCGCGAGGAGCTTGCACGCGGCCTCGAGCTCCGCCTCCAAGGGGCAAGCGACGCGAAGACGTACCGGATCCACAACGCCCTGGCGCAACCCTGCCCACGCTGTGGAACGCCGATCGCCCGGGTCGACTTCGAGGAGCACACGATCTACTACTGCCCGACCTGCCAGACGGGCGGCCGCGTGCTCAAGGACCGGCGCCTCTCCAGGTTGCTGCGGTGAGCCGAGCCGTCCTGCCCGCCCGATAGGGTCACGCGCCGTGATCAGGACGCAGCCGAGGCGAGGCGGATGGCTCGAGGTCGTGTGCGGGCCGATGTTCAGCGGCAAGAGCGAGGAGCTGATCCGGCGGCTCCGTCGCGCGGAGATCGCCGGGCAGCGTGCGTTGATCGTGAAGCCGCTGATCGACACCCGCTACAACGTCGGACACGTCGTCTCGCACGCCGGAGCGAAGATGCGCGCGGTCGCGGCACGCGACAGCGGCGAGGTCGGGCGGCTCGCCGGTGGATACGACGCCGTCGGGATCGACGAGGTGCAGTTCTTCGACGACGAGATCGTCGAGGCAATCGAGGCCCTCGTTTCCGGCGGGGTGAGGGTCGTCGCTGCAGGGCTCGCGCAGGACTTCCGCGGGCTTCCGTTCGGAGCGATGCCGACGCTGCTCTGTGTCGCCGAGTTCGTGGACAAGCTCGAGGCGGTGTGCCACCGCTGCGGCGGGCCCGCGACGATGACGCAGCGGCTGGTCGACGGACGGCCGGCTCCGTTCGGCGGGGAGACGATCCAGGTCGGCGCACGCGACTCCTACGAAGCTCGATGCCGTGCCTGCCATTCGGCCGGCGAGGACGACGCCGAGCTCGCAAGACTCGCAGCCCGACAGCTGGTCGGTTAGCTCCGTCGGCGGAGCGAGCGTGGACTCGTTCGGAACATGGCACCACGGGCTGGTTGCCGATTGGTGGGCTGAGTTCAACACGGCTGGCCCGGAGCTCGACTACTTCGGCCGCTTCGTCGAGGCCGGTCAGCCGGCTCTCGATGCCGGATGCGGATCGGGCCGGCTGCTGGTGCCGTGGCTGCGCGCCGGGTACGACGTCGACGGATGTGACGCGTCGGCGGACATGGTCGACCGTTGCCGCGACCTCGCCCATCGTGAAGGGCTCACGGCGAACGTGTGGGTGCAGGCGCTGCACGAGCTTGCGCCGCCTCGCCGCTACGCAACGATCGTCATCTGCGGTGTGTTCGGGCTCGGCAGTACCCGCGAGCAGGACAGGTTGGCGCTCCGCCGCCTGCACGAGTGCCTCGAGCCCGGGGGCACACTCCTCCTCGACAACCAGTCGCCCTACGCGCTGAGCAGGCGCTGGCCCTCGTGGACGAGAGAGGGTCGCGCCGGGCTCCCGGAACCCTGGCCCCCACCCGGCGAACGCTCCCGCGCCTCGGACGGCAGCGAACGCGAGCTCCGCGTGCGCGCGATCTCGCTCGACCCACTCGACCAGACGATCGTGATGGAGATCCGCGCAGACAAATGGGTCGACGGTAACAACGTCGCGAGCGAGATACACACACTCTCGATGCGCATGTACTTTCATGCGGAGCTCCTGCTCCTGCTCGAAGCCGCAGGCTTCGCCGTGACCGCAGTCGACGGAGATCACCAGCGCGAGCCTGCGACAGCCGACAGCGAGTTCCTCGTCTACACCGCCGAACGACGGTAACTCGCTCAGCGGAATTGCCACCCACTGCCAGACGCACGTGGCGCTAGCATCGGCGCATGTCCACCACGTCAGCCGCGCACACGCTTCCCTTCGCGTGGTACAGCGACGAGGAGATGCTGCGCCGCGAGCGCGAACGCATCTTCGCGCGCTGCTGGCAATACGGTGGCCGTGCCGACCAGGTCGCCGAGCCCGGCTCGTTCCTGACGACCGACGCAGGCGGCGTACCGCTGCTCGTCACCCGTGGTTCCGACGGTGAGCTGCGCGCCTTCCTGAACGTGTGCCGCCATCGAGGCGCGATCCTGACCGAGGGTTGCGGCCGCCGCGAGACGATCCAGTGCCACTACCACGCGTGGACGTACGGCCTCGACGGCATGCTGCGGGCGGCGCCGCGGTCCGATCGCGAGACGGCCGGCTTCGAGAGGGACGAGCTGTCGCTCGTGCCCGCCAGCGTCGGCGTCTGGGGGCCTTTCCTGTTCGTGAACCCGGATCCGCACGCGGAACCGCTCGCCGACTGGCTCGGCGAGCTGCCGGCGATCCTCGGTCGCGATCTCGACCTCGACGGCGTCGCCTTTCACTCGCGGGTCGAGTTCGGCTCGAACGCGAACTGGAAGGTCGTGACCGAGAACTTCCTCGAGTGCTACCACTGCCCGACGGCCCACCCGGGGTTCAGCGCGGTCGTCGACGTGCACCCCGACCGATACGTCCTGGAGCCGCACCCGACGTTCTCGTCACAGCACTGCGAGGCCCGGACGGGCGGTGAGCGCGGTCAGTTCCACCTGCTCTATCCGAATACGGGCATCAACGTCTTCCCCGGTCCGCCCAACCTCTCGATCGGGCCGATCCTTCCCACCGCTCCGGGCCGCACCGAGCGCTACCTCGACTACTTCTTCGCACCGGATGCCGACGAGGCGTGGCTCACGGACTTCTTTGCCTTCGACGACCAGGTGGGACGCGAGGACAGCGCACTCGTCGAATCGGTGCAGCGCGGCATGTCCGCCGGGTTCCTCGAGCACGGCCGGCTGCTGCTGAACGCAGAGCCGCTGATCGCCGCCTTCCAGGGCTGGGTGGCGGCTCGGCTCACGGGCTAAAATGCCCGACCCCCCTGCTCCCAAAAACGCATAGGAGGAAATCTGTGAAGCGTCTCGTTGCTCTCCTCGCCGTGGCGGGGCTCGCGGTCGCGCTCGCCGCAGTCGCCTGGGCTCGGCCGGCGGCGTCCCCGCCGGTGATGACCCCCGGCAAGCTGGTGGTGGGGTTCGGCGATCCGGCCGTCAACTTCGCCAACGGCAAGATCCGGGGATCGAGCTACATCAACCCGAAGGGCTACGAGGTCGACCTGGCGGCAGCCGTCGCCAAGGGCCTCGGCCTGACCCCGGCATACGTCTACACGCCGTGGGCGAAGCTGTTCGCGCCCGGCCACAAGTCGTTCGACATCTCCTTCCAGGAGGCGACGATCACCGCTCAGCGCAAGAAGACCGTCGACTTCACGTCGTCGTACTTCGACGCGAACCAGGGCGTGCTGCTCTCCAAGAAGGCCACGGTGCCGCATTCGCTTGCCGACCTGAAGAAGCTGCAGACCTGCGCGCAGACCGATACCACCGGCCTCGACTACATCCAGCAGAAGCTGCACCCGGACAAGGCGCCTCTGATCTACCAGTCGACCTCCGCGGCCTTCGTCGCCGTGCAGATAGGCAGATGCGATGCGCTCGTGCTCGACACGCCGATCGTCGCGTCGGAGAAGAAGGCTCGCCCGACACGGTACGGCAGCGTCGGCGGCCAGATCATCACGCACGAGCAGTACGGCGCAGTGCTCGCGAAGGGCTCGGCGCTCACTCCGCTCGTCGACACCCAGATCAAGAAGCTCTGGGCGAACGGCACGATCGCCAAGCTGCAGAAGAAGTGGTTCAACGTCGACTTCTCGAAGATCCCGGTCCTGAAGTAGACAGATAGGCCTTTGAACCAGGTCGTCCACACGTTCTTCTCCCCGCACGACTTTCGTGTGTCGTTGCCGGACGTGTGGGCGGGCTTCAAGATCAATCTGAAGCTGATGGTGGTCGCCGAGTCGCTGGTGCTGGTGCTTGCACTCGCGATTGCCATCATTCGTGGATTGCCAGGGCGCGGAGCGAAACCGCTCCGCGCCCTGATGATCGTGTACACGGATTTCTTTCGCGGCACGCCGCTCATCCTCGTCGCCTTCGTCGTCGGCTTCGGGCTGCCGGCGCTGAACCTGCATGTGCTCAGCAATCTCTCCAACTTCGCCTACGGCGTGATCGCACTCACGCTCGTCTACACCGCGTACGTGACCGAGGTGTATCGGGCGGGAATCGAGTCCGTGCATCCGTCACAACGAATGGCTGCACGCTCACTCGGCCTCTCGTACGCGCAGTCGATGCGCTACGTCGTCGTGCCTCAGGCCGTCCGTCGCGTGATTCCGCCGCTGCTCAACGACTTCATCGGCCTCCAGAAGGACACGGCGCTCGTCTCGGTGATCGGCGTCGCCGAAGCCGCGCTCCAGGCGCAGGGCTACTCTCAGACCTACGCCAACTTCACCTCCTACACGGTCGCCGCGGTGCTGTTCGTTCTGCTCACGATCCCACTCGCGCGCTTCACCGACCATCTGATCGCCGCGCGCGAGCGCCGCGAGCGCGCAGCGGCGACGTGAGCTTCGTCGAAGCGCGAAACATCTCGAAGCGCTTCGGCGACAACACCGTGCTGTCCGGCGTCGACCTCGAAGTCGGCGAGCACGAGGTCGTCTGCCTGATCGGCGCCTCGGGCTCCGGCAAGTCGACATTGCTCCGGTGCATCAACCTGCTCGAGGTGGTCGACGAGGGCTCGATCGAGGTGGACGGGCAGACGATCACGAACGGGAAGATCGACGTGAACGCCTTGCGACGAAAGATCGGGATCGTCTTCCAGGCCTACAACCTGTTCCCGCACATGACCGTGATCGAGAACGTGATGCTCGCCCCGGTGAAGACTGGACGGCTCGGCGCACGCCAGGCGCGCGGCGAAGCCGTCGAGTTGCTGAAGCGGATCGGCCTCGCCGAGAAGGCTGAGGAGTTCCCCGACCGTCTCTCGGGTGGTCAGCAGCAGCGCGTCGCCATCGTCCGCGCGCTCGCGATGGGCCCGAAGCTCATGCTGCTGGACGAGATCACGAGCGCGCTCGACCCGCAGCTCGTCTCCGAGGTCCTGAATCTCGTCCGTGAGCTCGCCGAGGTCGGGATGACGATGATCATCGCCACGCACGAGATGTCGTTCGCGCGCGAAGTCGCCGACAAGGTGTGCTTCCTCGACGCAGGCGTGATTCTCGAGGAGGGCCCACCCGACCAGATCTTCTCCAGCCCGCAGCAACCTCGGACGCGAGAGTTCCTCGCACGCATCATCGAGGCGGGTCGCCTGTGAAGCGGCTCGCGCCGGCCACGAAGGCGCCGCTCGCGCTCGCCGGCTTCCTCGCGCTCCCGATCTTCTTCGCCTCATTGATGGCGTCGTCCCTCGCGCTCGAGAAGCCGCATGTCATCGAGTGGTCGCGACCGCACGGCCACATCGCACGAATCTTCCACGTGCCGAGCTCGTCGAACGAGGCACGCATCTGGCTTTTCGCGCTCGTCCCGCCGCTGATCCTCGTGCTCGCCGGCTGGATCGCGTCGTTCTTCCCGTACGGCCTCTACCTCAGTTGCGGCGCGGCGATCGTCGTCGGGCTGGCGCTGTTTCCCCGGCTGCACCGCTGGGAGCTCCATCACACGCTGCGATTCCCCTACGGCGAGGATCTGCTAGCCGACCAGACGACGTCGAGCTCACTCGCCCGCGGCGAGTGGGAGAAGGACGCCGCCGACACGGTGCGCAGCCTGGTCCACTACACGATCGGCCTCGCCATCGCGGCAGCCGTGATCAGCCTCTTCCTCGCCTATCGCCGCCGCCGGAACCACAGGCCGGCGCCGGTCGGCGGCGGGCCGGAGCTCCGCCAGACCGGCGGCGCCCCGACCGCGACCGGCGGCGGCACTTAGGGGTTCTTAGAACCGCACACGCAGCGTCTCGCCGTCGAGCTCGATCGAGACGTCGAGTGCATCGAGGACGATCCGTGCCACGAGCGCGCCAAGATCGCGCACCTCGTCGCCCGTCACGATCGGCGCGGCGGCGACGGTGACGGGCGCCAGCTCGATCGTGCGACCGTCGACGGCGAAGCCCACCCGCTCGACGGGGCCGTGACGCAGTGCCGCCAGCGCCAGCGAGCGCAGCGCCTTCGCCGCCGTGTCGGCGTCGGTCTCCACGGTCGCGCCCGTGCCACCGACGGTGATCCGCGGATCGTCCGTCTGCACCAGGTCGAGGGTGTCGATCTCACGAGGAGCCGGCTCGAACCGGCCGCCCAGGACCCGCGCAGCCACGCCGAGCTCGTCGAGCAGCTCGGTCATCTGCTCGGAGGCGGTCTCGATCATCCCCAGGAAGCGGGCCGTCCGTTCGTCGTGGCCCTCCGACCGGGTCAGTGTCCGGGCAAACCCGTACACCGTCGCGAGAGGTGTTCGCAGGTCGTGACAGGCGAGCGACACGATGCGCGGAAAGCGTTCGGCATCCTCCATCGCGCTACGGTTCTACCCGATGGGGGATCTGCGCGACGGGTTGACGGTCGATCTCCAGGCCTCCGAGCCTGAGATCCAGCTCGGCCTGACGCGCGCCGGGGTGACCGGCGTCCAGAAGGCGATCCGGATTCGCCACGACGGGCACGAGAAGACCTTCGCCGCCGAGATCTCGTGCACCGTCGACCTCGACCCCGCGCAGAAGGGCGTGCACATGTCGCGGTTCCCCGAACTGTTCGGCGAGGCGATCGACGAGGTCGTGATCGGCGAGGCGTTTCTCGTCGAGACGCTTGCCGAGCACATCGCCCGGCACATCGTCGAGCGGCAGGACGCGCTGCGCGCCGAGGTCCGGATCGAGGCGCAATACCCGCTCGCCCGACGTACGCCCGTCACGGGCCTCGCGACGCAGGAGATCGCCACGCTCATCGGCATCGCCTGCGCGTCGCCGGGACGTGTGCGCCGCGTCGTCGGCGTCGAGGCGTCCGGGATCATGGCATGCCCGTGCGCGCAGGGGCTCGTTCGCGGGGCCGCCACCGAGCGACTGCTCGAAGCCGGATTCGCCGGTGCAGATGTCGAGCGCATTCTCGAGCTCGTCCCGCTGGCGACGCACAACCAACGCGGCTGCGGCACGCTGCTCGTTGGGACCGACGCCCGCATCAACGCCGAGCATCTGGTCGAGATCGTCGAGCGCTCGATGAGCTCACCGGTCTACGAGCTGCTCAAGCGACCGGACGAGCTCTTCGTCGTCGAGCACGCTCATCTGCAGCCTCGGTTCGTCGAGGACGCAGTGCGACACGCACTGGCGGCGGCGCTCGAGCAGCATCCGGACCTGAGCGACGACGACTTCGTGTCGTCGCGCCAGCTGAACCTGGAGACGATTCACCGCCACGACGTCGTCGCGGAACGCTCGGGAACCGTCGGCGAGCTTCGCGGCGAGCTACGCGGTGCCGTCGCCGGGCATCACACCGAGCTGCGCGACTGGCTCAGCGCTTCCTGAAGCGCGCCGTCACGCTCAGAGCGTAGTCGGTCGCGGGCGCGCACGTGAGGCGCGCGCCCTTGCATCCGCCGCTCCAGCCCGCGAACCTCCAGCCCTTCGACGCGACCGCCTTCAGCCGCAACGGCTTGCCGGCGGTGAAGCTCTTGGTGCACGAGGGCGAACAGGTGACCTTCCCTTTGCCGGCCGACGAGACGTGCAGCGGGATCCGAAGTGGCCCGTACGTGGCGGTCACGGAGAGCGACTGGGCGAGCGTGACGAGACAGGTTCCGCGACCCGTGCAGGCGCCCTGCCAGCCGACGAAGCGATCGGCGGTGGAAGGCTCGGCGTCGAGCATGACGATCGCGCCGGGATCCCACTGCGTCGAGCAGGCAGCGGTGCAGTCGAGGCCAGGCAGCTCGCTCGAGACCCGACCCGCGCCGCCCGAGAATGCGATAGCGAGCAACACCGGCGACTCGTCGAGCCGATGCAACCACAGCGAGTCCTGGACGTCAGGCCAGGACTGCGAGTGCCCGTAGTAGTCGTCGTGGTTGTAGTCGAGCACCTTCGTCGAGAGCGGCGAGCCGTCTGTCGTCGGGTAGAGGACATCGGTCGGCGAGTCGCACGGATGTGCGGCGTCGGCCGGACAGTGCGGGTCGCCGGGCGGCACCGCGCCCAGTGCGTGCAGCAACTCGTGCGTCGCAATCGTGTCCGTCGGCACCTCCGTGCAGCCTGCGGGGACCACGATCGCGTACGACGGGCCCGACGAGAGGTCGCCACCACCGACGCCGCAGATGTCCTCCTGCACGGAAGGTCCCTCGAAGTAGACGAGGTACTTCTTGTAGGGATCGTCGAAGCCTGCCGAGATCAGGTCCTGCCCGATCTGGCGGAAGGCCGCCTCGGCACCCATGTCGGCGTAGGACGCGGTGGGCTCGGGTAAGCGGACGAACGAGATGTCGAGGCACGAGCTCCCGTTGAAGACCGCCTGGTCGAAGCGAGGGATCCGGGTCGGATCCTGACCCTGCCACCACGACGTCATCGACGCGACGTCGTCGGCGAGCTGGTTCGCGCCGTCGGCGAAGGTGTCGGGCGCGTCGGAAGGGACGACGACCACGCCGTGGATCTGCTGGGCGGTGACGATGTCGGGAGCGCGATCCGTCGCCGTCTCGCCCGAGCCGCACCACGCCGCGAAGGCACCGGGCGCGAGCCAGAGCGCCGCAACCAGGCTGACGGCGAAGAAGGCTCTACGCATGCCGAGGCCGCCCGAACGTGAAGCGGCTCTCGGTACCGGCACGCAGTCGCCGGAGGTTTCCACGATGGAGGAACAGGATCGCCCCGAACGCGGCGAGTGCGAACACGATCACCGAGATCGGATAGCCGAATGCCGCGGCGGCGATCGGCAGGGTGACGCCGGCGAGGATCGACGCCACCGACGCGTAGCGGAACGCGAAGAACGCGACGAGCCAGACGATGCCGGCGGCCAGCGCGACCCAGGGCGCCACCCCGAAGAACACGCCCCCGCAGGTGGCGACCATCTTGCCGCCCCTGGCAAAGCGCAGGTACAGCGGTCGCCAGTGGCCGAGCATCGCCGCCCCACCTGCCGCGATCCCGGCGAGGTGCGGCGGCGAGACGAACTGCATCGCGACCAGGGCGGGGATGTAGCCCTTGAGCACGTCGAGGACGACGACCGGGATCCCGAGCCCGCGCCCGTAGGTGCGCCAGACGTTGGTCGCGCCGATGTTGCCCGATCCGACCTTGCGGATGTCCTCGTGCTTGACCGCGCGGACGAGCCAGTATCCCCACGGGCACGAGCCGAGCAGGTACCCGAACAGGACGACCGCGACGAAGCTCACGCGGGAACGCTAGCGCGTCGGACGGTCACGGCTTGATGCCGTAGCGCTGGACCCAGTCGTTGACGACGTCGTAGTCGAGGTTGTTGAAGAACGCGTCGATGTAAGCGCCGCGGTCGGTGGCGAAATCGATGAAGTAGGCGTGCTCGTACACGTCGAGAGCGACGACCGGCGTCGCGTTCCACACCGGAAAGGTGTTCTGAGCGTCGCCGATGTAGTTGAACAGACGGCCTTCATCCCAGTCGTAGGCGGTCCACGCCCACCCGCGGCCGGCAATCCCGGTCGCCTTCAGGTCGGCACGCCAGGCGTCGATCGAGCCGAAGTCACGCTTCACGAGCGAGGCGAAGACGCCGGCCGGATCGCCGCCGTGGCCTCCCAGATGTTCGAAATAGAGCTCGTGGTTCTTGATGCCGCCGAGGGCGAACGTCAGGTCGACCTTGAGCGCGCGGAGCTCGGAGTAGACCTGGTTGGCGCTCGCGAGGTCGATGCCGTGGAGCGCGCCGAGGATCTCGTTGCGTTTGTTGACGTAGCCCTGGTAGAGCTTGTAGTGGGCCTCGACGGTCTCGCGCGAGATCCCTTCCATCTCGAGCAGGGCGGGCTTCAGCTCGCGCGGCGTGATCTCCTCATGGTTGTAGGCAAGCGCCATGTCTCTCCTCACTGGCTCGCGGGGTGCGGCGCGGAGCATATCTTTGTCGGAGAACCCGAATCGAAGGAGAGCCGATGCCCTACGAGCTGCCGCCTCTGCCGTACGACTACGACGCGCTCGCGCCGACGATCGACGAGCAGACCATGCGGATCCACCACGACAAGCATCACCAGGCGTACGTCGACAACCTCAACAAGGCTGTCGAGGGGACGGATCTCGACGGGCTCCCGATCGAGGAGCTCGTCCAGCAGCTGGGTCGGCTGCCGGAGGACCGACGCACCGCGGCCCGCAACAACGGGGGCGGCCACGTCAACCACTCGCTGTTCTGGCAGATCATGACGCCGGGCGGTGGCGGCGACCCGTCCGGCGCGCTCGCCGCTGCGATCGAGTCGGCTTTCGGGGGCGCCGACGCGCTCCGCACCCAGCTGAACGACGCCGGCGTCAAGCGGTTCGGCTCCGGCTGGGCGTGGCTGGTCGTGAACGGCGGCTCACTCGAGGTGACGTCGACCCCGAATCAGGACAGCCCGCTCATGGACGGATCGACGCCGATCCTCGGCATCGACGTCTGGGAGCACGCCTACTACCTCAACTACCAGAACCGGCGCCCCGACTATCTCGCGGCCTGGTGGAGCGTCGTCAACTGGGACGAGGTCGCGCGCAGGTTCGACGAAGCAGGGTGACGGACGGTGCCAGGCACCGTTGGTGCCTGGCACCGTCCGCGGCTTCAGGTTTGGCGCCAGGTGACGGTCGGGCCGATCGCGCCGAGGAAGCCGGCTCCGGCCTGGTTCACCGACATCGTCAAGCGCAGCTTGTTGACGCCCTTCGGCAGCGTCAGCACCACGCGCGCAGAGGAACGGGCGTCGAGCTGGACCTTCCGCAGGGTCACCCACTGGCCCGTGGCCGCATTCAGGCGCTGAAGTTGGACGCCGCGACCGGCGAACGATCGGCCGCCGGAGACGTGGATCAGCCAGGCGCCCGAGCGGCCGAGCGAGAGGTGCGGCTGCACCTGCACGGTCACCGGCGTTGCGAAAGCACCATTCCACGATGCCTGGTAGGTGGTGAGGATCTGCGGCTCGACGAGGAAGCTGAACGCTCCACCCGCTGCGGTCAGCAGCGTCGTCCGCTGGATCAGGTTCGGCTGCGGATACGGCCTGTAGTAGATCGTCACCGGCTGACCGGCCGCGTGACTCGAGATCGTGCCGGTCAACGTCACCTTCGTCCCGTAGACGATCGACGGCTGCGACGCCGCCAGGGTCAGCGTCGGGGGCGCAACCTTGACCGTGATCTTCCCGGTCAGCTTCGGGTGCAGCTCGTCCTTGTAGTTGTACGTCCCGGGGCCGCTGAAGGTGAACGAGTACTTCTGCCCCTGCTTCAGGATCGCCGAGGCGAACTGGCCGCCCGTCGCGAGCACCTGATGGGTGTCGTTGTCACGGTTCACCCAGGTGACCGTGTCGCCCTGGGTCACGGTGACGTTCTTCGGGGTGAACGTCGACCCGTAGATCGAGATCGTGGTGGTCGCTGCGCCCGCCGGGCCTGCGACCGCCAGGGCCGAGGCGGCGGCGGCGAACGCGAGAATCAGCTTGCGCATCGAAGGGCCTGCCTTTCGGGTCGTGGGTCACTCATCTCCCCT
Organism: uncultured Thermoleophilia bacterium; assembly: GCA_963742605.1. Lineage (GTDB taxonomy): Bacteria > Actinomycetota > Thermoleophilia > Gaiellales > Gaiellaceae > PALSA-600. The sequence continues at coordinate 656,967 of CAVUNA010000014.1, read as the reverse complement.
TCGGATCATTGCCCGACCGGAACCCGGAAGCACGCGCCAGGACGCGTGTTTTACTCAGGTTTGGCATGTCCTTACAGACACCGAACAGCCGGGCCCTCGTCGCGGGCGGAACGGGCCGGGTCGGCCGGGCAATCACCACCCGGCTCGAGGCCGACGGCTGGTCGGTCTTCGCCGCGGGAAGACACGACGGAGACCTCCGCACGGCGGCCGGAGCCAGGGCGGTCGTGGACATCGCAGTCGCCGCGCTCGGCGGCCTCGACCTCGTCGTCCACGCCGCCGGGGACGGCTTCTCGCCCAAGCCGGTCGAGCAGGTGACGGAGGCCGACTGGGACGCGGCGATGGACGTGACGGCGAAGGGGACCTTCTTCCTGGCCCAGGCCGCGGTCGCGGCGCTCCGCGAGTCGCGCGGCGTCATCGTGATCATCGAGGACGTCGCCGCCTTCCGTGCCTGGGCCTCGTTCGCACCCCACTCGGCCGCCAAGGCGGCCCAGTCGATGCTGGTGCGCACCCTCGCTCTGGCGTTCGCGCCCGAGGTGCGAGTGTGCGGCGTGGCACCGGGGGCGGTGGCGGTCGACCCGGGTCAGGAGGCCCGCCGCGCCGCCGAGACACTCGTCGGGCGCATCGGCCGGCCGGAGGATGTCGCCGACGCCGTCGCCTACCTTGCGGGAGCCCGATTCATCACGGGGACGTCGCTCCTGGTCGACGGCGGGACCTCGCTCAAATCCGGCGGCGGCGCGGCGCCGTAACGATCGATGATGGAGGCTGCGGTCACACTCCGTACGATTCGCCTCGTGACGAGCGACGGCGAGCTGATCCAGCGGGCTGCCGGAGGCGACCGGTCGGCCTTCGAGGTTCTCTACCGTCGCTACGCGCGCCCGGTGTTCGGCTTCGCTCTTCGCCGGCTCGGCGACCGGGGACGGGCCGAGGATGCAGTCCAGGAGACGTTCGCCTCGGTCTGGCGCTCGGCGGGGTCGTACAAGCCGGAGCGCGGCCCGGGCGCCCCGTGGCTCTACGCCGTCGCGCGAAACGCGATCGTCGACCGCGCGCGCGCCCGCTCCGAAACGCCCGCGGAGATCCCCGAGACGGCGGCCGACGAGCCCGGCCCGGCCGATCGTGCCGAGCAGAGCTGGGTGGCGTGGCGGGTGCATCGTGCGCTCGAGGAGCTGCCGGAGCGCGAGCACGAGGTGATCGCCCTCGCCTACTGGAGCGGGTTGTCCCAGAGCGAGGTGGCCGAGTACCTCGGCATTCCGATCGGCACGGTCAAGACGCGCACACGCTCCGCGCTCGCCCGGCTGGCCGAGGTGCTCGGCGACGATCTGGAGGGGATGTGACCGACTTCCGCGATCTCGTCGATCCCGACGACCTGTCGCCGGAGGAGGAGCTCCGCCTGCGCCGGGTGCACGAGCTGCTGGTCCAGGCGGGACCGCCCGCCGACCTGCCGCCCGCCCTGCTCGAGCCGCCGACCCGGCTCCCGGTCGCCGACGTCGCCGAGTTTCCCCTGCCTCCGACCCGACGCCGCACGGCCCTCGTCCTGCTCGCTGCGGCGCTTGCACTCGCCGTGTTCGGCGCCGGCTACCTCTTCGGCCACTCCAAGGCGAAGCCGGCGACGTTCGCCGTCGCTCACCTCGTCCCGCTCCACGGCAACTCGGCGACCGCGCTGCTCAGGATCTCCGACCGCGACGCGGCCGGAAACTGGCCGATGAAGATGCAGGTGCGCGGACTCCCGGAGCAGGCGAACCGAAACGCGTACTACGAGCTCTGGCTGACTCGCAGCGGTCGGCCGACCGAGGCGTGCGGGCAGTTCCGCGTGCACGGCAAGACGACGAACGTCACCTTCAGCGTCCCCTGGACGGCACGCGGCGTCGACGGGTGGGTGGTGACGTCGCAACGGCCTGACCAGCAGAGCCCGGGCACGATCGTCCTGCGCACGTAGCGAGCAGCGATCACACGTCGAGGCGCGAGTCCTCGAGGTCGAGATCGCGCTGCACCCGCTGCATGACCTCCTCCGTGATCACACCGTCGTTGCGGAGGGCGAGCACCGCGTTCCGCTCGGCGTCGAGCAACTCGCGCCGCAGCCGCTGGAACTGTTGCGAACGTTCCTCGACGCCGTCGTCGTCCTGGCCGTCGAGCCTCGCCCGGAACCGCGTCTGACGGAACCGGTACGAGCCTCGAAGGCGTTCCGCCGTGTCGTCGCGGACCCAGTCTTCGGCCGCGAGCTCGTCCAGCCGCGCGATCGCCGCGTCGGCCGCCTTGATCCGCGCCTTGGCATCCTCCCGTTCGGCGCCGTCGTCCTCCGGAATGCCGAGCACTCGAATCAGCGACGGCAACGTCAGCCCTTGCCCGACGAGAGTGGCGAGGATGACCGCGAACGTGAGGAAGATGATCAGATCGCGTCCGGGGACGTTGATCGGGAGAGCGAGCGCGGCGGCGAGCGACACGGCGCCGCGGATGCCCGCCCACGAGATCACGATCGGGTATTGCCACGGCGGATAGGGATCTCGCTCTCTGATCCGCCGGAAGAGCAGACGCGGGAGATAGGTCATGATCGGCACCCAGACGACCCGGGTCACGATCACGACGGCGGAGATCAGCGCCGCATCGGCAATCAGCGACGCGGTCGAGTGGCCCGACAGCCGGTTCAGGATCCCGTGCAGCTGGATCCCGATCAACGCGAAGAGCAGGGCGTTGACGAGGAAGACCAGGATCTCCCAGAACGCATTGCCGGAGAGCCGCGTTTCGACGGTCGTGAGCTGCGGGGTGTACCAGCCCATGTAGACGCCGATCGTGACCGCGGCCAGGACGCCGGACACGCCGATCGCGGCGGCCGGCAGGAACGCGAGGTAGCCGGACAGGAGCGCGAGCGCCACCTCGGTCGGCGTGTCGTTCACGCGGAGCCGTACCTGCCGGACGACCCAGCCGACGGCGAGGCCGACGGCGATCCCGCCGATCACGTTGACGACCAGGTGCCAGCTGGCGTCGAACAGCGAGAACGTCCCGGCCACGGCGGCCGTGACCGCCGTTCGATAGAGCACGAGCGCCGTACCGTCGTTGACGAGGCTTTCGCCCTCGATGATCGAGACGATGCGTCGCGGGACGCCGAGATTGCGGGCGATCTCGGTCGCAGCGAGTGCATCGGTCGGCGAGACGATCGCACCGAGCGTGAAGGCGGCGCCCCAGCTGAGGCCGGAGATCGCCTGGTGGGCGACCACGGCGACACTGCTCATCGTGACCAGGACGAGCCCGATCGCGAGGAGGCCGATCGGGCGGATGTTCGTCCGCAGGTCGCGAAGCCCGGTGAAGAACGCCGTCGAGTAGAGGAGCGGCGGCAGGATCGCCACGAGCACGAGGTCCGGCGGCAGCGTGATCTGCGGGAAGCCGGGCGCGAAGCCGAGCAGCAGACCGCCGCCGACGAAGAGGATCGGGAGCGGTAGCTTGACCGCGGCCGAGACGACCAGCATCACCGCGAGTGCGACCAGGAGCACCAGCAGTTGAAGCTCGAGATGCGTGCCGACGTGCATCAGGCGAGCCTACAAACCGCGGTAGACCCGACTCCGCGAGTCAGTGGGCGTGCGCGTGAGCGAAGGCGCCGGGTGTCTCCCGGTCGACGAGGTGCAACGCCAGCAGGGCGGCGAGGGCTGTGGTCAGCGGAACGGCGGCGATCAGGCCGATCGATCCGACGAGCGTCGCGACGATCGGCCCTGCGACCGACTCGCTGTTGACCGCGCTCGCGAAAGAGGTGCCGGCGAGGCTGAAGATCACCAGCAACGGCAGTGCGGCGCCGGTGTAGGCGAGGACGAGCGTGTTGACCGTCGCGGCGATGTGGTCCCGTCCGACGCTGGTCGCGTGTCCGACCAGTCCCTTCCAGCCGAGGGCCGGGTTCGCCCGCCGGAGCGCCAGCACGGTCGAGGCCTGGGTGACCGTGGTGTCGCCGAGCACGCCGAGCGACCCGACCACCATGCCGGCGAGCAGGAGCCCGCGGATCGAGACATGCGTCGCCGACTGCAGGTAGACGGCTTGATCCGTCGTCAAGCCGCTCAGGTGGGCGAGCGACGTGAACGCGTCCGCGAGAGCGAGTGTCAGCAGGAGCGCCAAGGCGGTCCCGATGCACGCGGCGAGTGCCTTCGCGCCGCCGCCGTGGACGAGCGGGATCGTCAGCAGCATGATGCCGAGGGCGCCGAACCCGGCGACCTGAAGCGGCGGGCGGCCGGTGGTGATCGCCGGCACGATGAAGAACACGACCATCCCGAGACTGGCGGCGAGGCCGGCCAGCGCACGAGCTCCGCGAATCCGCCCGGCGACGAGCACGATCACGACGAAGACGAGCGCCAGCCAGAGCAGCGGCCCGTGCCGCTGGAAATCGGAGAAGGCATACGGCGGGGCTGTGACGCCGCCGATCGTCGCGCCCGGCGGCAAGGGGTTGCGATAGACGAGCACCTTGTCGCCCAGCCCGACCCGGACCGTGGTGCCCGTGTCGCCGAAGCGGATCTTGGTGTCGTGCCCCTTGTCCGGCCCACTTCCGAGCGAGACCGTGGCGACGCTGCAGTTCTCGGCGCCGGATGATGCCTGGCACGGCACGGCATCGAGCGCGACGACGGTGGCGGAGTACGTCTTCGGCTGCCGGAGCGCACTCGGCGTCGCGATGCGCTGCTGGTGCGGCCAGTTCTCCGCGATCCCAAGGATCGTCGTCCCGACGATGATCGTGAACAGCGTCAGCACACCGAGGATCACAAGGATGTGCTCGCGGCGGTCGCGGTCGTCAGGAACGTCAAGCTGCCACATCGACGCTCCAGAACGAAAACGACTGGTGCGTCACTCTCACGAAGATAGCGCCCGAGGCGGTCGGGCCGGGCGCAGCGGCGATCATTCATAAGAGTGAGTCTTAGTATCTGCTAGGGTGCCGACCGATGTCGCTCGCGAGCCGCTCGAGAGTCAAGCTGGGTCTCCCCGGAATCGTCGGTCGCATGGCGCCGCTCGCGGTGCTCGTCGTCGTTGTTGTGGTGGGCGGCTCGAGCTCCGCGCTGGCGTCGACGACGGCGCAGCGTGCCGGTCCCGCGTTCCAGGTGGTAGCCGCGGAGAACTTCTGGGGCAGCATCGCCTCCCAGCTCGCCGGCTCGAAAGTCTCCGTGCAGAGCATCATCGTCAACCCGAACACCGATCCGCACTCGTACGAGCCGACCGCCGGTGACGCGCGGACGCTGGCCGGCGCGAAGCTCGTGATCGTGAACGGGATCGGCTACGACGGTTGGGCTTCGCAGCTGCTCGCCGCGAATCCGGTCGGGGGACGGGTGGTGCTCGACGTCGGCGACCTGCTCGGCTTGAAGGAAGGCGACAACCCGCACCAGTGGTACTCACCGACGAGCGTGCAACGAGTGATCGACGCGATCTCCGCTGAATACGTCAAGCTCGACCCAACCGACAAGACCTACTTCGCAAAGCAGAAGCGTCATTTCGAAACGGTCTCGCTCGCAACGTACGACAAGCTCCGCGCGGAGATCCGCAAGCGCTTCGCCGGTGTGCCGGTCGGCTACAGCGAGAGCATCTTTCAGCCGCTCGGGCAGTCGCTCGGCCTGAAGCTGCTGACGCCGTACAGCTTCGCGAAGGCGGTCGCGGAAGGCACGGACGTGAGCGCGAAGGACAAGCAGGCCGTCGACAATCAGGCGAAGAAGCGTCTGATCAAGGTCTGGGTGTACAACAGCCAGAACGCGACGCCCGACGTCCAGCAGATCAACTCGATCGCCAAGAAGCATCACATCCCGATCGCGACGGTGACCGAGACACTCTCACCGGCTTCCGACAACTTCGAGCAGTGGCAGGTCGCAGAGCTCGAAGGGCTGATCACGGCGCTGCACCGGGCAACCGGTCGCTGACCGTTTGGCGACGGGCGCCACGAGCCGAGAGGCGACGGAGCCGGTCCGTGGTTCCGCCGCGATCGAGCTCGTCCACGCTTCCGCCTCGGTCGGCGGCCAGACGATCTGGGCCGACGCGAGCCTGCGTGTCGAGCCTGGGGAGTTCGTCGCGGTGCTCGGTCCGAACGGAGCCGGCAAGTCGACGCTGCTGCGGGTCCTGCTCGGCTTGCTCGAGCCGAGCACGGGCTCCGTTTCCGTCCTCGGTGGGCCGCCCGGCCGATGGAACAAAGAGATCGGCTACCTACCTCAGCGGCACGCTTTCGACGAGGCGACGCGGATCCGCGGCGTCGATCTCGTCCGCCTCGGCCTCGACGGATCCCACTGGGGGTTCCAGCTTCCGTGGCGAACGGAGAGATCGGCTCGGGTCGAGGAGACGGTCGAGTTCGTCGGCGCGAGCGCGTATGCGCGCCGGTCGATCGGTGAGTGTTCGGGCGGCGAGCAGCAGCGACTGCTGATCGCCCAGGCATTGGTCAGCCGACCGCAGATGCTGTTCCTCGACGAACCGCTCGACAGCCTCGACCTGGGCAATCAGGCCGCGGTGACGGCCCTGCTCGACCGGACCTGCCGCTCCCGGAAGGTGACCGTGCTACTCGTCGCGCACGACGTCAACCCGCTGCTCGCACACCTGGACCGGGTCATCTACATCGCAGGCGGGCGCGTCCTCGCCGGGCCGCCGGAGCAGGTGATCAGAACCGAGACGTTGAGCGACCTGTACCAGGCGCCGGTCGAGGTGCTCCGCACCTCGGACGGGCGACTTGTCGTCGTCGGGCAGCCCGACACGCCCGCGCATCACTCCGACCGGCACGCACACAGCCGCGGCCGTGGTCACTGATGAACCCGCAGCTCTCGCTCGACCCGATCTCGGATCTCCACCAGATGCTGGCCTACCCGTTCATGGTCAACGCACTCGAGGCGGGGACGACGGTTGCGGTGATGGCTTCGGTGGTGGGCTGGTTCATGGTCTTGCGGCGGCAGACCTTCGCGGGTCACACGCTCTCGATCATGTCGTTCCCCGGCGCGAGCGGCGCGGCGCTCGTGGGGATTCCGCTTGCGGCCGGATACTTCGTGTCTTGCACGGTGGCGGCGCTCGTCCTCGCCGCCGGCTCCAGGCCGGGCGGCCGCCACAGCCTCGCCCAGGAATCAGCCCTGACCGGGACCGTGCAGGCGGCCGGCCTCGCGCTCGGGTTCCTGTTCCTCAGCCTCTACGGCGGCGTTCTCGAGAATCTCGAGACGCTCCTGTTCGGCTCCTTCCTCGGCATCACGACCACTCAGGTCCGGACGCTGCTCGCGATCACGGTCGTCACCCTGGCGCTCTTCGCTCTCGTAGGCCGGCCGCTGCTTTACAGCTCCGTCGACGAGCTCGTGGCCGGCGCGCGCGGGGTGCCGGTGCAAGCGCTCCGCGTCGCATTCCTGCTCGTGCTCGGGCTGGCCGTCGCCGCGACCGCCCAGATCACGGGTGTCCTCCTCGTGTTCGCGCTCCTCGTCGCGCCAGCCGCTGCCGCGCAACAGCTCACTCCGCGGATCGGGCTCGGGCTCGCTCTCTCGGTGACCTTCGCACTGGCAGTCACCTGGATCGGACTCGGACTGTCGTACTTCACCAACCACTCGATCGGCTTCTTCGTGACCAGCCTCGCGTTCGGCATCTACGTCCTCTCCCGAAGCGCGGGGTCGGCCACGCGCCGGCTGCGACGAACCAGCCGCCGAGTCGTCGTCGAAGTCGCAGGCTGATGTTCGGGCAGGAGTTCATCCGCAACGCGCTCCTCGCCGGAACTCCGATCGCGCTTGCCTGCGGCGCGGTGGGTTACTTCGTAGTGCTCCGAAGCCAGGTCTTCGCCGGCGACGCCCTCAGCCACGTCGCCTTCACGGGCGCGCTCGCGGCGGCGGCGGTCGGCCTCGATCTCCGTCTCGGCCTCTTCACCGCGACGATTCTCATCGCTCTGCTGTTGGCGGCTCTCGGTGAACAGGCTCGGGCCGACGACGTCACGATCGGAGTGGTCTTCGTCTGGATTCTCGGCCTTGGCGTCTTCTTCCTCGACCTCTTCAACAGCGGCAGCGGTGGCGGCAGCGGGATCACCGCCGCTCGAACGCTGTTCGGGTCGATCTTCGGCCTCGGTACGAGCCAGGCGCGGCTCGCCGCCGTCGTCGGCGTCGCCGTGTTGGCCGCCCTGCTCGTCATCGCCCGGCCGCTGCTCTTCTCGACGATCGACGCCCAGGTCGCCACTGCTCACGGCGTGCCTGTCGCGCTGCTCGGCACCGTCTTTCTCGTCCTGCTCGGCATCGTGGCGGGCGAAGCGACCCAGGCCGTCGGCGCGTTGCTCATGCTCGGCCTGATCGCCGCCCCCGCGGGCGCCGCACACCGACTGACCGCGAGGCCGTACCTTGCCCTCCTGCTGTCCTCGCTATTCGCGCTTGCGTCGATCTGGATCGGCGTCACCGTCGCCTACCTGATCTCCTCACTGCCCCCGAGCACGGCGATCATCGGCACCGCGACGATCATCTACCTGCTCGCATACCTGGTGACAACCCCGGCGCGCTTCGCCTTGCCGCAGGCTTAACGACAGTCGCCGCAGGCGCCGTGCAGCACGACCTCATGCGCCGCGATCTCGTAGCCAGAGACTGTTTCGACTCGATCGAGAGCAAGCTCGAGGTCGCCGTCCTCGAATGCTTCGACCTTGCCGCAGCTGTCGCAGACGAGATGGTGGTGATGACCCTCGGGCCAGACCGGCTCGTAACGAGACACGCCTTCACCGAGGTCGATCCGCTGCACAAACCCCTCCGACGTCAGGAGTTCGAGGATTCGATACACGCTGGCGATACCCACGCGCCGTTCCGACGCGCGTAACGAATCGAAGATCTCCTGCGCGGTCAAGCAGCAATCCTGCGCAGCAAGTAGCTCGATCACCGCGCGGCGCGCGGCGCCTCGCCGAAGACCCTTCCCGAGCAAAGCTACGTGCGTCGCATCGACCCAGTCACGCTCCGCTTTCGGCTGTCCCCGCGTCACGAACAGAGATGATAGCCAGTCTCATGTTCCCGGCGCCCGAGCGAACCGAACAATTGACCGGTGACCGTAGGGATGGTGGCGGGGCCTGTGCCCCGCCACCATCCCGCCGGACGTTACGCGTGGTGTCCGACCGGGATGACTCCTCGGCCGAAGAAGTTCAGTGGGAGCCCCTGGATGTTGAACGAGCCGTTGATGAACACGCCGAAGTGTTGGTTGCTGATCTGATTGGACAGGAGGAGGACTATCGGGTTCGTCATCGGATCGGCGTTCAGGAAGGCGATGCCGACGCTCTGGCCGCTGTCCGCGTCGGGGTCGACGCCGTTCCCGGAGATCACGTTGCCGATGATCGCGTTGCCGGACACGTTCTGGCCGGGCGCGTGTGCATGAATGCCGACACCCGCCTCGCCGTTGTCGAGCAGGATGTTGCCGATGACGCGGTTGTTGTATGACGCTGTGCCGGGGAACGGCGCGAACATCCCGACCCCTGCGCCACCGTTGCCCTCCGAGAGATTGCCGACCACGGTGTTGTCGTAGACGCCGGCTTTGCTCGGGTCGCTCGTCGCCAGCGCGTTGTGCGACGGAAGCGTGATCCCGCAGTCGTCGATGTTGTCTCGGCTGATGTTCTTCGCGATCAGGTTGCCGTGGCTGGGGCCCGTCTCGTCCGTGATCAGGATCCCGCCGACGTTGTCGTGCACGTTGTTTCCGATCACGCGCGAGAAGCTGGTCCCCATCAGGTGCAGCGCCTCACCACAGTCGCCCGGAAGCGGTCCCTGGTCTGCGCACTGCGGAGGCGTTGGCGCGTGCTCGGTCTGGTCGTTGTGCATGAGCTCGTTGTGGAGAATGCTCACGTTGGAGGTCGAGACGGCGAGGACCCCCTCGGCGTTCGCATTCTCGACCGTGAACCCCTGGACGAGGGTGCCGGCTGCGCCCGGCCCGCTGATGACGATCCCGTTGTCGTGACCCGACGCGTCGACCACCGAATCGTCGCCGAGCAGCGTCAAGCCCTTGGAGATCACGACCTCCTCGGCGTACGTCCCTGCGGCGACCGAGATGGTCGACCCCGGGCTCGCGACGGCAACCGCGTGGCCGATCGTCCGGCAAGGCTGCGCGGAGCTGCACGGGTTCGCATCGCTGCCCGACGATGCGGAGACGAACAGCGCCCCACCGGCAGCTGCAGGACCTGCCACAGCCAGGGCGACGACACCGCTCACAATGGACGCAATCGTGGCCCGGGCCCGCAGCCGACGCGTGCGCGTACGATCGCATGACATAGGTACTCCCCTCTGCGATCAACGTTTGCCTGCTCACATTCGCGAGCACCAACTCGCGAATGCAGCATGAATGGGAGCGATGTTACTACCCGCCTCGTTGCCCGACAAGGCAGGTCCTTCGCCTGCGCGGGAGCCCGAGAAGCCCGGCGCCGGCGAAGCGCCTCGCCGGCGCGGCTTACGCCGCGTCGGCGAGGTCTTCGTTCTGCGAGAGCCGGCGCAGGGCGTCGGTCTCGATCTGGCGGACGCGCTCGCGCGTCAGCCCGAGCTGCTTCCCGATCGCCTCGAGCGAGGCGGGGCCGTCGCCGACGAGCCCGAAACGGAGCTCGACGACGGCACGCTCGCGGTCCGGCAGGTTCGCGACCGCCTGGCGGACGGCCAGGTCGCGGAGCGAGGCGGACGCCTCCTCCTCGGTCGACGGGCCGGTGCCGGCGATCAGGTCGCCGAACGATGCGTCGCCGTCGTCACCGACAGGCATGTCGGTCGACGCGACCGCACGCGCGGCGGCCATGACCTCGTGGACGTGCGTGATCGGCAGCTTCGAGTGCTTCGAGATCTCCTCGGGCGTCGGATCGCGCTCGAGCGTCGCGACCAGCTCACGACGGGCGCGGGCGACCTTCTGCTCACGCTCCACGACGTGCACCGGAATGCGGATCGTGCGCGACTTGTTGGCGACGCCACGCTGGACGGCCTGGCGAATCCACCAGGTCGCGTAGGTCGAGAACTTGAAACCCTTGCGCCAGTCGAACTTCTCGGTCGCGCGGATCAGGCCGAGCACGCCCTCCTGGACGAGGTCGCCCAGGGTGATGCCCTGCGTCTGGTAGCGCTTGGCGATCGAGACGACGAGGCGAAGGTTGCAGTTGATCATCCGCTCCTTCGCCGCCATGTCACCGCGCTCGATGCGCTTGGCCAGCTCGACCTCCTCCGCGGCGGTGAGCAGCGGATAGCGGCCGGCCTCGTTGAGGAACATCTGGAACGAGTCGGTGGTGTAGTGGGCCTCGCCGATCGAGAGGTCGAGCGCGAGCTCCTCCTCCTCGACCTCGGGCGCGGCGCCGTGCGCCTCGAGCTCTTGCTCGAGGGTCTCGGCCTCCTGCTCGTCGAGATCGTGCGCCAGCACCGCGTCGGCCACCTCGGCAGGGGTGAGCGATCCGTGCTCGGCGCGGAGATTCAGAAGCTGCTCGAGGGCTTCGGCGACAGCCGTGGTCATGCTGAGTTCGGTCAACGTGCTCCTTCTTGTCTTCGAGGAAGACGGGCGCGCGGTTTGCCCTGCGCGCCACTGTCGAAGATGAAAACGGCGTGGATCCAGGAGCTATTCCCCCTGGCCGTCAGAACTTAGTGACATTTTGTTACAAGTCTGTAAGGCTTCGACCCGGCGGGTCGTTAAGCCTGCATAAGACCTGTCTAAGGAGCCATTCGCCCGTTCTCGACGAAAGCCTGGTGCGTCACCGGCATCAATTCGGCGAAAAAGGCCTCCACCGCCTCGGCGTAGCGCCGGATCTCGAGCTGCGCGAACTCGGAGTTCCGGAGCGAGACGAAGTTCATCAGCGCCCGGGCGTTGACGGTCCAGTAGAACTGGGTGTAGGCGCCGACCGGGAGCACCGAGCGGGCCAGCTCCCGCGCCACCCCCCGCTCGACCAGGCGGGTGTACGTCTCGTAGGCGTGGTCGTAGACCGCCCGGAGCTCGTCGCGCGTCGTCTCGGCCAACTCGTCGTCGACCGGTTCGAAGGTGTAGGCGCCGGGCTTCCCGACCTGGGTTCGCACGTCCGCGACCTCCGGCACGTAGAAGTCATCGGTCGCCTTCGCATACCGAAGACTGAACTCGTTGAAGGAGTTGTGGACGACGATCCCGTTCGCGAGGAAGTTGTGCCACCGGCCTTCGATGCTCAGGTCGAACGTGCGGCGAAGGCCGACATACTCGACCGCCACCACCCGGACCGGATGCGCTGCCAGCTTGAATCCGCGTCGGGTCGACGCGTCACGTTCCTCGACGAAGCCGACACGATCACCGAAGCGACGCGCGAACGACAGCTCGGCGTCACGGGCTTCCTGATAGACCGGTACGCCGTTCGTCAGCAACGAGCACGGCCGAGCCATCATGGCTTCGCCACCATCTCCAACGAGGCCGATCGCCTCGCGCATGTGCCTCCAGCCGGAATCGGTCAGAAGCCGATGATTTTCGGTCAGCGTCAATTCCTTCCCGTCGGCCAGCGTCAGCCGGTAGACGGGTTGAGTGCCCTTGTCAATGACGTCTCCGATGTGCCCGACCGTGAAGGTCCCCGTCTCTTCGTCGAGGACGCGGACAGGCATCCGCCGCACCCGCCAGTTCGAGTCGCCACTGCACATCTCCCACAACTCATCCAGCGTCTTCCGCGCGCAAGCCTCGCCGTTGATGTTCACGAACGTGACCTCGGTCTCGCCCGTCAGGCAACCGATCCGGTGGCGAAACCATTCGCGCGCGACGAAGATCGGGCACCGCACGTGGAAGCGGAACGCGTTGTGCTCGAATGGGGAGCCGTGCCGGTCGCGCATCAGGAACCGGATCAGCCCCTCGTCGGACGCGTCCATCTGCTCCTTGCGGCGTGCGAACGAGACGCGGGCGCCGTTCACGACCGAGAGATCGTCGGCAAGTGCCCCGTCGAGACGCACGAATCCATGGTCGAGGAGACGGGTCGTGTTGTCAGGAGTCGTCTCGGTCACGGTCAAAGTTCGCGGACCCTAGTCCGCGTCCCGGACATCATCATCCCTGCTATCTCTGCGGCGTGATCAGGGTCGGGACCTCCGGCTGGTCGTACCCGTCCTGGCGCGGCGGCTTCTATCCCGACGGGATGCAACCGTCCGACTTCCTGCGCTTCTACGCCGAGCGCTTCGACACCGTCGAGCTGAATTCGACGGGATACCGCCTCCCGAGCGAGGATCAGTTCCGGCGCTGGGCCGAATCGGTGCCGGAGGGGTTCCGGTTCGCCGTCAAGCTGCCGCTGACCCGGCTCGACCGCGTGACGCCGTTCCTCGAGCGGGTGCTCGCACTCGGCGACCGGCTCGGGCCGATCCGGGTGGTCGTCGAGGCTGCGCGCGACGACGGGCTCGTGTCGTTCGTCGAAGGCTCCGCGCCTGCCGGCGTCGAGCTCGCGTGGGATCTGCGGCACGACTCGTGGGCCGAAGCAGGCGGCGAGTACGTGCGCGTCGGCGATCCGGCCGCGGAGCCTTTTCGTTACCTACGGCTGCGCGAGCCGCCGTATTCGGACGACGATCTGCGTGAAGCAGCAACCGGTGTGCGCGACCCGGCCTACATCTACCTTCGTCACGAGGACGAGCCGACGGCACCCGTCTATGCGGCGAAGCTGCGTGCGATCCTCGACTAGCCGGCTGCGACACCGGTTCGCCCGACGCAGGACCGACCGAACCGGGCTTGCGCACGCCCGGGGGCAGTGGGTTGCTCGCCATCTGATGCGCCGCCTCCGTCATCCCATACGCCTCGATCACCGGCACGCCGAACGACTCTTCCAGCTGCTCGAGGGTTGATACCGGGAGAGACGCCGACGAAGAGCGAAGAAACCGCAGGCGGTGATCCCGGAGCACGTCCTCGTGGTCGTTCCGGCGCGCAAGCACGGCGCGGTGCATCGTCGGCACCGCTGTGAGCCACGTCGGCTCGGCGTCGCCGAACCACTCGAACACGCGGATCTGGTGAAACCCTGGCGTGCAGACGACAGAAGCACCGGCGTCCAGCGATGCCAGGAGTGCAGCCACGAGGCCGTGAATGTGGAACAGCGGCATCACGTTCAGGCACCGATCGTCGGGACGCAATGCCAACGTCGCGGCGACGTTGCGCGCCGACGTGAGCAGATTCCGATGCGTCAGCGGCACCAGCTTCGGCCGCGACGTCGTCCCGGAGGTGTGGAGCAGCAGAGCGGCGTCATCGAGGGCCGACGCGTGGAGCGGCTGGGCACCGAGAGACGGCCCGTCCAGGGTGAACGTCCCGCTCGGCGCCTCGAGGTCGGCGTCGAGCTCGAGCACCGCGATCCCGCGCTCGGCCGCAGCCTCCCGCACCGGCGAGGCGAGGTTGCGCGAAACGACGACGGCCCGGGCGTCGAGGTCGTCGAGGTAGAAGTCGAATTCGGCACGACGATAGGACGGGTTGAGCGGAGCGCACGCGCCTGCAGCAGCGAGAGCCAGAAACGCGGTCGCGGCCTCGGGACCGTTCTCGACGACGAGCGCGACACGATCGTGGGTCTCGAGCCCGCGCTCGCGCAACTCGGCCGTCACCGACGTGACGAGCGAGTGAAGGCTGCCGTACCCGAGCGGTGAGCGCCCTGGTGCGGCCAGCGCGACCCGGCCCGGAGCGGCATGAGCGACTCGGTCCACGAGCGATGCGATCGACCCGAGCCGTGTCGACTCCTCTCTCACTCACGGAGTGTGGACCAGGATTGCGCAAGAAGCTCTCACAGAATGAGGTTCGTCGATCCGGGTGCGTTCGGCGAGTGCGATGCAAGGACGCAGGGAGCGTTCATATGAGACATATGGACGCGACCGAGGACGCAGCAGCGCGCCGCCGAGCGCAGCCGGGCGACACAACCCTTATTTTGTGAGAGCTTCTAGAAGCCCGCGACCGCGCCGGCGTGCCGAGGTGAGCGCCCGACTCGAGGATCTCCGTCACCTGCGCGACGGCGAAGCGGAGCTCGTCGTCGGTCGTGAAGAAGTGCGGCCCGAAACGGATGCCCGCCTCCGGCCGGTAGTCGCAGATGATGTCGCGCGCAGCCAGCTCGGCGTGGACCGCCCGGAACTCGGGCACCGAGAAGACGACCGAGCCGCCACGGCTCTCGGGCTCACGCGGTGACGTGAGCTCGAACCCGGCCGCGTCGACCAGGTCGACGAGCAGGGCCGTCTGGCGCATCGAGTTGGCCCGGATCCGGTCGATGCCGATCTCGGCGAGGATCTCGTAGCCCGCACTCGCGGCGTAGAGCGCAGGCACGTTCGGCGTGCCGGTGAGGAACCGCGCAGCACCTTCGGCGTAGCGCATCTCCGGCTCGAACGCGAACGGCTCCTCGTGCGCCTGCCATCCGGCGAACGCCGGCTCGAGCCGCTCGGCGACATCCGGGCGGACATAGAGCCAGCCTGCGCCCGGGCCGCCGCAGAGCCACTTCACCGACCCACCGACGCAGAACTCGACCCCGAGCGCCGTCACGTCGAGCGGGACCGTGCCCGCAGATTGGTACGCGTCGAGGCAGACGTAAGCGCCGGCTGCACGGGCGCGCTCGACGATCCGCTCGACGGGCTGGATCTCACCGGACTTGTACAGCACGTGCGACACGGGGACGAGCAGCGTCCGCTCGTCGATCGCCGCGATCACCGCGTCGGCGTCCTCGCAGACGACGACGTCGGCGCCGAAGCGCGCCCACGCCTGCTGGACGTAGCGCACCGACGGGAAGAGCCCTTCCTCGAAGACGATGCGGTTGCGTGGCGGCTTCAGGTCGAAACACGAGAGCACGACCGCCTCCGCAACCGTGACGTTCTGGTGCATGACGACGGTGCCCGGCGCCGCACCGATCACACGGCCGAGCAGGTTGCCCACCGTGAGCGGCGTTGCCCACCAGCCCTCGCCCCAGGCGCGCGCACCACGCGTCGCCCATTCGTCCGCGAACCGCTGCAGCCTGACCGCGGCCTCGGCCGGCATCGCGCCGAGCGAGTGGTTGATCAGGTAGGTCGTCGACCCGAGGATCGGAAAGCGGTCGCGATAGTCCAGCAGCTCCACGGGCAAAGACTAGAGCCGCCAGACCTCGTTGGCGGTCGAGTGCGAGACCCACCGGTGGCCGAACGCGGACAGCACGACGATCGGCCCGGAGCCGGCCTTCAGTCGCCTGATCACCTGCATCGTCGACGGGTCGACGACGTCGACCTCGTTCGCGTCGATGCACGGAACCCAGAGCTCGTGATCCGCGACGACCGCCGAGCCGAGCGGGTTTCGCGCGACCTTCGCTTTGCCGAGGATCTTCAAGGTCTGCACGTCGACGCGTGCCACCACATTCGTCTCCTCCGAGACGTAGATCGAACGACCGAGCCCGGTGATCCAGTCGGCGCCGGGAAGCTGCACGCTGCCGGTGACACGATTCGTCTGCGGATCGATCCGCACCACTTTCCCGGCGGTGTGATCGCTCACCCAGATCGAACCGTGGTAGGCGGTGAGACCGTTCGGCTCGATGCCGACCTTGATCGTGCTCACGACGCGGTTGCCCGTCACACGCGACACCGTTCCGTCGCCCGAGTTCGACACCCAGGCCGAGCCGAAGCCCCACGCGACGTCGTACGGAGCCACGCCGACCCGCACGGTCGCAGTGACGCGACCGCTCCGCGTGTCGATCCGGACAACGGTCGACGTGATGTTCGACACGGCCCAGACCGCGCCGGGGGCAGCGGCGAGGTTGAAGATGCGGACGCCGACGCTCACGCGTCGCAGAACGCGACCGGTCCCGGGATCGACGCGCAGGACGTCACCGCCGTCGAGACCACCGACCCAGACGCTCCCGCCTCCGACGGCAAGGCCGTAGTTCGCCTCGCCGACGTCGACCTTCAGCGTCGACGGCGTCGCCACGAGTGCCGCCACCACCGCTGCGAGGAACATCCGCATGCCCCCGAGTGTGACCGCACCGCCGGGGCACGGCCACACTCGATCGGCAATTCAGATCACCGCAACGACGCCGCCTGCGCCGGCGGCGCGGGAACAGGACGCGGCGGCGGCTTCGAGTCGACGAGGACTGCCGCGACGAGCAGCACGACCATGCCGACGATGCTCTCGCCGATCAGGCTGCCGCCGATGCGCGAGAGGAACCCCGTGTCGGCACGTTCGAGGGCCGGTCCGATCACGAACTTGTGGAACGCACCCCAGAGCAGCGCGAGCGAGACGAGCGAGAGCTTGACGAGCAGCACGCGCCCGTAGCCGGTCGTCCACAGGTCGTGCAGGTGCGGGAGCCGGACGATCCCGAGATACGTCCCGGCGGCCAGCACGAGCGCGATCACCACGGTGGCAAGCTGCGAGAAGTTTGCGAAGGCCGGGCGACGGAGCTCCGGAGCCCCGAACCAGAGGAGCACCGCCATCGTCGCCAATCCGCCGATCCAGATGGATGCGCCGGAGAGATGCACCCAGTCGGCTATCTCGGTCTTCCAGGACGAGCCGGGGTCGACTGCGTCATGCCCCGACACGGACAGCCCGGCGACGAAGACGAGCGAGAGCACGAACGCAGGGACGAAGAAGACGACGCGATCGAGAAGCCAGGCGAGGTATACGAGCGCGAGGACGAGCGCAAAGCCGAGCGTCATCGTCACGAACGCCTCGCCGAACCGCGTCTGCGCCATCGGTGACAGATCCCCGTAGAGGAAGCGCCCGAACGGAAGCTGGAGCGCATCCTCTGCGCGGAGCGAGAACGCCGCGATCCCGGCCTGGAGGCTCACCACGCAGCCGAGCCCGGCGGCCACGGCGATCCTCCGGTCGAGCGCCTGCGGCACCGACAGCCGCCGCAGGCAGATCAGCCGAAAGCCGAGCGCCCCGATCGTCAATGCGAGCCCGAGGAACCAGATCCAGCGAACGACCGCCTCTGTGTCGGTCGGCCCCTCCGCGCCGTATGCCTCGGTCACCGGCGGCGCCTTGACGCGGACGCCGAACGTCCAGACGCCGGAGACGACGTGCGAGTCGGCCGAGACCGCCTGCCAGCGCACCGTGTACGGGCCGGCGGGAAGCTTCGCCACGGGGGCGGTCACCGTGGTGCCCCGCACCCGGGCGGCGCCGGCGAAGTCGCGGCCGTGGCCGTTCAGCACCTTGATCGCCCCGGGCAGGATCGTGACCTCCTGGTCGAAGTGCAGGGCGATCACGGTCGGGCCGCGTTGCAGCTCCTTCGCGAAGTGCGGCGTCGTCGAACGGAGCGTGGCATGCGCCGATGCAGCAGCCGGGAACGCAAGTGCGATCAGCGAGACGACGACGAACCGTCTCATCGATGCTCGACCCCGGCGAGCGGCGACAGGTGGCCGAAGACGGGAGCGACGTCGCGGTCGCAGAACAACATCACTGCGACCACGACGATCGACAGCGCAAAGAACGACTGGAGCGTCGTCGAGCGCGGACGCCACACGAGTGCGAGTGGGACGACCGCCGCGATCAGGAACGTCCAGCCGAGCAGGTGGTGGAGAAACGCCGAGCGCGCGAAGAACCACGGGTTCTGCTCGTGCACGATGAACGCGATCCCGGTGACTGCGAGAGCGAGCGGCCACGTGAGCCGCCAGAGCGGCGACTTCAAGCGGCCGTGCACCAACCCGAGCTCGGCACCGCCCGCGAGCATCAGCACCTCCGCCCACGAGCCGTGCGCGTACATGTGGATCGCCGAGTTGGTGTAGAAGGCCATCACGGGCCACAGCAGGACGCCGAGGGTGAAGGCGAGCCCGGGCCAGAGGTACTTCCGCCACGGTCGCATCCGCCACACCTCCGTGCCGACGATCGCCTCGCAGAGCAGGCACAGCCCGACGAGCAGGATCCCCGTCGCGAACAGCCAATGCACCATCTCAGCCCTCGGCAGCATCGTGCGCCTCCAGGTCGGCAAGGAGCGGCCGCGCGACGACCAGCGTGAAGACGATGCCGGCGAGGACGACCAGCAGCGGCGGCTCGACCGCGAGCCACCAGAAGCCCTGACCACGCGGGTGCAGGAGCGTCAGCCGGTACGGCTGGATGATCGCCCAGATCACGCCGGCGGCGGCGGTGACCGGGCCGATGAACGAGACGACCTGCGCTCGGCGGGTTCGCCGCCGAACATCCGAGGTCGAGAGTTGGTGAACGTAGGAACCCTGCATTTCTCCTCCGCGAAAGATCGAGAACGACACCAGTCGCCCGCGGACGGTCGAAAGTGCCCGCGGGTCAGGCGGGCAGCGGAGGCGGCCGGCACTCGAAGGCCAGGCCGAACCGGCGCCGGGGAGCGGCGTCTGCCGCCGCACAGGCGCGGCGAACCGGAAGCGCGAGTGGAGCCGTCAGCAGATGGCGTACGCGCGCGAGGGTGCGGACGGCGTAGTCCTCGACCTCGTGCAGCCAGCGGGCGAAGCGCCACGCGACGGCGACGAGCACGGAGACGGCGGCGAACACCGGCAGCGCGTAGCTGTGCAGCCACGGCGTGAAGACGGCCCAGCGGCCCGCGGCGGCGGAATCGGCATCCGAGTGGACGAGGTAGAGCAGCGACGTCGAGGCGAACGAGGCGAGCCAGACCCGCGGCGAGAGCCCCGGTCGGAGCCGCGGCGAGTTCCGCGCGTGGCTGTGCCCGATCGCGTCGAGCAGGCGCTCGCCCGCCTCGGCGGCGGCCCGGGCACGAACGAGCCGCGCGAGCAGACCGGCGAGGGCCAGCGCAACAACCGCCTTCAGGCCGACGAGCAGGAAGGGGTAGTAGTCGGCCCCGGTCGGCGCCATCGGCGCGACATGGAGGGCACGGTCGACGCGCGCGGTGAAGCTGCGCCCGACGACCTCGGCGACGAGGACGAGGAGCGCGAACGTCGCAGTGCCCCTGCGGCGAAGCATGGCCAGAGATTCTACGCCCGAACGGGCGCCTGGTGGCTCACGGGCTCCAGAAGTTGACGCGCGTCGGCGGCCAGTAGTCCATCACGACCGGCCCGATCAGGCTTCGGCGGGGAACGAATCCCCAGGAGCGCGAGTCGCAGGAGCTGCCCCGGTTGTCACCCATCATGAAGTACGAACCTGCGGGCACGTGCCACGTGTGGTTTCGGTACGACACGTCCTGTGCACGCGCCGCGGCCGTCACGTACGGCTCGTGGAGCTCCTTGCCGTCGATCCAGATGTGACTCGAGCCGTCCTCGTGAACCGTCTCGCCCGGCAACCCGATCAACCGCTTGACGTAGGTGCCGGCGGCCCCGCAACGCGTCGCCGCAGCCGGAGGGGCATCGAAGACCACGATCTGCCCGCGCGTGGGGTCGCCGAAGCGGTAGCAGAGCTCGCAGGCGATGACCCGATCGGAGAATCGCGCCTCGCACCCCTCCGCCGGCCGCGCGCAGTGCAAGGTCGGCTCCATCGACTCGGACGGGATCCGATACGGCTTCGCGACCTCGGCCTCGAAGACGAGAACGATCGCGACGGCGGCCGCGATCGTGATCACCCAGTCGAGCACTCTCCGCCATGGCGCCGGAATCCGCGACCTCGCCTTCTCACCGAACACCGCGCCAAGATAGCGCCCTCTTGTTGCTCAAGACCAACGGTGGCGCTTCGCCAGCACGTAGGCGACGAGCCCGGCGGGGAGCGGCAGCCAGTAGCTGACGAGCCGGTACCCGAGCGTCGCAACCGCGGCATCCCCGGCGTTGACACCGGCAAGTGCCAGCAGGCCGACGAGGCCCGCCTCGACGAACCCGAGCCCGCCCGGTGTGGCCGGGATCATGCTCAGCAGCTGCGCGGCGCCGTATGCGAGCAGGACGAGGGCCGGCTCAGGTCGCAGGTCGAGCGCGGCGAGGATGCAGATCAGCGCGAAGTAGTCGAAGGCCCACTTTCCGATCGTCGCGAAGAACGCGACCAGCGGATGCTCGGTGAACGCGGCTCGGATCTGATCGCGCTGCCTGATCAGACGATCGGGAAGCTCCTCGAACCGATCGCCCTTCTTGATCCAGCCCGCGGCGGTGCGGACCCCCCGC
This sequence comes from uncultured Thermoleophilia bacterium, assembly GCA_963742605.1. Classification (GTDB taxonomy): domain Bacteria; phylum Actinomycetota; class Thermoleophilia; order Gaiellales; family Gaiellaceae; genus PALSA-600. Next base: position 636,136 of record CAVUNA010000014.1, on the reverse strand, counting down.
CCGACCAGCCGAAGCGGCTCGTCCCAGGCGAACGCAACGAGGGCGACAATCGCGAGCAGGACGAATGCACCGGCGCCGAGATAGGCGACGTCGCGCAGCCCCCGAGGCGCAGCCGTGCCGCCGATCGCCGCGACGGCGCCGACGACCGGAATCGCGAAGAGCGCTCCGGTCGTGGCGGCGAGGGTTGCCGTCAGACCCGAGGCGACGTTGGCCCCCGGCACGCCCGACTGGACGAGGATCCCGAACTGCACGGCAGCAGCCGCGGCCCCGCCACCGGGAATGATGCTGCCGGCCGCGTTGGCCGAGAGCTGCGAGGTCGCGACGGCGAACCAGCTTCGCGTGCGGAGCGCGACGCGCTGCAGCGCCCAGAGCGACACGAAGCTGGCCGCCTCGAACAGCACTGCCGGGACGATCCAGTACGGGTTGAGGCTCCGTAGCTGCGTCCACGACGAGAAGACCTGCAGCAGGCTCGGGGCGAGCAGGTAGAGCGAGATCGCCGTGATGCACAGCAGGACGACGCGCGTGAGGACCTTGCGCTCGAAGCTCTTGCCGTCGCCGACCGTCTCCGCCTCGACCTCGACGACGAGGTCGTCCACGTCGAGAACGGGCGGCTGACGACGGGATCCGTTTGCGCTCGGGTCGTCTGACTCGCTCATCTCGTCATCCCACCGGACCACCACGAATTGACGCAAACGGCTCATACGAGCGTGGTCGCTTCTCGGCGACGCTGTCGCACATGAATGACGTCTCCCTACTCGCGACCGACGCGGTGCTGTTCGAGCTTCCCTCTCCCGACGACGCCGACGATCTCGCCCGGATTCTCCACGAACGCTGCATCGCCTGGACCGAGCGCTGGGACGACGTCTGGATCGTCGGCGCCGAGCTCCGTGAGGACGACGATCTCGCCGCGCTGCTGCGCACGGCGGAGCGCTGGGTGGCAGATCGCCGGCTCGTCGCCATCCGCTTCTCGCTCGACGCCCGGGCCTACATCCTGCGCGCCGGCGAGATCAGCTGGTCGGCCGCGCTGCCCGAGACCGCCCAGACCGAAACCGCTTCCCTCCCCGACGGCGCGTCACCTGCCGAAGCGGCCTGACTCCGGTCAGGCCGCTTCGCGCAGGTCGCGCACCCGAAAAGCGAAGACGATCGAGCTGATCCCGCGCATCAGCGCGAGTGCTCCGACCCAGACGATGAGCAGGATCTGGCGATGGCCGAAGTCGCCGGCGGCCCAGAAGCCGAGCAGCAGCTCGGCGAGGCCGATCAGGAGCGTGAGCCACCAGAGCTCGGCTTCCTTGCGCGTCGCAAACGCGACGATCATGTTGAACGCTCCCTTGATGATGAAGTAGAAGCTCATCACCGCCGCCAGCGCGGCGAACGTGTTGCCGGGGTGGATGAAGGCGATCACGCCGATCACGACCAGCGCCGCTGCGACCACGAGCCGCAGGGCCACCATCCAGCCGCTCTGACCGCCCGAGAACGCGACCAGGATCTCGTCGACGGCGGCAGCGAGAACGACGACGCCGAACACGATCGAGATCGCCGACACGCTCCGCCAGTCGAACCGGAACACGATGATCGCGAACAGGAGCCAGGCGGTTCCGATCACGAGGAAGAGCCACCAGAGTTTGGTGGCAGCCTGGAACGCTTCGACGATCTGCCTGTCGTCGTCGATGCCGATCGTCGTCATCGTCGAACCTGCCTTTCTGCTCGAAGGGGGCGTCGGTGGCGCAGAGGTTACTCGCCCTCCGGCGCGGAGACGAAGAGATCCAACCGATCTCCCTCCCCTTCGTCAGACGCCGCCGAGGTCGCGCCTCGCCTCACCCCAGCGGACGGTCAGGGCGTAAAAGACGACCACGTTCAGCGCCAGGATCGTGAGCGCCCACAACGGATACTGCGAGCTTCCGACGAAACCGAGCTGGATGAAGATGTTCAGGCCGGCGACGACGATCGTGAACCAGCGGGACCAGGTCGACCCGGCAAGCAGCCCGAATCCGGCCAGGCCGACGATCACCCCCCACACGATCAGGATCCAGCCCCAGGTCGTGAAGTCGAACAGGAGGACCTGGTCGCCGGTGACGACGTAGTACTGACCCCTGATCACCGCGATCAGGCCCTCGAAGAAGTTCAGGCCGCCGATGATGATCATCACCAGGCCTGCGAACCCGATCCAGCCGCTCCAGGCGGTGCTCCGGGACATGTTGTCCTCCTACCGGTTGCTTGCCCGGCCGATTATCGGCCGCAGGAGCCGGCGCTGCGCTCCTGCGGCCACGCGCGAGAACGTCAGGCTATGCGAGCGCCTTCGCCTTGAGCTGATCGAACTCCGCCTGCGTGATCGCGCCGCTGTCCAGCAGATCCTTCGCCTTCGCGATCTGCTCGGCCGAGCCCCCGGCCACGTTCTGAACGTAGGCGTCGAACTGCTGCTGCTGCTGCTGATTCTCGGCGGCGTGCCGCTGCGCGATGCCGTCGCCGTTCGTGATCAGGTAGACGATCAGACCCAGGAATGGGAAGACGAAGATGAAGATCAGCCAGAGCGCCTTCTTGCCGCCTGATGCGTCATGGCGCCGGAACACGTCGATGATGACCGAGAACAGGATGATGAAGTAGACGACCATGAAGAAGATGACGATCAGGCTCCACAGGAACGTCAAGAAGCTGGTGGCAAGAATCACGTTGGTCCTTTCCTCAGATGCGTTGGGGGCGCCCGGCGGCTTGCCGCGACCGGCGAGAACCTACAACAACCGCGGGTTTGCAGGCAATCTCCACTGGTTTCACGCCTGCGCCGGCCCGACCGGGAGCGTGAGCTCGGCCGGAAGCTCGTCCACCGAGCTCTCCCCCTGCGTGAGGTGCTCGCGCGTCAACGCGTCGTAGTAGACGAACGTCGTCGTGATGCCGACGAAGGGCATTGCGAGCGCATAGACGACCCCCGAGACGGCGTTGATGACGCCGAATGAAGCGCCGGTCGTCAACAACAGGAGCCCGCCGAGCACGGGGCCCGAGAGCAGGACGAGTATCGCCGTGACGACGACCAGCGAGAGGACCGTCGGCCACCGGATCCGAACCAGGGTCGCACTACGCCGAAGGGCGCCGAGTCCGCTTGCGCCACCGAGCTCGGTGCACGGCACGAACAGCGCCCAGCGAACCGCGACCACGATCGCGATCGGAATGAGGTAGAGCGACAGCGTGAGCAGCGTCACGACCGGAACCGCGATCACGAGTGCGCGTAGCAGCGGGCCGATGCCGGAGAACGCCAGGCTGTACGAGCGGAAGATGCCGATGCGCCGGCCCGAGTCGAGCTCGCTCATCGCGCGTGCCGCGGCGCCCTGAACGAGGCAGAGCCCGAACAGGCTGAAGAACACGCCGATCGCGAGGATCAGCCACGCACGATCGCCGCCGCCCTCGCCGCTCCTCGCCAGCCCGACGAAGCTCGACGCATGGATGATGGCGGACTGCAACAGCGTCAGGACGATCGAGATCGGGATCGTCAGCAACCCGATGCCGGTGAAGAGGACCGGACGCTTCGCGTACATCCGCCAGGACGCCGTGACCAGCTGACCCCACGACCGTCTCCGAGCGAGCCGAAGCGGCGCAGCCGGACGCCAACTGGTCTTCGTCGCCAACCAGGCCGCGAATGCCGCGATGGCGACGATCAGGCCGAGGACGAGCAACGGCCGGTGGACGAAACGGCGGACGACGTTCGATCCCCGCGTGACCGCACGGCAGAAGAAGTCGGTGGCGTTGGTGCCGAGCACGCCGCCGGCAGGGATCGCGTAGCTGCGATCCCGCCAACCGAGCGACCAGGTGATCGGCTCGGTCCACTGTGGTTTCAGGTTCGGCCCGGTCGGGCCGTTGAAGAACACCGGCTGCAACTCGCCCCACCGCCCCTCGAAGGCGATCCACGGGTACGCAGCACGTGCGGCCGCCGGTGCGCTGGGGATCGTGCGCACGATCGGAATGACCGTCGTGTGGGGACCACGCGTGTCGTCGCAGCCGACACCTTCCTCGGCGGACCGCCCGACGAAGAGCGCCGAGTCGAAGAAATTGGCGTGCGAGCCGTCGGCGACGTAGACGACGGGGTGCGTGCCGCCGACGACGTTCAGCTTCTCATCGCCCCACTCGGCGCGCTCCGCGCCCTCGTGCTGCGAATAGCCGACCGCGGTCGGTTTCCGTGCGAGCGCCTGCGTCGCGTTCGCGGCGTCGAAGTCGAGTTGAATCATCTCCCAGTCGCCTTCGTGCGGGTTCCCGAAGTCGTTGAAGACGTAGAAGAGCCAGTACTGCAGCGCGAGTCGACCGGGGTAGCCCGGCTCGGTGGCGACGTGCGCGTACACGGTCGGCTCCGTGCCCGCCGCGATCTCGCGTTCCCACCGCTCGTAGCCGCAGCCGGCGCGGAGCGGATTCCCGGGAAAGTCGAGGTGGTAGTCGAAGAGGCCGCGGCCCAGCTCGGCTGCGGTCGGCCCGATCGTGACGAGGTCGGAGCCGCTCCACGGGCCTCGCAACGCCACGGTGTCGTTGCCGAGGATCACCTTGATGTCGATCGGCCGATACGGCTCGCCCGGCCCGCACACCTCCTTCTGCTCGACCAGTTCGAGGACCGGCGCAAAGCGCGCCGCGAGCGCCCGCTGCGCGTCGAGCGTGGCGGCGCCGGCTCGACCGGCTCCGACGAGACAGACGAGCGCGACGGCGGCGAGAGACCGGCGCACTCGGTTTCTAGTGCACGAGGTCGCCGTGGGCCAGCGCGACGGCCTCGAGGCGCGACTTCACGCCGAGCGACCGCAACAGGCCGCGTACGTGGTTGCGAACGGTGTCGCGGCTCAGATGCAGCTCGGCGGCGATCTCGTCGGTCGAGCGCCCCTGTTCGAGCAGCCGCAGGACCTCCGTCTGGCGCGGCGTCAGGTCGAGCTGGGGCATGGGCGGCGCCTCCCAGTCGATGCGGGCCACCTGGCCGAAGACGCCGACCACCCGGTCGCCGCTCATCAGCGGCACGGAGCTGACCTGAATGCCGAGTCGCGCCCCGTCAATCGGGGTGACGATGGAGTCGAAGTCGGTCACGAGCGTCCGGCCTGCGACCTTCCGCGCGAACATCTCGCGGACGTGGCGAGTCTCCTCGGGCGCGACGAGCGAGGTGAACTGACGCCCGGTGACGTCACCGACGATGCTCCGCCCCGCGTGGTTGATCCAGCGGATGACACCGGCCGGATCCAGCACGTAGGCCGGAATGCTCACGTGCTCGAGCGCGGCCTCGAGGTCGGCGCTGATCGCCGCGAGCTCTGGCACGGTCCCGAGTCTGCCAGGATGGGCCCATGCCCGGCAACGAGGACAAGACGGACGGCACGCCCTCCTCGCTGCCCACGCGCCGTGATCCCAAGGCAGGGCGGCGTCCGGAGGACGTTGCAGTCGGCGTCGTCGTCTTCGGCACACGGCTCGGCGTGCGGGCCGGGCGGGTGGCGATCCTGCCGCTGCGGGTCGCCGGACGGCTTGCCGGCGCGAGCCGGGTCGAGCGCGCGACCGGCGTTCTCGGCGCCGACGGCAAGGCCGCGTCTGCACAGGGTCGCGCCCTCGTCGAGAGCGCGGTCGACCGCACGCTCGCGGGGCCGCTTCCCGACCAGGTCGCACAGAAGCTCGTCGAGCACCACGTGGTCGAGCGGATCGCGGCGGACGTGATCAAGCAGATCGACCTCGACGCGCTGGTGACGCAGGTCCTCGCAGACGAGCGGACGCACGAGCAGTTCGAGCGCGCGCTGGCCAACCCCGCGCTCGAGCGACTCGCCACATCGGCCGTCGAGAGCAAGCTGACCGGCGAGGTAGTCGAACGACTGCTCGGAAGCCCGCAAGTCCATGCGGCGCTTGCACGCCAGACGACGTCGATGGCCGGCGAGCTGATGGGGACGATCCGCACGCGGTTGAGGCACCTGGACGACCGGTTCCTGCCACGCGCGTCGCCCGACGCAGACGTGCATTACGGCGGCATCGCAACGCGCACGGTCGCGCTCGCGAGCGACGCGCTGCTCGCCCAGCTCGCGGTCCTCGTCATCGGTGGTGTGATCGCGCTCGTCGCGTCGCTCGCGGGCGGCCTGGGGTCGAACTGGCTCGTCGACACGCTCATCGCCGTCGGGTGGTTCATCGTCGTCGCCGTGTACTTCGTCTTCTTCTGGGCGGTCGCCGGGGAGACGCCCGGCATGAGCCTGATGCGTCTCGGCGTGACGGACGCGCGCGGAGATCCACCGTCGTTCCTCCGCTCTACGATCCGTTTCGTCGGTCTCATCGTCTCGATCGCCCTCCTGTTCACCGGCTTCCTGCCGATCCTCTTCGACGCGCGGCGAAGAGGTCTCGCAGACTTCCTCGCCGGTACGACCGTGCGCGCCAAGCAGTGAGCTGGTCCGGACGGACGCACTGGCGTCCCGGCGCGCGCGTGGCGCGCCTCAAGGCGAGCCGTGGCTACGGGTGGGTGCTGCTTCTCGTGATGGTGACGTTCGTGTTCGCAGCAGCGGCGCCCGACCGGGACTGGAGCCGTGGCTTGTTCGTGCTGCTGGAATGCGCGACGCTCTCCCTCGCACTCTGGACGTCTGGCCTCTCACACGACTTGAGGGTCGTCACGGGGCTCGGGCTGTTGGCGGTCGGCGCCGTCGTCCTCTCGTTGATGACCAGCGGGTCCGAGTTCGCGGGCGTGATCTGGATCGTGAACGTAACGCTCGTCGCAGCGACCGTGCTCGCGATCGGCGTCGGCATCTTCGACCAGGGACAGGTCAATCAGCAGTCGATCACCGGCGCCGTCTGCGTGTACGTCCTGATCGGGATCCTGTTCACGTTCGCCTACGGCGCCGCGGCCGCGCTCGGCTCCGGGCCGTTCTTCGCGCAGGGGACGGACGGGACGACGTCGCTGCGCCTGTACTTCAGCTACGTGACGCTCGCCACCCTGGGTTACGGCGACTACACGGCCGCCGGGAACTTCGGGCACACCATCTCGGTGCTCGAGGCTCTGTTCGGCCAGGTCTACCTCGTGACCGTGGTCGCGCTGCTCGTGGGGAACCTGTCGCATTCGGCCCGAATGACCCGAAAGGCCGAGCACGACGACGCTGCCAGTTGACGCCGAGAGAGCCGACGCGCGGATTCGAACCGCGGACCCCTTCATTACGAGTGAAGTGCTCTACCAGCTGAGCTACGTCGGCGGGGCGCGCTCAGTGTAGCCGCGGTCTGGCTCTTTCTTAAGCCGCGAGCTCGCGCGTGATGCGCACGAACAGGCTCTCGAGCGCGAGCTGTGGCTGCAGCTGAAACTCCTCGAGCCGGCGCCACGTCTCGCGCACCTCCTCGACGGCGCGCTCCGCTCCCAGAAGCCGCTCGCGCGTGGCGTCGTCCCGCAGTTCCGCGAGCTTGTCGAGGTGAATCGCCGCGGCCTCGGCGCCCACCGCGATCGCAACCAGGTCGCGGTACCAGGCGGCGAGCTCCTCGAGCTGAGCGAGCAGCTCTTCGCGCTCGGCGCCGCGGGCGGCGCGCTTCACCCGCTGCTCGGCCTCGCGTGCCGTCAGCTCCAGTTCGGCGACTCGTGCCTCCTCGACTGCACGGGCCTCGCCCGCGCGCGCCTGCGCGTTGTCGATCAGCGTGGCCGCTGCGTCGCCGGGCTCGAAGCCCGGATCACGATAGACACGCCTGGCCTGGTCGATCAGCGCGTCGCGGCGCTCCCGCGAAGCCGGGTCGAGCAGCCGGTCTGCTCGATCCATGCGACCACCCGCCGTGCGCGCGATCGCCGCCCGTTCGGCCTCCGCGAGCTGCGGCGCCCGCGCCTCGACGAGCTCGCGAAGCGTGCGCTCCGAGAGGCGCCTGAACGGGACGAGCTGGCAGCGCGAGCGGATCGTCTCCGGGATCGACCCGAGATCGTCGGCGATCAGGACGAGCACCGCATAGGAAGGCGGCTCTTCGAGATCCTTGAGGAGCGCGTCGGCGGCGTCCTCGTTCAGCAGATGCGCGCGGTAGATGAGATACACACGCCGATCGGCTTCGAACGGCCGCATGTGCAGATCGCGCCGAAGCTCGCGGATCGCGTCGATCCGGATCATCTCGCCGAGGGCGTCGAGCTCGTACAGGTCCGGGTGGAACTCGCGCTCGGTACCGAGGAGCGAGCGTGCGAACGCGCGCGCGACCTCGCGCTTCCCGACACCGGGCGGTCCGTGGAAGAGGTACCCGTGGACGGGCCCTTCGCGGAGCGCCGACTCGAGCAGCCTGGAGGCATCGGCGTGCTCAGAGAAGCGAACGAACGTGCTCACGGACCTCCTCGGCGATCTCGGCCGGCGGCCGATCGCCCTCGACCACGACGATTCTGCCGGGCTCGGCGGCCGCCAGCGCCCGATACGCGCCGGCGACGACGCGCATGAAGTCGTCACCGGCGCGCTCGATGCGGTCGTGATGCGTCCCGGCGCGCCTCCGGGCCTGATCCGGATCGAGGGCGACGAGAACGGTTCGGTCCGGCAGCAGCCCACCGGTGACGAGGAGGCTCAGATCGCGCACCCGCTCCTCGCCCAGCCCGCGGCCGGCTCCCTGGTAGGCGACGGACGAGTCGAGGTAGCGGTCGCAGACGACGTCCTCGCCCCGCTCGAGCGCCGGCCGGATCACGGCCTCGACGTTCTCCGCGCGCGCTGCAGCGTAGAGCGCCGCCTCGGCCCAGGGCGACATCTCCTCCCGGTCCAGCACGAGCTCTCGAACCGCCTCGGCAACCGGCGTGCCACCCGGCTCACGTGTCGTCAGGACGACGCGCCCCTGCTCTTCGAGCCATGCGGCGAGCAGCTTTGCCTGCGTGCTCTTGCCCGACCAGTCGATCCCTTCGAAGGTGACGAACATCCAACTGCCTAATGTATGCGGGACATGCGGGCAGTCGTCACGGGTGGGGCGGGCTTCATCGGGTCGAACCTGGTCGACACCCTGGTGGCCCGCGGCGACGCGGTCACCGTCGTCGACGACTTCACCAGCGGCAAGCGCTCGTACGTGAACGAGGACGCCGAATTGCTCGAGCACGACATCACCGAGCCGTTCTCGGTCGACGCCGAGGTGATCTTCCACCTCGCCGCCCAGGCGGACGTCCAGACGTCGATGAAGCGTCCGGACTACGACGCGGCCGTCAACGTCGTCGGCACGGTGAACGTCCTCGCTGCGGCCGAACGCACCGGGGCTCAGGTCGTGTTCGCCTCGTCCGGCGGAGCGGGCTACGGCGAGTGTCCCGGCCCGGTCGCAGAGGACTTTCCGTTTCTCCCGCTCTCCCCCTACGGGATCGCCAAGAAGTGCGGCGAGGAGTACCTGGCCGGCTGGAACCGCATCCACGGCTCGTCGCACGTCTCGCTCAGGTTCGCCAACGTCTTCGGCCCGCGGCAGGACTCGGGGCTCGAAGGCGGCGTCGTCTCGATCTTCCTCGAGCGGATGGCGGTGGGCGAGCCGACCGTCATCTTCGGCGACGGAAGCCAGGTACGCGACTTCGTCTACGTCGGCGATGTGATCGATGCACTCATCGCCGCGGTGGGCCGCAAGGGCGGGCCGTACAACATCGGCACGGGGGACGAGACATCCGTCGCCGACCTGCACACCGCGTGCGCAAGGGTCTCCGGGGCCGCGGACGCGCCCAAGCACGCGCAGGCTCGACTCGGCGACGTTCACCGCTCCGTCCTCGATTCGTCGCTCGCGGCCCGCGAGCTCGGCTGGAGCCCACACGTCTCGCTGGACGACGGGCTCGCGCTCACGTGGGCCTGGATGCGGCAGGAAGCGCCCTAGCCGCGCCGAATCAGGCGCCCTGGACGCGCCCCTCTCACCCGACGCTCTCGTCCGTCCCTGGCGCACCGCGACGTTCGTCGCGAGCCTGGTCGCAGCCGTGGAGCTGATCATCCTGGTCGTGCTCGCTGTCGCCCTGCTCGCCAAGCCGCTCGCGCGCACGGTCCGACACCACGCCGAGGCGGCGGCGCTGGCGCCGGCGAAGACGAAGACGGTCGTGCCCCATCGCACATTCGTGCTCGCGATCCCGAAGCATTCGCGCTCGCAGCTCGGCGTCGTCGTGCTGAACGGCAACGGCCGCTCGGGCGCGGCCGGGAACACGGCCGCCACGCTCGGCTCGCTCGGCTATCACATTCGCGGCACGACCAACGCCAAGCGGCAGAACTATGCGACCAGCGTCGTGATGTACAGGCGCGGCTACGCCGCCGAGGGCGCTCGTCTCGCGCGCGACCTGCACGTGAAGGTCGTCGGGCCGCTCGACGGAATGGGCCCGGCCGCACTCCACGGCGGCCAGCTGGTCGTCATCCTCGGCGCCCGCTAGGTGTCTAGCACCGGGGCTTTCCGGAGTTCACCAGCGCAAGCGCGCGGCGATAGTCGTTCCCGCCCTCGTCGGGCTGCGCGCGCTGGTTGACCAGCTCGGTGAACCGCTCGAGCAGCGGGTACGCGGTCTGCGCGCAGCCCTGCTCGAGCGCATAGCGCCCCGCGAGCAGCCACGTCTCCGGGTTCGCAGGTTGCCGCCGGGTCGCGGCCATGTAGAAGGCGAACGCGCGCCGCGGCTGGTTCCGGGCGTCGGCGGCGAAGGCCTGCGCCCAGAACGGCTCGACCAGGAAGGGATCGACGCCGTGCGCACGTTTGGCGAGCGTGATCGCACGCGCCGGCGAGGCGCCGAGCGCATCGGTCGCCCAACGCGAGCCGAGCCACGGCAGGAGCAGGGCACCGAAGGCGAGGAGTGCTGCGCCGGCGACCGCAAGCACGGCGAAGCCAGACACGCGCCGAGCCGGCACCGCCCGGCCGGCAATCGCGCCCGCGGCCAGGAACGCCGGCACCGAGACGGCGGCGAAGTCCCAGTCGACGTCGACCAGCGCGTGCAGGAGGTAGGCGGGAAGCATCAGTGCGAGCGCGAGCTCCGGCCCCTTTCGCCCGTGTCCGCGCACGAGCAGCGTCAGCGCAGCGGCGAGGAAGAGCGCAAGCCCGACGATGCCGGTCTCCGACAACATCTGGAGCGGGAGGTCGTGCGGCTCGATCGTCTCGTCGAGGTAACTCGTCCGGTAGCGCAGGTTCGTGAGGTGGAAGGAGCCGGCGCCCGTCCCGGCCAGCACATGGTGCTCGAAGCCGCGCCAGGCCTGCTTCCACCAGACCCAGCGGTAGTTGGATGCCGCCGACGTGAAACGGACGCTCGTGTTCGTCACCTGGGCCGAGCTCGTGAACGATCGCCAGGTCGAGCCGGCCTTCAGCGCGCCCACGACCAGAATCGCCGCGACGGCGAGCCCGCCGAGCGCGAACGCGGAGCGGCGTAGCGCGCGGCTGTCGCGGGGCGGCGCGACGCGCGCAAGCAAGACCGCCGCGCCGGCCCCGGCCAGCAGCAGCACCCCGAAGAGGATGCCGTCGTGCCAGCGCACGTGCAGGCTCTGGCCGTCACTCGTGACTCCAGGCAGCGCGAACGCGATGCCGGCGACGACGAGCGCGGGCACAGCCGCTGCGACGAGCACCACCGCCGCGGCGATCCGCTCCTCCCCGAAGACGAACCAGACGGCCACGACGACCGCCGCGACGGCGGCTCCGCCCCGCGAACCGGTCAGCGCGATGGCAACGAGCCAGACGTAGGCGAGCAAGGTGCCTTCGAGACGGCGACGCCAGAGAGCGAGTGGAAGCGCGAACGCCCCGAGCAATGCGAGCTGGTTCCAGAGCCCGACCGGTGCACGGAGTCGAGCGAGCCCCGGCGGCCCGTAGTCGTAGAGCGGCGGCAGGACCTTGCCGGCGAGCGCCCAGACCGCGACCAGGCCGAGGAGCGCAGCGAGGCCGAGCGCGAGCGCGCGGGTTCGCGGCGCGAGCCAGAGGCCGAGCAGCGCGAACAGGGTGTAGACGAAGGCCCGGTTCGCGTACACCCACGAGCGGTCGGGCAGCGTCGACCAGGCGGCCGAGACCGCGAGCCACGCCGTCAGGGCCGCCAGCGGCACCAGCGTCGCGAGGCCGGCGGGCACACCGACGAGAAGCAGCGACGCGAGCGCGACGAGGAGCGCGCCGCCGCCGAGCCACGGCAGCGAGCCGTCCAGCGAGCCTCCCCCGAAGAAGAGCGCCGCCCCGGTCAGGGCCAGCGATGCGGCGAGGGGCAGATCCCTGATCGCCCGCATCGTGTGCGAAGCTACCATCAGCCCGTTCCGCTTACGAAAGCCTTACAGCGCCAGCATAGGCTCGCCGATTCAGCCCGGCCCCGACTCGCCAGTGACTTCCATCTTCAAGGCGCTCGCCGCCGCCACAGTGCTTGCAACCGTCGTTCTCGCGGCGCAGGTCGGCACGGCCGCGGGAGCAACTCCTTGCTGGAAGAAGCTGCTCAACGACTGGTACGACGGCCGGATCGACAACGTCTATCCCGTCAGCTGCTACCGGCAGACACTGCAGCACCTGCCGGAGGACATCTCGGTCTACTCGAGCGCGCGCGACGACATCCTGCGGGCGCTGCAGAGCGCCCGGGCGCAGCTGCGCAAGAACAAGAAGCCTGCCGGCCCGACCGCGCTCGTACCGGCACAGACGACGACCGAGCCGAGCCCGACGACCACGAACGAGCAGAGCTCGACGACCACCACTGCAGGGGCTCCTCCGGGCGGCACCGACGCCGGCGGGGGCACGAGCTCGCCCGGCCGGAAGCCTCCGCCCGGGCTCGCACAGCAGCTGAACTCGTCGAGCCCGTCGTCCGTGCCGGTGCCGCTCCTGGTGCTCGGCGGCCTGGCGATCCTGCTCGTCGCGGCGGGCGCCGTCGGGCTGGTCGTGAAGCGCACTCAGGGACGCCGCCCGGGTCACTGAGCCACCGGCTCGCGAGTCCGACAGGTCCCTTCCCTAAGGTTCGCAAGCCCGCCCCTCGACCGACTCGCCGACGGCGGCGAGACGGCTTCGGCACCTAGAATTCAAGGTCGGAAAGGAACCGCTGATGGCGTCTCTAGAGCAGGCAAACACGGTTGAGATCGACCCCGACGCGCTGACGAACAGCGTCGCCGACGAGGACGCCAATCTGGCCGTCCGCCGCCACTACACGATCGCGGGCCGCGACCCCTTCGACGAGATCGAGTGGGAGATCCGCGATGCGTTCATCCCCGGCAAGAACGGGCCGGCGTTCGAGCAGAAGAACGTCGAGTTCCCGAAGTTCTGGTCGCAGACCGCGACGAACATCGTCGCGCAGAAGTACTTCCGCGGGCGCATGGCGAGCCCCGAGCGTGAGCGTTCGGTGAAGCAGATGATCGGCCGTGTCGTCGGCACGGTCGGCGCATGGGGACGCGAGGGTGGGTACTTCGCCACCGAGGACGAGGCGCAGACGTTCGAGGACGAGCTGAAGGCGATCCTCGTCAACCAACTCGCCGCGTTCAACTCGCCGGTGTGGTTCAACGTCGGCTTCGAGGAGAAGCCGCAATGCTCCGCATGCTTCATCCTCTCGATCGAGGACTCGATGAACTCGATCCTCGACTGGATCAGGCGCGAGGGGGTCATCTTCCGCGGCGGCTCGGGCTCCGGCGTCAACCTGTCGAAGCTCCGCTCCTCCCGCGAACAGCTGTCGAAGGGCGGCTATGCCTCCGGGCCCGTGTCGTTCATGCGCGGCGCCGACGCGTCGGCCGGCACGATCAAGTCGGGCGGCAAGACACGGCGGGCCGCGAAGATGGTCGTCCTCGACGTCGACCATCCCGACGTCGTCGAGTTCATCTGGTGCAAGGCTCACGAGGAAGAGAAGGCCCGCGTCCTCGAGGCCGCGGGCTACGACATGTCACTCGACAGCCCCGACTGGGCCTCGATCCAGTACCAGAACGCGAACAACTCGGTGCGCGTGTCCGACGCGTTCATGGAGGCGGTCGAGGGCGATGCCGACTGGAACCTCACCGCACGCACCGACGGCTCGGTCGTCGAGACGCTGAAGGCACGGAAGCTGCTGCACGACATCTCCGAGGCCGCGTGGCGCTGCGCCGACCCGGGCTTGCAGTACGACACGACGATCAACGCCTGGCACACGCTGCCGAACACGGGCCGCATCAACGCGTCGAACCCGTGCTCCGAATACATGTCGATCGACGACTCCGCGTGCAACCTCGCGTCGCTCAACCTGATGAAGTTCCGCCGCGAGGACGGCGAGCTCGACGTCGAGGCATTCGAGCGCGCGGTCGACGTGATGTTCCTCGCGCAGGAGATCCTCGTCGGCAACTCGTCCTACCCGACGACGCAGATCGAGCGGAACGCGAAGGCGTACCGGCAGCTCGGCCTCGGCTACGCGAACCTCGGCGCACTGCTGATGGCACGCGGCCTTCCGTACGACTCCGACGAAGGACGCGCCTATGCGGCGGCGATCACCGCACTGATGACGGGCCGCGCGTATCGCAAGTCGGCCGAGATCGCCGGACGGATGGGCCCGTTCGCGGGGTACCGGCCGAACGCCGGCGCGATGATCGGCGTGATCGCGAAGCACCGCGCGGCGGTCGGCAACATCTCCAGCTCGGAGACGGTGCCTTCGGACCTGCTCAGCGCCGCACGGAAAGCCTGGGACGAGGCACTCGACCTGGGTGAGATCCACGGCTACCGCAACGCACAGGCGACCGTGCTCGCACCGACGGGGACGATCAGCTTCATGATGGATTGCGACACGACCGGCGTCGAGCCCGACTTCTCGCTCGTGAAGTCGAAGAAGCTCGTCGGCGGCGGCGAGATCACGATCGTCAACAAGACGGTCTCGGCCGGGCTCGACAAGCTCGGCTACGCGCCGAACGAGGTCGACGAGATCGTCGCGTACGTCGACGAGCGCAACACCGTCGTCGGGGCGCCATACGTGAAGAGCGAGCACTACCCGGTGTTCGACTGCGCGGTCGGCGACCGGGCGATCCACTACCGCGGTCACGTGAAGATGATGGGCGCCGTCCAGCCGTTCATCTCCGGGGCGATCTCGAAGACCGTGAACCTGCCCGAGTCGGCGACGATCGACGACATCTCCCGGCTCTACGTCGAATCGTGGAAGCTCGGCATCAAGGCGGTCGCGATCTACCGCGACAACTGCAAGGTCGCACAGCCGCTGTCCGGCAAGACCGAGAACGGCGCGCAGCAGACCCTGTCGCCGGCGGGGCTCGTGTCGGCGCCGAAGCGCCGCCGGCTGCCCGAGGACCGCACGGAGATCGGCCGCAAGTTCCGCGTCGGCGAGCACGAGGGGTACATCCACGTCGGAGTGTTCGACGACGGAACGCCCGGTGACATCTTCGTCGACATCGCCAAAGACGGCACCACCATGGCCGGCCTCATGAACTCGCTGATGATCGCCGTGTCGATGGGGCTGCAGTACGGCGTCCCGCCCGAGGTCTACGTCTCGAAGCTCTCGCACCTCCGCTTTGAGCCGTCGGGCCCGACGAACGACGCGGACATCCGCAACGCGAAGTCGATCGTCGACTACATCTTCCGCTGGTTCGGAAAGAAGTTCCTCGACGTCGACCAGCAGGAGGAGGCCGGCATCCTGTCGCCCGAGGTACGGGCGAACATGGCGGCCCGTTACGCGAACGGCGGCACGACAGGTGCAGCCGAAACGCCGGCCGCCGGCCAGACCGCCCTCTTCAACTCGTTCGAGGACGCGATCGAGTGCAACCGCTGCGGCGGGCGGATGGTGCGTGCAGGCACCTGCTACACCTGCCGCGACTGCGGCACGTCGACCGGCTGCGGCTAGCGACAGTCCGACAGGCGGGGCGCCTTCCGGCGCTCCGCCTGTCCAGCTCTCAGCCCAGCTCGAACGCGGGCAGGGGCACGTGGCGGACGCAAGCCGTATCGAGCCGACGGGCCGTTCCGTCCGCGACGAATCGAGCGACGAGCTGCTGTACGCAGCCGTAAGCGATCGCACCGTGTCCGACGCCCGGGACGATCACCAGCCGCCCGTTCGGGAAGGCACGGCGCCAGCCGCGAAGGTTCCCGACCGGAGCGACCGGATCAGCGCCGCCGACCAGCAGCAGCACGGGCGCTCGTGAGCTCTCGATCGAGCTCGAAGCGGAGGGAACGCGGCCCTTCGGGACGACACGGCACACGGTGTGGAAGAGCTGCGCTCGCGCGACGGCCGCGTTCGCGAGGTACGCGCCGGCGGCGTCGCGTGCCGTCGCAGCCGGATCGAATGCCGCCCAGGGCTCCGAGCAGAGGATCACCCAGAAGGTTGCAAGTCTCGCGCGCGGGTCGAGATCGGGGCCTAGATCTTCGACGTACGCGCGGGCGAGCGGCGTGTAGTCGCCGCGCGCGGCGGCATCGATTGCGTAAGGAAGCGTGGCAGCACTATCGGCCGTCTCCGAGAGTGAGTCCACTGTCCAGGCGACGTCGTCGGATCGGAGGAGAACCGACCCGGTCGGGAGGGTGACTCGGCGCGGTGGGCGCGCCAGCAGCTCCGCGAGTTGCCGGCGCGTCTGCGGATAGTCGCGATGGCAACCGGATGCACGCGCACACCGCGCGAGCTCCACGTCGAGCGCGTGCTCGGCGTTGCGTGCCGACAGGTCGTAGATGCGCGCGTCGGGGAGCGATCCGCTGTCGAGAACGACGCTGCGCACCGATCCCGGATAGCGGCGGAGATAAACCTGCGCCAGGGTCGCGCCGTACGAACCGCCGAAGAGATCGATCTTCCTGTAGCCGAGCGCGCGCCGAACAGCGTCAATGTCGTCCGCAGCGACGCTCGTCGTGTCGAGCCGCGCATCGTCACGGAGCCGCGAAAAACAGCTGCGGAGATACGCGGCCACCGCCACCGTGTCCTGGGCGGGAACATGCCGGTTCGGGCACGCCAGCCGCGCCGAGCCGCCGGTGCCGCGTTGGTCGACCATGACGATGTCGCGATAGCGTCCGACCGTCGCGAAGAGCTGGTTGACCACCACCGCCGACTGGGTCGCCGCTCCGCCCGGCCCGCCTTCGAGGTAGAAGAGCGCCCCGGCTGCGGGCCGCGTCGTCGCCGGCAGCACCGCGACGTGCAGCGAGATCGTCGGGCCCCAGGGCCTGCGCGGGTCTGCCGGAACGGCGATGCTTCCGCACCGGCCGGAGACGTAGCCGCCGTAGGTGCACGAGACGAAGTGGGGATCCCGCCCCGTCGGGCGTACTGCGATCCAGATCACCACGCCGACTCCGACGACCGTCGCCGTGGCAAGCAGGAGCCAGAGCCGGCTCGCGGACGAACGTCGCTGCCTCCGTCGGTTCTCCCGCCACCGGCGGACGAGCGGACTCTCGGACGGCGAGCTCATCGCCGAGTCACCCGAAAGGGCGACGCGGGTCGGAGCCCTGCGCGTGAGGATCGGTATGAAGGAGGCATCTCGCTGTGCGGACTTCTGCGGCAGAGTTCGACGAAAGAGAGACCTACCACCGCTCGCGGACCGGCGCGCTGGTTGCTCACGCCTACGAGCTGATCGACCGAGGCCCGGAGCTCGACCGCGACGCGCTGGTGACGATGATCTGCGCGCGCGGGCTCGCCCTCGCCGGAGCCGGTGCGGCCACCCTCTGGACCGTCGACGGGAACGGGGTGCCGCGGTACGAACGCTATTGCGGCGCTCGGCCGAGCGCAACCGGGATCTGGGTCGAGCGTGCGCTCGTCGGGCTGATCGCCGAGGGCGGCGACCAGATGGTCAACAGCGCCGAAGCTCCGCTTCTTCCCGGCATCGTTCAACGCTGCGACCAGCTCGAGGAGGAAGGCTCCGGCACGGTCTGCGTCGGGTTGCAGCGGCGCGACGAGCTGCTCGGGATCCTCTGCCTCCACCGGATCGGTGCGGGCTCGTTCGAGAGCTGGGAGGCTGCGGATGCCGAGCGATTCGGCAAGTTCGCCGCTCTGGCACTGCACCAGATGGCGCTGCGTGAACGGGCGGAACGCGACGAGGTCACGGGAATGCCCGGGCGGACGCTGCTTCTCCACGCCCTCGAGGAACGACTCGCGGGTGCTGAGCCGTTCGCTCTCGCCTGCATCGACTTCGACGGCCTCAAGGCGGTGAACGACAAACTCGGCTACGAAGCCGGCAACGAGCTGATTCGTGCGGTCGCCAAGGCGATCGAACAGCTGTTGCATCCGGGCGAGATCGTAGGGCGTCTGCACGGGCGTGGAGGCGACGAGTTCGTGTGCCTGCTCGACGAACGCGACGGCCCCTCCCTCGACAGCCGCTGTGGCGTGCTCGAGGCAGCACTCGACCGGGCCGACGTCCCGGCGGAGCTGGCGAGCTCTTATCTCGGTGTGTCGGTCGGAGCCGCACTGGCGAACGGATCGACGCCGACCCCCGCAGGTGCGCTCTTCACGTCGGCCGAGAACGCGATGCGCGAGCGCAAGAAGGAGCGCCGTCGCTCGCAGGGCCGTCCCGACGAGGGCCGCTAGATCAATTTAAGCTTGCGCTTACGTTAGTTATTCCTTACACTGCTCGGCGTGGAGGCAACGCTGAGAGCGATCGCCGCACCGCACAGGCGGCAGATCCTGACGCTCGTCCGTGACGGCGAGCTGTCCGCCGGCGAGATCGCCGCCCACTTCGACGTGACGCGGCCGGCGATCTCCCAGCACCTGAACGTCCTGAAGGAGGCCGGGCTGGTGAGCGAGCGACGGAACGGCACGAAGCGCCTGTACCGCGCACGGCCCGAAGGGCTGGCGGAGGTCAGGGCATTTCTCGAGGGGTTCTGGGACGAGCGACTCACGGCCCTGAAACAGGAAGCAGAGAGCGAGGAGGCGAAGCATGGACGCAACCACTGAGAGCACCACGATCGTCCGGGAGCTGACGATCGCTGCCAGCCCGGAGACGGTCTGGGAGTTCCTCGTCGACCCGGACAAGGCGACACGCTGGATGGGCGAGCAGGCGACGTTCGACGCACAGCCCGGCGGCATCTACCGCGTCGGAGTGATCCCGGGCCACACGGCACGCGGCGAGTTCGTCGAGCTCGACCGCCCCCACCGGCTCGTCTTCACGTGGGGCTGGGAGGACGGCAGCAGCGTCGTGACACCGGGCTCGAGCACGATCGAGATCGAGCTCGAAGCGCAGGGCGGCGGAACCTTGCTCCGCTTCACCCATTCCGGCCTGCCGACCGAGGAGTCGGCGCAGTCACACGGACACGGCTGGGACCACTACCTCGAGCGACTCGCCATCGCCGGGAACGGCGTCGACCCGGGCCGCGACCCCTGGCTCGACGGCGACATGTCGTAGGGCGCATCAAGGTGCCTGGCACCTCGGTGCCAGGCACCGCTCTCGGGCTTAGTAGAGCCCTTCGCCGCGCGCGTAGCGCGCGGCCCGCTCGGTGTCGTACTCCCCCGGGTCGAGCGTCGGATCACTCGTGGCGCGCAGGATCTCGCCGCCCGAGGGCAGCTCGCTGCGATCGATGTGGCGCTCGGGGTTCCAGAGATCCGAGCGGATCAGGGCCTTCGAGCACTGCGTGTAAGCCTCCTCGATCGCAACCTGGACCCCGAGTCGCGGGGGCTTCCCGTCGATCGCACTGTCCGCGAGCAGCTCGGGGTCGTCGACGACGACGGCGCGGCCGTTCACGCGAAACGAGTCCCCGACCCCGGGGATCAGGAAGAGCAGGGCGATGCGCGAATCCTCGAGCAGATTGGTGAGCGTGTCGGCGATCCTGTTTCCCGGCCGGTCGGGGAGCAGGAGCGTCCGCTCGTCGAGGATGCGCACGAATCCAGCCGGGTCGCCGCGCGGAGAGACGTCGAGGCCGCCGTCCGGCCGTGCGGTCGCGACACAGACGAACGGCGAGCGTTCGACGAACTGCCGCGTCAGGTCGTTGAGCCGATTGGCAACCTTCCCCGCGACGAGCTTCGTCGGTGAGCCGATCACCTCGCGCAGCTCACGTTCGTCGCCGATCACTCGACTGGCCATCCGGTGAGGATACCGTCGGTTGTTAACGTCCCTTCATGGAGCTTCGCCCGCTCGGCCGCACCGGCGTCCAGGTGAGCCCGCTGTGTCTCGGGACGATGATGTTCGGCGCCTGGGGCAACACCGACCACGAAGAGTCGATCCGAATCATCCACCACGCGCTCGACGCCGGGATCAACTTCGTCGACACGGCCGACGTCTACGCCCGCGGCGAGTCCGAGGAGATTCTCGGCCGAGCACTGCAGGGACGACGCGATTCGATCGTGGTGGCAACGAAGGTGCACGGCACGATGGACGACCACGACCCGAACCGGAGTGGAAACTCGCGGCGCTGGATCGTCGAAGAAGTCGAGAACAGCCTGCGCAGGCTGCAGACCGACTGGATCGACCTCTACCAGATCCACCGCTGGGATCGCTGGACCGACCACGACGAGACGTTGGGCGCGCTCACCGACCTGCAACGCGCGGGAAAGATCCGTTACTTCGGCTCGTCGACCTATCCCCCGTCCGAGATCGTCGAGGCGCAATGGACGTCCGAGCGCCGCAGCCTGGGCCGCTACGTCAGCGAGCAACCGCCCTATTCGATCCTCGTGCGCGGTATCGAGGCGGAGGTGCTCCCGGTCTGCGCCCGGTACGGCCTGGCGGTGATCCCGTGGAGCCCGCTCGCCGGAGGTTGGCTCGGCGGCACCTACCGCCGCGGGATGGAGTCGACCAGTCACCGCGCCTCGAGGATCCCTGCGCGTTACGACCTGTCGCTGCCGGGAAACCAGGCGAAGCTCGATGCGGTCGAGCGCCTGACCAAGCTCGCCGAAGACGCCGGCATCTCGCTCGTCCATCTCGCGCTCGCGTTCGTGCTGCGCCATCCCACCGTCACCGCACCGATCATCGGGCCGCGGACACTGGAGCAGCTCGAGAGTCAGCTCGGAGCGGCCGACGTCGACCTCGGCACGGACATCCTCGATGCGATCGACGAGATCGTCCCGCCCGGTTCGAATCTCAACACGGTCGACGCGGGTTGGCGCCCTCCCGCGCTGGACGACACGCCTGGGCGTCGCAGACCGGCTGCCGCATAAGCTGACGTTGTGACGATTCTGACCGTGTCGGCAGAAGGCGGCCGGCGCCTCGCCGTGCACGAGGGCGGCGACCCGGACGGCCTGCCGGTCATCGTCCACCACGGCTCGCCGTCGTC
Source organism: uncultured Thermoleophilia bacterium (assembly GCA_963742605.1). Lineage (GTDB taxonomy): Bacteria > Actinomycetota > Thermoleophilia > Gaiellales > Gaiellaceae > PALSA-600. Next base: position 615,172 of record CAVUNA010000014.1, on the reverse strand, counting down.
GGGGATCCTGTACGACAGGTGGCTCGACCACGCCACCGCGAACGGCATCCGGTTGATCGGCTTCGATCGCGCCGGCTACGGCGGCTCGACGCGGCTGCACGGTCGGACGATCTCTGCCGTGGTCGCCGACGTCGAGACGATCGCCGACGCGCTCGGCCTCGGGCGGTTCGCGACGTGGGGCATCTCGGGCGGTGGGCCGCATGCGCTCGCCTGCGCAGCGCTCTGCGGCGACCGGCTGACCGCCGCGGCGAGCCTGGCCGGTGTGGCGCCGTGGCAAGCGGACGGCCTCGACTGGCTCGCGGGCATGGGCGAGGCGAACATCGCCGAGTTCCGCGATGTGCTTGCCGGCGAGGACGCGCTCGCCCCGTCGCTGGAACGTGAACGCGCCGACATGCTCGCGGCCAGGCCGGACGAGCTGAGGACGGTGCTCGAGTCGCTCCTCGGCGACGCCGACCGCGAAGTCCTCGCCGACGCCGTCGCGAGCTGGATGGACGCGGCACATCGAAACGGCCTGCGCGACTCGGTTGACGGCTGGGTCGACGACGACCTCGCATTCGTCTCGCACTGGGGGTTCGAGCCGGGCGACATCTCGCGCCCGGTGCTGATCCTGCAGGGAGGCGACGACCGCTTCGTGCCGCGCTCTCACGGTGAATGGCTCGCCTCGCACGTTCCCGGGGCCGAGGCATGGATCGACGATGCGGATGGGCATCTCACGCTGATCGAGCGGCGCATACCCGAGGTCCACGAATGGCTCCTCGCACACAGCTGACGGGCGCGGTCGACGCGGCGCTCCGCAAGGGCATCCTGGTCGCGGCCGACAGCGCGTCGATTCGGCGCGTCGTCCGCAGCCACGGGATGCGGTTCGGCGCCTCTCGCTTCGTCGCCGGCGAGACGCTCGACGAGTGTGTCAGCGTGCTCCACCGTCTGAACGAGCAGGGTCTGTACGCGAACACGACGCTGCTCGGCGAAGGTGTGCTCGAGCCCGGTGCAACGGAGGCTGTCGTGCGTGCCTACCGCGAGATCATCGACCGGATCGCAGATGAGCAGCTTCGCGCGAACGTGGCGCTCAAGCTCACGCACCTGGGCCTCGATGTCGACGAGGAGCTCGCCCTGCGGAACCTTCGTGCGCTGGTCGAGCGCGCGACGGAACGCGACGGCTTCATCAGGATCGACATGGAGCAGTCGAGCTACGTCGACGCGACGCTGCGGATCTACCGGCGCCTGCGTGAGGACGGCCTCGAGCGGGTCGGCACGGTGCTGCAGTCCTACCTCTACCGCACCCCGGAAGACCTCGCGACGCTGCTCCCTCTCCGCCCGAACCTCCGGCTGGTGAAGGGCGCCTACCTGGAACCACACGAGATCGCCTACGCACACCGAGCGGAGGTCGACGACGCGTACGTCCGGCTGATGGAGCGCATGCTCGTGGAAGCCGGGCACACGGCGATCGCAACCCACGACGAGCGGCTGATCGAGCGCGCCATCCAGTTCACGACCGAGAACGAGATCGCGCGCGACCGCTTCGAGTTCCAGATGCTCTACGGGGTCCGGACGCAGCTGCAGCTCGACCTCGTTCGGCGCGGCTACAAGGTGCTCGTCGCGACACCGTTCGGGCCGGACTGGTACCCGTATCTGATGCGCCGGCTCGGCGAACGGCCGGCGAACCTGCTCTTCTTCGCGCGCGCTGCCGTTACGCGCTGACGACCGGCGCCAGGCTGAGCGGCAGCTCGAAGGTGAAGGTCGAGCCTGTGCCCAGTGTCGACTCGACGTCGATCGTTCCACCGTGAGTCGTGACGATCTCGCGCGCCACCGCCAGTCCGAGCCCGGTTCCGCCGACGGTCGTCGTCTTGGCGGCGCCGCGGAAGAACTTGTCGAACACCCGCTCGCGGTCCTCGGTCGGGATGCCGAGCCCGGAGTCGGTGACCGAGAAGACTGCGCGACCGGCGCGCTCGCCGACGAACACTCGCACGTCTCCCCCCTCGGGCGAATACTTGATCGCGTTCGAGAGCAGATTGCCGACCACCTGCGCGAGCCGGTCGCGGTCACCGTTCACGATCAGCGGCTCGTCGGGCACGTCCAGCAGCAGGCCGTGCGATTCGGAGTGCGAGAAGAAGAGGCGAGTCTGCTCGCGCGCGAGCTCGACGAGGTCGAACGGGGCGAGATCGAGCTCGAACCCGCCTCCCTCGAGCAGCTGAACGTCGAGGAAGTCGCCTGCGAGCGTCGCCAGCCGCCGGGCTTGCGTGTCGACGATCTCCAGATAGCGCTGCTGCTCATCGGGCGGAAACTCGCGCTCGAGGAGCAGGGAGGTGAACCCGAGCACCGCGGACAGTGGTGTCCGAAGCTCGTGTGAGACCATGCTGATCAGATCGCGCTTGTGCTGTTCGCTCTCGCGCAGGCGCTCGTTCTGCAGCAACAGCTCGCGACGACTCACCTCCAGCGACCTGGCCATCGAGTTGAACGCACTGACCAGCGCCCCGACCTCGCCCGCACCTCCCTCGTCGAGGCGCACCGACAGGTCGCCGCGAGCGACATCGGTGGCGGCCTCGGCCGTTCGGCGCAAGGGCTGGGCGACGCCGCTGGCAACCCACGCTCCGAACAGGAGCACGAGCACCGCGGAGCCGGCGAGACCGACGATGCCGATGATGACCGCGGTCCGGGCAACAGCGCGCGTACGGACGGCGCGGTGCTGGGAGCGCGTGTTCTCGGTCGCCAGAATGAGGCCGAGGGTCTGGTGGATCTGCTGCGTGCGCAGCCGGTCCTCGTCGCCCGAGGCGGGGCCGCGCGCATCGGCCGGCGAGATCTTGGCGATCAGGATCACGTTGTCGACGTAGTCCTGCAGGTAGCCGCGCAGCTCCCCGGCCGCATCCTGAGCCCGCCGCAGCTGGACGGGGTCGTCCGCAACGAGTTGGTTGAGCTGCGCGAGTGCACCAGGCAGCTCGCTGCGCTGTGAGCGCATCAGCGTGAGGAACCGGGGGTTCAGGCGCGGGTTCTCGGAGAGCACGTAGCCGCGCAAGGAGGACTGGATCTCGACGGCAAGCTCCTGGACGCGCAATGTCGCCACCGTCACGTCCTTCGCCTGAGCCTCGCGTTGCTCCGAGTGGCGGAGGGAGAGGATCGCGACCAGCGCGGACGCGACGATCACCCCGACGACGATCGCGACGACCGAGGCCAGCAGGGCGACGCGCCCGACCAGCGACAGTCGTTTCACCGAGGCCGCTCCACGAGGGACCGCGCGATCGAGGCAAGCTCGTCCACGCGGAACGGCTTCGCGAGGAAGCGGTCGGCGCCGGCCTCGAGCGCCTTCGCGACGTCCCCGGGCGACTGCCACGCCGACACGACGCAGACGGGAACCTTCTGCAACACCGGGTCGGCGCGCATCTCGCGCAGCACGTCGATCCCACTCCGACCGGGCATGGCGACATCGAGCAGCATCAGGTCGGGTGGCGACTCGCGCAGAATCTCGAGGGCGGTGTCGCCGTCCGTCGCCTCGACACAGGCAAAGGCCTCGCCGAGCGTGACGACGATCAACTCACGGAGCGTGTCCTCGTCCTCGACAATCAGTGCCCGCGGCCGTCCGTCCGGGCTGGTTCCGTTCATCCCGTCAGTCGGAATAGCAGAACCTCCCGGCGAGGGCTCAGGTGCGTCGACGTCACGGTCAAGGTGCCGCGCGCATTGTCGAAGAGGCCTGTGCCGCCGACGATTGCGATCTCGTACAGGAGCCGAGTCTCGAGCGCACCTGCGACGATGAGCGAGCCCTTCGGGAAGAAGTAGGTGCCCATGCACGACCGCTCCCGATTGTCGAGGTACGTGCAGACGAGATCCGAGCGGCCGATCGGCCTGCTCGTCACTCCGGGCTTGTACAGGCGTTGGCGCACCACTTCGACGGTGCCGGTGATTCCACCGCCGGCCGGCCTGATCATGTGCCGACTGATCTGGAGGTCGGTGACGCGGACCTGCGCCGGGCCGGTCGATGCGCCACCGCTTCCCGCAACGAGGGAGGCCGTCGCCGCCGCGACCGCGGTAGCCGCGAGAAGCGTCCGGGACTGCAAATCCGTTCCCCTTTCTGGGTTTTTTCTGGGTCGAAGGTCGTACGGTGCCCGCCCTCATTCGCCACGGAGAGGGTCTTTACCTACCCCCGAACCCGCTCCGTTACGCCTGTTCAGTAGCACGTCCGGAGATGATTTCGTCGACCAGGCCGTACGAGACGGCCTCGGCCGGGGACATGAAGCGGTCCCGGTCGATGTCGGCGAGCACCTGATCGACGTCCCGGCCCGAATGGAGGGCGATCAGCTCGGCCATCCGGCGGGTCATCGACAGCACCTCGCGGGCCGCGATCTGGATGTCCGCTGGAGTGCCGCGGAAGCCGGCGGAGCCCTGGTGGATCATGATCTTCGCGTTCGGGAGCGCGAACCGCTTGCCCGGGGCGCCGCCGCAGAGGATCATCGCGGCGGCGCTCATCCCCATCCCCAGGCACACGGTCGACACGTCGGAACGGACGTACTGCATCGCGTCGTAGATCGCCATCCCCGCGTAGGCCGAGCCGCCGGGGGAGTTCACGTACAGGTGGATGTCCTTGCCCGGATCGTCCGCGTCGAGGAAGAGCAGCTGGGCGGCCACCAGGTTCGCAAGTTGGTCGTCCACCTCCTTGCCGAGGAACACGATCCGCTCGCGAAGGAGCCGCGAGTAGATGTCCGCCGAGCGCTCGAAGCTGCCCGTCTGGTCGATCACCATCGGGATCACGGAGCCGACGTTCACTGCTTCCACCTCCTGTTAATGTGCAACCGGGACGTTGCCACTTTAACGCAACCTGGAGGTTGCAGATGATCCGCCGCGAGATCGTGTTCCCCGTGTCGCGCGAGGAGCTGTGGGAGGCGCTCACGGAGCCCGAACGGCTCGAGGACTGGTTTGCGAACGAGGTCGAGGTCGATCTCAGGCCCGGCGGAGCGGCGAGCTTCCGCTGGTCGAACGGCGAGGAACGCCATGCCACGGTCACCACGGTGGCGCCCGAGGAGCGGCTCGCGTTCGCCTGGGAGGACGACGGTGTCGTCGAGTTCACCCTGGCGGACGATGCCGACGGGACGCGGCTGACCGTGGTCGAGACCGTCCCGGCCTGGTCGACGGCGCTCGACCTGCAGGCCTCGGCGTTCGCGCATGTCGGCGTCTGATCCGCTGGGCCAAGTGTTCAGCGCCCTCGCGGATCCGAGCCGCCGGCACGTGCTGGACTACCTCGCCGCGCGCGGGACGGCGACCGCAACCGAGCTGACCGGTGAGCTCCCGATCACCCGACAGGCGGTCGCCAAGCATCTCGCCACCCTCGCCGGCGCCGGCCTCGTCTCCTCGGAGCGGCAGGGACGAGAGACGCGCTACCAGCTGACTGTCGTCGGCCGCGAATGGGACGAGCGGCTCGGTGCCCTGCGAACCCATCTCGAGCGGCGGCGGCCATGAGCCTGTACGAGCGCGTCCGCGAGCTCCCACTGGTCGTCGAGAGCTACGAGCTCGAGCCGCTCGAACGCGAGGTCGCGCGCGAGTTCACGCTCCGGCGCACCGAGGTCGTGCTGCGCGGCGGCGGCCATGAGGGACGCGGCGAAGAGGTCGACTACGATCCGGCCGCGCAGCAGCGCTTCCAGGAGCGACGCGCGGAGCTCCCGCTCGTCGGCGACCACACGCTCGACTCGTTCTCGCTGCTGCAGTCGGGCCAGACCGAGTACCGGCGGTGGGCGCTCGAGTCGGCGGCACTCGACCTCGCGCTCAAGCAGGCGGGACTGTCCCTGGCAGAGGCGCTCGACCGCCGGCAGCGCCCGTTGCGATTCGTCGTCTCGACTCGGGTGACGAACGTCGAGCCGTGGCTCGAGCTCTATCCGGAGCTCGAGTTCAAGCTCGACCCGGACAAGGACTGGACGGACGACGTCGTCTCGCGGGTGGCCGGGACCGGAAGGGTGCAGACGCTGGACTTCAAGGGTGTCTACCGCGCCGAATTCGGATCACCTCCCGAGCCGGCGCTGTACCGGCGGATCGCGACCGCGTTTCCGGACGTCTGGCTCGAGGACCCGGCGTTGACGACCGCGACGACGGCGGTGCTCGCGAACGACCGTGACCGGGTCACGTGGGACGCCGCCATCCACGAGTGGAGTGACGTCGAGGCGCTCCCGTTCGCCCCTCGCTGCCTCAACTCCAAGCCGTCGCGGTTCGGGTCGGTGAAACGACTCTTCGACTTCTACGACCGCTGCGAGCAGGCCGGAATCGCGCTCTACGGCGGCGGTCAGTACGAGCTCGGGCACGGGCGAGAACAGATCCAGCTGCTCGCGTCGCTCTTCCACGCCGACGCGCCGAACGACGTCGCCCCGGCCGGGTTCAATGCCGCGGCCCCGGTCGCCGGGCTGCCGAGCAGTCCGCTCGTGCTCGATCCGCCTGCGCCCGGCTTCTAGACTCAGGCGCCGTAGGCGGCGGCCTTGGCGGCGAGTCGCGCCACCGAGCCGTCCTCGGCCCGCCCGACCGGGTACCACGCGGCCCCGGCAGCAGGCTCGCCCCGACCGATCACGAGGTAGCGGACGTCGAGATGGAAGTGGGCGGGCTCGTTGGCCGTCGCGGGAATCGCGTGGATGTCGAGGTCGAACGGGCGAGGCGCCTTCGGGTGGAGCTCGAGCTCGAGCCCGGTCTCTTCGAGCGCCTCCCGCAACGCCGCGTCCTCGAGGCAGCTGTCGATCGTTTCGACGTGCCCGCCCGGCTGGAGCAGCCGTCCGAGCGTCACATGCCGAACGAGGCACGCGCGTGCGCAGGTCTCGTCGATCACGAACGCCGACGCCGTGAAGTGCGCGCGCACCTGCCGGCGAGAAAGCGGCTGCTCGAGCTCCTCGGCGAGCCGCAACATGGCGCAGCGGTCCGCCTCCTCCCGCTCGTCGGTCGCGACGTACCCGCGAAGAGACGCGGCAAGGTCACTCATACTGCAGCGCCTGGAGAACATTGAGGCGGGCGGCGCGACGGGCGGGAAAGATCGCAGCCAGGATGCCCACGATGATCGCAGCAATCGCGAAGACGATCAAGGACGTCACCGGCAGCGAGAACTGAATGAAGTCGACCCGGTAGACGAGCAGGCCGCCCAGCACGACGCCGAGCGCGATCCCGAGCACGCCCCCGATCAGCGCGGTGATCACGCTCTCGTACCTGATCATCCGCCGCACCTGCCGCCGTGTCATGCCGATCGCGCGCAGCATGCCGATCTCGCGCGTGCGCTCGAAGACGGTGAGCACGAGCGTGTTGACGATCCCGAAGAGGCTGACGATCACCGAGAGGGCGAGCAGCACGTAGAGGATGTTGAGGATCGAGTTCAGACCGCTGATCTGGTTGTCGATGAACTGCTGGCGCGTCTGCACCTTCGCGTTCGGGAAAGACTTGAGTGTCTTCGTCGAGGCGGCGGATTCGCCGGCGACTGGCCGCCCTGCATGCGAACGAACGAGTACAGGTTCTCGGGGTTCTCGTTGAACTTGTCCCAGGTCGCCTGCGAGACGTGACGCTGCCGAAGGGCGATCCGCCGGGCGGCGGCTTGAAGATGCCGTGAATAAGGAACGTCTTGGTCGACCCGTTCGAGAAGATCATCGGCACGGGCGAGCCGGCGACGAGGTGGTGCTTCTTCGCGTAACCGGTGTCGACGAAGGCACCGTTGTCGCCCAGCGTCGCCATCGTGGCGTTGGAGCCGACCTTCCAGTCCAGCTTGAACATCGTCGCACCCGGGGGGTTCACGGCGGTGGCGAAGAAGCTGTGGCCGAAAGCCTTCGCGTCACCGGTGCGGACGTTCCCCACGGCCTCGAAACCAGGCGTCGACTCGACAGCATTCGCGGCAGCGATCGGGATCGGCGAGAAGTTGTTCTCCGCGGTGATCGCGTAGTCGGCGTTGTGCCAGATCTTGTTGACGGCGCCCCTGAACGACGAGGTGATTCCCGAGGCGAGGACGGCGACGAGCGTCACGAGCGCAAGACCGATCATCAGCGCCGCGGCAGTCGATGCGGTGCGCTGCGGGTTCCGCCGAGCGTTGTCCTGCGCGAGCGCTCCCGCCGCACCGCCGAAGCGCCGCGCGGGCCAGCCGAGGGCGCCGGCGAGCGGCCGGATGAAGCGCACCGAGAGTATCGAGACGCCGATGAAGATCAGCAGCGCACCGAGGCCCATCCACAGCAGCACGGCGGTGGTGCCGAGGTGCTTGCCGAACAGGCCGTAGAGCAACGCGGCAAAGCCGAGCAGTGTGAGGCAGGTCGAGCCGAGCGTGCGGAACCGCGCGAAGCGCGACTCCGGCAGTGTTGCGCCCTCGCGAACCGCGGCGATCGGCTGCACGCGCGTCGCACGGATTGCGGGCCTGAGGCTGGCGATCAACGTCACCAGGATGCCGACGAGCAGCGCGATGATCACCGTCCTGCGTCGCAAACACGAGGCCGCTGTTCGGGAGTGTGAAGCCGACCGCATCGAAGAGCTTGAACAGGCCCTTGGCGAGCGCAAACCCAACCGACGATCCCGACCAGCGACGCCAGCGTGCCGACGACGAGCGCCTCGATGAAGATCGAGTTGAGTACCTGACGCCTGCTCGCGCCGAGCGTACGCAGCGTCGCGAGCTCGCGCGTGCGCTGCGCGATCGTGATCGACAGCGAGTTGGCGATCACGAAGCTGCCGACGAAGAGCGCGATCCCTCCGAACGCGAGCAGGAATCCCCGCAGGAACGAGATGAACGAGTTGGTGTTCTCGGCATCCTTGTCGGCCTGTTGCTTCCCTGTGAGCGCCTGCGCATTCGAGGGCAGGATCGCCCGCACCTCTTTCAGCGCGTTGGTCGACGACGCACCCGACTTCGTCGCAATCGCGATCTCGTCGAACTGGTCCGGCTTGTCGAACAGCTTCTGCGACGTCGGGATGTCGAAGCCGGCGAGGGTGGCGCCGCCGAGGCTCTGCCCACCGAACTTCACGAGGCCGGAGATCTTCAACTTGACGATCGGCCCTCGCGCCTGGACGCCGATCGTCTGACCGACCGCGAAGTGCTTCTTGCTCGCCGTGCTCTTGTCGATCACGACCTGTTGGCCGTGCGGCCAGGTTCCCGAGACGAGCGTCAGCGGATTGAACCGCGAAGCGCCGTCGGCGATCGAAAAGCCGAGGTTGGGAGCGCCGCCGAAGACGATCGCCTTCCCGTCGTGACCGATCAGCTGTGCCTCGCCGTTGATCTGGCCTTCGGCCACGGCGACGTCGGGCAGCCCGCGCACCTGCGCGAGCAGCGACGCGGGCAGCGTCGGCGCGGTCGATCCGTTGTCGGTGCTGGTGGCCGCCTTGCCCGAGACCACGATGTCCGAGCCCTTGCGAACGTCCGTGAAGATCGAGTTGAAGGCCTTGTCGATCGAGTCCGTGAGGACGAACGTGCCGCTCACCATCGCAACGCCGAGCACGATCGCAATCGCGGTGAGAGCGGTTCGCAGCTTCCGCCCGAGCAGCCCGGCGAGCGCGACGCGGGTCACGAGCCGGCGCGGGCCATCGCAGCCATGATCTCGGTCGCGCCGCTGCGTGGCAACTCTTCGACGATGCGGCCGTCGGCCAGGAAGAGCACCCGGTCGGCGATCTCGGCGGCGTGTGCGTCGTGCGTCACCATCACCATCGTCTGGTCGAGCTCCTTGGCCGAGGATCGCAGCAGCTCGAGGATGTCGGCGCCGGTCTGGGAGTCGAGGTTGCCGGTGGGCTCGTCGGCGAACACGACCGTCGGCTTGCTGACGAGCGCACGCGCGATCGCGACACGCTGCTGCTGGCCGCCGGAAAGCTCCGCCGGGCGGTGCGAGCGGCGATCGGCGAGGCCGACGCGCTTGAGCAGGTCCTCGAAGAACTCGGGCTCGGGCTTCTCGCCGGCGATCGACAGCGGAAGCTTGATGTTCTCCTCGGCGCTGAGCATCGGCAGCAGATTGAAGAACTGGAAGACGAAGCCGATATGGCGGCGGCGCAGCAGCGTGACGTCGCGATCGGAGAGCGAGCCGACGTCCTGGCCGGCGATCGAGACCGTGCCGCCCGTCGGCTGGTCGAGGGCGGCGAGCAGGTGCATCAGCGTCGACTTCCCGGAGCCCGACGGCCCCATCACGGCCACCAGCTCGCCGGCTGGACCGCGAGCGAGACGCCCTGGAGGGCGTCGACGGCCGCCTCGCCTTCGCCGTAGCGACGGCTCAGGTCCGTGGCAATGACAACGGCTCCGTTCGCGTTCATTTCGCCCGCGAGCCTAGCTACTCGAGGCCGCGATGGCGTCAATCTGCGGGATGATTTCGTCGCCGTAGGCCTGGAGCGTCGCTTCCTGCCCGTGGGTCATCAGGTAGATGTTGAACTGGTCGACGCCGACGGACTCGAGCTCGCGCAACTTGGCGACGCACTGCTCGACGTTTCCGATCACGCAGAACCGGTCGCAGATCTCGTCTGTCACGAACTCGCCGTGCTTCGCGCCGACACGTGAGTGCTCGTTGTAGTCGTAGAACTCTCGTGCCAGGACGTAGTCGGTCAGCGCCTTCGGCACCTGGCTCCCGTCCGATCCGTAGCGCTCGATCAGATCCTTGACGTGGTTGGAGACCATCGCCGGGAACCAGCGAACCTGCTCGCGCGCGTCCGCGAGGTCGTCGCTCACGTGACTCGGAGCGCCGACGATGCACTTGAGCTCCGACGGATCGCGTCCTGCCTCCTCCGCCGCACGACGGGCCGTCGACATGATCCACTGGATGATCTCCGGGTCGGCGAGCTGGATGATCACGCCGTCTGCGACCCGGCCCGCCACGGCGAGCGCCTTCGGCCCGTAGCCCGCGACCCACATCGGGATCTGCGGAAGCTCGGGCCGCACCCACTTCAGCTGCAGCTCCTTGTCGTTCCAGGTGACTTCCCGGCCGTTCATGAAGTCGCGGATCATGGCGCACGCGCGCTCGAACTCCGCCACCTTGACGGGCTGCTGGCCGATGTACCGTCGCGCCGAGTCGCCGCGGCCGATTCCCATCACCATCCGGCCGTCGGTCAAGTCGTGGAGTGTTGCGTAGGCACTTGCAAGCACCGTCGGATCGCGGGTGCCCGGATTCGTGACGAAGTGGCCGAGCTTGATCGCCGAGGTCTGATGCGCCGCATAGCCGAACAGCGGGATGGACTCCTGCCACAGCACATGCGAGTCGTACGTCCACGCGTATTCGAACCCGTGCCGCTCGGCGAGCTGGATCAGCTCGAGCCAGCGCGCGTACGGCGGGTCGGGCAGGACGGTGACGCCGAAGCTCAGAGCCATTCCGTGGACCTCCTGGTGTCGAGAGCTCGCGCGCCGTTGAGCCTACTGCGTCAAGATTGACCCGGTGAAGATCATCTGTGTCGGCCGGAATTATGCGGAGCACGCCGCCGAGCTTGGCGACGATCCGCCGACCGAGCCCCTCCTGTTCGGAAAGTTCGACAACACGCTGATCGGCCCCGGCGATCCGATCGTCCTGCCGCCCGAGGCGACGCACGTGGACGCCGAGGCCGAGCTCGCGGTCGAGATCGGTGTCGGCGGACGTCGCATCAGCGAGGCCGACGCGCTCGCCCATGTTCGCGGCTACCGCTGCGCGAACGACTTGTCGGCTCGCAACATTCAGTACAGCGAGAGCCAGTGGGCGCGTGCGAAAGGGTTCGACACGTTCTGTCCAGTCGGCGATCGGCTCGTCCCGGTCTCGGAGCTCGGTGACGGCTCGGGCCTGCGCGTCGTGCAGCGGCTGAACGGCGAGGTGCTGCAGGACGGGTCGACGGACGACCTGATCTTCGGCGTGCCGTTCCTCGTCAGCTACATCTCCGCCGTCTTCACGCTCGAGCCGGGCGACCTGATCCTGACGGGGACGCCTCCTGGTGTCGGCTGGGCGCGCGACCCCAAGGTGCCGCTCGCCGGCGGCGACGTCGTCGAGGTGGAGGTCGAGGGGATCGGCGTGCTCGCGAACCCCGTCGTCAGCGAAGCCCGGGGTCAGACCCGGGTCTGACCCCGGCGGGTCCCGCGCCGCGCTACGAGTACGCGACGAGCGTCTTCGCCGCCAGGCGGTCGAGCGCACGCACCGCGAGCTCGAGGTGCTCGCGCTTCGTGTCCTCGAGCTTCGTGTGCGAGAGGCCGCGGAGGCTCTGCACGAACAGCATCACAGTCGGGATGCCCGCACGCGACACCTCCGCCGCGTCGTGCAACGGCCCCGATGGAAGTCGGTGCGATTCGCCCGCGACCTCGCGGATCGCCTCGTCCGCGAGCCCGATCAGCTGCTCGTCGAAAAGGATCGGCTCGATGCTCCAGATCCGCTCCCACTCGACCGACACGTTCTCCTCGACCGCGAAGCGATCGGCGGCGTCGCGTGCAAGTGACAGCAGGCGCGCCAGCTTCGCAGCATCGAGATGGCGCTGGTCGAGCAGCTGCTCGGCCGTCTCGACCACCGAGGTGACGATGCCCGGCCGGCAGACGACGCCGCCCGAGGTACACACCGCGCCGTCGCCCACCTCGCGCGCGATGTCGCGAATCGCGAGGGCGAGCTTCGCCGCGCCCGCAAGAGCGTCACGGCGGGCGCCCATCGGCGTCGAGCCGGCATGCGCGGCCTGTCCGCGCCACGTGACGCGTGAGCGCTCGACGCCAAACGTTCCGAGGACGACGCCCAGCGGCAGATCGAGCGCCTCGAGCACCGGCCCTTGCTCGATGTGCAGCTCGAGGTAGGCGGCCGCGGTCGCGAGCTCGCTGCGTGCGTCGAGTGCACGGTCGAGGTCGACGTCGTGCTCGCGAAGCGCGTCGGGAAGCGCGATGCCGTCGCGGTCGGTGAGCCTCCGCAACTCGTCCTGGTCGCGCATCGAGCCCGCCGCGGCGGACGAGCCGAACAGCGACCGGCCGAAGCGAGCACCTTCCTCGTCGGCCCAGCTGACGAGCCTGACCGTCAACGGCGGCGTCCCCTCCTCGGCGATCCGGCGTAGGACCTCGACGCCGGCCACGACGTTCAGGCACCCGTCGAGCCACCCGCCGTTCGGTACCGAGTCCATGTGCCCACCGATCAACAGCGCGCGCTCCGACCGACCGGGCAGCGTGAACCACTGATTGCCGGCCGCGTCGATCGTCTCGACGGCACCGGTTGGCTGCACCTTCTCGCGCAGCCACACGCGCGCTGCTTCCCACGTCGATGTCCACGCGACGCGTTGTGCTCCGTCATCGTCGCCTGTCAGTGCGCGAAGGTCCTCGAGCTCAACGACGGTGCGTGACGGGTCGAGCGGCACGCGGCGAGAATACAACTGCGTTACCAGTGTGGTAAGCACTCAGCCGTGACCGCGGGGACTGCGACGCTCGATGACCGCACGATCTCGTTCGCGCGCCGCGCGGCCACCGCTGTGCTCGTGCTCGCCTCGCTCTGGGGCCTCTGGGAGGGCTACAAGTGGCTCTGGGAAACGGCAGGCTGGACCTGGCCGTTCACCGTGAACGATACGACGATGCCGCACCTCCACGACGTCGTCGCGGCGTTCTGGCAGCCCACCACGACCGGAGGACCGCCGCTGATCCACTCGCTGCTCGATGCCACCTGGTTCACCGGCAAGGAGGCACTCGCCGGCTTTCTCCTCGGCGGCGTGATCGGGTTTCTCCTCGCGGTTCTCCTCTCACAGTCGCGGTTCCTCGAACGCGGGATCCTTCCGTACATCGTCGCGTCTCAGACCGTGCCGATCCTCGCAATCGCACCGATGGTCGTCGTCGGGCTGGGCTCGAAGGGAGTCGCAGGCTGGAAGGCGGTCGCAATTCTGGCCGCGTACCTCACCTTCTTCCCGGTCGCGATCAACACGCTGCGTGGACTGCACTCGGTCGATCCGCGCGCAGTCGAGCTGATGCACTCGTACGCGGCGACCCGATGGCGGGTGCTCTGGCGACTGCGCGTCCCGGCGTCGGTGCCGTACATCTTCACGGCGCTCAAGATCTCGGCGACAGCAAGCGTGATCGGCGCCATCATCGGCGAGACCCCGGCGTCGATTCAGAACGGCCTCGGCGGCGCGATCGTGAACTTCAACCAGTACTACTCGCTCGAGCCCACCTTCCTGTGGGCGACCAACATCGTGTGCGCAGCCCTCGGGATCCTCTTCTACCTCGCGGTAGCCGGCACCGAGCGGCTGGTGTTGCGCAGGGCGCCGGAGCATTTCGCATGATCGAAACGTCCGCCACGAGCGTCGTCGAGATCGAAGGACTTTCGAAGTCGTTTCGGACCGGAGTCACCGCGCTCCAGGACATCGCGCTCGGCATCCGTGCCGGAGAGTTCATCTCGCTGATCGGCCCATCCGGATGCGGCAAGTCGACGTTGCTGCGAATCGTCGGCGACCTGATCCAGCCGACGAGCGGGTCGGTGATCGTCAACGGGAAGAGCGCGCACCAGGCCCGGCTCGACCACGACTACGGCATCGTGTTCCAGGAGTCGGTGCTGTACGACTGGCGGACGGTTGCCCGCAATGTGTCACTCCCGCTCGAGATGCTCGGCTGGGATCGCGCACGACGTCGCGCCCGCGTCAGGGAGATGCTCGACCTCGTCGAGCTGACCGGCTTCGAGTCGAGCCGGCCGTGGCAGCTGTCCGGTGGGATGCAGCAGCGCGTCTCGATCGCAAGAGCACTGTCGTTCGACCCGGCGTTGCTCCTGATGGACGAGCCGTTCGGCGCGCTCGACGAGATGACCCGCGAGCGCCTGAACATGGAGCTCCTCCGCATCTGGGAGAAGGCGGGGAGCACCGTCATCTTCGTCACTCACTCGATTCCCGAGGCGGTGTTCCTGTCGACGCGCGTCGTGGTGATGTCGGCCCGCCCCGGCCGGATCGCGGGCGTCATCGACGTCGACCTGAAGCAGCCGCGGACCGCCGAGACGCGTGAGGATTCTCGCTTCTTCGAGTTGATCACCGCGGTGCGCGAGACGCTCGCGGCCGGCCACGGAGTCGACGTGCCGCGGGCGAGCGCGGCCGAGGAGCGATTCTGACCAGGCGCCTCCGTGAGTGGCTGCCCGCGCTGGCCGTCTTCGCCATCGGGATCGCGCTCTGGCAAGGGCTGACAACCGCTTTCCACGTGCAGACGTTCCTCCTGCCGAAGCCGAGCGACATTGCCCAATCGTTCTGGGACAACAAGGATGCGCTCTGGCACGCCGGCTTCTACACGCTGAAGGAAGCGGTAGGGGGTTTCGCGATCGGCGGGAGCCTCGGCATCCTCGCCGCTCTTCTCCTTGCACGGTTCCGAACGATCGGCGCGGCGCTGATGCCGTTCGCGATCGCGGCCAACGCGATTCCGATCATCGCCTTTGCGCCGATCACGAACAACTGGTTCGGGCTGCTCAATCCTGTCTCGAAGATGGTCATCGCTGCAGTCCTCTGCTTCTTCCCGACGATGATCAACACGCTGCGCGGTCTCATCTCGGTGTCACCGTCGTCGATCGAGCTCATGCGCTCCTATGGAGCCGGTGAGATCGCGACGTTCCGCCGCGTGCGTATTCCGAATTCTCTCCCGTACATGTTCACCGGCCTGAAGATCGCTGCGGTGCTCTCGATGATCGGCGCGATCGTCGGCGAGTACTTCGGCGGTCCGACCAACGCTCTCGGCGTGAGCATCCTCAACGACTCACAGCTGTTCAACTTTCCGCGGGCCTGGGCCGGCATCCTCCTCGCGAGCGCGTTCGGGATCGCCTTGTACGCTCTCGTCGCAACGGTCGAGCATGCAACGACCAGCTGGCACCCCTCGGCGCGTTCCGCGTACACCGAGTGACGAAAACCGTGAGAATGCCCTCCGGACCCCCCGGACGGGTCGCAGGCACCCGAAAGGAGAACCGATGAACCGTAGGCACCTGGCGTTGGGCGTCCTCGCCCTCGCTTGCACCGGGCTCGCGATCTGGGGCGCCACCGCAAGCGCTGCGCCGAAGCAGCAGAAGCTGACGAAGGTCACACTTCAGCTCAAGTGGGTGACGCAGGCACAGTTCGCCGGCTACTACGCGGCACTCGCCCAGGGCTACTACAAGAACGCCGGCCTCGACGTGAAGATCAAGATCGGCGGCCCGAGCATCACGCCGGAGACCGTCGTCGTCGGCAAGCAGGCCGACTTCGGCCTCGACTGGCTCCCGAACCTGTTCGCCACCCGCGAGAAGGGCAGCGGGCTCGTTTCGATCGCTCAGATGTTCGCCCGATCGGGGATGACCGAGCTCACGTGGAAGTCGAGCGGCATCAACACGATCGCCAAGATGCGCGGCAAGAAGGTCGGGGTCTGGTGCTGCGGGAATCAGCCTGAGCTGTTCGCGGCGCTGACGAAGAACGGCATCAACCCGGCCAAGTCGAGCGACGTGACGATCGTCAACCAGCCGTTCGACATGAGCCTGTTCCTCAACAAGCAGGTCGATGCCGCCGCGGCGATGACCTACAACGAGATGGCGCAGGTGCTCGAGACGAAAAACCCGGCGACGGGGAAGCTCTACCAGCAGTCCGACCTCAACATCTTCAAGATGGCGAGCCCGCAGGTGGGGACCGGCATGCTCGAAGACAATGTGTTCGTCCGTGGTGACTGGCTCAAGGACCCTGCGAACCAGAAGACGGCAACCGCGTTCCTCAAGGCGTCGGACCAGGGCTGGATCTACTGCCGTGACCACCAGGCAGCGTGCGTGAACATCGTTCTCAAGAACGGATCGCTGCTCGGCAAGGGCCATCAGACCTGGCAGCTGAACGAGATCAACAAGCTGATCTGGCCGAACGCGAGCGGCATCGGGCTGGTCCCGGCATCGGCGGTCAAGCAGACAGCGACGATCGCGAAGACGTACGGCGTGATCAAGAAGATGCCGGCCGGTGCGACGAACTACACCTACGCCCAGCAGGCGCTGTCTCAGCTGAAGGCCGCCGGAGTCGACGTCAACGGCAAGAGCTGGAAGCCTCAGACCGTCACGCTCACACTGGGCGGGAAGTAGGAGCGAACCGAGAAGGGAGATCCGCTATGTCCGTGCTGATCAAGAACGGCCGCGTCATCACGGCGGCGGACGACTACGTCGCCGACGTCTTCATCGACGGCGAGCGGATCTCCCTGATCGGTGAGTCGCTCGATACCCCGGCAGACACGGTGATCGACGCCGCCGGCAAGTACGTCCTCCCCGGCTGCATCGACCCGCACACGCACCTCGACATGCCGTTCGGCGGGACCGTGACGATCGACGACGTCGAGTCCGGGCAGACGTCGGCTGCGTTCGGCGGCACGACCTGCCACGTCGACTTCTGCATCCAGCCGCATGGCTCGAGCTTCACGGACGCGCTCGCCGACTGGAAGTCGAAAGCGAACGGCAAGCAGGTGATCGACATGGGCTACCACATCGCCGTCACCGACCTACGGGAGGGCGGGTCGCTCGAAGAGCTCGCGTCGCTGCCGGATCAGGGGATCACCTCGTACAAGCTCTTCATGGCCTACAAGGGCGCGCTGATGGTCGACGACGAGACGCTCTTCAAGACGATGGAGGTCGCGGCCGACACCGGAGCGCTCGTGATGGTGCACGCGGAGAACGGCGATGCGATCGACGTGCTCGTCAAGCGCGCGCTCGCGGAGGGGCACACCGAGCCGCACTGGCACGCTCTGACCCGCCCGCCCGAGACCGAGGGTGAGGCGACGAACCGTGCGATCCAGCTCGCCCGCGTCGCCGGAGCCCCGCTCTACGTCGTCCACGTCTCCTGCCGGGAGTCGGTCGAGCCGATCGCCCTTGCGCGCGAGAAGGGCTGGGACGTCTTCGGCGAAACGTGCACGCAGTACTTCTTCATCGACACCGAGTTCCTGGAGAGACCGGACTTTGAGGGAGCGAAGTACGTCTACACACCGCCGCCGCGCGACAAGGCGAACCAGGACGTCCTGTGGAACGCCGTCCGCAACGACGTGCTCTCTGCGATCTCGACCGATCACTGCGCGTTCAACTGGAACGGGCAGAAGACGCTCGGCAAGGACGACTTCTCGAAGATCCCGAACGGCGGACCGGGAATCGAGAACCGTCTGCAGATGATCCACCACTTCGGTGTGCGCAAGCGGCGCATCTCGCTGAACCGGATGGTCGAACTGCTCGCCACGAACCCGGCGAAGCTGTTCGGTCTGTATCCGCGAAAGGGAACGCTCGCCGTCGGCTCTGACGCGGACATCGTCGTCTTCGACCCCGAGAAGACCGTCACCATCTCCGCGAAGACGCACCATTCGAAGGTCGACTACAACCTGTTCGAGGGCACCGAGGTGCAAGGGTCGCCAGACATCGTCCTGCTCCGCGGCAACGTCCTGGTCGAGGGTGACAGGCTCGTCGCCAAGCCCGGCATCGGGCAGTTCGTGAAACGTGCGCGGTTCGGCGACGAGCTGAAGCCCGCGCGACTCGCGCAGACCGCGGCCTAGCGGCGTGGAACCGACCGTGGCGCCAGGTTCGGCGCCGCCGTGGTGGCTCCAGGAGGCATTCGCCGCCGATGGTGGTCGCAACGACACCGAGCCGCTCGGCGGCGACATCGACGTCGACGTCGCGATCGTCGGAGGAGGCTATACCGGCCTCTGGACTGCGCTCGCGGTGCTCGACCGCGAGCCCGCGGCCGACGTCGCCGTGCTCGAGGCCGAGTTTTGCGGCGCCGGCCCGAGCGGCCGCAACGGAGGTTTCATCGAGGGCTACTGGCCCGCCCTCGCCGAGCTCGTCGATCTCTTCGGCGTCGAGAGCGCCGTCCGTCTCGCGCGGGCGGGCGAGGCGATCCGGCCGGCGGTGCGGGCGCTCGGCGACGACGTCTGGCTTCGCGAATCGGGGATGCTCATGGTTGCGACGACAGCCGACCAGGAACGCGCGATCGACCGCGCGGTCACGACGGCCGCAGCGGCCGGGCACCCCGAGCAGGCCGTCGGGCTCACGCGCGAGCAGGTCGCCGAGCGCTGCCGCTCAGAGCGCTTTCGCCGCGGTGTGCTTTTCCCCGACACCGGCACCGTGCAACCGGCCAGACTCGTGCGCAGCCTGCGGCGAGCCGCGATCGCGCGCGGCGTCCGATTGTACGAGGGAACGCCCGCGCGCTCCGGCGGCGCAGGGCTCCTCCGGACGCCGCGAGGCCGTGTACGAGCGGACCAGATCGTCGTCGCCACCAATGCCGCGATGACCGACTGGCGCCCGGTCCGTGGACGGCTGACGGTCTTCGGAAGCTACGTCGTGCTCACCGAGCCGGTCCCGGAGCTGCTCGCCGAGATCGGCTGGACCGGCGGTGAGGCGATCGTCGACGGGCGCATGTTCCTGCACTACTTCCGCACGACGAACGACGGTCGCGTGTTGATGGGCTCGGGCTCGGGGCCGATCGGATTCGGGAACCGGATCGACCGACGCTTCACCCACGATGCGCCGACCGCCGGCAGGGCCGAGCTGGGGTTGCGCAGGCTGCTGCCGGCCCTTGCGGCCGCGCGCGTGGAACGCGCCTGGGGCGGCCCGATCGACGTCTCCGCCGACCACGTTCCCTTCGTCGGCAGCTGGTCCGGAGGCACAGTCCACTTCGCCTCCGGCTTCTCCGGGAACGGCGTCGGTCCGTCCTACCTCGCCGGCCAGGCGCTCGGCTCGCTCGCGACCGGGCGCGACGACGAGTGGAGCACACTGCCACTCGTCCGGGGTCGCGGCAGCAGCGTTCCCCCGGAACCGATTCGCCACCTGGGAGGCGCCGCGATCCGGCGCGCGATCCTCGCGTGCGAGGAGGCCGACGAAGCCGGTTACCGGGCTCCGCGCTCGGCGCGAGCGATCGCCGCATTGCCGCGTGTTCTCGGCCTGCGCCTCGGGATCCGCTAGCTGTAGCTCAGCGCTCGCGCTCGGCGAGCCACTGCGCGAAGCGTCCGTGCGGAGTGCACATCCAGCTGGCGAGCTCATCCGGGAAGCGATCGACCTCCGCACGCAGCTCGATCAGCCGGAAGTCGACGCGCCGCTCGTCGTCGCACACGTGTGCGCCGAAGTCGTCGGCAACCGCGACCGAGGCGCCGCAGGACGGGCATGGCATGTGATCGGGTGTTGGGAATGCGAGTGACATCACTGATCTGAGCGCGTTCCGCGCTCTCCGATACGCAATTCATCGGCAGATTCCTCGCAGAGATGAAGGGCGGGCCCGCTTCCGAGCCCGCCCGATTCGCGGTCTCAGACCGTCTGCATCGCGCTCGGCACGGCGCCGAGCTGCTGCAGGAGGCCGAGCGTGTCCCAGTTCGTCCAGGACTCGGCGATCTTGCCACCCGCATAACGGTCGATCGTGATCCCCGTCACCGTCGCCTGCTTTCCCGTCGGCGCGATCCCGAACAGGTCGCCCTTGTGGGTGCCGCGCGCGGTCCAGCGAACCGTGGCGAAATCGCCTTCGGCGATCGCGACGTCGACGGTCAGCTTCAGGTCGGGGAACGCGGCGCGATAGCCGCGCGCCGCCTCCTTCAGGCCTTCCGGCCCTTTGACGGGCTCGGGCAATGCCGGATCGTGGCCGATCGCATCCGGCCGCACCAACTCGTCGGCGAGGTCGTACTTCCCGGCGCCGAAGATCTCCTCGATGATCCTGGTCGAGGTCTTCTTGTTCGCGTCCATGCCGCACTCCTCTCACTCGTGCCGCGCTCGACCGCGGCAGCGCGACCTTACTCCGCCGGCCGAGCCGCTGCTACCGGTCTTCGATCCCGTGCGGCGCGCCGTAGTCGGCGAGCAGTTCGAGGAAGGGGGCGGCAGGGAACGCCTCCGGCCCGAGCACGCCCGTTCCGTACCAGACGCCGGATGCGAGCAGCTCGAGCGCGACGATCGGGTTGATCGCCGTCTGCAGGACGACGGCCTGATGGCCGTAGTCGCGCATCGCCTGCTCGTTGTCGACTACGTGGTACAGGTAGGTCGCACGCGCTGAGCCGTTCTTCCCGGTCCCCGTGACGTACGTCCCGGCACACGTCTTGCCCGACATCCGGTCTCCGAGCGTCGCGGGATCGGGCAGCGCGGCGGCCACGACGTCGCGTGGCGCAACCTGGACGCCGCGCACGGTCACGGGCTCGGTCGAGTCGAGCCCGAGCTTGTGCAGCGTCTTCAGGACGTCGATGAACTCCTCGCCGAGCCCGTATTTGAAGGTGACGCGCCTGCACTCGACCCAGCGCGGCACGAGCACGACCTCCTCGTGCTCGACGTTCACGCACTCGACCGGCCCAATGCCCTCGGGAAACTCGAATACCTCCGGATCGGAGAACGGCGGGGTCGTGTACCAGCCTCGCTCCCGCTCCCAGATCAGCGGCGGGTTGAGGCACTCCTCGATCGTCGTCCAGATCGAGAACGACGGCGCGAAGTCGTAGCCGGAGACGACCAGATCGGAACCGTCACGGATGCCGACCTCGTCGATCTCGGAGAAGAGCTCGTCGGCCGCGTAGCGCGCGAAGACGTCCGACAGACCGGGCTCGACCCCGATCCCGACCAACGCCAGAAGGCCCGCGTCCTGCCAGCGCTGCGCGACGGCGAACTGCTCGTCGCCGAGCATCACACCGACCTCGGAATACGGGTGTTCCGGGTGTGGCTGCGAAAGCGTCGCAGCCATGTCGAGATAGGTGCAGCCGGCGTCGAACGCAGCCTCGAAGATCGGCGGGTTGAACCGCGGGTCGCACGCGTTGAGGATCGCCTCGGCGCGTTCCGCCCGCGCGAGCTCGGCGATCGCCGCCGCGTCCGAGGCATCGACCTGCGCCGATCCGCCGCGATCGCCGAGTGGCGCTGCCGCCCGTTCGGCGCGTGCAAGGTCGATGTCGGCGAGCACGAACCGCTCGAAGAACTCACGGCGTGCCGCGACTGCCGCCGCGGCGGCGCCGACACCGCCCGCGCCGACGACGAGCACCCTCACCGTTCAGCGAGTCTGCGGGAAGCCGAGGTCGACCTTCGACGTCGCCGGATCCGGCCAGCGCTCGGTGACGACCTTGGTGCGGGTGTAGAAGTCGATGCCCTCGGGCCCATAGATGTGCCGGTCGCCGAACAGGGATGCCTTCCAGCCTCCGAAGCTGTAGTACGCGACCGGGACCGGGATCGGGACGTTCACACCCACCATCCCGGCCTGGACGTCGACCTGGAACTGGCGAGCCACGCCCCCGTCGCGCGTGAAGATCGCCGTGCCGTTGCCGTATGGATTCTCGTTGACGAGCTTGATCGCTTCGTCATAGGTGTCGACGCGGGTGACGCCGAGCACCGGCCCGAAGATCTCGTCGTCGTACGCCTTCATTCCGGGCTTCAGGTCGTCGAGCAAGGTGGCGCCGAGGAAGAAGCCGTCCTCGGGGCAACTCTCGCGTCCGTCCACGACGACCGTGCCACCGCCACCGTCGATGTACGAGGCGACCTTGTCGCGGTGCTCTCGCGTGATCAACGGGCCCATCTCGCTCGACGCGTCCATGCCGTCGCCGACCTTGACGGCGGGGATCCGGCGCTTGATCGCCTCGATCAGCGGATCGGCGACGCCGCCGACAGCCACGATCATCGAGACGGCCATGCAGCGCTCTCCGGCCGACCCGTACCCCGCCGACACCGCCGCATCCGCCGCCATGTCGATGTCGGCGTCGGGCAGCACGATCATGTGGTTCTTGGCCCCGCCGAGTGCCTGGCACCGCTTTCCGCTGCGGGTCGCCGTCTCGTAGACGTACCTCGCGATCGGCGTCGAGCCGACGAACGAGACCGCCGCGAGGTCGGGATGCGCGAGCAGCGCGTCGACGGCCACCTTGTCACCGTTCACGACGTTGAACACGCCGTCCGGCACACCCGCCTCCTTCAGCAGCGCGGCCGTGTAGATCGACGCCGACGGATCCTTCTCCGACGGCTTGAGCACGAACGTGTTGCCGCAGGCGAGGGCGGGCGCCCACATCCACATCGGGACCATCGCGGGGAAGTTGAAGGGCGTGATCCCGGCGACGACGCCGAGCGGTTGCCTGATCGAGTAGACGTCGACACCGGTCGACGCCTGCTCGGTCATGCCGCCCTTGAGCAGATGCGGCAGGCCACAGCAGAACTCGATCACCTCGAGACCGCGCGTCACTTCGCCCATCGCGTCCGAGAGCACCTTCCCGTGCTCCGCGGTCAGGATCTTGGCGATCTCCTCGCGGCGCTCGTGCACCAACTCGCGGATCGCGAAGAACAGCTCGGCCCTGCGCGCGAGTGACAGCGCGCGCCAGGCCGGGAAGGCGCGCTTCGCCGCCTGAACAGCCTCGTCGACCTCCTCGATGCTCGCGAAGTCGACGACGCCCGACTGCCGGCCTGTCGCGGGATTGAAGACCGGGCCGCTCCTGCCGGATGCCCCTGCCCTGGCGGCACCGGAGATCCAGTGGTTGATCGGCTTGACGGCAGCTGGGGCGTCGATCGTCTCGGTCATCGCGTCCTCCTCGAGTAGTCCGGAGAGCGTATCGCGCCCAGTAGGATCACTGGTCATGGCGACCACCCAAACGAGCAGCGAGCTGGGTCGTCAGATCGTCGAGGACGCGAAGCGGTTCGTCCTCTACTCGTGGAGCGTCCAGGATCAGATCAACCCGATCCCGGTCGAGCGCGCAGAGGGACGCTACTTCTGGGACTACGACGGCAATCGCTACCTCGATTTCGCGTCGCAGCTCGTCAACGTCTCGATCGGCCACTCACACCCGAAGATCGTTCAGGCGATCAAGGATCAGGCCGACAAGCTCGCGACGATCGGGCCGCCGATGGCGAGCGAGAGCCGCTCGAAGCTCGGGCGCCTGCTCGCCGAGGTGACGCCCGGCGACCTCTCGATGAGCTTCTTCACGAACGGCGGCGCGGAGGCGAACGAAAACGCGGTCAAGCTGGCGCGCTGGTACACGGGCCGCCACAAGATCATCGCGCGCTACCGGAGCTATCACGGCGCGACCGGCGGTGCGATCACGCTCACGGGCGACCCGCGCCGGTGGCCCGCCGAGCCCGGCATTCCCGGCGTCGTGCGCATGTTCGACCCCTACACCTACCGCTGCCCGGCCGGCCACCCGGATCCGTGCCCCGTCTGCACCGGGGGCCCGCATCTCGAGGAGATCCTGCAATACGAGGGCGCACACACGGTCGCGGCGGTGATCCTCGAGACGGTCACCGGCACGAACGGCGTCATCGTCCCGCCCGACGGCTACCTGCAGTCGATTCGCGAGACGTGTGACCGCCACGGGATCCTGCTGATCTGCGACGAGGTGATGGCCGGCTTCGGTCGCACCGGCAAGTGGTTCGCCGTCGACAACTGGGACGTCGTCCCCGACATCATGACCGTCGCCAAGGGGATCAACTCCGGATACGTACCGCTCGGCGCGATGATCGTGCGCGAGCCCATCGCCGAGTGGGTTCGGGACAAGCTGTTTGCGGGTGGGCTCACGTACAGCGGCCATCCGCTCGCGTGCGCCTCGGCAGTTGCGTCGATCGAGGCGTTCCAGGATGAGGGCATCGTCGAGCAAGCGGCCGCGACGGGCGAGATCTTCCGCGCCGAGCTCAGACGACTGGCGGACAAACATCCGTCGGTCGGAGAGGTGCGCGGCCTCGGGTGCTTCTTCGGTCTCGAGCTCGTCAAGGACCGCACGACACGTGAGCCGCTGGTGCCGTTCAATGCGGCCGGCGCCGACGCGAAGCCGATCGGCGCCGTCTCGAAGCGCGCGCTCGACCGCGGGCTCTACCTGATGACGCACTGGAACGTCGTCATGTGCTGCCCGCCGCTGACGATCACGCGCGACGAGCTCGCCGAGGGCCTCGACGCACTCGACGACGCGCTCTCGGTGGCCGACGAGTTCGTCACCTGACGAGACGCCGAGCATGTCTCTGTCGGCCGAGCTGAGAGAGTTCGCAGAGAGCCCCGACCGGTTCGTCGACGTCGCCGCTGACGGCCTCGTCAGCCGTTACGACGACGGCCGCATCTGCGTCGTCGAAGGGCCGACCTTCGTCTCCGTCTGTGCTCCGAACGTCGGCGACGGTGAGGTCGAGCAGCTGCTCGCGGACGTGCGCTCGATCGCCGACGTTGCGAAACGGCCGTCCTGGTGGATCGGCCCGTCGGCCCGGCCCGCCGGCATAGTCGAACAGCTGAAGGAGCTCGGCGTTCGCGAGCCCGAGGATCGTGTCCCGCTCGTGCACGCGCTCGCCGTGGCGTCCGAGCCTGCAGGTTTTCGCACGGACGTCGAGGCACGCACGGTCGAGTCGTTCGACGACTTCGTCTCGACCGCGGAGCTTCGGTTCGACGTGTTCGACCTTCCTCCGCAGCGCCGGGCAGCCGAGCGCGAGCACTTCGCCGAGTACTACGAGGAGTCGCAGCGGATCGGCATCCCGGTCTGGTTCATCGCCACGCTCGAGGGCAAGGTCGCCGGCTCCGCCGGCGCGATCCCCTCTCCTCGCGGTGTCTTCCTGATCGGAGGCTCGACGGCGCGCTGGGCGCGCGGCCGCGGTGTGTACCGAGCGCTGGTCCGGGCTCGCTGGGACTACGCCCTGGCTCGCGGCACCGCCGCCCTCGTCACGCAGGCGCAGCCGGCCACCTCGTACCCGATCCTGCTGCACATCGGCTTCGAGGAGGTCTGCACGATCAGCCGCCTCGAGGATCGACCCTAGAACGGGAGGACGTCGCCGTCAGCGTAGAGGCGAAGGAACACGTCGACGACCACCGGATCGAACTGGGTGCCCGATGCCTCGCCGAGCCGCCGAACAGCCTCGTCACTCGAGAGGCGGGATCGATACGGGCGGTCGGTGACCATCGCGTGGAACGCGTCGCAGACGAGCACGATCCGCGCCTCGAGTGGAATGTCGTCGCCTTTCCGCCCATCCGGGTAGCCGAGCCCGTCCCAGCGCTCGTGACACGCCCGGACGATCGGGCGCACGTCGGCGAGACGATCGATCGGCGCGAGGATCTTCTCGCCCAACTCAGGGTGCGACTTCACGATCTTGAACTCCTCGTCCGTCAGCGGCCCCGCCTTCTGCAGGATCTCGGACGGCACGCCGATCTTCCCGATGTCGTGGAAGAGCGCTCCGAGCTCGAGTCGCTTCAGCGCCTCACTGTCGAGCTCCAGCGCACGACCGACCAGCAACGCCATGTCGGTGATCCATCGCGCATGTGAAGAGCTGTATTCGTCATTCGCTTCGAGTGCGTTCGCGAGCGCGGCGATCGTCGACACGAAGGTCCGCTCGAGCTCGGCGTAGTGCTCTGCGCTCTCGATCGCGAGCTTCGCCTGATGGGCGAGGCCGGCAAACAGGCGAATGTCGCGATCACCGACGCGCCGGTCGCCCACCAGTGCAGTCAGTGCGCCGACCCTGCCGGCATCGAGATGGACCGGAGCGACGACGAAGCGGTCGGCCTTGTCCAGATCGACGCCCGTCAGCTCGGCCACCATCTCGCGCTCGAGCACGAACGGCTCGGTCCCGGCGAGCCACTTCTGTGCCAGCTCCGCCGAAAACTTCATCGTCGACCGGTCGACCCCGAAGGCAGCAACCGAGGTGAGGTCGGTCGACGCACGATCCTCCTGGACCCAGAGTGCGACGCGGGTCGTTCCAAGCGCACGCCGCGTCACCTCGACGCACCGTGCAAGCGTCTCGTCGGCCGAGTCGGCGGTGGCGAGCTCCCTGCTCGCCTCGAGCAGCGTGTTCGCGATCTCCGCCGCCTCACGCTGCTTCCAGTACAGGCGCGCTTTCTGCAGCGCGACCGAAGCCTGCGAGCTGAAGCTCGCCAGTAGTCGCTGCTGTTCCTCGCCGTCCGCCTCGAGCTCGAGCACCAGCCGTCCCAGAACGCCGTCGCCCTCGACCAGCAGAGCTTCGACGCCCTCCGCCACGGGCTCGCCGAAGCTCGCCGTGCAGGTCTCGTCGAGCCAGAGTGAGACCCGCTCGGTCTCGAAGAGGGACGCCGCGGTCGCAACGGTCAGGGTGCAGATGTCGTCGAACGACTGTGCGCGCGAGACGGCATCGACGAACGCGAGCAGCGCCTTCGCATGTTCGGCCTCGTGCCGCTGCCGCTCGTAGAGCAGCGCATTCTCGAGCGCGACCGATGCCTGGCCCGCGAGCACTTCGAGCAGCCGCACGTCGTCCTCGTCGAACTGGTTCGTGCCGAGCTTCGAGATCACGATCGCGCCCGTGACCCGGCCGACGTAGCGAAGCGGCACAACGGCCAGCGACTCCTCGAGATCGTCCGTGCCCGGGATGCGCTTCGCGAACTCGCACTCGAGCGCATTCGGGACCAGCAGCGACTCACCGCGTTCGACGGCCGTCCCAGTGACACCCTCGCCGACCTTGACCGTGTAGGCCTCCGTCGTCGTTCCGGCGGTCTCGCCGACGAACACGATCGGACGAAGGTCGTCGCCCTCCCGCAGCACGACGCGGCAGTTGTGGTAGTCGATCAGGAGACGGAGCTCCTCTGCGATCGTCTCGCCGATCCGTTGCACGTCGTTCAGGCGATTCAGCTTCCCGGCCAGCGACTGCAGCATCTTCAGGTGGGAGATCGAGCGAAGGTCGCGCGTCGACGTCGATTCCGGGGTCGGCCGCTCGGTCGCGGCATCCTCGTCGTAGAGGACGAACTGGTTCTTGCCGCGGGTCTTCGCGGTCATCATCCCCGCCTCGGCGCAGGCGGCAAGCTCGCGCGGATTCATCGCATGCTGCGGGCCGAGCGCGATTCCGATCGACACGGTCATCGCGCCTGACGGCTCGAAGTCCTCTGCGGAGAAGTTGTCGGCCAGCCTGCCGGCGAGCGCAAGCGCGGCGCGCGCATCGCAGGCCGGCATGATCACTCCGAATTCCTCGCCGCCGATCCGGCAGACGACATCCGATCCGCGAACCGTGTCGCGCGCGATCCGTCCGACACGCGTCAGGAGCTGGTCGCCGGCGCCGTGCCCGTAGACGTCGTTCACCCGCTTGAAATCGTCGAGATCGAACATCAGCACGGCGACGGACTCGTGCGACCGCGAGGCGCGCGTCAGCTCGGAGCGAAGCCGTTCGTGGAAGTAACGGTGGTTGTAGAGACCCGTGAGCGAGTCGGTCTGCGCGAGATGCTCGAGGCGGGCCCTCGTCTGGGCGTTGTCCAGCGCCAGCGCAGCGGCGTCGCCGAACCACTTGGCGAGCTCGAACTCGTGCTCGACGAAGGCCGCATCCTCACCGATCCGGTAGATGTTGAGAGCACCCTTGAGCATCCCGCGCGCGACCAGCGGAACGACGATGATCGCCTCCGGGTCGTTGGGCGTGCCGGGGATGACGTGCGTGCGCGGATCGAGATGAGCCTGATTCGTCCAGACCGGCGTCCGGTGCTCGGCCGCCCAGCCGGTGAGGCCGACCCCGTACGCCGGACGATCGCGCATGATCTCTTCTTCGTACTCTGCCGACCGCGCCAGGATCGGCACCAGCCGGCGCCGAGGCTCGTCCGCCTCGTAGATGTGGAGCGCCTCGTACGGCATCAGATCGCCGAGCGTCGCCGCGATGCGTTCGAGCAGCGCGTCGAGTGCCTGCTCGGAGAGCACCTCGTGGAACACCTCTGCCAGCCGGCGGTACGACTCGACGAGCGCCTCGGGGCGGCCGGCACCGTTCGATTCCACCGCCCGTGTCAAGGGCGTCCCGGCCGCCGCAGCTTGCCGGATCATCTCCGGCTACATCGGCGCGCCGACCGCCTCTCTTGAGGCCCTTTACGGGTTACAAGAGACCGCAGACGCGGGCGGTATTCGGCCAGGGCCAGAAGCCTCGGCCGGAGCGATACGCCTTGCCGCGGCTTCGAGCTGCGCCCAGACCGGCCAGCGGTCGGCCGTCCCGTAGCGATTCAGGTAGGCAGGGCCGTACCGGCTCTGGAACGGCATGTCCATCTGCAGGCCCCCGTAGTAGCCGTTCCCGGTGTTGGCGTTCCAGGACGCCTCGTAGCGGTGGATGCACGTGAACGCCTGCGCAAGCCAGGCCGGGACCTTCGCGTGGCGCTCGGCGTGCAACGAGACGGCCAGCGCGGCAGCCGCGCTTCGCTTCTGCCACACGCGCAGGATCGCCCGGCCGCTCGGACCGTGAACGCTCGCAAACGAACGGGACGGATGCCCTGGATAGATGCCTCGCAGTGCGAGTGTGAGGCGACGGTTGTAGGCAAGCGTGACCGCGAGCGGCGCGCGCAGCCGTGGAGCCGTCGGGAGCGCGACGGCAAAGCGTCGACGGAGGGACTGCAGCGCCTGCCGGCGCGCGAGATACGCCCGGCGTGTCCAGCGGTCGATTGCCCCGCGGAGATAGCTGCGGTCCCGTGAGTGACGCTCGGCGAACGTGCTCGGAACGCGCGGAACATGCGCGGCCCGCTCGAACGTCCACGTGACCGTGCGGTAGTGGTCGACGAGGGCACGCAACGCGGTCACGGAGGGGCCGGCCGGGCGGGCGGCCCGTGCAGCGCGGGCGACACCGAGAGCTCCGGCGGCCAGCGCGACGACGGCGACAACGGCGGCCAGGTAGACGGCCGGCTGCCGTTGCGCGAACGCTAGTCGTACCTGCACGTGGGAATGGCTCCTTGTCCGGGGACGGGTCGTGTCGGCGAGAGGGGAACGGCGACGGCGTACGAGACAGGTGGCCGCCGAACGACCGGGAGGGTAGCGAGCGCAACATGCACGCCACGAAAGGCAGAAGTCAGGAGTTTGTTAGGAGGCTGGCTCTCAGCGGAACAGATCGAGCTCCGGCTCGATCACGATCTCCTGCCCGCTCCCGTCGCCCGCCAGCCGAAGGCCGCGGACGATCACCACCGGCACGCCTTCCGCTTTCCCGCGGGCGAGATCCGCCGCGCCGGCGATCTCGTCCGCGATCGCGATCCGGCTCGACCGCAGCTCGTACCCGATGCGATCGGTCGTGCCGCGCAGATCGACGATGGCCGGCACGCCGGCGATGCCGATCGCGACGTCTGTCGTGCCCTGGCGAAACGGTCGGCCGAACGAGTCGGTGACGATGACGCCGACGTCGGCACCACTGAGCTCGATCAGTCGATCACGAAGCCTGCGCGCGCTGGCGTCCGGATCGACGGGCAGCAGCACCAGCGTCCCGGGCTCGGGCGCATTCGAGTGATCGACCCCGGCCGACGCGCAGATGAAACCGTGGCGCGTCTCGGCGATCACCAACGGCCCGCGTTCCCGCACGATCCGCTTGGCCTCGCGGAGAATCACCTCCACCTCGCGTGGATCGCGCTCGTCTCCAGCCAGCTCGCGAGCCTTCGGCGATGCCTCCAGCGCGTCGATTCGCACCACGCGACCTTCGACCTTGGAGACCACCTTCTGCGCGATCACCACGACGTCCCCGTCGTCGAGCCCGATGCGCTCGACCACGTGGGCGGCGAGGTCGTCGCCCTGGCGGATCTCCGGCAGGCCGGCGACGGGAAGGAGCTGGATCACGCGCCGTCGATACCGGTGACGCGCACTCCGGCATGCGCGCGGTAGCGCCGGTTGAGATTGACGATCACAGCGGTGAGACCCTCGAGGGCACGGGCACTCTGCAGGGGACCGGCATCGAGCGCGCGACCCGCCACGAGTTGTGCGGCCACGTCGAGCACGAGCTGCTTTGCGTCCGGGTCGTCGCCGCAGACGAGCGCGTCCTCGTCCGGGCGTGCCGCACCGAGCGATGCTGCGGCAATCGAGTGCAGACCGGCCGTGACCGGAGCGCCGACGACGTCCTGGATCCGCTCGGCGAGGCTTCGTGCATCGGGGTCGGGAAGCGCACCGAAGCCTGCGCGAAACTCGATCGCGCTGGCAACCGACAGGAGCGGCGTCGTGCCGAGCGGAGCGGCGACTGCCCGTGCTGTTTCCAGCGCGCCGTCCGCCTTGACGGCAAGAACGACCAGGTCGGCACCTCGAACCGCGTCGTCGTTGGCCGCGCCTCGGGTCGCACCGAGCTCGGCGGCAGCCGCGGCGGCACGCGCGGGATCCCGCGACCCGATCACGACCTCGTGATCCCCGCTTGCAACAAGCCGAACGGCGAGCGCGCGACCAAAGCTGCCCGTGCCGCCGAGCACGGCAATCCTCACGCAGGCGTCCCGGCCGCGTCGAGCACTGCAGTCGCGAGCCGTCGCGCGGCCTCCTGGTCTCGCATCAGCGTCTGGGCCGCGACGATGCGGGGTGGCGGTGGGAATGCTCCTTGTGCGTCGATCTCGTCGACGACGAGCGTGTCGATCAGACCCTCGTAGCAGGATGCAACGTGCGTCGGCGTCGTCCCGCCGGCCAACCGCGCCAGCATGCGGTCGGCCGGTCCCTTGACTGCGGTTCCACCGATCAGCGGGCTGATCGCGACGCACGGCGCCCTTCGCTGCTCGAGTGCCTGCCGAATCTCATCCACTGCGATGATCGGGCCGATCGAGACGTACGGGTTGCTCGGCGCGATCACGATCACGTCTGCACCGGCGAGGGCCTCGAGGACCCCCGGGCCGGCTTTCGCCTCGGGCGCTCCCGTGTAGTGAACGGCATCGACCTCGTCACGGTGTCCGCGGGCGACGAACCAAGTCTGAAACGGGAACGTCCCCGCCGGAGTCTCGAGGAAGGTGCGCACCGGATCGTCGGTCGCCGGCAGCAGCGCAGCCTCGAGACCGGCCGCGTGCGCGAGGTGCCCCGTCACCGTGGACAGGTTCTGTCCGCTGCGGAGAAGCTCCGTCCGCACGAGATGCAATCCGAGGTCGCGGTCACCGAGCGCGAACCAGGAGGGGCCTCCGAACTGCGAAACGGCGTCGAGAGCCTGCCACGTCTCCCCGAAACGGCCCCACCCCCGCTCCTCGTCGGCAAGACCGGCGAGCGTGTACAGGATGCTGTCGAGGTCGGGCGAGACATGGAGACCGAGAATCTCGAGGTCGTCCGCCACGTTGCCTATGATGGAAACGTTGACTGGATCGACAACACCGACGAGCCCACGGAGAAACCGTGCTCCGCCGACGCCGCCCGACAGGACTGTCACCTTCAAGCGGCCGCTCCGAGTCGCAGCGCCGGCAGCACGCGCCGCGTGTGCACGCCGACTCGACGCGCGACACGGCTGAGGTCGGCCAGCGTGTCGACGTCGTCGCGTAGGTTCGGCGTGTCGAGCTGTCGCGACTCGCCGAGCTGTGCGAAGCGTGCGGCGCTGCCCGGTCCGTAGACGGGGCTGAAGAGCCGCTCGTCCGCGAGCCCGATCGCGTTGGTCGTGCCGTCGACCGCTGCGACGAAGGCGAGGCCGCCCTCGGGGACGGCGCCCGCGAGCGCGAGCAGGTCGCGCGCGGTGGCGCAGGGAAGGTCCGCGTTGACGATCAGAAAAGGAGCCTGGAACGTGCGCTCGGTCGCAGCGTCGAGCCCGGCGCGGACGGCGGCGCCGAGGCCACGGCGCGGGTCGGCGACGAGACCGACATGATCGGGGAGCGGCGGCGCCCCGGTCGCGACGACGAGGACCGGCCCAACGGCCGTCGCCGCCTCCAGGACGTCCGCCAGCATCGCCGCCGCGAGCGTCGAACGCATCGCGCGATCCAGCCGGTCGAGTCGACGCTTGGGATCGGTGCCGCGAAACGGAACGACGACGCTGGCCATCGTCTCGGACACTACCGAGGGGATGCCGCCCGGCCGCGTTACCTACTCGTCGCGCCCGCGTCCGGCGATCTCACGCACGTCGATCCAGTGCGTCCCTTGCAGCGCGCTGACGATGCGCGGATCGGTGTGCTCCGGATTGAACACGTGCGCGTCGAGATCACAGCAGACGGCGACGGCGTCGAACGGGATGCCCTCGACCTGGACGAAGGCCTCGGCGGGAAGGTGCACCTCGCCCAGGGTGTAGTGGCGAAATGTCAGCTCGGCCGCGAGCTCCATCAGCGCAGGCCAGTCAGGACAGGCGCGCGAGCTCACGCCGGCACACTTGGCGCACGCCCGACCGTCTCCTGCAGCGTCCACTCGCCGTCGAGGAGCACGAGCCCGGTCTCTGCACCGGACGGGAAGACGAAGAAGCGAAGAGCGTCCTCGAGGGTGTGGAGGAGTCGATCTCCCTGGGCGTCGACCAGGCTGACTCGGAGATGGAACCTCCCGTCCGCAAGCGGGAGCATGGCCATGCGGAAACGCAGTTCGAACTCACCCGCGCCGCCGCTCCAGCCGAGCGCGCCGGTCTCCTGGGTCGCCGCACCGAGCACCAGCCCGCCTTCGTCGCGAAGCTCGAGCGACACGGTCGGCGGCGCGACGCTGTCCTCGGCGGTGACGAGGAGCCGCACGGTTGCGGGCTCACCGGCCGCGAACTGCAGCCGCTCGTCGCCTTCCTCGTCCAGGAGCTCGGCGGAGAGGATCCGCACCTCACCGCTCC
Organism: uncultured Thermoleophilia bacterium; assembly: GCA_963742605.1. Lineage (GTDB taxonomy): Bacteria > Actinomycetota > Thermoleophilia > Gaiellales > Gaiellaceae > PALSA-600. The sequence goes on along the minus strand of CAVUNA010000014.1, from coordinate 581,996 downwards.
CCCATTCGCGTAGGCCGGCCTGGAGCTCCTCCGGGTTCGCGTCGGCGGCGAGCTGCCGTCGGTAGGCGCCGATCGCCTCCTGCGTGTCGCCGTCGAACTCGACGGCACCCTGACGCAGGAGCACAGCGCGGTCGCACAGCCGCTCGACAGCCTGCGCATCGTGCGACACGAAGACGATCGTGCCGCCGCGATTCTTGAACTCCGCGACCTTCCCGAAGCACTTCCGCTGGAACTGCTCGTCGCCGACCGCAAACACCTCATCGAGCAGGAGAACGTCTGCCTGGATGTGCGCCGCGACCGAAAAGCCGAGCCGCATGTACATGCCCGACGAATAGGTGCGAACGGGCAGGTCGATGAAGCGCTCGAGCTCCGCGAACGACACGATCTCGTCCATCGACTCGCGGATGCGCGCTCGTGACAGACCGTGAATCGACCCGTTCAGGTACACGTTCTCGCGGCCGGTGAAGTCGGGGTGGAAGCCGGCGCCGAGCTCGAGCAGCGACGCGATACGGCCGGCTGCCTCGACCCGACCGGTCGTCGGCTTGATGATCCCGGAGATCAATCGCAACAGCGTGGTCTTGCCGGAGCCGTTGCGGCCGACGAGCCCGACCGCCTCTCCCGACTCCACGGTCAGCGACACGTCGTGCAGCGCCCGCACCTCACGTGCGCCGGTGCGGCCGCGCGAGACGAACAGATCCTTCACCGTCCGCTGCGCCTTCGGGTACACGCGAAACGTGCGAGAGACGCGGTCGACCACGATGCGCCCCGGCTTCACGCGGTCACCGCCGCGAGCGTGCGACGAACGATGCTGCCGAGCACACGGATGAACTCGGGATCGTCGTTCGGCATCTCGATGCGCGCAACGCGCATGCCGAGCCTTGCAGCGAGCTCCTGGGCTTCGGTGTCGAGATCGAACCGGATCTCCAGATGATCCGATACGAACCCGACGGGGCAGACGAGGACGTCGTCGACGCCGCGGCCGTGGAGCTCGGTCAGATGCTCGAGGATGTCCGGCTTGAGCCACGGCTCTCCGGTCGGAGACTCGCTCTGGTACGAGAACGACCACTCGCTGACACCCGCCTCGCGGGCGACGAGCGCCGCCGTCTCGTGCAGCTGGTCGGCGTACGGGTCGCCTTCGTCCAGGATGCGCGCCGGCAGCGAGTGCGCGGTGAAGACCACATGCGCGCTCGTGCCGCGGATGCGATCGGCGAGAACCGCGACGAGCCCGGGATCGTCGTGCCAGCTGGTCACGAACAGCACGTCCTCGCGACCGTCGACGGCCTCGTCGAGCAGACGCTCGTAGCCGCCGATCGACAGCCGGCTGTAGTGCGGCGCGAGCACGAGCCCGACCAGCCGGCGCGATCCGGCTTGACGCGCGGACTCGACGGCGTCCGCGATCCGCGGCATCCAGTGCTTCATCCCCGTGAAGACCGGCAGACCCAACTCGTCCTCGAGCGCCGAACGAGTCCGCTCGGTGATCGCGTTCAACGGATTCGAGTCCTCGATCCCGAGACGCCGGTAGCGCTCCACCAGGTCGTCGAGCTGATCGGGCGCGATCGGCCGGCCGCCGCGGATGTCGGCGTAGTACGCAGGCACGTCGGCAAGCCGCTCCGGCGACCCGTACGCCATCAGGATCACGGCGGAGTCGCTCACGCTACGGACGGTAGCCGAGCCAGCGAGCGCGCCGACGTCACGCCGCGACCTCGGGGACATGCTCGCGCACGAGCGCCGCCAGACGCGTGAGTGCGTCCGGGTCGGTGCCGGGCAGGACCCCGTGGCCGAGGTTGAAGATGTGCCCTGGACGGCCGCGTGCTCGCCGCAGCACATCCAGCGCTCGTGCCTCCGCGAGCTCCCAGGGCCCGAGCAGGACGGCCGGATCGAGGTTCCCCTGCACGCCGCGGGCGCCGACCCGGGCCCAGCCGTCGTCGAGGGGAATCCGCCAGTCGAGCCCGATCACGTCGCCGCCGGCGGCGGCCATCGCCTCGAGCAGCGTCGCGGTGCCCGTGCCGAAATGGATGGTCGGCGCCTCCACCGCGGCGAGGATCCGCGACGACCAGGGGGCGACGAACTCGTCGTAGTCGTCCGGCGACAGGGTGCCGACCCATGAATCGAACAGCTGGACGACGTCGGCGCCGGCTCGCACCTGGGCGGTGACGTAGGCGGCAAAGCAGTCGGCGAGCTTCTCGAGGAGGGCGTGCCAGACGTCGGGCCGTGTGTACATCAGCGCCTTGACCGTCGCGAAGTCGCGTGACGGGCGGCCCTCGACGAGGTACCCCGCGACGGTGAACGGCCCGCCGCAGAAGCCGACCACGGCCTGGTCTGCATCGAGCTCGCCGCGGACGATGCGGACCGCCTCGAGCACGGGCGCGAACGCCTCGTCCGGCTCCGGCACTCGGAGGCGATCGACGTCGGCCGCCGAACGCACGGGCGTCGCGACCACCGGACCGACACCCTCGACGAGCTCCACGTCGATGCCCATCCCGATGACCGGAGTCATGATGTCGGCGAACATCACCGCCGCATCGACCCCGTGCCGTCGCACCGGCTGAAGCGTCACCTCTGCGCACAGCTCGGGCGTCCCCGCGACCTCCCAGAAGCTGTGGCGTTCACGGAGGGCGCGATACTCGGGCAGCGAACGGCCGGCCTGGCGCATGAACCACACGGGCGTCCGCTCGACCTGCTCACGGCGCGCTGCCCTCGTCAGAAGCGGAGCCACGGAACTAGATGGTTGATGCCGGGGGATCGTCTGGTTCGGGGCGTGGACTGGGTGTGTTGGGGCGCGGCGGCGTGCCGGCGGCGATGGCAGCGCCATCGGTGCCGGTGCGACGTCGTGAAGCGGACGGCTTGATCGCGGCGGCTACGCCGGCGCGGTCAGGGCCGGGAGCGGCCCAATGCGGCCAGGCCGCGCATCCGGACACACGAGAACGTGGCATCAACCATCTAGGCTAACCGGCCGTGTCGAAGGGACCGCTGTCGGTCGGCTGGGGAGAAGCGACGGTCGAGCAGCCCCATGCGGGGGCGATCACCTGCGCAACGGTCGAGCTCGCGAACACCGGGACGGTGACGTGGGGGGCGCGCGTCTTCCTCAGCTACCACTGGCTCGACCTGCGGGGCAATCCGATCGTCTGGGACGGGATCAGAACGCCCCCACCGCCGCTGCCGCCGGGAGCGCGCGCCGACGTGCACGTCCAACTGCGGGCGCCGATCCCGCCCGGCCCCTACCGGCTCGCCTTCGACCTCGTCGCCGAGGGGCGCGCCTGGTTCTCGGAGCTCGGTGACCCGCCGCTGACGCTCGACGTCGACGTGCGCCCCCGGATCGGCGAGCCCCATGCCGACCTCCCGGCAGGCGTCGAGCCGGCCCCCGACTGGGAGGAGCGCGTCCGTGCCGCGCACGCCGAGGGCTACGGCGTCGTCGCAGGCGCGATCGCCTGGGAGGGCGGGGCTGCGCACCGGCGACCGCACGAGCTCGAGCCCTACGCGCCGGGTGGCGGCCGTCAGCCCGGCTTCTCGGCGCCGCTGCTCTGTCCGTCGGTGCTGGACGGGGTCCCGCTCGAGCGGCTCGCGGACGTCGCCGGGCTGCCGGCCTACGCCGCACCCCTCGACGAGCCGTGGCTCTACGACGGCCGGATCGTGCTCGAGGTCCGGCGCTGAGACGCTCTCACAGCTCGACGGCGATACGGTCGTCGACCCGGCCGAAGACGAACGCTCCGAGCGCCAGCGCCAGCACCGTCGCGACACACAGGTAGACGACATCGGCGGCGCGCGGTGCGTGACCCGACCAGATCGCGTCGCGGATCGCGAAGATCGGCGGAGCGACCGGATTCCCCCACCGGAGCACGTTCAGCAGCACGTGATGGTTCTGAGCCGCTTTCGGCAAGTTGCCGGCGCCCCAGAGGATCGGCGTCAGGAAGAACCACGGCAGCAGGGCCGCCGTGAGGATGTGCTCGACGTCCCGCATCAGCACGTTCAGGCAGGCGACCAGGAGTGCCAGTCCGGCGACGAACCCGAGGAAGACGACGCCCAGCGGGATCGACGCCCACACATAGGAGCGCGCCGCCGGGACGAAGACGAGCGAGAGGACGATCAGGATCGCGATCATCACTCCGAAGGTGACCGCCTGCGTCGCCACGATCGAGAGCGCGACGAGCTGGCGCGGAAAGCGCACCTTCTTGATCAGCTCACCGCTGTCGATCATCGAGCGAGCGGCCGACTGGAGCGAGACCGAGAAGAACAGCCAACAGGCGAGCCCACTCAGCAGGTAGATCGGGTAGTGGACGGTCGTCGTGTTCCGGAAGAGAACGCCGAAGACGATCAGGTAGACGGCGAGCAGCAGCAGCGGATTGAGGAGCGACCAGACGATGCCGAGCAGCGAGCCCTTGTACTTCGCCTGGAAATCGCGGCGAAACAGGTTCGCGAACAGCTCGCGGAAGCGGTAGAGATCGGCGTAGACCGTCATCGGGGGCACGTTCTAGTGTAGGGACGGCTCGTGCGGGCACATACAGCCCTTACAGCGTTCTTCTACCCTCCAGCGCCGTGAGCACGATCACGGCGGTTGCCGCCTTCCCTGCGGCCCTGGTCACCGTCTGGGTGCTGCTCCGGACCCGGCTCGCCTCCGAGCTCGTGGCCGCCCCGTCGACCGAACGCTGGCACGAGCGCCCGACGCCGCTGCTCGGCGGAATCGGCATCTACGTCGGCATCTCGGTCGGCCTCTGGCTCGCGATCGCGGTCGGGGCGATCCCGTTCGACGAGGCGATCCTGGGCATCTACCTCGGGATCACCCTGCTGTTCATCGCCGGCCTGGTCGACGACGTGCGTGCGTTGCCGCCGCTGGCCAAGCTCGCGGTGCAGATCGCGGCGGCGGTGCTCGTGATCGCCACCGGCACCCGGGTCGAGCTGATCCACGCGCCGATCCTGGCCTGGTCCCTCGCCCTCTTCTGGCTCGTCGGGATGACGAACGCCTTCAACCTGCTCGACAACATGGACGGCCTCGCCGCGACGCTGGCGGCGATCGCGTTCGTGTTCTTCGCGATCGACGCCGTCTCGACCCATCCGAACGACACGGTGCTCGTCCTCGCTCTGGCCGGCGCGTGCGCATGCGCCGGGTTCCTGCCGTTCAATCTGCGGCCCCATCGGAAGGCGCTCGTCTTCATGGGCGACTCGGGCTCTCAGGTGCTCGGCTTCACGCTCGCGTCGCTCGGGCTCCTCGCGAGCTGGAACGTCGCGGAGTCCACCGTCGCCACCTTCCTGCTGCCGATCCTCATTCTCGCCGTGCCCGTGCTGGACACGACGCTCGTCACCGTCGTCCGCCTGCTCGAGGGAAGGCCGATCTCGCAGGGCGGACGCGACCACAGCTCACATCGGCTGGTGCGGTTCGGGCTCTCCGAGAAGCACGCCGTGCTCCTGCTGGCACTGATCGCGATCGCGCTCGGAGGCACGAGCCTCGCGTACAACGTGCTCGACAACCAGCGGCTCGCAGTCGTCGGCGTCCTGGTGACGTTCGTGCTGCTCGTTCAGTTCGCGAGCTTCCTGGCGGACGTCGAGCAGCGAACGCCGGGCGGCGAGACCGTGCTGCAGACGTTCGCGGTGCACTGGCGCCGCCTCGTCGAGGTCATCGTCGATTTCTGGGTGATCATCGCGGCGTTCGCGGCCGCCTACCTCGTTCGTTTCGGGTGGCCCGGGACGCCGAACCAGCGCCACATCGCCGAGGTGACGCTGCCGATCATGATCGCGGCGCGTTACCTCGCCTTCATCGCATTCGGCCTCTACCGGTCGATCTGGCGCTTCGCCGGCTCGCGCGACCTGCTCGCGATCGGCCTCGCGTGCCTCATCTCCGAGGCCGTCGCCGCCGGCTACGTGTCGCTCGACCACAGCTTCGGTGACTTCTCGCGTTCGTTCTTCCTGATCGACGCGCTGTTCTGTGCGACGCTGATCGCGGCGTCCCGCTTTGCCGAGCGAACGGTGGTCGAGGCGAGGGCGCTTCGCGACCGAACTGCTCGGCGGTCGCTCATCGTCGGCGCCGGCCGGACGGGCCGGAGCCTCATGCGCGAGCTGCGCGAGACTCCGGGCGAGCGCGTGGTCGGCTTCCTCGACGACAACCCACGCCTCCGCCGCCGGCGCTTGCACGGTGTCTCGGTGCTCGGCGGAACGCGCGAGCTCGGAGCGCTGCTCGACCGGCTCGACGTCGACATCGTGTTCGTCACGATTCCCAACGCCGACCGCGAGCGGCTCGACGAGGTCACGGCCGCCTGCGCCGAGGCCGTCGTCCCGTGCCGGTTCGTCCGGCGGGAGATCGATCTCGACCCACAGGTCGTCCTCGGCACGAACCTCGCCGAGTGACCGACGAGCGCCCACTGCTCGACCGCTTCCTCGCCGCGGTCCCGGTCGCCATCGCGGTGCTCGCGATCCTGTCGGTCCTGTTCTGGGAAGCCGCCGTCCGGAAGACGCCGACGATCTTCCTCGACGAGCTCAAGTGGGCGCAGCTGTCGCGCGCGATCTGGACGACAGGTCATCCCGCATTGCGCGGGTACGCGGCGCCGTTCGGCTCGCTCTACTCGTTCCTGATCGCGCCGGTGTGGGCGCTCCACTCCACCGGGGCGGCGTACGGGGCGGCCAAGTACCTGAACACGCTGGTGATGGCATCGGCGGCGATCCCCGTCTACATCCTCGCGCGCCGCCTCGTGTCGCCGCGGGCCGCCGTGATCGCCGCGCTCGGGTCGATGTGCACGTCGGCGCTCTTCTACGCCCCGCTCCTCTTGCCCGAGGTGCTGGCATATCCAGCGTTCGTCTGGCTGGCCTACGTGTCCGTGCGCGCGCTCGAGGGTGGAAGCCGGCGCTGGATCGTCGCCGCGATCGTCGCCTCGCTCGTTGCGGTCGAGGTGCGCCGCGAGCTCGTCGCCGGCGTTGCGGCTCTTGCGCTTGCCGCGGCCTGGCTGTGGTGGTTCGGGCCCCGCGCGAAGCGGCTCCGCCGGAACTGGACCACGGTCGACAAGGTCGGTGCGGCGGTGCTCGGGATCGGCGTGCTCGTGGTGCTGAGCACGCTCGCGAGCGGGCACTCAACGGAATGGTCGACCGTGACGCAGTCGTACAAGGGCCGCATGTGGCACCTCGGCCTCGAGGCCGGATCGGCGCTGACGATCGGGCTCGGGGTGCTGCCCGTGATCGCCGGCCTCGCCTCGCTCTGGCTGCCGGAGCGACGCGACGATCCACGTTGGCGCGCGTTCGCGTCCTTCCTCGGCGCGTCGATCGTCACATTCGGGCTGTACACGGCGGTCAAGGCGACGTACCTCTCGGTGATCTTCGGCACCTACGTCGAGGAGCGGAACCTCATCTACCTCGGTCCGTTGCTGCTCGTCGGCACGGTCCTCTACTTCTCGGCGCGGCGGCCGTCGCTGCCGGTCGTGCTCGCAGCGACCGCCGTGGCCGGCTGGTTGATCCTCTATTTCGGCTACCAGCTCTCCTACCCGTACTTCGAGGCGCCGGGATACGGGATCACGGAGTTCGCGAACCGGGTCTTCTACTGGAATCAGCCCGCGATCAGGATCGGCCTCGCCGTCGTCCTCGCCGTCACCGCGGCGATCGTCCTGTTGCCGTTCATCCGGCGACTCGACCGCATCCGTCCTGCGCTCCTCGCGATCGTGGTGCTCGCGGTCGCGACCTGGCTGCTCGCGGGCGAGGTGACGAGCGCCCGTGGTTCCCAGGAAGCGGCAAAGGCCTTCGTCGAGAACCTTCCACAACCACTCGACTGGGTCGACCGGCAAGTGCACGGCGCCCGCGTCACCTACCTCGGCCAGGCGCTCGGGCCGACGTACGACTACGGGCTGGGGCTGACCGAGTTCTGGAACCGCTCGATCCACAACGTGTGGACCCTCGACGGCACCGCCCCGGGCCCGGGCCCGACACTCACCCCCGACCTGGCCGACGGGAGCGGTCGGCTGAGGTTCGACCCCGGCGATCCCTACGTGCTCGAGGACAACGGCATCCAGCTGATCGGGAAACCTCTCTCCACGCAGGGCTCGCTGACGCTGATCAAGATCGCCCACCCCTGGCGGCTCTCGCAGTCGTACTACAACCGCTCGCCCGACGGCTGGGTGCCCTCGAACGCGTCGCTACCGGGTGTCTGGGCCTACTTCGGCCCGGGCAAGGTGGGAACGCTGCGCGTCGACGTCAGCCGCGCCGGCTTCTGCGCGAAGACGGCGCCGCCGACCCCAATCACGGTTCGCGTCGGCCCTGTTGCCCTGAACGAGCAGCGCGCGCCCGTCGTCCGTCACCCGACGTGGACGGTGCGGCGGATCCTGCACAGCTGCCAGGACATCCCGCTCACGTTCCATACGCGAGCCCCGGTGGCGGTCGAGGTGCACGTCGCGCGGCTGGTGCGCCCGTCCGACTACGGGGTCAGCGACTCGCGACTGCTCGGCGCGGTGATGAGCGGTTCGTTCAAGCCCGACCGCTGAGCCTTCAGAGCGCGCGCAGCCGTTCGGGGTGCTTGCGCACGAAGCGTGCGATCCCGGCCCAGTGCCAGAGCGTTCGGCGTGTCAACCAGCTCTTGTCCGTGACCGCATGGTGCTCGTGCCGGACGACCGCCCCGGGGACGTACCAGCACTCCCAGCCGGCGCGTGCAGCCCGGTACTGCAGGTCGATGTCCTCGCCGTAGAGGCGAAAGCCCTCGTCGAAGCCGCCGAGCTCTTCGAGCATCGCCCTGCGCAGGAGCAGAAAGCCGCCGAGCATCCAATCGGCCCGAACCGGCTCGACCGGCGGGACGTCGTCGAGGTGGAAGTGCCGTCGCTGCGGAACGACGAGCCGGAGGGGTGTGCGCCGCACGATCGTTCCACCCACGGTCGGGAACCGCCTCCGCGACGGCTGCCACGTGCCGTCGGGAAACAGCATGCGCGGGCCCGCCACACCGCAGCGAGGCCGCTGCTCGGCGAACGCCTGCAGTGTCTCGACCGCGCCGGGCTCCGGCGTCGCGTCCGGGTTCGCCGCGACGATCAGCTCCGCCGACGTCAGCGCGACACCGCGGTTCAGGTTCGCCGCGTAGCCGAGCGGACGCTCGTTGTGCACGGCGTCGATCCCCGCAGGCACCGAGCCCGGCACGTTCGCGATCACGACGAGCTCGTCGACCTGGGCTCGAACGGCCGGCAGCGAGCGCTCGAGCTCGTCGGCCTGCGCGTGCGAGACGACGATCGCCGCAACCTTCATTCGAGCACCCGACGGTAAGCATCAGCCGTCAGCCGCGCCGAGCGCTCCCACGAGAACAGCGCGGCGCGCGCGAGCCCCGCCGTTCGCAACTCGCTGCGCCGGGAGAGCGCACGCTGCACGGCTTCGGCGAGCTCCCCGTTGCGTGCGTACTCCGCGGCGTCGCCCGCAACCTCGTGCAGCGCCGGCTCGTCGGCGGCGACGACGGGCGTCCCGCTCGCCATCGCCTCGAGCACTGGAAGGCCGAAGCCCTCGAAGCGCGAGGGCAGCACGAGAGCCGAGGCGCGGCGATAGAGCTCGACGAGCTCAGCCTGTTGAACGAAGCCGCGCACCTCGGCACCACCGACACGCAATGCATCGGCGAGCGCGGGCTCCCGCTCCGGCCCGACGACGACGAGGGGGAGCCCCAGTGTCCGCGCAGCAGCCAGTGCCGCGAGCGGGTCCTTCCGCGCCTGGACCGCACCGACGAAGAGCAGATAGCCCTCGTCGACGTCGCCGTCCGGCGCAAAGATCGGGTCGACGCCGTGCGGCGTGACGGTGACCTTCTGCTCCGGGAGCCCGTACAGCGCGACGGCGTCGCGCTTCGTCCGCTCCGAGACCGCGAGCACGTGGTCGGCGCGTCGCGCCGCACGGGGGACGACGATTCGGAAGGTGACTCGATCGGCGATTCCCATCACCGATGCCTCGTGATGGAAGTGCAGGTCGTGCAACGTGACGATGCTCCGCCCACTCCATCCAAGCGGGAGAGCGTGTTGGAAGTGAGCGAGGTCCGGCCGCCGTTGTCGCAGCAGCCGCGGGAGCGTCCAGGCCATGCGCAGCTCCTGCGAGCGCGCCGGGAGTGCGATCGCCTCGACCCCGTCCGGCACGAGCTCCGGGTGCCGCGTCACCGCCGTAAAGGTGAGATCGGGCGCGACCGCGGGCAGGTGCCGGAGCAGGTTCAGAACGTAGGTCTCGTCGCCGGTGCGATTGCGACCGAGGACGTCGGCGTCGATCAGGATCACACGGCCTCCTCGTAGACGCCCCTCGTTCTGCGCGCGATCTCCGGCCAGTCGGCGATCCGCCGCGGGCTCGGCGGCGAAGCCTGCTCGATCCCCTCACGAATCGACGGGACGTCCTCCGGGTCGACGTAGACGGCGTCCGGCCCGGCGATCTCCTCCATCGCAGAGCCGCGGCTCGTGACGATCGCACAGCCACAGGCGAGTGCCTCGGCGACCGGGATGCCGAAACCCTCGTAGAGCGACGCGTAGACCAGGCAGCGCGCCCCTCGATAGAGCGCGGCCAGCTCGACGTCGGGCACGTCGCCGAGCCAGGTCACGTTCGGCGGCGGGTCGACCCCGCCCCAGCCGCGTGCCCCGACGACGCGGAGCTCGCCGTCGACCGCCGCCGCGATCCGCGCGAGGTTCTTCCGCGGTTCGAGCGTCCCGACGGCCAGCACGTAGTCACCCGTCGCGCGCGGCCCCTCCGGCACGAAGATCGGCTCGACGGCGTTCGGCACGACGCGGATCTTCGCCGCCGGCACGGAAAGCAGATCGATCAACTCGCGTCTCGTGAAGTCCGACACGGCGATGATCCTCGTCGCCGCACGAAGCACGCGCGGGACGGCGAACCGCGAGTACGTCGCCGTCCAGCGGTTGAACCATTCCGGATGGCGGAGGACGGCCAGATCGTGCGCGGTCACGACGAGCGGCCCGACTCCTCGCAACGGCCCGCGGAAGGTCGGACAGTGCAGCAGGTCTGCGTCCCGAGGCGCGCGAAGCCGCGGGTACCACCAGGCGTCCGCGTAGATCGTCCGCAGCCGTGAGGTCGCCGAGACGGAGAGCTCGACCACGTCGACATCGAGGTGATCTCGGAGCGCCCGGACGTACCGCGCGGTGCCGGCTCGCGTCTGGTGGAGCGGCGTCGTGTCGAGCGCTACGCGAACCGCTCGTACCCTTCGAGAAACGCCTCGCCGACGCGCCGCCACGAGAAGGACTGCACGTGGGCGAGGCCGAGCGGGATCAGCTCGCCTCGCCGCGCGATCGCCTCCCGGATCGACGCCGCGATCGCGGCGGGGCTCTCCGGGTCGGCGCGCAACGCTGCGTCGCCGCTCGCCTCGTCGAGCGAAGGGTGCGCCGAGGCGACGACCGGCGCGCCGCAGGCCATCGCCTCGGTCACCGGCATGCCGAAGCCCTCGAAGCGCGAGGGATACACGACGACAGCCGCGCCGCGATACAACCGCGCCAGCTCGTCGTCGTCGACGCGGCCGAGGCGCACGATGTCGCGGTGGTCGAGCTGCGGCGCGGGCCCCCAGCCGCGACCGCCGGCGACCGCCAGCAGGAGGCCGTCGTCGTCGAGCAGCCGGAAGGCCTCGACGAGCGTGTCGAGGTTCTTCCGCGGCTCGAGCGTCGCGACGGTGAGCACATACGGCTTGCCGAGATCGGCCCGCGGGCCGTCGGGCCGGAACGGCTCGCCGATGCCGGGATGCGCGACGAGCACCCGGTCGCGCGGGAAGCCGAGCGTCGCGGCGACGTCGTCGGCCGTGAACGACGAGTTCGCGAAGATCACGTCGCAGGTACGAGCGGCATTGAGGTACTTCCTCCGATGCATCGCCTGCGTTCGGCCCGTCGTCCATTCCGGATGGTGCAGCGGAACGAGGTCGTGCACGGTCGTCGCACGCACACCGGCGCGTTGCGGCGGATACATCCAATCGCTGAAGTGCACCACGTCCACCGGCCCGACCCACCGCTCGAGCGGCGGGGTTCCCAGCGCCGACCAGGCGGTGCGCCACGCGTGCGCGCCCGGCAGCGTGACGAGCCGCAGCTCGACGTCGATGCCGGCGATCGCCTCCGGAATCGCACGCCGGCCGGCGAACGACGTGGGTGCGAAGGCCACCACGCGGTCGCCTCGGCCGGTGGCGACCTCTGCCAGTCCAGCGAGCGAGCCACGGATGTAGTTGTTGACCCCGGTTCGCTCGTGCGACAGCGGGCTCACGTCGAACGCGATCCTCACGGCAGGTGGTCGAAGCGCAGGAACCGCGCTCCGAGCTCCCGCGTGTCGGTTCCGCCGGGGCGCTTTGTCACCGCGGTGGTGAAGTCGACGCGACAGATGCCGTCGGTGTCGGGCCGGAGGCGAACCACCAGCCGCGGCTCCGCGGTCGGCGCGATCCGGACCGACCCCACGACCGCACCCTCGACGGACGCAGTCACCACCTGGTCGCGCTGGTACAGGTGAGGATCACTGCCGAGCAGCACCGCCAGCCTCCCCCCCGTGCAGTGGAAGCGTGTGTAGACGACGCGCCGGCCGGACCAGTTGTCGCCGTACACGCCGTCGACGTGCGTCTGGACGATCATCGGCCCGTTCACGCGCACGAGCTCGAGCCCGATCCGCGGATCGCGTCCGACGGGCTTGCCGATCACATCGGCGTCCGTCAGGACATAACGGGCTCGCAGGATATGGCCGGCCGAGTCTGCGAGCTGTCCGCCGTGAGTCGCGTGCAGCAGCGTCTGCGGCAGCCCGCCGGGCACCGTCCCGCCGACGCTCGCGATCGTGCCGATGCTGCGGTTGAAGAACTCGGTGTCCCACACCGTGTTGACCGGCGCGCGCCCGATCCAGAGGAACGTGACGTCCGCGTTCTTGCCGACCGCCCGGTCGACCCAGTCCGGATGCGTGACGCGAATGCCGGCCCACAGTGAGCCGACGGACGCGATGCGGATCCCGTGACGCCCCTTCTGGACGGCTGCCGTCGTCAGGACGAAGTAGGCGCCGACGAGCACCGGCAGCACCAGCCAGTAGCGTCGCGGCAGGAACAGGAACAGCGCCGCTGCTGCAACCGCACACGCGAACGCCGCATAGCGAAGGTCGTCGAGCGCGATGTAGTGGTCCTGCACCCACCACCAGGGCAGCAACGCGAACGTGTCGGACACGGCGCTGGTCGTGATGAAGCGCTCGAACGGGATCGTCACGGGAAGTGCCGCAGCGACGATCGCCGACCCGACCAGCACCGGCCGCCGGAGGCGAACGGTGCGCGAACAGACCAGAAGCAGCGCGATCAGCGCGAGCGGGGCGAGATAGAACAGGTTGCGCTCCTCGATCCGCTCCACCGATGGCTGCGTCGCGAACGCCGCGACCTCGATCGTCAGGAACACCGAGACCGGCAGGGTCGCGGCCACGAACGCGCGCCCCGCAGGCGGAAGGGCGCGCGGCGACGCCCACAGCGCGAGCAGCGCCGCAAACGGAACGACGCCGAGGTAGAGATCGAGCTCGGCGACGTGCCAGAGTGCGTACTTCGCGATCTCGGTCGCCGAATAGCTCGTGTCGGTGGCGGCGCGATAGGCGCCGAGCAGGTCGAGTGGCGAATGGCCCCGAGCGACGGTCGCGAGCAACGCCAGCGCCGCCCCGCCGATCAGGATCGCGTACAGCGGGGCGAACGCACGGATGCGGCCCCGAAGGTCACGGTCGATCAGCCCGAGCAGCACCGGTGCGACGGCGATCGCCGGGACGAGCGCGACCGCCTGGGCGCGTGTCAGGTACGCAAGCCCGACGAGCACGAGGAGAGCGATCTGACGACCGGCGGTCGGTCGCTCGAGCGTCACGACGAGCACGAGCATGACGAGCGCGAAGAGCGGATAGAACGCGTTCTCGGTCATGATCACGCCCGTGTAGAGGAGCGACGGCGTCAGGACGGCGAGCAGCGCGCCGATCAGCGCGAGCGGTGAGCTCAGCATCCGTCGCCCGAGGAAGTACACCGGGATCGCCACGAGTGACATCAGCACACTGTTGATCCCCTTCGCGAGCGCATAGGCCGCCGGGATCGAATGTTCGATGCGCCACGCCGGCGCAATCAGCACCGGATAGACGAAGCCGAAGCTGTGTGTCGTCACGCCGCGGATCTGGAAGTGCGCCGAGGCGGCGAACGACTTCGCGAGCTCCGAGTAGATGAGCTCGTCGACCATGATCCACGGGGCGACGATCTGCCGCCCGAGCAGGATGTGGACGATCGCCGAGAAGCCGACGATCGCCGTCAGCCAGGCCCAGACCGGAACCGCAACCGCCCGCGCGCGCACGACCGCCGCCGCCTGCGTCACCCGACGATTCCTGCGTCGACCGCAGCGCGGGCAAGCGCTGCGGGATCGTCGAGCCCGACGAACGCCGCGGCCTCCGCGACCCGACGCAGGACGTGGTCGTCGACCGCGTCGCCGCCGGCCGCCACCTCGAGCGCGGCCACGTACGCGTCCGCCACGCGCGGCAGCGCGTGCTCCCGCTCGACGTAGGCTCTGGCGGCGGCTCCGAGCTGAGCCTGGTGCTCCGTTGCGAACCCGATTGCAGCCTCGAGCATCGGTACCTCGAGCTCGTCCACGGGCACCTTCAGCACGACCTCGTCCGGAAGCTCGGCGAACCAGCCGACGTCCGAGACCACGAGCGCCTTGCCGAGCGACAGGGCGCGGATCACCGAGCCCGACGTCTCGCCCATCGTCGGGTAGCGGAGGTTGACGAGCACGTCGCACGCAGCCATCAACGCCCACATGCGCTCCTCCGGCACGTAGTCGAGCTGGTCGACGCCCTCGTCGGCGAGGCCGAGCCGCTCGAGGCGGCGACCGACGTCGAAGCGCTCGCCCGTTGCACCGGCGAGCAACAACCTCGCGCCGGGCCGGCGACGCCGCAACGAGGCGAATGCCTCCAGCAGCTGCGGGATGCGCTTGTTCATGTTCAGGAACCCGAAGCACCCGATCAGCGGATCGCCCGAGACGTCGGCGGCGGGCTCGATCCGAGGAGCCGGCCAGGCCGGGTGCGGGACGCGCCAGAGCCGGCCTTCGTAGCCTGCGAGTCGCGCACGCTCGGCGACGAACTGCGAGTGGACGATCAGCCCGCGAGCGCTGTCGAGGATGCCGCCCGACAACGGGAAGCGCTCGGGTTGCGTCTCCCACAGCAGCGGCAGGAGATTGTCGAGCACGCCGAGGCCGAGCAGTCGTCCGGGGACGCCGAGCTCTCGCTCCATGGCATCGAGGTAGCCGCGGGGGTCGCCACGGCCGATCGTGATGCCGGCGACGAGATGGTGCAGCACGTACTCGTGCAACACCACGACGCCCGGCGACTTGCGAAGAGCATCCACGATCCATCCGTGCGCGTCGGGGTCGTTCCCGACGTGATAGAGGGCGACGTCGGCGTGCGGTGCGCGCTTGCCGGGCTGCGCGAGAACGAGGTCGACGCGTTCGCGCAACGCCGGGAGCAGGAGCGACGAGTAGTCGGCGATCCCCGAGCGAGACGGCGGTAGTGGCGAGTAGTAGGCGACGCGCACGATGGCTCACCGAAGCAGCGCGTCGACGCAGGCATCCCAGGTCACGCGCTCGGCGACAGCCCTGCCGGCGAGCCCGAGGGCTTTCGCCTCGTCGACGTGTTCGCCCAGGTAGAGACAGGCGACGGCGAGGGACGAGGGGTCGGGCGCGACGACGACGCCCGTCTCGCGGTCGCGAACGACCTCGAGCGGCCCTCCGGCATCGTGCGTTGTCAGGACCGGTTTCGCCGAGAGGAACGCCTCGTACGGGACCATCCCGAAGTCCTCGTCGACGGGTGCGTAGTAGACGGCAAGGCAGCGCGCGTACAGATCGGCGAGGGTCTCGTCGTCGACGCGTCCGGTGAACTCGACCTGGCCGTTGAGATCGCCGGCGAGGCGCTCGAGCCGCTCCCGGTCCGGCCCGTCGCCGACGATCACGATGCGCAGGCCCGGCTCCGACCGCGCCGCCTCGATCAGCAGGTCGATGCGCTTCGCGCGGTCGAGACGGTTGACCGAGAGGACGAAACCCTCGGGCTCGCCGGTCCTGTACGGCAATGCCTGCGGTGGGTGCGGCAGCACGTGCGCTTCGATGTCGTTGAACCGGCGCAGGCGGTCGGCGACGTTCTGCGACGTCGCGAAGACGCGGCGCGCCTCGCCCAGCGAGACGGCGTCGAGGCGTTCGACCGCGCGCCGAGTCGCGCGGTCCTCGGCCGACTCGGAGAACTGGCCGAGGTCGGTGCGGTCGTAGTCGTAGGCCTGCCGGAACTGGTGCAGCACCCAGACGACCTTGTTCGGATGCCTGACGCAGTAGGCGGGGAACTTCGTCGCGATCACGCGGTCGATCTCGCGCCCGTCCGACTCGGTCAGATCGACGAGCCGCCACAGGAATGCCTGGTCGAGGACGCGCGTGCCCGGATACCACTTGAACGGGATGGTCACCAGCTCGGCGTCGTGTCCCCGCAGCCGCAGGGCGTCGACCAGGTCGTCGGCCATCACCTCGGCGCCGCCGCGCACGAACGGCACCTGCGGCGCACAGACGGCGACCCTCACGGCTGCTGCTTGAGCTCGAGCCGCGCGATCCGCTCGTCCAGGTCGTCGACGAGCTTGAGGACGGCGTCGTTGAAGGCGCGCTGATCGGCGAAGGCGGGCTCGACGTACCAGCGCATGAGGCGCCGCAGCACGGCCTTGATCGGTCCACCCTTGCCGACGAGCGGCCGATCCGCAGAGACCGGCCACATTCGCTCGGCCTGATCGCGGACGCTCAGCCGAACCTGGGCCGGCGGAACGTCCGAGGCGCGCGGCCCGGCGGCACGAACCTCCTCCTTCAGGCGCGCGTACAACAGCTCGACGTCGGTCGTCTCGTCCGGCTCCGCCATGCGCGGGAGTGTAAAGACCCCCGGTTACGGCGCTGTTAGCTGCCCTCGGGGAGAGGAGATAAGGCCCTTCGAAACCGGACAGCTGATCCGGGAGCCTGGCGAGCTCAGGCGAAAGGACGCTCGCCCGCCCGACGTACGTACTTGACGAGCCGCCTAACCGGCAGCAGCCCGAGCCGTCCCTATCTCACGATGTCAGCCCAACGCGCAACCCGCATCTCGACCCGTCTAACCCTGCTGCTCGTCGCGGCCATCTGCGCGCTTGCAGCTTCGGCCTCGGCGTCGTCCGACAAGCTCACGATCGAGGTCGGCACGAACAAGACCTACAGCCGCTCGCAGCTACACCCAGGGGAGACGGTCCTGTGCCGCTACAAAGGTCACACGCTCTCCGTAACGGCTCCTACTGGCAACGTGGAAGCAGTGGGCGCGGGATGGCCGAAGCCTGGAACCACTGACCGCTCCATCTTCACTCTTAACGTCAGCGTGACATCCGGCCGAATGTTCGCCGTGACCTGCGCGCTCGGCGGATACCACACGGCTCCAGTCACGATTCCCTGAGCGCCTGCAATCACGTCCGGGGTCGCGCTGTTCGGTAGCGAGGAGTCCGGAAGAACGAGTCAGGCGGTTGCGCGAGCAGCCAGCCGCCGGGCGAGGACCAGTTCCGCGGCGCTGACCGACGTCTCGGCTACCGCCGGCGCCGTGAAGGTGAGCGTGATCTCGGTGGCGTGCTGCGCGACCACGATGATGTCCATCATCACGCGCACGTTCTTCACGTCGATGATCGCCCGGAGGCGCCGAGAATTGTTCCCGACCTTCGGAAATGCAGTGACAGTGAACGACTCGAGCTTCTCCGTTTTCCCAACTGACTTTGCGAGGCCCTCCCGGAGGCAAGGCATCACTTGGGGAGCGACGACCGTACGTTGCCAGTCGAGCGACACCATGTGGGGGGACTGGAGGACCTGCGACTCACTGTCGACCTCGATCGCCTGGTTCTGCCACTTCGCCTCAGCAGCGCCGACCACCACGAGGTCCGACTGCTTCGGCTGGAACGAACTGCACGGCATCGTCGAACTGAGATGGGGCACCTGCGCTCCGCCCGACCAACCGGTCGCCGCACCGAAGTCCGCCCTCGTCAACACCGCTGTCCGCGCTTCTCCATCGCCCTTGGCGGTGCGCTTGATCTGCTCCTTGTCGGCGAAGGCTGCTGCGGCCAGCGCCAACGCGACGAACATCGCCAGGGTGCCGACGCCGAGCAGCCTGCCTGCACAGCCGATCGTCATTGGTCGTTTATCGGCAGCCGTCGAGCAACCCTTAGGCGGTGCCTTTCGTGACGTACGCCGATGCCTGGCAGCGAGGAGTTCCTCTGCGGACGTCGGCACCCTGCAGGCTCTCAGCGACACCGAGCGACTGGAAAGCGTCGAAACGAGAGACGGAGCGGCCATCCGAACATGCGCGTCGCCGGCGCGAAGGCCGCGCCGGCGGGCTAAGGAAGGGTGTTGCACGAGGTTACGAGGGGGCAAGGATGAAACCTGAGAGCTTCGACAGCCTGTTTCGTCGCGCTGGCATAGGGGCCGAGCTAGGGCGAGGCCCCGTGGAAAAATCATCCGCGCGAACGAGGGCCTAGAGAATAGGAGTCCTCATGCTGGACAACCCGCAATCTTTGGCCGGGATCACCACCAAGCACAGCACCAAGTCCGTCGCCCAGACCGTCGACCGACTGACGCGTGTGATCGCGGATCGAGGCTTCACGCTGTTCAGGGTCATTGATCACAGCGGCACAGCCGAGCGAGTTGGTGTGCAGATACCCGATTCGAAACTCGTCATGTTTGGGAAGCCGACTGTGGGCGCGGCAGTAATGCGCGCGGCGCCGCGCGCGGGCTTGGATCTCCCGCTCAAGGTGCTGGTTTGGGAGGACGGGAAGGGAAGGGTCGCCGTGAGTTACAACGCACCGGAGTTCCTGGCGGAGCGGCACCACATCGAGGGTGCCCTGCGTGCACCCTTCGACGCAGTTGAATCGATCGTTGACGAGGTTGTCGGTCCATAACATGAACGCAACCACATGCCACATGTCGATCTCGCTCGACGGATACGTCGCAGGGCCTGACCAAAGCCTCGAGCACCCCCTCGGCCGCCGCGGAATCGAGCTCCATCAGTGGCACCTCGACGAGCCGCTGAACGAGGCCGACGCCCGCGTGCGCGACCTGCTCTTGCGTCCGCGCGGCGCGTACGTGATGGGGCGCAATATGTTCGGACCGATTCGCGGCCCCTGGCAGGACGAATGGCGTGGCTGGTGGGGTGGCGAGCCGCCTTACCACGCTCCGGTGTTCGTCCTCACGCATTACGACCGGCATCCGGTCGAACTGGCGGGCGGGACGACGTTCCACTTCGTTACCGACGGCTTCGACGCCGCCTTCGCGCGTGCGTCGGAGGCGGCGGGTGACGGAGGAGTCGACATTGCCGGCGGCGCATCCACCGTGCGCCAGGCGCTTGCGGCAGGTGTGGTCGACGAGCTCGTCCTCGATTTCGTCCCCGTGCTGCTCGGCGCCGGAGAGGCGCTCTTCGACGGGGTCCCCGATCCCGGCCTCGAGCCGGTGGAGGTAATCCACTCGCCGTTGGCGACGCACGTCCGCTATCGCGTCGCCCGCTGATCCCCTTGGGAGGAGCGAGCTTGGAGCCCAGCTCGCACACCTCGAGGGAGGAGGGACCCTTCCGGGTACGGCACGAAGGGCTTCCCGGCCGTGTTCGGAATCCCGTACACCGACCTCGTCACGCGCGTGCTCGCCGAGAACTCGGCAATCGCGACCAAAGCTACGGCCTAGTTGCCGGCGGCGACATGGGACGAGCGCGGCGGCAGGATCGGCCGTGGGTGCCGTGGAAAGCTGCTTCGACGTGGAAGACCGCTGGGGTACCGGCCGGATCGAGGCGTTCAGCGACGGCGTGTTCGCGATCGCGATCACGCTGCTGATCCTCGAGGTCGCGGTACCTGAGTCCGAGTTCGGTGATCTCTGGCGCGGTATCGGCCATCAGTGGCCGTCCTACCTGGCCTACGCGACAAGCTTCATCACGATCGGCGGGCTCTGGATGGTCCACCACGGGCTCTTCCGGCGCTTGCAATACGCCAACAACTGGATCATGCGACTCAATCTGGCGCTGCTGATGGCCGTCGCGTTCCTTCCGTTCCCGACCAAGCTCCTGGCCGAGGCGATCCACGAAACGGACGCCGAGCGTGCCGCCGTCATCTTCTACGGCGCAACGCTGCTGGTGATCTCCCTCCTGCTCAGCGCGCTCTGGGGAGCAATCGCGAGCAACCGCGACCTGCTCAAGCCCGAGGTGAGCGAGCAGGAGATCAACGCCATCCTGATCGCGACGACGCCGAACCTCGGCTTCTACGTCGGCGTGATAGTGCTCGCGGTCTTCGCCCCAAAAGTGGCGGCATTCGGTTTCCTGGTGATCGCGATCATCGGCGTGCTGCGGGTGCACGGCGAACAGCCAACGCCACCCGGGAAGCCCGATCCCACATAACCGGGTCCGTCACGATCGATACTCACCGAGCCCCAACTTCCGAGCTCAGGAGCTGCCGGGCGGCCGCTTCGGGTCCCCACTTCTCTCGAGCTGCCACCGGCGCCACGGCCAGAGGCCGTCGATCTCCACCTCGAGCGAGAAGCTGAGAAGGATCCGAATCACGACGATGATGCCGAGGACGGCGACACTCTCGAGCGTCGGATCAACGATGATGGTCCGGACGATGTCGGCGACGATCAGGACCTCGAGGCCGAGCAGAATGCAGCGCCCAAGGTTCCGGCGCAGCGCGTCATAGGATCCACGCACCGTCTCGGCGTGCAAGGCTCGGGATGCGAACAGCAGAAACGCACCGAGTCCGCCGAGAACCATGATCCCGGCCCCGACCGTCTCGACAACCTTGACGACATCTGAGATCGCCTGCTCGTAGCTACTCATAGGTGCGGTCAGGACGCCTGGTTTACACCGCTGATCGGACAGTCCCACCGGAGGGACGGGGCAAGCCCGGTCCCTCCGGCGTTCCCTGGCTCATCCTGTTTGTTCGGCCTTCGCCGCGATCTCCGCGACCTCGAGCTCGATGTCGAGCGCATCGACGATCTTGCCGAGCGCCGAGACGGTGCGTGCCGTCCCTACGATCGGAGCGACTGCGGCCAGCACGCCCCGAACCTGATCCGGGTCGATGTCGAGGTCGCTGACAGCCTCGAGATTGGCGACGTACGACATCGGCGCCGCATCGACCGCCACGAGCGCGGCGATGCGGACGAGCACCAACGTATCCGGATCGAGACTCGACGCCTCGATCGAATCAGCGGTCATGCTCGCGAGCAAGTCGAGCACCGGTGTGTCTGCCATCGGATTCTCCTTTCAGAGGGTTTGACCACGGCGGACGCCGCGGCCCGGTCGTGTTCTGTTTAGATCCCGCGCCGATCCCGTCGTCGCTCACGCCGACGCACACCGCACACGGACACGGGCGATAGCGGCCGCCCGAACGGGTCGATGAACAGCGTGGCAGGCCCGGTGTGCGCCGGAACAGTTCCCTCGAGCACATCGATCGAGTAGGAGAGATCGCCGTCGCCGGTCAGGTTCGGCGCCGTGAGCACGACCACCGCGTCAACGGGAGCGTCGGCGCCGGGCTCGAGGAACGACAGCACCGCGTTCGGCGGGTCGGCCTCGAAGCTGTTGTCGCCGGTGGCCCACAGGTCGACGAAATCAGTCGTGGCCATGTGCCCGACGACTCGCTGGGGCCGGTCGGAGAAGTAGAGCGTCGAAGGCGTGATCCCTTGCAGCGTCAGCTTGGCACCATCGCTCTCGACACCCTGCGCGGTCTGCACGAACATCGACTCCTCTGTCTGGAGCTGTTCGGCCAATGTCTCGGTCATCGATGTACCTCCTTGTCAGGCCCGGGGCGCAGCGGGGAGGGCGTGTGACGGCTCCGTCCTCGCCATGCAACAGGGATCGTGGACCCGGCGCCGTACCGGCGCCTCCGCGGATTCGCTGACTTGCCTTCGCGGAGTCCACAAACCATGCTCGAGCAGACTCGAGCTCAACTCCTGCGCACCAGACGTTGGCGGCTTGTGGGCAGGAGGCCGGCGCTCTCAGCGGACTCCACGGCCTCGGCTCGGCTTGTGACCCCAAGTTTCTTGTAGATGTGTTGGACGTGGGTTTTCACCGTTGGACGACTGACGCCCAGGTGGTCGCCGATTGCGGCGAGCGTCTGATGCGTCGGGAGGAAGGAGAGGACGGCCGTCTCGGTCGGCGTCAGATGTACGGCCGCGCGCGAGGCCCTTCTGCGGGACGCTCTCGGCTGGCCTGCCATGCGTTGAACGCTACGCCGACGGCGGCTGGTCTCTCATCGGCCAAAGAGGCTGATATTCTCGCCCGGAAGCTGGTTTCACGGCTGGGCCGCTGCCGGGGAGCGCCCGCCGATGGAGTCGGCTGACCGTGGCCGTGATTGCCGTGATGACCTATCGCTAGCACTTCTCCTCCTCGCGGGCATCCGCGCCTGCTGACAGCGTCGGCGACACTCGTACCGCCTGTTCGGCCCGATGTGGTACCGCGGGCCCGCCTCGCTCGGTTGCAAGAGGTCGCGCAGCGCAGCCGGGTGGTGGTGGTTTCTGCCCCGGCGGGCTACGGCAAATCGACTCTTGTCGCGCAGTGGAGCGAGCTCGATCCGAGGGTCAGCTGCTGGGTGCAACTCGCAGGCGGTGACAACGACCACGTGGCGCTGCTCGCCCGTATTGCTGCGGCGCTCGAGCGCGCCGGCCCGGTCCGCGTCGATTTGCTCGAGGAGTTGTCACGAAGGACGCCGAGGATCGTCGAGGTCGCGCTTCCCGTCCTGGCTGCCGACCTCGCCGAGTGTGAACCGTTCGTCTTGGTGCTGGACGACGTTCACCTCGTCACCTCCAAGACGAGCCGCTCGATTCTCGGGTTTCTCGCCGAACAGGTCCCATCCGGCTCCCAGTTGGTTCTGGTGACGCGTGGCGATCGCGGCATACGGCTCGGTCGCCTCCGTGCAAGTGGCAATCTGGCCGAGGTCGGAGCCACGCTCCTCGCGCTGGACACGGAGGAGACGCGAGCCGTCGCCGCCCGCGGTGGCCTGGAGCTGTCGGAGGAGTCGGCCGAGGCTCTGCGCGAGCGGACGGAGGGATGGGCCGCGGGGGTTGCGTTGGCAACGATCTCGTTGCGAGACCGCGACGACGCGGCCACGAGGGCTGCCGGTCTGACCGGTACTCAACGGCAGATCGCCGACTACCTCCTGGAAGAGGTGCTCGACCGCCAGCCGGACAATCTCAAGACCTTTCTGCTCGGTACGTCGATCCTCGACCGGATGACATCGTCGCTTTGCGATGCGGTGCTCGGCACGGAGGACGCGGCCGTTTCGCTCGACGCTCTCGCGCGCTCGAATGCGTTCGTCGTCCCGCTCGACGATCGCGGCGAGTGGTACCGCTACCACCACCTCTTCGGTGATCTCCTTCGGGCGGAGCTCAACCGTCGCCACCCCGAGTTGCTCCCCATGTATCTGGAGCGGGCAGCAAGTTGGTGCGAGCTGCACGGAAGCCCGGACGAGGCCTTTGCCTACGCCCATGCGTGCGGCGATCTCGCGCAGGCCGGCAGGATTGCGCTCGGGCACTGGGACGAGCTCACAGGTCGCGGGCGAATCGAGACGCTACGGCTCTGGCTCGGGCGCTGCACCGATGAGGAGATCGCATCGGACCCCCAGCTCTCGATTGCGGGAGCCTGGGTGTCCGTGCTGCTCGGCGATCCGGTCCGAGCAGGCCGTTTCGTCGCCGCAGCCGAGCGGGGGCCGCTCGATGTGCCGTCCGCCGATGGGGCGACGTCGCTTCGTTCCGCGCTCGCGCTCGTTCGAACAGCCGTCGCCCCAGAGGGAATCCACGGGATGCTGCGTGACGCCGAGTTCGCCTACGCCGCGGAGAAGCGTGAGGGCACGCGATGGCTTCTCGGCGCCTGCCGCGCTTTGGGCACGGCGAACGTTCTCCTGGGCCGACCGCGAGAGGCACTCGGGGTGCTCGGTGAGGCACTCGCTCTTTCGAGCCACCGGCCGGAGCTCGCGCACGTGCGGTTCTTCTGTCTCGGCTACATGGCGTTCGCAGCCGCAGAGTTAGGTGATCGGCGAAACGCGCAGAGATGGGCCGTCGAGGCGATACTGCTGGTCGAAGAGGCGCAGCTCAACGAGATCGCCCAGAGCGCCGTCGTCTACGCGGCAGGAGCGATGGCGCAGCAGCAGCGGGGTGACCACACCGAGGCCGCCCGGCAGCTCGAGCATGTCCGGCGGGTCCGCCCGTTGCTCCGTGGGGTCCCTTGGCTCGAAGCCGATGTTGTGCTGCGCTGTGCCGATGTCAGCCTGAACCTCGGCGACCTCCCCGGCGCTCTCGAGTTCGCGCGGGTTGCGAGCGACGCACTCCAGGGCTACCCCGACGCCGGAACGCTTTCCACCCGGCTGCAGCGTCTCGATGAGCGGATCCGGCGAGGGAAGGACTACGAGCTCACTCCGGCCGAGCTCAGGCTGATCGGTTTCCTGCAGACGCATCTCTCGCTCCAGGAGATCGCCGGCCGTCTCCACCTCTCCCGCCCAACCGTCAAGACTCAAGTCGCTTCGATCTACCACAAGCTCGGTGTCAAGAGCAGGTCCGAAGCCGTCGAGATTGTCGAGCAGTTCGGCCTTGGAGAGTCGGATTCCGACTGAGCTCGCGGTCCCGCGTGAGCGGCCACGGGTGACAGGGGGCGATATCGGCCATTGTGGCCGATGACGGAACGATCGACTCAGTCGTAGCGTTGGTGCGGTCGGCCGACCAAGTCGACGGACAACTGCTCAATCGGCCGTCTGGCCGGTCACCCGAGAGAAGGAGTGCACGATGTCAGCTGATAGCGACGCGCCTGTCGATCTCTACATCGCGGCGTACGCCGATCCCGACGCGGCCAAGGTCGACTGGGACGCGATCAAGCAGCTCGCAGGCGACGGCTCGATCAAGGTCGACGGGCTGGTGCTCGTCAGCCGCCGTTCTGACGGCAAGATCCAGGTCGACGACGATCTGCACACGACCGCCAAGGGTGCCGGCTGGGGCGCAGTCGGGGGACTGGTCGTCGGTCTGATCTTCCCGCCCAGTCTGCTCGTGGGAGCCGCCGTCGGCGCCGGGATCGGCGCCGGGACCGGCGCCCTCATCTCGCATGGCGAGAAGGCCGAGATCAAGGCCGATGTCGAGGACAGCCTGCCGATCAACAGTTCCGGCATCGTCGCCGTGTTCGAGGAGCAGTGGGCCGGCGACGTCGAGAAGACGCTCTCGAGCGCGAGCAACGTGACCAAGGAGAAGGTCGACGGCAAGAGCGCCCAGCAGGTCAAGGCCGCCGCGAGCGCGAGCGAGTCGGCCTCGACGACCTAGATCGACGACACGCACCGGACGTCTTCCGCCATCGAAAGGAGGAGCGCAAATGCTCGCATCTGGGAACTACCCGACCTTCTGGGATGTGGTCGGGTGGATGGTCGTCTTGTTCTTCTTTGTGATCTGGATCTTCGTCGTGATCCATGTGTTCATCGACAACTTCCGCCGCACAGACCACGGCGGGGTCGCGAAGGCGATGTGGACGATCTTGATCATCTTCCTGCCAGTTCTCGGCGTCGTCTTCTACCTGATCGCACGCCCGTCCGAGACCGCAGTAGAGGTCGTGTAGCCAATGCTCTGCCGCTCTGCGAGTCATAGGCTGACGTGCAAAACGACCCTGCTCGCACTGCTCGTCACCCTCGCCCTGGTCGCGGCCGCGTGCGGCGGGGGCAGTTCCGACAAGAAGGCGGACGAGGCGTACGCCAACAGCGTCTGCACCGCGATCGGCAGCTGGCAGACGCAGGTCAAGAGCATCCTGACCTCGTTCGGCGGCATCCCTTCGAAGGCGGGGCTCCAGACGAAGGTCACGCAGGTCGAGGCTGCAACCAAGACGCTGGCGACGCAGATCAAGGCCGTGCCGGCGCCGAACACCTCGGACGGGCAGGCAGCAAAGCAGCAGCTCGATCAGCTCTCGGCCGACGTCACGACCACGATCAGCTCGGCGAAGAACGCCGTCGCTCAGATCCCGAGCGGCGCCTCGGCCGGCCAAATCACGCTTGCGCTGATACCGCTCAAACCGCAGGTGCAGACCCTGCTGACCTCGGCCCAGTCGGCAATCACCTCGCTCCAGAACAGAAGCGGCACGCTCGGCTCGGCGTTCAAGAGCACCGCTTCCTGCCAGAGCCTGACCGGCGGCTGACGCCGATCGGACTCTGGATCTCGATGAATGCGAATGCCAGTTGGGAGGAGAACAACGTGCAGAACAGTTTGACGGACAGCAAGCTGAAGAAGACGAGCCCATCGGGACGGGTGGAGCATCTGTCGGTTGCGGAGCGGGTGGCGCAGGGCAAGGCGGCGAGGAGTGCAGTGCCGCGGTCCGCGCACGCCGTGTGGGAGCCGCCGGCGGGTCGGCCGAGCCCGCTTGAGCTGCTCGGGGAGCAGGACCAGTCGCGGGTGCCGGAGCTTGTGCCGATCCGCCACGGGCGGATGCTGATCTCGGCCTTCACGTTCTACCGCGGTGGCGCCTACCTGATGGCCTCGGACCTCTCGGGTCTACCGAGAACCGGCCTTCAGGTGCAGCTGTGCGGTGATGCACATCTGTCGAACTTCGGTGCGTTCGCAGCACCGGACCGGCGGCTGGTGTTCAGCGTCAACGATTTCGACGAGACGCATCCAGGCCCGTTCGAGTGGGACGTGAAGCGGCTGGTCGCGAGCTTTGCCGTCGCCGGTCGCGATCGCGGCTTCGACGACAAACAGCGCCAAGCGGTCAACCTGGCGGCCGCGCGTGCCTACCGCGAGGCGATGACGGCCCACGCAGGACTGGGCAACCTCGAGCTCTGGTACGCACGCGTCGATGTCGACCAGCTGCTGACCGAGCTGCAGCGTGTCGCGAACACGAAGGAGCGCAAACGGGCGGAGCAGAACCTGGCCAAGACGCGCTCCAAGGACAGCCTCAAGGCGTTCTCGAAGCTGACCGAGACCGTCGACGGCGAACCGCGGATCATCGGTGATCCGCCGGTCGTGACACCGATCGAGGAGCTCGTGGGTGACGAGCGCGTGCACGAGTTGGAGGACTTCCTCCGCGGCGTGATCCGCTCCTACCGGCGGACTCTGGCCGGCGACCGCCGCCGGCTGCTCGAGCGCTACCGCTACGTCCACGCGGCCCGTAAGGTCGTCGGCGTCGGCAGCGTCGGCACGCGCGCCTACATCATGCTGCTGCTCGGCCGCGACGACAGCGACCCGCTGTTCCTGCAGTTCAAGGAGGCGGAAGCGTCGGTGCTCGAACCATTCGTCGGCAAGAGCGAATTCGCCAACCACGGCCAGCGCGTCGTCGAGGGCCAGCGCCTGACCCAGGCCGCCAGCGACATCATGCTCGGCTGGATCCGCACACCCGGCGTCGACGGCGTCGAACGCGACTTCTACATTCGCCAGCTCTGGGACGCGAAGGGCTCAGCCCAGGTCGAGCTGATGGAGCCGACGATCATGCGTGAATACGCGAGATTCTGCGGCGCCGAGCTCGCCCGCGCGCACGCCCGCTCCGGGGACGCGATCGCGATCTCCAGCTACCTCGGCACGAACGACGCCTTCGACCGCGCTCTCGCCGAGTTCGCAGAGACGTACGCCGACCAGAACGACCGCGACTACGCGACGTTTGCGAAAGCAGCCCAGGACGGCAGCATCGAAGTCGAGACCGGCGTCTAGCGACCGACCTCAACCGCCGTCGGATCCAGCCAATGACCACCGCGCCGATCGCATCTTCCGCTGCTGCCAGGGCGTCGAGCGTGGTGCTGCTCACGTTGTGCGCGGGGCAGTTCGTGATGGCCCTGGATATGACGGTGATGAACACGGCAATCGCGACCGTCGCCAGGGACGTCGGGACCGATGTCACCGGGATCCAGACGGCGATCACGCTGTACACGTTGGTGATGGCCTCCTTGATGATCACCGGCGGGAGGGTCGGCGAGATCATCGGCCGCAAGCGGGCGTTCACGATCGGGTGCGTCGTGTACGCGTGTGGGTCGCTGACGACGGCGCTCTCTCACAGCCTGCCGGTGCTGATCATCGGCTGGTCGTTCCTGGAGGGTTTCGGCGCGGTGTTGATCATGCCCGCGATCGTGGCGCTGGTCGCCTCGAACTTCGGACGGTCGGACCGGCCGCGTGCGTACGGGCTGGTGGCGGCTGCCGGCGCGATCGCGGCTGCGGTAGGGCCTGTGATCGGCGGCTTGTTCACGACCTATGCCTCGTGGCGGTGGGTGTTCGTCGGCGAGGTGCTGATCGTGATCGTGATCCTCGCTCTGGCGCGGCGGGTGAACGACACACCCGCCGAAAAGGGCGCCAAGCTCGACCTGGTCGGCACCGGGCTGTCGGCGGCCGGCCTCGGGCTAGTCGTGATCGGCATCCTGCGCTCGGGCGTGTGGGGGTTCGTGCGGCCCAAGCCGGGTGCTCCCGAGTGGCTCGGGCTCTCGCCGGTGATCTGGCTCGTGCTCGCGGGCGGTGTGGTGGTGGGGCTGTTCGTGATGTGGGAGAACCGGCGTATCGCCGGCGGCCGGGCTGCGCTGATCGACCCGAAGATGCTGCGGAACATCCAGCTGCGCGACGGCGTCACCTCGTTCTTCTTCCTGTTCCTGGTGCAGGCCGGGATCTTCTTCGTCGTTCCGCTGTTCCTGTCGGTTGCGCTCGGCCTGTCGGCGGTCTCGACGGGCATGCATCTGCTGCCGCTGTCGCTGGCGTTGCTGCTCTTCGCCGCCGGCGTCCCCAAGCTGCTGCCGAACGCGAACCCGCGACGGGTGATCCGCCTCGGCTTCATGGCCATGTTCGCCGGGCTCGTGCTCCTGATCGCGCTGCTCGACTACGGCGCCGGAGCGAAGATCGTCACCTGGCCGCTGCTGCTCGCCGGTGCCGGGATCGGCTCGATCGCCTCCCAGCTGGGGAGCGTGACCGTGTCCGCGGTGCCCGACGAGCAGAGCGGTGAGGTGGGCGGGATCCAGAACACCGGGACACAGCTCGGCGCCTCCATCGGGACCGCGCTAGCGGGTGCCGTGCTCATCTCCGCGCTGACCGCATCGTTCATCACCGGTGTCCAGGACAACCCTGCCGTCCCCGATCGCGTCGCCGCTCAGGCGCAGACGAAGCTCGGCGGCGGCGTCCCGTTCATCTCCGACGCCGACCTCAAAGCCGCACTCGCAGACGCGCACGTCCGCCCGAAGACTGCCGACGCGATCGTGCAGACAAACGAGAAGAGCCGGATCGACGGGCTCCGGGTCGCCGTCTCGATCCTGGCGGTTTTCGCCCTCATCGCCCTGCTGTTCACCGGAGGCATCCCGACAATCCAACCTGGCACCCAAGCCAAGCCCAGCACAGCGCCGACCTAGACGCCGGGGTCAGCTCTCCCTCGTACCGCGCAGCGACGCCGCAAGGCTGTCGATCTTGTGCTCGAGGGTGTCCAGGCGAGCCTCGATCCGCTCGGCATCGCTCGCTTCGTCGGTTGTCTGGGCGGCGTCGTAGTCGCGCGTAGCGCGGGCGACGAAGGTCGATGTGATCACGGCCGTGACGATCGCGACGAAAGCGATCCCCTCGAGCATGACGAACGCGGCGACGACCCGGCCGACGACGTTCTTGGGTGTGACGTCGCCGTAACCGACGGTGGTCACGGTCTGTATCGCCCACCACATCCCCACTCCGACGTTCGGGTACTCATGTGGGTCGAGGACTCTCATCAGTGCTCCGGCCCCGACCACGACGACTGCCGTGGCGATGACAATCGTTCCGGCTGCGTTGCGAACCGATGGGGGCTCGCGCATGAACCGCGACACGCGTCGGTCGAGTAGCTTCGAGAGGCCCATCAGCGCAACGTTAGAAGCGTCATCGAATGAGGGAGCACGTCGCGGTCGAGTTCATCCTCGTATTGCGGCGACGCTGACGCCGATCACGAGGGCGAGCGCTGCGAGTACTCCGGCGGCTTGAGGGAGATGGACGCCGAGCGGCCCGGTGCCGGCCAGCACGGTGGATGCGATCAACGCGAGCGGGAGCGCGACCGAGAGCACGACGAGCACGCCGCGAGCGACGGTGACGGCCTTGTTGCCGCCGGCCCGACGGTCGGCACGCGCCATGGCGCGAGTGAGGTTGTTCCCGTCGTCCGCGTACAGCGTCATGACGCGTTGCCCGAACCGGCGTGCGTCGCTCTCGCACGTCCAGGACATGACGATCATGAAGGTGACCGGAACGACCCACGTGAGAACCCAGATGCCCGCAGCCACGGCGAAGCGCACCGCACGCAGCACCTTCTGGCCGACGGTCAAGTGGGTTGGTCCGTTCTCCTCGGGGGCAGTCATGAAGCCGGCGAGGATGAGGACGCTGACGACGGCCTGGTACCAGGACTTCAGCGGCGTGTGTTTGCGCT
The DNA here is from genome assembly GCA_963742605.1 of uncultured Thermoleophilia bacterium. Lineage (GTDB taxonomy): Bacteria > Actinomycetota > Thermoleophilia > Gaiellales > Gaiellaceae > PALSA-600. Next base: position 551,705 of record CAVUNA010000014.1, on the reverse strand, counting down.
GCGGCGGGAGCGGGTTGGCGCGCACCACCTCGAGCTCGGCGAGCGCCTGCTCGCTGGTCTTGTGGACGCCGCGCAGGACGAGGAAGTCGGCAGCGACCTGCGGGTCGGCCGGGTCCTTCCCGTAGAGCGCTGCGACACGGAGCTGAAAACGCACCTCCTGGCGCAGGAACGCGATGTAGGCCGGCACGAGCGCGATGAGGAACGGCGTCCCGGCGACGGCGCCGTCGACCCGCGCGGTGCTGACCGTCTGCCGGCGTTGGGCATCGGCAAGCACCGCCGGAGAGGTGTCGGGCTCGGCCTCGTGCACCCGCTGCGCCCACGACCGGGCGCCGTCCGCGTGCTTGTCGACCGTGTAGATCGTCAACCGCTCCGGGAGGTGGCCCGGGTCGTACAGGGCGAGCCGCACGAGAGAGCCGGGGACGCGCAGGCTGTGAAGTGCGCGTGTCCACCAGCGCTCCGACGCATCATCGGTCGCATCCTCGACCGGCGGGCCTGTGTCGGGCGCCTGCGGCTCAGGGCCGGCGGGTGCGCTAGTCGACTTCACCCTGCGTCCTCCCTAATAGCCGGCTCCCGTTGTTCGGTGTGTGTGTTGGCAATCGGTTGGCCGGCGACCAGTTTGGCGCTCATCTTGACGGCCTTGACCGCGCCGGTGGCCCCGGCCTCGAGCACCAGGCCCACCGACAGGAGAATGACTCCGAGGAAGAACAAGGTGTTGGAGCCGAGCAGCAAAAGGCCGATCCGGCCGAGGAGATACGGCGGGGCGCACACGACGGCTCCCAGGAAACCACCGACGGCGGTCGCCTTCAACTTGTCGCCTCGTCCGGCCGTGGTCTTCATCCCGATCAGACGAGACGGGACGGCCACGTAGCAGACCATCATGATCGCAACGACGATGCTGAGGGTGACCGTGAACCACGCCAGTCCCCACCTGACGACAACAACCGTCGAGAAAGCCAGCAGCAGTCCGATCACGGCACCGGAGGCGAACACGATGCGGTGATGCCTGCGGGCCTCGGTGAACGCCGGTCGGATGTCGGGATATCCCGGCTTCGAGATGGCGAAGGCGAAGACGGCGTTGAGGAAGAAGCTCGCCGCCGTGATCGCGACGATGGCCAGAACGATCGGGATCAGGATCGGGCCGCGAACGACGTCGAACGACTTGCCGCCCAAGAGGTGGGCCTTCAGATCGATCATGGCCACCCAGATCCACATGGCAGGGAGCACCTGGACGAGCGTCAACCGCCAGTTGGTAACCAACAGCTTCACGCCGTCGAACAACATCGCAATCGCGCCCACCATGACCGCCAGGGGTGCGAAGATCCGGCGCCGACTGCTCAGCTCGAGCACCCTCTCCTGGACGGCGTCGTCGTCACCCCTCCGAATCGCCTCGATCACACCTGAGAACTGCCGAGCCAGGGCCGCGCGCCGAGTCTCCCCGGGAACAGCGCCCACGGCCTCTCCAGACCCGACGTCCGGGGCAGGGGCCAACGCCGAAGGGCTGGCGCGAATCGATGGATCCAAACGGGCATCGTGCTTCTCGGCCGGTTGCACACCAATTCCTCGACTCGACGCACGCGAGCATACGGCCCACTCGGCCAAACCCACAGAGGGTGCGCTACTCGAGCGTGGTGCGTACTTCTCCGCAAACTAGGACTCGGTGAACGGCTCGGCCGGCAGCCCTCACCTGATCCGCAGCTGGAGGCTGAAGCGATGCTGGCGCGGCGCCCAGACCCGAAGGAGTGCACCGCGCTTAAGGCGAATCGTCCGCATGAGGAAGCCGTCGCTGTCGGTGAGCCGGTCGCGCCCGACTGCCTTCCACACGTTCCCGCGAAGCACCTCCAGCCGGTACGTGTTTCGCCCCGGTCGTCCGCCGCGGATCTGGCCCCAGAGCGTCGTTCGGACCCCGACTCGCCGCATTTCCGCGAACGGCAACTTGAATCCCTGCAGCGAGGGCTTCCACCTGTTGTCCGCGAAGACGAGCCCGGTCTGGAAGCGGCTGAGCGCGACCTCGTCGCGATAGAGGTACTGCATCAGCATCGTCACCCGTGGGAGCCTCCACGCTCGCATCGCCGCGAGACTGAGCAGCGTCGCTTGCCGCTGGAGCGACACGCCGAGGAACGTGTCCGGCGGATTCGTCTGGTAGCCGTACTCGGTGAGCCAGACCGGCTTCGGCCCGAAGTAGCGCCTGACCAGGATGAGGAGCTTCGGGACCGTCGCCATCGTGATCGACGGGCAGTTACGGCAGCCGTGGCTGGAAGGCGTCTCGACGGGGGACAGCGGATATGGGTGGTGCGTGTAGGCGTCGAGCTTCGCATGGGCGGCGGCCATGCCGTGAATCCAGACGGAGGGGGCGACGCCCCCCAGCCCACCCCGCGGCGCGGTCTCGCCTCCGCCTACCTGGGCGTGTGGGAGGACTGCGTGAATCGCTCCGTACGCCGGGTTCAGCAGGTGCTGGACATAGATCGCCGCCTTCGTCGGCCTGAGCCAGAGGCGCAGGTTCGGCTCGTTCCAGACCAGCCAGTAGCGAACCCAGGGGTAGCGCGTGGCGGCGGCGCGCGCGAAGGCGCGAAAGTCTCGTGGCCGCGGCGGGGCGAAGTTCGGCGTGCGGCCCCCGTTCGCCCAGGCCGGCGTCCCGACCAGCGTGACCATTGGCTTCAGACCGTAGCGACGAAGGCCGCGCAGAATTCTGTCGGAACGACGCCAGTCGTAGGCGGGATCGCGCGACAGGCTCGGATGGGCCGGCCGCCGTCGTGCGATCTCGTTCCAGTGCAGCGTGAAGCGGACGAGCGGTACGCCGAGTCGCTTGAACGTCGCAAGCCGCTGGTCGAGCGTCCCCGGGCCGAACTCCAACCACGTGTCGTCCTGGATCCCATAGTGCACGCCCCGCGAAGCGTGACCGGAGCTCGCAGCGACGCCGGCCGCAACGGCAAGCAGCGCCACGAAGAGCGTGACCCGACCCCTGATCGTCCCCACGAGTGGCTCGAACTCTTGCACGACCGACCCAGCCGCTCGTCAGGCAGCGAGTTGGCGGGCGACCGTCTTCGTGCTCCCGAGCACCGCTGCCCCTGCGCACGCCACGACGAGTGCCAGCACGAACACCACCGCATGTGGCGGCGACGCCGCCTCGGCCAGGAGCGGCGTGACCGCCGCCGGGAGTGCCATCTCGAGGCCGAAGACGACGGGGATCGAGCGGGTCGCCGGCCACGACTGCAGCGCCGTCATCTCCGCCAGCAGCGTTGCGCCGCTCGCGAGACCGACGCCGGCGCCCCAGCCGACCATCGCTAGCCACCGGTGGTCGGAGAGGGCGGACACGACGAGCGCCGTCGCGAGGCCCACGCCGGCCCAGCCGAGGCCGGAGACGATGCTCGTCTCGAGCCCGCCCGCCCGCCCGAGCAAGCGGAGGACGAACGGCGCCACCGAGATCAGCCCGATGGCGATCCCGACGGCCCACGAGCCGCGCGCCGTGAACGTCGTCGCCTCGGCAGGACCGGCCCACGCGAGCGCGGCAACCGCGACAGCGATCGCGACCGCTCCGCCGATCTCGCGTGCACCGACGCGCTCGCCGAGCACGCGCGAGCCGAGCACGAGCAGGACGATCAGTCCGAGCCCGAGTGCCGGCTGCACGAGCGCGACGGACGCGAGTGCGAGCGCTGCAGCCTGCAACACCCAGCCGACCAGGCTCGACCCCGTGCCCGCGAGCCAGAGAGGCCGGCGGACGAGACGTGTGAGCAGCGATGCACGCAGCGCAGTCGACGCCGGCGCCCGGCGCGCCTCGAGCGCTTGCAGGGCGGAGGCCCCCGCATACAGCGACGAGGAGAGCATCGCGAGCAGCACGGCGGCGAGTTCGCGCATGTGAGGAGACTACGATCGATCGCGATGGCGGTCGTCGGCATCGCACTGCTCACGCTCGTGCCGGGAGAGCTTGGCGGCAGCGAAACGTACGCTCGGGGTCTCCTCGACGGGCTCACCGAGGTTGGCGAGCTCGACTATCGCGTGCTGCTGCCGCCGGTCGCCCCGGGCTTCGCAGGAGGGCTCGACCACGAGGTGGCGACCGAGTACCGCCGTGCGACCACGATTCCGCAGCGCCTGGTCGCGATGTCCCTCGCCGCCGCCCGTCCTGGTCCGCTTCGCGCGCGCCTCGAGAGCACCGACGTCGTGCACTACCCGCTGACCCTTCGCCTGCCGACCGTCGCACGACCGTCCGTCGTGACGCTGCACGATCTTCAGCACCTCGACCTGCCGCAGCTGTTCCCGCGTTCGGAGCGACTGTTTCGTGCGCTGGCCTGGCACCGGTCGATCCGCGGCGCCGATCGAGTGATCGTGATCAGTGAGTTCGTGCGCGAGCGCGCGATCGCCGAACTCGGCCTCGACCCGGACCGCGTTCGGGTGGTGCCGCTCGGCCTCGACCACACCCGCCTGCGTCCGGGCGTGGCGCGCGAGCCGTTTCTGTTCTATCCGGCGCGGCGGTGGCCGCACAAGAACCACGAGCGGCTCTATGAGGCGTTCGAGCTCCTCCGGAAAGAGCGGCCCGAGTTGCGCCTGGTGCTCACGGGAGGTGGTGACTTCTCCGATGCGCCGGCAGGGGTCGAGGCCCGCGGGCACGTTCCCTGGGAGGAGGTCGTCACCCTGCTGCAGACGGCGTCGGCGCTGGTCTTTCCGTCGCTGTACGAGGGCTTCGGTCTCCCCCCACTGGAGGCGATGGCCTGCGGCTGCCCGGTCGCCTGCTCGGACGCGGGCGCGCTGCCCGAGGTCGTGGACGGCGCCGCGCGCCTGTTCGACCCGTACAAGCCGGCCGCGATCGCGGAGGGCGTCCTCGATGTGCTCGGGGCGCCCGACGCGTGGGTCGAGCGAGGTCTCGAGCGGGCGGCGAAGTACTCGTGGTCCTCGACCGCGCGGGCGACCGAGCAGGTCTATCGCGAGCTACTGCCCTAGGAGCGCGCGAACGGCGTCGGCATCGACGTGGGACGCGTCACGCATCCACGGCTGCAGCCCGTCTTTGAACACGGCGAACGCGAACAGGTTCGCCTGGCGTGGGAGCACTTTCGTCACCGCCTTCAGCGGCAGCGCCGCGAACCGCCACGCTCCGCGACCCGACGCCTCGAGCACGGACACCGGCAGCTCGAGCTCGCGGAACCACACATACCGATGTCGTGCCTCGGGCGCGGCGGACGAGATCGTCTTCACCACCTCGCGCTCGGTCCACCGGTAGACGTAGTTCGGCGTCGCCGTGTTGCGAACGCCGCCCGATCTGAAGTCGTTGGCGGCGACCGCCGTCAACTCGTAGTCGTCGACGACGCCGAGCCGCTGCGCCGCACGCATCAGCAAGGAGTCGCGCGCTTCGAGCGCGAGCAGCCCATGCCGACCGACCCGGTAGAGCTCGAGCAGCGCACGGTGCGGTGAGGCGCAGTGGTGCAGGCCCGCCGAGATGATCGCGAAGTCGAACGCGCCGTCTGGATAGGTGAGCGCCTCGGCATCCTGCCGCTCCTCGCCGGGCCCGGGATCGAGGTTCGTGATCGTCACATCGCTGAACCCGCAGCCGTCGAGCGCCTCGCGGTCGATCTCGCCCCCGGCCACGACGAGCACCCGCCACCCCGGTTGCACCTGGCCGTCCTCGAGCAACGTCCGCAGGACGCGCCGGTAGAAACCCTCCCGCTCGCTCACGACCGTCGCCCCATCTTCCCGCGTCGGTAGTCGCGCCAGCCGGACACGACCGCAGCCGCACCCGCGCGCCGATCGCGGGATCGCGCGGCCGCGGCGAGGTGTGCACCGACCACCGCCCCCCGCCGCAGCCCGCGGGCGATCGGCGGCAACGGCCGCTGCCGCTCGACGACCGCAAGCACGTTGCGCGTGTCGTAGTACAGGCTCATCGGGGAGCCGAGCCCGCCGGTCGACGCCGACCCGACGTGCCACACCTTCGCCCCCGGCACGAACACGACCGCGAAGCCGGCCGCGCGGATGCGCAGGCACCAGTCGACGTCCTCGGCGTACGCGAAGAGCTGTTCGTCGAGCAAGCCGGCTGCAGCGATCGCGTCGCGCGAGACCGCCATCGCGGCGCCGGTCGCACGGTCGACGTCCCGCAGGGCCTCGAAGCGGCCGTCGTCGCGCTGTCCGAACCCGTCCTGGCGACCCCACCAGCCGAGCACGAGGTGCACGGAGCCGCCCGCGTACATCAGCACGTCGCGCGGCTCGGAGAAGAACACCTTGCAGGCGAGCACACCGGCGTCAGGGCGGGCGCGGGCGGCGTCGGCCAGCGCAGCTGCCAGCCCCTGGTCGGCCACCGCGTCGTTGTTCAGGAGCAACACCCAGTCGGCGCCGCGATCGAGCGCGCGCCGGATCCCGAGGTTGTGCCCGCCGCTGAACCCCAGGTTGAGGCCTGCGCGGATCAGCTCGACGTCCGGGAATCGCTCGGCAAGGAGGGCATCCGAACCGTCCGTCGAGCCGTTGTCGACGCAGACGGTCTCGATTCCGCGAAGCGATGCAAGCGCCGCCTGCGTGTCCTCGCCACCGTTCCAGTTGACGACGACGGCGACCAGCTTCACGACTTGACGAAATGCGCGATCGAGCCGGCGCCGTCGAGGCGCTGCCACTGCCCGTCGGCCGAGACCTCGGCGGCGACCCGGGCCACGCCCGGGTACACGTTGCCGTAGCCGCCCGTGTCGACGGCGTCGTGGAACAGCAGGTGGCCGCCTGGGCGAACGAAGGCCCGCCACCGCTCGAAATCGGCGCGAGCACCCTCGTAGGTGTGATCGCCGTCGACGAACAGCAGCTCGAGTGGCGCCGCCGGCGGATCGACCGTCCGCGAGTCGCCGACGACCAGGTGAACCTTGCCGTCGACGCCATACCGCCGCAGCGCCTCGGACAGCTCGGAATCGAGCAGGGCACCAGGCATGTCGGGCCGAAGCGCGACGTGGAAGTCGTACGACCACAGCTCGACACCCGGCGGCAGTGCGTTCGCGAAGATGAACGTGCTGCCGCCCTTGAAACGGCCGATCTCCGCCACGGGGCCTGACGTCATGTCGCGTGCGAGCCGGTACAGGAGCGCCGCCTCGTCGATCTGCAGCGATGCAACGCCGTGATTCAGCTGGTTCGACGAGAACAGAAACGCGAGATCCTCGAATCCGCGAACGTCCGGCGGCCAGCGCTCGACCTGCGAGAAGCGCATCGTCGACGGGTCGCGCAGCACCGAGGCGTGAACGAGGTTCTTGCCGAGCGACGTGCGGCCGAGCCGGCGGACGAGCTCCTGGACCCGCGTCGATGCCATGCGCGAGGACGCTACTGCAACGAACGGAGGTACGCCCACGCGTGCCGGAGCCCGGGCGGCCGCAGGGCACCGAGCGCGACCGTGTACAGCACCAGCCCGGCCAACGCCGCGGCGACGGGCTCGAGCAGCGCGGCCGGCAGGCCGAATGCGGCGGCCGCGAGCGCGCCGACGACGAGCGCCGCAACGACGAGGCCGCGCAGCGCGCGCTCCGCGGCGTGGAGCGAGACGAGCAGCGCAAGCAGAACGGCGCCCGTCGTCACGGCGAGGCTCGCCGCGACGCCGGCGAGACCGAACGCCGACCTCCCGATCCACGCCGCCGCGACCTCGAAGAGCAGCGCACCGAGCGCGAGCGCCGGCAGCCATCGTCCACGCCCGCGAACGAAGACGAGCGGATAGGCGACGGTCACCGCGACGGAGGTCACCATCCACGGGGCGAGGTACACGACGAGGTGGCCGAGCTCGGCGCCGGTGCCGCCGCCGTAGCTCGAGCCGAGCACGTGCTTGACCACCGGAGCGCCCGCCAGCGCGAACACCCCCGCTGCGGCCGCCACCAGCGCCAGCGACACCCACGAGATCGAGACGACGTGTCGGGCAGCCCGTTCCGGCGACGAGCCCTCGCGCGCGAACGGCACGGTCGCGACGAGCGCCACCGAGGTCGCGGTGACGGCGACGAGAAAGGCGGCGATCAGATAGGCGTAGGAGAACGTCGTCGCCTCACCCGGCCCGACGCCGGCGGCGAAGCGGTAGCCGATCACGTACAGCCCCTGGAGCGCGAACGGCAACGCGACGCCCTCCGCCAGCAGCCAGAGCCGCCCGAGCGGTTGTCTGTCGGGCCGGGCGAACACCCCGCGTACGGCCAACGTCGCGGCAGGCACGGCGACGGCGACCGCCGAGTTGAGGGCGAGGCCCCAGCCGAACGCCACCACGCCGTGACCGTCGACCAGCGCTGCGATCGCGACCAGGCCGACGACGGCCCCGAGCCCGAACGCGACGGCGGCGGTGACGTAGTCGTCGAGAGCAGCCAGAGCGGAGGCCAGCACGCCGGCGACGACCTGGGCGGCGGCGGCGGGCACGAGCCACGGCACGAGCTCCGCCGCGGACCGGCGTGCTTCGGCTCCGCCCGTCAGCGCATGAGCGATGCCCTCGGGCCAGGCGATCGCCAGCACGACGATCGGGATCAAGGGGACGGCGAGCGCACCGAGCCAGGTCGCCAGCTCCCCGCCGAGGCGCCGGTCGGCTCGCGCAAGGGCAAAACGGGGAAGAGCAACCACGCGGAGCGCGCTCGCCACGAGCACCAGCGCGAGGTAGACGGCGTACGCGGCGAAGAACCCGTCGGTCTTTACCCCGTGCCCAAACTTCCGGGAGAGAATGACGCCGGCGACCGCGGCCGAGCCGCTGACGATCGCCGTCGAGATCCCCGTCAGGACTCCGCTCGAGACCGTTCCCCGTCCACGTGAATCGTTACCCTGCACCGGTGCCCGGCGACGATACCGCGACCTGGACTGAGCACGAGGTCGAGTCGCTACGCCGCGAGCTGGGAGACGCGTTCCGCGACCGGACCTGCCTGGTCACGGGCGCCGACGGCTTCATGGGGTCCCACCTGACCGACGCGCTCGTTGCGCTCGGCGCCAACGTGATCGCTTTCGTTCGTGCCACGTCGTCGGGCGCGCTGAACAACATCAAGCATCTGCGCCGCGATCTGATCGTCGTCTTCGCCGACCTCACCGACAAGACGTCGGTCGACTATCTGATCCGCGACCACCTCGTTTCCGCCGCCGACCGGCCCTTCATCTTCCACCTCGGAGCACAGGCGCACGTCGGTGAGTCGTGGCACCGGCCGTACGAGACCGTGATGGCCAACACGGTCGGGACGCTCAACCTGCTGCAGAGCATCGTCGATCAGGGTGTCGAGCTCGAGAAGTTCGATACGGCGGGAACCTCGGAGGAGTACGGCAACGTGCACGAGTCCGTCGCTCATCACCACGACTTCGACGAGCTCGGCGGACTGATCCTGCACGAACGATCACCGCTCAACCCGAAGTCGATCTACGCCACCGCGAAGGTCGCGGCGGACTTCTTCACGATGAACTACCACGACGCCTACGGCATCCCGGGCGTCGTGACGCGCATGTTCAACAACTACGGGCCGCGCCAGAACCCTCGTTTCGTCACCGGCACGATCATCACGCAAGCGCTGACGCGACCGGAGGTCGAGCTCGGCGCGCTCGAGCCGCTGCGGGACTTCTGCTTCTGCACCGACGGTGTGCGCGGGCACCTGACCGTCGCAGCCTGCGGCATCCCCGGCGATGTGTACGTCTACGGGCAGGGCGAGAACATCTCGATGCGCGACTGGAGCGATCTGATCCTCAGGCTCGGTGTCGAACACGGTCTCTGGCCCGCCGACCGCCACGTGGTGACGAACGAGAAGCGACTTCGACCCGGCGCGACGGACGTGATGGCACTCAGGGTCGGCTACGAGAAGCTGCATGCCGAAACGGGCTGGGAGCCACGCGTCTCCTGGGAAGAGGGCGTTCTGCGGACGATCCAGTGGTACGCCGAGAACCGTGACCGCTGGGTCGGTCGCATCGACTGGATGACGCGCGAGAGCGCGCGAACCTGAGCTCCGCGGTGCGCACCCTGGTCACCGGCGGCGGCGGCTTCCTCGGCTCACATCTCGTCGAACGCCTCGAACGCGGCGGCCACGACGTCGTCGTCCCGCGCAGCAGCGAGTTCGACCTGACGCACGAGGAAGACACGATCCGCCTCTTCGCGGAGGCACGGCCCGAGGTCGTGTTCCATCTTGCGGCGGAAGTCGGCGGCATCGGCGCGAATCGCGACAACCCCGGCCGGTACTGGTACGCAAACCTGATGATGGGCGCACACGTCCTGGAAGAGTCGCGCAGGCAGGGCGTGCGCAAGCTCGTGCTCGTGGGCACCGTGTGCTCGTATCCGAAGCTGACCCCGACCCCGTTCCGCGAGGACGAGCTCTGGAACGGCTATCCGGAGGAGACCAACGCTCCGTACGGCGTCGCCAAGAAAGCAGTGCTCGTCGGCGCACAGAGCTATCGAGAGCAGTACGGCCTCGACGCGATCTACCTGTTGCCGGCGAACCTCTACGGTCCGCGCGACAACTTCGACCTGCAGACCTCACACGTGATCCCGGCACTGATCCGCAAGATGCTGACGTCGACCGACGAGATCACCTTGTGGGGGGACGGCTCGCCCACGCGCGAGTTCCTGTACGTCGACGACTGTGTCGACGGCCTGGTGCTGGCGGCCGAGCACTACGACGGCGCCGAGCCGGTCAATCTGGGAACAGGCGTCGAGACGTCGATCCGCGAGCTCGCCCACTTGCTCACCGAGCTCACCGGATTTGCAGGCGAGATCGTCTGGGACGAGTCGATGCCGAACGGTCAGCCACGTCGCCAGCTCGACGCATCGCGGGCGGCCGAGCGCTTCGGCTTTCGTGCGCGAACGCCGCTGCGCGACGGGCTCGCGCGCACGATCGCGTGGTATCGCGAGGACGCCCTCGCGCATGCGCGTCCGTAGCGGCGTCCGCGCCGTGACGGCGCGGGCGAACTGGCTCGCGCAGCGGCCGGTCGTTCTGCTCGCGGTGCTCGCGTTGATCGAGCTCGCCGTCGTGGCCTGGCTGGCCTTCCGCACGCCGCACAACGGCTGGGTCTGGTACTCGGGGGGCGACGCGACCGAGTACTGGACGGCCGAGTGGTCGGTTGCGCACGGCCTCATCCCGCAGGCGATCATCTCGTTCGGGCTGCCGGTGCTCTACGGCTGGGTGCCGCTCGTCACCGGCACCACGCTGCTGCACGGGCTTCCGGTGATCGTCGTGCTGCAGGCGCTCGTGCTCGTTCCGCTCGTCCTGGTGCTCGTCTGGGCGGTCGCCGACCGGCTCTATGGACGCATCTATGCAGCCGCGGCAGCCACGTTGTGGGCGATCGGGCCGGTGCTGATGCTGTGGGGCTTCACCGGATCGTTCCGCCCACAGTTCGAGCAGAACTTCCTCGCGCCGCACTGGGCGGGGCTGACGAACATGGCCGACCTGCCGTCGGTCGCCGCCGTGCTCGCCTGTGCGTGGGCGACGCTCCGCGCGGCCGACTCGGGGAGGTTCGACCACGGGATCCTCGCCGGCGTTCTCGGCGGCGTGATGATCGGCCTCAAGCCCGCGAACGGCTTCTTCGTCCCCGCAGTTGCGGTCCTGCTCGTCGCCGCATGGCGGCCCAGGGTCGCCGCGGGGTGGGTCGCCGGAGTCGTTCCGGCGTTGGTGACGCTCACGCTCTGGAAGGCCCAGGGTCTCGGACACCTCCCGATCACCTCGACCTATGCCTCCGTGCACGAAGCGGCCGGCCCGTTGGCCGTGACGGTCACGCCGTCTCGCTACATCCCGTTCGACCGCCACAACCTGGGACAGGAGTTGCGCGATCTGATGGAGGTGTTCTGGAGCGTGCGGCTCCTCGAGTTCCTGGCGATCGCGGGCGCGATCGGCGCGATCAGGCGCGTCCCTGCCAAGGGCGCCTTCCTCGTCGTCTGGTTTGCCGCCTTCTCCCTCGTCAAGGGAAGCTCGACCCTCGCCTCGGTCCCGAGTACGAGCTACTTCCGTTTCATCGAGCCGGGCATCCCCGCATTCGTCCTGCTGGCGACCGCGATCGGGTTCCTCTGGCCAGTTCGCGGCAGGCGGGTCACCTGGCGCCCGCAACCCGAGTCGTGGTCGTTCAGGCTATCGCCCGGCCTCGGCGTCGCTGCTGCGATTGCGCTCGTGCCGCTCGTCGTGGTCGCCGTCGCGCGGCCGTCCAGCTCGATGCGCACCGCGCGCAACAACGTCAATGCAACGGAGGCGCCCATCTCGAACGACCTCGCATTGACGGCGACCTCGTTGCCGGGTCGTGTACGCCTCACCTGGAAGCCGCCGAGCATCCCCGGGTCGACGCGGGTCCGCTACCTGATTCTCCGCAGCGCGCAGGGAGACGGCTGCGACCGCCCGCCGCAAGGATCGGTCGAGTGCTTTCTCTCGGGGGTCCCGATCGCTTCCTCGGCCGCCCCGGTGTTCGTCGACCGCCCGCGACCCGGGCGTCACGCCTACCGAGTCGCGATGGTCACGGACTACCGCGATGCACCGACCGCGACCGACTTGATGCTCGTCAGCGGACCGGCGTTCGCGACGACCCGTTGACTGCGCGCGGCTCATCAGGCTGACCCACGGCCGCCTCGAGCAGCGCGAGACGCTGCGCGAGGACCACGTTCTGATCGGAGAGCCGCGAGATCACCGTCGAGTAGTGCAACAGCACGAGGATGACGAACATCAGCCCCACCGCGAACAGCACCGCCGGTGGATAGCCGCGCACACCGAGCCAGCCGGCGATCGTGTTCAGGCCGGATCGCCAGGCGGAGAGGACGACGAGCACGACACCGGTCAGCAGCCACAGCAGCGCATAGCGCTCGCGCAGGCGGCGCGAGCGGATCAGCTCGAACACGACGAGGACGAGCAGCAGCGACACGATCGTCGCGGCGATCGAAACCTTGAGAGGCGTCCCGGCGGCGATCATGCGTCCTCCACGGGCACGGCGCTCCGTCGGAACAGCCCGACGAACAGCGCGAGCAGCACCTTCGCCATGTAGTAGATCGAGCGGAAGGCGGTGATCGAGGACCTGCCGTGCGCGCGCTCGCGCATCGTGACCGGAACCTCGCACAGGCGCAGCTGGTGCTTGATCGTCATCACCATCCCCTCGACCTCGGGGTAGTCGTGAGGGTAGTCCGAGGCGAAGAGCTCGAGTGCGCGCCGGTTGAGCGCCTGGAAGCCCGAGGTCGTGTCGGTGACGCGCTGTCGCGCGATCGCGCTCACGATCCATGCCAGTAGGCGAATGCCGATGCGCCGCGTCACCGACGACTGATACCCGCCTTCGCCGACGAAACGCGAGCCGACGGCGATGTCGACCTCGTCGGCGAGGACCGGTGCGATCACCTTCCCGAGCTGCGAGGGATCGTGCTGCCCGTCTCCGTCGCAGCGAACCGCGAGCTCGTACCCACCCTCCGCCGCGTACTTGAACCCGGTCTGCACCGCCCCCCCGATCCCGAGATTGAACGGCAACTCGACGACGTACGCACCGTGCTCGGCCGCGACGGCGGCGGTGCGATCGCGAGAGCCGTCCGAGATGACGACGATGTCGAGACCGGCGTCGAACGCGTGCAGCTCCTCGAGCACCTGACCGATGTTGCGCTGCTCGTTGAATGCCGGGACGATCGCGATGCGGCGCAAGGACTGAAGCTCAGCCGACACGCGCCTCCTCGCGCAAGCCGAGCAGGGCGAGCAGCCGCCGCGCGCGATGCCGGTACGTGTGCTCGTCGAGCACGCGCTCGCGGGCGCGGCGGCCGAGCTCCTCGGCCTGGGCCGGATCGCCGAGCAGGTCGCGGTACGCGTCGACCGCCTCCTCGGCGTTCTCGACGACGATCAACTCGGAGCCGGGCTCGAACCAGCGCTCGATCCCGTTGTACGGGTTCGAGACGATCGCAGCGCCGGCCGAGGCGAGCTCGAACGGCCGGCACGACGACGAGGCATAGACGGTCGCGTGTGAGCGCCGGGTGATGCAGAGGTTGATCCGTGCGGCGGAGATCGCGCGCGCGAACGCGTTGAACGGAACGTCGCCGATCAGCCGCGCCCCGCCGACATCACCCTGGAAGTCGTCGCCGCCGAGCGCGAAGTCGACGTCGGGCAGCAGCCGCGACGGCTCGCCGACCATCGCCTTCATCCAGTCGCGGCGAAATTTGTCGCCGTAGCCGTAGAAGAAGACGTCGCGCTCCTTCGGGATCTCGGCCGGCGCGAAGAACTCGGGGTCGGCGCCCCAGAACACGGCCTCGGCACGACGCGCGCCCAGCTCGCGCAGACGGTCGAGCGCGCCCTCGGAGTTCGACACGAGAAGGTCGTACTCGGACGGCTCGGCGTCGTGGTACCAGTTGAACCCGGTGTCCATCCCGCCGAACTCGGGCAGGCTCATCGGCGCATCGCCGTCGTAGAAGACGACGGGAACGTCGAACCGCTCCCGGAGCGCGGACGGGATGCCGCGCAGGTGTGACATTGGCACGGTGAAGACGACGACTGCGTCCGGGCGCTCCCGCTCGACGAGCTGCTCGAGATGGCGACGCCAGCGAGGCGTCACCCACCGCCAGATCAACTCGCGGGTCATCCGGTCGCCGAGCCCGTCCTCCGGGTTGTCCTCGGCGCGACGAAGGTAGGAGTCGCCTTGCATCCGGGCGAGCAGGTCTCGCGCGCGGGCGAACGATTCACCCTCGCGAAAGGTCGGGTTGGGCGCGGTGCGCCACCAGGGCGACTCGACGGGGCGGCCGCGGTACGGGGTGACGACGAGATCGACCCCTTCCTCGTAGAGACCCTTCCAGAGCTGCCACCACGCCGGGGTGCAGCCGTAGCGAAAGTCCAGGTCGACCGCCGAGGCGACGGCGAGCAGGCGCGGCGCGCGCATGCGCCCTAGTGTCGCAGAGGGGGGTTACGGCGCCGTAAGGGCGCTACGGGGTTAAGAAGGGACGGACGGGAAAATGCCGCCTGCCGTGGACAACGGGTAGTCGGCGGCGGATTTGAGGGGGGCGTTTATCCGCCCGGCCCGACCTTCCGCCCTCACGCGCCGCCTGCCGTGGCCAACCCGCGGCCGGGCGGTCCTGATTGGGCGCGGATACTCGACCGTCGCTTCTGCCCTCGCGGGGTTGAGAGTTGTCGAGGCTATCGGGGTTCGTGAGAAACTACGCGTCCCGCGTCGGGGTCAACCCTGGTGCTGCGCTGCGCGGATCGTCGTTTGATGGACTCGGAGGGAGGCGATCGACCATATCGGCAGGCTCCAGCCGCGACGGCGGCTCTGTGACGCACCTCCCGGCTTTGGGCAGACGGGGGGAAGGCTGGGTCGCTGGGCAGGTGTTGTTGATGGCTGCCGTCTTCGGTTCGGCACTCGTTGGCCTGAGCTGGTCTGGCACCTACGCCGTCGTCGCGCTCGCGGTCGGGGGCGGCCTGTTCGCGCTCGGTCTTGGGCTCCTCGCCTGGGCCGGCCTGCGCCTCGGGGCTTCCCTCACACCGTTCCCGGCACCGAGGACAGATCAGACTGTGAAGACGACCGGCCCGTACGCTCTTGTCCGGCACCCGATGTACGGAGGCGGCATCCTGATCGCTCTCGGCTGGTCGATCATCTTTGCAACCGTCCTCGGCCTCGCTCTGACGCTCGTGCTTGCTGTCTTCCTCGACCTGAAGGCACGCCGCGAGGAGGCCTGGCTCAGCGAGCGCCTCGAGGGCTACACCGCTTACCGCGAGCGAACCCCACGCAAGCTCGTCCCGTTCATCTATTAGGAGATCTCTGATCGCGAGAGGGCGTCTTGGATCCAGCGTCCGTCGGTGATGCCGCTGAGGCCGGAGTCGAGTTGGTAGACGCGACAGGCGAGCATGTACGTGTCGCGATCGTCGGCGCCTGGCTCGGCGTCGTGGCCCTGCACACGGACGGTCGGGGAGCCGAGGCGCCTCCGAGGATACGGAGCGACTCAGATCTTGACGTCGCGCCTAGGCTAGGCGGGGCCGCTGGCCCGTTCGACGACGTTGGCGAGCTTGTTGCGGACCTCGGCGGCGACCGAGGCGAGGCTGTCGTTGCCGACGATCGAGAGCATGCGTTCGGCGTCGATGGCGGAGATGTGGGTCTGGCCATTGCGTTGGTAGATCACGACGTTGCAGGGCAGCAGTGTTCCGAGGTCGGGTTCGGCGCTGAGTGCCTGGTGGGCAAGTGGGGGGTTGCAGGCGCCGAGGATCAGGTAGGGCTCTTCCTCGACGCCGAGCTTTGCGCGAAGGGTTGCTTGGACGTCGATTTCGCTGAGGACGCCGAAGCCTTCGGACTTGAGTTCATTGCGGACACGCTCGACTGCCGCGTCGAACGGCTCGCTGGTTGTTGCGGTGAGGTTGTAGCTGGTTGCGAGCATTCGCATTCCTCCTGTAGGTAGCGGCGGCGGGCTTTCTCCGCTTTCAGGTGATGGGCTCGTGCCTCCGGCGATGCGGACATACGGGTGTCGAGATAGGCGGTGATTGGGTCTTCGCCGACGATCACTTCGCCGTCGGTCGCGATGAGAACCGGAATGGTGTCGCTGCCGGTTCGCTCACTGAGCAGGAGCCGGTTCTCCCGCTCGACGGGTACTTGGCGGGCGATGTAGTCGATCCCGAGTTCGGTGAGCCGTTGCCGGACGCGGCGGGAGGCGGGGCACCATTCTGTTTGCCAGAGCTCGACCATTACGAGTGTCCGAAGCGGACGTCGGGGAGGAGCCGGCGAAGCCAGGCCGGCAGCGCCCAGGCCTGGCGTCCGAAGACGCGGAGCAGCGTCGGGATCAGGACCAGCCGGACGAGCATCGCGTCGAGGAGGACGGCGACGCCGAGGATCACGCCCATCTCCTTCGGTGGCAGCGGGCCCGAGAGGGCGAAGGTGAAGAAGACGGCGACCATGACGGCCGCGGCGGCGAAGATGACGCGGCCGGAGTGGGCGAGGCCGCCGATCGCGGCTTCGTGGGGGTCGTGCGAGCGGTCCCAGTGTTCCTTCGCGGAGGAGAGCAGGAACACGGTGTAGTCCATCGAGATCGCGAAGATCATCGCGAAGAAGAAGACGGGCGCCCAGGCGTCCAGGTAGCCCTGCGGCTGGAAGCCGAGCAGGCCCGAGCCGTGCCCGTTCTGGAAGATCAGCCGTCCGACGCCGAAGGCGGCGCCGGTGGCGAGCAGGTTGGTGAGCACACCGAGCGCGGCGAGCAGCGGCGCCTGCAGGGCGATCAGGAGCAGCAGGAAGCCGAGCACGAGCACGACGCCGATCACGAGCGGCGTCTTGGCGGCGAGTGCCTGTTCGAGGTCGTGGTTCTCGGCCACCGCGCCGCCGACGAGCGCACCTGGCGGAAGGGCTGCGCGGAGCCGGTCGATCGTGCGCCCGACGTTGCTGCTCGACGGGTCGGCGTTCGGGATCGCCTGCAGCAACGCGAGTCCGTTCGCGCCCAGTTGCGCGGCCGAGACGCGGGCGATGCCGGGGTCGCGACGGGCGACCGTGGCGGCCGTTGCAGCTGTTGCGCGGGGCGTGACGATCTGCAGCGCTCCGGGTGCGCCGACCCCGAATGCTTGTTGCACCTGTGTGTAGCCGATGCGGGAGCCGTCGGTCGGTGGCACGACCTTGATCGATGGCATCCCGGTCTTGAGGCCGAAGATCGGCAGTGCGAGCAAAACCAGGATGAGGGTGGCGACGGGGCCGTAGATGTGCGGTTTGCGCCAGAGCCGTTCGCCCCACGCTGCGAAGCGTGCCGAGCGATGCTCGCCAGAATGCACCCAGCGCAGCGCAAGCGCATCCACCTTCGGGCCGAGCCTGCCAAGCACCGCGGGCAGGAGCGTCATCGTTGCGGCGAGCACGAAGGCAACGCTGATCATGATCCCGAGCGCCATCGAGCGGAACGCCGGGCTCGGAACCAACATCACCGCAGACAGCGAGACGAAGACCGTGAACCCAGAGAACAACACTGCCTTTCCGGCGGTGTCCATCGTGACCGCGACGGCGTCGCGGACGCCGAGTTTGGAGCCAAAGTAGGCGCCACGGAAGCGATGGACGACAAAGAGCGCGTAGTCGATCCCGAGCGCGAGCGCGAACATGAGCGCGAAGTTCATCGCCCAGATCGAGATCTCGAAGCCGTGCGTGAGCAGCGAGAGCAGCCCGGCGGAGGCGAGCAGGCCGAGGATCGTCAGCATCAACGGCAGCCCGGCCGCGACCAGTGACCCGAAGCCGATCGCGAGGATCGCCAGCGTGATCGGCCAGGAGTAGAGCTCCGACTTCATCATCGCCGTGCGGTTCGCGGTGTTGAAGTCCGACCACATGCCGGACGCGCCCGTGAGGCTGACCGAGATCGCGGGTGTCGCGAGTGCGTGCAGCTTGCCCTTCAAGCTGTCGGCGGCGGCGACCATCGCGGTCGGATCGCCTCGCGCACCGGCAACGACGATCGCGGTGTGACCGTCGGGAGAGATCGACACACCTGGCTGCGGCGGCACGACCGACGAGATCCGCCGGTCGGCGCGCAGGACACCCTCGACGTTGGCCAGCAGTGCCTGGAACGCCGGAGTCTTCAAAGAGAGCGAGGGTGAATGCAGGACGACCATCGGGGCGGAGCTCGAGAGGCCGGCGAAGTTGTGCTGGATCAGCGCTCTGGCCTGGACCGACTCGGAGCCGTTCGCCTGCCAGCCTGCGCCCGAAAGCGCCGTCTCGACCTGCGGGGCGAACACTGCGAGGGCGACTGCGACCGCCGACCAGGTGAGAGCAACCGCTCGCAGGTGGTCCGCCGCCCACCCGCCAAGACGACCGATCGGGCCGACCGCCTCCGGATGCTCGATGTTGGCAGGGGACACAGGCGCTGCTGTTGCGACCACCACTAGCGGGCTCCTCCGTGATCAAAAGGTTTGCGTCGTAACGTTCTGCTACTATACAACTAAATCGTTGCAGAGCGTAGCAGAAGGAGGACGATGCAGTCGCTTCCACACCCGATCCCCGATGACCTCGCCGAACTGATCGCCCGTCGCTTCCGCGCGATCGGCGAGCCGATGCGCGTCCGCATCCTCGACCTCCTGCGCGACGGAGAGCTCAGCGTCAACTCGCTTGCAGAGCAGCTCGGCGCTGGCCAGCAGAACATCTCCAAGCACCTGAGTGTGCTCGCAGAGACCGGAATCGTTGCTCGGCGCAAGGAAGGTAATCACGTGTACTACCGCGTCGTTGATGAAGGCGTCTTCGCCCTGTGCGAGCAGGTGTGCGGTTCGCTCCAGTCCCAGCTCTCGACCCTGGCCGCCCTCGTCGGCGGCATCCCCACCTGATTGTTTGAGGAGACCGAAATGACCAAGAACATGAGCACGCTCGATCGCAGGCTCCGCACCTTCGTCGCGGCGCCGCTCCTCGTCGTGGTTGCGCTACTCGTCGGCGTCGGCAGCCTCGCCGGAATCGTCCTGCTCGTCCTCGCCGGCGTGATGCTCGCCACGAGCTCCGTCAGCTTCTGCCCGCTCTATGCCGCGCTCCACCTGAGCACCCGCGGCTCGAAGCCAAACCCGCTCGCTCACTGAAAGGGATGAACAGAGAAATGGACGTGACCACCGAAACCTTCCAGCACAACGTGATCGAGCGCTCGCATGAGCTGCCGGTCGTCGTCGACTTCTGGGCAGCCTGGTGCGGCCCGTGCCGCATGCTCGGCCCTGCGATCGAGACCGAGGTCGCGGAGCGGGCCGGTCAAATCGAGCTCACGAAGGTCGACGTCGACGCTGAGCAGGCACTCGCCGCGCAGTACGGGATCCAAAGTATTCCGACCGTCGCCGTCTTCCGGGACGGCAAGCCGGTTGGCGGCTTCGTCGGCGCGCACCCGGCTGCGACGATCGGCAGCTTCCTGGACGACACAATCGAGAGGCACGGCGAAGCAGTTGATGCAGCATGAGCCTCACCGCCACATCGCGCTCAATTCGCGGCACCCTGCGCCAGGAGATCGTGATCGACGATAAGCACCGCCTGATCACCGACGAACCGGAAGAGGTCGGAGGCGAAGGGAGCGCCCCGGCACCACACGAACTCCTGCCAGCGGCTCTCGCGTCGTGCGTCTCGACGACGCTCGTCATGTTCGCGAACCGGAAAGGTTGGGAGCTGGGAGACGTCTCCGTCGACGTCGACTACGACCACCGCTCCACACCGCCGCACTGCGACGTCTCGATCCACCTCAGCGGCGACCTCAGCGCCGACCAGATCGCGCTGTTGGACAAGGTCGCCGAAGCCTGCCCAGTCCGACGCGCCATCGAGACCGGCATCGAGTTCAGCGAGCAGATCACCCAGACATCAGGAACTCCCATCACAGCATGAGCCGCGACTGTCAACGGATGCGGGCTTTCCCTGATGGAAACCGCGGTAAGCGCCTGTACGACTAGGCACGACGAAGACGCGCTCGGGTATCCCGACGACGTGATCGGCTTCAGGCCGTTCAGACTGTGGCTGTCGTCCGCGAACTTCACCACGGGTCGGAAGAGTCTCGACTTCGGCATCTGGACAGAAGAGTCTGCTCACCTAGAGGCTGCCGAGCGATTCCTGGTCAAGCTGATCGCGAAATCCGAAGGACTGCTCGACGCAGAAGACGACCTCAAGCCCCAGTTCCTCCCTATGGAGTTCGACCACGATGCTTTCGCCGACTACGTCGCTGAGTTCGGCTGGGGTGACGAGGACGAGGACACAGGCGAGGACGACGACTAACCGTCAGCCGCCCAACGCCAAAGCGTGGTGGGTAGGCATAGCGCAGCGATCTCACGCCGGTAGGGACGTGAGCCGGAGACCTCGCTGCACGAGCGTCCCGGCCGCCGACCAGGAGCCCATCCACGCCCGGCGACCACCCGCCGCCAACGGCGGCCCGCCAACAACCGACACGGGCCGAAGCGCACGGCGCTGTCGCGGACACATTTCAGGCGTTTGGCGGACACCTACCACCTAACCCGCAAGGGCGCTACGACGACCGGATAACGTCAGCCGACGTCGACCGCGCCCGGGCCGAGGCCGCTGATCGGGTTCAGCGCAACACCTGTGAGCAGGTTGGTCCTGGCGGCACCGCTGACACGCAAGATATGGACGTGGCGGATCGGGCCGTGGCCGGGCAGGGTCGGCTCGATGACTCTCGTCGCCGAGGCGCTCGAGGCCAGCGCGAGCGGTGTCGCGATCGCGACCGCGGTTGCCAGCCGTGTCCTGATTCTCCGAGGGTGGCGGTTCATCGCTGTTCCTCCTGTGTTTTGCCGGGTGTTTCTTGCCGTCATGACCAGGAGACGGAGGCGGATGGCCGCGTCTTGCGCATCCGTGCGCGCTTGACACAGCATGTGTTGCGCGGGTCACACTCGGTGTCGCGAGCAGATCGGTACGCGCGTCCTCGGACAGTCCTTCACTAGCCCCGGAGCCGCGGCTGAGTCGATCTAGCCCGCCGCTTCAACTATTTGTGGAAGAACTGGGCCAGCTGTCCTGTTTTGAACGGACTCGAACTGACCACGAGATCGCCCGAAAACGGGTAACTGAGATCGACGAGCACAACAAGCGATAGCGCAACCACGAGCGCGATCGAACACGCGCCGATCGTGTGAAACCAGAAGCTGCGTGACCCGACGAGCATTGCGTAGAACAGAATCACCAGCGCCCCCACCAATATAAGCGTCAGGACCAGCGACGGGACCCCACCGGCGGCCGCATCGAGCCGATCACGGCGTGCGATCAACGCTGCGTTGAGTTGGCGTACCGAGTCGTCGTAGAAAGCGGCCGCCGCTGGTGAGGTCGGTTTCGCGGCTTGCAGGGCGGTATAGATTCCGTTCACCTCGTTCGAGGCGAGGCTGCTTTCGTGGCCCTCTCGAAGATCGGGCCATTCGTCGCTAACGACTGTGCGGACGTACGTTCCGATCGCGCCACGCACCAGAGCGCCCTGGGCGGGGGTCAGCGCACTGCTGTCGCGAGTGATCGCTGCGAGTGAGTCAGCTTCCTGGTCCAACGTTGGCCTGAGCGCTACCGAAGTTCTGGTACTCGATCACGATCACGAACGCCAGCAGCAGACCGAAGAGCGACGCGACGACACCGAGCATCTGCGACGAAACCTCCGCGTCAAACCCCTCCCGTGTTGTCGGCACGAGACGCCGAATCAGCGAGATCCCGAGTAGCACGACACCGATTGTCACGACGACCGTGACCACCACGAGGAGTCCGACCGACGACTGGTTGATGACCGTCCGCAGCATGAACCGAATCCAACGTGGCGCTGCCACTGCGCCGGGGAGAGGCGGTCACATTCCGAGCCCCTCCAACCAGCTGACCACCTAATCCCGACAACCACTTACTGGGTGGTCAACCAGACCCTTCGACTCTGCGATGAAAGTTGGAGCGACGGGCTGACCTATCCGTGGAGGCGTCTTCAAAGGTCTTTACGCCTTCGGCGTAGCGTCCAGCCGTGCGTTCGGGCGCGGCACTCCTCGCTGTGGCTCTCGGGCTCTCGGCTTGCGGGAGCGGAAACAAGCCCCACCTTGCAGTCAGCACGGACGGGAAGGCGGTCATCCGGGATGCCTACAGCGGCCAGCTGAAGCACGATTGGTCGTGCGGGTCGCTTCGGGCGGCCCTCGACCGGCTCCCGGGCGACCGAATCGGATCTGGAGTGCAGGACGTGATCGGGCCTGCGGCGGACGCGGCTTGCGACAAGGCGGTCAGTGTCATCCACACAGGCGACACCAAGTCGGCGATCGCATTGAGTCTGGAGCGTCCCGACACCGCCGGCACGGCTGACCCTCCTAACCCGCGAGAGCGCCAGGGTAAGAACTCGGACCGGTCGGCGTTGGTCGCATATCATCGGGCGGCGTGCTGGGGACGATCATCTTGGTGATTCTGTTACTGGGGCTGGTGGGCCTGGGAGGATGGTTTGTCATTCGGGCGCTCGGCGGCCGCCGCCGCTAGAGGCAAGAGCCAGTTGACCACGACTCGCCAGTGACCGACCGCCGTTGTTCGGCTGGCTGACGTCTCAGGGACGACTGAGCCGTCGGCGGAAGGCGTTCGCGGCACGCGCGCTGAAAGTGAAGAGCCGGCAGGTCCTCGCCGTCTACGACACCGAGGATGACGAGCTTGCCGCCTACTACCAGCGCGAGCGCGGGAAGGTGTGGCTCGGGCTCGTCGGGACCGACGGTGTGCCGCAGGGATCGCCCGAGTTCATCGGCGACTACGGGCAGGCGATCGAGCACATCTCGGCGCACATGGGCGACGCGCCCGCAAGCAGGTCCTGAGGGCTCAGAGCAGGAGCCCCATTTCAAAGGTGTCCCACAGCTCGCCGTTCGCACGCCGGAAGTGCTTCACCCGGCGACCCTCTTCGACGAAGCCGAACTTGCGGTACAGCCCGATCGCGGCCGTGTTGTGCACGAACACGGCGAGGCTGAGCTTGTGCAGGCTGCGCTCGCGCGCCCACTCGGTCGCCGCCGCGACCAGTGCCGAGCCCACGCCGCGGCCGCGCCACTCACGATCGACCAGCATGCCGATCTCACCGAACCCGAATCGCGTCTGCTCGACGTGTATCAACCCGACGAGATCGTCGCCCGCGGCCGCGACCAGTGTCCCGTCGAGCCTCCAGCGAGCAGCACGTGCCTCGATGTCGACAGGCGGCTCCGTAGCGATTCCGGTGCGCTCCTCCGCAACCGCGGCGAACAGAACCGCCAGAGGAAGCCTGTCCTCCTCACGCGCGGGACGAATCTCGAAGTCTTCAGAGTGCTTCGCTGAACTCGACATCCGCGCTGCTCCTTCTCTAGGACGACGGCGAATTCGCTCCCTCGGCCGACGCGCAGCGTACTCAGCTCCCGGTATTACTGGCCGCATGAGGCCTGCACTTCGATCAGCCGACGAGCTTCCCGACTCGGAAAGCGGCGCCCGCGGGCGCGTGCTCGACGTCTGCCTCGCCGGAGCACGCGGCGAACGCTGGCGAACCGTCGGGATCGGCCGGAGCGTCGACGAGGCGCTGGCGTGGGCGCGCGCGAGCGCACCCGGGGGCACCGCCTGGCTGGTCAGCGCCTGGTCTGATCTGTACGGCGACTAGGTTCGGTCGTCGATAGGCGTGTACGATCGCGTATCGACGACGCAGCTCGACGGATCAGGCGGTGTCATCGACGCCGACGGCGTCGATGCCCTCGATTAGCCGCTCGGGAACGCGATCACGAAGTCAGTCGCACACATCGACCACGCGAGCGCCAACGAGCTCAAGGCCGGACTCGCAGAGGCGCAAGCCGGAATGGGAGGCAGTTGACATGCTCGTAGCAACGAGTGGCTGGTGGTTCGGTTCGATCATCTTCATCATCGTGTGGGTCCTGATCGCGTTCTGGCCCGCACGGGTGGCCGGGCGCAAGGGGCACAGCTTCTTCGGATTCTTCATCTTCAGCCTGTTTTTCTTCCCGGCCGCGCTGATCGTTGCGTACATGGTCGGCGACCGGAGGGTCGCAACCGCCTGACAAACGGACGCCCACTCAACAGGAAGGACGAACATGACAGATGTGTCTCTCGATGAGCTCGGCCCCGTCGACTACGTCGTCGTCGAGTTCCCGGCGGGGGCGAGCAACTTCACGGGCGAGATGACGAAGGAGCTCGTCTCGCTGGTCGAGTCCGGCACGATCAGGTTGATCGACGCATTGATCCTGACCAAGAACGAGGACGGGTCGATCGACGCAGCCGAGCTCTCGGATGTCGGCGACCTCGGCGAGCTGGAAGCGCTCGAGGCTCAGCTGGCAGAGCTACTGGCCGAGGACGACATCGTGCACCTCGCCGCGGCCATGGAGCCAGGCAGCACGGCCGGGGTGCTGATCTGGGAGAACCTGTGGGCGGCGCCGTTTGCAGCAGCGGCGCGGCGATCGGGCGGCCAGCTCATCGCCAACGGACGGATTCCCATTCAAGCCATCATCGCCTCGATCGAGGCCGATGAGGCACTCGCTACCCAAGGAGGCTGAACATGCCGCTCAGACCAGCACGCGTCGGACGGGTCGGGGTCATCGGTGCGCCGGTGGCAAAGACCGCGGTCGTTGCCGCCGCAGTCACACCGGGCCCCTCGCCGGTGGCGAAGACCGCAGTCGTAGCCGCAGCAGTCACACCCGGGAGGGTCGGCCGCCGGCGCATCTAGCTTCCGACAAGCCGCGGGTTGAGGCGCGAGCGAGCCCGCTCCCAGCGGGTGCCGGGCGGTGCGCTCACCCCGAGCTCGAGCCCGCCGCCGGTGTCCTTCCAGGCGACGTGGATCGGCCCGTGCGGAGTGGGAACGTCTCCCTCGGCGTATTCGAGGTCACCGAGGTGGGGCGCAACCGTGAACGTCGCGAATCCGGGCGACGTCGGGACGACGCCGAGCACGTAGCGGGTCAGGGCCGCCGCTGCACCGCTCGACCAGCCGGCGTCGAACGACGGCTTGTCGCCGGTGGGGGGCCCTCCGGCCGGCCCGATCGTCTCCCACATCGTCCCGGGCCCCTGGTCGAGCATGTAGCCCCACTCGCGCCGGATCAGATCGAGCGCCTCGGCGTCTCCGCCGGCTTCGAAGCGAGCACAGACCTCGAAGTACGACATGAACGGATAGACCCGCTGGTTCGCCTGGATGCCCCACGTGGGGTTGTCCCAGGCCTGGTCGTCGACGATCGTGTTCCCGTAGCTGCGGTTGTCATGGGCCCACAGGTAGCCGAGCGCTGAAGCCGACCGAGGGGCCGTCGCGATGCCGGCGAGCACGGCGAAGGCATTGCCGTCCTGCGGGTGCGTCGCGAAGTCGGTGGTCGTGTCGGCGAACGCGCCCGCACGCGAATCCCAGAACGCGGAGCCGAACGCCACTGCCACGGCGTGCGCACGCGTCCGCCACGCGGCCGCGCGGGATGGGTGATCGAGCCAGGTGGCGAGCTGTGCTGTACGCGTCAACGCGTAGGCGTACTCCGCGTTGAAGTACGCGACCACCGTGCCGCTGCGGCGGATGAATGCGTAGTCGGAGGGACCGAGGTCGTTGACGAGAAGGCCGTTCGGCAGCGTGTGTCGGGCATAGAAGCCGTCGATCAGCTTCACGACGTGCGGCCAGACCTGCCGTGCCAGCCCGAGGTCCCCGGAGTCGAGGACGTAGTCGTCGAGTGCGATCAGCCAGTACGCGTTGTAGTCGAACAGGACCAGCGACCCGCCTCCGAGAGGAGATGCGGGAATCGATCCATCCGGGTGCTGGGCGGAGGCGAACCACGCGAGCATCGCCCGCTGGACCGCCCAGTTCGGGGTCGACGCATCCAGCGTGCGGTTGATCACCGCCTCGTCGCCGACGTACGGGCAGCGGTCCCGAACCGTCCCGTCGACCAGCACGGTCGACAGGCCGATCGAACAATCACGCCCGTACCAGTCGACACGGATCGGCCCCGGCACGAGCATGTCCCGCGCCGTTCTGACCGACGCCGCCCAGATCGCGTTCAGCTCCGCGTCGTTCGACGTGAACAATCCGCCCGCCGCCCGGCCCGATTGCGCAAGCACGACCGCCGCTGCACACACTGCACCCAGCACCAGGACATGCCGGCGAGGCACGAGGCCGAGTCTACGCGCGCCCGCCTCAGCGGACGGCGCGATTGTGAGCTTCGTAGGCGGCGCGCGCTCGACCGTCACGGCGCTTGATGCGGGCCCAGATCAGGACCGGCAGCAGCAACAGCAGGGCGGCCGCGGCCGCCAAGCCGATCAGGAACGTGTGTGCGCCGACATGCGCCGTCGCGTTGCCCGCGGCGCTCGCAGCGCCTTGAGGCCCGTAGTCGGCAGGGCCGCTGATCGCGCAGTCGGACCGGCCGCAGCTCCCGCGGTTCTTGAGACCGGTCCGGAAGACAGCTGCCGAATAGAAGATGTCGACGAGCCAACGACCGGAGATCTTGCGAACGTCGAGGGTGACAGCGGTCTGGTCGAAGCCGCGGCTTCCGGCCTTCGGCTGAAGGATCAGCGAGCCCTCGAGGTGCCCCGGCGCGACGAGCCGGCCCACCCAGGCGTCTCTGAAGCTCGTCCCTCGAGCCGGGAACGCCGCCACGGTCACGCCCTTGCCGCTGATCCAGGCCGCGCGAGTGGTGCCTCCGCGCAGGTCGGGACCGGCGAGATCCCAGCCTTCGCGCAGGTTCTCGCGGAGCACCACGTCCTTGACGAATCGGTCGACCACCGTGCCGATCGCCTCCCGGTCTGCGTGACTCAGCCGCGTCGCCGCCGTCGCGGGCGCCGCGTCGGCGACGACGGCGAGGACGATCGTGGCGGCGACCATCATCCAGAGGCGGCGGGCGTCGTGAAGCACCCTCCGATGTTAGGCGTCGCGCACCGCGACGGCCTACGGGGACTTGACAGAAGCCTCCGTCGGTGGGAGCGTGGCGCTCGCTCGTGGCTGCGCCTTTGTGGGCGTCGACGACTAGATCTCCTCGAGCCGTGTGCGCAGCAGATCGCGGCGATGCGCGAGCGCGGGCGACAGCGCGGCCGCGAGCACCAGCACGGTCGAGTAGATGACGAGCCAGAAGAAGATCGCCATCACGATCCCGAGCGCGCCGTAGGTCTTCGAGTACCAGTTCAGCCAGTTCCTGAGCAGCAGTCCCGAGATGATCCGCAGCCCGATGAAGCCGACGATCGTGAACACCGCGCCGGGCAGAACGTCCCGCCATGCAACCTGTCGGTGCAGGAGCAGCCATGGCGCCCAGGTGAAGAACCCGATCAAGATCGCCAGCCAGCCCACGTCGAGCAGCCAGCCAATCCACGACGGCGAGTTCCGCAGCGCGCGCGTCTGGAGCACGTAGACGGCCGTCATCACCACCAGCGCGGCGATGATCCCGTAGTACGTGCCCTGGTCGAGCAGTGCGTTCTTGCGCAGGTCGAACCCCCAGGAGCGTGCATGGGCGAGCTGGAGCACCCGGCCGAAGCCGGCGCCGAAGAAGAACAGGTTGATGACTGCCAGCAGTGCCGCCGAGAACTTGTGGCCGCTCGACCCGGCCAGGACCGACCGGACCAGGTCGCTGGTCGTCCCGCTCAGGTTCAGCCGATGGTCGAGGCGGGCGGCGAGCGCGTCGGGATCCTTGTAGGCATAGCTCGTCTCGACGATCAGCAGCGGAACCAATGTCAGGAAGAGGTACGCCGTGATCAGCACGGCGTAGAGCTGGCCGTCAGCCGCCCGGTAGCGCTTGAACCATCCGATCGTGGCGCCCTGCGGGGTGGCCGGATCGACGTTCTCGACCCAGAACTTGCCGCGCTCGTAGTAATGGGTGCCGCGAGCCTGCGCCGAGTCGTAGAGGCGCTTCGACCGCCCCGCGTGCTGCGGCTGCGGGTCGGTGGGGCGGTTCTCGCTGTCAGTCGGCATGACTCCGCACGCTACGTCAGTACGCGCCGCGTTGCGAGATCACGGCGGCCGGCGTCTTGAGCAGGATCGAGACGTCGAGCCAGATCGACCAGTGCTCGAGGTAGTAGAAGTCGAGCCGGACGAGGTCGTCGAAGCTGAGGTCGGATCGTCCAGACACCTGCCAGAGGCCGGTGATCCCGGGCAGCACGTTGTAGCGGCGCCGATGCCACGGCTCGAGGCGCTCGTAGTCCCGCAAGGGCAGCGGCCGCGGCCCGACGAGCGACATCTCGCCGCGGAGCACGTTGAGGACGTTGGGAACCTCGTCGAGCGAGAGTCGTCGGAGCACCCGGCCGACCGACGTGACCCGTGGATCGTTCCTGATCTTGAACAGCGCCCCGCTCGCCTCGTTCTCGCGTTCGAGCACTGCCTGCTGCCGCTCGGCGTCGGCAACCATCGTCCTGAACTTCAGCATCCGAAACGGATGCTCTCCCAGGCCGACTCGCTCGTCCGCATAGAGGACCGGCCCACGCGACGAGACCTTCACCGCCAGCGCGATCAGAAGCCACAACGGCAGCCCGATCACGACGATCGCGCCAGAGACGACGAGGTCGAACGCACGCTTCGTCGCCCAGTCCGCACCGGCGAAGGCCGGCGGGCGCACTTCGAACAGCGGCACGCCCTGCCCCGGGACGTACTCGCCCCGCTCGATCAGAAGCTCGCCGGTCCGCGGAGCGATGTGGACCCTTACGCCGCGGTGGTGCGCCGCCTCGACGACCTCGAGCAGCAGGTCGTCGGCGATCCCGGCATCGCCGATGATCAGCTCGTCGAGCGGCAGGTCGTCCAGCGCCTGCTCGAGCTCGTCGCCCATCTCGACCTCGCCGACGAACTCGTAGTAGATACCGGCGCGACTTCGACCGAGCGCGTTCCGGAGCTGCGTTCTCGTCTGCGGGTCTCCGACCAGGAGCACCGCCCGTCGAACGCCGACCACGCGCATCACCGCTCCGGTCGCAGTCTCGTAGCAGCCGCGGAGCAACGCGATCGCCGCCGAGACGAACACGGCACCGACGATGTAGAGGCCGAAGGTCGTGAAGTGCTGGCCGGTGCCGATCGCGAAGGCGAGCGCGAGTGCAGCGACGAGGAACACGCTCGGCACGACGCGACCCGAGCCCTCGCGCAGCTCGCGACGCGCGTACAGGCCGGCGCGCCAGAAGACGAGCACGAGCAGCAGGATCAGGAAGGCGAGCCAGTCGGTCTCGTGATCCCAGAGCAGCCCCCAGAGGATCGGCTTCGGGTCGAAGACGAGCGAGCGCAGTGCGAGCGCGGCATAGACGCCGAGCACGAGCCCGGCGATGTCGATCACGACGAGCGCGAGGATGCTGCCGAGCCGGCGGATCGCGCCGCCGATCGGCGACGTGAGCAAATGAGGATGCGGCGCACGAACGTCCGTAGCAGGGCGCGACTTGTCGATCGTTCCACCTGTCACGAGGCGATCGTAGCCTCGTCCCAGCCGACTTCCGGTGCCTCGGTGGAGCGCTCGGCGAGCGCGGCGAGCGAAAGCGGCCGGCGAACGCGCGCCAGCACCCGCAGCAGCCCGTAGATCGCCTGCCGCCGAGCGGGCTGGACGAGCTCCCAGTCGTGGAAGTGCATGTGCACGAGCCTCGGGAGGTGCACGATGCCGCGCGCGAGCGCGCCGAGCGAGTGCGTCGCCGGAAGCTCGAGCAGCGTCTCGCCGCCCGCGAGGACGACACGGCGTGGGCCGTCGAGCTGCAACCGGGCAGCACCGAACGGCAGATAGGCCTGGCGGAAGGTCGTGGCGGTGCAGTCGACGTAGCCGAACCGGGCGAGCGTTCGTGCGACCTCGGCGTCGAGGTACCAGCCGCCTCCGCAGAAGTAGGCGGGCTCGAGGTCGTTCTCCCGCAGCCACTCGACCTCGGCACGCACGACCGCGGCCGGATCGATCCCGGCCGGGGGGCGTGCCTGCGACGGGCCGCCGAAGTGCGTGTGGTGGCCGAGGGGCGCCAGTTCGACGGCGCGCCGCGCACGGGTGAGCCACCGCTCCGAATCCTCGCCGCTCGCAGGCGGACGGAGGAACGACGTCACCGCGAAGCCGCCGGGTCGCCGCCGCAGCAGCCGCTCATAGCTCGCCCAGACCCGGTCGTCGAGCGGACGCTCGGCATGACACGAGACGACGGCGTAGCCCGTCATCGCGCGAGCGCCTCCCGGTAGACAGCTTCGACGCCGTCAGCGGCGCGCTCCGCCGAGAACGTCGCGAGGGCACGCTCGCGCGCGGCGGCGCCGAACCGGCGCACCCGGCCGGGGTCGGACGCAAGCGTGACGATCGCGGCCGCGAGCGCGCCGACATCGCCGGACGGCACGACGCTGCCGGTGACCCGGTCGAGGACGATCTCGGGCAGGCCGCCGACGTCGCTGACGATCGCCGCGCGGCCTCGCTCGGCGGCCTCCAGCGCGACCATCCCGAAGCCCTCGCCGCGCGACGGCACGACGACGATCCCGTTGCGCTGGTAGACGGGATCGATCGGCGAGACCCGCCCGAGCAGCGAAACGCCTTCGGGTGCCCTGCGGCGCAGATCGGCGGCGAGCGGGCCGTCCCCCGCCAGTTCGAGCGTAAGCGGCGGCACCTGCTCTCGCGCTCTCGCGAACGCGTCGAACAGGACGTCGAAGCCCTTGATCGGGATCAGGCGACCGACGGCGGCGAGCCTCGGCGCCTCGGGCGGCAGGAGCGGCTCCGGCCCGGGCTCGATCCCGTAGTGGACGACCGTGAACGTCCCGGGTGCGTAGCCCTGCGTGTCCTCCAGGTAACGGGCGAGGCCCGAGGAGATCGCGATCTGCCGATGGGCAAACCGGCCGGCTGCACGATCGCCGGCGGCGATCAGCCGGTTCGAGCGGAACTCGTTGAAGCCGTGCTTCGTGCTGATCCGAGCCGGGACGCCCGCGAGCGCTCCGGCGGGCAGCCCGAGCACGTCGGCGTGGACGAGGTGCGTGTGCAGGACGTCCGGTTGCCGCCGCACGAGCGAGAGCGTGACGGCCGGGTCGAGATCGAAGCGCATGTACCGCGTTTCCGTGGGCACGCCGGCGGCGTGCATCCGTTCCACGAACTCGCGCGCGCCGGCCTCGCCCTGATGCAGGACGAGCATGCGCGCATCCCACCCGCGATCGCGGAGCAGCGGGAGGAGCGACAGCAGATGTGCCTCCGACCCGGAGACGCCGGAGACCTTCTGGACGTGGAGGACCTCGGTCACCGAGCAGCCTCGACCACGCGGTCGGCCCAGTGCTCGACCGAGTGCTCGCGCGCGACTCGCGCCCGCAGCTCGAGCCCGAGCTTGCGACGCCCGTCGCCGCCCGCCGCATGGAGCTCGCGCACCCGAGCGGCCAGCGCCGACGAGTCGTCCTGCGGAAAGCGCAGATCGTGGCCGAGGCCGCCGACGAGCGGATCGAACCCCGGGCTCGCGACCAGGACCGGCAGCCCTGCCGCTGCGGCCTCGAAGACGACCTTGTCGAGGGCTCCCGCGCGCATGTTCGACACGAGCACGTCGTTCCGCGCGTAGACCGTCCGAACGTTGCGTTGCGGCACCGGGTCTTCGAGCCGCACGCGCTCGCCGACCCCGCGCGCAGCGATCCGCGCCTCGAGCGCCGCACGGTAGGCCCGCTCCTCGACGGTGAGCGACGGGCCTCGGAGCTCGGCCGCGATGGGCAGCCCTTCGAGCGAGGCCACGGCTTCGACGATCGCATCGAGCCCCTTCGCCGGCGAGGTGCGACCCAGCGCGAGCAGTCGCAGGACACCGTCGTCGACGCGACGCGGGACCGGCCGCGACGGCACTTCGACACCGTGGCCGGTGACGACGAGCTTCCGTGTCGGGAACGGAAACGACGCGCTGCCTACGCTGAGCACGCGCGTCGCCGCGCGCTCGGCCAGCCGCAGCGCCCCGGAGTCTCGCCAGTGGGTGAACCAGAGCAGCAGCGGCCGACGGAGCGGGCGCACCAGCGGCGCGGCGAGCACCGCGTAGACGGGGGACATGTGCGCGAGCACTGCGACGTCGCGTTCGCGCAGTTCGGGCGCGAGCGCGAGCTCGAGCCGTGCTCCTCGCAACACGCGTCGCGGACCGCCGAACACCTTGATGCGGACGTTTGCCGGCAGGTCGACCGGACGCGCAGCGAGCGCGAGCACGACGAGCTGGTCGACACGTTCTGCAAGCGCCCGCAGCTTCGGGACCGTCGCGCCGAGGGCCGGGTCGTCGGCGTCGACGCGCTGCGTGATCACGATCAACTTCACGAGAGGACGAGGTCGCGCACGCGACGTGCGTACTCGGTCGGGGAGACGACCCACCGTTCACCGGCGTCACGGGAAGCGGCGGCGAGCCGCGTGAGCTCGTCGCGGTCGTTGAGCAGACGCACCAGCGCCTCGGCCAGGGCCGCCGGCTCGGGAGGCACGAGCACTCCGTCGACGTCGTCGCCGACCAGGTCGGGGATCCCGCCGACGTCGGTGCCGAGGACCGGCCGGCCGCGCAGGTGGGCCTCGATGACGACGCGACCCATTCCCTCGGAACGCGACGGCAACACGAGCAGGGAGGCATCGTCGAGCGCAGCCGCGACCTCCTCGGTCGAGAGCCGTTCGCTCCAGGTTGCGAGCCCATCCCGCACGAGTTGCTCGACGACGTTCGTCCGCGATCCGGTTCCGACGACGCGGAGGGTGGCATCGCCGACCCGCGGCTTGGCGAGGCGCCAGGCGGCAGCCAGCCCGTCGATGTTCTTGTACGGCTCGAGGACGCCGACGAACAGCACGGTCCGGTGGTCGGGCAAGGGACGAACCGGGCCCAGGAACGGGTCGAGGTCCATGAACGCCGGAAACTCGGCAGCCGGCTCACGGCCGACCTCGCGCGCGAGTCGCGCGGTATAGGGCGAGACCGCGCGAATCTCGTCGGCGTCGCGCACGGCCCAGGTTCCCACCGCGTCGACCGCGCGCGCGGCGATGCGCCGGAGCGGCGAACCGTACAAACGGGCAAACGTACGCCAGTCGCCGTGAAGCTCGACGATCACCGGGACGCCGGTCCGCGCGACGAGCGCCGCGGCGCCCTCGAACGGGCTCTGGGCGACGATGGCGGCCGGACGAGCCGCGGCTGCCTCGCGACGCAGCCGCCACGGCAGCGTCAGCCAGAAACGCGGCCCGTCGAGCGCAGTCCGCGGCCGGAGTCGAAACGTCCGGTCGCCGCGCGAGCCGTCGACCGACGAGGCGACGACCCGCAGGTCGAGCACGTCGCCGAGCGCATCCCACTTGCGTGCGAGGGCCTGCGAGAGCGGCAGCCGGTAGCGCGTCCTCCCCGCGAAGATCACCGTCGGCTTCATCGCACACCCTCGAGGATCGCCTCCAGCTTGGCGTAGATCCGGTCCTGGCTGTAGTCGACCACCGAGGGTGCCGCGGCAGCACGGAGGCGGGCACGCAGCCCGCTGTCCCCGAGGTACCGGCGGAGGGCGGCCGCGAACGCAGCGGGATCACCCGGCGCGACCAGCAGCCCGTTCTCGCCGTCTCGAACGACCTCGGGAACGCCGCCGACGCTGGTCGCGATCACGGGCGTGCCGAGTGCCAGCGCCTCGACGACACCGTGAGGGAAGTTCTCCCAGGCGGAGGTCAGGACGACGGCCTCCGCCTGACGGACGTGCGCGAGCGCCTGCTCGCGTGGCAACGCACCGAGGAAGTGCACGCGCGAGCTCAGACCGAGCTCATGCGCCGCCGACTCGAGCCGAGCACGCTCGGGGCCGTCGCCGATCACGTCGAGTCGTGCGGCCTCGACCTCGGCGACGGCGGCGAGCGCGACGTCGAGGTCCTTCTGGTCGGTCAGCCGCCCGGCGAAGACGAGCGGCCGCGCGCCATCGTCGGACAGCTCCGGTACGCCGTCCGCGCTCGGCGCCGGGTTCGGCAGGACGGTCACCCGCTCGGTGGGCACACCCCAGCTGACGACGAGATCTCGGAGGAAGCCGCTCGGGCAGACGACATGGTCGGCATGCCGCACGGCACCGTTTCGCAACGCCCGCAACACCACAGCGCGTCGACCCGCGCTCGCTTGCTGAAACTGTGTCACGTCACCGTCGGCCAATCCGGCGCGCCGTGCGCGTTCGAAGGCGGGGTCGGAGGTCAGCTTGAGCACGATCGGCGTCCGCGCCGCCGCCGCGCCGGCCGCCGAGCGGAAGAACATACCGGTGGAGTAGACGACGTCCGCGTGTCGTGCGCGCGCTGCGACGAGCGCAAGCACGCGGGCATGGCGAACGCCGCGCGGGCTGCTGCGCGACACGAAGCGGACGGGATACGGCTGTTGCGCCGGTTGCCGGTCGGCGGTCACGACGACCTCGACGTCGTGACCGCGTCCGCGGAGCCAGCCTGCAACCTCGGGCGCGTGGCTGGCGGGCCCGCCGACGTCCGGCGGCCAGATTCCCGAGACCACGAGAAGCTTCATGTCGCGGCTTCCCGCGGTGCTCCGATCGGGGTGCTGCGAAGCCGGGCCAGCCCGAACAGCCAGAAGCACGCCAGGGTTGCCGACGAGACGATCAGCGCCGCGGCCGCGCCGGACGCGCCGTAGTAGTGGCCGAGCAGGAGGACCAGCGGCACGAGGACCGCGAGCTCGATCAGCTGGCCTGCCGTCCGCATCCCGGGCCGGCCGATCGACACCGGGAACGACTTCGACCAACCGAACACGAGCTGGATCGCGGCGACGATCAGCATCAGGCGAGCCGGCGTCGTCGCGGCCTCGTAGCGAACGCCGTAGATCACGCGCACGAGCCACGGCATCAGGATCCACAGCACGGGCACGGACACCAGGGCGAGCGCCGAGGTCGTCCCGATGTAGCGCTTGAGCAGCCGCCACGCCCTGTCGGCACGGCCGTGCTCGAAGTCATAGGTCTGCTCGGCGAGGAGGACGAGCCTCGCCGGCGCGGAGAGCGACGCATACGCGGTCTGCGGCGCCTGCGCGATCCGGAAGTGCCCGACCTCCTGCGGCTTGGCCACGATGCCGACCAGCACCGTCGGGAGAAGCGTTCGGAGCGACGTCAGCCCCGATGCAACGGTCGACTGGATCGCGAAGTTGCGGATCGCGGGCGCGTCCTCGCCAAGCGGCTTCGCTTCGGCGCGCGGCCAGCGTCGGAACGCAGCGAGCCCGACCACGAGAGCGGTCGCTGTCGCGATCACCTGCGCGACGACGATCGCAGCGAACGTCGGGACGACCCCGTGCGATGCGGCGACGGCGACGGCCGCGAGGCGCAGGGCCATCGACCAGACCAGCAGCCCGGCCCGCAGGTCGTACCGGTTGCGCACGAGCAGCGCCGCCTCCGTCATCCCTTCCGGAGCCTGGAGCAAGGGGACGAACGCGGCGATCAGCAGCGGCTCGGTCAGCCCGGGCACGTTCCAGATCCACGGCGAGGCGAGCGCGGCGATGATGACGCCGATCGCGCCCAGCACCCCGCCGATCACCTTCACCCGGAAGCCGATGTCGAAGAGCCGGCGGAATCGGCCCCAGTCGCCGCGCGCGGCGTACCGGTTGCCGTACTTGACGACGACCTCGTTGGCGGTCAGGTCGAGGAACAGCTGCAGCAGGCCGGTGATGGCGAAGACGAGAGCGAAGCGGGAGAACTCGACCACCGTCATCTCGCGCGCTGCGACGATCGTTGCGAGAATCCCGAGTAGCGCGGAACCGTAGATCCCAACGGCGGTCGCGGCGCGCCGCTGCAGGACGCGGAAACGCATCTGAGACGGCGAGTATAGTGGCGCCGTTGGCCGCTCCCGCCTCGCTGCGCGCGCCTGCCCGCGCGGGGCCGCTGGTCGTCGCAGCGGCCATACCGCTCCTCTTTCTCCACCGCCACTACTCGCCGTCGGTCTCGGTGGGCCGCCTCGACGCGTACCTCTCCGACGTCGCGGTCCTGGCGGTCGTCGTCGCCGCGGTCGCGTCTGCGCAGAACCGGCTCGACCGGCTGCGCGGAACACGGTCGATCTGGGTCGCCTGGATCGCGCTCGCGGCACTCGTCGTACTGGCAACGGCCTGGGGCGCGCTCCGCTTCGACGCGTATCCGGCAGGAACCCACGCCGTCACTGCGGCGAAGTGGCTCGAGTACATGCTGCTTGCGCCGTCGCTCGTGCTCGTCGCAGACGACCTGCGCAGCCTTCGCCTGTGGGCCGGAGCCCTGATCGCCTGGAGCTGCGTCGTCACCGCCGTCGGGCTCCTCCAGATCGTCGGGGCGCTGGGCAACTTCGAGCACACGCCGGCCGGCTCCCGCAAGCCCTCTCTCGTCGGCGACCACGACTTCGCCGCGCTCTCCGCCGCAACACTTGCGCTCGCACTCCTCTTGCTGGCACGACGGCCGGCATCGAACGGCGAACGCCGCGCCGCATGGGCAGCGGGCGTCGCCGGCGCTGCCGGCATGGTCGTGTCCGGCGCATTCGACGCCTTCGTCGGCGAGATCCTGGCCGTGACGCTGATCGTGATCGTCGTGCGTCCGGATCGCAGACGTGTGCTTGCGATCGCCGGCGTGCTCGGCGCCGTGGCGGTCGGCCTGTTCACGGTGCGCAGCCAGGCCGTCGCGGACGGCCTCAAGTTTCTCGGCCTCAAGCATGGGTCGGGCGGCGCCTCCCAGAACATCCAGAGCTATCGCCAACGAACGATGCTGGCCTACATCGGCGGGCGGATCTTCCTCGCGCACCCACTGCTCGGCGTCGGGTGGCAGGGCTCGAACGACGAATTCGCCTACGGCCCGTTTCTCTCGGACGCGCGCAGACGATTCGACCAGCCGGCGGAGGCCTTCCCTTCGCCGGCGCATCCGTGGGGCGTCCAGAACGCGTACGTCCAGAGCCTCGCCGACCTCGGCGCGGCGGGCCTCGTCGTCTTCATCGGCGCCCTGCTCGTGCCGGCCACCGTGGCGCTCCGCCGCGGTCGCGGCGACCCACGCATCGCGGGACCGGCACTTCTCCTCGTCGCGGCCGGCGCGTGGAACGGGTACGGCCTGATCGCCGGGGTGCCGATCGATGCGCTCACGTGGCTCGCCGTCGGCACAGCGGCCGCGAGCGTGGCGGTTCCCGAAGCGATCACGGCCGATGTGTAGGGTGGCGCGCGTGTCACAAGGCGGTTCGTGGCCCGGCAGGAGCCAGCGCGAGCCCTCGCGAGGCGAGCCGGGCTGGTCGATTCGGAAGCCGATCGCCGACTGGCTGCGTCGCGAAGGCGCTGTCGCAGCGGGCCGGACGGTGCTGGACGTCGGCTGCGGCTCGAAGCCGTACCAGCCGTTCTTCGCCGACGCCGCGGAGTACGTCGGATTCGACGTTCCCGGCAGCCCCGACGCCGACGTTCACGGGTTCGTCGAGGAGCTCCCGTTCGCCGACGCCTCGTTCGACGTGGTGCTCTGCATCCAGGTGCTCGAGCACGTCGACGATCCGGCTGCAGCGGTTCGCGAGCTCGGTCGCGTCACGAAGCCCGGTGGTCGCGTGCTCGCGTCGACGCACGGGGTGATGGTGTACCACCCCAGCCCCAACGACTACTGGCGCTGGACACACACGGGACTTGCGCGGTTGTTTCGGACGAACGGCGAGTGGGCGGCACTCGACGTCACACCCGGCGCCGGCTCGGCAGCGGGGCTCGCCCTGCTCGTCGCGCGCTTCGTCCACCTGCTCGCGAAGCGCGGCGGCGTCAGCGACGCGGCGCGTCCTGTCGTCGCCGCGCTCAACACGCTCGCAGGCACGCTCGACTCCCGCGTGTCGGTCCTGCGAGAGCCGATCCCCGGATCGCTGTTCGCGAACTTCCACGTCACGGCGGTGCGAGCGTGACCCGCGTCCTCGTCACCGGGGGCGGCGGTTTCATCGGCTCGAATCTCGTGCGGTCGCTCCTCGATCGCGGGGACGAGGTGCGTGTGCTCGACAACTTCTCGACCGGCAACCGCGGCAATCTCGAAGGGCTCGACGTGGAGATCGTCGAGGGCGAGCTGCGCAGCTACGAGCGCGTGCACAATGCTGTGCGCGGCGTCGAGGTCGTGTTCCACCTGGGCGCGCTCGGGTCGGTCCCGCGATCCGTGCAGGACCCGTTGACGTCGAGTGCCGTCAACGTCGAGGGAACGCTCAACGTGTTGCTCGCGGCCCGCGACGAGGGTGTGCGAC
Source organism: uncultured Thermoleophilia bacterium (assembly GCA_963742605.1). Taxonomy (GTDB): domain Bacteria; phylum Actinomycetota; class Thermoleophilia; order Gaiellales; family Gaiellaceae; genus PALSA-600. Next base: position 513,441 of record CAVUNA010000014.1, on the reverse strand, counting down.
GCGTCGTGTACTCCTCCAGCTCGGCGGTCTACGGCACACGTCGCGAGCTGCCCGTGACCGAGGCGACACCTCCCGATCCGCTGTCCCCGTACGGCGTGACAAAGCTGGCCGCCGAGCGCTACTGCGTCAGCTTCGCGCGCGTCTACGAGAGCTTCGAGAGCGTCGTCCTTCGCTACTTCAACGTCTTCGGCCCGCGACAGAGCCCGTTCTCGCAATACGCGGCGGTGATTCCGCTGTTCGTCACGAGCATCGCCGAGGGCCGCCCGGTGACGATCGACGGCGACGGCGAACAGTCGCGTGACTTCACGTACGTCGCGAACGTGGTCGATGCAACCGTTCGCGCGGCGGACGCGCCGGCTGCGAGCGGCGAGATCGTCAACGTCTCGGCCGGAGCGCCGGTGACGATCAACGGCCTTGTCGATGCAATCGGTCGTGTCCTTGCACGGCCGGTCGAACGGACCTTCGGCCCGCCGCGGGCCGGTGACATTCGCGCGTCGTGGGCCGACGGCAGCCGGGCACGCGAGATGCTCGGCTACGAGCCCGTGATCGGGCTCGAGGAGGGACTGCACCGCACCGTGGAGTTCCTCCTTGGCGGCTGAGGAGCCCACGCCTCAGGAGGTCCGGATCCTGCGCGTCATCGCCCGCCTCAACATGGGCGGGCCCGCGCTCCATGTCTCGTACCTGACGCGCGGGCTCGACCAGCGCGGCTATTCAACGACGCTCGTCGCCGGCGAGCTCGCCCGCGGCGAGGACTCGATGTCGTTCATCGCCGACGAGCTCGGGGTCGAGGTGATCGACGTGCCCGAGCTGCGCCGCGAGATCTCGCCGGTGTCCGACCCGGCCGCGATCCGGCGCCTCGTCCGGGAGATCCAGCGCATCAGGCCTCACATCCTGCACACGCACACCGCCAAGGCGGGGGCGGTGGGCCGAACCGCAGCTCTGCTCGCCGGGGACGCTCGTCCACCCGTGATCGTCCACACGTACCACGGCCACGTGCTCCGCGGATACTTCGACCCGATCCGAACGCGCCTCTTCCGCGAGACCGAGCGCGCACTGGCCCGGCACACGACGCGGCTGATCGCGGTCGGCCCGGAGGTTCGTGACGACCTGGTCGCGCTCGGTGTTGCTCCCGTCGAGCAGTTCGTCGTGATCCGGCTCGGCATCGACCTCGAACAGCGGGTGAGCGGCGCTCGCCGGGCCGAGTTCCGTCGCCTGTTCGGGATCCCCGAGGAGCGCTTCGTCGTCGGCTGGATCGGGCGGATGACGACGATCAAGCGCGTACCGGACGTCCTCCTCTCGTTCAAGGCGCTGCTCGACCGCGGCGTCGATGCGACGCTCTGCCTGGTGGGCGACGGGCCGGACCGCGCGGCGCTCGAGCGGCAGGCGGCCGCACTCGGCATCGCTCGACACATCCTGTCGGTCGGCTACCAGGAGGATGTGGCGCCGTACTACTCGTTCTTCGATGCTCTCGTGCTGCCGTCGGCGAACGAGGGCACCCCGGTCGTGGCGATCGAAGCGCTGGCGGCCGGACGACCGGTCGTCGCGACGCGGGTCGGCGGGCTGCCCGACGTCGTCTCGGAAGGGGAGGACGGCTTCCTCGTGGAGGTCGGCGACGTCGAGGGCGTCGCGGCAGCGCTCGAGCGACTCGCCCGGGACCCGGCGCTCCGTGCGCGAATGGGAGCAGCCGGCCCGCCGCGTGTCGTACCCCGCTATCGAGTCGAACGGCTCGTCGACGACGTCGACGCGCTCTACCGAGAGCTGCTCACCGAGAAGGGATTGCCGCTGCCATCCGTTCGAACGCGTTGAACGACGGCTTGTGCCGGCCGCCGTACGTGATCAGTCCCGACTGCCAGCCGCCCAGGTTGGGCTCGTCCTTGAGCAGGAACCAGAGCATCAGGTCGATGCGCGGGTTCTTGCGCGCGATCGCAAACGCTTGCGTGAGGTAGCTCGCCTGCTTCGCCCACGACACGCCGATCAGGGGGTCGGGGGGATTCGTCTGGTAGCCGTACTCGGTGATCCAGATCCGCTTGTTCCCGTAGAGATGCGTGACCTCCTTGATCAGGTCACTGATGTTGGCCAGCGTGATCGCCGTCGGCGCGGCACCGTTCGGCGGCGGCGGCGGCGGCGTGCTGGGCGTCTCCGAGGGGAGCTGGTAGTACGGGTGGTGCGCCCAGGCGTCGAACGTCTTGAGGCCCGCCTTGCTGGCCGCGATCAGGAAGGCGAGCGGGGAGATCGAGGGTCGCGAGCTCGACGCGTTGTTGTTGCCGCGCGGCGCCGTCGCGCCACAGGCGACGCGCTCGTTTCGGATCAGCATCGAGTGGACACCCGAGTAGATCGCATTGCAGATGCGCGCGTAATCGACGGGGCTCTGCATGACCCACTTGCGGCCCGAGCGCTTGAACTGTGGCGAGAGGAAGATCGGATTGTTGGGTTCGTTCCACGCGATCCAATCGCGCACGGCAGGGATCACCTGCCCGTCCGTCCCCATGAACTTGCCGTCATAGCGCTGCGCCGCGGCAGACGCGAACGCGCGGAGGTCGGCAGCGTTGGTCGGCGCGTGGTTCATCCCCTTGCCACGGTTCGCCCAGCCTGGTGTGCCGTAGATCGAGAACACCACGTGGACGCCGCTCTGCGCGGCGTAGTCGACGGTGCGATCGTAGAGCGACCAGTCGTACGCGGGATCGTTCGGGTCGGTCGGGTCGGCCGGACGCTTCTTGGCGACACCGTACGGCCCACCCCAGTACAGATTCAGTCGCACTTCCTGAACGTGCAGCTGCTTGAAGAGCGCGAAGGTCTTGGCGACCGGCCCGTAGAGCGTCTGCGCCTCGTCGTAGATGCCGACGCGCAGGTAGCGCGAGCCGAGGGCCGGCTGCGCGGTCGCGGCAGTGCCTGCCGCCGCGACGACCAGTGCGGCGATGACCCCGAGTCGCAGTCGCATCAGGCGGGAACCGGCTCCCGACCGATGACGGCGACCCAGCGGCGCAGGCCCTCCTCGAGATCGATCTCGGGCGTCCAGCCGAGCACCTGCTGCGCACGGGTGATATCGGGCCGCCTCACCTGAGGGTCGTCGATCGGCAGCGCCTCGAACACGATCTCGCTGGAGGAGCCCGTGACACGGATCACGGTCTGAGCAAGTTCGAGCATCGTCAACTCATGCGTGGGGTTGCCGAGATTGACCGGAAGGTGCTCGTCGCTTCCGGCGAGCAGATACAGACCGCGGATCAGGTCGTCCACGTAGCACAGCGACCTGGTTTGCGAACCATCGCCGTAGACGGTGAGCGGCTTCCCGGCGAGCGCCTGGTTGAGGAAATTGACGGACGCTCGCCCGTCGTTTCGACGCATGCGCGGCCCGTAGGTGTTGAAGATTCGCGCGATGCAGGTGTTCACGCCCTGCTGCGTGTGGTACGTCATCGTCAGCGCCTCCGCATAACGCTTCGCCTCGTCGTACACGCCGCGCGGCCCGATCGGATTGACGTTTCCCCAGTAGCTCTCGGACTGCGGATGCTCGAGCGGATCGCCGTAGACCTCGCTGGTCGACGAGATCAGGAATCGGGCGCGTTTCCACTTGGCGAGACCGAGCGCGTTGTGCGTGCCGTACGACCCGACCTTGAGCGACTTCAGCGGTGCTCGCAGATAGTCCACCGGGCTCGCCAGGGCGGCGAGGTGGAAGACGAAGTCGACCTCTCCGTCGACCTTGATCGGCTCGACGACATCGTGGGAGAGAAAGGTGAAGCGCTCGCCCCGGAGGTGGTCGATGTTCTCGAGCGTCCCCGAGTCGAGGTTGTCGATACAGACGACATTGTGGCCCTCCGCGACAAGGAAGTCACAGAGATGGGAGCCAAGGAACCCGGCGCCGCCGGTCACGACGGAGGTCGGCATCGGTGCAATGTACTTCCCCAAGCGGAAAGCGTCCGCTTCTCTTACGAACCCTTTGCATCCACGCCTACCGGCGCGCGGCCCAGGCGGGGTCCTGTACGGTGGCCGTGGACGTGCCCTCGTCCCACCCGAGGCGCTCGAACGAGAACGTCTCGGGTTCCCCCCGGGGAGGCCTCGCCCGAGCCGCATGGGCGAGGTCTCCTCATTTTCAGCCCTCTAGCGCAGGTCCTTGTTCGACTCCATGTCGAACCACATTGCGAACAGCGTGAACTGGCTGCCCGAGATCAGAAGCAGCGCGACGAGGACGATCGTCGCGGTCGGGATGCCGTGCCCGCCGATGCGAAACACGGACTCGACGATCCCGAGTGCGAGGCCGGCGGTCGTCATCACGAACCCGAGGAAGTAGAAGAAGACCAGCGGATGGAAGTCGCGGATGACGTACTTCTCGCGCAGCCGCCAGAAGAACCCCTTCCAGAGCAGCCACGAGATGCGCGGCACGACCCGCCTGATCTTGATGCCCGACCGCTCGCCGACACCGTAGATCGGACGTGACGGAAAGTCGCGAACGCGCGCATTCCACACGTTCAGGTGCACGAGCATGTCGTTCGGGAAGCCGTACGACTGGTAGATGCGATCGAGGTCGAGCAGCGTCAGCATGCGCAGTGAAAGAACGGTGTAGCCCGCCTGCGAGTCTGCGATGTGCCAGTAGCCCGATGCGATCTTCGTGAACAGGCTGAGCACTGCATTGCCGAGGTAACGGCTGCGTGGGATCAGCTTCCATGCGCTGCCGGTGAAGAGCCGATTCGCTTTCGCGTAGTCGAGCTCACCGCGCACGACGGGAGTGGCGAGCCCCTCCAGTTCGTCCGGGTCCATCTGGTTGTCACCGGCCATCACGGCGACCGCGTCGATTCGGGCCGCAAGTGCCAGCTTGTAGCCCGTGACGATCGCTGCACCAACCCCGCGGTTGCGATCGTGCGCGACGACCTCGACACGTGAGTCGTCGGTCGCGCGCGCGCGCTCGGCGGTCGCGTCGGTGGAGGCGTCGTCGACGACGTAGATCCGGTCGACGAAACCGGGAATGCCCTGAACCGTGGCTGCGATCAGCTGCTCTTCGTCGTGCGCCGGCACGACGACGGCGACGCTCTTACCCTCGAGCACGATGCGATCGTACGGCCTCGCGCGGTCGGCCCTCCTTGAACCGTCGGCTCCGTCACGCGTACCTGTCATCCTCCCCGGGTGTCGAGGGGGGTCGCAGTCGTCGCAGTCGCTGCGATCATCGTTGCCGCCCTCGCCGACAGTCCAGCCAGCAGCCCGCAAGCGAAAGCAGCGCCCGCCGGACTCGTAAGATCGATCACGTCGAAACCTCTTCGGATCGCGCTGGCGACGAACGGGAAGACCCTCACCGTCCTGGGCTCGATCACCTACACGACACCCGACGGTCGCGAACACGCCCTGGGCCGAATACTCGCCCGCGATTCACACCGGACGCTCGCGGACGACGGTGCTGGAACGACGACGACGCTATCGGTGGCGACCGGCGAGCGAGGCCGGTCAGCCACGGTGAGCGTCAGCTCCACCGGACGTCGCGCCCGCGTGTCGATCGAGCTTCGTCCGGCGAACGGGGTGACTGCGCTCCGCGTCGCACTCGCGGCCCCCACGAGCGCGCACTTTCTCGGCACGGGCGAGCAGACACAGTGGGTCGACGTGCGAGCGACCGTGCAGCCGCTCAAGGTCTGGAACATCTGCGGAAGCTCGGCGTCCTCCCCGTTCTTCGCATCGTCGACCGGTTTCGGCGCATACATCGAAGACGATCCCGACGGTCGAGTCGGGTTCCCGGGCGCACCCGACGACACGAGCTTTGCGTGCGATCTCGGCGTGGCGCCGTGCTCGGTCGGCCCTCCGGTCCCGGCGGTCCGCGTCTGCGTCAAGGCCGCGACGCTGAAGCTCGACGTGTTCGCCGGGTCGCTCAAGAAGATGATCGGCGACTTCGCGAAGCTCGTCGGCCGGCCCAAGCCTCCGTGGCTCCCGGAGTTCGGTCTGATCAAGTGGCGAGATCAGATCGACGGTCCCGCCGAGCTGTTCGACGACATCCACGAGCTGCGAAGCCGCAACATCCCGATCGGCTGGGTGATTCTCGACAACCCCTGGGAACAGGGCGCGTTCTCGAACGACTGCTTCGGGTCACTTCGGTTCGACCCGGGCCGGTACCCGAATCCGGCTGCGATGATCGCTGCGATCCATCGCCGGAACGTCCGGTTCATGCTCTGGATCTCTCCCGAGCTGAAGCTCAACGGCTGCCCAGCGCCGCCGTACCCGGCCGGATGGCTGGTCGGCGACGACCAGTACTACCTGCGGGACCTGAGCAACCCGGCCGAACGCGCCGATTTCGTCTCGCGGCTGCGAGCGCTGGCCGCGCTCGGGGTGGACGGCTTCAAAGGAGACCGCGGCGACGAGGTCGATCTCGAGAAGCTTCGACTCCATGCCGGGAGCGGCGTCGCCTACCAGAACCTCTACGTGAAGTGGTACCAGCAGGCGGTTGCCGCGGCGATCGCGCCCTACCGCCGCGACTGGGCGAGCCTCTTCCGCACGTCGGTTCCCGGTTCGGCGGCAATCGTGCCCGGCTTCGTCGGCAGCGACGCCCAACACACCTGGGATGGGCTGCAGGGTGCGGTTCGTCAGGCCCAGACCGCAGGAGTGGTCGGCGATGCGATGTGGGGTTCGGACATCGGCGGCTACGACGGGGGCGGCGATCTGACCTCGGAGCTCTTCGTACGGTGGTCGCAGTTCGCGGCCCTAACTCCGATCTTCGAGGTCGGAGGCGCCGGCGAAAACGCCGAGTTCTGGAACTTCGGTGCCGCCACCGTGGCCGCTTTTCGAGCATCGGCAACGCTGCACTACGAGCTCGTGCCGTACCTCTTCGCACTCGTCCGCGAAGCGTCGCAAGACGGGTTGCCGGCCGTTCGCCCACTTGCCCTGACGTGGCCGTCCGACAATCGGGCGTGGGCCCAGAACAGTGAGTTCACGGTGGGGGACGCACTGCTGTCGGCGCCGGTGATCAGCCCCGCGAACGGAGCGACGGCGACCACTGCCGTCTACCTACCGCGCGGCAGGTGGATCGACTTCTTCACCGGCGCGCGCCTGTCCGGCCACCGCACGATCGAGCGTCAATCGGGGCCGACGGACTTCCCGCTCTACCTGCGTGTCGGAACTGCTCTGCCGTTCAACTTTCGCGCGCCGGAGGTCTGGGCCTCTGCCTGGCGGGCGAACGACCTCGAGCGGGAGTCGCGCCAGGGCTGGCTCGTCGCACCGTCGGCCCGGTCATCGGCCCGCGCCCACAGCGGCAGCACCCAGATCGTCGCGACACAACCGCACCCGAACAAGACCGTCATCGAGCTGACGGATGCCGAACGTCAGCAACAGCTGATGGTCTTCACACCTTCGAGCGTGTGTCGCGTGACCGCGAACGGCGTCGGCGTCGCCCACGTCGGCACCGCGACCGGAATGCAGCAACATGCGGCCGCGTGGCTGGTCGAAAGCGCATCGCCACATGCACTGGTGCTGAAGCTCACCCTCGCGAAGCCCGGCAAGGCCACCGTCGTGCTCTCGGGCTGCCGCTGACGAGGTAGCTCGTCAGGCCGTACGCGGACCGACGCGGCCGTCGGCGACGACCGCCGCGATCCCGCCCACCAGCAGGCCGATCAGGGCGCCGACCAGAATCGAGGTCGAGCGGGAGTGCGCTGACGACTTCACGGAGCGGGCACGCGCGACGACCCTGGCGCTCTCCACCTGCTGCGCGAAGGCGAGCTGCTGCTGCAGCGCCTCCTGTTGAGCGATCAGGTTGCCGAGACGCGTTTCGGCATCGTCCTCCTGGCTGACGACCACCAGCTGCTGCAGCGGGTCGAGCTTGGCGGCGGCCTTCTCGGCGGCCGCGATCACGGCAAGCCGATTGTTCACCGAGCCCAGCTGTCGCGTCACCTGGGCGAGCGTCGTGCGAAAGGTGCGGATCTTGACGCCCACGTACGACGCCGTCGTCTGCTGCACGACGATGTTCGCGAGCGCGTTGGCCGCAGCCGCGGTGTTGATCGGGTGGGTGCCGGTGACGGTGAGCGAGATCAGCGGGTTGGTGCGGGTCGCACCCGCCGCCGACGCGCCGACCTGCGCGACCGAGACGTGCCCGCGGATCGCCGACGGCCGGAGGTCGGCTCGCGACGCGGCCTGCTCCTGATAGACGGCGGCCGAAACGATCTGCGCGACCGCGCGCGGATTCGTGCCGTAGCCGTTGACCAGGGCGCCGCCGGGCGACACCGGCTGGCCGAGGGAGATCAGCGCCGAGGCCTTGTAGTTCGTGCTGCCACGCAGCGAGTAGATACCGCCGAGGATCGCTCCGATGACCAGGCCGCCGACGGGGAGCCACCAGAGCCGGACGACCGCGCGCCGCCACCGTCCGAGATCGACTTCGCGTTCGGCGTCGAGATCCGGTGAAGGCCCCGTCATCGCGCGGCGACTGTAGCCGACGCCCATTCCCATTGCCGTGCGAGCCCCTCGGCGAGCCCGACCGCCGGGTCCCACCCGAGCTCCCGGCGGATACGCGTTGTGTCGGCAACCGTTCTGCGCTGGTCGCCGGCCACGGCCGCGCTGCGACGGACGTCGAGGGACCTGCCCGCCAGCCGCTCGAACTGCCCGATCGCCTCCGACATCGAGGCCTCGAGCGAGCCCCCGACGTTGTAGGTGCCGGTGCCGGCCTCCATCGCCCGGATCGTGGCCGCGACGATGTCGGTGACATAGGTCCAGCTCCTGGACTGCGAGCCGTCGCCGTACAACTCGAACGTCGAGCCGCTCGCGAGCGCGAACGCGATCCTGGTGAACGCCATGTCCGGCCGCTGACGGGGGCCGAAGGCGTTGAAGTACCTCAGCACGACCGCGTCGAGCCCGAACGAGCGGACGTATGCGTCGAGCAGGAGCTCGCAGGCCAGCTTCGTCACGCCGTACGGCGACAACGGATGGGGTGTCGCGTCCTCGGGCGTCGGGAAACGGTCGGGAGCGCCGTAGACCGACGACGACGACGCGAATACGACCCTGACGCCGTCCCGGGCCGCCGCCTCGAACACGCATTGCGAGGCGACGATGTTCCGCTCGACATAGAGCGGGAACACGTCCCCGAAGCTCCGCACACCGGGCTGGCCGGCAAGGTGAAACACACCGTCAAGCCCTCTGAAATCGATGTCGTCGACAGCAAGGTCGACGCGGCGAACGTCGTGATCGCCTGCGTTCTCCTCCTTCAGTCGAGGGCTGTAGTAATCGGTGAAGCAGTCGAAGCCGACGACCTCGTGACCCCGGCGAACGAGCTCGTCGGCGAGATGGGAACCGATGAACCCCGCTGCCCCGGTGACCCCGTAACGCACCGGCGCAGGTTACCCGCGTCGCTCCGCGAGTCCGTAGATGCGCGTGTAGCCGGTGAGGTACAGCCGGTCCGAGTCGGCGACGACCGGCGTGTACTTGCCGTCCGGGAACGTCCAGACTTGGGCCCCCGTCGTCGCGTCGAGCGCGTACGTCCGTCCGGCCAGCGTCGCGAAGTAGACCCGGCCCGCGATCACGGTCGGCGACCCGGAGATCGGGCCGTTGGCCGTGAACTGCCAGATCACGCGCCCGGTGGCCGCGTCGAAGCAAATGAGGTTCCGCGAGTACGAGCCGACGTAGACCCGGTCACGCCAGACAGCCGCCGAGGAGTAGACGTACCCGCCCGTCGACTGCGACCAGCGGAGCTGCCCGCTCGTCGCGCCGAAGGAGTACATCTTGCCGTCGGTCGCGCCGAGATAGACGCGCCCGTAGGCCACGGCCGGTGTCGCGTAGAAGGTGCCGGTCGAGCCGAAGCGAGGCTGCGCGCTCGCGCGCCAGAGCACACGACCGGTGCGGGCATCGAGCGAGTAGACATGGCCCGAGTAGCTGCCGACGAACAGGCGGTTCGCCGTCGCCGAGACTCCGCCCTTCACCTGACCGCTGAGCACCGCAGTCCAAAGGAGCCGGCCCGTGTGCTCGGCGAAGGCGTACACCTTCCCGCTCCAGTCACCGACGTAGACCTTGTCCCCGTCGACGAGCGGGGACGACTCGGAGGGCGCAAGCGTGTGCCGCCACACGATCCGCCCGCTGCGGGCGTCGAAGGCGATGACCGCGCCGGTCAGGGCGGCGCTCGGCGACCGGTTGCAGGGTGGCGGGTTGAGGAACGTCTCGAAGACCAGGTGGTCGTCGACCGCGGGCGAGGCGGCGACGCACCGGCCCGACCTGTACCCCCAGGCCTCGCGCCCGTTCGTGGCGTCGACCGCGAGCACGTTTCCACCGTTGGTGGCGAAGAAGAGGCGACCGTAGGCGACCGCGGGCGGGAACTCGACGAGGGTGTGCGCCCGGAACGTCCACACGACGTGGAACGGGGGCGCGAGGGAGATGCCGGCTCCGAAGCGCTGGCCCTCGACGTCGTGGCCGTAGACCGGCCAGGCGATCCCGGGCTCGGCCGGCTTCGGCGGCGGCGGCTGTGTCGCAACGAACTCGATCGTCGACGAGCCGTGGATGTTCCGGGACTCGTGCTTGACGTGGAAGTACCACGCGACCGCGGCTCCGCACGCAAGCGCGAGCAGGCCGCCGGCCGCGAGCAGGAGGCGGCGCTTCATCGCCGCTCGACCGCGAACAGCCGTGAGTAGCCGTGCAGCAAGAGTGTGCGCCCGCCGCCCGCTACCGGCACGTATTCCCCGTGCGGGAAGTCGAGCACGATCTTCCCGGTCGCCGCGTCGACGCCCAGGATCCGGTGCGCGAACGAGCCCGCGTAGGCGATCCCGTCGACGACGACCGCCGCGCCGGAGATCGGCCCGCCGGTCGCGTGCGCCCAGAGCGTCGAGCCCGACCGCGCCGAGAGCGCGTAGAAGACACCGTTGTAGGAGCCGAAGAAGACGCGGCCGTCGGCGACCGCCGGCGAGGAGTAGACGTACGAGCCGGTCGACCGCGACCAGAGGCGAGCGCCGTCCACGGAGAACGCGGTCAGCGACCCGCCGGTCGAGCTCGGCACGAAGACGCGCCCGCCGGCGACGGCCGGGGTGCCGTAGACACGTCCGTTGACCGAACCGGCCCAGCGGAGCGCACCGGTGTCCGTCGAGAGCGCGATCAGCCGACCGCAGTAGTCACCGAGATAGACGGTCGAGCCCGCGACCGCCGCCGAGGAGGTGATCTTGCAGCCGTCTCGATACCGCCAGCGCACGCGATGCGTACGGAGATCGAGTGCGGTCACCCAGCCGTCCCACGTCCCGAACAGGTCGACTCCGTCGCGCAGGACCACGGGCGAGGACTCGATCGGGGAGCCGGCATCGAACCGCCAGAGCAGGTGTCCATCCGACCGCCGGAGCACCTGCACCGTGCCGTTCATGCCGTGGACGACGAGGACGCCGCCGAACACGGCCGGGGACGAGGCCATCTCCCCGCCGGGGGTGTCGTGGCGCCAGATCACGCCCCCGTGCTGCATGTCGAGCGCGCGGATGGTCTCGCGCGCGTTGCCGATGTAGGCGACTCCGTCGGCGACGACGGCGGGGAACTCGATCAGCCCGCCGAGCCCGTGCGTCCACACGACCTTGAACGGAGGCCGCAGCCGGATCGCGGCCTGCTGCTGCGTCCGTGCCGGCCCGGCGCCGTACATCGCCCACTGCAGCGCACGTCGGTAGATCTTGATCGTCGACCTCGGGTGGGTGCGGAAGGCGAGCCGAACCGCGCGCGCGCCGTAGCCGGGCTTGGAGGCGACGGTGACGAGCGCCGACCGCGGCCCGATCGGGACCGATGCCACACCGCGCGCGTTGCTCCGGGCCGCGCGGCGGCCGATCTCCACGAGCGCGCCTGGGACGAGGGTGCCGAGGTCGCCGTCGACGACCGTCACCTGGACCGCCCTCGGCGGCCGATGTGGACGCGTCTGCACGGTCGCGCGGGGTCTGGCCCGGGTCTGACCCGGGTCTGACCCCGATTCGCGCGAGCCGCACCCGGCGGCCAGCGCGGCCAGCGCGGCCAGCACGATCAGGGAGGCGGCGCGCCTCACGCTTCCGGCGTGACCGCTTCCTCCGCCTGCTCGCGCAGCGGCTCGAGTGTGCCGCCTGCGCCCTCCAGGATCACCTGGGCGAAATACCGGGTCATGACGACTCCCTCGCGAAAGTCGCCGAACCTCGGCTCCGGCCGGCCGCCCACCGCCAGCGCCAATGCCAGCTCCGGGTACTGCGACCCGGCCGCGGTCGGCAGCGGGAAGCCACCACCGAAGCGGGGGTTGACGTCCGTCACCTCCAGATGTCCGTCGGGTTCTCGAAAACACTGCACGTTCGCCGGACCGATGATGCGCAACGCCTCGGACACCCGCCTTCCGTGCTCGATCAGATCGGCATCCGCGATCGTCATGCCCTTGATCGACTCGCCGCCCTTCGACTCGATCATCGTCCGTGGGATAGCGGCAAGGCAGCGGGCCTCGAGGTCGCAGAAGACGTCGACGGAGAACTCCTCACCCAGGCACCGCGACTGCACCATCGAGTCCGCCGTGGTGTAGCGCAGGAAGAACTCGAGCTCGGCGCGGTCGTCGGCGCGGTAGATGTGACGCGAGCCGAAGCCGCGACGCGCCTTGACGAGCACGGGATACCGGATGTCGTCCGGCAGCTCGTCCGGCAGCCAGGTCGGCGGCGTCCCGATTCCCTGCTCTTCGAAGAAGAGGTGCGCCAGGTATTTGTCCGCGCAGCGGTGAATCGACTCCGGTTCGGGCACGAGCACGACGGCGCCGGCAAGCGCGCCGCGGTTCTCGGCGAGGACGAGGTGGTCGAGATCGGTGAGCGGCACGATCAGGCGCACGTCGTGCAGCTCGACGAGGTTGCGTAACGCGGGAACGTAGCCCGGGTCGTTCACCCGCGGGACGATCGCGCGACGATCGGAGTGGTAGAGCGCGGGTGCGAGCGCATCGACGTCCGCCGAGATCGTCGTTGCGCCGGCCTCACGGAAGGCCGTGACGATGTCGACGCGCTGGCCGGCGCACGTGAACAGAACCGCGGTCACGAGGGCGCAGCGTAGCGAGGGCGGGCCGGAACCCCGGCCACCACGTCACCGGGTGCGACGTCGCGGGTGACGACGGCTCCGGCACCGACGAGGGCGTTCTCACCGATCGTGACGCCGCCGAGGATCACGGCGCCCGACCCGATCGCAGCGCCGTCACCGACCCGCACCGGCAGCAGCTCCCAGTCCCCGACGTCGGCCATTGCGCCGTCCACGTTCGTCGCGCGCGGCGTCTTGTCGTTCACGAACAGCACGCCGTGCCCGACGAACACGCCGTCGCCGATCACGACCCCGTCGCAGATGAAGGAATGGCTCTGGATCTTGCACCTGGCACCGACGACTGCGCCGCGCTGGATCTCGACAAAGGTGCCGATGCGTGTGCCGTCGCCGATCCGGCATCCGTAGAGATTCGAGAAGGAGCGGACGACCACGTCGGCGCCGAATTCGACGTCGTCGATGACGCGATACGGCGCGTCGTTCGCGGGCGCACCGCTCACCGGACGGCCGCCTCGACCACGGCCGCCACCCGCTCGATCTCTGCCGGCTCGAGTTCGGGGAAGAGCGGCAGCGAGAGCGCCGTCTCGGCCCACGCCTCGGCGACGGGAAAATCGCCGGCGCGGTGACCGAGCGACGAAAGCGCCGGTTGAAGGTGGAGTGGGACCGGATAGTGCATCCCGCTCGCAATCGCCTCCGCTCCGAGCGCATCGCGCACACGGTCTCGCGCCGGCGTGCGGACGACGTACAGATGCCAGACCGGATCGGCCCACTCGGCGACCTCTGGCGTCGTGACGACGCCGTCGAGCAGTTCGGTGTACGCGGCAGCATGACGGCGGCGGAGCTCGTTCCAGCCGTCGAGGTGGCGAAGCTTCACGCGCAGCACCGCCGCCTGCAACGTGTCGAGCCGCTCGTTGCCGCCGATCGCAACGTGCTCGTACTTGCGGCTCTGGCCGAGATCACGGAGAACCCGGATCGCAGCGTCGAGTTGCTCGTTGTCGGTCCCGACCGCTCCGGCGTCGCCGTAGGCGCCCAGGTTCTTGCCCGGGTAGAAGCTGAACGCAGCGATGTCTGCGAGCGAACCGCAGCGGCGGCCGCGGTACTCGGCGCCGTGCGCCTGGGCGGCGTCCTCGACGAACGCCAGACCATGCTCGTCGCAGATCGCGCGAATCGCGTCGGCATCGCACGGGTGCCCGAACAGATCGACGCCGACGATCGCCTTCGTCCGCGAGGTGACCGCGGCCGCCGTCAGCTCGACGTCGAGTTGGCCGTACCGGTCGCAGTCGACGAACACCGGGGTCGCCCCGAGCCTGACGAGCGGCAGGACCGAAGCGATGAACGTGTTCGCCGGGGCGATCACCTCGTCGCCCGCTCCGAGCTCGAGCACGTCGTACGCGAGCGCGAGCGCTGCGGTGCCCGACGACACGCCGACCACGTGCCGGACGCTGCAGTAGTCGGCCCACTCCTCCTCGAAGCGGGCGACCTCCTCACCGAGGATGTACTGCGTGGAGGCGATCGCGTCGATCACCGCGCGGTCGACCTCGTCCTTGATCGACGCGTACTGGCGCTTCAGGTCGACGAACTGGATCGGCTCGGGCACGGGATTGAATCTATCCGTGCCAGCCGCCGGTCTCGCCCTTGTAGGTACCGCCGAAGAGCGCGAGCGGCGTCCTCAGCAGGATCAGCAGATCGGTCTTCCAGTCTCGGTGCCGGACGTACCAGAGGTCGAGCTCGATCCGCTCGGACCAGGGCAACGACGCGCGCCCGTGGATCTGCGCCCAACCGGTGATGCCGGGCTTGACGTCGAGCCGGTGCAGCTGGCGCTCGTCGTACCGCTCCACCTGGTAGCGCAGCGTGGGACGCGGCCCGATCACGGACATCTCGCCGCGCACGACGTTCCAGAGCTGCGGCAGCTCGTCGAGCGAGAGCCTGCGCAGGATCCCGCCGGCGCGTGTGATCCGGTCGTCGCCGCGATCGACCGCGTAGCCTGCACCGAGCTTCTCGGCCCCGACGACCATCGTGCGCAGCTTCAGCAGCTCGAAGTCGGCACCGCCCTTGCCGACGCGAGTTTGTCGGTAGAGAACCGGCCCTCCGTCCTCCAGCTTCACCGCGAGCGCGGCGAGCGCGAGCGCCGGTGACGTGACGACCAGACCCGCCCCCGCAATCGCAACGTCGAGAACACGGTTCATCGCGTCCCCTCCGCCGCCTCCCACGTCGCGGGAACGCCTCGTCGCACGTAGTTCCAGAGCGCGACGAGGGTCGCCCACGTGATCAGGACGTAGTACCGCGCGATCCCGACGCCGAGCGCCGCCGCGATCAGCAACCCGAGTTGCGCAGCGAGCACGAGGTCGTAGACGAAGCCGTGCGCGATCAGCGCAAGTGACGTCGCGAGCAGAACGACGTGCAGGATTCCCGACGCGTAGCGCAGGTGGCGATGCGAGAAGATCGCGAGGCCGTACCGAGGCCCGAGGCGGCGCAGCATCCGGCCGCGGGCAACGATCAGCCAGCAATGCTCGAACATGCGGACCTTGCGGTGATACTCGGTCTCGTTCGTCGGCGTCGCCTTCTCCTGCGCAGCAGCGGCTCGCTCGTAAACCGCCCGCCGGCCGTGCTGCACCATCAGGTAGGGGAGCGCCAGGTCGTGGCCGAACCGCGGGTCGACCTCGACGTAGTCCGACCGGCGAACGGCATAGATCGATCCGTTGCCGCCGGTCACCGATCCGAGCCGGGACTCGGCGTCGCGAACGCCGAGCTCGTAGCGCCAGTAGACGCCTTCCTGGTTCGCGCCATCGGCTCCGATGATCTGCAATTGCCCGCAGACGTAGGCGACGTCGGGATCGGCGAACGGTCGAACGAGGTGTCGCAGCGCGTCGGGAGCCCAGGTCGAGTTCGCGTCGGTGAACGCGACGATCTCGCTCTCGGTCTGACGAACCGCGCGATCCTGGGCGGCGACCTTGCCTCCGCGCGGGTTTGGGACCACCTTGACGCCGGGGAACTGGAGCGCGATCGCCTCGGTCCGATCATCGGACGCATCTGACGAGACGACGATCTGAAGCCGCTCGGGAGGGTAGTCCAGCGCGAGCAGGTTCTCGAGCCGCCGTGCGATCACCGGCTCCTCGTTGTACGCGGCGACGATCACCGCGACCGTGGGCTCGACATCCGCTTCGCGAACCGGTCTTGGCGCGACCCGTGCGAGCCCGATCGCGACGAGCGGGTAGAGGACGTGCGTCCACGCCAGAGCCGCCAGCGCAACCCAGAAGAGCACGACGATGACGATCACGGCGCGAGTGTAGATAGCCTCGTCGCGCCTCCCGATGCGCATCCTCGTCGTCGATACCTGCTACGCGGCGTTCCTAGGGCGACTTCGACGATCATGCGAGCAGTTCCGCGACGACCTTCCGATAGCGGTCGATTGCCACGTCGCGATCTGCCTCGGCCTCGACGTACAGCCGTCCCCGTCGTCCCATCTCCGCGCCGTCGTGGGCGCCGGCCGCGAAGTCCCGGATCGCCGCAGCGACCAGCTCCGGTCGCCCCGGCGGCACAACGACGCCGCAGCGCGCCTCCGTCACCACGCGTGCCGTCTCGCTGTCGCTGTCGGCCGCGACGAGCACCGGCCGTCCGGCCGCAAGGATTCCATAGAGCCGGCTTGGGACGACGTATCCTGCAAGCCCGCTTCCGAGCCCCACGAAGTGGACGTCCGCGGCGGACAGCGACTCCGCGAGCCGCTCCCGCGGCTGGTAGGGCAGGAACCGAACGGCGTCGGCGGCCAGTCGCGTAGCGAGCCCCGAAACCTCCGCGTGACGGGCCCCCGAACCGATGATCACGACCTGCAGGTTGTCCAGGTCGCGCAGGAACGTGGTCGCACGCACGAGCGTGTCGAGGTCCTGGGCGTGACCGACGTTTCCCGAGTGCATCACGACGAAGCGCTCTGACAAATCGTGCTCGGCAGCCCACGGGTTGTCTTGGGACTGAGGCATGACCGCGCGCGTGTCGACCCAGTTCGGAATTACCCGGATACGACTCGGGTCCGCATGCTTCGCGACAAGGCGTTCCCGCATACGCTCCCCGATCGCCACTACGCGATCGGCGCGCTCCAGGTAGAACCTCGTCATCGCGCCGAGAAGCCAGACCAGCGCCGGGTTCGATAGCCGCTCGAGCTGAACCGCGATCTCGGGAAAAACATCCTCGCTCACGACCAGCAGCGGCGCGCGGAACCAGCGGGCGACGAGCAGCGCCACGTCCCCCACCATCGGGGGATCGGTCATGCACATGAGGAGATCCGGTCGCGGCGTGCCCAACGCCACGGCCGCGGTCAGCCCGAGATAGCTGAAGTAGTTGGCGCCGCGCTGCACAAGCGGAGCGCGGTCGAACGCGAGCGACGGCACCCGGATGATCCGCACGCCGTTCCGCAGCTCCGACCGAGGGTCGTGTGGATGGTCGCGGAGGCGTCCCGTCACGACGGTAACCTCGAAGTCGCGCGCGAAGGCTTCGCACAGCTCAGTCAGGAGGTGCGCGGTCGCCTCGACGCCCGGCCAGTAGTACTGGTTGAGGACGAGCATGCGGGGACGACTCGGCCCGGACATGAGCCCGACTCTAGACAGGATGCCGAGTCAGTCCGAAGCCGACAACCAACCATCCCTTCGGAGGCTCGGTACCGTCTTCCCGATGACGGCCACCAAGCCCGACGTCGCGGTGGCCACGCAGGACCCTGCGTTCGGAGGCGGGGGGAGCGTGCAGACCGCGGCATTCGCGGCGGCGGTCGGCCGGCTCGGTCGGGAGCCGCGGCTCGTCTTCAACGAGCACCCAGCGCTTCACGGCAAACGACTCACATGGCGTCGGGTCGAGGCCCTTCGGCAGCTGGCGGCGGAGCGCACCCTCGTCCCCTGCCTCGAAAGAGCCGGAGACGTCTGGGTGGTGGCGACGATGGCCCACACCGGCGCCGCCGCAGCCAGGTGCGGCCTGCCCTACGGATGCTGGATCGGCACCACGATCGGTGAGGAGTGGCGTGGAAGGCGCCGGCTGCTCGGCGGGCTCCGCCGCGCGGCCGCTGCCGCAAGCGTTCCCGTGCTGCGCAGGCTCGAGCGGACGACACTCCAGGGTGCAGCGCGCGTCTACGCCACGAGCCCGGCCACGCGCAGCGCAGTAGCGGAGGCCGGCGGCCTGGAGATCGGGCGGATCGGCCTTCTGCGTATCCCGGTCGACCTCGACCGGTTCCGGCCCGCGCCGGACGACCAATGGCACGACGCCCTGCAGCGACGAACCCTCGTCTTCGTTGGCCGAGGAGACGATCCGAGGAAGAACGCACCAGCGCTGCTCGAACTTGCGAGGTTGCTCCCCGACGCGACGATACGTCTTGTCGGCCGAGAGCCCCGTCTTCCTCTGCCGTCGAACGTGGTCGCGACCGGCGAGGTGCGGGACGTGGCGGCCGAGCTGCGTCGCGCAGCTGTGTTTGTGCTGCCGTCGTGGCAGGAGGGCTTCGGCATCGCCGCCGCCGAGGCGATGGCGGCGGGGCTGCCCGTTGTCACGAGCCCGTGCGGCGGGCCCGAGGAGCTCGTCCGCGCATCTGGTGGCGGGCGGATCGCGGCGTCGTTCGATGCCGTGGACATTGCGTCCGCCGTCGAGGACGTGCTTGGACACGCCCAAGAGCTACGCCGGCACGGCCGGGCGTACGTGGAGCGCGAGCATTCGATGGCAGTGTTCACCGACGCCGTCGCGCGAGCGCTCGCGGAGGTCGAGCTCGCATGACGGACGTCGCCGTCGTGATCGGCAACTACCAGGGCCGCGACGTTCTTCCCGAGTGTCTCCGGAGCCTCGAGTACCAGACGCAGATGCCCTCGGAGGTGATCGTCGCCGACGCGAGCTCCAGCGACGGCAGCGACCGGCTCGCCCACGAGTGGGGGGCGCGGGTCGAGCGGGTGCCGAACCGAGGCCTGGGCTGGCTCTACAACCGGGGCGCCGAGGAGGCGCGGGCGGAATACGTCCTGCTCGCGAACAACGACGTTGCATTCGACCCCCGTTGCGTCGCCCTACTCGCGGAGGCACTCGACGCAGACGAGCGGCGATTCGCGGCCGATCCGACGCAGCTGTCATGGGACGGCTCGGCTTACGTGCATCGTCGCACCACGATGAGCCGCGGGAGGCTCCTACGCGAGCTAGTTCCCGGCTTCCGGATCGACCTGAAGGCGCCTGCCGACGGCGTGGTATCGACCCTGTGCGCGAACGGAGGAGCGATGATCGCGCGACGGGAGCGCCTGCTGGCGCTCGGCGGCTTCGACGAGACGATGTTCATGGACTTCGAGGACCTCGACGTCGGCTGGCGCGCGTGGCTGCACGGCTGGTCGAGCGTGCACGTCCCCGCGGCCGTCGTCCGCCATCGCATCGGCTCCGTCACCACGCCGGACGTCTTGCCCCGGCGGCTCGTTTCCTCGCACCACAACCTGATCCGGTTCGCGTTCAAGTGCCTGCCGCTCCGCGACGCAGCCCGCGTCCTGCTCGCAGAGTTCCTTCGGCTCGGAATCCATCCGAGGCTCGTCGCGCCGGCGCTCGTGCAGGTGGCTGAAGAGCTTCCGCAGATCGTGCGCGAGCGGCGGACGCTCAGCGGCCGCGACCGGTTTCTCGCCTGGGCTTTGGCCGGAATGGATTAGTGGATTCGGTAGAGCGCGGCGACGTGCTCGCTCGGCGCTCCGGGCCAGACACCACCGAGAAGCTCGAGCGGGTAGCACGCGACGACGAGCGCGTTCAGTGCCTGCCGGCGCCAGCCACGGCCACCGCGGCGGGGCATCGCATCGCCGCCCGACTTACGTCGCTCGGAGAGGCGCCGCAAGGGAACGAGAGGCCAGGAAAGCTCCTGCGGCCGAGCGTCGACCAGCTCTCCGTCTGCCGCCTCCCACGCCGCCTGCCATTCGCCGCGTGAGCGCGGATAGGTCCCGTAGACGGTCGAGAACGCGCTCCCCGCTCCTGTCCGGTCGACTGTGAGTACGTGCCCGCCACTCCGCACGACCCGGACGAGTTCGGCGATCGCCCGAAGCTGGTCCGGGTAGGGCAGATGCTGCACGACTGTGACGGCGCACGCGAACGCGAACGTTCCCGCCGGGTAGTCGAGCTCCGTTGCAGACATGCGTCGAAACTCGATCGAGTCGGGAGAGCGATGCCGTGCCTGCTCGAGCATCGCGCTGCTCCGGTCGATACCCACCACCTCGGCCCCGCGACCAGCCAGGAGCCGCGACCAGCGGCCGGTGCCGCAGCCGACGTCGAGCACGGGCGTGCCGCCGAGGCTACCGACCCGTCGTAGCAGCGCCTCGAACGCTCGCCGCTGCGACCAGCTCGCGTAGCGGTTGAGCGAGGATGGCGCCCCGGGATAGCAGACGGCGTCGAGCTCGGACTCCGCGGCGATCCTGCCTTGCACCTCCCAGTAATCGGCTCCGCTCGACATCCGGTTAGCCTAGTGCGCCTGATGCGGGTGCTCGTCGTCGCGAACGACAAGGTGGGAGAGACAATGGCCGGGCCAGGCATCCGGTCGTGGTCGTTCGCGAAGCAACTCGCGAGCGAGCACGAGGTGACGCTGTGCGCCCCCTTCTCGACGAAGCGAGCCGGGGAGGGATTCGACCTGGTCGTCCGCAATCCGTGGCACGCCTCGCGCATGACCCGCCTCGCGAAAGGCTTCGACGCGGTCGTCGCCCAGCGCCTGCCGATTCCCACGATGCTCGCCCTGACGCGGTCGGAGACGCGGGCCGTCTACGACCTCTACTCCCCGCCGACGATCGAGCAGCTCGCCCTGTATGCGCGGCAGCCGGGCAGGGCCTCCCGCTGGTACCGGCGGCTGAACGAGCAGACCGAGCGGGTAACGCTGGAATGCGGTGACGCGTTCATCTGCGCGAGCGATCGTCAGCGCGACATGTGGCTCGGCGCGCTGATTGCACTCGGCCGCGTCGGCGCCAAGCGGTACCAGGAGGATCACTCACTCCGCAGCCTCGTCGACGTCGTCCCGTTCGGGCTGGAGCCGTCGCCGCCGTGGCACGATCGAGACGTACTCCGCGGCGTCGTCGACGGGATCGAGCCGGATGACCTTCTCCTGATCTGGGGGGGCGGGATCTGGAACTGGTTCGATCCACTCACGGTAATCCGGGGAGTTGCACAGCTCGCCGATCCCGGCGTCAAGCTCTACTTCCTGGGTACCCGTCACCCGAACCCGGGCATGCCCGAGATGGAGATGACGCGACAGGCCATCGCCCTGGCGGAAGAACTCGGCCTCCGGGACCGGAGTGTCTTCTTCAACCTCGGCTGGGTACCGTACGACGAACGTGCGAGCTACCTGCTCGAGGCGGACGTCGGGGTCTCGGCGCACTTCGACGAGCTCGAGACGCGGTTCGCCTTCCGGACGCGGCTCCTCGACTGCTTCTGGGCCGATCTGCCGACGATCACGACCACCGGCGACACGCTTGCGGACCTCGTGCGAGAGCGGTCGGTGGGTCGCGTCGTCGAGGTCGGCGACGTCGAGGGATGGGCGCAGAGCATCGCCGAGCTGGCCCAGCCCAAGGAGCGCGAACGGGCACGGAGTGGCCTCGGAGAGCTGCGTGCGGAGCTCGCGTGGCCGCGCGTCGTGGAACCGCTGCGGACGCTGCTCCGAGGCGACGGCGGACACGCCGCAAGACCCGTGACGACCGCCCTGCGGCAGGCTTCCTACCTCAACGTCCGCGCCCGCCTCGCCCTGGAGACTCGAGGTATGACGGGGCTCGGTCGACGAGCGCTGGTTGGAGCTCGACCGCCGGCGCCGCGGCGACCAGACGGCGCATCCGCCGGAGGTACGCTAGCCGCCGTGATCGCAGCTGCCCGCAGCCCCAATCTCCGGAAGCGGATCCGGCATCAGGTCAGGATCCTGCACGTCACCTCGGCCGCTGAGTACAAGCTCAAGTACGCCGATTCGGCGCTCGGCTACGTCTGGTCGATCATCAAGCCGCTGGCGCTCTTCGCCGTGCTCTACGTCGTCTTCGGGCGCTTCTTCGCGCTCAAGAACGGCTTCCAACACTACCCGATCTACCTCCTGATCGGGATCGTGCTGTGGACGTATTTCTCCGACGCCACCTCGCTCGCGATGACCTCGTACGTCGCGCGGTCGTCGCTCCTGCGCAAGCTCGCGTTCCCGCGTCTCGTGATTCCCGTCTCGGTGACTCTGACCGCCGGCATCACCTTCCTGGTCAACGCAGCGGTCGTGGGATTCTTCGTCGCCGCGAACCTGATCGAGCCGAGGGCCGCGTGGCTGCTGCTGCCGGCGCTGCTCGTCGAGCTCTACCTGTTCACGCTCGCCGTCTCGGTCATCCTCGCGGTGCTCTTCGTCCGCTTCCGCGATGTTCGGCAAATCTGGGAACTTGGCCTGCAGCTGCTCTTCTACGCCACGCCGATCGTCTATCCAGTCGGGTTCCTGCCGGTATGGGCGCAGAAGATCGCGTTCCTGAACCCGTTCGTCCAGGTGATGCAGGACATCCGCCGGATCATCCTCGACTCGCCGCAGGCGATCGTGGCGAGCGAGGTCTACGGATCGCCCTGGGGGTACCTGCTCCCGCTCGGCTGCTGTCTTCTCTTCCTCGTCGCTGCCGCGCTGCTCTACCGACGTGAAAGTCCTTACCTGGCAGAGCGCGTCTGATGCGGGCAGCCATCCAGGTCGAGCACGTCTCGAAGTCGTTCCGCCTTCCCCACGAAGTCCGGAACTCGATCAAGGAAGTCTTCCTGCACCCGTTTCACCGCATCGACTACGAGGAGAATCACGCGCTCACCGACGTCTCGTTCGAGATTCGCTCGAGGCGAGTGCTTCGGCATTGTCGGCCCCAACGGCAGCGGCAAGTCGACGCTCCTGAAGATTCTCGCTGGGATCTTCCGTCCCGACACAGGATCGGTCAGGATCGACGGCATCCTTTCGCCTTTCATCGAGCTCGGCGTCGGCTTCAACGACGAGTTGAATGCACGCGACAACATCAAGATCAGCGGCGCGCTGCTGGGACTTTCGAGGCGTGAGCGTCGAGGAACGCTTCGACGAGATCGTCCCCTTCGCAGAACTCGAACGGCACGTCGATCAGAAGCTGAAGAACTTCTCCTCCGGGATGGACGTCCGCCTCGCTTACTCGATCGCCATTCGCGTCGATTTCGACATCCTGCTGCTCGACGAAGTGCTTGCCGTCGGCGACCAGGCGTTTCAGGACAAGTGCTTCGCCACCTTCGATCGTCTCCGCAAAGCCGGCAAGACTGTCGTCCTCGTCTCGCACGATCTGAACGCGATGGCGAAAGCACTGCGATCGGGCCCTCTTGCTGGAAAGCGGCATTGTGCGCCAGGTGGGGTCCGCCGAGGATGTGATCACCTCTTACGCACCGCAGGCTCTCCGTCGACAAGAGGCCCGCGTGTCAGCGGGGTTGCACCCTGGGTGATCGCCGGCAGGAGACTAGTCTTCCTCGACGGCTTCCTTCAGGCGCGTTGACCAACCACTCTGACATCCGGGCCTTAGCTGGCTACGTGAACGAGACTCCGGAGCGTTACGTGCCGGAGTTGATGGCCGGTACCGAAATCGAGGCCGAGCACCTGACGCGTTACCGGTGGGCCTTGGCGCTTGCGAAAGGCCGTCGTGTCCTGGATGCCGGCTGCGGAACAGGCTATGGGACACGGTTGCTGTTAGAAGCCGGTGCGGCTGCCGTGGCCGGGGTCGACATTTCCCCATCCGCAATTCGCGCCGCGGGGATTGCCGCGCCGGAAGCGTCGGTGGCGGTTGGCGATGTCCGGTCACTCCCGTTTGACGACGCTTCCTTCGATCTAGTCGTCGCCTTCGAGTTGCTCGAGCACGTGCTGCCTCAGGAGCACGTGATACTCGAATTGCAGAGGGTGCTGGCGCCCGACGGCATCTTGGTGATCAGTTCTCCGAACCGCGATGTCACGGTGCCGGGGAACCCGCATCATCTTCACGAGCTAGCGCCGGATGAGTTTGAAGGGCTCCTGCGCGCACAGTTTCCGCAGGTCCGGCTCTACCGACAGCACGACTGGCTAGCTTCGGGTCCTGACGGATGAGAACGCAGCTGAAGCCATGAATTCGCTGTTAGATCTCAGCGTCTGGAAGACGACGCCCCTGGGTCGCGGGGCCGAACTCTACATGGTCGCGCTGGCCTCGAACGAGCCGCTTCCAGCCCTTGCGGGCGTCGCATACCTCGCTCCTGTAGAACAGCTGCGCGAATGGGTCGAGCGAGTGGCGGCCCTTGAGCAAGCACTTGAACGACGCGACGCAGTACAGCTGCGCGAATGGGTCGAGCGAGTGGCGGCCCTTGAAGACGCGCTAGAACGACGCGATGCTGAGCTAGCCACACGCGCCGCCGCAGCGACACTAGGGCGAAGGTGGCGGGCGCTGCCATCGGTGCTCAACACGCGTTTCCGCGGCGGCGTCCGGCTTGGCCGTGGCATCGCGTCCTCGCTCGACGGACGCCTCAGAACGAGAAGAAGATACCGCCGCCGCTCGGCCGCAGTCCTCTTCGTCTCGGGTGCGCCAGACGTCAGCGTCCGCTACCGATGCAATCACCAAGCCGAGCAACTGGAACTTCTGGGCGGCACAACAACTGTCGTACGTCATGGCGACTGCGATCTCGTCGAAGCCCTAGAGCGGCACGAGCTCGTGGTTCTCCACCGCGTCCCATGGGGGGACGATGTGTCCAGGCTGATAGATCGCGCGCAACAGGTAGGGAAAGAAGTCCTGTTCGACACTGATGACCTCGTGTTCGAGCCGGACGCCTTGAGCGACGTCGCCGCGTTGTCGGAACTCCCGCCCGACGACGCCACGCTCTACGTGGAAGGAGTCCACCGCTACCGACGCACGCTCGAACACTGCAAGGGTGCAACCGCGAGCACTGAGCCGCTCGCAGAGCGCATTCGCGGCCTCGGCGTGCCGGCCGTCACGACGCCCAACGTCGCGAGCAATGCGATGGTGGAAACGGGATCGCGTCTGGTCGCGAATGGCGCGAGCGACGCGGGGCGAGTGACAGTTGGCTACCTAAGCGGAACCGCGACGCATCGCCAAGACTTCGCGGTCGCCGCGAAGGCAGTTCTCGCCACGCTACGCGACCGCCCGGAAGCTGAGCTTTGCATCGTCGGCCCGCTGAGGGTGGATGATTCGCTTGCTTCCCTTGACGACGAACGCGTGAAGTTCATGCCACTCCAGCCATGGTCGCACCTCGCCGATATTCAGGCGTCGATAGATATCAACCTTGCCCCTCTGGAGCCGGATAACGCCTTTACCGAGTGCAAGAGCTCTGTCAAGTGGCTCGAGGCCGCACTCGTCGCTCGACCGACAGTTGCAAGCCCACGGCCCGACTTCCGGCGTGTAATCGAGACGGGAGAAAACGGCCTTCTCGCCGAGTCACCGGGGGAATGGTACGAGGCCCTGGCAGCCCTGTTGGATGATTCGAGTCTCCGTCATCGCCTTGGCGAGCGCGCACGCCAGGCCGCTCTCAGCACACACACGACGAAGGCGCAATCCCTGTCATACCTGAAAGCTCTTCGGCACTTGACGTCCCGTCCTGAGGCTCCTCTGACTATCAACTGGATCCTGTACTCGCCGATCAGTCAGAATGGCGGCGGGTATCGCAACATCTTCCGAATCGCATCCGTGCTCGGTGAGCGCGGTCACCGACAACGATTCATCGTGAAACCCGTTGCACATCTACACGGGAAGAGCCGCGAGGAAATTGTGCAGTTCATCGAAGGCGCTTTCGGCATTCCTCCCAACGCAGAGGTGCTCATCGAACATCACGAGATTCCCGAGGCGGACATCTCGCTCGCAACCTACTGGCCGACCGCGTACACAGTCGCAGAACATCCGCTCTCGCGGTTCAAAGGCTATTTCATTCAGGACTTTGAGCCGAGCTTTCATGAGGACTCGCCCCATGAATACCGGAGGGCCGAGTTGACTTACTCGCTCCCTCTCCGACGTATCTGTCTCGGCGAGCATCTCGCGCGGCGCATCCAAGAGCTCACCGGGGTGCCGTCGACGGCTGTCGACTTCGCCCTCGACTCGCACTTCACGATGACGCGGAGCCCGGCGGAGCGGGAGGGGATACCGTGTGTCCTCTTCTTTGCTCGGCCTAGTCTTCCTCGGCGCGGCTATGAGGTGGGCGTCAACGCGCTCGCAGAGCTCAAGCGTCGACACCCGGAGGTAGACATCCTGTTCTTCGGCAGTCGGACCGAGGAACTCGGCGCCGTTCCGTTCCAGTTCAGAAACCTCGGCGTCATCGATGCGGCCGCGGTCGCAAAGGCAATGAATGATGCCCACATTCTCTTGACTTTCTCGCTCACGAACATCTCGAACGTGCCATTTGAAGGCATGGCATGCGGTTGCGGCGTTGTCGAACTTGACTCACCGAATGTTTCGACCATGATCGCGGCGGGCGAGAACTGCCTGCTCGCGCCGTTCGAAGCTGGCGCACTCGCCGACGCACTCTCACGGCTTGTCGAAGAGCCCGACCTTCGGATCCGGCTAGCACAACGAGGCGCCGCTGATATGGCTGGGCGCAACTGGGAGCGCACCGGATCCATGTTCGAGAACGCGTTGAGAGAGCTCTGTTTCCTACCGACGGCCGCTCGTCGGGCGGGCCTAGATGTAGTTGGGGGACGGCGCACTGCCGTCCACGAGTCGGCCGAGAACAAAGTCTCCTCCTGATGGCGCGGAGGCCGTGAGACTATTCTCGTAGGGAGTCGCTTGCGGCATGATCTCTGAAGATTTGGCTAGTGACATCGTTTCAGTGAAGGCTTGTCCGGCATGCGGTTCGTCGACTCGGACGGTGTGGCGCCGTGATCCAGATTCGAATTTCCCGGGCGGCATGCTCACGATCATGGCATGTTCGCACTGTGGGCTCGGCTATCTCGATCCGCGTATGTCCGTTGCGGCACTTGAGCGACTTGAGGCGACGAATGCTTTCTACGAGTTCGAGGGCGAGGATCTTACTCGCGAGATCCTCGCGCGTCAGGCGATGTTCGCCGGGATCGCTGGTCGCGTTGCTGGCCCTCGCCAAACGATGCTTGACGTGGGCTGCAATCGCGGGCTACTGCTGGAAGCTGCGCGCCGCGACGGTTGGGATCCGGCCGGTGTTGAGCTGTCTGAGGTTGCAGCACGGCGTGCCCGGGAGTTGACTGGTGCGGCGGTCTATCCAAACCTTGAGGAAGTTCGTCGCCCGGACGCAGGATTCGATCTTGTCGTGGCTTGGCATGTACTCGAGCACATGACAGACGTCTTCTTCGAGCTTGTGCGTATCCGCCGGCTTCTCCGGAGCGGCGGATTACTGGCGATTCAAGTTCCATCGGTTGATCGCATCAACGCTTTCCAGGCGAGAGACATGTTCGCCAGCCTTGTATGTGCGGTACATAACATCTATTTCTCACCTGCTTCACTTCAGCGTCTTCTGGATCGGGCCGGCTTCAATCGCACCGAGATGAAGTCATCAGCGAGCCGTCCCAGGTCTTGGCACCGACTAGTACGGCCCTTCGCACCTGCGCGCTGGGATGACCTGATGCTGACGGTCTTCGCGACGGCGTAGAGCGCTACCACCACCTAGGAGGAAACGCGCGTGGCTCGTGGCATCAGACCGATGTCCCTTCTGGGCTAAATCCACGGCCCGTCGACGACCTAGGACAGGTCGGCATCCTCCTCTCGGGCAGCGGCGAAAACCATCAACCCCTTCCAACGCGCCTGCGTCACAAGAGACGTCGGCTTCGGTCTTCGCAGGTAGTCCGAACCGTCCTGACGGGTTGATTGCTTCGTCGCGCGACCGAGAGTCATCGTTTCCGCGTCGCGGGTTGCCAAACGCAGTTAGGCGTCTCTCATGCTGGCCGCACACAAGCGCCTGCATACGTCCGAGCGAGGTCACAGGCGGCAGCACGATACGAGAATTCGGCCTTCGCGCGCAGTCGCGCCGCAGCACCAATCAGGCCGCGCTCGCCGTCGCGCGCGAGAGCGCACGAGACTGCGGCCCGCAGCGCTCCGATGTCCTCCGCGGGCACGAGCAGCACCCCCTTGCCCTCCAGATCAGCGAGCCCGCCGACCCCGGTGGTGACGACCGGTCGCCCCCACGCCATCGCCTCGCGCGCCGTCATGCCGTACCCCTCTCGGCGCGACGGCACGCACACGACCGCGGCACGCTCGTAGTAGGCGCCCATCTCCGACGGCGGCACGAAGCCGACCGCCTCCGGCACGCGGTCGCGCAGCGGGCCGTCGCCGACGATCACGCGCGGCAGGCCCTCGGTCGCCTCCAGGAACTCGAGGATCCCCTTCTCCTCGCTGAGCCTGCCCGCGAAGAGCACATGCGGTGGCTCGGACGGCTCGCCGACCTGCTCCGGGATCTCGACCCCCGCCGGGACGACCCGCACCTCCCGGGCTCCGAGCTCCCGCGCCTGGTCGGCGAGGTAGGTCGAGGCCGCGATCACGATGCGCGCGCGGCCGAGAAGCGGCCGCACGAGTGCGGGCGCCCGCTTCGCCAGCTCGACGTCCGTCCCCCACACCTGCAGCACGTACGGCTTCCCCGTCGCCTCGGCCGCCAGCGCGGACGGGATCCAGTGCGCATGCACGAGGTCGGCCTCGCGCGCCGCGATGCGCGCAGCCCGGGCGTATGCCGCCAGAAACGCCGGCACCAACGCGAGCTTCCACGGTGACGCGCGCAGGTTCTGGGCGATCCCGCCGCCGTAGGCGACCCCGAAGTCCTGGAACGTCGCAGGCGAGACCACGTCGACCTCGACGCCCAGGTCGCGCACGCCGCGAACCGCAGTCGCGACGAAGCTCCCGGCCACGTCGCGCTCGTCGCGCGGATACGAGGTCGTGAGGACGCAGACGCGCACGGCTCTATTGTGGTCGAGAATGAGCGAAGGGCTCCCGCACGACCTCGACGCGATGGCGGAGACCGACGCCTACAACGCGTGGCTCGTGGATCGCGCGAGGCCGTGGCTGCACGGCCGCGTCCTGGACGTGGGCGCCGGAATCGGGACGCACACGACGCGACTCGTCGAACTGGCCGACGAGGTTGTCGCCCTCGAGCCGGAGCCCGAGCTCGCGGCGCTGCTGCGCACCCGCGTGCCGACGGCGACCGTGGTCGAGGGCGACGCTTGGAGTGTCGACGGGCCGTTCGACGCGATCCTCTGCTTCAACGTGCTCGAGCACGTCGCCGACGATCGCGCCGTCTTCTCGCGGTTCGCCGAGCTGCTCGCACCCGGCGGCGCCGTCTGCCTGATCGTCCCGGCGCATCCGCGGCTGTTCGGCCCCCTCGACAAGGCCTTCGGGCACGAGCGGCGCTACACGCGGCGCGAGCTGCGGGAGAAGCTCACCTCGGCAGGCCTCGAGCCGGTGACCGTGCGCCATGTGAACCCCGCCGGCGCGGCGGGCTGGTTCGTGCAGAGCCGCGTCCTCCGGCGAACCTCGCTTCCCCGGGACGGCCTCTCCCTCTACGACCGGCTCGTGCCGGCTTTTCGCGCCGTCGACCGTGTGCCGACGCCCGTCGGGCTCTCGCTCTGGGCCGTCGCGAAGACGACCGGGATCGCGAGTGCAAGCGCCGTGAACGCGTAGAAGTAATAGAACTGCATCGTTAGGTAGAAGGCGTTCGCAGCGAGTGTCCCCGCGAGCGCAGCGGTGAAGCCCCACGCCAGCGGCCGGACACGCGCCGCGAGCGGATCGCGCGCAGCGGCGAGCGCCCGTCCGAGCGCGCGCGCCGCGTTCAGCCGCCGGAACACCCAGTACACGAAGGCCGCGAACAGCACCGTCCCGACGAGGCCCGTCTCGACGATCAGCGCGACGTAGAACGAATGCGGCCCCCAGTTCGTCTTGCCGGTGACGAACTCGTAGTAGACCGAGAACGTGTTCAAGCCGAGCCCGAACAGGGGGTCGACGTGCAACACGTGTGGGATGAACGAATACACCTGGAAGTGCGCGTTCTCCGAGCTGCCGCCCGTCTCGACTCGCGACCTGAGCACGGTCGTGAAGAAGCTCCGCCGCGAGAGGACGATCGCGAGCAGCAACGCCAGCGCCGCGCCGATCGGGACGAGCAGCTGCGCCGACCCCAGGTACCGCCGGTACGGCAGCAGCAGCACGAGCGCGCCCACGCCGAGGCCGAGCAGGCCGCTGCGCGACAACGTCGTCGCCTCCACCACCAGCAGGAAGCCGATGACGACCATCAGCCAGCGCCGCGCCCGATGACCCTTCTCGAGCCGCAGGTAGAGCGGCGTGAGGACGAGCAGCGGCACGATCAGCATGATCCCGAGGTGGTTCGGATCGCCGGTCAGCGCGTTCGGCCGGTAGACGTTGGCGCCGTTGATCGCGCCGTAGATGTTGATCTGGCTCGCACCGCCGGTGATCGGCGACAGCACCAGCGAGTCGAGGTTGCCGCCGCGGCGTGCGTCGAGGAGCTGCAGGACGCCGTAGAGCGCGTTGACCACGAAGCCGGCCGTGAACCACACCAGCGTCTTCCAGAAGTAGCGCTGCCCGCGGCGCGAGAGCCAGACGACCGCGGCCGCGAGGAAGAGGAAGTGGATCAGCCATTTGGTCATCCCCTTCCCCCACTGACCCAGCGCGTCCGAGTCGGAGAGATCGAAGTAGCCGACGAGATAGGCGACGAGGAAGACGGTGAAGAAGCCGAGCAGTACGGCAGTCGTGTACGGCACGCGCAACCGCCGCGTCCCGATCGCGAAGGAGACGAGAAAGCCGATCGCGAGAAAGTCGGCGATCCCCACGGTGCCGGCAAAGGTCCAGTGCACCTTCTCGAACGTGACACAGAAGACGCTCGCGAGGAAGAGGAAACTGGTCACATGCCTCATGTGGTCAGCTCCTCGAGCAACTGCGCAAGCTCCTCGACCCTCGTCCGGCGCGACACCCTGTGTTGCCACTCTGTCGACAGCGGAGCGTCCGCAAGCGAACCGCTCGACCAGCGCGCATGCAGATCGCGAAGCGCGGACTCGATCCCGTCGACGTCGTCGGGTGCGACGACGAGGCCGGCAGCCGCGTCGCGGATCAGCTGCGCCGCCGCGCCGTCCGGCGGCACGAGGGCGAGGATCGGCCGCGCGGCGGCGAGATACTCGAAGACCTTCCCGCTGAGGACACCCTGGCCGCGACCGCCGGCATCCGGGATCAACAGGAGAAGGGCTTCGGAGTCGCGCTGCAGCTCGAGCGACCGGCGGCGCGGCGCATACGGAATCAGCTCGAGCCGATCGCCCAGGTGGAGCGACTCGGCCCACTCGCGGTCGGCAGACCGGAAGTCTCCGAGGAAACGAGCGACGACATCGAGCTCCGACCGCGCGAGCGCGGTCAGGAACGGCCTCGGGTCGCGCTTGCCGAAGAACGACCCGGCGTGGGTGATCCGGAAGCGCTGCGACTGGTGGTGCTCGAGCCCGGCGAAGTCGTCGAAGTCGGAGCCGTTGGCGATCGTCACGACGGATCCAGCCGCCGAGCGTTCCCGCATCTCCTCCGCGATCGCATCGGAGACGCAGACGACGGCATCGGCGGACCGGGCGACGAGACGCGCAACCGCGTGCTCACCGGTCTCCTTGACGCGAACGAGCCGCGATTCTGCACGCCGGTGTGGATGCGCGACGATCGAGTCACGGAGGTCGGCGACCCAGGGGATGCCGACGGCCTGCTTCACCGCAGCGCCCACGAGATGCACGGACGAGGGCGGTGACGTCGTGATCACGACATCGATCCCCTCTCGCTTCGCGATCCGGATCGCGGTCGGGATCGCGGTCAGGTTCCAGCTCACGTTCTCGTCCGGGACGAGCAGCCGGCGGCCGGCGAGCTGCGCCTGTCGCGTGAAGCGCTCGAGCCCACCCGTTCCGTGCAGCTCCTCGGCCGGCTTTCTGCCCTTCGGTCCGATGTAACGCGCGCGATGCACCCAGGCGAGGGTCGGCGGTTGCAACTCCTCGTCGCGGTGGATCCACTTCGGATCGTCAGGAGCGAGCACGTGCGTCTCGACCCCGAGCTCGGGGAGGTGCGTCGCGAACTTCAACGGGCGCTGCACTCCCCCGCCGCCCGCAGGTGGGAAGTACATCGTCACCAGCAGCACCTTCACCGCGGCAGACGATAGAGACGGCCACGCCGAATCGCCCAGGTCGCGCCGTATCGCGCCGCCACGCGCGGGTCTCCGGTCGCGACCCAGTGGTTCACGGCTCTGGCGCGGACGTACGGAGCGTTCGCCCTGGTGTTGGCGACGTGGGCGACCGGCAGCCCGACCACGTACACCGGCGCGTCGGCGACCACGCGATAGCTGGCCTGGAGCGGCGCCAGGACGATCGCCCCCTTCGGCACCTGCGCGCGCAGCGAGCGGACCAGGCGCGGCGAGAGCGCGCCCGGATCGGTTGCCGTTCGCGGGCTCCAGTGCCAGACGCCGTGCGCCGCCACCGGCAGGACGAACGCGAGCATCGCCGCCGCACCCAGCCGATGGAACTCGCGCGCCGGGCCTCGTCGGGCGACGATCGCAACCGCGAGTGCC
This sequence comes from uncultured Thermoleophilia bacterium, assembly GCA_963742605.1. Taxonomy (GTDB): domain Bacteria; phylum Actinomycetota; class Thermoleophilia; order Gaiellales; family Gaiellaceae; genus PALSA-600. The sequence continues at coordinate 481,035 of CAVUNA010000014.1, read as the reverse complement.
GCGGCTCCGCCGAAGAGCGCGATCCACGTCGCGAGCGCCGGCCCACCGTGGCGCAGGCCGTACTCGAAATCACCGGGCCAGGCGCGCTGCACGACGATGCCGCCGACGAACGCAACGGGGAGCACGAACACCGAGCGCGCGAGCAGCGCGAACGCTCCTGCGAGCGCGAACGGCAGCGGCGCGAACCCCGCGGCCCGCCGCGACTGCGACAGCGAGACGGCATTCGAGAGGTGCACGAACAGCCACGGCACCTCGAGCAGCACCAGGACGAGCAGCGTGCCGCCGAGCACGAACGCGACCCAGCGCCGAGGCCACGCGAGCGCCGTCACCGGCAGCAGGAACAGGGCTGCGACCGCGACCGCACCGCTGCGGCCGAACACCTCGGGAGCGAGCCGGTAGTGGTGCTGGTTCGTCACCGCGAGCTGGTCGGCGTACTGCGCGAGTGCCCGCGCGCGCTCTCGCGCACTGGGGTCGTGCGAGACGGTCTCGTCGACGATCGGCCGCAACCAGAGCAGCGCCAGCCCGATCGGGACGACCGCGGCGGTGAACGTCGGCGCCCACTCGCGCCAGGCCCGCGGCTGCAGCAGCGCGCACCCCGCCAGCGGCACGAGCACGAAGAGAGCGTACGTCGGGTGAACGAGCGCAAGCGCTCCGAAGACGGCGACCAGCTCGGCTCGCACCCGCCAGGACGGAGCCGCGAAGAACAGGGTGATCACGGCCGGCACGAAGAGCTGGCGGGCGGCGGTCGCCGGCTGCGCGAGCTCGGCGTAACTGCCGCCGTGACCGGGGCCGAAGACGAACATCGCCAGCGTCGCCAGCAGCACGGATGCACCCGCCCAGCGCGATCCGAAGACGGTCGCGCCGGCTTCCCACGCCAGAGCGCAGGCGAGCGGCGCGAGCACCGACGGCTCGTGGCGGATGACGTCCGCCGGGTCGACGCCGGAGACCCACGAGACGAGCGCCAGGAACCCGTGCCACAACGGAAAGGCATAGCCGGGATGGAGCCCGCCGTCCTTGAACTCGTCGACCGTGCGCAGGTGTAGGTGGCCGAGCGCGACCAGCTTGCGAACGCGCGCCTCGTGGAAGAGCCCGTCACCCGTGACGGCGCCGGCGACATGCCACAGCGACCAGCCGAGGACGAGCCCGACGAGCCACGGCCACGGCGAGTTGAACGCCCGGTCACGTACCGCACGGCGCCGAGGGCGCAACAGCGAGACAACGACCGCGATCACGAAGATCGCGGCGAGCACGACCGCGGCCAGCCGGATCGTCGAGTGGACCGCGAAGACGAGCGCCCAGGCGACGAACACCGATGCCGTCGCCCAGGCGAGGAGCGATGCCGCCGAGCGGCGACCGAGCGCACGTGCGACGGCGGCACCCGGCGCCAGCACGACGACGGTGCCGAAGGCAAGCCTCAGGTACTCGATCACCGAGAGGCTGCTTCTCCGAGGAGCGCGCCGACGTCGCCGGAAGCGAGGAATTGCGCGCCGTCGCGATACGTCGCGCCGCGAGCACCGCGGAAGACGAGCCCACGCAGACGCAACGACCAAAGCAGCACATGGCGCGCACGCTCGGCCTCGTCGCGGCCGCGATGCTTGTCCAGGAAGCGAAGCTGGCCGCGCAGGTTCTCGACGTACATCCGCCCGCCGTGTGAGGCACCGCCGACGTGCACGACCTCCGCGGCGGGATAGAAGAGCACGCTCCAACCCGCCCGCCGGAACCGCGTCAGCCAGTCGACCTCCTCGCTGAACATGAAGAACGACTCGTCGAAGAGACCGACGTCGTCGGCGGCCGCGCGCCGGACGAGCAGCGCCGCACCCGAGAGCCAGTCGACCTCGCGAACGGTGTCGTGGTCGAACCCGCCGAGGTAGAGAGGATTCAGCACGGACGATCCCGGTGCGAGCTTCCGCACACCGGCGTACTCCGTGGTCAGGCGCCACACGGTCGGCTCCGCACGCGCTGAACGCTGGAGCGTCCCGTCCCTGTTCGCGAGACGAGGGCCGACGACGGCCGCCTCCGGATGGGCGTCGGCGAAGGCGACGAGCCGTTCGAGCCCATCGCCGACGACCCAGGCGTCCGGGTTGAGCAGGAACCAGTAGCGACCGGATGAGACTCGCATGCCGGCGTTGTTGCCGCCCCCCATGCCGCGGTTCTCCTGCTCGACGACGCGCACGTCGGGAAAACGCCGCCGCACCAGCTCCAACGTCCCGTCGGTCGAACCGTGATCGACGACGGTCACGTCGTGCCCGCGCACCGACTCGAGGCACTGCTCGACCCACGGCAGCGCGTTCAGCGTCACGACGACGACGGAGACGTCAGGTGCTGGAGCCATCGGGTACGACCGGCGCACGTCGCAGGTTCTCCCACACGATGATGCCCAGGCCGGGCAGAGAGAGCACCAGCGTCAGCAGGAAGAACAGGAACCCGCACGCGAACGCCTGGTCGGCGCCGACTCCGAGCTTGCCGAGAAAGCTCACGAAGAACGCCTCGCGCACCGCGAGCCCGTTGATCGTGAACGGGACGAGCATGACGAGGAAGAGCAGCGGGCCGAGCACGATGTACGGCAGCGGCGACAGCTCGATGCCGACGGCACGACCGGCCGCGTAGATCGAGAGGATTCGACCGAGCTGGAGAACGAGGGTCACGGCGCAGACGATCGCGAGCGTGCCGGGATGGTCGCGGTAGCCGTGGATACCGTCGTAGACGGCGCGTGCGATCCGCTCGACACGCAGTCGACGCGCGAGCGGCACCGCAAACGCGAGCCGCCTGCGAACGGTGCGGGAGAAGAAGACGACGCCGGCAAACAACGTCGCGACGACGAACAAGAATTCGATCCACAGGTACGCCCCAATGTCGTAGCGGCCGATCGCGAGCAGGAAGCCGATGCCCGCGAGCAAGAGGGTGACGGCACCTCCGAGCGCGCGTTCGATCAGCACCGAGCCGGTGATCGGTGTGATCTGCCCGGGATGCCGGCGCGAGGTCTCGTAGATGCGTGATGCGTCGCCGCCCACCGAGGTCGGGAGCACCTGCCCGACCGCGTAGGAGACGAAGTACGCGCGGGTGAGCCACGCGAGGCCCTCGTGGATGCCGCGCGCCCCGAGCAGCAACTGCCAGCGCCAGGCCATCGGCAGGATGGTGATCAGGATCAGAAAGGCGGAGATCCCGACCCACGCCGGATCGGCGTTGCCGAGGATGTCCAGCGTCTGACCGATGTTGATCTTGAAGAGGATGTAGCCGATCGCAAGCGCCGAGACGACGAGCGTCGCGGCGAGGCGGAGGCGAGGGCTCATCGTGCGAAGCGCGCGTGGACGCGCCGCAGGGCGACGATCGCATCGCTGACGTCGTCGTCCGAGTGGGCCGGCGAGAACGGAAGCGAGAGCACTTCCGAGCCGGCTCGCTCCGTTATCGGCAGCGGCGGCTGCGCCGGGGCAAGACGGTCGTGGTACGCACTCAGTTGATGCACCGGCAGGAAGTGGATCGACGTGCCGATGTTCTCGTCGGCCAACGCCTGCTGGTACTCGTCACGCGTTCCACCGGCGGCGTCGGCGTCGATCCTGATCACGAAGAGATGGTTCGCGTGCACGTCGCGTGGGTCGCGGCCGACCGCGGTGATGCCGTCGAGCCCGGCGATCCCGTCGCTGTACAGCGCCTGGTGCCGCCGGCGGATCTCGCCGTGCCGTTCGACCTTGTCGAGCTGGACGAGCGCGATCGACGCCAGGACGTCGGAGAGATTCGCCTTGTACCCCGGCACGGCGATGTCGTACCGGGACCCGTGCCCTCGCCGCATCACCCGCAGGTCGTCGAGCCGTGCCGCCAGGTCGTCGCGCGAGGTGGCGATCAAGCCGCCTTCACCGGCGGCGATGTTCTTGGTCGCGTAGAGGGAGAAGCACGTCGCGTCGGCGATCGACCCGACCTTGCGCCCGCGGTAGCGCGACTCCGCTGCGTGTGCGGCGTCCTCGACCACCGGAATCCCGAGCGCGAGCAGTGGATCCAGATCGGCCGGCTGGCCGTAGAGGTCGACCGGGAGGATCGCCTTCGTGCGCTCGCCGACGAGCTCGCGCACACGGTCGGGATCGATGTTCAGCGTCTCGTCGCTCACGTCCGCGAACAGCGGCGTCGCTCCGCAGTGCACGATCACGTTGGCCGTCGCAGGCCACGTCAGCGAGCTCGTGATCACCTCGTCACCCGGGCCGACGCCGAGCGCGACCAGCGAGAGATGCAGCGCCGCCGTGCAGGACGACACGGCGAGAACGTGAGTCGCCTCGAGGTAGTCCCGCATGCGCGCTTCGAGCTCCGCCGTCCGCGGCCCGGTGGTCAGCCACCCGGAACGAAGCGTTTCGGCAACGGCCGCGACCTCGTCCTCGTCGACGGCAGGCGGCTGGAAGCCGAGGAACGTCCCGCGACGGGTTGCCTCCACGCGGGCAAGGGTAACGCGCCCTACCGTCGGGCCTCGGCGAGGGGGTATGGTCGCTCGGGGCAATCGAAATGATCGGGATGAATCGGCATCGGATCGCGCTCGTCGGCCTTGGCACATTGGCAGTGATCGCCGCCGGCTGTGGCGGCAGCTCCTCGTCGTCCTCCGGCCCGGCCGCGGGCACGACCACCACCTCGGGCCTGACGGGGAAGATCACCTTCGACGGCGTCTGGACCGGAGCAGAGGCGGCGCACTTCGGGAACGTGATCAGGGTGTTCAACAAGAGCTACCCGAACGTCCACGTCACGTACAAGCCGGTCGGCGACAACCTGCCCACCGTGCTCTCGACCGCCGTCGCCGGGGGCAACCCGCCGGACATGGCCGACATCGCGCAACCGGGCCTGATCCAGGAGTTCGTCAACAAGAAGGTGCTGCAGCCGATCGACTACGCCAAGCCGACGATGGTGAGGAACTTCGCCCCGGCGTGGATCCAGCTCGGCACGTACAACGGCACGCTCTACAGCGTCGTCTTCAAGGCGAGCAACAAGTCACTCGTCTGGTACAACGTCCACGCCTTCACGGACGCAGGCGTGAAGCCGCCGACGACGTGGGACCAGTTCCTGAATCTCGCGTCGACCGTCAAGGCATCGGGCACGACGCCGTTCTCGATCGGGGGAGCGGACGGCTGGACCCTCACTGACCTGTTCGAGAACATCTACCTGCGCACCGCTGGGCAGGACATGTACAACAAGCTGAGCGCGCATCAGATCGTGTGGACCGATCCGTCCGTGACGACCGCGCTCCAGACGATGGCGAAGGTCCTGCAGCCGTCGTCGATGGTCGGCGGGACCTCCGGCGCCCTGCAGACCGACTTTCCCACCTCGGTCAACAACGTCTTCCAGAAGCCCGCGAAGGGCGCGATGGTGATGGAGGGCGACTTCGTCCCCGGGTCGGCGACGGTGAAGGCGAAGCCCGGCACCGACTACGGCGTCTTCGCGTTCCCGAGCATCAACGGCTCGAAGCCGGCGGTCGAGGTCGCGGGCGACTCGATCGTCACCTTCCGCTCGACCGCCCCGATCCAGGCGTTCGAGACGTTCCTCGCCACGCCGGCGGCCGGCGAGGCCTGGGCCAAGTACGGCGGCTTCGCGACCGGGAACACCCACGTTCCGGCCCCGTCGTTCCCGGACGCGATCTCGCAGGCCAACGAGAAGGCCGTCCAGCAGGCGAAGAGCATCGTGTTCGACATGTCCGACCGGCAGCCCGGCTCCTTTGGCGCCACCGTCGGCCAGGGCGAATGGGGGCTCTTCCAGACGTTCCTCAGGAACCCGTCGAACGTGACCGGGATCCAGAAGCAGCTCGAGTCAGAGGCCGCGGCGGCGTACAAGAAGGCGGCCTCGGGCTAGAGGCCTGATGTGAAATGCCGAACGCCCAATTCCACATCAAGCCTCTAGGAAGCCTTCGCGGCGCGAGCGTCGACCCGAAAGACGATCGCGCCGGCGGCGCGATCGGCGCGATCGAGCGCCTCGGTCCGGCTGTCGCCGACCGCGAGCACGGCGCCGGCCCGGTCGGTACCGCGCCGGAGCGGCTGGACCACGAACCCGGGCTCGCGGTAGATCCGGACCCGGTCGATCCCTTCGAGGTCGTCCGGGACCTCCACCCCAACCAGCTCACCGGGCGGAGCGACGAGGAACCGTGTCACCGCCGCACCGACGCGTCGGCCGGGACGGAGCGGCCCGGTGGCGGCACGACCGAGCGCCGCATCGATCGCGAGATCGTTCAGCGGAACGCCCGTCGCTCGCTCGACCAACTCGGCGTCGTGCCCACCGCCGAGGCGGGCCGCCACCTCGATCACACGCGCACCGTCGGGCCCGACGCGAACCTGCACGTACGACGGTCCCTCGCCGATGCCGAGTGCGGCCAGCGCCCGCTCCGCAACGGCGGCCGCCTCCGCTGCCGCGGGGCTGGGCCACACGTGGGCGAGCGCGACGCCGAACGCGGGCGGGTCGGCGACGACGCGGTCGGTGACCGCCAGGGGCGTGAAGACGCCTCCGGCCGAGAACCCAATGACCGTCACCTCCGGGCCCGGGGCGAGCTCTTCGACCAGGGCCAGATTGCCGCGCGACTCGTATCGGGCCGCCTCGACCGCGGGCCCGAGCTCACCTGCGCTCCGAACGAACGTCAGCCCTTTCTGTCCCTGGCGATCCGGCGCTTTGACCACGCACGGTGTCTCGACGGCAGGCAGCGGGTCTCCCGGCGCCACTACCCACCAGCGCGGCTGCGGGACGCCCGCCTCGTCCAGCCGCTCGCGCTGGCGCAGCTTGTTGGTCGCCAGCACTGCCGTCTGCGGCGACAGCGGATGCGGGAGCCCGGAGCGCTGGGCGATCCGCGCCGCGACCCCGATCGGCCAGTCGGTGCCCGGCGCGATCAGCCCCTCGATGCCAAGCGCCCCGACGAGCCTCTCGATCGCCGGCTCGTCGTCCGTCGAGAGGATGCAGCGCCGGTCGGCGAAACGAAACCCGAGGGCCGACGCATTCCGGTCGACGACGGCCAGCCAGATCCCGCGAGCGCGAGCCGACTCGAGCAGCCCAAGCTGAGCCGGCCCTGCCCCTAGGACGAGAAGGCGCGGGCTTCGCGAGCGAGGATCGCTCTCCACCACGCCTCATTGTCTCGATACCAGCCGACGGTCTGCTCCAGGCCGTCCGCGAACGACGTGCGCGCCCGCCAGCCGAGGAGACGCTCGGCCTTCGCGGTCGAACCGATGTGGCGGTCGACCTGGCCCGGCCGCTCGGGCACGTTGCAGGTGAGCGAGCCGGGCTTGCCGAGAACGTCGAGAACGAGCTCGGCGACCTCGGCGACGGAGATGTCGACGCCCGTCGCAATGTTCACGACCTCACCGGCAAGATCGTCGATCGGCGCGTCGATCACGTGCTCGATCGCCTCTGCGTCGTCGTCGACGTAGAGCCAGTCGCGCGACGCATGACCGTCACCGTGGATCGTGAGCGGCTCGTCGTCGAGCGCCTGCGTGATGAACCGCGGGACGAGCTTCTCGGGATGCTGACGCGGGCCGTAGTTGTTGAACGGCCGGACGATCACGATCGGGAGCTCGTAGGTCGTCCAGTACGAGTAGGCAAGGCGATCGGCCCCGGCCTTGGTCGCCGCATAGGGCGACCGCGGATTGAGTGGGTGCTCCTCGTCCATCGGGGCGGATTCTGCGGTTCCGTACACCTCGGACGACGAGATCAGGATGAACCGCTCGACCGGCCGCTCCCGAATCGCATCGAGCAGGATCTGCGTCCCCTCGACGTTCGTGGTCACGAACTCGGACGCACCGTCGGCAATCGACTTCTCCACGTGCGACTCGGCTGCGGCATTGATGACGACGTCGACGCCGCCGACGAGATCGCGGACGAGCGGCGCATGGCGGATGTCGCCCTGCACGAACGAGAGGCGTGGATGGCTGAGCACGTCGGCGAGGTTCTCGAGGTTGCCGGCGTAGGTGAGCGAGTCGAGCGTGACGACCTCGTAGGGCGTCGACTCGAGGAGATGGCGGATGAAGTTCGACGAGATGAACCCCGCGCCACCGGTCACCAGAACGCGCTTCGACACTCCTAGAGCTCCTCTTCGATCGTGTACAAGGGCCGCTGCTCGACGTCACGCTGGATGCGGCCGAGGGACTCGCCGATCAACGCGAGCACGAAGCCTTGCACACCGAGCACGAGCACGATGCCGGCACCGGCGAACAGCGGGCCGGGGAAGTTTGCGTTCGCGATCCAGTACACGAGGCCGTACACACCGAGCGCGGCGGCTGCAAGGGAGCAGACGACCCCCAGCGTGACGCCGATCCACTGGACGGGCTGCGGCCAGAACCCCGCCACCACATGCAGGGCGAGCCGTACGAGCCGGAACGGCGAGTAACGGGACCCGGTTCGCGCCGGCGCGTGCGAGACGTCGACCTCCTCGACCGACACGCCGGTCGAGAGCACGAGCGCCTTCGTGAACTTCTGCCGTCCGATCGCGCCGAGCATCGGCTCGATCGCGTCGCGCCGGTAGCCGTTGAAGGCGCAGCCGAAGTCGGAGATCCGCACGCCGGTGAAACGCCGGAGCAGGCCGTTGATCACCCGGCTCGGGAGCGTGCGTCCGGGTGAGTCGCGTCGCGCGACCCGCCGGCCCGATGCGACATCGGCACGATCGAGCGCAGCCAGGAGCTTCGGCAGGTCCTCCGGCTCGTTCTGGAGGTCTCCGTCCATCGTCACGATCCGGTCTCCGCGGGCGCGGACGAGCCCGGCGTGCATCGCGGGATGCTGCCCGAAGTTGCGCTTGAAGCGAACGGCGCGAACGCGTGGGTCACGTTCGTGGGCCAACCGCAACCGCTCGAAGGTCCCGTCGGTCGAGCCGTCGTCGACGACAATCGCCTCCCACGTCTCGCCATCGAGCGCTGCCGCCGTGCGGGCAAGCAGCTCGTCGACCGCACGCTCCTCGTTGAGGACGGTGACGACGACCGAGACGTCAGGATGGTCGTCCATGACCGGAGAAGGGAACCACATGCGCTGGCAGCCGGGTGAGGCTGTCGTCCGGCAGGAGGTGTTGAACGACGGCCGGGTGTGGCTCCGGTTTCCGGTCCTCGTCGTGCGGGACGACCCGGACCTGCTCGCGACCTACGTCCCGGAAGGGACGCCGTTCGAGTTCCCAGAGGGGAGCTGGCCGACGGCGGACGGCCGCCATCCGTGGCACGGGCGCGAGCGGTGGCAGGGACACGGGCTCCTGATGTTGCAACGGCCCGGCGACGCCTATGCGATCTGGCACTTCTGGCACGGGCCGGAGCGGGAGTTCCGCGGCTGGTACGTGAACCTGCAGGAGCCGTTCCGCCGCACCACCCAGGGCTACGACACGCAGGATCTCGAGCTCGACATCTGGGTGCCCCTCGATGCGCCCTGGGAGTGGAAGGACGACGAGCTCCTCGACGAGCGGGTGCGGGAAGGGCGGTTCGGCGCGGAACAGGCGAGGGAGATCCGCGCCGAGGGAGCCCGCATCACCGCCGACCTCGATGCCGGCAGGCGCTGGTGGTCGGACGACTGGGCGAGCTGGAGCCCGGACCCCGCGTGGTGAGCTCCCGTTCAAGGACCGCCGAGGAGCCGCCGATAGAAGCCTGTGGCGTCGGTCACCGCGAACGCACGCACCCTGCCGCTGGCGCGCGGTCTGGTCGTGATCCTGCTGCTGCTCACGGTGGTCACGTCGATCGCCGTCTCGCTGCCGACAACCACGCGAACGCTGCTCAAGGACCGCAGGAGCAACCTCCAGGTCCCGGCTGCGATCCGTGCCGGCTGGATACCGGCGGTGCCGTTCGCCCCGGCCCTGATCACGTTCTACGCGAGCCACCTCGAGCGCGGGGACAGCTTCTACATCCAGGCGCCGGAAGCTGCCGGCGCGCGAGCCTCACTCGTCACCTCCACCGAGTTCGCGCTGCTCCCGCACCTGATGGTGTCGAAACCCCAGGAGGCGGACGTGATCCTGTCGTACGAGGCCGACCCGCGAACGCTGCACGTCCCGTACTCGCGGATCGACCGCATGCAGCCGGGCGTGTTCGCGGCGAGGGTCGTGCACTTTGGGTAACCCGCTGCTCCTGCTCGCCGCCAACGGCCTCGAGCTCGCGGCCGGGATCGGCGTCGTCGTCGCACTCGGTCTCGGCGACAGGTGGCGCGCGCTGCTGCCACGGCTCGGCCTCGCCTACGGCGTGGGGCTCGCAGCGGTCGGCATCGTCGACGCCGAGCTCGCACTCGCCGGCGTCCCCGTCGGTCTTCCCGAGCTCTTCCTGATCGCGCTCTGCGCGCTCCTGGCCGGCCTGCTGCGCTTGAGAACGCGCACAACGCCGATCGACGGGGCGCCGATGCGGGTCACCGGCGCAGGGCTGCTGGCGGTCGGTACCGGCGCGTTCACGACGATCCTGCTCGGCGTAGCCGCAGTGTCGTTCTCGGTGCGACCGCTGTTCGAATGGGACGGCTGGGCCGTGTGGGGCATGAAAGCGGAGGCGCTCTACTACTTCGGCAGCGCAACGGGCCCGCTCTTCACCAGCCAGGCATACGAGGGAATCCAGCAGACCTATCCGGTTCTCCTCCCCGCACTCGAGGCGACCGACTTCTTCTCCATGCGCGCGATCGACGGCAGCGTCATCCATCTTCAGCTCGTCCTGTTCGCCGTTGCGTTCGCCGGCAGCCTCTTCGGCCTGCTCTGGGGACGGGTGCCGGTCGAGTTGACCGCCCTCTCGGTGCTGGCGATTCTCGCCGCACCCCCGGTGCTCGGCCTCCTGGCCTCGAACTACGCTGACGTGCCGCTGGCCTTCCTGATCGCGCTCGGAGTCGTCGCGCTCGCCTGCTGGCTGATCGACGACGAGCCCGCGTTGCTGGCCCTCGCCGTGATCTTTCTCGGCGCCGGAACGCTGACGAAGAACGAAGGGATGATGTTCGCGCTCGTCGCGGTCGTCCCCCTGCTCGGATACCTCGCGCTCCGCGATCGCCGTCGCATGCTGCACCTGCTCGGTGCGCTCGGAGCCGTGGTCGTGATCGCGCTTCCGTGGCGGATCTTCACCGCCGCCCACCATCTCTCGACGGGCGGTATCCAGCTCTCGGGCGTGTTCCGCCCGTCGCTGCTGGCTGCGCATGCCGGCCGGGTGGGGCCGTCTGCACATGCGCTCGTCGATCAGGTCGGCCTCACCAGGTGGGGACTGCTGGTGCCGTTGGTCGTGATCGGCCTGCTCGCCGCCCTGATGTCCGGCCGCGTGCTCCTGGCCTGGTTTGCCGCCACCTGGCTGCTCCTGTCGTTCGCCGGCCTGGTTACCGTCTACTGGGTCTCGTCTCTCCAGCTGGACTGGTATCTCGGCACGTCGGCCTACCGGACGGTCGCGACCCTCGTCATCGGCGGCGCCGCGCTCACCCCGCTGCTTGCCGCCGACGCGTGGTCGGAGGCGAAGGCGGCCTACGGCCGGAAGCGCTCGGCGACGAGCACCGAGACCGCGCTGAAGCCGTCGCGCCAGGTGATCTTCTTGCCCTCGGCGTACGACCGACCGTAGTACGAGATCGGCATCTCGTAGATCCGCAGCTTGCGCTTGCAGATCTTCGCCGTGATCTCGGGCTCGATCGTGAATCCCGATCGGCGCAGGTCGAGCGAGCGGAGAACCTCGGTTCGAAACGCCTTGTAACCGGTCTCCATGTCGGAGAGCGTCGTGTTGTAGAGCACGTTCGTCATCAGCGAAAGACAGCGGTTGCCGACGAGGTGCCAGAACATGTGCGCGCGCTGCGGTCGACCTCCGCTGAGGCGTGAGCCGAAGACCACGTCCGCAGCTCCCGACGCGATCGGCTCGACGAGCGCGGGCACCTCGGCGGGGTCGTACTCCATGTCGGCGTCCTGGATCACGACGATCTCACGATCGACGTGCGCGAGCCCGGCGCGGATCGCCGCGCCCTTGCCGCGGTTTCGCTGACGGAGGACGGTCGCCCAGGGCCGGCTCGACTCCCACTCGCGGAGGATCAGCGGCGTGTCGTCGGTCGATCCGTCGTCGACGACGATCACCTGCCGGTCGAGGTCGAGGGCCTCGATCCGCTCGAGCACCTCGCGAATCGTGCCGCCCTCGTTGTACGTCGGGACGATGAACGCGACCCGGAGGGCCGCCGGCAGAGGAGCGAGGCCGAGCGGCGACGGGAACGGCACGACCGAGGGAGCAGTCACGACCCAGGTATCGGCCGCCCCGAGCCGGGTCTTGAGGGCGGCGGGCGCTCCGGGCGCCCGCCGCCCTTCGACCTCAGGCTGCGGTTTCGAGCGCCGGCTGCGCGACCACCGCGGACTCCGCCCTGCGCGGCCGCTTGATCGCGAAGGCCGCAACCGAGCCGAGCGCGACCACTGCTGCTCCGACGTAGACGGAGACGCTCATCCCGTGCGTGAACGTCTCGGCGCTCGAATAGCCGCCGTAGTGAGCGAAGACCGACGCGAGCACCGCGACGCCGAACACACCGCCGAGCTCGCGGATCGCGTTGTTGGCGCCCGACGCCTGTCCCTCTTCCACGTGGCGCACCGACGAGAGCACGATGTTCGCGACGGGGGCGAAGAAGAGCGCCATGCCCGCGCCCGACAGGGCGAATGGAGCGACGAGGTCGGCATACGGCGTGGTCGGCGTCGAGACGGACGCGATCCAGGCGAGCCCGACCGCCTGCAACGCGAGCCCGACCCCCATCAGCCGGTTCCCGCCGAGGCGATCCGAGAAGGCACCGGCCAGCGGGGAGATCAGGATCGGCATCGCCGTCCACGGGAGGATGCGCAGCCCCGACTGGAGCGGCGAGTACCCCTGCACCGTCTGGAAGAACTGGCTCAGCAGGAAGATCGAGCCGAACATGCCGAAGAACATCAGGAGGCTCGAGACGTTGGCCAGGGCGAACGTCCGGTTCTGGAAGAACCGCATCGGGAGCATCGGCTCGGCCGTCCGGAGCTCCCAGAGCACGAACAACGCAGTGAGGACGGCGCCCACGGCGAGCGCTCCGACGATCTGCGGCGAGCTCCAGCCGAGCGAGTTGCCGCGGACGAGTCCCCAGACGATCCCGAACAGGCCGGCGCTGACGAGAGCGACCCCGGGCAGGTCGAGCTTCGATGCCGGGCCGTGGCTCTCGTCGAGCCGAGCCAGCGCCAGCGGCGCCAGCACGAGCCCGATCGGGACGTTCAGCCAGAAGATCCAATGCCACGAGATGCCGGAGACGACAGCGCCTCCGACGAGCGGGCCGAACGCGACGGCGAGGCCGCTGATCCCGCCCCAGAGACCGAGTGCGAGACCACGTCGCTCCTTGGGCACGCCGGCGGAGAGGATCGTCAGCGTCAGCGGCATCACGATCGCGCCGCCGGCACCCTGCACTGCGCGGGCGATGTCGAGCATCGTCGCCGACGTTGCGAGACCGGCCCAGGCTGAGGCGAGCGTGAAGATGGTCAGCCCGATCGCGAACATCCGCCGGCGGCCGAAGCGGTCGCCGAGCGCGGCTCCGGTCAGCAGGAGCACTGCGAAGGTGAGCGTGTAGGCGTTGACGGTCCACTCGAGCTGCGAGAGGGACGCGTGCAGGTCTCGACGGATCACCGGCAGCGCCGTCGTCACGACGAGGTTGTCGAGCGTGACCATGAAGAGCGCGATCGAGGTGATCGCGAACGTCCAGCCGATGTTTCGTTTGTGAGTCATCACTTACCTCCGTTGGAAAAAGAGAGGCTCCCTAGCCCTCCTGGCAGCCCTCGAGCAACCGCGCCGCCCACGCCTCGGGCGGATCGTCGAGATGGGTCGAGGCGATCACGTTCATCAGCATCCCCTTGCCGAAGAACTCGGCGATGCGTGCCGGATCGAGCCCGGAGACTCGCTCGACGTAGGCGACGAGGTCGCCGTAGCCGCCGCGGACGACGGCGCGGATCTCGGGGTCGCCGCACGCCGCGTAGCCCTGCATCTGTGCCCGCAGATAGTAGGAATCCGTCTGCAGGAGCTGCGCGTACGCCTTGCCGATCGCCACGAGTGCGGCCTCGCCACGCTGGCCCTCGGCCGCCCGCTGGAAGATCTCGAGCGTCTGCCGGAAGCAGCGCGCGCAGACCGCCATGAACAGGTCCCGCTTGGTCCCGAAGAGGCGGAAGACGTACGGCTGCGAGATGCCGGCGCGCCGCGCGATGTCGTCGGTCGATGCGCCGTGGAGCCCCTTCTCCGCGAACTCGACGAACGCGGCGTCGAGGATCTCCTCGCGGCGAACGTCCTTCGTCTTCCGCTCCTGGGTGACCATTGCGCTAGGTTAGTGACTACTCACAACCTTGTCAAGTGCTGCCACGACCAGGTCGAGATCGCCGTCGGAGAGCCGCGTGTGGAACGGCAGGGCGAGCGCCCGCTCGAACACCCGGGTCGCGCCGGGAAACTCACCCTGATCCCGGTAGGCGCCGAGCAGATGCAGGGCGTAGGTCCCGATCTGTGCCTCGATCCCCTGGGCGCGCAGCTCGGAGAGGACGCGGTCCCGGTCGTCGACCTGCACCACGTAGGCCTGCCAACCGTGCACGTCACCGTCGTCGGCCGCCGGCAACAGCACCGGCAGGTGGCGGAGGCGCTCCGTGTAACCGGCGGCGATCCGCGTGCGCTCGGCGAGCAGCTCGTCGAGCCGGCGGGCCTGCGGCAGGCCGACCGCGCAGAGGATGTCGGACAGGCGGTAGTTGAGCCCGGGCTGCGGCAGGTCGGGCGGCGACAGCGAGTGCCAGCCGTGATTGCGCAGCCGCCGCGCCGTCTCGGCGATCCGCTCGTCGTCGGTGGTGACGGCACCGCCTTCACCGGTGGTGACGATCTTGCGCGGATGGAAGCTGAGGCAGCCGAGCAGTCCGAGCCCGCCGCAGGCGCGGCCGCCGCGGCGCGCGCCGAGCGCTCCGGCCGCATCCTCGAGCACCGGCAGGTCGGGCAACTGGTCGATGCGCGCGGGGCGACCGAACAGATCCACCGGGAGGATCGCCCTGGTGCGCGGGCCGACGCGAACGCGCTCGGGGTCGATGTTCATCGTCTCCGGGTCGACGTCGACGAGCACCGGTACCAGCCCGGCGAGGGCCACGACGTTCGCAGTCGCGGGGAACGTGTAGGCGGGAACGAGCACCTCGTCGCCGGGGTCGAGCTGGAGGGACAGCACGGCGACGTGCAGCGCGGCGGTGCCCGACGAAACGGCGACGGCGTGATCGACCTCGCAGAGCCGCGCGAGCTCGGCCTCGAACTCGGCCACCTTCGGCCCCATCGTGAGCATCCCGCTCTCCAGCACCTCGGCCACCTCGGCGAGCTCGGCCTCGCCGACGTCGGGCCAGCCTAGGCGGAGACGGGGAGTCTTTCCCGGTACCACGCGATCGTCTTCTCGAGGCCGTCGTCCAGCTCGACCTGCGGTTCCCAGCCGAGCAGCTCGCGCGCCTTCTCGACGTTCGGGATGCGAAGCTCGACGTCGGCGTAGTGCAGTGGCTGGAAGACGATGTCGCCGTCGTAGCGCATCAGCCGCTTGATGCGCTGCGCCAGGTCGTAGATCGTGACCGACGAGCGCGGATTGCCGATGTTGAACGCCTGACCGACGGCCTCGGGACGCTCGAGACACGCGAGCACCCCGCTCACCATGTCGGTGACGTAGCACCAGGCGCGGATCTGCGAGCCGTCGCCGTGGATCGTCAGCTCGTTGCCGCGGAGCGCGGTCTCGATGAAGGCGCGGATCGCGCCGCCGCCGATCTGCCCCGGCCCGTAGACGTTGAACGGATGCACGGTCACCGTCGGCAGGCCGAGCTCGTCGTGGTACGCGTGCGCCATGTGCTCGCCGGCGAGCTTCGACACGGCGTACGTCCAGCGTGCCTCCCCGACCGACCCGATCGTCGAAACCTGACCCTCTTGCACACGGAAGGCGTGGGTGCCGAACACCTCGCTGGTCGAAAAGTCGATGAACCGCTCGATCTTCGTCTCGGACGCGATCGCCGCCTCGAGCACGTTGTAGGTCCCGATCACGTTCACGCGCATCGTTCGCACCGGGCTCTCGAGCACGGTGTCGACACCGGCGATCGCGGCGCAGTGAACGACATGCGTCGCGCCTCGGGCGGCGTCGCGCACAGCGGGGGCGTCGAGGACGTCGCCCTGGACCAGGGTGAAGTTCTCGTGGTCGGCGAGGCTGGTCGCCGCCAGCGCATCGCGGTGCAGGTTGTCGAACGCGATCACGGTGTTCCGGTCGACGAGCTCGCGTGCAAGCGTGGTGCCGATGAAGCCGGCCCCGCCGGTGATGAACACGCGCTTGCCCTCGAGCATCGCGAGAACATTAGCCTTGGCGCGTGCAGAGAACCGTCCTCTTCGTCGGCGCGGGCAGGCACCAGCGGCGGGCGATCGCACAGGCCAAGCAGGAAGGGCTCCGCGTCGCGGCCGTCGATCGCAACGCGGATGCACCCGGTTTTGCCGACGCCGACATTGCAAGGATCGTCGACTTCGCCGACGTCGAGGCGGTGCTGCGCGCGACGAAGCGGCTGCGACTCGACGGCGTGCTGACCGTCAGCGCCGACCGGGCGGTCCCCGTCGTCGCCGCGGTCGCCGAGGCGCGGGGCCTGCCGGGGATCGGCACGCAGACTGCGCATCTGATGACGCACAAGGTCGCGATGCGACGGCGATTCGCCGAGGCCGGCGTCCCGCAACCACGGTTCGCAGCCGTGCGGAACCTCGCCGAGACTCGACGGGCCGTCGACGCGGTGGGCTTCCCGGCGGTCTTGAAGCCCGCCGACTCGGGCGGCCAACGCGCCGTGTTCCGTGTCGAGTCGCTCGACGACGTGGACGGACATCTGCACGAGGCGCTCGCGGCGTCGCCGACCGGCGAGGCAATCCTCGAGGAGTTCGTCGACGGGATCGAGCTCAACGGGATCGTGATCGCGCGCAACGGCGAGACGATCCCGCTGACGCTCTCGGACCGGCTCCGTCCGCCAGGGCTCGGGTTCGGCGTCGGCTGGATCCACGTCTACCCGCCGACGATCCAGCCGGAACAGCTCGGCGAGGCCGAGCGGGTCGCCGCACACACCGTCCACGCGCTCGGCCTCGGAACGGGCATCGCCTTCCCACAGCTGATCGCAGCCGCCGACGGGCGCGTCGTCGTCGTGGAATGCGCGGCTCGGATCCCGGGCGGCCAAATGGCCGACCTCGTCCGGGTTGCGGTCGGCGTCGACCTCGTCGACGTGCAACTGCGAATGGCGCTCGGCGACGAACTGCCCGACGAGCGCGTCAGGCCCCGGTTCAGTCAGCCGCTCGCGATCCGCTTCCTCACGGCCGAGCCGGGGCCGCTGCCGACCGGGCGCGTGACCCGCATCGGCTCGCTCGACAAGGTGCGGGCCTTCCCGGGGGTCGTGCAGGCCGAGGTCTACCTCCAGCAGGGCGAGGTGATCCGGCCGGTCCGGGTCGACGGAGACCGGCGCGGTTACGTCCTCGCGACTGCCGACACCAACCTCGGCGCGCTCGAGCGGGCCGAGGCCGCGGCCAGCCTGCTCGACGTCGAAGTCGAATGACCGAAATGACCTGCGACTTCTCGCTCACGCACTACCGCGAGTTGCTCCGCGCGGCGAAGGAGGGCGGGTACCGCTTCGCAGGCTTCGACCGCGCCCCGGGACCGGGCGACCTGCTCCTGCGTCACGACGTCGACCTGTCGCTCGAGGCGGCGCTGGAGATGGCCGAGGTCGAAACGGCGGAGGGGGCATGGTCGACCTGGTTCCTGATGACACGCTCCGTCTTCTACAACCTCGCGTCGGCGGAAGGCGAGCGCACGATCGCCAGCTTGCGGGCGCTCGGCCACCGCGTGGCCCATCATGCGGTCTGGCCGCACCTCGACCTCGACGAGCGGTTCGACGCGGTCGTCGCCTGGCACAACCCGGATCCCGAGTACATGTGGGACGAGATCGCGGGCGCGACCAGCGTGATGCGCGCGCCGTTCTTCGACCCCGATCGCTACCGGTCCGACTCGAACCAGCACTGGCGGCACGGCTGTCCCCACGATGCGATCTCCGCCGGGAGCTTCGAGTGGCTCCAGCTCCTCATCCACCCGGAGATCTGGACATTTCCGGGCGAAACGATGGGCGAGACGATGCGTGCGTTTCTCGAGGCGGATTGCGCGACCCGGCTCGAGCACCTGCGGGCGGACCGCATCGACCTCTCGTGATCGTCGTCCTGAACGGCGCGCCGCGATCCGGCAAGTCGTCCATCGTCACGGAGCTCCAGTCGGTGCTCGAAGGCGTGTGGATGAACCTCGGGGTGGACGTCTCGCGACGAATGACCCCGCGCTCGGCCCAGCCCGGGATCGGGCTCCGACCGGGCGAGCCGGCCAACAGCGCCGCGCCTCTCGTGCCGACGCTGTACGCGGCGCTCTGGGAATCGATCGCGGCGCACGAACGGTTCGGGCTGAACGTCGCGGTCGACGTCGGTCTCTATGACGTCGCCGTGGCCGTCGACGCAGCGCGCCGGCTGGTCGATCTTCCGGTGCTTTTCGTCGGTGTGCGCTGTCCGGTCGACGTCGTGATCGCGCGACGCGGCGAGGAGGGGGGCAAGGAGCGGTATGCGACGGACCGCGCGCTGGTCGAGAGGTGGGAGCGCGAGGTGCACGGCCACTGGGCCTACGACCTCGAGGTGGACACGTCGGTGTCGAGTGCTCGCGCGTGCGCCCTCGCGATCGAAGAACGGCTCGAGGTCGATCCTCCACCGTCGGCGTTCGCCCGACTCGCTACGTTCCTCGCGTGAGACCGATCACCATCCTCGTGACGGCGGCCGGTGCGCCCGGGACCGCCGCCCTCCTGCACGCGCTGCGCGCGAACGGCGAACGGGACGTCCGCCTCGTGGGCACCGACATGAGCGAGCGCTCGGTCGGCCGCCACCTGTGCGATGCGTTTCACGTCGTCCCCGGCGGCGCCGATCCGGCCTTCCCGGACGCGATGCTCGAGGTTGCGACGCGAGAGCAGGTGGATGCGATCCTGCCCCAGTCGTCGTTCGACCTGGAGGGCCTGGCCGAGCACGTGGACAGGTTCCCGGTGCCCGTGCTCGTCTCCCGGCCGGACACGATCCGGCGCTCGAACGACAAGGCGGAGACGTACGCGTTGCTGCACTCCTTGGGCGTGCCCGCACCGGCCTTTCGACGCGTGAACGGGGCGCGGGAGGTGGCTGCAGCCGCCCGCGAGCTGGGCTATCCGGAGCGCCCCTTGTGCTTCAAGCCCGTGTTCTCGTCCGGCTCGCGCGGCTTCCGCGTCCTCGACCCGACCGTCGACCGCTCCCACCAACTCCTGTACGAGCGGCCGGGGTCGGTTGCGATGCGCCTCGAAGAGGCGGTCGAGCTGCTGCCCGACGACGGAGGGCCGGATCTGCTCGTGATGGAGCTCGCAACGGGGGGCGAGCGGACGGTGGACGGAATTGCGAACGGCCGTGAGATCGTGCTCGGGCATCCGAAGACGCGGGAGGCGATGCGGGCGGGGCTCGCGATGTACTTCGTCACGCTGGAGGACATGGAGCTGATGCGACTCGCGGGCCTGATCGTCGCCGAGCTCGGCATCGAGCACTTCTTCAACATCCAGCTGGTCGGGGAGCAGGTGATCGAGATCAACCCACGGATCTCGACGGTCGTCTACCAGGAGGACCTGAACCTGCCGTACCTCGGGATCAAGCGCGCGCTCGGCGAGATCTCCGACGACGAGCTCAGGAGCCTCACGGACCGCGTCCGACCCGGCCGCACCGCGCTGCGGTACTTCGACCAGCTCGAATTCGACACGTCCACCGAGCCTTGAACGGGGCTTCGGGGCCACGGCCGGGCGGGAGGTCTCTCTTGCCAGGCGAAGGTTACGAATCTGTGCCATCGGAGCCGTCGCGCCCGAGAATGGCTCTCCTGCCGGCCATTTTCATGCGCGCAGGGACATGTCCCGTTGCCAGGCAAGGGTGACGAAACCGTGACGGATCCTCCACAGCTCCGCGTCACGCACTGCCCCGTCAACATCGCCGGCATCCCGTGGGAGAACGTCCAGGCGCTCCGCCGCAAAGGGGTCGACGCACGGCTCGTCGTCTTCGAACGCGGGCGGCTGCACCCGGAGGCCGACTGGTCACTCGACCGCCGCGGCGGGCTCGCGCGCAGGCTGGCGACGCAGTTCGCGGCGTTCGCACGTCTCGCGCCGCGGACGGACATCTTCCACTTCTACTTCGGGCTCACGCTGCTGCCGCAGTCGATCCAGTTCCCGTTGCTGAAGCTGCTTCGCCGCCGCAGCGTGTTCCATTACCTCGGCTCGGACATCCGCGGCAAGACACCGAGTGAGCTCGCCTACGGCAAGCGCGCCGACGCGGAGATCGTGGGCAGCTACGACGCCGTGCGGTGGGTGCCCGAGGCGCACGTGATCCCGCCCGGTCTCGACCTGCGCCCATTCGTCCCCGTCCCGCCCTCCGACAGCCGGAGGCCGCTCGTCGTGCACGCACCATCGAGCCGCGCGAAGAAGGGGACGGAATACGTGATCGAGGCGTGCGCCCGACTCCCGGTCGAGCTCGACATCGTCGAGGGAGTCCCGCACGACGTTGCCCGCGAGCGCTACGCGCGCGCCGACATCGTCGTCGACCAGCTGAACGCCGGCTGGCACGGCGTCTTCGCGCTCGAGTCGATGGCACTCGGCAAACCCGTCGTCGCCCACCTGAAGCAGGACATCGTCGAGCGAAGCGCCGCGGGCTACGGGGTCCGCATCCCGATCGTCCCCGCCACGCCCGAGACACTGGTCGACGCACTCCGCCCGCTCGTCGAGCAGCCGCCGTTGCGGCGCGAGCTCGGAGCCGCCGGCCGCGCCTACGTCGAGCAGGTTCACGACATCGACCGGATCGCCGACCGCCTGATCGACCTCTACGGTTCGCTCCCGAGCGCATGAGCCTCTCCATGGAGATCAGACGGCTCGGCCGCCACTCGGCGATCTACGGCCTGGGCGGGCTGGTCTCGCGCATCCTCGCGACGCTGCTGCTCCCGTTCTACACGCACTTCCTACCGCCACAGGCGTACGGCGAGGTGGAGATCATCACCGCCGCGACCGCCGTGCTCGCGATCCTGCTGCAACTCGGGATCGCCAGCGCCTTCTTCCGGTTCTACTTCGATGCGAAGCAACGGGCCGAGAAGCTGACCGTCGTCCGCACATCGTTCTGGTTCACGATGGCAATGTCGACGCTGGGGCTGGTGATCGGCCTCGTGTTCGCCACCCAGATCAGCCATCTCCTCGGTCTCGGCGACTATCCGTCGATCGTCCGGGCCGGCGCCGTCGGCCTCTGGGCGCAGACCAACTATCAACAGCTGACGGCGCTCTTCCGCGTCGAGGAGCGATCGACGGCCTTCGCTCTTGCGAGCGTCGCCAACGTGCTCCTCACGGTCGCGGCGATGGTCCTCTTCGTGGCGGTGTTCCACTGGGGTGCAGTCGGCCTCGTCGTCGGGAACTTCACCGGGACGCTGGCCGTCTACGTCGTCCTCCTCGCCTACCGCCACGAACAGCTCGGGTTCGAGTTCAACCGTCCGCTCCTCAGACGGATGCAGTCCTTCGGGATGCCGCTCGTCCCGTCCGCACTCGCGCTGTGGGCGATCAACTTCATCGACCGGGAGTTCGTGTCCTGGTACAAGGGAAACGCCGAGGTCGGTGTCTACTCGGCTGCGATCAAGATCGCCTCGGTCGTCACCTTCGTTCTGATCGCGTTCCGAACGGCGTGGCCGGCCTTCGCGTACTCGATCGAGGACGACCGCAAGGCCAAGCGCACCTACGCGTTCGTCCTGACGTACCTGATGGTGTTCACGCTCTGGGCGGCACTCGCGCTCGGCGCGCTCGCACCGTGGTGGACGAAGATCCTGACTGCCCCGGAGTATCAGCGCGCGCAGGAAGGCGTCGCGCTGCTCGCATTCGCCGGCGCGGCGTATGCCGGCTACACGGTGCTCGCAATCGGAAGCGGCCGGGCCCGGCGCACCCAACTCAACTGGGTGGTGACCGGAGTCGGAGCCGCGGTGAACGTCGCACTCAACTTCTGGTTGATCCCGGCCTACGGCATGGTCGGTGCAGCGATCTCGACGCTGGTCGCCTACGTCGTGCTGTTCGTCGGCATGACGGTCTATGCGCAGTCGGTCTATCCCGTCGCCTATCAATGGCGTCGAGTCGCGACGGCAGTCGCCGTCGCGGTGGCACTGAACGTCGCCGCCCGCGCCGGAGGGCTTCCGTTCGGGCCTTCGCTCGTCCTGGTCGCGGTCTATCCGCTGGTGCTGGGACTCCTCGGCTTCTTCCTGCCCGCCGAGCGCGCGCGGCTGAGGCGGCTCGTGCCCCTCTAGCCGGAGTGGCCGCGCCGGTAGCGGCGGACACCGAGGCCGATCCCACCGGATGCGACCAGCACGAGCGCCACGCCTCCGAGCACGATCACGGGCAGCGGCACGCCGCCTGAGCTGCTCGCGGGCGTGGCGGCGACGACATGAATCGGCGTGGCGGTCGGCGTCGTCGACATGTCGCCGGGATCCGCAGCGTCAGGAGCCGTATCAGCCGGCGAGGTGGACGAGGTGTCGGCGGATGGACTGCTCGACGAGGTGACGCGGGTGCCGGTGCCACTGCCGACCTCGCTCGGCACGTGCTGCCCGTGACTGCGAGCGACCGCCGCCTGCAGTGCGAGCCGGATGTCGTCGCCGAGACTCGAGTAGACCACCACATCGGTGGGGATGTGCTTGAGCGCGTCTCGATAGCAGGAAAGCGGGTGGGTCGATGCGATCTTGCCGTTGCGATACCACTCGTTGTAGATGCGGTCGCGACACGGCGTCTTGGCGTCGGCGCGGGCAGGCCCGAACGCCGCTACCGCGACCAGCGCGAGCAGCACGATGAAGCACCGTCTCATCCGCGCCATGTTCCCCCGCCGACGTCAAGTTCCACCCTGTTCCGCGTAAGGCTTTCGTTAAGAGCGCTCAGTCGACGAAGCAGGCGTCGTGGCACGACCCGGCGACCTGGAGAACCCCGATCAGGCGACCGTGATCGTCGAGAACCGCGAGCGTGCCACGGTTCAGCGATGCCGTCAGCACCAGGCCACGACCGTGCTGCACGTTGTACGAGCCGACCGGGATCGCAGTCGTGCGCAGTACCCGCCCCGAGAGCGCGTGAACGCGGAACGTGCCGTCGTCGCCACTCGTCACGTAGGCACGATCGTTCGAGAACGTCACGTGCTGTGGCGCTGCATCGGCCGCGAGCCGACGTTGGAGCCGTCCGCCGGCTCCGAAGACGGTCGACTCCCGCTTCTCACCGGAGGTCACCCAGACGCCGCCGTCGGGTGCGAATCCGACGTCGTGGCTGAGAAACGGCGTGGGGATGGTCGCGACGAGCCGCGGCCGCCGGACCTCCGAGACATCGACGACCGCGACACTGGCGGCCGCCGAGCCCAGGCCCACCCACAGCCGACGTCCCGTGTGGTCGATCGTCACGTGCCGCGCCCAGCCGCCGAGTGAGACCTTGCCGAGCGCCCGCCCGGACGGCACGTCGATCGAGACGACTCCGCTCGAGCCCGAATCGGTCACGAACGCATGCACGCCGTCGGGATGTGCCGCCACGTACCGGGGCTCGACGAAGCTGTCGAGCGTGTGCCGAACGCGGTGCCGGTCGACCACCGTGACGACGCCGGCGGCCGTGTGACAGACGACGGCATACGGGCCGACCTGCTCGATCGCGCGCGGGTCCGAAGGAGTCGCAACCGAACCGACGACTCGAAGCGCATCCAGATCGACGAGCGCGAGACGCGACTCCGCATCGCACGTGACAAGCGCGTGCGGCACCGGCGCCGCACGAGCGAGCCCTTGCCGAAGCGCGAACGGCGCGGCGGCGGCCAGCACGACGAACTCTCGGCGGTTCACGCGAACTCTACGTCGTCGCCCCGCGCGGAGGTCCGCCACACTTGAGGCCGTGGCGCACCCGGAGCTCGACTCGGAGCAGGAGTACGTCGACCGCGCGTACGCGCACCTCGAGCGCATGCGGTCGGTCGTCTCCCGGGCGGCCGATGCCGTCGACGGCGAGGTCGCGCAGGCGGCGATGGACGCCTGGGCGGCGCGGCGCCTGAAGACGTTCGCCGACGCCGAACGCGGCCTCGTGTTCGGACGACTCGACTTCGAGCAGCTCGTGCGACCGATCTACCTCGGCCGCCGCTGGGTGCACGACGAGGAGCTGCAGCAGGTCGTCGTGAACTGGCAGGCGCCGGCCGCTCGACCGTTCTACACGGCGACCCCGCAGGATCCACACGGCGTCAAGCTCAGGCGCCGGTTCCGCACCGACGGCCGCCGCGTGCTCGACCTCTCGGACGAGGCGCTCGACGGGTCGATCGTCGACGGGGCGGCGGTCGGCGACTTCCTGCTCGAAGAGCTCGAACGTACCCGCGAACAGCACATGCAGGACATCGTCGCGACGATCCAGGCCGACCAGTACCGGCTGATCACCCGTGACCCGGCGACGCCGCTCGTGATCCAGGGAGGGCCGGGGACCGGCAAGACGGCGGTGGGCCTGCATCGTGCATCGTGGCTCCTGTACACCCAGCGCGAGACGCTCAGCCGGCGCGGTGTGCTCGTCGTCGGCCCGAACCCGACGTTCATGGAGTACGTCTCGCACGTGTTGCCGGCGCTCGGCGAGGAAGCCGTCGAGCAGCGGGCGGTCAGCGAGCTGGTCGACGGGATCGAGACGACGCTCACCGACGGTCAGGCGGTCGTCGAGCTCAAGTCCGACCTCCGCCTCGTCGACGTGATCCGCAGAGCGGCGGAGGCGCGTCTCGTCTCCGAGCCCGAGGAGCTGGCGATCCGCCTCGAGGGCAGCTTCGTCTGGGTGCGCGAGCGTGAGATCCGAGACCTCGTGCTGGCAGCGCGCGACGAGCTCGGGCTCACCGCCGCTGCACGCGAGCGGTTCAGGATGAACCTGCTCCGCCGCCTGTACGAGGAATACGGAAGCGTCCTCGGGGCGTACGCCGTGCGGTCATTCGACGACGTGGAGCGGGCGCTGCGCGGAGGCGGCTACCTCGACCGTGTCGTCAAGGCCGCCTGGCCGCAGGTGGCGCCCGACCGGCTGATCCGATCGCTCTACACGTCGAAGGCTGCGCTCGCGGAGGCCGCGAACGGCATCCTGACGACGGACGAGCAGAGGCTGCTCGCGCGCCGCGGCGCGGGCTGGTCGGACGCCGACGTGGCGCTCCTCGACGAAGCCCGCTCCCTGCTGGTGGCGCCGCCACACCGCTACGGCCACGTGATCGTCGACGAGGCGCAGGACCTGTCGCCGATGCAGCTGAGGATGCTCGCGCGCCGCGCTCCCGACGGTGGCCTGACCATCCTCGGGGACGTCGCACAGGGAACGGGTGCCGTCGTGTATTCGAGCTGGGAGGAGGTCCTGCCGCATCTTCCGCACGGCGACGAGGCCGACGTCGAGGAGCTACGGCACGCCTACCGGGTGCCGCGAGAGATCATGGAGGTCGCGCTTCCACTTCTCGACACGATTGCTCCCGCTGTCGCACCGCCGATCGCATACCGAACGGGCGCGGCCGCGCCGACCTTTCACCGCGTCGAGCAAGACGATCTCCTCGCCGCGGCGTATCGCGAGGCCGAACGTCTGGCAGCAGAGGACGGGCTGCTCGCGGTGATCGCGCCCGACGAGCTTGCAGCGGCGCTCGAGCCGGAGGGCCTCTGGGACGGCGTGCCGGTACTGACGCCGCGGCGCGCCAAAGGGCTCGAGTTCGACCATGTCGTCGTCGTCGAGCCGGCGCTGATCGCGGCCGGCGACCAGGGTCTGCGGGCGCTGTACGTCGCCCTGACCAGGCCTACGAAGACGCTGGTGGTGGTGCATTCGCGTCCCCTGCCCGCCGAGCTCCGCGCCAACTCCTGACCAGCTCCCGCTGTTCCTCGGTCTCGGGCGAGTGGTCGTGTCCGCACCACTGTCGAACCGTCTCCAGCGCGGCCGAGGGCGCCGCGCCGCGCTCGATCAGGTGGCAGGCGACGACGCAACCCGTTCGTCCCCGTCCGCCACGACAGTGGACGTAGACCGGCACGCCGCGCTCGAGCAACTCGTCGACCGTGGCGAGCACGCGCCGCATGTCGGCCTCGGACGGCGGGGCGAAGTCCTGCAGGCCGATGCGGTGGTGCTCGAGCGCGGGCTCGCCGCTCCAGTAGTCGGTCCACCCCTCGCCGCTCTCGGTCAGGTCGACCGTGGCGGCGATGCCCGCCGTCACGAGCATCGCCGGAGTCCTCCGGATACGGCCCGGCGAGCAAGCGCCCGGGCTCGACCCAGTACGAGCCGGCGATCGGCCCTGGATGTCCGGTGGTCAAGTCAGGTAGTACACGGCGAGCGTCACACCGAGCGCGAGGCCGACGATCACCACGAGCGCGATCACGATCACGCCCAGGACGATCGGCATCGTTGCAGGCTCGTAGCCTTCCTTCGCGATCTCCTCGAGGTGGTGCTCCTCCGCGACCAGCTTGTCAACGAAGGTGGTCATGTGCGAACTATTGCAAATGGCGGCGGGTCGCCGCGGTCAGGCCACGAGGCGGTAGACCTGAAAGACCTCCGCGAACTCGCGGTTGACGTTGATCCCGTGCGTCCTGGCCACGCTGCGGACGTAGTCGGCATTCGCGTACCGACGATGCTGCTGCGACGAGTACCGCTCGAGCGCCGCCACCTTGAGGTCGACGTGCCGCTGCTCGAGCGCGAGGTATGCCTGGTACGCGAAGTCGTAGTTGTTCCAGGGAATCTCGTACCCGAGGATCGTCGTCCGCTTGAACGCACGGAGCCCCTCCTCGGCGATCGTGCGATGGTCCTGGTGAACGTCGTGCAACGACGGTTGGAAGACGCAGTCCGGCCGCCAGTCGGTCCAGATCTCGATCAACAGCTCGAGGATCTGCTGACGGTGCTCGGGAAAGGTGCGGACGTCGAAGTCGTGCACCGTCAGCTGCTCCGGCGGGATGCCGAGCTCGCTCGTCGCCTCGCGGACCTCGCGCGCGAGCGTGTCCGGCGCGAAGCCGGGAGGGAGCGAGCGCGTGGCGATCGAGAACGCGACGTAGCGAACCTCGGCGCCGGATTCGACGAGGCGCGCCATCGTCCCCCCGCACCCGAACTCGCCGTCGTCGGTGTGCGGTGCGAGGACGAGCGCGCGCCGGACACCGTCGATCACGGGACCGGCTCCAGCGCACTGTCGGCGCGAGCGCCGACGACGACGAGCGCCAAGAGGCCCCAGAAGGTCGGGTCCTCGAGGAGCGCGTTGTAGAAGAGGCAGTGCACCAGGATCGCGGTCAAGGCTAGTCCGAAGCCGAGACGGGCCGTCCCCTCGAAGAACGGCCCGAGCCGCCTGAACCCGGTGCGGAGCGCCATCCAGACGAGGGCGAGCAGCAACGCGAGCCCGGGCAGCCCGGTCTCGGCGGCGACCGTGATCGGCGTCGTGTGCGACGCCGCCGCTTTCGGCTCGCGGCCCCTGAGCCCCGTCGCATCCGCGTACGCGCGCTTGAAGCCGCCGATCCCCACGCCGAGCACCGGGTGGTGAACGGCCAGCTTGATCCCGTTCCGCGCCAGCGTGGAACGACCGCTCGTGACGTGCGACAGCGAGGACGAGGTCTTGCCCTGGATCCGGTGGCGAAGCTGAGGCGAGGCGGCGATCGCGAGCACGAGCACGGCGGCCGCCACGCCGAGCAGGGCGAGGCTGCGCCACCGCCAGACGACGATCGCGGCGACCGTCACGCCCGCCATCAGCGCCACGTAGCTCGACTGGGAGAAGGACGGCAGCAGCCCGACCCAGGTGATCGCGAGGACGAGGGTGGCCGCGACCGCCCACAAGGGGTCGCGCCCGCGACGCCTCAGCACGACGGCGAGACTGGCCAGGATCGCGACCACGAGGAACCGGCCGTAGATCGAAGGGTCGTAGAAGACCGAGTTGACGCGGTAGAACCATCCGCTCGGCGCATAAGCGTTGTCGACCTTGACCTTCGGGTTCCAGAAGATCTGGCGCTCCTCGTACTGCACGATCCCGATCGCCGCGAAGACGAGCCCCATCACCGCCAGCTGGACGTAGAGCGCCAGGACCCACGGCCGCGACCAGGGAAGACGCGCGAGCACGACTGCGAGCAACCCGAACGGCAGGATGAAGAACAGCAACTCGATCGCACCCTGGCGGACGTCCTTCGTCCACAGGATCGAGACACCGGACCAGCCGACGAGCAGCGCGAGCGGCCAGGAGAGCGGGCCGAGCTCCCGAGCGCGGACATCGTCCCCGTAGAGCTGCCAGGCAAGTGCGAGCGCGGCCACGACCACGACCCCGTAGAGAGGAAGCAGCAGGTTCGCCTGGGTCGACCCGACGTGCACCGGAAAACGGGCCGGGACGCAGGCGAGCGTCGCGAGTGCGAGCAGCCACGGAAGGCGAAGGACAACCCAGGTGCCGGCTGCGGCGAGGACCAACCCGACCACCGCCGCCGCGGCGAGGACGCGGTGATGTCCGGACGGAGCGAGGTAGAGCGCAAGACCGGCGCAACCGACTGCCCAGGCGGCGAGCCCGGCGACGCGCAGGTCGCGCCGCGTCGCGACGACCAGGGTCCCGAGCCCGACCGCGCCCAATGCCCCCGCGGCCTGAGCGATCCCCCCGCTCACCGCACGACCACTGCTGCGCGCGCGGCGTGGTCGCCGACGAAGACGTAGAGGTGGTAGACGCCCTTCTTCGCCGGCGCCCGGAAGTGGAGCGTGCCCCGCCGCTGCACGCCCGACTGTCCGTTCAGCTGCCAGCGAACCTTTGGCGCATCGGTCGAGACGCGCACGGCGAACCGCTGCTTCGGCTTCACGACGATGCGGGGGCGCGCGAGCACGACGTAACGGATCTGCGCGATCGCGAACGGGTACGGCTTGGAGACGTTCCCCGCGCGGTCCTGCGCGGCGATCGTCATCGCGTACCGCCCAGGGGGAGCCGGACGAAGGTTCAGCTTGCCGTTCCAGACGAGCTCGCCGGTCAGCTTCTGCCGGAGCGTGAATGCGACACGTTTGCCATCGACGTAGAGGATCCCGTGGGCCGGCTCGTTCACGGCGTAGTGGACGCGGAAGATGTCGCCGTGATGGTCGCCGTCGGGCGACAGGATCGGGTAGAGCGGATGCCGCACCATGATCTTGGGCGGCACCGTGTCCAGCCGAATCGGGTTCGGCAGCACGATCGTGCGGTGCGACCGCTCGAGCTTGACGACAGGCTTGTAGTCGCCGTCCGGGACGAGCACACCGCCGTCGTCGAGCCCGTCCCAGACGAGGCTCACCCGCGAGCCCGACTTGAAGGTCCGCGGCTGCAGGAGCGTCCGGACGCGCACGCCGTCCGCGTTCTCCATCCATACCTCGACGCGCTCGCGCGTGCGCAGACGGAACGTCAACCGCGCCACCGGGACGGCGCGGCCCTTCGGGGAGAACACGGGCGTGGGGACGTTCGTCCCGAAGATCGGAGAGCGCTCGAGCTTTGCGCCCTCGGTGATCGCGAAGGCAACGGCAGTCGCCGCGAGCAGGGCGAGTACGAGTGCGCTCGACAGGGCCCGGGCCACGCCCGGAGGATTCTATGCCGGGCCTTCGACCGCTACGCGACGGTGCTGCAGTTGACGGACCGACCAGACGAGCACGCCGAGGGTCAGGAGGACGATCGAGACCTCGATGATCGTCGTCGCGCCGGGGAGCTCGACCAGCTTGATCCCCGACAGCATCAGCACGAATGCGAACACCGTCCTCAGAGCGCGGTCCGGCACCTTGATCGACAGGTTCGCTCCGAGGAAGACACCCGGGATCGAACCCACGAGCAGCCAGGCGATCGCGTGCAGGTCGACGTTGCCGTGCAGCAGGTAACCGGCGCCTGCGATCCAGAGCAGCGCCGCGGCCTGCGTCACGTCGGTCCCCACCATCTGCGTCGCCGACAGCGGGAAGAGGAAGAGCATGAAGAGACCGAAGAACGTGCCGGAGCCGACCGATGTCAGCCCGACCACGAACCCGCAGCTCGCCCCGATCAGCACGGCGACGATCTTGTCGCGCCGGCTGAGGCGGAACGGGCCGTCGCCGAGGTCGTCGCGCGGCTTTACGAACGTCCGGGCCAGGAACCCGATGCCGCCGACGATCAGCGCCCCGCCGATGATCCTGCTCATCGTCGCCTCGGCGGTGTCCGAGAAGGAGTTGGCGAGCTCGACGCCCACGAGTGAGCACGGCCCCGAGCCGATCAGGATCCACGCCGCCAGCGGGACGTTGACGTTCCCGAGTCGGCGGTGCCGCCAGGCACCGAAGCTCTTGAACACGGCGCCGTGGAGCAGATCGGTGCCGACAGCCGTCTTCGGATCGAAGCCGAAGATCAGGATCAGCATCGGCGTCATCAGGCTGCCGCCGCCCATTCCGGTCATGCCGACGAGGACGCCGACCGCGAAGCCGGCGATCACGAACTGCCAGGTCATCCCGCTCGGGCGGGCCCGGGCGGGAGCGGGCACGACACGAACGGACGGCCCGTCAGTCGGCACCCGAGCTTGTACGCCTCGCAGCCGGTGCAGAACCCGGTGAAGGCCGCGAGCAGCGCGAGCGCTGCAACGAGCACTCCGAGCGCGGCGCCGAGAACGTCAACGCCGGCGAGGTAGGCCAGTGCCGCCGCGGAGAGAACGACCAGCCCGACCATGTTCGCGACGCGAGGCGGGCGGGCGTCCTCGAGCGGTCCTTCGCCGAACCGCGGCTGGACAAGCTCGAAATAGGCGACGCACGGCAGGCAGTAGCGCCGTCCGAAGGTGAGGCCGACCGCGAGCTGGAGGGCGAGCAGCGCGAGCAGCCACCACCAGCCCATGGCGACCGCGAGCACCGACAGCGTCCCGATCACGAGCTGATTCACCCGCGGCGCCCTCGAGTCGATCACATCCGTGTCGCGGTACGGATGCGCCCGCGTGCTCACGCAGTTGCCTCGATGACCATCCCGGCGCCCACGGTGTCGTTCGTCGCCTCGTCGATGAGGATGAACGCGCCCGTCGCGCGGTTGCGCGCGTACGGATCGACTGCGAGCGGCTCGGCGAGCCGTAGCCGGACGACACCGAGGTCGTTGAGCTCGAGCCGCTCCGGCGACAACCGGTCGTCGAGCGTGTCGATGTCGACCACCGAGCACAGCTCGGTCACACGCGCGCGGGACGTGCGCGTCGTCTGCTTGATGGCAAGCGTGGCCCGTGGGTCGAGCGGCCGTTCGCTCATCCAGCAGACCCGGGCCACCAGCTCGTTGGCGCTGACCGGCGGCCGCTCGGGGTCGGCGAGCAGATCGCCCCGCGAGACGTCGACGTCGTCGTCCAGGCGAATGGTGACGGATTGCCCCGGCACGGCCTCTTCGAGCGGGCCGTCTGCGCTCTCGACCGAGCTGATGCGGCTGCGCGCACCGGACGGCAGCACGACGACCTCGTCGCCGGCCTTCCACACACCCGAGTCGACCCGTCCGGCATAGCCTCGAAAGTCGTGGTGGTCGTCGGCCATCGGCCGGATCACCCACTGCACGCCGAAGCGGCGGTCCTCACGGTTCCGATCGGATGTCAGCTCGATCGTCTCGAGGTGATCGAGCAGCGTCGGTCCGGCGTACCACGCCATCGCATCGGTTCGCCCGACGACGTTGTCACCCCGGAGCGCCGACACCGGGATCACGACCACGTCGCGAAGGTCGAGCCGACCCGAGAGCTCGGCGAGATCGCGGACGATCGCGTCGTAACGCTCCTCGGAGAACTCGACGAGGTCCATCTTGTTGACCGCGAACGTGATGTGCGGGATCGCGAGCATCGAAGCGATGTACGAATGTCGGCGAGTCTGCTCCACGACGCCCTTGCGCGCATCGACCAGGATCACGGCGACATCGGCGGTCGATGCGCCCGTGACCATGTTGCGCGTGTACTGGACGTGCCCCGGCGCATCCGCGAGCTGGAAGCGGCGCCTCGGCGTCACGAACGATCGATATGCGACATCGATCGTGATCCCCTGCTCGCGCTCGGCACGGAGGCCGTCGGTGAGCAGGGCGAGATCGACGTAGTCGTGGCCGCGGCGGCGCGATGCGACTTCGATGTGCTCGAGCTGGTCGACCAGGATCTGCTTCGTGTCGAAGAGGAGGCGGCCGATCAGCGTCGACTTGCCGTCGTCCACGGACCCGGCGGTGACGAGGCGCGCCAGCTCGGTGTCCATCAGCTCCCTAGAAATAGCCAACGCGCTTCCGATCCTCCATTGCCGCTTCCGACACGCGGTCGTCGGCGCGCGTCTCACCTCGCTCGGTGACTCTCGTCGCCGCGATCTCGTCGACGACCTCCGCGAGCGTCACCGCATCGGAGAGCACGCCTCCGGTGCAGGTCATGTCGCCGACCGTCCGGAAGCGAACCGATGCGCTGAACGTCTCTTCCTCGGGGAAGCGCTCGACGAACTCGGATGCCGAATAGAGCATCCCGTCCCTGCGGAAGACCTCACGGTCGTGCGCAAAGTAGATCGAGGGCAGCTCGAGCCCTTCACGCGCCACGTACTGCCACACGTCGAGCTCGGTCCAGTTCGAGATCGGGAAGACACGGATGTGCTCGCCCTTCCGGGTACGCGCGTTGTAGAGGTTCCAGAGCTCCGGGCGCTGAGCGCGCGGGTTCCACTGACCGAAGTCGTCGCGGAAGCTGAAGATGCGCTCCTTGGCGCGGGCACGCTCCTCGTCCCGGCGCGCGCCTCCCATCGCAGCGTCGAAGCCGTGCTCCTCGATCGCATCGAGCAGCGTCGTCGTCTGCAACTGGTTGCGCGAGGCCCTCGGGCCGGTCTCGTCCGCCACGCGGCCGCGGTCGATCGAATCCTGGACGCTGGCGACGATCAGGCGCTCGCCGAGCTCCGCGACACGCCGGTCACGAAACTCGATCACCTCGGGGAAGTTGTGCCCGGTGTCGACGTGCATGACCGGAAACGGAAAGCGCGCCGGACGGAACGCCTTCTCGGCGAGCCGGAGCAGCACGATCGAGTCCTTGCCGCCGGAGAACAGCAGCACCGGCCGCTCACGCTCCGCGGCGACCTCGCGCATGATGTGGATCGCTTCGCTCTCGAGCTCGTCGAGGTGCGAGAGGGTGCGAGTCGAGGCGGTCGCGCTCACCAGACCTCGCCTCCCACGTGGTGCAGGCCGCACTCCGTGCGCTCGGAGCCTGCCCAGCGGCCCTCGCGACCGGCGCCCGGGATCGTCGAGTGGGTGTCGCCGATCGAGTCGTAGCCGCGGTCGTGCAGGGCGTTGTAGGGGAGATCGCGCTCCCGGACGTAGGCCCAGCAGTCGTCGTCGCTCCAGTCGGCGAGCGGGTTCGCCTTCCACAGCTCGTGGGCGGCGTCCCAGCCGAGCTTCGGCGCGTCCGCACGCGTTGCCGACTGATCGCGGCGGATGCCGGTGATCCACGCGTCGAGGTCACCGAGCGCCCGGACGAGCGGCTCGACCTTGGCAACGGCGAGGTAGAGATCGGGCTTGCGCTCCCAGAGGTCGTCGCCGTGAGTGGCGGCGAGCTCGTCGCGGCTCGGCCCTTCGAACACCTCGATGGTCGTCCCGTACCGCCGTTCGACCGCCCGCCAGAGCTCGTACGTCTCCGGGAACAGGTAGTGCGTGTCGATCGCGAAGACCCGCGCCTTCGGCTCGATCGCGAAGAGCATGTCGAGCAGCACGCTCTCCTCCTTCTGGAAGGAGCACGCGAGGGCGACATCGCCGGAGAACTCTGCGTTGACGAGCGCGAGGATCTCCTCGGCGCTCATCGCCTCGACGTCGGCGGCGTCAGGAAGCCGAAACAGGCTCGCCGCCACCGAGGAGCACCTCCTTCAGGGTGTCGCCGCGAAGACCGAGCCGGAGCGTCTCGAGCGGGATGACCTCCTCGGGCGGGATGTTGCCGAGGTTTACCTCGGGCCCGAAGTGCTTGACGAACCACGCCTGCGACGCCTTCGTGGGCGCTTCCCAGACGAGGTCGTGGAAGTCGATCGAATGGGCGATCTCATCGACGAGTCCCGTCCGCATCTCGCCGGACGGACGGAAGATGCCCGCCGTACCACCCTCACGGGACTCCGTGATCACCTTCCACGCGCCCGCCTCCTTCTCTTCCTTGATCCATTCGACCCACTCGTAGGGTGCGAAGACGACCTCAGAGTCCTTCGAGCCGACCTCGGAGAGGACGGTGAAGTCGCGCGCGAAGTCGGCAATCAGCTCGAGCTTGCGCTCGCGCGGGATCTCGACCGTGCCGTCGGAGATCTCGACGTGGTCAAGCCCGAGGTCGGTGAGCCAGCGCTTGTATTCGTCGAGCTTGTCGCGTGCGTAGACCACCTCGAAGAACGTGCCGCCGATCACGACACGCTTCTCGCGCAGAACGTCGAGCTTGCGCTCGAGCCCCTTCGTCACCCAGGCAGTGCCCCAGCCGAGCTTGACGATGTCGATGTACTCGCCGCTCGTCTCGAGGATGTCCTCCCAGGCGCGCACGCCCAGGCCCTTGTCCAAGACGTGCGTGAGGCCTCCATCGCGTTTGATGCCGATGTCAAAGGCGGGCATAGAGCTCCTTCAGCTTGTCGTGGGCACGGGCCTGGACGTCGTGGTAGAGCGAGCCGCCGTGCGCGTCGATCCCCACGGTCAGCGGCCCGAAGTCCTTGACCCGGAAGCGCCACAGACACTCGGGCATCAGCTCCTCCCAGGCGACCTCTTCGATCTCTTCGATCTGCGTCGTCTCGAGCGCCGCCGCACCGCCGACGATCGCGAAGTAGACCATCCCCAACCGCTGCATCGGCTCGATCGCCTCGTCGGGGAAACCGCCCTTGCCGCAGATCGCGCGCACGCCGTACTCGGCCCCGAGCGGCTCGGTGAAGCGAACCATCCGCGCGCTCGTCGTCGTGCCGATGCAGATCTTCTCGTACTTCCCTCTGCCTTCGGCGTCGCTGCCGACCTTGCGAACGTTCGGCGCGGTGTGCAGCAGGAAAGCGCCGCGCAGGTCCATCGGCGGCTCGACGCCCTGGTCGAAGATGCGGATCTGCGTCCGGTCGCGGATGCCGATGATGTGGCCCTGCACGGTCACCTCGTCGCCCGCGCGGAGCTTCAGGATCTCCTGCGGGTCGGTGATCGGGAACGTGACCTCGTGCGTCGCCACTATGCCTCCCGGTCGTAGTCGATCTCGCCGGCCGCACTGATGTGCGCCGACGCGCGCCGCGCCGCCCAGCACTGGTAGTTGACGGCCACAGGGTTCAGCGTCATGTGCGTGTCGGCGTGCTCGATGTGGCACTGCAGCACGGTCACGTCGCCGCCCAGGCCCATCGGCCCGATGCCGGTCTCGTTCAGCAGCCCGAAGAGCTCGTCCTCCAGCTCGGCCACGATCGGATCGGGGTTCCGCGTCCCGATCGGGCGCATGATCGCCTCCTTGGCGAGATGCATCGCGTAGTCCGCCGAGCCGCCGATGCCGACGCCGACGATGCCGGGCGGACAGGGCTTGCCGCCGGCCCCGACGATCGACTCGAGGACGAACTGCTTGATCCCCTTCACGCCATCGGCGGGGACGCACATCTTGAGGAAGCTCATGTTCTCGCTGCCGGAGCCCTTGGGGACACACTTCACGTCCAATCCATCCCAGTCCTCGACGAAGTCCCAGTGCACGATCGGCAAGCGGTAACCGATGTTGGGACCGGTGTTCTCGCGCGTGATCGTGTGCACCGCGTTCGAACGCAGCGGATGCTCGACCGTCGCCCGCGCGGTGCCCGTACGGAGCGCGTCGTAGATGCGAGCGGGATGCAACGGGAAGTGCTCGCCGACGCGCGCGTGATAGACGGCGATGCCGGTGTCCTGGCACACGAGGTTCTTTTCGCTGTCGGCGACGTTGACGTTGCGGAGGATCACGTCCAGCACGCGCCGGCCGGGGACCGACGTCTCTTTGTCGCGCGCGGCGGCGAGCGCGTCACGCAGGTCCTGGGGGATGTCCTTCAGCGCCCAGACATAGAGATGCGCAGCGGCGTCCTCGACGGCGTGCTGCAGGTCGGTGCTGACGTCGATGCTCATCCTGCGACCTCCGCAGCAGCCTTGCCGGCGCGCCGGCCGAACACCGCGCACTCGAGCAGGCTGTTGCCCATCATCCGGTTACGGCCGTGTGTGCCGCCGGCGATCTCGCCACAGGCGTAGATGCCCTCGATCGTCGTCGCGGCGTTCGCGTCGATCACGAGACCTCCGTTCTGGTAGTGGAGGACGGGGTAGGTAAGGATCCGCTCGCGCAGCGGATCGATGCCCGCGCCGCGATACCGGCGCAGCATGTACGGCAGCGAGACCTCGGCGTCGTCCTCTGCGATTCGCGTCGTGTCGAGGTACACCGCCGGCCGGCCGTCGGGCGTCGAGACACCACGACCGGCTTCGACCTCGTCGAAGATCGCCGTGCTGACCGCGTCGCGTGGGCCGAGCGAGTCGGTGAACTCCTCTCCGTCCGAATTCAGGAGCACGGCGCCGTACGCACGTGTCGTCTCGGGGATCGAGTAGCCCTGCATGTTCGCCGGCCACGCGCCGCCGTTCGGGTGGTACTGGAGCGCATCGAGGTCGCGGGACTCGGCACCGAGCTCGAGCGCGAGCTGCGTCACCTCGCCGGTCGCGTTCGGATGGTTCGTCGACAGCTCGCCGCGTCGCTTCGCCTCCGCGAAGCAGCGTCCGCCGGCTGCGAGCACGACTGCACCCGCGTCGACGACGTGGTCGCCGCAGACGGCGCGCCAGCCGCTGGTCGTCTCGGCGAGCTCGCGGAGCGGCGCGTTGGTGAACGACGTCCCGCTCCCGCCCTCCCACGCCTCGCGCAGCTGCTTGGTGATCGCGTGACCCGTTCGGTCGCCGACCTGCAGCAGGCGCTTCCGGGTGGCGCCCCCACACCGTGCGAGGCGGTAGCCACCGTTCGAGCGGGTGAACTCGACGCCCAGCGACTCCAGCCACTGGATGGCGCTCGGAGCCTCGCCGGTGAGCACCTCGACCAGCTTCGGATTCGCCGTCTCGTGCGAGGAGGCCAGCACGTCGGCGGCGTGTTGCTCCGGCGAGTCGTCCTCACCGAACGCGGCCTGGATGCCGCCTTGCGCCTTCGACGAGTTGTTGGCCTGCAGCGACCCCTTGGTGGCCAGAGCGACCCGCGCCCCGGCTCGCTCGGCCGAGACGGCGGCAGCGAGGCCGGAGGCGCCGCTGCCGATCACGAGCACGTCGAATGCCGGGACGGCCGTCTCCACAGGAGAAACCATACCTGAGATTAGCGGTGCTTATATATTGTTCACTGCCGCGCTGGGGAAAGAACCGGTGCCTGGCACTGAGGTGCCAGGCACCAGACCCACCTCAGTCGACCGGCACCGGGTGCGCCCGCGGCGGCGACTCGCCGCCGAAGCGCGGCAGCCACTCGAGCGAGCGCGGCAGGTACCAGTTCCAGTCGCCGAGCAGCTTCATCACCGACGGCAGCAACACCGCGCGAACGACCGTGGCGTCGATCAGGATCGCCGCCGCCAGGCCGAACCCCATCTGCTTGATGTCGATCTCCTGGAGCGTCATGAAGATCGCGAAGACCGCGACCATCACGAACGCGGCGCTCGTCACCGTCGAGGCCGTCCGCTTGATCCCGGTTGCGACCGCTTCGTCCGTCGGCATTCCTCCGTCGACGAGCTCCTTGATCCGGCTGAGGATGAACACGTGGTAGTCCATCGAGAGGCCGAACAGGATGACGAACATGAACAGCGGCAGCCATGAGGCGATCGCGCCGTTCGAGCGGAAGCCGAGCAGCCCTTCGGCCCACGTGTGCTGGAACACGAGCACGAGGAGCCCGTAGGCAGCGCCGACCGACAGCAGGTTGAGCAGCACGGCCTTGATCGGGATCACGATCGACCGGAAGGTCACGAGCAGCAACACGAAGCAGAGCGCGAGCACGAAGGCGAACACGATCGGTGCGTGGCTCTTCATCTGCGTGTTGAAGTCGTGCGTGCCCGCCGTCTCTCCGGTCACCGGTGCCTCGACACCCGGAACGGATCCGATGGTGGCCGGGATCACATCGTTGCGAAGTGTCTGCAGCGCGGCGACCGATGCGCCGTTGTCGCCGTTCCCCTGGAGCGGGATCGAGACGACCTCGACCGTCTTCGCCGGGTTGATCTTCGTCTCGATCGGCGCCGACATCTCGCCGCTGGCGAGTGCCTGCCGCTTCAGCTGCGCGATGCCGCGCTGGACCTGCGGGTCGGTCACGTCGCTCGCGCGAACCACGACCTGGGCCGGCGTCTGCGCACCCGGGAACGCCTTCTGGATCGACTCGTACGTCCGCACGATCCCGATCGACCTCGGCAGGTCGGTGAAGCTCGGCAGCTGTGTGTGCAGCTGGAGCGCGGGGATCGCGAGCGCGAACAGGGCGCCGCCCGAGACGAGGGCCGAGAGCCAGGGCCGCCTGACGACCCGGTCGAGGACGTAGCCCCAGAAGCGCGAGTCCCGGTGCCCGCGCCGCGCCAGCAGCGGGATCCGCCCCTTGTTGACGCGATCGCCGAGCTTCGAGAGCAGCGCCGGGAGGATCGAGAGTGACCCGATCAGCGCAACGGCGACCATCAGCATCGCGCCCACGGCGATCGAGGTGAACACCGCGTTCCCCGTCAGCAACATGCCGGCCATCGCGATCAGCACGGTCAAACCCGAAATCAGCACGGCGTAGCCGGATGTTCCTGCCGTGCGCAGCAGCGCCTCGCGGTGACCGAGCCCTCGCGCTCGCTCCTCCCGCTCACGGCGGATGTAGAAGAGCGAGTAGTCGACGCCGACGGCCATGCCGATCAGCAGGATCACCGACTGCGTCGCGTCGCCCGCAGGGACGACGTGACTGGCGATCGACGACAGGCCGATCGTGGCGAGCACGCCCGAGAATGCGAGCAGCACGGGCAGCCCTGCCGCGACGAGCGCGCCAAAGGCGAGCAGCAGGATGATCAGCGTGACCGGGAGCGACGAGTACTCCGCCCGCTGAAAGTCCTTGCCGACGGTGTCGCTCAGCACGTGTGCTGCACTCGCCTCACCGAACTCCGCGACCTTGAACTGGGGATGAGCGGACTGCACGCCGGCGACGGTGGCGAGCACCGGCGCGACCTTGTCCTGTGCCTTGTCCTGGTCGCCCCGGATCTCGAACTGCACGATCGCCGAGTGTCCGTCGTTCGCGACCTGGCCACGGTTCGTCGGGTCGAGCGGTGTGCGGACACGGGCGACCGCCGGCTGTGCCGAGACGGCACGGACGACGTCGTTCACGGTCGCGCGAAAGGCTCCGTCGGCAACGGTCTGCGTCTTCGACTGCACGAGCACGCTCTCGCCGGCATGGCCGGCGAAGCCCGCGTTGTCGAGAATCTTCTGGGCGACGCGCGTGTCACCCGATGCGGTGTCGGAGTCCTTGAGCGCCTTCTTGCCGACCATGCCGCCGACGGCCACCGCCAGCACGCAGAACACGAGCCAGGCGCCGACTGCCGTCTTCCAGTGCGCCGCGCTCCAACGACCGGCGCGCGCGGCCAGATTTGTCCGTCTCATCATCCCCTCCTCGTCGAAAACTCCACCGCTTCACGGTGGCCGAGCCCCTCAGCTGTCACCAGCCGGGTGCCCAGCGTTCACGCGGTAGAGCTGCCACTACTTCTAGCCGCGACCCGCTCGTCCG
Organism: uncultured Thermoleophilia bacterium; assembly: GCA_963742605.1. Classification (GTDB taxonomy): domain Bacteria; phylum Actinomycetota; class Thermoleophilia; order Gaiellales; family Gaiellaceae; genus PALSA-600. The sequence continues at coordinate 441,489 of CAVUNA010000014.1, read as the reverse complement.
CGAGGACGATTACGCGTCCGTCACCAGATGGATTCGAACAGCGTGCGAAGCTCGGCCGGCGTCGCGACTCTCGGGTTCGCCGCATTGCCGCGCCGCGTCGAAGTTGCGTCGGCGAGCTCGGGCAGATCGGCCCGTGGCACACCGAAGTCACGTAGGCGCTCGAAGCCCCCGAGACGCGCGAGTGCTCGCGTGCGCTCGACTGCGTCACCGCCGATTGCAGCTCCGTAGCGAGCGATCTCGGTGGGAACGACGTTCCGGTTGAACTCGAGCGCCGTGGGCAGGCAGATGGCGTTCATCGCTCCGTGCGGGAGGCCGTACCGCCCGCCGACGGCCTGCGCCATCGCGTGGGCGAGCCCGAGCCCGGCGATCCCGAGCGCATGCCCGGCGTGCATCGCCCCGGTCAACAAGTTGGTGCGTGCGTCACGATCGGAGAGATCGGCGAGCACCCGCGGCAGGGCGTCGGCAATTAGCGGTGCACCGGCGAGCGCCTGGGCGTCGCCCTCGTCGGTTCGGCCCTGCACGTACAGCGCCTCGGCCGTGTGCGCGAGCGCGTTCATCGCCGTCCCGGCGGTGACGTTCGCCGGCAGCTCGAGCGTCAGGTCGACGTCGTAGACGATCCCGACCGGGCGCGCTCCGGCACCGCCACCCTGCATGCGGCGATCCGGCGAGCGCACACCGAACGACGTCGTCCACTCGGCGCCGGAGTACGTCGTCGGCACGCTGACGAGCGGAAGTCCCGTGGCCGAGGAAGCAGCCTTGGCCGTGTCGATCGCCGAACCGCCGCCGATCCCGAGGATGCCGTCCGCGGTCGGAGACACGGCGACGCGGTGCGAGGGAACCTCGCTCCACCAGTCCTCGTGCGGGACGTCGAGTGCGCGCCAACGATCGCTCGCAATCACGAACGGCCGCGAGATCCCCGCTTCGCCGAGCACCGCCGGGAGCGCGTCGAGGCCGAAGCGGACGATCACGGCAGGCGGCTCTGCGCGAACTCGAGGAACTCGCGGGCGGCACGTGTCTCGGAGCGTCCGGCAGCTCGTACGAGCAGCACCTCGCGCTCGAGCTCGAGCCCTGCGACCGTCGCCTCGCTGAGCGTTCCGGCCGCGAGGTCGCTTTCGATCGACAGCCGCGAGATGAAGGTGACGCCGTGGCCCCCACGCACCGCACTCGTCACGGACTCCTGCAATCCGAGCTCCAGCCGAACGCCGAGGTCGCGAAGACGGACACCGGCACGCTTCCGCAGCTCGTCTTCGATCAGCTGCCGAACGCCGGCACCGTCCTGCATCACGATCAGCGTCTCGCCCCGAAGCTCGTCGACCGTCACCGTCCGCCCGGCGAACCGATGACCGGACGGGCACGCGAGCGTCACCGTGTCGCGAAAGAAGGCCTCGTAGTCGACTCCGCGATGCCGAGGCGCCGCGCCGACGACGCCGAGCTCGAGCGTGCGGTCGGCGACCCGCTCGACGACGGTCTGCGTGTCGAAGACGCTGAGCGCGACGTGGAGCTCGGTGTGGATCTCCGCGAAGTCGCAGAGGAGACCCGAGAGCACGACACCGCCGGGCCCGGTCGACGCGCCGATCTCGAACGTTCCCTGCAACTCGCCGACGGCTTCGTCGGCGAGGTCGTTGACGAGGTCCTCCTCGAGCGCCAGCAGCCGCTGCGCGCCGCGGTAGAGGCGCGCGCCGGCCTCGGTCGGCTCGACGCGACGGCCCGAGCGGTCGAGCAGCTGCAGCCCGAGGCGCTTCTCCAGGGCGCGAACCTGCAGTGAGACGGCCGGCTGGGTGACCCCGAGCCGCTCGGCGGCCTGGGAGAAGGAGCGCTGCTCGACGACGATGCAGAACGCCTTCAGCTGGCGCGTGTCCATAACGGATACTTATAGCCAATGGGGCCAGGCACCGTTGCGGATGTCCAACAACAGTGCGCCAAGTTGCGCCCAGAACAGGCGAAGTCGCGGGGCTGGAGCGAGAATCAGCGGGGTCGGGGTCCGGCACGGGAGGTGCCAGGCACACGAGCCCGTCCGTTCAGGCCTGGAGAAACTCGAGGCGGTTGCCGAACGGATCGTCGACGTGGAAGCGCGCCACACCCGGGAGCGTGACGTCGTCTCGAACCTCGATGCCGGCGCCGGTGAGCCGCGCGCGCAGCTGATCGAGATCCTCGACGGCGAAGCCGGGATGAGCTTTGCGCGCGGGGGCGAACGACTCCTCGACGCCCACATGCAGCTCCTGCCCGCCCACCCGAAACCAGCAGCCACCCCGCCCGGCGAGCTCGACCGGCTTGACGAGCTCCGCCAACCCGAGCAACCCACCGTAGAAGGCCCGCGCGTCCCCCTCGCAGCCCGGGGGCGCGGCGACCTGCACGTGGTCGATCCCGGTGACGGTCAACCCCCAGGGTCTACCATCGGACGTGTGACGGCGGCGCCGCCTCGGCTCGAGGACACGCTCATGCGTGGCTACTCGCGGCTCGCAGCAGACTCGCCCCACCGCCGGATCGACGCCGAGCTGCGAACACTCGACCTCGTCCTCGGGCTCATCTTCGGATTGCTGCTGCTGCCGGTCGCGCTGCTGATCGCCGCCATCGTCCTGGTCACGACAGGACGGCCGATGCTGTATCGGGGCCGGCGCGTCGGCCGCGGCGGCCACTTCTTCGACATGCTCAAGTTCAGGACGCTGCGGACCGGCGCCGAGGAGCGCATCGGCCAGTACCTCGGCGAAGAGCTCGTGCTCAGAACGGAGGACGAGCTCACCGGCATCGGCCGTTTCCTCAAGGCGTCGCAGCTCGACGAGATCCCCCAGCTCTGGAACGTGATCCGCGGCGAGATGTCGTTCGTCGGGCCGCGGCCGATCCGGCCGCGCTTCTTCGCCGAGCTCGCCGACGAGCTCCCGGCCTACTGGCAGCGCCTCGTCGTCCGTCCCGGTCTCACCGGTTTCGCACAGGTGCGGCGCGGCTACGAGACGTCGATGGCCGAGAAGCTCGCCCACGACCTCGAATGGATCGCCGACCGCTCGGTTCGCCTCTATCTCCGAACCGTCCTGTTCACGGCCGTGCGCGTCGTCCGGCAGTCGGTCGCCGCGATCTGGAGCCGTCAATAGTGTGCGGCATCTGCGGGATCGCCGCCGCCCGCGGCACCCTCGACCCTGGGCGCCTGGCGCGCATGTCGACGACCCTCCTGCACCGTGGGCCCGACTCCGAGGGAACACACATCGAGGACGGCATCGGCCTCGCGGCCCGACGTCTCGCGATCATCGACGTGACGGGAGGCGACCAGCCGATCGCCAACGAGGACGGCACCGTCGTCGTCGTGCAGAACGGCGAGATCTACAACCACCTCGAGCTGCGCACCGAGCTCGAACGCGCGGGCCACCGGTTCACGACGCGGTGCGACACCGAGGTGCTCGCTCACGGCTACGAACAATGGGGCGCCCGCCTCTGGGAGCGCCTGCGAGGCATGTTCGCGGTCGCCGTCCACGACGCGCGCTCGCGCTCGCTCGTCCTCGCGCGTGACCCGTACGGGATCAAGCCGCTCTACTACCGGGAAGCAGCCGACGAGCTTGCGTTCGCATCCGAGCTCGATGCGCTGCCGCAGGGCGAGATCGATCTCGATGCGCTCGAGGCGTTCCTCACCTTCAACGTGATCCCGGCGCCGCTTTCGATCTACCGCGAGATCCGAAAGCTTCCTGCCGGCCACACGCTCACGTGGAGCGACGGCAGAGTCGCGCTCGAGCGCTATTCGCGCCCAGGCCCGCTCGAGCCGCGGGCCGACGCGGACGAAGCGGAGCTCGTCGAGGAGTGCCGCGCGAGACTGCGCGACTCGGTGCGCGCACACCTGATCGCCGACGTTCCCGTCGGGGTGCTGCTCTCCGGCGGCGTCGACTCGGGCGCACTCGCAGCGCTCGCGGCCGAGGAGTCGTCCGAAGCAGTTCGGACGTTCTCGATCGGCTTCGAGGAGTCGTCCTTCGACGAGCTCGACGGTGCCCGCGCCGTGTCGCATCGGTACGGCACCCGCCATCGTGAGCTCGTGCTCCGTCCCGACGCCGCATTGCTCCTGCCGGCGCTCGCGGACGCGTTCGACGAGCCCTTCGCCGACTCGTCTGCGCTCCCGACCTATCTCGTCTCGAAGCTCGCCGCCGAGGACGTGAAGGTCGCGCTCTCCGGAGAGGGCGGCGACGAGCTCTTCGGCGGCTACTACACGTATGTCGCCGACCGGCTGGCCGAGCGCATCGGGCCGGCAGCGGCACTCGCCCGGCCGGCGATCGAGCTGCTGCCGTCGTCGACCCGCAAGGCGAGCTTCGACTACAAGGCCAAGCGATTCGCACGGTCGGCGCACCTCCCGCCGCTCGAGCGCCATCACGGGTGGAAGGAGATCTTCGCGCCCGACGCACGCGCTGAACTGACAGGCAGACGCAGCGCGTTCGACCCGGTCGACACGCTGCGCGCCCGCTTCGCCGAGACCGAAGGGCACGACCTGCTCACCCGGCTGCAGGACGTGGACTTCGGCATCTACCTCGTCGACGACCTGCTCGTGAAGACCGACCGCGCGTCGATGGCCTGGTCGCTCGAGGCACGGGTCCCGTTCATGGACCCCGTCGTCGCCAATTTCGCCTTCTCGCTCCCGGCTCGACACAAGGTCCGCGGCCTGCAGAAGAAGCGCCTGCTGCGCAAGGCCGTCGCGCAGTTGCTGCCCGATCAGGTCGTGCACGGCCGGAAGCGTGGCTTCTCGATCCCCGCGGCGGCGTGGCTGCGCGGCGACCTGCTCCCCTTCGCACGCGAGACGCTCAGCCCGGAGAACGTGCGCCGGCAAGGCTTCCTGCAGCCGGAGGTCGTGAGCCGGCTCCTGGAGGACCACGCCGCGGGGCGCGAGGACCTCTCACGGCAGCTCTGGGGCCTGCTGGCCTTCACGCTGTGGCACGAGCGGCACGTCGAAGGTGTCCGCCGCGATGCGCCGCTCGAGCAGGTCGTCGCGTGAAGGTCTGGGTCGACTTCACGGCCAGTGCGCACCCCCTCGTGTTCCGACCGCTGGTCAACCTGCTCGAACAGCAGGGACACGTGGTCGAGATCACGGCCCGCGACTATGCGCAGACGCTGCAGCTGATCTCGGCGCACGGAATGACCGCGACGGTGATCGGCCACCACGGCGGCCGGTCCTCTTTCGGGAAGGCGCGCCAGCTGCGCACACGTCTGAAGGCGTTGCGAGCGTGGGCGAGGCCGCGCGGATTCGATCTCGCACTCGCGCACGGCTCGCACGAGCTGACGATGACGGCGCATCGTCTCGGCATCCCGAGCGCAACGACGTTCGACTACGAGTGGGCCTGGCTCCAGCACCAGCTCGGCTGCCGCGCAGCGACACGCGTGGTCGTCCCCGACGCGATTCCGCCCGAGCGGCTCGCCCGCTATCACGCGACACCGCCGAAGCTGCAGCAGTACCCCGGCCTGAAGGAGGAGTACTACCTCTCCGACTTCGAGCCGGACCCGTCGGTGCTCAGCGCCTTCGGAATCGAGCCGGAGCGGGTTCTCGTCGTGCTTCGGCCGCCGCCGGACGTCTCGCTCTACCACCGTCACTCGAACCCGCTGTTCCCGCAGACGCTCGAGCATCTCGGTCGCCGTGACGACGTGCACGCGTTCGTGATCCCTCGAACCGAGGAGCAGCGAGACTTCGTGCGGAGCCTCGAGCTGCCGTCGGTGCTCGTTCCGGAGGAGGCAGTCGATGCGCAGAGCCTGATTGCGCTCGCCGACCTCGTGGTGTCGGCCGGCGGCACGATGAACCGCGAGGCGGCCGCGCTCGGGGTGCCGGTCTACACCACCTACGGCGGCCGGCTCGGCGGTGTCGACGAGGAGTTGATCCGCGCCGGCCGGCTGTTGCCGCTCACCGATCCGCGGGCGCTCGAGTTGCACAAGCGTGAGCACCACTCGGAGTCGCGCGTCCGCCGCGACCCGCAGCTGATGCTCGACCTGCTGCTCTCAGCGCTCGACGACTAGGACGGCGCACGCAGTCACTCGGCGGAGCCGGCGACGGTCGTGAGCACGTCGTCGCCGTACCGCTCGAGCTTGGCCGGCCCGACGCCGGCGATCTGGGCCAGCTCGCCGAGCGTCGACGGCCGCACGTCCGCGATCTCGTGGAGAACACGGTCGTGGAAGACGACGTACGGTGGGACGCCGTCGCTCCGCGCCCGCTCGAGCCGCCAGGCGCGGAGGCGCTCGCCGACGGGCGTCCAGTCGGCCCTGGCCGACGGCTGACTCCTGGCAGTCGCGCCGAGCTCGCGGAGGAACGGGCTCGGCTTTCCCGACCAGGTCACCCAGAGGACCCGCTTCGCGCGCGTCAGGCCGACGTAGAGGAGCCGCCGCTCCTCGGCGACCTGCTCGCCCGTCTTCGCCAGCCGTGACGGCAGCTCCCCGGCCTCGACCCGCGGCAGGAACACCGCCTCGAACTCGAGACCCTTCGCACGGTGAAGCGTGAGCAGGTGAACGCCGCGTGCCCCGTCCCCGCCCGGATCGAACCGCCGATGCAGGTCCTCGACGAAGGCCGCGGCGTCACCGTCGAACGCGGCGGCCAACGCCACGAGACGGGACAGGTCGGTTTGCCGCACGAGCTCACGCTCGCCCAAGGCGTCGCTCGCCCCTTCGAGCCAACCCGCATCGAGCGCCGCGGCGCGCACCGCCTCGCCGGCCGGGCCGGCGCCCCGCGCAAGTCTGCGGACGATGCGTCGGGCGGCGTCCCGCGCCAGGAGCGATGCGCCCTGGAACGGAATGCCGGCGTCGTGCAGCAACTCCTCGAAGTCGGTCAGACGAGCGTTCGTGCGGCAGAGGATCGCGACGTCCTCGAGCGGGCAGTCGAGCCCCCGCACGGCCCCCACGATCGCCGCCCCCTCGTCGGCCGGCGACGCAAACGGGCCCACCACCGGTTCGGGGCCGATCTCCCGCGTGGCGCGGAGGACCTTCTCGGCGCCGCCGAGCTGCGGCACGAGCCGGTTCGCGAGCGCCAATACCTGCGGCGTCGAGCGGTAGTTCTCCTCCAGGCGCACGACCAGCGCCGCCGGGTAGCGGCTCGGCAGCTCGAGCAGATACTCGGGCCCGGCGCCGGTGAACGCGTAGATCGACTGGTAGTCGTCGCCGACGACACACAGCTCGTCGCGGTCACCGAGCCAGCACTCGAGCAGCGTCTGCTGCAGCAGGTTGACGTCCTGATACTCGTCGACGGTGAAGGCGCGGTACTGCCCTCGAAAGATGCGGCCCGCTTCTACGTCGGTCTCGAAGAGACCGATCGCGTTCTCGAGCAGATCCTCGAAGTCGACGAGCCGTTCCGCCGACTTGCGTCGCTCGTACTCGCGATACACGCGCAGCATCAGGTCGGGCGGAATCGGCGGCACGTGCCCCTCGAGACCTCCGAGGTAGCGCTCGGGCGCGAGCCGCCTGTTCTTCGCCCACTCCACCTCCGAGGCGAGATCGCCGGCGGGCCTGAAGCGGTAGGCACCCGGGAGCGAGTTGCCGATCTGCCGGAGCAGCAGCGCCTTCGACGGAAGGAGGTTGCCGACGCGGTCGGGCGCGAAGTGGCGCAGCTGGCGAAGCGCCGCGGCGTGGAACGTCCCGGCGCGCACGGTGGCGGCGTCGAGTGCTGCCAGGCGCGCGCGCAGCTCGCCCGCCGCCTTGTCGGTGAACGTCACGGCCATCAGGTTCGAAGCGGCGAACGCGCCCGAAGCGACCTGATGCGCCAGCCGCCGCGTGATCGTCGTCGTCTTCCCCGAGCCGGCCCCCGCCAGGATGCAGACGGGGCCGCGCACCGCCTCCGCAGCGCGGCGCTGCTCCGGGTTCAGCCCGTCGAGAACGTCCATCGCCGCACCGTAGCCCGAGCGGCGGCGGACGAATGTCAGTGCATCGTGTCTTCGAGGACGGCTTCGCCGCCGGAGCGCACCGGCTCGTGGACGATCGACCGGAGCCGGGCGACCATGCCGGCCGTGTCCCCTTCGTCGACGAGCCGCTCGAGCTCGACGAGCTCGCTCTCCAGCCAGTCGCGATCGATCGGCACGTGGGCCGCGCGCATGATCTTCGGATGCGAGGTCGGCCCGACCGCCTCGTCGTCGTTCCACAGGACCTCGTGCAGCTTCTCGCCCGGCAGCACTCCCGTGAACGTGATCGGAACCTGCGACTCGTCCTTGCCGGACAGCTTGATCATCTGCTGCGCGAGATCGAGGATCCGCACCGGCTCGCCCATGTCGAGCACGTAAACCTGCCCGCGACCGCCCATCGCGCCCGCCTGGATGACGAGCGACGACGCCTCCGGAATCGTCATGAAGAAGCGCGTCATCTCCGGGTGGCGGACGGTCACCGGGCCGCCGCGCTCGATCTGGCGACGGAAGATCGGGATCACCGAGCCCGACGAGCCGAGGACGTTGCCGAAGCGCACCACGACGAAGCGCGTGTCGACCTCGGGTCGCCGCGCGAACAGCTCGACGATCCATTCGCAGAGCGCCTTCGACTGGCCCATCACGTTCTTGGGGTTGGCCGCCTTGTCGGTGGAGATGAGCACGAACCGTTCGATTCCGGCGTCGACCGCCACCTCCACGAGGCGCCGCGTCGCGAAGACGTTGTTGGCGACCGCCTGGAGCGGGTTTGCCTCGAGCATCCCGACGTGCTTGTACGCGGCGGCGTGGAACACGACCTGCGGGCGGTAGTCGTCGAATGCCTGTTGCATCTTCGGCTGGTCACCGCAGTTCGCGAGCACCGGGATCGCCCCGGCGAAGTCCCGCTCGGCCACCAGCTCGCGCTCGATCTCGAAGAGCGGCGCCTCACCTTTGTCGACGAGGACGAGCCTCGTGGCGCCGAGCCGCGCGAGCTGCCGACAGAGCTCGCTGCCGATCGAACCGCCCGCGCCGGTGACGAGAACGGTCTTGCCCTTGACGTACGCCGCCACCGCGCCGAGGTCGACGTCGACCGGCTGACGCCCGAGCACGTCCTCGACCTGAACCGGGCGGATCTGGCCCGCCAGGTTGAGGTCGCCCGCGATCAGCTCGTGGAGGCCCGGCAGCGTCTTCACCGGCACCCGCTCGGCACGACACGTCTCGACGACGCGTTGCCGAACACCGCCGGGGGCGGACGGGATGGCGATCAGCACCTCGTCGGGCTTGTTGTCCCGCAGGACGTGCTGCAGGTCGTCGGTCGTGCCCAGCACACGCACGCCGTGCAGGCGAAGGTTCTTCTTGCGCGGATCGTCGTCGACGAGGCCGATCGGGGTGTAGTGCAGGTTGCGGTTGCGCTGCATCTCGCGGATCAGGAGCTGCGCGGCGTCACCCGCACCGACGATCAGGACCTCCTTGCCGCGAGCGACCACACCCGACTGCGGCCGTTCGATCAGCGACCGTGCAAGCAGCCGCGTTCCGGCCACGAACGCGAGCAGAAGCAGGAAGTCGAGCGCCGCGATCCCGCGCGGCAGCCGCGACGTGTTCTCGGGCGGAAATGCATACAGCACGAGATACGTGAGGGCCGACGCCACGGTGACGCCGCGGACGAGCCCCCACATGTCACGCGTCGAGACGTAGCGCCACCAGCGGTTGTAGAACCCGAAGACGACGAAGGTCGCGAGCTTGATTCCCACGACGAGCGCGATCACGTCGAGATCGAGCAGGTGGCGGTAGTAGACCGGTGTCGCCTTGTCGAACCGCAAATAGAACGTGAGGCGCCAGGCGACGGCGATCAGGACGGCGTCGCAGACGACCTGCCAGATCCGGTGCCGGTTGATCGGGAAGATCCTCACGTCGCGACGAGGTCGGAGGCGCGCTCGAGCACCGAGGCGACCTCCTTCTGCTGCTCCTCGCTGATGCCTGCCCAGAGCGGTAGACAGAGATTCTCGCGTGCCGCCTTCTCGGTCTCCGGGAAGTCGCCGTCGCGGTACCCGAGGTAGGCGAGCGCCGGCTGGAGATGGAGCGGCGGTGCGTAGAAGAACGCGCAGCCGATCTCGGCTGCCCCGAGCGCCGAAGCGAGCGTGTCGCGATCGGGCGAGCGCACGCAGAACTGGTGGTACACGTGCCCGGCCTCGTCGATCGGCACCTCGACGGTGCCGGCGAGCAACTCGCGGTAGCGGGCCGCCGCCTCACGACGCAACTCGTTCCACGCGTCGATGTGACGCAGGAAGATACGCAGGAACGACGCCTGCAGCGCGTCGAGTCGCGAGTTGTAACCGATGTACAGGAACTCCTTCTTCGCGGCCGAGCCGTGGAAGCGCAGCATCCGCAGCCGGTTCGCGAGCTCCGGGTCGTTCACCCCGATCATCCCGCCGTCACCGAGTGCGAACAGGTTCTTCGACGGGAAGAAGCTGAACGTCGACACGACGCTCGAGCCGATCCCGGCGGCGCCGAACGCCTGCGCAGCATCCTCGATCACCGTCGGTCCGATCGCCTGCAGTTCCTCGACCGGCGCCGGCCGTCCGAAGAGGTGGACCGGCATGATCGCCTTCGTTTGCGGGGTCACACGGCGCGCGACGTCCGCCGGGTCGAGGTTGAGCGTGACCGGGTCGATCTCGGCGAAGACCGGCGTTGCTCCCCGGCGGGCGATCGCCTCGGCGGTGGCGAAGAAGGTGAACGAGGGGCAGACCACCTCGTCGCCTGGACCGATTCCGAGCGCATCGAGGGCGAGCACGATCGCATCGGTGCCGTTGGCGCAGCTGACGCAGTCGGCGACGCCGAGCCGCTTCGCCGCCTCGCGCTCGAACGCCTCGACCTCGGGCCCGAAGATGAACCTGCCGGTGTCGAGGGTGGCGGCGAATGCGGCTTCGAGCTCCGCACGGAGTGGGGCGTACTGCGCCCGGACGTCGACGTGCGGAATCCTCACGACCTGCTCATGGTATCCCGGCCGCGGCGCCGAAGCCGCACGACGAGCAGCACGACCAGGCCAATCACCGCCAGCACGACCACGTAGTCGATGAAGCGGAAGTCTTGATGGAACGTGTCCCAGCTCGCGCCGAGCGCCCAGCCGATGGCGGCGAACACGACACACCAGACGGCGTTGCCGGCGAGCGTCAGGACGTTGTAGCGACGAAACGGGCTCTCGAAGACCCCGGCCGGAATCGACACGAACGAGCGCACCAGCGGTGTCATGCGTCCGAGCAGGACCGCCCATCCCCCGTACCGGTCGAACCAGTGCTCGGCGCGATCGAGCCGCTCCGGCGAGAGGTGGAACCAGGCACCGCGACGCTCGAGGAACGGGCGCCCGCCGCGCACGCCGACCCACCAGCCGAAGGCCGCACCCACCTGATAGCCGGCCACCCCGGCCGCGACGACGACCAGGAAGGCGCCGAACCCGGACACGTCCGCTCCGAAGACGTGCACCTCGTCGACGAGCGCCCCGGAGGCCAGCGCGCCGCCGTAGACCATCACGAGCTCGCTGGCGGCAGGGAACACCGCGTCGATCGCCATCAGGACGAAGATGGCAGGGACGCCGTAGTGGGCGAGCAGCGATGTCACGTGCCGACCCTGAAGCGGAACGTCCCTCGTAGCTCCGAGGTCCCGACCGAGCTGGTCGCGAACGCGTGCGCGACATACGTTCCGGCCGGTGCGTGCGCACCGCCGGCGAGCGTTCCGTCCCACGTCAACCGCCGCCCTCCCGGCTGCAGCTGGACCGCCGGAAGCGCGCGCACGGTGATGCCGCCGGTCGTCTCGATGCGCAATACGACCATGGCGGCTCGCCCGAGCGTGAAACGAACGGTCGCCCGGCCGCGCGCGGAAGCCGGGACGACGAGGCCGCGTAGCGTCGAGTCGACCCGGAACGTGCGGTAGGCAATCGACAGACGATGGAGGTCGTCGGTGGCCGTCACCTGCCAGTGCCACTCACCGTCCGCATCGAAGTCGGAGGCGGAGTTGGAGTAGGTACCCGGCGGATGCGCGACGTTCGACTCGATCAGGTGCTCGACGCCGTCCGGCCCGATGAGCTCGGCCGTCACGGTCGACGGGCGAACAAGCTTGTACTGGAGCGGCTCGGCATCGGCGCCCGCGTCGCCGTCGACGAGCGGCACGGGCGGGGGCGGTGCGTAGACGCCGAAGTACTCGAGCAGGAGCGCCTCGCCGATCGGGCGCTCTCCGGTCGCGTCACTCGGCTCGTTCAGCAATCGCCCGTCGAAGGCAGCGGTCACCGCACCGCCCGACTCGAGGGCACACGCGGTCACCGCGCCGAGCCTGACCATCGCCTGGGCGAGCTCGAAGCTCGTCATGCCCACGCTGAAGCCGGGCCGGCCGCCGTCGACCGTGACGAGGATGACGCGGCCGTCGGCGAGCTGCCCGACGGCTGCGCGCGGATCGCGATCCGAGATCTGGTTGCTCGTGAAGTCCTCACCCGACCTGAAGATCGCCTTGCCGGAACGGACGAGCACGGGCCCGCCCCCGAGCGCGGACACCGTCCCCGCCCACGCCGGCGAGAGGATCAGCCGGACGGTGACCGGTCGACCGGCCGGCGCCTCGGCGGTGAGGGCGGTCGCAGCCGTTCCCGTCGCCTGGAGGATCGCCCCGTCGGGCGGGATCTGCTCGCCGCCGCCCGATCCGACCGCGGTCACCAGGGCCTGCAGGTCGACTCCGGGAGCAGCGGCGGGGAAGGGCTCCAGGACGACCTCGGCCGAGCCCGCGACCACCGGTGCGACGGCGCCGTAGGCCGGCGTCAGAAGCACGACCTGGTTGCGGCCGGGCGCCTGATTCACGCCGACCACCGGCCGGCGCTGGCCCGTTCCCCTCCACGTGCCGATGAACGAGACCCGGTCGACGTGCAACGCACCGCCCTGATCGATGCCGATCGACGAGCGGGCGCGCAGGGGCGTGTGCTCGAGCACCCCGCCTTGCATCAGGATCCCGGCGGGGAGCCCGGCGCTTCCGGCCGGGTAGTCACCGTTGATGCCGACAACGGTTGCCTGGCCGGCGAGCGCGGTCTCGATCTGCGTCAACCGCAGGCGGCCGGCGGTCAGCGGGCCGCGCGCCGTCACAGGGGTGAGCGCGAAGAGACCGCTCTGGAAGCCCGGCGCCGGGGTGGTCACGACGTCGATCGCGACGGGGCCGTGGAGCGTGAACTGGACGCCTTGCTGGAAGGTCACACCCGGCATCAGCGTGACCGGTGCCGCAGCTCGCGCGGATGGAGCCGCGACCGCGCAGGCGATCGCGGCCAGAGCAGCGGAACGGCGCATGACCCTGGACGACGTTACCTCTCGCACCGGCTCGCCCCTGCGATAGTGGCGCGATGGGGATCGTCCACTGGGACGACGTCGAGTTCCATCGGGCGGCAAACGGGGAGATCGACGCCTCGTGGCAGCGGCTCGCCGCAACGGCGGGCGCAGAGGGCGTCGGCGTCAACCGGGTTCGGGTCGCGCCGGGGATGCTCCCGACGCCGCCGCACTCGCACGGCGCGTCGGAGGAGATCTACTTCGTGCTCGCGGGCTCGGGGCTCGCCTGGCAGGACGAGAACGTGCACGAGGTCGCAGCGGGCACCTGCGTCGTGCAGCGCGCCGACCACTTCGAGCACACGTTCCGAGCCGGCCCCGACGGGCTCGAGTACCTCGTCTTCGGGACGAACCATCCGACCGAGTTCGGCTGGCTCCCGCGCTCGGGTGCGGTGCGGCTGGGCTGGCCGTGGGTCGAGGGCCGGACCGACGATCCGTGGGACATCGAGGCGCGGGCCGAGCCTCTCGTGTTCGGCGACCCGTCGCCGCGCCCGCGGAACGTGGTCTCGCTCGAGCCGGGCGAGCAGTATCGCCGGCTCGGAGCCGATGGCGGCGCGAAGACGACCGGCCTGAACTGGCTGCAGGTGGCCGAGGGACGCCTGAGCGGACCGCCGCACTGCCACTCGGAATCGGAGGAGGTGTTCGCCGTGCTCGAAGGCGAGGGAACGCTCGAGCTCTGGCCGACGCCCGGTGCCGCTGCGGAAGGGGTGGAACGGGAGGACATCCCCGTGCGCGCGGGCCACATCGTCGCGCGACCGGCTGGAAACTCGATCGCACACGCGTTCCGGGGCGGGCCGAACGGCGTCACGCTGCTCGCGTACGGCACCAATCCGCCGAACGACATCTGCTTCTACCCGCGCTCGAACAAGATCTACTGGTGCGGCATCGGCGTGATCGCGCGGGTCGAGCCGGTCGACTACTCGGACGGCGAGCCCGACGACTGGGGCTAGGCTGCGGTCGTGAGCCGCACCGACCTCGTCGAAGGGCTGATGGCCCGGTTCGACCACATCCCACGGGAGGCGGTGCTGAAGGAGGATCTGCTCCGCACCGGGATCGCATTCGAGGAGTCGGCGCTGACCGACAACCTCGACGGCGACGTCAAGCCGAAGTCGTACTTCATCTTCTCCTTCGACCAGAAGCCGCTGGCGGCGCTCGGGGAAGCGGCCAGACGACGGCCTCCGGAGGAGATCGCGCTGAGCGGCGGCGAGTACGCGCTGCGACGCACGATCGTCTCGGTGCGCGTCAACCCGACTTCTCCCTATCGGGCCGCACGCGGCGAGGACGGCGCTCTGCGCCTGTCGCTCGAGGGACGCGCGGTTGCCGACATCGGCCTGCCGCCGATGCCCGAGTACTACCGTCATGCGCTGTCGAACGGCAAGACGGTGATGGAGACGGCGCCGACGATCCAGTGGGGCTACCTGATCTACCTGACCGTGCTTCGCCTGTGCCAGTACTTCGGGGCGAAGGAGGAGTGCGGCTTCTGCGACATCAACCACAACTGGCGCCAGCACAAGCGGGAAGGGCGGCCGTACACCGGCGTGAAGCCGGTCGCCGACGTGCTCGAAGCGCTCGCCCTGATCGATCGCTATGACACCGACCGCGGCTCGAAGGCGTACACGCTGACCGGCGGTTCGGTCACGAGCACGGTCGACGGCCTGGCCGAGGCGGACTTCTACGGCCGCTATGCGCAGGCAATCGAGGAGCGCTTCCCGGGGCGCTGGATCGGAAAGGTCGTCGCGCAAGCGCTGCCGCGCGAGGACGTGCAGCGCTACAAGGACTACGGCATCTCGATCTACCACCCGAACTACGAGGTGTGGGACAAGCGCCTGTTCGAGCTGATCTCCCCTGGCAAGCAGCGCTACGTCGGCCGCGAGGAATGGCATCGCCGGATCTTCGACGCCGCGGAGGTGTTCGGGGCGCGCTACGTGATCCCGAACTTCGTCGCCGGTGTCGAGATGGCGAGGCCGTTCGGTTTCGCCACGGTCGACGAGGCGATCGCGTCGACGACCGAAGGGCTCACGTACTTCATGAGCCGCGGCATCACGCCGCGCTTCACCACGTGGTGCCCCGAGCCGACCACGCCGCTCGGCCGCGACAACCCGGACGGCGCGCCGCTCGAGTACCACATCCGCCTGCTCGAGGCCTACCGCGAGACACTCGAGCGTCACGGCCTGAAGCCGCCGCCCGGCTACGGCGTCGCGGGTGCAGGAAACGCGGTCTTCTCGGTCAGCTCGTTCATGGACACGCTCGCACCGGAAGAGGTCACGGTCGAGGAGGCGGTGCCGGCGTGAGCGGCGCACGGATCGGTGTCGAGGAGGCGAGGAGCCTCTGGCTCGACGCGTCGGACGACGAGCTGCGAAGCCTCGCGCAGGCGGCCCGCGCACGCTTCCACGAGCCCGACCGCGCGACGTACATGGTGATGCGCATCGTCAACTACACGAACGTCTGCGTCGCGCAGTGCGACTACTGCGCCTTCTACGTGCTGCCGAACCAGGACGGCGGCTACGTCCTCTCCCGGGGCGACGTCTTCGCAAAGATCGACGAGCTGCTGGAGGTCGGCGGCGACCTGGTCGCGTTCAACGGCGGCTTCAACCCGAAGCTGCCGCTCGACTTCTACTGCGACCTGTTTGCCGCCGTGCGCGCCCGGTACGGCGACCGCGTCGAGTTCTACGCACTGACGGTGGCAGAGTTCGTCTACCTCGCAGACCGCGCGAACCTCGGCCACGCCGAGGCGGCGGCCCGGCTCCGCGACGCCGGCGTCCACTGGGTCACCGGCGGCGGCAGCGAGATCCTCACCGAGGACTTCCGGAAGCGGCATGCGAAGTTCAAGTACACGGTTCGCGAGTACCTCGATGCGCAGCGCGCGATCGTCGAAGCGGGCCTGCGGACCACGGCCACGATGGTGATCGGGTTCGACGAGACGCTCGACGAGCGCCTCGAGCATCTCGAGCGCACCCGCGACTTCCAGGACGAGTGCCTGCGCGACGGGTACGACGGCCTGTTCTCGTTCCTCTGCTGGACGTACAAGCCGTACGGGACCGCCTTCGGCGGTCGCGAGATCGCACCGCAGGAGTACTGGCGTCACATCGCGTTGTCTCGCATCTTCCTCGACAACGTCCGACACGTCCGAACATCGGTCCTCACGCAGAACGAGGACGCCTTTCGCGCGCTCGAGTACGGCGCCGACGACTTCGACCTGCCGATCGAGGACGAGGTGACGCAGAAGGCGGGCGCGAGGATCGACCTCGACCTCGAAGGCCTGTTGACGGTCCCGCGCTCGCTGGGCTACACGGTCAGCTACCGCCGCGCCGAGCGGCCGGCAGCGGTCGCGATCTAGCAAACAGCCACCCGAGCCAGTAGGTTCACCCCCGACACCGACAGGGGGAGCTCGAGCATGAGACGCATCTTCGCCATCGTTCCGATCGTGGTCCTGACGGTCGCGGCCGCGGGTTGCGGCGGCAGCAAGTCCGCCGGTCAGGCGACGACGTCGGCGGCGGCGTCGAGCTCGGGCGGGTCGACGACGAGCTCGTCGTCCTCCTCGTCGTCGTCGTCCTCCTCGTCGTCCTCGTCGTCGTCGTCCTCCTCGTCGTCGTCCTTCGGCTCGGCGAAGAACTGCTCTCAGCTGATCGCCCTCGGATCGAAGGTGTCGCAGGCGCTCGCGTCGTCGAGCGGGAACGGCCAGGCGAGCATCACCACCGAGGTGACCATCCTCAAGTCGTTCGCCAGCGCAGCGCCCTCGGCGATCCGCAGCGACTTCCAGGTGTTCGCGAACGCCTTCGGCAGCTATGCGGCGGCGCTCAAGAAGTCCGGGTTCAAGGCCGGCCAGACACCGACTGCGGCGCAGTTCGCAGCGATCGCGTCGGCGGCGAAGCAGTTCGGCTCGCCGCAGCTCAAGGCCGCCGAGGTGCACCTGCAGGCGTGGGCGCGCAAGAACTGCGGCGGGCTCGTGCCGACGACCACCGGCTAGATGGTTGATCGGTAATTGCCGTCGTCGCGGGGAGGGTCTGCACCAAGCAGTGTGGATGACTCGATCGGTGCCAAGGCCGGTGGGCCTTGGTGCCGGGCGAGGCGGCCGCAATGCGCCGTGTGCAGGCCCCCATCCGCGGCGGCGTTGAATTGTCGATCAATCATCTAGAGGTCAGTCGACCGGAACCGGGGCGACGCGCGCGTCCACGATCGCTTCGCGTCGATCCGGCGCGGGAAGCCGGAGGCAGGCGATCACGCCGAACGCCGGGGCGAGTGCACTGACCGCCAGTGCCGTCTTCAGGTCGACCGCGTCCGCGACCGCACCGAGCACCACTGCGGCGACGCCGCCAATCCCCATCGCCAGCCCCACCGAAAGCCCTGAGGCGAGACCGACGCGCCGCGGCAGGTAGAGCTGGCTCAACACCATCGTCACGCCGAACGTTCCGACGACACACACGCCGACCAGCACGAGTGCGAGCACCCCGGCCGGGCCGCCCACGAAGACGAAGACCAGGATCAGCGGGGTGAGGAGCGCCTGCGTGATCACGAGCGTCTTCCTCAGGCCGATCCGGTCGGCGACCGGGCCGAGGAGCAGCGTCCCGGCCGCGCCGGCCATCAGCATCAGGAAGAGCAGCCGGTTCCCGTCGGCTTTCGAATGCCCCAGGGAAACGACCCACAGTGGGACGAAGGCGAGCAGCGTGAACCACGAGACGCTGCGAAGGGCGATCACGGCGCCGAGCATTGCCATCGCCCGGGGCTGGTCGACCCCCTGCCGGAACTCGACCGCGTCCAGGCCCGGCTCGAGGCGCGCGAGGTAGGGGACCATTCGCGCAAGCGCCACGGAGGCGACGAGCACGGGAACCATCGCCACAACTCCGCCGACGAGCCCGAGCCAGACGACGAGCTGACCGGTTGCGAACGCCCCGAGCGCGTAGCCGACGTTCCCTCCGCTGTTGAAGTACGACATGCCGCTTGCACGCTTGCGACCGCTGGCGTACGCGGCGAACTTGGCGCCCTCGGGGTGGAACGCCGCGACGCCGAGCCCACCGGCGAGCACGAGCAACAGGACGAGCGGGTACACCGGCGCCACCGCTGCCCCGGCGACGCCTACCGCGGCAAGCACGGCCCCGCCCGGGATCAGCCACAGCGCACCCCGTCGATCCGACCACAGGCCGAAGAGCGGCTGGACCAGCGAGGACGAAGCGGTCGCCGCGAGCAGCAGCATCGCCGAGAGTGCGTAGCTGAGGTGGAAACGCGTCGTCATGAACGGGATCAACGCCGGCACGCTTCCCGACGCGAAGTCGACGGCCAGATGCCCACCGGACAGGGCCGTCATCGCGCGCCTGTCGATCCCCAGCCTCAAACCGAGCTCACCACTCGATGCTAGCGACGCCCAGGTACGACGAACGCCTAGACGATCGCGCCCGCAGCGATGAAGCGCAGCTCGGGTACCTCGTCGAGCTCTCCCACGTCGCGGGCGAGCTCGAGGAACGTGTAGAGCCCCGCTCGCTCGCGCGGCCCGAAGCGGTACCGCAGCTTCTCGAAGTACCGCGCCAGGAAGCCGGGCGGATAGCCGTAGCGCTCCGACGAGTCGTAGGCGAGCTGCTCGGGCTCCGCGCGCGCCGCCCGCACCGACGCGACGAGCGCGTCCTCGAGATCGGCGAGGCCGGGGTGCGTCGGCTCGGGCGCCGCCCAGACTGCGAAAACCATCGGCAGGCCCGTCCGCTCGAGCCACAGCCGACCGAGGTCATGATGCGGCGTCGGATCCTCGAACGCCGAGCGGAGCGCTGCGTCGCCGATCAGCAGCTGTGCCTCGGCATCGCCGGCGGCGAACGCCTCGAGCGGCATGTGCTCTGCGCCGGGCAGCAGGACGCGCGTCAGCACGACGGACGTCGCCGACTCGGGCGTGATCGCGACGGTGCGGATCTGCGCGAGGGGCGTCTTCGAGACCAGCTGGATCGACTCGACCGCACCTTCGCTCGAGACACAGAGGCGCGGGAGGAGCCGCAGGCGCTCCGCGTTGCGGGCATACGCGATCGACGAGATCGGCGCCACGTCGAGCTCGCCGGCGATGAGCTGCTCGTTCAGATCGGTGGGGACACCGACGACCTCGTCCACCTCGGCATCGAGCCGGTAGAAGACCGGCGCCATGTTCACGTAGCCGATGCGGCCGAGCCGGATCATCCGGCACGGTCCACGACGGCGACGGTCAACGCCTCGAGCTCCTCGCGATAACGGCCCGCCTGAAGATGCGACCTCGCCTCGGCCGCGTAGCGCAGCGCTGCCGCGCGGGAACGATCGAGCGCATCGGTCGCGGCCACGCGCACGAGCGCGCCGTCGACCGGGCCGCCGGCGAGCGCCTGGCGGACGACGTCGTCCTGTTGCGCTGCGAGCAGCAACGGCATGGTCGGGGTCCCTTCGCGGAGATCGGTGCCGGGGATCTTCCCCGTCTCCTGCGTCTGGCCCGCACAGTCGAGTATGTCGTCCGCGATCTGGAACGCGATCCCGAGGTTGACCCCGTACGCGCCGAATCGCTCCTCACCGCCTGACCCGAGCAGGCACGCTGCCTCGATCAGCTTCGCCGTCTTCAGACGGCACCGCGTGACGTACGCATCGAGCGTCGTGTCCGGGTCGCGCGTCTGCAGGCGCTGCATCGCCTCTCCTCGCGCCAGCGCGAGCGCGGCATCCGCCAGCGTCTCGACGGCTCTGCGGTCGCCCGTCTCGACGAGCACCGCGAACGCACGCGCGTAGAGGTAGTCGCCCGCCGACTTCGCCGCGTTCGCGCCGAACACCGACCAGGCGGCCGGCATTCCGCGGCGCATGCGTGCGCCGTCGACGAGATCGTCGTGGACGAGCGTGGCCATGTGCACGAGCTCGACTGCAACGCCGGCCGCAACGGAGGGCTGCCTGTCCGACGTGAGGAAGCAGAGGAGCGGCCGGAGCCGCTTGCCGCCGGCCGCCAGGGCCTCGCCGGCGACCTCCCTGACGAGCCCGGAGCGAGCCGCAACAGCGCGATCCAGGCCGGCCTCGACCTCGGCCATGTACGCAGCCACGCCCGGCGTCGCGTGAACTGCCGCGAGCGTGTGCGTGCTCAAACGGCTTCTCCCGTGTGCAGGGCGACGATCGAGGCACCGAAGAGGCGGTAGCGGATCTCGCCGAAGCCCGCGTCGCGCATGCGCTCGACCAGCTGCTCGGCCGAGGGAAAGCGCTTGACGGACGCCGGCAGGTAGGTGTACGCCGAGCCGCCGGGCAGCACCTTGCCGAGCAGCGGAACGATGCGGTCGAACCACAACGAGTAGAACGGCCGCGCGATCCCGCGCGGCTGGGTGATCTCGAGAATCGCGAGCCGGCCGCCCGGCTTCAGGACGCGCCGGAGCTCCCGCAGCGACAGGTCGAGGTCGGCGACGTTGCGCACGCCGAATCCGACCGTGGCGACGTCGAAGGTGCCGTCGGCGAACGGCAGCGCGAGCAGATCGCCCTCGACCCACTCCAGGGGAGCCTTGCGTCGTGCGCGCTCGAGCATTCGCTCCGAGAAGTCGAGCCCGGTGACCGCTCCGGCACCCGCCCGAAGATCGGCGATCGCAAGGTCGCCGGTCCCGCACGCTGCGTCGAGCACACGGTCGCCCGGCCGAACGACGGCCTGTGCCGCATGCCGCCGCCAGCGGACGTCGAGGCCCGCGGTCATCACCCGGTTCATGACGTCGTAGACCGGAGCGATCCGGTCGAACATCCTGCGCACCGAGTCCGGCGCGAGCGTCATTGCGACGACGCACCCCAGCGCGCGACGAGCGAGTTCTCGAGCCCGAGGTGATCGAGAATCCGGCCGACGACGAAGTCGACCAGGTCGTCGACGCTCTCGGCGCCGTGGTAGAAGCCCGGCGCCAGGAACAGGATCGTCGCCCCGGCACGCCGCAGGGTCAACATGTTCTCGAGATGGATGGTCGAGAGCGGCGTCTCGCGCGGGCAGACGATCAGCTTCCGCTCCTCCTTGAGCGCGACCGAGGCCGCCCGGTGAACGAGATTCTGCATCGCGCCCGAGGCGATCGTTCCGAGCGTCCCCATCGAACAGGGACAGATCACGTACCCGTCCACCTGCGCCGAGCCGGAGGCGTAGGGCGCCCGCCAGTCGTTCTGCTCGTACACGGTGACGCGGTCGCCCGATCCCTCGGTGAACCGTGCCAGCACCTCGTCGCGCGAGAGACGCGCGTCGCCGTACAGCTCGGTGGCCAGGACCTCGACCGCCGCGCCGCTGACCGCGACCCCGACCTCGGATCCGGACGCCGTCAAAGCCTGCAGCAGGCGCCGTGCATACGGCGCTCCGGAAGCACCCGTGATCCCGAGGAAGATCCGCACTACGAAGGTTCAGGTTACGCCGCGTGAGGCGGTCGAAGACCTACTTGCCGCCCTTCGACGCCTCCAGGAAGGCCGCGAGCTGTGCGAGACGTGCCGGGCCGAGGTCCTGGAACGACGGCATCGGCGACCCCGGGTTGACGCAGGACGGGCACTCGAGGTGCCTGACCTGGAAGTCGGCGCCCTTGCCCTTCGCGCCTTCGGCGGTGAGGTTGGGCGCGCCGGCGAAGCCGCCGCCGATCCCCTCGTACTGGTGACAGTTCGCGCAGCCGACGACCGCGAACAGGTTCGCTCCTGCGATCGCCTGTGGGTTGTTCTCGAAGCCCTGCTTCTTCGCCCAGGACGGCACCAGCGCCTTGAGTTCGCTGCCGAGCGCCTCACGCGCGGTCGCTCCCTTGTACGTGAGCACGCCCATCGAGATGATCACGAGCACGCCTGCGACCATCGCAACCGGCCGGCGCAGCGGATGCCGCTCCGGCCTGATGTCGTAGAACGGCAGCGCGATCAGCAGGACGAGGCAAATCGTCGGGATCCCGATCGTGCCGAGGATCACCGTGGGCGGCCACTTGAAGACGCGGAGCAGGTAGAACAGGAAGTAGAAGTACCAGTCGGGCCGCGGCACGAAATTGATCGTCCCCGGGTCGGCCGGCAGGTCGTAGAGCTTCCCGAGCAGGCTCGTGTAGCGCCAGACGATCGCGAGCCCGATGATCACGCAGACGACGACGAGCGACATCACCGTGTCGTGGAACATCGCGTACGGGTAGAACGGCTTCCCGCGCTCCTTGACGTCCTCCTTGTACTGCTGGAAGACGCGGCGGCGCTCGACGACCCGGTCGCTAGCCACGGACGTCCTTGCGCGGCTGCGGGTTCACGAGGCCGGCGCGCGAGCCGTTCGCCGATACCGGCTCGATCGGCCCGGTCCCCGCGGCCTCCTTCGACCACGGCGGCGAGGTGACGCCGAGCCTGATCACCAGGTAGAGATGGAGCCCGATGAGGGCGAAGATCGCCCCCGGCACGATGAGCATGTGGATCGAGTAGAACCGCGCAAGGGTGTCGGGATTGATGTACGTCCCCCCTTGCAGGAACTGCGCGATGAAGGGTCCTAAGAAGGGCGCTGTGCCGTTGATGTTGATCCCGACGACGGTGGCCCAGTACGCCGTCTGGTCCCACGGCAGCAGGTAGCCGGTGAAGCCCTCGGCGAGGCCCATCGTCAGGAGCAGCACGCCGACGATCCAGTTCAGCTCCCGCGGGTACTTGTACGCGCCGAAGAGGAAGACGCGCCCCATGTGCAGGAACATCAGGATGATGAAGACCGACGCACCCCAGCGGTGCATGCCGCGGACGAGCCAGCCCGCCCAGACGTCGTTCGTGATGTGCTGGATCGACGCGTACGCGGAATTCGGGTCCGGCTTGTAGTACATCGCGAGGAAGACGCCCGTGGTGGCCTGGACGAGGAACGCCGTGAGCGTCGCCGAGCCGAGGGTCGTGAACCAGTTGACGTCGCCGGGCACCTTGCGGAACAGGAAGTACTTGACGCCCCCGACCAGGCCCGACCGCTCCTCGATCCAGTCGAGCGGATAGAGGATCGCCTGCTGAAGCTGATCCGACCGGGTGGGCTTGCGCGTCGCGGCCATCTAGTGAGGCGGCTGCACCGGATACAGCCAGGACTCGATGCCGTTGACGTGCTCGCCGGGGAATGAGTACGGCCACTTGTGAATCACTGCGGTTGCGCCGGTGCCGTCCACGGACGACACCGAAAACGGCTTGCCGACCCACAGGTGCCCATTCCGAATCGAGAACGCGTAGCGATCGAGCGCGCGTACCGGCGGCCCCGCTGTCCGGTTGCCCTCGGTGCTGTACTGACCGCCGTGGCACGGACAGCCGAAGCCGGCGATCGCAATCGTCGGGATCAATGTCACGTCACCGAAGTGCTTCGTGTTCGCGTCGTCGAGCAGGCCGTTCGGCTGCACCGGGCAGCCGAGGTGCGCGCAGTGGTTCGAGAGGATCGTGAAGCTCGGCTGTCCATTGAGCGGGCCGTTCGAGCGGATGTACGCGGTACGGCGTGAAACCACTCCGGCCGCCGGATCCGTGTACCACGTCACGACGACGTACTTGCCCTCGGGGTAGTCGTCGAGCGGACCGAGGTCGTGATCCTTCGATCCCTGCTTGAGGAACGGGGGAATCACCGCGAAACCGAGCGCAGGCGCGGTGACGAGGCCGCCGATCACCACACCGAGCCCGAGGGTCGAGAACTCGAGGAACCGCGAACGGGGGAACCGCTCCTCGGTCGTCGGCGGCGGCAGCGTCGCCTCGACGGCGCCCGCAGCTGCCGGAGCGGCGCCCGCACGCTCCGGCTCGACCTCGGGTGACTCGGCGAGGTGCGTGCCGCCGGTGAGATC
The DNA here is from genome assembly GCA_963742605.1 of uncultured Thermoleophilia bacterium. Classification (GTDB taxonomy): domain Bacteria; phylum Actinomycetota; class Thermoleophilia; order Gaiellales; family Gaiellaceae; genus PALSA-600. The sequence continues at coordinate 417,597 of CAVUNA010000014.1, read as the reverse complement.
GCGGATCCAGAGGAACGCGAACGCGAGCGCGATCAGTGCGCCGATCCCGGCGATCCACCACGAGATGATCAGGCCGACGAGCAGAACGACCACGCCAACGGCGAAGCCGACCGGCCAGAGGCTCGGCCCGGGGACGTGCTGGTGGTCGTCGTGGGGCTGCAACGGCTACACGAGATCTAACCCGGCCGAGCGGATGCCGGTCAACGTCGTAACAAGCTGCGCGAACTCTGCCGGATCGCACCGTTCCCTGCAGGGGGAACCGCGTCCAGCCCGTACTCGGCCCAGCGACGGTCGACGAGCGACCGGATTTCCGGGGTCATCTCGATCTCGGGCGGCCAATCCCGGGCGCCCTCGGCGGGGCTTTTGGCGGTCGCGTCGATGCCGATCTTCCCGCCCAGGAACTGCAGCGTCGGGGCGTGGTCGAGGTGATCGAGCGGGCCCTCGCTGATCAGGACGTCCCGCTTCGGGTCGACGTTGGCCCCGGCGTAGAAGAGCACCTGCTCGTAGTCGTGCACGTCGACGTGGGAGTCGACGACGACGATCCCTTTGGTCAGGCTGAGCAGGCCCAGGCCCCACAGCGCGTGCATCACCTTGCTGGCGTGACCGGGGAAGCTCTTGCGAATCGAAACGATCGCCAGATTGTGGAAGGCGCCCGCCACCGGCAGGTCGTAGTCGACGATCTCGGGGACGCTCATCCGAATCGCCGGCAGGAAGATGCGCTCGGTCGCCTTGCCCAGCCACGCGTCCTCCTGCGGCGGCTTGCCGACGACGATCGACGGATAGATCGCGTCACGGCGCATCGTCATCGCGGTCACGTGGAACACGGGGAACGGCTCGGCCGGGGTGTAGTAGCCGGTGTGATCGCCGAAAGGCCCCTCGTCGACGAGATCGCCCTGCTCGACGTACCCCTCGAGCACGATCTCGGCGGCGGCCGGGACCTCGAGGCCGATCGTGACGCCCTTGACGAGCTCGACCGGCTCGCCGCGCAGGAAGCCCGCCAGCATCAGCTCGTCGATGTGCTTCGGCAAGGGCGCGCTCGCCGAGTACGCGCTCACCGGGTCGAGCCCGAGCGCCACCGCCACCTCGAGCCTCCCATCGCTGAACAGGTAGTCGGCTCGGCCGTCCTTGTGCAGCTGCCAGTGCATTGCGGTCGATCGCGGGCCGAGCACCTGCAACCGGTACATGCCCACGTTCCGTCCGCCCGTCCGCGGATCGTGCGTGATCACCGCGGGCAGCGTCACGAACGGCGCGGCGTCCTCTGGCCAGCAGGTCATCACCGGCAGCAGCCCGAGGTCGACCTCGTCACCACGCAGGACGATCTCCTGGCACGCGCCCTGGCGGACGACCTTCGGCCGGGAGTCGGCGATCGACTTCAGCGTCCGGAGCCCGCGCACCTTGGCGGCCAGCCCTTCGGGCGGCTGCATCTCCAGCACGTCGGCGAGCTTCGCCGCCACGTCGTCGAGCCGTTCGACGCCGAACGCCATGCACATGCGCCGCTCCGTTCCGAACTGGTTGATCAACAGCGGGTGGGTCGAGCCCTTCGGCCGTTCGAAGAGCAACGCCGGGCCGCCGGCCTTCACGGTTCGGTCGACGATCTCCGTCACCTCGAGGTACGGATCGACCTCCGCCGCGACTCGCACGAGCTCGCCCTCCCGCTCGAGGAGCGCGATCCACTCCCGGAGGTCGCGGAACGACATCGCGGGTCAGTCTACGGAGAAGAGGCGTGTGGCTAGTACGCGCTGCGCCGGGCCCTGCGCCGCTCGTCGCGACGATGCCCGAGCCACTTCGTGAGCTGGCCGAGTGCGATCACGGCACAGAAGATGAGGCCGACGATCAGCATCGCCGTGATCACGTGCTTCCCGTCGGTCGCAGCGTCGAAGATCACGGCGCGACTCTACCGCAGTGCCAGGCGAGCGCGCGCTCGACGACTTCGCCGCTCGGCGTGCCACCGAGCGCACGCGCGGCCTCGACCCAGGCGTCGCCGTCGCCGGCCGCGCCGTCCGCGCCGTCCGCGCGCAGCGCTGCGCAGCTCGAGATCAGCTCCGCCATCGCGGCCACGGCAGGCACGCCTCCCGCCTCGGCGATCCGGACGAGGCCGTGGGCGTAGAGGTAGTCGCCGAGCAGCACCGCCTCGTCCGCGTCGAGCGCGGCGAACAGCCGCGGACGACCGTAGTGGACGAGGTAGGCCTCGTAGACCGTCTCGACCCCGACGGCGAACTCGAGCGGTGCAAGCTCGGAGAAGACCGGGGCGAGCTCGCGCCCCGCCTCCGGGCGCAGCAAGCGGGCCCATAGCGAACTCTCCTGCTCGGCCTCGACGGCAATCGTGTCGAGCACCGTCACGACTCCCCGACCGCCTCGATCGTCGCATCGATCTCCGCGTCGCCGTGTGCGAGCGACGGGAACAGACACTCGTACGGGCTCGGCGCGATGTAGATGCCCTGGTCGAGCAGCGCGCGGAAGAGCTCGCCGTAGCGATCGGTGTCGAGTGCAGTGAACCGCTCGACGGGCTCGCGCCGTCCGGGGAAGAACGTCAGCATCGCGCCGACCGCCTGCACGCGACCGAAGGCCGCGAGCCCATCGGCGAGCCGTGTGGAGCGGCGCTCGAGCTCTGCGTACACCTGCGGATCGCGAAGTCGCCGAAGCACCGAGATGCCGGCCGCCGTCGCAAGTGGATTGCCGCTCAGAGTCCCGGCCTGGTAGACGGCGCCGGCCGGCGCGAGCTCGGCCATCACCTCGCGGCGGCCGCCGAACGCGGCGAGAGGCAGACCGCCGCCGACGATCTTGCCGAGCACGGTCAGATCCGGCAGCACGCCGAGCCGCTCCTGCGCGCCGCCACGCGCCACCCTGAACCCGGTGATCACCTCGTCGAAGACGAGCAGCGCCCCGGATGCGTCGCACAGCAGCCGCAGCGCCTCGAGAAAGCCTTCGGCGGGCGGCACGCAGCCCATGTTCCCCGCGACGGGCTCGACGAAGATCGCCGCAAGCCCCTCGCCGTAGCGCTCGACCGCCGAAGCCACACCGTCGACGTCGTTGTAGTCGCACACGATCGTGTCGGCGGTGACGCCGGTCGGGACCCCCGGCGAGCTCGGGATCCCGAGCGTGGCTAGACCCGAGCCGGCCGAGGCGAGGAACGGATCGGCATGCCCGTGGTAGCACCCGGCGAACGTGATGACGCGGTCGCGCCGCGTGGCGCCGCGCGCCAGGCGGAGCGCCGACATCGCCGCCTCGGTCCCGGACGAGACGAGTCGCACCGACTCGACGGACGGCACCGCATCGACGATCTCGGCGGCGAGCTCGACCTCGGCCTCGGTCGCCGCACCGAACGTCGTCCCGCGCAGGGCCGCCTCACGGACGACCTCGACAGTCTCCGCATCCGCGTGCCCGAAAATGAGCGGGCCCCACGACTGCACCCAGTCGCAATACGTCCGGCCGTCGGCCGTCTCCAGGTACGCACCCCGCCCGCGCTCGGCGAACAGCGGCTCGTCGAGGCCGACAGCGCGCATCGCCCGCACCGGCGAGTTCACGCCGCCCGGAATCAGCTCGAGCGCGCCGCGCCAGCGTGCCGACTTGCTGGTCAGAGCCAGCCTGCGAGCTCCCTGGCCCAGTACGTGAAGATCACGTCGGCGCCGGCTCGGCGGATCGAGGTCAGCGACTCGAGCGCAACCGCCCGCTCGTCGAGGTCGCCGGTCGCGGCGGCCGCCTTCAACATCGCGTACTCGCCGCTCACGCTGTACGCGGCGAGCGGGAGCTCGAAGCGCTCGCGGACGGCCCGGACGACATCGAGGTATGGAAGCGCGGGCTTGACCATCAGCATGTCCGCACCCTCGTCGACATCGAGCTGGCACTCGCGCAGCGCCTCCCGCACGTTGCCGGGATCCATCTGGTAGCCGCGACGATCGCCGAATGCAGGTGCCGACCCGGCGACGTCGCGGAACGGCCCGTAGAACGCCGATGCGTACTTCGCGGAGTAGGCGATGATCGGAGTCGACGGCAGCTGCTCACGAATCGCGGCGACGCGCCCGTCCATCATGTCGCTTGGACAGACGGCATCGGCACCGGCCTCGACGTGCGACACCGCCGTCCGCGCAATCAGCTCGAGCGACGCGTCGTTGTCCACCTCGCCGCCTGCGAGCACGCCGCAGTGCCCGTGGCTCGTGTACTCGCAGAGACAGACGTCGGTCAGCAAGAGGAGCTCGTCGAAGCGCGGGCGCAGGGCGCGGAGAGCCTGCTGGACGATCCCGTCCTGGATCCAGGCGCCCGATCCCTCATCGTCCTTCTCCTCCGGGATGCCGAACAGGATCACCGACTTCACGCCGAGACGAACGAGCTCTTCGCACTCCCGCACGATCCCCTCGACGGTGTGGCGACGGAGAGCCGGGAGGCGCTCGTTCGGCAGAGCCTCCGGGGCGACGAACAGCGGGAAGACGAGGTCGTCGAGCGAGAGCGTCGTCTCGCGCACGAGATCGCGGAGCGCAGCCGTGCGCCGGAGCCGGCGGAGGCGGGCGACGGGGAACGAGCTCACGGACGGCATGGTCGCACAGGCGCAGCGTCCCGGCGCGTCACTTGCGTGCGGCCGACGGCGGTTCGACGAGCTCCACCTCGACCGGGACCGGCTTGTCCGACCACGGCTCGAACGTGACCCGGTCGTCGCGGAAGAACTCCCAGACCGCACGGCAGACGGCGAGCAGCGGCAGCGCGACCAGCGCACCCGCCAGGCCGTACAACTCGAACCCGGCGGCGAGCCCGAAGATCACGAGCAGCGGATGCAAGCGCAGGGCGTTGCCCATCACCTTCGGGACGATCACGTGACCTTCGAGCTGGTGAATCCCCAGGAACAGGAGCGCCACCCAGACCGCCGAGATCGGGTGCACGACGAGCGCGAAGAGGAGCGGGGGAATCGCGCCCAGCCACGGGCCGACGTACGGGATCACCTCGGTGATGGCCACGAAGGCCCCGAACAGCAGCGCGTACTGCTGACCGTGTGGAAACAGCCCGAGCTCTGCGAGCAACCAGAGGCCGATCCCGGCGCTGGCACCGATGATCAGGCTGAGGAGCGCCTGGCCGCGCACGTACGACAGGAGCGCCGACTCCATCCTCATCAGCAGCGGTGACTCGCCCGGTCGAGGCGGGAACCTGCGGTCGAAGACGCGACCGAGACGCTGAAAGTCGAGCAGCATGTAGATGGAGACGACGACCAGCAGCACGACGCTGAACAGCGTCTTGCCGATGGAGACCGCGGCGCCTTCGACAAAATTGACGATGCGCGTCGTGTACTTGCCGACGTCACGTTGCCTGATGCGGCGCACGAGGTTGTGACCGCTCTTCTGGACCTTGACCGAACGAAGGTGATGCGTGTTCAGCCAGATCTGCAGGCGATCGACGTCGCGGTCCGCGCTCGTCTGTCCGGCGGGTGCGTGACGATTGGTGAAGTAGTCGTTGAACCGCGTGGCCGCCGTCTTGGTTTGGCCGACGACGACGGCCGCGAGCGCCACGATGATGAGAACGAGCGCCGCCAGAAACGTCAGGTACACGAGCGCCACCGCGATGCCGCGTGGCAGCCGCGCCCGCTGGAGGGCGCGCACGATCGGATCGAGCAGGAGAGCCACCAGCCCCGCGATCAGGAACAGGAAGACGACGTGAAACGCCGCCTTCGCGACGATCCACGTCACCACGAGCAGGAGGGGCAGACCGACGAGCTGAATCCAGCGGGGGATCTCGAGCCGCGGCGGGCGCCCGGGAACGGTCATCTGATCGATGCTACAGCCCGGATCCGGCGGCTTCGGCCGCCGGCCTGGGAATGGTCGTTCGACGTCGAGGGCACTCTGGCGCTCGATCACGACCTCTGGGACGAGCCCGTCGACCGGCCCAGGCTCCACCTGCTCGCCGACCCTCGGTTGAATCGCCCGCGGCAGTCGGCTACCGTGCCCCGGATGTCGCCCCAGCCGGCACGTGGCCGCAGGCACGAGTTGCGGTCCCGGCACCTGGAGCGCGAGCGGCGCCTGCGCCGACTCGCCGTCCTCTCGGCCGTGATCCTCGTCACCGCCGTCGTGGTGCTGCTGTCCGCCTTCGGCGGATCGGCCTCGCCTGCGCAGATGACCGCGCCGGCAAGCGCGTCACGGCTGATCCCGGCAGGCCCACCGGCCGTCGAGGCCGTAGCGAAGGTGGGCATGCTCCGCCTGCAGCTTCCGGTCAGCCAGGCACGGGTCACGGCGATCGGCTTCCAGGGCGGCAGCGAAGGTGCAATGGCACTCGACCCGATCGGCACGCAGCACAACCAGGGGCTCCTCCGCCGGCTCGCGCGCTCGCTCGTCGGCGCCTCGAGCACCGGGCCTCACTGGTACCAGCTTCCCGGCGGCATCGGCCCCGGCACCTCGGCGCTCGACGTCGGGGCACCGAGCGGCACGGACGTCTTCTCCCCCGTCGACGGGAGCGTGGTCTCGATCGAACCGGTCGTCCTCGACGGAGCGCGGCTCGGCTCCACGGTCGAGATCCAGCCGACAGGCTCGGCGTCGCTCGTCGTCGACGTCTCGCACGTCCGTACGGATCCGGCCTTGTTCGTCGGTTCGCCGGTCACAGCCGGGGGCACCCGGCTCGGCTCGATCGTCGATTTCTCACACGCCGAACGTCAGGCACTCGCGCGGTACACGAACGACGCGGGCAACCACGTCGTCGTCGAGGTTCACCCCGCAGCGTCGCTGTCGGTCGGCTAGAAGAACGACGTGAGGATCCTGTTCGTCGCCGACGTGTTCGGCGCGCCCGGCCGACGTGCCGTCGAGAGCCGCCTGCCCTCGCTGCGCACGGAGCTGCACGCCGACTTCTGCATCGTCAACGGCGAGAACGCCGCCGCCGGTCGAGGCATCACGGCGAAGATCGCCGAGCGACTGCTTCAGAGCGGGGCCGACGTCATCACCCTCGGGAACTGGACGTGGGGGCAGCCCGGCTTCGCTCCCTATCTGAGCGGGACCGACCGCGTCATCCGGCCGGCGAACCTGTCGCCCCGGACGCCGGGCGTCGGGCTGGCGATCCACGACGGCGTCGCCGTGATCAGCCTCCTCGGCGTGTTCTCCCTCGATCCCTTCGAGAGCCCGTTCCTGGCCGCCGACCGGCTGGTCGAAGAGGCCCACCGCTCGACACCGGTGATCGTCGTCGACATCCACGCCGAAGCGACGAGCGAGAAGGTGGCGCTCGCGCGGTACCTCGACGGTCGGGTCACCGCCGTCCTCGGAACCCACACGCACGTGCAGACGAACGACGCGCGCGTGCTCGTGGGCGGCACCGCCGCGATCACCGACGCGGGCATGACCGGGCCGCACGAATCGGTGATCGGCAGCGAGGACGAGGGCGCGATCCGCCGATTCCTCACGGGCCAGCCGGTCCGGCTCGAGCCGGCGACCCGCGGCGTGCGCATCGAAGGGGCCCTCGTCGAGTGCACCGCCGCCGGGCGCGCGACGAGTTGCGAGGCGATCCGGATCGCTATCGATTGACGCCCGGGAGGCGTCGCGCGGCGGGCCAGGCGAGCACGACGAGCAGAGCGACGAGCGCGAGGTTGCGCGCGAGCACGACGCCTGCCAGGTGGAAGTGCTCGACGTACGGCCAGTAGCGCCAGGGGAACCAGACCTGGGTCAGCACCAGCGCCGTCGAGAGCAGAAGTGTGGCGACGATCCCGCGACGACCGCGCACGAGCGGCACGAGTGGCACGAGCCAGAGCAGGAACTGCGGCGAGAGCACCTTGCCGAGCGCGACGAACGCGCACACGCACGCCGCCGAGTAGCGAAGAAAGCGCTCTCGGTCGATCGGGCCGCGGAGGAACGCGATCCACAACGCGACGATGACCAGCGCCTGCGCAACCGCAAATGCCGCGGCCAGCGAGCCGTGGCCGGCGAGGTTCTGCGCCCCGTGTGAGGTGATGACGACCGGGTGTCCGAACGTGGTCAGCAGCGAGGACCCGAGGCTCTCGATCTGCAGCGGACGGTCGCCCTGGCCGCGAACGCTCTCGAACAGCCCATGGGGAGCGAGCAGGGCGAACGGGACGACCGCGATCGCGAACGTCGCGACGCCGGCGAGTGACGCGCGCAGCCTCCCGTGTACCACCGCCCAGCCAAGTGCGAGCGGCACGAGCACGACGGGCCAGAGCTTGGCCGCCACCGCCGCGCCCAGCGCAGCCCAGCCGAGTCGATGCCGGCGCGCGAGCAACGCCGCAAGCGCTCCTGTCGCCAGCAACGCGGGCCAGAGGTCGAAGCGCGTGAGGATCAACGACCCCGCCAGCAGCGGCGAAACGCCGACGAAGTACGCAGCAACCGGACGGATCCAGGCGACGACGGCCACGAGGCCGACGCCGCACGCCGCCATCAGGACCTCGAAGACCGCCCGATAGTCGCTGAAGAAGGAGGGCATGACGAACACGACCAGGGCCAGCGGCGGATACTCGACACCGAAGTCGCGGTACGGCACCCGGCCGTGATCGACGATCGCATCTCCGTACGTCTTGTACACGGGCCAGTCGACCAGTTGACCGTGGGCCCAGAACCAGAAGTGGACGAACGCGAAGCTGGCGAGGAACAGGCCGCCGGCCGAGAGCGTGACGTCACGCTGCGGCCAGCGCCGGCTCGGCTCGCTCATCGACTACCGACTCGACCGTCGCTTCGCGACCGTGAAGCGGGGCGACCAGCGCGAGACATGCGAACGGGAAGAACCAGGGGAGGTACAGGTACGACCAGTGCGTGAGCACGAGCTCGAAACCGACGAGCAGGATGGTCGTCAGTGCGGCGAGCCGAAGCGGCGAACGCTCGCGCGGCCAGAATCCGAAGGCGAGCGCCGTCCCCACCAGCACAGTCTCGAGAGCGATCTGGACGGCATGGAGGTTCGGAATGCCACGGGCGTGGTACTGCCTCCAGTCCCAGATCGAGAACGGCGACGAGCGCCCGATCTGGAAACGAATCGTGCGGTCGAAGAAGACGTGCGCCGCGTGAATCGGTGACGGCTCGAGGAAGAGCACGAAGAAGACGGCTGCAGTCGCAACGAGAAAGCCGATCGTGTAGACGCCGATCCGCTTCGGCTGACGCGCGCGCGGATAACCGGACCAGAGCGGGAAGAGAATCAGCGACGCGAACTTCGTCCAACCCGACAGCGCCACGACTGCGCCACGACCGAGGTCGCTCGTCAGGACGAGGAACCCGTAGACGAGCAGTGCGGGCATGATCGCGTCGTTGGTGTTCGAGCTCGATGCGTACTGCGAGAACGGCCAGGCGACCCAGGCGAAGGCGAGCGACGCCCCGAGTCGGGGGTCGCCCAGTCGACGTCCGACCAGCGCGAGGCCGATCAGCGCAAGCGTGTCGAAGAGGATCGAGGTCGCGTGCACGGCCGGCAGCGTGTCCCACTTGTGGCTCCAGCCGAACGCGAGGTAGCCGGGAATGTAGGCGAGGTACGCCATCGGCCCGTACGTGTCGCCGAGCGGGTTCGCCGTCTCGCAGACCCCGTTGGTCTGCACGCGGTCGCGGATCTCGCCCTCGGAGTCCGCCGGGCCACACGGCTTCTGCGTCGTCAGCTCGGTCGGGAAGTGGCCGTACGGGCTCTCGCCGTGCCAGATCCGGTCGGCGCCGATCACCCCGGAGTAGCCGACGTCGATCACGTTCGAGTCGCGGACGTTCAGGCCGATGCGAAAGCCGGCGAGAAACACCGTCGCGGCCGCCAGCAGCCAGACCGGCCAGACCGAGCCGCCTGCCGAGGGTCGATCACGTCGTGCGACCCACGCACACCGCGCGATCAGCCACACGAAGGCGGGGTAGACGAGCGGCGCGGCGGCGAAGATGTTGCCGTGGTTGAAGAACCACAGCGAAAGGGTGAACGAGAGCAGTACGAGGAGATCGAGGTTCCTGATCGAGCGCAGGCGCCGCCAGTCGACGAGCCCGATCAGGAACACGGCGCAGAACCCGAGCCAGATCGGCGCGCTGTTGATCTTCGTGCCGCCGAACTGGCCCGGATAGCCGCGAGCCATGCGCCACGCGACCTGCGGTCCCGTCCACGCCTCGAGCACGGCACCGGTCCCGTCGTCCACCTTGCCCGTCGCGACCTCGCCCGCCTGCCCCGACCACACCTGCACCGTCCACTGGCCGTTCGCGAAGCTGGCGTCCGTGGTCGGGTTCGGCGGGTAGTGCTCGTGCAGCCACGATTTCACCTTCGAATCGGCGAGGAACAGCGCCGTCGCCTGCTGCTCCGTCATCCTCGCCTTGGCAGAGGTGGCGGCCGGCACCGCGGGAGCGAGTGGGTTCGTCGCGGCAGCCGCAACCGGGGCGAGCGTCAGCACCACGACGACGAGCGCCGCGGCCTTCAGCGCCGAAACGACCACAGCTTGTTGCCGAGGAAGTTGAGCGGCATCACGAGAATGATCGCGATCGCCTCGGAGACGATCTTTCCGAGCCCGACCGTGTCGAGGAAGACGAACAGCCAGAACTGGTTGACGGTCCAGCCAATCAGGGCGACGACGAAGAACCGCATGCCCTGATACGCGAATGCTCCGCGCTCGCGCCTGAAGGTCCAGATGCGGTTCCACCAGTAGTTGTTCGCCGCTGCGACGACGAACGAGATCGCGGCTGCGCGATGCGCACCGATCCCGAGCAGCGCGGCGTAGACAGCGAGGTTGATGACGTAGCCGCTCAGCCCGACGAGCGAGAACTTCGCGAGCTGGATCCAGTTGTGCGGGCTGCGAAGCGCAGCGGCGGCACGGGCGGAGGCGGTCACCGGCGGCGAGGCTATCGGACGCCCTCCGCGCCGAGCAGAGGCACGAAGCGAACGTCTGCGAGACGGCGCGTGACGAGGCCGTCGTCCGTCCGCTCGATCAGCACCAGGCGCTGCATGCCGAAACGGCCGACGGGAATCACCAGGCGACCGCCGACTTCGAGCTGCGCGAGCAGGCTCGGCGGCGGCTGCCGGGCGGCCGCGCCGACGGCGATCGCAGCGAACGGCGCACGTTCGGGGACGCCGACACTGCCGTCGCCCACGAGCACCTCGACGTCGGGGTAGCCGGCGGCGGCGAGCGCCTTGCGGGCGCGGGCGGCGAGCTCCGGCACGCGCTCGATCGAGACGACCGAGCTCCCGAGCTCCGCGAGCACGGCGGCCTGGTAACCGGAGCCGGTACCGACGTCGAGAATCCGCTCGTCACCGCCGAGTGCGAGCGCCTGACACGCGCACGCGACGACGTACGGCTGCGAGATGGTCTGGTCGTAGCCGATGGCGAGGGCGGCGTCGTCGTACGCGTGGGCGCGCGCCCTCTCGGGAACGAACAGCTCACGCGGCACGCGCGCCATCGCGGCGAGCACACGCTGGTCGTCGATGCCGCGACGGCGTAGCTGTTCGTCAACCCAGCCCTGCGGCGTCACGCAGCGCGCGCGCCGGCCGATCGGAAATGCCGCACGACGAGCGGTTTGACTCCCGTGATCGACGAGGGCGGGGCGCCGAGCCCGACGGTCAGCATCGGCACCTCGGAGTCGGAGGCGTCGAGGGAGCCGTGACTGCCGCCGCCGAGGTGGTGACGGCCCGCGAGATCGACGAACTCGTGTCCGGGCGCAGCCGAGACCAGCACTTCGCCCGCATTCGGATTTCGCAGCGCGCCCTCGGCACGCGCAGGACCGTCCGGCACCGCGTCGAGCAGGGCGAGATCCTCGTCACCGTCGCGGCGGGCGACGAGGCGATCGTCCTCGAGGAAGACGACGATGCCTGCCGAGGCCTCGCGGTCGAGGCGGGTCGCGACGCCGCGCGGATCGTCGGTGTAGACCATCGCCGCACGGTTCGACGCCGTGACGCGCTCGTCGCCGATCTCGAGCCTGGAGACCGTCTCGACCTTCGACTGACCGTGGTCCGAGCAGACCACGACCGCGTAACGGTCGAGGAACTCGTCGGGCCCACCGGCCGCGTCGAAGAGAGCGGCGACCGCGTCGTCGCTCCGGCGGAGAGCCGCATGCGCGGCGTCGGGGCCCTGCGCATGGGAGGCGTAGTCGTAGTCGGGCAGGTAGTAGACGAGCAGGTCGAAGCCGTCGCGTGTCACCAGCCAGCGCCCGACCGTCGCAGCGTAGGCGTCGATCGAGCCGAGCGCGCGGTTCAGGAACGCGAGCGGTGCGCCGGTGGGATCGCTCTCGTAGAGCGAGTAGAAGAAGAAGCGCTTCGGGCCGTAGACGGCAGGCGCGCCGGGAATCGTCGGCAGGTGGCGGTGGCTGCCGCGGTAACAGGTGATGTCGATCGCGGCCGTCGTCAGTCCGGTTGCCTCGAGCGCCTCGTAGACCGTCTCGGCGTCGTGGGAGAGGTGCTTCGCGTTGAGGTCGACGATCGTGTCGCGAAGACCGCGCGCGAGCCCCGCAGCACGCATGGCGCTGAACGAGGAGCCGTACTCGACAAGACGCTGCTCGCCCCGGTGCCACCAGACGAGGTGTGGGATCTGGTGCACGTCGGGATAGGCACCCGTGGCGATCGACGCAAGGCAGACGGGCGTCAGCGACGGGAAGACGGACGCGGCGCGCGTGTACTCACCACGCTCGGCGAGAAAGCGGAGGGCGGGCGTCTCGACCGCCTCGAACATCGACGGCGTCAGGCCGTCGATCACGATCAGCACGACCGGCTTCGGCTTCATCAGTGTCTGCTAGTCGCGCGCAAGCGTGCGCAGCCCGGCGTGCGTCTCGGGAGCCCGGCGGCGCAGCCGCGCGCCGAGAGCGAGCACGCCGACGGCTTCGAGGTAGCCCACGATCGGGATGAAGGCGAGCGCCACACCGACCAGCGCGACAGCCGCGAGCAGCAGCGCGGTCCCGCCGCGCGTGCCGCCGCGCCGAAGTGTGCCCTCGACGAACGGTGTCGCACCGACAGCTCCGCAGGCGGCGCCGACCAGGCCGCCGAGCGCTTCCGGCCAGCCCCAGAAGACCAGGCCGACGGCCACCGCGATCGCGGCTGCGACCACGAGCGCCACCGGCAACCGACGCACCGCTGCGCTCGCAGCAACGCCGAGAGCGGTGCCGATCCCGACGACGACCCCGATTGAGTACCAGGCCCCCACTCGGCAGCCAGTGTAGACCCGTGCGAGGGCCTCTTAGTCGTGGCGGTCTTCGAGGCGACCGATGACCGCCAGCGCGAAGGCCGCGGCGCGGGCGCCGTCGACGACACGGTGGTCGAAGGTGACGCTCAGGTTGCCGATCGGCCGCACCACGATCTCGCCGTCCCGGACGACCGCCCGGGGTGCGATCCGGTGCACCCCGAGAATCCCGACCTCCGGGGCGTTGATCAGCGGCGTCACGAGCAGTCCGGCAAGCTTGCCGGCGCTCGTGACCGTGAACGTCGAGCCGCGCAACTCGCCGGGCTCGAGCGTCCCGGCGCGGGCCCGTTCGGCAAGTGCATCGACGTCCGCCCTGAGCTCCTCGACAGAGCGCGAGTCGCAGTTGCGCACGACAGGGACGACCAGGCCCTGCTCGGTCTGCACGGCGATCCCGAGGTCGTAGCGGTCGAGGTACACGATCGCGTCGCCTTCGAGGCGCGCGTTCAGCTCGGGGAACTCGCGCAGCGCCTGCGCGGTCGCGTGAAGGACGAGGGGCAGCAGCATCGGCAACTCGACGCCGGTGAAGTCGCACTCCTCGACGTAGGTCACCGCCGGGATCTCCCGATGCGCGCGCGAGAGATGCTCGGCGATCTGGCGGCGGATGCCGCGCAACGGCTCGCGACGACCCTCGGGTGCTTGTAACAGACTGTTACTTGGTGACGCTTCCGTTGCACCCCGCACGTCGGCCTCGGTGATCCGACCCCCCGGCCCGGTCGCCGTGACCGCTGCCAGATCGACGCCGAGCTGCTCTGCCACCCGGCGCACGAGCGGCGTCGCCTGGATCCGGCCGGGCGAGGGCGGGGCCACGACCTCGTCCGGCTCCCCTCCGATCACGACGAGCACCGTCCCGACCGGCACGACCTCCCCGGCGGCAACGAGAATGCGTGTCACCGACCCGGCAGCCGGCGACGGGATCTCGACGGTCGTCTTGTCGGTCTGGATCTCGACCAGCGGGTCGTCCTCGGCGACCTCGTCGCCCTCGGCGACGAGCCACCGGGACACCTCGCCCTCGGTCAGGCCCTCACCGAGGTCGGGGAGCTTGAATGCGTACGCCACGGCGGCAGGCTACCGCCGGCGCGGCCGCCCGACCCACGAGCCCCCGGGCACGATCAGCACCCGCAGGCCCGTGCCCGCGCGCCACAGCGAGACCGCCTGCTCGCTCCCGTCGAGCGCGGGCGCCTGCGCCCGGGGCACGTAGCCGGCCTGCAGCGTCTGGGCGGCGTTCCAGATCCCGATCGCGTTCGGATCGAACTCGTTCTCGGGCTCGGGGACGAGGGTGAGGGGCAGGCCCGGGTCGAACGACGCGTCGAGCACCGCCTCCTCGCGGAAGGAGACCCCCGCGACCGGCACGACGAGCACCCGCGGATCGTCGCCACGCACGGCTTCGCCGGTCGCCGCATCGCGGAGGTGATAGCCGGCACCGTCGCGTGAGCGCTCGAGCCAGAGACGGAGGCGAGGGCGATCAGGTGACGAGTCTGCGGACGGCAACACTCACCCGTTCGACAGACGGCACGTATGCATCCTCGATCGCCCAGTACGGGTACGGGACGTCGTAGCCGGTGACGCGAAGCACCGGGCCCTGCAGGTCGAAGATGGCCTTCTCGGCGATCAGCGCGGCGAGCTCGGCACCGAACCCGACCGTGCGCGGTGCTTCGTGCACGATCACGACGCGACCCGTCTTCGCGACCGAGCCGAGGATCGTCGTCTCGTCGAGCGGGCGAAGCGAGCGGATGTCCACGACCTCGCACGACGCCTCTCCGGCGAGCGCCGTTGCGACCCGTTCGCACACGGGCACCATCGCGCCGTAGGCGATCAGCGTGACGTCATCGCCCGGACGTGCGATCCGCGCCTGTCCCAGCGGCACGACGTGGTCGCCGGCCGGCACCTCGCCGCGTGCGGTGCGGTACACGAGCTTCGGCTCGAAGACGACGACCGGGTCGGGATCGCGGATCGCCGCAGCGAGCAGCCCCTTCGCATCCGCAGGCGTGGAGGGAATCGCGACCTTGATCCCCGGCGTGTGCACGTAGTACGACTCCGGCGAGTCGTCGTGCAGCTCGGGCGCGCGCACGCCGCCCCCGTACGGCATCCGGATCGTGACCGGAAACTGCATCCGCCCCCCGCTGCGCCAGCGGTAGCGACCGACGTGCGTGATCAGCTGGTCGAGGCAGGGGTAGGAGAAGGCGTCGTACTGCATCTCGCACACCGGCCGCCACCCCGCCATGCAGAGCCCGATTGCTGCGCCCAGCATCCCTGCCTCCGCCAGCGGCGTGTCGACGCAGCGCTCCGGGCCGAACCGGTCGCGCAGCCCGGCGGTGGCGCGGAACACACCGCCGGCGCGGCCGACGTCCTCACCGAGCACGAGCACATCGGCGTCGCGCTCGAGCTCCGTGTGGAGCGCGTCGTTCACGGCCTCGACGAGCGTGAGCTCAGCCATCGCGAAGCGAGGAGGGAGGATCGACGTAGACATTGGCAAATAGCAAATCCGGGCTGGGCGCCGGCTCGGCCTCGGCGGCGGCGATCCCGTTGCGAAGCGCCTGCTCGGCCGTTGCGCGCACCTGCTCGACATGCTCGGCGGTCAACACCCCGGTGCGCTTCAGGAACTCCTCGTACCGGCCCAGGCACTCCCGCGCACGCTCCTGCTCGACACGCACCGGATCGATGTACGCGCTCGGGTCGTCGGCCGTCGCGTGCGGCGCGGCCCGGTAATGGACGGCCTCGATCAACGTCGGGCCACCGCCCCCGCGTGCCCGGTCGACCGCCTCACGAGCAGCTTCGTACACCGCGAGAACGTCGAGGCCGTCGACACGGACGCCGGGAATGCCGTAGCCGACAGCCTTGTCGGCCAGCGACTCGGCGCGCGTCTGCGCCTCGATTGGCGTCGAGATCGCCCACTGGTTGTTGTTGCACACGAACACGGCCGGCGCATTCATCACCGCCGCGAAGTTGACACCCTCGTGGAACGCGCCCTCACTCGTCGCACCGTCCCCGAAGAACGCCATCGCGACCGTGTCCTCGCCGCGCAGCTTCTTCCCCCACGCCAGGCCGGCCGCATGCGGGACGTGCGTCGCGATCGGCACGCAGATCGACGCGACGTTCCACTCGTCAGGGCTCCACCATCCGGACGGATGCCCGCGCCACCACTGCAGCACCGTCTCCACCGGCATTCCCCGCACGAGCCCGATCGCGCTCTCACGATACGACGGGAAGATCCAGTCGCGGTCCTCGAGCGCGAAGGTCGCACCGGCCTGGATCGCCTCGTGGTTCCAGAAGATCGCGTACGTCCCGATCCGGCCCTGCCGCTGGAACACGACCGAACGCTCGTCGTACGTCCGCAACAGCACCATCCGGCGATGGAGCTCGAGCAGGTCGGTGCCGGTGAGGCCGGCCGGCGGCTCGGTTCCGTCGAGGACGCGGCGAAGCTCGGTCACGGCCTGCGCCATCGCCCGCGCAAGCTACCTACACGAGGACGGAGACCGCATCTCGCTTCGCCTCGAAGACCGCCTCGACGACGTCTCCCAGGTCCTCGCCGTCGGCCTGGAGCGGCAGCGGCCGATCGCAGCGCACGACGATCCGGTCGAGGTCGTGGCCGCTCAGCACATCCTGCGCCTCGAGCTGCCCGCGGCCCCGAACCAGGTAGAGGGCCAAGCGCGGGACGTCGCGCGCACGGACCCGCTTCGGCGCGATGAAGTCGAGCCCACCCTCGAACCGGGCTGCCGGCGCGACGTGCAGGGGGATCCGGCCGGCGTAGGAATACGGATCGGAATTGGCGACAAGGATGAACGCGGCCCGGCCGACGCCGTCGATCTCGAGCTCGGGCGCCCACCGGCCGCGCCGCTCGACGAACATCCGAGCGACCATCCCGCCGAAGGCCAGGTCGCCGGGCCGCGCGCCGCCCGGAGCGCGGCCGAGCTGGTCCAGCCGCCGGACGGCCTCGGCATCGAACCCGATCCCGGCCGCGAAGCAGAAGCGCCGCCCGTTCACCGAGCCGAGCGAGATCCGCCGGGTGCGGCCCGTGGCGAGGGCGGACGCGAGCTCACGAGCCGCGCCGACCGGGTCGCGCGGAAGGCCGAGCGCCCGCGGGAGGACGCTCGTGCCGCCGCCGGGGAGAAACCCGAACGGCACCGATCCGTCGGCCCCGTTCAACGCCTCGTTGTACGTCCCGTCGCCGGAGAGGACGAGGATCGCGTCGGAGTCGCGGGCCGCGGCTGCCGCGAGCTCCGTCGCATGACCCGGTCCGCGCGTGAATTCCGTGCGAAGGTCGACCTGTTCGCGCAACACGCGCTCGACGTCGGTGATCAGGTCGCCGGTGACGTGAGTCGAGTAGGGGTTGACGATCATCGCGGCGCACTTCACGCTCGCGAGCATGCCACGCCGGACGGCGCTGATCATCGCGGTGCCGGAGGCCGAGCCGGCCGTCGGAGCGATCCGCCTCGAGCACGACCCGTCCGCGGCGCTCGGCGCGCCCGCGCACATCACGATCCTCTTTCCGTTCGGCGCCCCGGCGACCGTCGACGAGGAGGCGATCGCGGAGGTGCTGGCGCCCTTCGAGGCGTTCTCGTTCGAGCTCGACCGCGTGGAACGCTTCCCGGAGGGGCCCGTCTGGCTCCATCCCGAGCCCTCCGAGCCGTTCGTCGCGCTGACCCACGCGTTCGCAACTCGCTGGCGGGACTATCCGCCGTACGGGGGAGCTTTCGAGAAGGTGATTCCGCATCTCACGCTGGGCATCGAGCCGATCGAGGTTCAGCTCGCGTTGCCGATCGGCTGTGTCGCGCGGGCCGTGACGCTGCTCGAGGAGGACGACGAACAGCACTGGCGCGTGCGGCGGCGCTTCCCGCTTCAGCCCGTCGCGTAGCCGCGCATGCCGTCGAGCAACGCCGAGTAGAGCCGGTCGGCGAGCTCGTCCGTGTCCGCGCCCGGCTGCAGCCAGGTGTACGCCCAGTTCGCAGCCGAGAGGAAGAGCAGCGCCGCGGTCTGGACGTCGAGGTCGGTGCGAAGCGCGCTCGCCTCGACGCCGTCGCGGAACAGGTCCCGCACCCGCTGCTCGTAGCGTCGTCGCTCGGCGACGAAGGCTTCGCGCCGCTCGCCCCCGAGGTACCGCCACTCGCGCACGAACACGGTCGCCACGTCGAGTTGTCTCGCCACCACCGCCAGGTGCGCGCGGAGGGCGAGCCGGATCCGGTCTGCGGGCGGCGCCGACATCGGAACGGCGTCGAGGGCAGCGTGGAAGGCCTCGGCGCCGTCGCTCGCGACCGCCCAGAGGAGGTCCTCCTTCGACGCGATGTGGTGGTACAGGGACGGCTTCTGCACACCGAGCGAGTCGGCCAGATCGGCGAGCGACGTGCCCTGATAACCGCGCTCGGCGAACAGCCGGGCGGCGATCCTGTTGAGCTCCTCGCGGCGCTGCGACATGGCTTACACTGAGACTAACGATCGGTCGGTAGGGAGGTCTCGGTGGATCAGCGGACGCATGAATTCCTGGCCTACGTGCAGGGCGGAGGCCAGGCCGAGGCGACGGACTGGCTGCCGGACGAGTACCGGCAGAAGCTCGTCAAGTTCGTCGAGATGCATGCGAACAGCGAGCTGATGGGCGTGCTGCCCGAGCGCGAATGGATCCTGAAGGCGCCGACGTTGCAACGAAAGCTCGCGCTGACGGCGAAGGTGCAGGACGAGGTCGGCCACGCCCAGCTGATCTACCGCGTGGCCGAGGATCTCGGCAAGCCGCGCGCGCAGATGCTCGACGACCTGGTCTCGGGCAGGGCGAAGTTCCACAACGTCTTTCACTACCCGACGTACTCCTGGGGAGACGTCGGCGTGATCGCCTGGCTCGTCGACGCGGCAGCGATCATCAGCCAGAAGGCGCTGCTCAAGTGCTCGTACGCGCCGTACGCGCGGATCATGCGGAAGATCTGCTGGGAGGAGTCGTTCCACATCCTGCACGGCCGCGACGTGATCCTCACGCTGATGACCGGCACCGCCGAGCAACGCGAGCTCGTACAGGAGGCGGTCACGCGCTGGTGGCCGCCGCTGATGCAGTTCCACGGCAATCCGATCCCGCGCGAGGAGGATCCGATGTGGGTCTGGCGGATCAAGTCACAGGGGAACGAGGAGGCGCGCCAGCAGTTCCTCGAAGGCTACGTGCCGCAGATCTGGGAGCTCGGCCTGTCGGTGCCCGACCGGAAGCTGCGCCGCGGCGACGACGGCGTCTGGGAGTACACGGAGCCCGACTGGGAGGAGCTGCGCTCGGTGGTGACCGGTCACGGCCCGCGTTCGCAGGACCGGCTCGCATTTCGGCGCCGCTATCTCGAGCAGGAGCAATGGGTGCGCGAGACCCTGCTCGCGGCATGAGCGGTAGATGACCATCTTCGAAGTCTTCCGCCGCGAGCGGAAAGGGCAGCCCTTCGAGCATGCGGGATCCATCGAGGCGCCGGACGCTGCGTTCGCCGACGCGTGGGCGCGCGAGCAGTACGGCCGGCGCGGCGAGTCGGACGCGCTCTGGCTCGTCCCACGCGCGTCGATCCACCAGGTGACCGAATGGGCCGACGAGTTCGATCTCAAGTATCGGCGCGTCGACGGCTATTCGATCAAGACCAGGCTGAAGGAGGCCCGTGACCGCGCGGTCGGACCTGCTGCTGAGTCTGGCTGACGATGAGCTGATCCTCGGATGGCGCGACTCGGAGTGGACGGGGATCGCACCGACGCTCGAGGAGGACGTCGCCTTCTCCTCGATCGCGCAGAACGAGATCGGCCACGCACGCGCGCTCTACGAGCTGGCTGCCGCCGAGCTCGACACGGACGCCGACGCGCTCGCGTTCGACCGGGGCCCGGCCGACTATGCCTGCGCCCCGTTCGTCGAGCTGCGGCTGCTCGACGACTGGTCGATGACGATCGCCCGCCGTTATCTCTACGAGCAGGCCGACCGCGTCCGCATCACGGCGCTGATCGGTTCGTCCGACCGGGAGCTGGCCGGTCTTGCTGCGAAGATCGACCGCGAGGAGGTCTACCACCGCCTTCACGCCGAGCTCTGGGCCGATCGCCTGGCCGCTGAGCCGCGCTTCGAGGCAGCGGTCGAGAAGCTCTGGCCGTTCGCGCTCGGGATGCTCCCCTCCGACCAGCACGACGAGCTCGCGCAGCGCGTCGGCCGGCCGATTCCAAGTAACAGTCTGTTACAAGGCAGTGCTCGCGGCACGCACACGGACGAGCTCGAGCCGCTGTGGCTCGAGATGACCGAGGTGCGGCGAAGCATCCCGGGCGCGCGATGGTGACGGCCGAGCAGGTCTGGGCGGCGATCGACGAGATCCCCGATCCGGAGATACCCGTGATCTCGCTGGTCGAGCTCGGCATCATCCGCGCCGTCGCCGTCGACGGTAACGCGGTCCACATCGAGCTGACGCCGACCTTCCTCGGCTGCCCGGCCCTGGAGGTGATGCGGCGCTCGTTGGAGGAGACGGTCGCTGCGCTCGGCGGCGAACCGGAGGTCGAGGTCGTCCAGGACGACTCGTGGTCGACCGACAAGATCACGCCCGCCGGACGCGAGAAGCTGCGCGCCGCCGGGTTCGCTCCGCCGGCACCGCGTGCAGCCGGAGCGACGACGCTCGTGCAGCTGCAGTCGAGAGCTTTCCGCTGTCCCTACTGCAGCTCGACCGACACACGGCTCGAGAACATCTTCGGCCCGACCCCGTGCCGCTCGATTCGCTGGTGCGCGAACTGCCGCCAGCCGTTCGAGCAGTTCAAGACCATCTAGCCGCAGCCGCCTCCTACCTGGGTAGGAGGCGGGATCCTCAGCTCGTCTGAGCGCGAACGGGACCTCCCGACGATGCTCGATCAACCCCGGCTTCCTAGCGTCGAGGCATGCACTCGCGCCCGTTGTCTCCGAAGCTGGAAGGAGGGACGACCATGTCCCCTGCACCGCAGAACAAGGGCCTCGCTGTCCGCATGGGCCGCTGGAGCGCCGCCCACTGGAAGACCGCAGTCTTCGGCTGGCTCGCCTTCGTCGCCCTGGCGTTCGCGCTCGGCGGCATCGTCGGCACGAAGAACGTCGACCCCAACACGGCCGGTCCCGGCGAGTCGGGTCGTATGGACAAGATCCTCGACGACGGGTTCAAACAACCCGCCGGCGAGACCGTCCTGATCGAGAGTCGCTCGGCGCGCGTCGGTGACCCCGCGTTCAGCGCGGCCATCGATGACGTGATCGCACGCGTCTCGACGGTGTCGGCAGTCGAGCACGTCCGCCGCGGCGCGATCGCCCACAACGAACACGCGGCGCTCGTCGACTTCGAGATCCGAGGTGACAAGACGAAGGCCGTCGACAAGATCCAGCCGGTGCTCGACGGCGTCTCCGCTGCCGGACGCGCCCACCCGGCCTTCTTCATCGGCGAGTTCGGCGATGCAAGTGCCCAGAAAAATGTCGAGGCCGCGTACGGCGACGATCTCGGCAAGGCCGGCCTGCTCTCGCTTCCGATCACGCTGATCATCCTCGTGCTCGCGTTCGGCGCGCTCGTAGCGGCAGGCATCCCGCTGCTGCTGGCGCTGACCGCCGTCCTCGCGACCTTCGGACTGATTGCTCTGCCCAGTCACCTGGTCCCGGTGGCGTTCGAGGCGCCGGCGATGGTGCTCCTGATCGGGCTCGCGGTCGGCGTCGACTACTCGATCTTCTACATCAAGCGCGTGCGGCAGGAGCGAGCCCGCGGCCGCAGCACGGAAGCGGCGGTCGAAGCCGCGGCCGCAACCTCCGGCCGCTCCGTGCTCATCTCCGGTCTCACCGTGATCACCGCGATGGCCGGGATGTTCCTCACGGGCGATCAGACCTTCGCATCGCTCGCGACGGCGACGATCCTCGTCGTCGCCGTCGCAATGCTCGGCTCGCTGACGGTGCTCCCCGCACTGCTCTCGAAGCTCGGCGACAGGACCGACCGGCTGCGCGTCCCGCTCGTCGGGCGGCGCCGTCGAGGCGACCGTGAAGGCGGCATCTGGGAACCGATCGTCGACCGGGTCCTGCGCCGGCCGGGCCTTTCGGCGGCGCTCGCCACCGGGCTGCTGCTGCTGCTCGCCGCGCCGGCGTTGCAGCTGCACCTCGCGGCCCAGGGGGCCGAGTCGTTCCCGAAGTCGCTCGACGTCATCAAGACGTACGACCGGATGCAGCAGGCGTTTCCCGGCTCGGCACTGCCCGCAAACGTGGTGGTGAAAGCACCGAGCATCCACACTCCGGCCACGCAACGGGCGATCGCGCAGCTCGAGCGGCGGGCGCTCGCCAGCGGCCGCGCCTTCGAGCCGATCACCGTCGACGTGAACACCGAGGGCACCGTCGCGAACATCACCATCCCGATCGCCGGGAACGGGACGAACGCCGACTCGAGCGCCGCCTTCCGCGCCCTGCGCGACACGATCGTTCCCGAGACCGTCGGCGTTCTCCCGAACGCCGAAGCCGGCGTCACGGGACAGACAGCCGAATGGAGGGACAGCGCCGAGGAGCTGAGAGCGAACCTGCTACCGGTGGTTGGCTTCGTCCTTCTCCTCGCGTTCACGTTGATGCTGGTCGCGTTCCGCTCGCTCGTCGTCGCAGCGAAGGCGGTCGTGCTCAATCTGCTCTCCGTCGCAGCCGCGTACGGCGTGCTCGTGCTCGTCTTCCAGCACGGATGGGGCAGCCGCCTGCTCGGCGTCAGCTCCGCAAACGGGATCGAGGTGGTGGTGCCGCTGCTCTTGTTCGTGATCCTGTTCGGCCTGTCGATGGACTACCACGTCTTCATCATCAGCCGCATCCGTGAGGTGTTCGACCGTGGCGCAACGATGGACGACGCGGTTGCGGAGGGGATCAAGTCGACCGCCGGCGTCGTCACGAGCGCAGCAATCGTGATGGTCTTCGTGTTCGCGGTCTTCGCAACGCTCTCGATGCCGTTCTTCAAGCAGTTCGGCGTCGGCCTTGCGGCTGCGATCCTGATCGACGCCACGATCATCCGAGGCGTGCTCTTGCCCGCAACGATGAAGCTGCTCGGCAACTGGAACTGGTACCTGCCGCGCTGGCTCGAGTGGCTTCCGAAGCTCGACCACGGCACCGACACGGCGCCGGCCCCCCCGAAGCTCGCCGCCACCAACTAGACCTGCGGCCAGACGAAGGCCCGGGACGTCACACGGTGACCCCGGGCCTTCGGGTCGCAGCGGGGAGTGTCCGCATAACACGGAATCAACCTGGGCACGACTACCCTCGGCGCCGAACATGCGAGTGGCCTGGTTCCTCCTGACGGTGCCTGTGCTCGCGGCTTGTGGCGCCGCGTCGGCGGTGAAGACGAACCAGTCGACGACGGTCGCGGCCGTCCCCCGGCTGACGCAGAAGAACTTCGTGAAGGAAGGCAACCTCGTCTGCCTGCACTCCGACCGGCGCGTCTACAGGCTCGGAACGCTCTCGCGCAACCCGGTCGGGTGGGAGAAGGTCGCACAGGCGGCGAACGTGGCCATCACCGAGATGAGCAGGTTGCGGCCACCGCTACCCGACCAGGTCGGCTTCGACCGTCTCCTCCTGCTCGCGAGGCGAATGGCGAACGGCATCGTCCGCGTGCACGCCGCGCTCATGCGGCACGCCTTCACGACCGCGCGGGCGGATCAGTCGGTCGCCAAGAACGTGAGCGGCCAGATCCATGCACAGGCACGCACGCTCGGGCTCACGTTCTGTCAGCAGCTGCTGACGAACTGGCCGGCGTAGTGACCGCGGTCGTATCGGCCAGCGCCGGATAGCAGTCGGTGAGAAACAGGAGATAGGCGAACGTCTGCGCCTGGAAGCGAAGCGCGTAGGCGCCCAGGTCGCGGAAGCCGCGCGGGTACCGCCCGACCGCAATCGCGACGAAGAACCCGAGGAACGCGACGATCTGGAGCACGTAGCCGAGCGCAACGGCGAGGACGTACGCGGGGATCGCCCAGACGATCCGCAGGGCGGTCTTCCACCGTGCCTGCTGCGCCGGCGGAGCGATCTCGACGTCGATCGGATACGTGCCCGACCACCCGCGAAAGGACGGGAACGGGTCGGCGACGAGGTACGTGTACGCGTAGACGTGCGCCTGATAGCGGACGAAGCGGGCGAGCCACGCGTGCACGCCGTCGGGCGAGCGACCACGCACGAGTGTGATGGCCCAGTCGACGACCGCGACGAGTGCGGCGACGATCGACCAGAACGAGAGCACGAGCAGATGCGGCAGCGCGAGCAGCCAGCGCAGGGCAACCGTGAGCCGCCACCGCTTCAGGTCGTCGTTCACGACGAGACGCACCGGGTGCGTCCACTCCACGCCCGCACCGGTGAACTCCGCCGGACGCTTCGCGAGGAAGGCGGCGACGCCCTCGCGAAAGTCATGCGTCCTGGTCAGCTCGGCCTGAGCACGCGCCTCCAGCTCGAGCTGTTCCTCGAAGGTGCTCGTCTCGGCCGCGTCGAGCAGGCGCTTGGTCTCCCACACCGCCCGCGTCGGCATCGCCGCGAACAGCTGCGCAACCTCCTGCGCGCGTTCCGCGAGGTCGCCGGCCGGGACCACCTCCGAGACGAGGCCCCACGAGCGCGCCTCTTCGGGATCGAGGCGACGTCCGGTCGTGAACCATTCGAACGCACGGGCGAAGCCGAGCAGCCTCCGCGCGAGCCACGTCCCGCCGGAGTCGGGCACGAGCCCGATCGAGATGAACGCCGGCACGAAACTCGCTGCGTCGGAGGCGATCCGCACGTCGCACGCCAGTGCGAGCGACAGCCCCGCGCCGGCGGCAGGACCGTTCACCGCGGCGATCACCGGCTTCTCGAGCGCGCGGATCGCGAGGACGTTGCGGTGGTAGTTGGCACGGAGGTTCCCGGCAACGTCGCGCGCACCCGACGAGAACTCCTGGAGGTCCTGGCCGACGCAGAAGCCGCGGCCGGCACCGGTGACCACGACCGCGCGGACTCCCGGGTCGCCCGCGGCCCGCGTCAGTGCTGCGTGAATCCCGTCGTGCACGGCGCGGTTGAGCGCGTTGAGGACGTCCGGACGATTCAGCGTGATCGTGAGGACGCTGTCGACCTGCGTGAGCTCGACCTCGGACACAGCGCCAACATAACCCTCTCGGCCGTCGGCGCTCCGCGTTCTAGAGTCGCGGCATGAGCGACCCCTACGCCGAGTACGCGAACCTCGAGCTCGACCGGCCCGCCGCGGGCGTCCTCCGCCTCACGCTGCGAGCTGCCGGAAGGCTGAACGCGGTGAGCGGCGCGATGCACGGCGAGCTCGCGACCGTGTGGCGAACGATCGGGGACGACGACGAAACGCGCTGCGTGATCGTCCGCGGCGCCGACGGGGCCTTCAGTGCCGGAGGAGACCTCGACCTCGTGACCGAGATCGCGAACGACGCGGCCGCGCGGCGGCGCGTCTTCCACGAGGCGCGAGACCTCGTCTACAACATCGTCGACTGCCCGAAGCCGATCGTGTCGGCGATGGCAGGCCCGGCCGTCGGGGCCGGCCTGGCCGTCGGCCTCCTCGCCGACATCTCGATCGCGACCCCGTCGACCCGGATCGTCGACGGGCACACGAAGCTCGGGGTCGCCGCCGGCGACCATGCGGTGCTGCTGTGGCCGCTGCTCTGCGGGCTCGCGAAGGCGAAGTACCACCTGCTGCTCTGCGAGCCGCTCGACGGCGTCGAGGCCGAGCGCATCGGCCTCGTGTCGCTCTGCGTGCCGGAGGCCGAGCTCGACGAACGGTCGCTCGAGATCGCAACCCGGCTGGCGGGCGGCGCGCAACCGGCGATCCGCCACACCAAGCTCGCGCTGAACAACTGGCTCCGGCTGGCCGGGCCCGCGTTCGACGCATCGCTCGCGCTCGAGTTCCTCGACCTCGCCGGGCCGGACGTCCACGAGGGCGTCGCGGCCGTGCGCGAGAAGCGGCCGCCCGAGTTCGGCTAGCTGAACGAGACGAACTCGACCGTCGGCCGCGGCAGGCCGCGGCCGCGGGCATCGTGCGCGGTCGCCATGAACTCGTCGCTCCGCGTCGCCGCCTGGAACGTCTCGTCGTCCGGGAACTCCCATTCCGCGACGTAGCGATGCGCCGGCTCGCCCATCGGCGTGCCGAACACCTTCCCGTGCCGGAACGTCCCGCCGGGAACCTGGCGGCAGACCTCGGCGTGCGCGGCGTACTGCTGCGCGTCGGGCTCGTCTCCGTAGAGTACGAGGACTCTGACCACGGCCAACCCCTTTCGTGCTCGAAGAGGAGAGGAGACTAACGATGGCTGGTTCAGTCGTACACGTGGAATTGCCGTCGACCGACGCCGACCGCGCGGCGACGTTCTGGAACGGGTTGTTCGACTGGGGTCTCGGCGACTCGGCGATGGAGGGCTTCGACTACCGGATGGCGCAGATCGGGCCCGGGCAGGGCGTCGCCGTCTTCCCCTCGCCGGAGGCCGCCGGCAAGGGGCCGATCGTCTACTTCTCGACCGACGACATCGAAGCCTCGGCCGCGAAGGTTCGTGAGCTCGGCGGCACGGCCGAGGACAAGCAGCCCGTGCCGACGCACGGCTGGTTTGCGAGCTGCGTCGACACCGAGGGCAACCGGTTCAGCCTCTGGCAGGACGACCCGAACGCGGCGTAATTGACGTCGGCCGCCGTCGCGTTGACCGTCCTGGCCGGCCTCGCCGGCTCCGTTCAGGTGGCGGTGATGGGCCGCTTCGGCGGCCGCGTCGGCGTCGTCGAGGCGCTGACCTTCGCGACGGGCGTGCAGCTGGTGCTGTCGCTCGCGATCCTGCTCGTCGCACGGTCCGGCTGGGGCGGGCTCGGCGGCGCGTTCCGGACGCCGGCGTGGATGTGGCTGGGCGGCGTGATGGGGTTGACGGTTGTCTTCGCCATCACGTTCGCCCAGCCGCGGATCGGCGCGACGGCGACGATCGGCATCCTGATCGCCGGCCAGCTCGTGATGGGCCTGCTGATCGACCGCTTCGGCCTGTTCGGTGTGGACCAGATCGCGATCTCACCCGTGCGCCTCGCCGGAGTCGCGCTGCTGGGAATCGGCGCCGCGTTGTCGCTCGTTCGGTAAGGGGTGAGTCTCAGGGGGAAGACGTGGACCGCGCTGGTCACGGTCTACGTGATCTGGGGCTCGACCTACCTGGCGATCGCGATCACCGGCGAGACGATCGCGCCGCTGTTCGCGGTCTCCACTCGGTTCATCACCGCCGGCGCGCTGATGGCGGCGATCGTCGCCCTCCGCGGCGGATCGTTGCGGATCGGACGCCGCGCACTCGTCTCGTGCATCGTGATCGGGCTTCTGCTGCCCGGTGCGAACGCGGTGCTGTTCTTTGCCGAGCGGAACGTCCCGACCGGGCTCGCCTCGCTGATCATCGCCTCGGTGCCGCTCTGGATCGTCGTCCTGCGGCTGCTGAACGGGGAGCACCTCTCCTGGCGATCGCTGGCCGCGGTCGGCGTCGGCTTCGCCGGGGTGGCGATCATCGCCCAGCCCTCGGGCGGCGCGACGACCCTCGGCATCGTCCTCTGTTTCATCTCGGCGCTGATGTGGGCAACCGGATCGGTGTTCTCGGCGCGGCTCGAGATGCCCCGCGATCCGTTCGCGGCGACGGCCTACGAGATGCTCGCCGGGGGGCTCCTGATGCTCGTTCCGGCGCTCCTCACGCTGCACGGCTTCTCCCCGTCCAGCGCCTCGATCGCAGCGTGGGTCTATCTGGTCACGTTCGGGTCGATCGTGGGCTACAGCGCGTACGTCTGGCTGCTGGCCAACGCACCCCTCGGAACCGTCTCGACGTATGCGTACGTGAACCCGGTCGTGGCGATCGGTCTCGGCGTCCTGTTCCGAGGAGAGCAACTGACGTGGCGCCTCGTCCTCGGCGCCGCGATCGTGGTCGCGTCGGTCGCCGCTGTCGTCCGGCAGGAGCCGCCGTCGGCGACCGCGCTGGAGGAGGGCGTGCGCTGACGTCTACAGGCAGATGTCGTCGGGCCGCACCGGAACCCGTGTCAGCTCCCGTCCCGTCGCAGCGCGCAGCGCGGCGACGATCGCAGCCGTCGAGACGACGGTCGGTGGCTCGCCGACACCCTTGAGGCCGTACGGCGCGTCGGGCTCGGGATCCTCGATCAGCACCGACTCGACCGGCGGCATGTCGAGCGCCGTCGGGATCAGATAGTCGGTGAAGCTCGCGTTGGTGATCAGGCCGCCCGACGTCTGGATCTCCTCCATCAGTGCGAGACCGAGGCCCTGTGCCGTTCCGCCCTCGATCTGGCCCTCGACCTGCTGCGGATTGACCGCCTTGCCGACATCCTGGGCCGCTCCGATCCAGACGACCCGTGTGAGCCCGAGGTCGACGTCCACCTCGACGACGACCTTCATCGCGCAGGCGGCAAAGGCGACGTGCGCCCGCTCCCCCGTGACCTGGCCGTTCTCCGGGTCGAGCCGCGACGTGCGGGGATGCCGATAGACGCGCTCGACGTCGACCTCCGACCGATCGCCGCGACGGTCGCGCTCCTCGAGCGCCGCGCGACACGCATCGCGCACCGCTCCGGCCGCCATCCACGTCATGCGTGACGCCGACACCGATCCCGCCGAGTCGACCGACGTCGTCACCGCGGGCGCGAGGCGCACAGCGTCGGTCTCGAGCTCGGTGCGCGCGACCTGGAGCATCACCCCGGTGACACCCTGGCCGACCTCGGCGGCCGCACAGTGAATCTCGGCGGAGCCGTCCTCGAACAGGCGAACGCGCGCGGCGCAGTAGTCGTCGAAGCCCTCGGAGTAGGCGATGTTCTTGAAGCCGACCGCGAAGCCCGAGCCGCGGCGCACCCCTTCACCGCGGGTCGTGTTCCCGGCGCCGCCGGGAAGCCGAAGGGGATCGCGCGGAAGCGACTCGGCGGGGGGCGGCTCGAGCGCAGCAGCAGCGCGGATCACCTGAGCGACCGGCAGCGAGCCGGTGATCGCCTGCCCGGTCGGAAGCCTGTCGCCCGGCGCGAGCGCGTTCAAGAGGCGGAGCTCGACCGGATCGATGTCGAGCACGGCGGCGAGCTTGTCGATCTGGGCCTCGCCGGCGAAACACGTCTGCA
This sequence comes from uncultured Thermoleophilia bacterium, assembly GCA_963742605.1. Lineage (GTDB taxonomy): Bacteria > Actinomycetota > Thermoleophilia > Gaiellales > Gaiellaceae > PALSA-600. The sequence goes on along the minus strand of CAVUNA010000014.1, from coordinate 388,507 downwards.
CCGCGCCGAACCCGCGCATCGCGCCGCACGGAGGGTTGTTCGTGTACACCGCCGTCGACTCGATCAGCGCGTTCGGCACCTCGTAGGGACCGAGTGCGAAGGACGCCGCGTTGGAGCAGACGGCGGTCGAACTGGAGGCGTACGCGCCGCCGTCGAGCAGGATGCGCATTCGGACGGAGACGAGCCGTCCTTCCTTCGTCGCACGGTGCTCGGCCCAGATCCGCGCCGGATGGCGATGCACGTGGCCCGTGAAGGACTCCTCGCGGTTGTAGACGATTTTCACCGGTCGATTCGTGTGCAGCGCCAGCAGCGCCCCGTGGATCTGCATCGACAGGTCCTCGCGTCCCCCGAACGCTCCTCCCACGCCGCCGAGGTGCACGCGCACCTGCTCGAGCGGCAGCGCGAGACAGGGCGCGATCTGGGCGCGATCGACGTGCAGCCATTGAGTCGCGACGTAGATGTCGACTCCGCCCTCGCCGTCCGGCACCGCGAGGCCCGACTCCGGGCCGAGGAACGCCTGGTCCTGGATGCCGAGCTCGTAGACGCCGCTCACGGAGACGTCGCCCGGGGCATCCGGATCGCCGTGCCTGATCACCATGTGGCGGACGACGTTCGGTCGGTCGTCCTCGCGATAGCCGTGACCGCGGGTCGGGCGGTCCGGATGGAGGTCGGCCTGCTCGGTTGCGCGCTCCATGTCGGCAACCGGCTCGAGCGGCTCGTATGCGACGTGGATCCGTTCGGCCGCACGACGCGCCTGCTCCGGATGCTCGGCCGCGACGATCGCCACCGGCTCGCCGAAATAGAGGACGCGATCGATGGCGAGCACGGGTTGATCGGGAAACTCGAGCCCGTACCGCTTGGCTCCGGGCACGTCCTCGTGCGTGAGCACGGCATGGACACCCGGCATCCCCAGCGCATCGCCGATGTCGATGTCGACGATGCGTGCGTGGGCATGCGGGCTGCGCAGCGTGTGCCCGAACAACATCCCGGGCGCGGAGAGATCGCTCGCGTACGCGAACTCGCCCTTCACCTTGGGCGGTGCGTCGATCCGGGGGACGAGCTCGCCGATCTTCCCGACCTGCAACGGGTGAGGAGCCGTCCGCGTCATCCGGGCCAGTCTCCGCTTCCGCCGCCGGCAAAGCCGGCGGCTTCGCTATCGGCCGGCTCCGTCGAGCCTACGCCGGCGGCGGCGCGAACCGCGTCGAAGATCTTCGCGTAGCCGGTGCAGCGGCAGAGGTTGCCGGACAACGCCTCCCTGATCTCGTCGTCGGAAGGCGCCGCGTTGTGCCGGAGGAGATCGGCGGTCGCGACGACGAGCCCCGGCGTGCAGAAGCCGCACTGCACGGCGCCCGCGTCGACGAACGCCTGCTGCACCGGGTGCAGGTCGTCGCCGGCCCCAAGCCCTTCGACCGTCGTCACGTCGTGGCCGTCGGCCTGCGCGGCGAGCACCAGACAGGCGCAGACGAGCTTGCCGTCGAGGAGCACCGAGCAGGAGCCGCATTCTCCCTGCTCGCACGCGTTCTTCGAGCCCGGGAAGCCGAGCTTCTCGCGGAGCGTGAAGAGCAGCGACTCGCCCTCCCAGCAGTCCGCCTGATGCTCGTCGCCGTTGACCCGGACGGTGATCCTCATACCCGCTCCGGCGCCGGCCAGGGCGGCACCTCCGCTCTTTCAACGGCTCCGTCAAGCCTCCGCCTCACGACAGGACCCGTTGCAGAGCGCGCTCGGTGAGGACGCGTAAGGCATGACTGCGGTAGCGACTGCTCCCGCGCACGTCGTCGATCGGCGACGCGGCGCCGGCAACGGCTTCTGCGAACGTCCCGGCATCGGCGCGAGGCGCGGTGACGAGCACCGGGCGCGGCGACACAGAGCCGAACGAGGCGCGCAGTTCCTCACCGGCCGAGACGGCGAGTGAGACGACGGCGATCACCATCGCGTTGCGCGGTCCGATCTTCATGAACGTCTGCGGCGCGCGCGACGGGCGCACCCACGCCGCGGTGATCAGCTCGTCGCCTGCGAGCGCGTTTCGCTTGACCCCCGTGACGAAGTCGATCAGCGGCACCCGCCGTGAGCCGCGAACCGAGACACACTCGACCTCCGTCGCCTCGACCATCAGCGGCGGGAGGGCATCACCGGCCGGGGACGCCGTACCGAGGTTTCCGCCGATCGTGCCGCGGTTGCGGATCTGCGGCGAGCCGACCGTGCGTGACGCCTCGGCGAGCGCCGGCAGCAGCTCGGCGAGCTCGCCCTGCATCGCCTCGGCGTAGGTGAGGCCGGCGCCGAGGCGGACCTCACCGTCCGTACACGCCCAGCCGCGGAGCTCCGGCACCTCGTTCAGGTTGAGCACGACGTCAGGTCGCGAGCGGTCGAAGTTGAGAGCGACCATCACGTCCGTCCCGCCCTGGATCGGCAACGCGTCCTGGTGCTCGGACTTGAGGCGGAGAGCCTCGCCCAGTGAGTGCGGAGTGAGGACCTCCATCGGCGGTGACTGTACGGTTTCACGCGCCGTGGCCGCATCCCTCCCCCACCGGCTGTCGGTCGCCCGTGGAGACGAGCCGGCCGACATCGTGATCCGCGGAGGGCGCGTGTTCTCGGTCTTCACGCGCGAATGGCTGGACGGCGACATTGCGATCGTCGACGGGGTGATCGCAGGCATCGGTGACTACGACGGCGAGGAGGTCGTCGACGCGTCCGACCGGTTCGTCGTCCCGGGGTTCGTCGACGCGCACATGCACCTCGAGTCGTCCAAGCTGCTCGTCGACGAGTTCGCCCGACTCGTGCTGCCCTTCGGCACGACCGCCGTGGTCGCCGACCCGCACGAGATCGCGAACGTGCTCGGAACGGACGGTGTGCACTGGCTGCTCGACGCAACCGCAGGACTGCCGCTCGACGTCTATTTCATGGCATCGTCGTGTGTTCCGGCGTCGCAGTTCGAGTCACCGCGACGCGCGTTGACCTCCGGTGACCTCGACGCGCTGTTACGGAGACGCCGCGTCATCGGTCTCGCGGAGATGATGAACTTCCCGGGCGTGATCGGCGCTGCCGAGAGTGAGCTCGAGAAGCTCTCGCTGGCGGCCCACGTCGACGGGCACGCCCCCGGCGTACGCGGCGCAGCGCTCCAGGCGTACGCGGCGGCCGGCGTCGGCTCCGACCACGAGGCCTCCACGGCCGAAGAGGGGCGAGAGCGCCTGCGCTCGGGCATGTGGCTGCTGATCCGCGAAGGGTCGGCGGCGCGCAACCTGCACGCGCTGCTGCCGCTGCTCGCCGAGTACGGCCCGAACCGGATCGCGTTCTGCACGGACGACCGGGAGCCGGAGCACATCGCGGACGACGGTCACATCAACTCGATGGTCCGAGATGCGGTGGCGGCGGGGATCCCGGCGGAGGACGCCCTGGTCTGCGCCACACTCAACCCTGCGCTCTGGCACGGGCTCGCACAGCTCGGCGCGATCGCGCCCGCACGCGCCGCCGACCTGCTTCTGCTGCCCGACCTCGAAAGCTTCGTGCCGGACACGGTGCTGAAGGCGGGGCGCCCGGTCGCCGAGATCCCCACGGCCGAGGTGCCGGACTGGGTACGGCACACGGTCCGCATCGGCGCGTACGGGCCGGAGATGTTCCGGATCCCGTGGAGCGGCGGGCCTGCCCGCGTGATCGGGATCGTGCCCGGCCAGATCATCACCGACTCGCTCGTCGAGGAGCTGCCCGCCCGGATGGGCGAGGCGTCGGCCGACCCCACGCGCGATCTGGCGAAGATCGCCGTCGTCGAGCGGCATCTCGGCACGGGACGCGCCGGCCTCGGCTTCGTGCGCGGCTTCGGCCTCCGGCGCGGCGCACTCGCCTCGAGCGTTGCACACGACGCACACAACGTCGTGGTCGTCGGCATGAACGACGCGTCGATGGCGGCTGCCGTGCGCCGGCTGGCGAATCGCGGTGGCGGCATCGTCGTCGTCGACGGAGCCGAGGTGCTGGCGGAGCTCCCCTTACCGGTTGCCGGACTGCTCTCCGACGCGCCGCTGCACGAGGTCGTCGCTGCGTCGCACGCACTGGTGGCCGCCGCGCGGACGCTCGGCTGCACGCTCGAGTCACCGTTTCAGCACCTCGCGTTCCTCGCGCTGAGCGTCATTCCCAGCCTGAAGCTGACGGACAGGGGCCTCGTCGACGTCGACCGGTTCGAGCTCGTGCCGCTGGAAGCGTCTTGATCCTCGCCGGCTGCCGCGTCGTGACGATGGACGACGCCGGTACCGAGCACGAACGCGGCTGGGTTCGGATCGAGGGCGGACTGATCGCGGAGACCGGCTCGGGCGAGCCGCCGGGCGACGCCGAGGATCTTCACGGCGCCGTCGTCACACCGGGGCTCGTCAACACGCACCACCACCTGTACCAGACACTCACCCGCGCGCGGGCGCAGCAGGCGGACCTGTTCACGTGGCTACGCGAGCTGTATCCGATCTGGGCACGACTGGACGCAGAGATGGAGCACGCTGCCGCTCGCAGCGGTCTCGCCGAGCTCGCGCTCTCGGGCTGCTCGACCGTGTTCGACCACCACTACGTCTTTCCCCGCGGCGTCTCGGGCCTGATCGAGGCAGAGCTCGACGCGGCCCGCTCGATCGGCGTCCGCTTCGTCGCCGCGCGTGGCTCGATGGACCTGGGCGAGTCCGACGGCGGGTTGCCGCCCGACGCTCTGGTCGAGGAGCTCGACTCGATCCTCGCCGACACCGAGCGGCTCGCTGCGCTCGCCGACGGCGACCTGATCGGACTGGCGGTCGCGCCGTGCTCGCCGTTCAGCGTCACCTCACGCCTGATGGAGGACTCCGCCGCGTTGGCGCGGCGTCTCGGTCTCCAGCTGCACACGCATCTCGCCGAGACGGTGGAGGAGGACGAGTACTGCCGCGAGCTCCACGGCTGCACGCCGGTCGAGTACCTGGAGCGCGTCGGCTGGATCGCCGACGACGTCTGGTGCGCCCACTGCGTTCACCTCTCCGACGCCGACGTGCAGACGTTCGGGCGCGCGGGCGTCGGTGTGGCTCACTGCCCGACGTCGAACCTGCGCCTCGGAGCAGGCGTTGCCCCGGTGCGCTCGCTGCTCGCCGCGGGCGTGCGTGTCGGGCTCGGTGTCGACGGCACGGCCTCGAACGAGCGAGGCGACCTGTTCGGCGAGGTGAAGCAGGCGCTGCTGGTGGCGCGCGGCCGTGACGGCAGTGCGGCGTTGACGGCGCGCGACGTCTTGCGTCTCGGCACTCGCGGTGGTGCGCAGGTGCTGCGGCGGGCCGACATCGGCTCGCTCGAACCGGGGAAGCGGGCCGACATCGCCGTGTGGCGGACCGACACGCTCGAGTTCGGCGGGGCCGAGGATCTGGTCGCGAACCTCGTCCTCTCGGGGCCGCATCGCGTCGACAGGCTGCTGGTGGGCGGCCGCGAGATCGTGCGCGGCGGGGCGCTCGTGCACGCGAGCGAGCAGGAGATCGCCGCCGAGCACCGCAAACAGGCGCGAAGGATGTGGGCCGTTTGACGATCTCGACGCACGTGCTCGACACCGAGCAGGGCCGTCCTGCCGTCGGCGTGACGGTCGAGTTGTTCGGCCCGGACGGCACGCTGGCTGGTGCAGGCGTGACCGACGCCGACGGTCGCATCCGTGAGCTCGCCGAGGGCGGTGCCGGGACGTACCGGCTCGTCTTCCATCCGCCGTCTCCATTCTTCAGGCGAGTCGAGCTGGAGCTCGCCCTCGGCGACGGCCATCACCACGTCCCGCTGCTCATCTCCTCGTACGCGTGCGTGAGCTACCGCGGCAGCTGAGCGCCGACGAGCTCGCCGAGCTGTTCGAGGGACGGACGCAGCTCGTCGAGCAGCTCGCGGCAGTCGAGGACCCACTCGGTCGCGCACGGGCGATCGCGGGCCGTCTGTCGCCGGCGGAGCAGAGGGAGGTGCTCGACGCCCATCCGCAGATCGGAGCGACGACGGGACTGTCGGAGCGTTCGACCGCCGAACAGGGAACCGACGACGACCCGGAGGTGCTGCGCGAGCTGGCCGAGCTGAACCGCGAGTACGAGGAGCGATTCGGCTTCCGGTTCGTCGTCTTCGTGAACCGCCGGCCGCGCGGCGAGATCCTTCCGATCCTCCGCGAACGGCTCGAGCGCACGCGCGATCAAGAGCTCGCGACGGGCGTGGACGAGCTCGTTCTGATTGCGATCGACCGATGGCAGCGACTCTCGTAGCTCTCTCCGACTACTGGTGGCAGTGGGGCAACCTGCTCTTCCGCTGGCTGCACGTGATCGCAGCGATCGCGTGGGTCGGCGCGTCGTTCTACTTCATCGCGCTCGACAATCACCTGGAAGCGCCGCGCGACCCGATCGACGCAAAGCGCGGAGTCGGCGGCGAGGCGTGGGAGATCCACGGCGGCGGCTTCTACCGAGTCGAGAAGTACACCCTCGCGCCGGAGCGCGTGCCCGAGCACCTTCACTGGTTCAAGTGGGAGGCCTACACGACGTGGCTGTCGGGATTCGCGCTCTTCATCGTCGTCTACTACGTGCACGCATCGTCGTTCATGATCGACCCGACGGTCGCCGATCTCCGGCCGTGGCAGGCGATCACGATCTCGATCGCCGGCCTCGCGGTCGCATGGCTCGTCTACGACGGGCTCTGCCGGGCGTTCGAGAACGACGAGACCGTGCTCGCCCTTCTCCTCTTCGGCTTCGTCAGCCTGTCCGCGTGGGGCGCCTGCGAGCTCTTCGCGGCACGCGCTGCCTACCTCCAGGTCGGCGCGATGATCGGGACGATGATGGTCGGGAACGTGTTCTTCGTGATCATCCCGGCGCAACGGGAGCTCGTGCGCGCAAAGGCGGAAGGGCGCGAGCCGGATCCCCGGCTGGCGCAGCGCAGCAAGCAGCGTTCGGTGCACAACAACTACCTCACGCTTCCGGTCGTCTTCGCGATGCTCTCCAATCACTTCCCGATCACCTACGGCCACTCGCACGCGTGGCTGATCCTCGTCGCACTGATGGCGATCGGGGCACTGACCCGTCACTACTTCAACCTCCGTCACCGTGGACTGAACGTGTGGCCCGTCCTCGGGGTCGCCGCGGCCGGCATCGTCGCCGTCGCGCTGCTGATCAGGCCGTGAGGTAGGTTCCGACCGTGCTCGAGATCGTCGCCTCGGGGCTCACGTTCGTCGCCCGCTGGGAGCAGGAGCTGGCGCCCGATACCGTCGCCGCCTTCAGGACGATCCTCCCGTTCGACGACCGGATCATCCATTGCCGCTGGAGCGGTGAGTCGAACTGGATCCCGTGGGGCGATCGCGATCTCGGGATCGGCCCCGAGAACGCAACGTCGTATCCGCATCCGGGCGAGCTGGCGCTGTATCCGGGCGGCCAGAGTGAGACCGAGTTGCTCTTCCCCTACGGCTACTGCAACTTCGCGTCGAAGGCGGGGCAGCTCTGGGCGAATCACTTCGCGACGCTCGTCGAAGGCACCGACCAGCTGAAAGAGCTGGGACGGCGCACGCTCTGGGACGGCGCACAGCCGATCTCGTTCCGCGAGGTCTAGAGGCTTGATGTGTGTTGAGGTGCTCGCGGGGATGCGTGAGACCGAGCGGATTGGACGGGGCGGGCGTAGCCCGTAGCGGTGGCTACGGGCGAGCCCGACCGGGCCGAGCCGCGCCGTGTCTCACGCACCAGCCGTGAGTGCCGGAAATGCACATCAAGCCTCTAGCCGGGGGCCCAGATGTACGGGGTCGTGGTGGTGACGGCGACGAAGCCGAGCCGCTCGAGAATCAGCCGGCTGTCGTCCAAGGCATCGACCTCGAGATAGCGATAGCCCCGGCGCTCGGCGAGTCGCGCCCGGCATGCGACCAGGGCGCGGTAGATCCCGCGACCTCGCCAGGGCTCGAGCGTCGCGCCGCCCCAGAACGTGGCGAAGGCGGTGTCGGGCGCGAACCGCACCCAGGCGGCGGAGACCATCGCGTCGCCGGCCTCCGCGACCACGATGACGAGCGCTTCCGGATCGACCGCTCGCTCGGCCTCGAGGAAGTCCGCCAGCGCGAGGTCTTCCCGCTGCCAGACCGCGCTGTGCAGGACGGCAATCCGTTCCAGATCGGCACGGCTGTCGACCTCTCGCAGCGTCACACCCTCGGGGAGGCGAGGCTCGGCGGCGATGCCGGCCACCGGGGCGATCACGACCGTCTCGGTTTCCTCCGGGACGAAGCCTGCTGCTCGAAGTCGGTGCGGGAGGTCGGCCGGCAGATCGTGCGCGTGCAGCTTCCACTCGAACTGCTCGCCGGCCTCGGCGAAGACGCTCACCTGACGGGCAATCAGCGCGTCGAGCGCCGGTCCGTCGAGCCCGCCCAGATCGCGGTAGTCGATGAAGCCACCCATCCGCAGGCCGTGGAAGCGCAGGAGTGGCCCATCTCGTTCGACGCGAACGCCTCGCGGCAAGCGGTCGGGCCAGCGACCACGCAGTTGCTCGTCGTAGAGGGCGAGCAGCTCCGCGACATCGACGATCTTCGACACGTCCCCGAGTCTAGGGCGGCGCACGGCGCGCGTTCACCACGGCGGCGATCACGACCGCGAGCGGCACGGCGATCCATAACTGCTGCAGGCCGGCCTTCCGCAGCGCCGACCGGAGATCGACATCGCGAAGTTCGGCTTCGAGCGCGCCGGGCCGGGAGAGCGACTGCGCCTGGATGAACAGCGCGACGTAGTTGAGGCCGATGCCCACGAGCCACGCCCCCACGAGCAGCCACGGCGTGTCACTCGCCCTGATCATCGCGAACACACCCAGGACGAGACAGCCGACCGCTCCGATCGCGAACTCCGCCCGGATCAGGCGTCGCCGCCGAAGCTTGCCGGCGGTGCCCCACATGTCCGCCGCCGCGAGTCGGCGTACGTCGAGGATCGCCACGACCGTCATGATCGCGCAACGCGCGTCGGCGCCTGCGGCAGGGGAATCCGTAGGGTGTCGCGATGGCCAGGATGCTGCGCAACACGGGCTCGCTCGTCCTGCTCGCCGTCTCGACCGCCGCCCTTGCCGGGCTCAGAGCATCTCTCGCCGAGGGATCGAGCGTCGCCGACCGTTGCCGGTCGGTGCACGCTTCCGGCGGTGACTACTCGAGCGGCAGCGGGGCGATCTACGCCGAGCTACTGATCACCAACACCGGAGCCAGGCCGTGCACGGTCGGCGGACGCCCGTGGATTCGCCTCCCTCGACTCGCCCACCCCGTCACCGTCTCGGACTGGACGACCGACGCCCTCGCCGGCAAACCTGGACGCACGGTGACGATCGCTCACGGCCAACACGCGCATGCGTACATGCTGATCGTCCCCGGACAATGCAACCGCGACGCGGGGACGACGTTCACGCTCTGGGCGCACGCGGGCTGGGCGGACAAGAGCGTGACGATCGTCGGCCCGGCCTGCGACGACGGCAGCGGTGAGATCGAGGTCGGATCGTTCGTGCCCTAGATGTGATCTAGGGGTCTCGGGCCGGCCGTCGACGCCACACCCGTGACAGCAGGTAGGTCGGAGCGAGCCACACGACGAGGAAGCCGAGGAGCGCGGAGGTCGACGCCCCGTGCACGAGCAGCGTCAAGCCGAGGACGAGCACGAGCGCGAGGCTGAAGAGGACGTAGGCGCCGGTGAGGACGACGAGCACGACGCCGCGAATCGCGGCATCGGCGAGCGAGCGGCCCCGGGCAGCGAGCTCGCCGAGGTCGAGAAAGGCGGGCAGGCCCGTGAGTGCGGTCTGGAGCTCGGCCCGCGAGCGAGCGACCAGCACCCTTTCCGTCCGGACAGAGAGCTCCTCCACCGTCAGGCGGCCGCGTACGAAATGCTCCCGTAGGGCGGCAACACCCCGCTCGCGCTCCCCGTCCCCGACGAACATCGCCCCATGGTAGAGCAGCGCTCGCCGACCGGCGTCGCGGCCTAGAGCCACGAGCCGCGAGCCGCGAGCTAGTCTCGACCGTGAATGGTGAGGCCAGGCCCCAGCGGGCTCGTGATCCGGCCGCAGGAGGATCGTGATGCGGCCGCCGCGACAGCGCTTCGGCACGAAGCCGACGACGCCGACGTCGCGACCGAGGCCGGCTGGCTGCATCGTCGCCGGCGGATCCAGCCGCGCCATGGCTATCTGGGCGTGGCCGCCGAGCTCGACGGAGCGGTCGTGGCGATCGGACAGGCAGGCCTCAACGTCGAGACGACGACCCCCGGAGCGTCATGGGCGACTGTGAAGGTGACGGCGGAGCAGCGGCGCCGGGGAATCGGGTCGGCACTGCACCACGCCCTCCTCGAGCACCTCCGTGAGATCGGCGCGAAAGAGGTGACCACGTTCATGCGGCGGACCGAGGAGGCCGAGCGCTGGGCGGAGGCCCGCGGCTGGAAACGGCTGCTGATCGGGCCGCTGATCGCGCTCGACCCGCGAAACGTGCCCGAGCCCGATCCGCCGCCGGGCTTCGACTGCGTGTCGACGGCCGCCTTCGACCGTCCGGAGGCGATCTTCGAGCTCACACGAATCGCGATCGTCGACGAGCCGAACCCCGTGCCTGCCGACGACCTTCGCTACGAGGACTGGCTCGACGACTGGGAGGACCCCGACGTCGACCGCGACGCGAGCACCGTCGTCGTTCACGGTGAGTTGCCGGTCGCATTCGCCTACATGAAGATCGCCGGAACCCGCGCGCAGCACGTGGGCACGGCGACACTGCCGGATTACCGTGGCCGTGGGCTCGCCACCGCGGCGAAGAGGCACGCACTCCGTGCGGCGGCGGCCAAGGGCGTGACACGCATCACGACCAGCAACGCGGAGGAGAACGCCGCGATGCGGGCGATCAACCGCAAGCTGGGCTTCGAGCCGATCGGCGAGCACGCCATCCTCGGCCGACCCGTCGAGCTCTCCTGATCAGAACTCGGCGCTTTCGGTGGGCGTCAACGAGCGGTCGGCCGTCGGAAGAGAACCGACACCGGCGACCACGCCCGCCGCCAGCGGATAGACGAGCACGGAGATCATTCCGGCACCGATGAGCGAGGCGCCGACGTCGGCAGCAATCGCGCCGTGCTCGGTCCCGATCGTGACGATCGCGACGACGAGAGGAAGCGCGGTCGCGCCGTAGAGGGCGAGGCCGGCGGTCGCGCGCCCACCCAGCTCGTTTGCCCAGAGGAGTGCTGAGGCTCCGCGCACGGCGAGCAGCAGAGCGAGGAAGAGCGCAGCCAGGAGCAGTCCGCGTGCGCTGAGCAGGCTGTCGAGGTCGAACGTCAGCCCCGTCGTGACGAAGTAGACGGGTATCAGGAAACCGAAGCCGATCCCCTCGAGGCGGATCCGCACCAGCTGCCCTTCGGTGCTGTTCAAGACCAGGCCGACAACCAGACCCGCGGCGAAGGCACCGAGCACGAAGTCGAAACCGACGTCGATCGCCAGCAGCACGAGCGCTCCCAGCACGAGGATCGAGAGCCGCACGGCCGCCTGCCCCGTCGACTCGAGCGTCTCGCGCAGGATCGTGACGATACGAGGCGGACGCGCGCGAAGCGCCACGACGGCGGCACCGATCGCAACTCCGCCGAAGAGGAGCAGGAGCACCACCTCCGTCGCAGCGCCGTACACCCCGGTCAGGAAGATCGAGATGACGACGATCGGCCAGAACTCACCGGCCACGCCGGTCCCGAGCACCGCGGTGCCGAGCGGCGTGCGCAGGACGCCGGAGTCGCTGAGGATCGGCACGAGCGTGCCGAGGGATGTCGTGCTCAAGGCGACGCCGAGCAGCCATCCGGCCGCGTCGAGCCCGAGGTGGTTCAGCGCGTAACCGACGCCGATGCCGAGGACGATCGAGATCACCCACCCGAACGTCCCCCTGACGATCGAGCGGGTCGGCACGTGCTTCTCGACCACCTCGAGGCCGGCAAAGAAGAAGAGCACCGCAAGCCCGAGGTTCGCGAGAAACCTGACGAACTGATTCGGCGTGGCCCAGCCGAGCGCCTCGGGCCCGAGCAGGATGCCGAGCACGATCTCCACCACCACGGTCGGCAACACCACCCGCCGGCTGACCTGGGCGAGAAACGCCGCTGCGGCCGAGGCGGCCAGGACCAGGACGAGCGAACGAGCCTCCGAGTTGGTCACCGCCGCAGCCGGGAGTGCGGTCGACAACGTGCTCATCGAAGGACACGCTAACGGGCGCCAGGAAGAATGTCGGCAGATGCCCGCCGACGAACAGGTCGTCGTTCGCCGCCTCTCCGGCGCCGACCTGCACGCGCAACTCGACGAGCTCGCTGCCGTCCTCGCCGACTGCGTCGCCGGCGGTGCTTCGGTCAGCTACATGAATCCCTTCTCACGCGAGCAAGCGCGAACGGCCTTCGACGGCTTCGCCGCCGAGGTCGATCAGGGCCGGCGCGTGCTCCTCGCGGCCTACGACGGCGGCAGGCTGGTCGGCACCGTGCAGGTGATTCTCGCCGTGCCGCCGAACCAGCCACACCGAGGCGAGGTCGCGAAGCTCCTCGTGCACCGCTCCGCGCGGAGGCGTGGTGTTGCACGGTTGCTGATGGAGCACGCGGAGATCGAGGCGCGCACCGAGGGCAAGACACTCCTGAATCTCGACACGGTGACCGGCGACGACGCGGAGCGCCTGTACACCCGCCTCGGCTGGCAGCGAGTCGGGGTGATTCCCGGCTACGCCCTCTATCCGGATGGCCGGCCGTGCGACACGACCGTCTTCTTCAAGGTCATCTAGCGCTCCTCGCGTGCATATGGAACCCCGAGGGCGGCTGGAGCTCCGAGTCGCCGGCGCGCGCCCGCGGTCGAAACGAGCACGAGCACGACGATCGTCATCACGTACGGCAGCGACTGGAAGAGCTCCGGGGGGATGCCGGTCAGGATGCCGCGCGCCTGGAAGGTAAACGGGATCCCGGAGAACGCGCCGAAGAAGTAGGCGCCGACGAGACAAAGCACCGGGCGCCAGAACGCGAAGATCACGAGCGCGATCGCGATCCAGCCGGCGCCGCCGGTGATGCCGTCGACCCATTGAGGAGTGATCCACAGCGTGAACACCGAGCCGCCGACACCGGCAAACGCACCACCGACAACCGTATGGGCATACCGGTAGGCGCCGACATTGATCCCCATCGCGTCTGCGGCGGCGGGCGCTTCGCCGACAGCGCGGAGGTTGAGGCCCGGCCGCGTGCGGTTCAAATAGACGGCGACCGCGATCACGAGCACCCAGGAGATGTAGACGAGGAGGGACTGGTCGAACAGGATCGGCCCGACGACGGGTGCGGTGCGCCATCCGTGGGGCAAGAACGAAGCGAATTGGTGACGGGCCGGCTGGTCGGCGACGTTCAGATCGCTGCCGAGGTACGACGACAGGCCGGCCGCGCCGGCGAAGATCGTGAGCGCCAGCCCCGACACGATCTGATTGGCGCGCAAGGTGACCACGAGGAAGGCTTGAATGAGCCCCAGCGAGGCCCCCGACAACGCGGCGACAACGAACGCGACCGGCAGCGAGCCGGTCCTCTGGTCGGCCCAGAAGCCGAGCACGGCGCCGACGAGCATCATCCCCTCGACGCCGAGGTTGAGCACCCCGGAGCGTTCCGTGAGCAGCTCACCGAGAGCGGCGTAGAGGAGCGGCGTGCCGTAGACGACCGCAGAAGCGAGGACAACGACGACGATCGAGTCGTTGATGCCGGCGGCCAGGATCACGCGGCCGCCTCCGCTCGCCGCGAGCGTCGATCGAACGCGAAGCGGTAGCGAACGAGGAGCTCGCCGCCGAGCGCGCAGAAGAGGATTAGCCCCTGCAACACACCGACGAGCCCCGACGGGAAGGAGACGCCCTGCAGGGCGTAGCCCGCATTCTGCAGACCGCCGAGCAGGAACGCGATCAGGCAGACGGCGAACGGGTTGTAGCGGGCAAGTGCTGCGATCACGATCCCCGCGTAGCCGTAGCCGGCGGCGGTGAGCCCGCGCGGATCGAGCGTGTGCCGGAAGTCGCCGTCCTGACTGGCGCCGCCAATGCCGGCGATCGCACCCGACAGCGCCATCACCGCGAGGATCATGCGCCGCGTGCGCATGCCGGCGTAGCGGGCCGCTCGCGGCGAGTCGCCGATCACTTGCACCTCGAACCCGAAACGCGTGCGCGAGTAGAGGACCCACACGAAGACGGCCACGCCGATGGCGACCAGCAGTCCGAACGGAAGCGCGAGGCCGCCCAGATGAAGCACCGGCCACGTCGCCGCGTCGGGCAGGATCTTCCCCTGCGGGAACACCTTCGCGCTCGGTGTCGACGTGTCGCGCCAGTAGGACAGTGAATCGAAGATGAGGTAGTCGATGACGAGCGCGGCGACGTAATTGAGCATCAGCGACGTGATGATCTCGTTCGTGTTCAGGTAGGCGCGGAGGAAACCCGGGATGAGAGCGAATGCGGCTCCGCCGACGACGCCGGCCGCGATCATCGCCGGCACCGACAACCAGACCGAGTGGTCCCCGAGCGCGATGCCGACCCCCGCGGCGAGGATCGCACCGATGTAGAGCTGCCCCTCACCGCCGATGTTGAAGAGCTGCATGCGGAAGGCGGCGGCAGCGCAAAGCCCCGTGAAGAGCAGCGGCGTCGCTGACACCAACGTCGCGTTAAGCGCGAACGTGCTGCCGAAACCGGTCACGATCAACCGCCAGAACGTGTGCCCCGGCGAGTGGTGGGTCGCAAGGAGCACGAGGGTCATAACCGCGAACGCCGCGACGACGGACCCAAGCGGGACTGCGACGTTGAGCCACCGCGGCTGCTCGAGTCGGCGCTCGATGCGGATCATTCGGTCTTTCCGCCCGCCATCAGCAGACCGATCTCCTCGACGGAAGCCGCACCTGCCTCGCGCTCGGCGGCGATCTCGCCCTCGTACATGACGGCGATGCGGTCGGCGAGCGCGAGGATCTCGTCGAGGTCCTCGGAGATCAGCAGGACGCCCACCCCGCCGGAGGCCGCGGTGCGCAATTGAGCGTGTACCGTCTCGATCGCCGCCACGTCGAGCCCTCTCGTCGGCGAGGCAACGACGAGCACACGAGGCTGCCCCTCGAACTCCCGCGCGAGCACGATCTTCTGCAGATTCCCGCCGGAGAGCCGCCTTGCCGGCAGCTCGGGTGTGCCGCCGCGGACGTCGTACTGCCTGATCAGCCGAACGGCGTGCTCGCGGATCGCCCGCAACCGGAGCAGCGGTCCCCGGGCGTACCGCGGCGTGCGGTACGACTTGAGCACCGAGTTTGCTGCGATCGACAGCGACGGCGCCACGCCGGTGTGCAGCCGATCCTCCGGCACGTGGGCGACGTGGGCCCCGATGGCGGCGCGGGCATCCCCCGAACGAAGCCGCCTGCCGTCGACCGTGATGCTGCCTGCCGTCGGCGCCCGCATGCCGGTCACGACCTCGGCCAGCTCACGCTGGCCGTTGCCGGCAACGCCGGCGATGCCAAGGATCTCGCCCGCGCGAAGGGTGAGCGAGACGTCGCGGAGCGCCGGGCTGCCACGGTCGCCGAGCGCCGACACGTTCGAGACGGCGAGGACGGTGTCCCCCGACCACTCCTCGCGTGGAGTTCGTACGACCTCCGCCACGTCGCGTCCGACCATCAGCGACGCCAGCGACTTCGGCGACGTGCCCCTGGTCGTCGTCGTCGCCACGGTCTTGCCGGCGCGCAGCACGGTCACGCGATCCGACACGGCCGCGACCTCGTTGAGCTTGTGGGAGATGAAGATGACCGTTCGTCCCTCCTGCGCCATGACGCGGAGCGTCTCGAAGAGCGACTCCGCCTCCTGCGGCGTCAGAACAGCGGTCGGCTCGTCGAGGATCAGGATCCGCGCCTCGCGGTAGAGCGCCTTCAGGATCTCGACCCGTTGCTGTTCGCCGAGCGAGAGCTGCCACACGCGGGCGCGCGGATCTACGGCGATGCGGTAGCGCTCGCCCAGCTCGGCGACGCGCCGCTCGATGCGACGCGGATACACCATGAAGTGCCGGCCCTCGCCGCGGTGGTCGCCGAGGATCACGTTCTCGGCGACGGTGAACGGGGGCACGAGACGGAAGTGCTGGTGCACCATGCCGATGCCGGCGTCGAGCGCTTCGCGGGGCGAGCTGAACGACCTCCGCTCGCCGTAGACGAAGATCTGCCCGTCGTCCGGGCGATAGAGGCCGGTGAGGATGTTCGACAGCGTCGACTTGCCGGCGCCGTTCTCGCCGAGCAGCGCGTGCACCTCACCCTCGGCCGCCTCGAAGTCGACCCCGTCGTTTGCGACAACGCCCGGGAACCGCTTCGTGATGTTCCGAAGCTCGACTGCAGCAGCCATGAGATGCGCGGGCGAGGCCGGAGCCCCGCCCGCACTGTCACTAACCCTTGGGGCTTCCGATAACGCCCTTGACGAGCCAGTCGATGGCGTACAGCTGCTTCACCGTCAGACGCTGGCCCTGCTTGACGCGCAGCTTGCCGCTCTGGTCGTACAGCGGCCCCTGGAACTCGTACCAGCTGCCACTCTCGATCTGCTTCTGCTTCTGGGCGATGAGCGCCCTCGTCTTGGAAGTGACGAGCGGCCCGAAGGAGGCGAGCTTGGTGAAACCGCTCTTCATCGACCCGTACCAGAACTGGCTCTTCCAGGTGCCGTTCATCGCGGCCTTCACCTCGGCGAGGTAGTACGGGCCCCAGTTGTAGACGGCCCCTGTCAACCACTGCTTCGGCGCGAACTTCTTCGCGTCGGAGTCGTAGCCGACCCACGGAATGCCGATCGACTCGTCGTACTGGCCGATCGCCGGATCGTCGACGTTCTGGCCGATCACGTCGGCACCGGCAGCCTTCAGGTTCTCCGCCGCCTTCTTCTCCTTGGCCGGATCGAGCCAGGAGTTCGTCCAGATGATCTTCACCTTGGCCCCCGGGTGCGCGGTCTGCACGCCGAGCGTGAACGCGTTTGTGTGCCGGATCACCTCGGGGATCGCGAACGGGACGACGTAGCCGACGAGGCCGGTCTTCGTCAATGAGCCGGCGGCGATCCCGGACAGGTAGATGGCGTCCTCACCGGCGCCGTAGTAGTCGGAGACGTTCGCCGCCTGCGTGTCGCCGGTCGCCTGCTCGAACTTGACCTTCGGGTACTTCTTCGCCTCCGACAGGACGCACGGCTGGAAGCCGTACGAGGTGCTGAAGATGATCTGGTTCCCGTCGCGGACGAGCTGGTCGATCACCTGGCACGTCTGCGGGCCTTCAGGTACCAGCTCCTTGTAGGTCGTCTGCACCTTCGACCCGAGCGCCTTCTGGACATAGAGACGTCCTTGGTCGTGCGCCTGCGACCAGCCTCCGTCGTTGTGCGGACCGACGTAGATCCACGCGGCCTTGAACGCCGCAGACGACTTCGCCGATCCGGGCGCCGTACCGAAGGCGAGGACGGCCGCCACGACTGCGAGGACGAGCGCAGCCGCGGCGAGCGCGAGCTTCGTCTTGGTCAAAACCTTGCTCCTCTCCAAAGCGGGTTTGCCGGGGGGAGGTCGAATCTAGCCGACCGCGTGGCCGGAGTGCAGGGGCTCCTGCACCGGCTCGCGTGCGCTCCAGGGGAAAGTGATCCACTGGTCGGTGCGGCGCCAGACGTACTCGCAACGAACAGCCGACCGCGGCTTCTCGTAGAGCACGGCGCACCGAACCTCACCCACCTTGTCGGCACAGAACTGCTTGACGAGCTTCAGCGTCTCGCCGGTGTCGGCGACGTCGTCGGCAACCAGGACACGCGTCGATTCGAAGTCAACCAACTCGGGCACCGGCGGCAGGATCATCGGCATGTCGAGTCGCTCGTCGATCCCGGTGTAGAACTCGACGTTCATCGTGAAGGTGTTCTTCACACCGAGCGCGTAGCCGATCGCGCCGGCGACGAGAAGGCCGCCGCGGGCGATCCCCAGGATCACGTCGGGCCGGTAGCCGTCGGCAGCAACCGACTCGGCAAGCTCGCGGGCGCCGACGCCGAGGTCCTCCCACGTCATCAGCTCGCGCTCGCTCATCTCCGCTCCGGCGCCGGCAAAGCCGGCACCTCCGCTACCGGGTCGCCTCCGTCGAGCCTACGGCTCATCCCCCGCTCCGGCGCCGGCAAAGCCGGCACCTCCGCTACCGGGTCGCCTCCGTCGAGCCTACGGCTCATCCCCCGCTCCGGCGCCGGCAAAGCCGGCACCTCCGCTACCGGGTCGCCTCCGTCGAGCCTACGGCTCATTGAGCGCGAGCCTATCGAGCGCCACGGTGAGCGCGTCGATCCCGCGCGCGATGTCCTCGTCGCTCGAGAGCTCGTCGGGATGATGGCTGACGCCGCCGTTCAGGCTGCGAACGAACAGCATCGCCGTCGGCACCCCCGCTGTCGCCAGCACCATCGCGTCGTGGCCGGCGCCCGACACGAGCTCGGGCGCACCCGGCAGCACCTCGCGAAGCGTGTCGAGCGGAGCGCCCGAGAACTTGACCGGCTCGAGCCGCGAGGCCGGCTCGAAGCCGATCGCCGCCACGAGGTTGTCGAGCTGCTCTGCGGACGGCGCACGCGCATCGACGCTCAGCGTCACCCGAGCCGGAACGACGTTGACGGCGTTCGGCTCGACCTCGACAGCGCCGACCGTCGCAACCGCCCCGTCGCGAGCAGAATCGCGGACGTGCAGCACGAACCGCGCAGCCTCGACGAGCGCATCCACGCGTGCGTCCATCGGCGTCGTGCCGGCGTGGTCGGCCCGACCGTCGAACACGACCGCACCCCGAGCCTGTCCTGCGACGCCGATCACGATCCCGAGCGGGGCATCGAGGCTCGCGAGCACCGGCCCCTGCTCGATGTGGAGCTCGACGAACGACGACGGGAGCTCGTCCAGCCGGCTGCTCCCCAGCGGCCCCGTCTCCTCGGCGCGGAAGACGACGACGCCGAGCGGCACCTCGGGCAGGCGCTCGGCCGCCTCGATCGCGGCGACCACGCCGAGCGCGCCGTCGAAACGACCAGCTGTCGGCACCGAGTCGAGGTGCGATCCGCTCCAGACGCGCGCCACGCCCCGCCGACCGTGCAGGTTGCCTGCTCCGTCCACGTGCGTCTCGAGCCCAGCCGCCCGCAGCCAACCCGCAGCGAGCTCGTGGGCCGCGTCCTCCTCCGGCGAGTATCCGGCGCGATGCTGCGCGATCGCCGCAATCTCCTGGAGCCGGTCGATAGCCCGCATCAGCGCGTCAATGCTCGCAGCACACGCCAACCGGCGAGCGGGAACAGCGCCACGACCGCATAGCCGGCACGCCACGACGTCGCCGCGACGAACGCACCGAAGAGACCCGGATAGGCGGCACCGGGAACGTTCAGCACCGTCTGCTGCAATCCGATCGCCGACCCGCTCCTGTCGTGGCCGGCGAGCTCGACGGCGGCGGCGAAGGAGAGACTGTTCCAGCTCATCGACACGGCCCCGGCGGCCACGAGGACCGGGACGAGGACGGCTAGCGGCGCCGCAACCAGCGCGGCCGTGAGCCCGACCAGGACTGCCGCCGCCAAGGCGATCGCTCGCAGCGGCCCGACGCGCGAGGCCCGCACGTCCGACCAGCGGCCCGCGCCGATCCGGCCGGCCACGGCGAGCAGCTGCATCACCGCGAGCACGGCCGCCGCCGCGCCGTCCGACAGGCCACGCTGCTCGTGCAGGAAGAGCACGGCGAAGCCGGAGACACACAGCTGAGGCGCGAGAATGAGCGCGCTGCCGAGGGAGAGCGTCCAGATGCGACGGTCGCGAAGCGGTCCCGGCCCGACGACGGTCGCCGCTTCGGCGCGTGGCGGGCCCTCGCGGAGCACGAGCCCGCCGACGGCGGCGCCCGCGAAGCAGGCGATACCGAGCGCCGCGAAGCCCCAGCCGACGCCGCCGGCATGGACGATGGGCGGTAGCGCGACCGCAGCGAGAAACCCGCTGATCGGGATCGCCGTCTGGCGGATGCCCAGTGCAACGCCGCGTTCGGACGGACCGAACCAGTGCATCACGGCCCGCCCGCTCGCGGACTGGACGCTCGCCCCGAGCGCGCCCGCGGCGGCCAGAGCGAGCGCCAGCGCCCAGAAGCCGTGGGCGCCTGCAGCCGCGAGCAGAAAACCACCGCACCCCGTGAGCCCCGTGACCAGGACGATCCGCTCGCCGACCCGGTCGGACGCGAGCCCCCACGGGATCAGGCTGACGACCGAGCCGACCAGCGAGGCGGAGATCAGCAGGCCGGTCTGTCCCAGCGAGAGGTCGTACGCGCGCCGCAGGGCGGGCGCCATCACCGCGACGCCGAACCAGATCGCCGAGTACGAGGTCTGCGCGAACGTTCCCGCGGCGAGAACGGCAAAGCGGTACCGCGAAGTCTTCAGAAGTCCGCTGGCCCTAGAGACCGAACGGGTTCGTCGGCCGCGAGCCGGTGTAGGTGACCACCGACTTCGTCTCGAGGTAGAGGTCGAGCGTCTCGACGCCGAGCTCCCGTCCGAAACCCGACTGCTTGTAGCCGCCGAACGGAATGCCGGGGAACGTCGTGTACGGCATGTTGATCCCGACCGTGCCGGACTTGATGCGCGATGCGACGCGATGCGCGCGCGCGGGATCACCGGTCCAGACCGTGGCCATCAGCCCGTACTTGACGTCGTTGGCCAGCCGCACGGCATCGGCCTCGTCCTCGAAGGGGATCACGGTCACGACCGGACCGAAGATCTCCTCCTGGGCGACGGACAGGTCATTCGACGCCGGGGCGATCACCGTCGGCGGATAGAACGCGCCCGGCCCGTCGTCGATCGCCCCACCCGTCGTCACCTCGACGCCTGCACCGCGGGCGCCGTCGACGAATCCATGCACCTTCTCGCGGTGCGCAGTGGAGATCAGCGACCCCATCTGCGTCTCCGCGTCGAGCGGGTCACCCACACGAACGCGCCCGGCAAGGTGCGTCACCTGCTCGACGACTTCGTCGTAGACGGTTTGTTCGACGAGCAGCCGCGAGCGCGCCTCGCACGACTGCCCCGCCGCGTAGAAGATCGCCCATACGCTCGCGGGCACGGCGTTGGCGAGATCGGCGTCGGCGAAGACGATGTTCGGGCTCTTGCCTCCGAGCTCGAGCGTCACGCGCTTGATCGGATCGGAGGCGAGCCTCATGATCTCGCCGCCGGTCCGCGTCGAGCCGGTGAACGCGACCTTGTCGACTCCTGGATGGCGAACGAGGTACGCGCCCGTCGTCGGCCCGTCGCCGGTGACGATGTTGACGACGCCCGCCGGGAAGCCGGCCTCCGTGGCGAGCTCGGCGAGCCGAAGCGCGGTCAGCGGCGTCTGCGGGTCCGGTTTCAGCACGACCGTGCAGCCGGCTGCGAGCGCCGGCGCAAGCTTCCACGACGCCATCAGCAGCGGATAGTTCCAGGGCACGATCTGGGCGCAGACACCGACCGGCTCCTTGAGCGAGTAGAAGAGCAGCGATCCCCCGATCGGCGCTGAGCGACCGGCGATCGAGGCGATCGCACTCGCGTAGAACCGGAACTGCTCGGCAGCACCGGCGAGCTCCGCCTTGACCGACGAGATCGCCTTCCCGACGTTCCGGCTCTCGAGCTCTGCCAGCTCCGTGCGGTTGGCCGCGATCGCGTCGGCGAGCGCATGCAACAGCCGCGAACGCTCGGTGCCGGACGTCCTGGCCCAGGCTCCGTCGAGCGCTGCGCGTGCGGCGTCGACGGCACGGTCGACGTCGGCCTGGCCCCCGATCGCCGCCTGCGCGAGCAGGTCGCCGGTCGCCGGCTCACGAAGCTCGCGGACCTCGCCGGACACAGCTTCGACGGCGCTGCCGTCGATGTAGAGGCCGTACTCGGTCGCAACCGCCACGCGGTGAATCTACTCCGCCGGCACTAGCTCGCCGACGCGGACGTGCTCGGTGAGCAGTCGGCCGAAGTGCGACGGATCGCCTCCGACGAAGGCACGACACAGCGCCTCGCCGGCCGAGTAGGTGATCGTGTAGGCCCGCCAGGTCGGATCCGTCACGAACCGCACGCTCTGTGCGGCCTGATCAGGCGTCGCAAGGCGCCAGCGCTCGATGTACCGCTGGGCCTCCTCGGGCGTCGCACCGTCCTCGTGGATCATCAGCGCGGCGTCGACGCTCGTCGCGTCGAGTGGGTCGAGCGCCTTCGCGATGCGTTCGGTCAGCTCCTGGTCGAACTCGATGCCGTGACGCGCGAGGACCGCGTAGGCGGCCGCCCGGCCGTCGCGGTCGAGGACGACCTCCGCGCCCACCTCGGCGATCCCTTCCGCGAGCAGCGCCTGCGGTGTCGGTACGAGCTGGATCGCCTCCTCGACCAACCCTCGGTCCCTGACCAGCAGCTGCTCCTTCACCGCGTGCTCGGTGTGATGACCGGGATACACCTCGTGAGCTGCGAGGTGGACCAGGTCGAAGCCGGTCGTCGGGACGTCGACGTTCAGAACGACACGGCTCACGAGATCGCCGAGGTAATAGTTGAACGCCCACCACGGCTCGTCGTGGACGGCCTCGAGCGTGACCGTCTCCCCTGCAGGAAGCGCGACCAGGGCCTCCGTTCCCTCACGCAGCACGGGCAGGAGATCGGCGAGCGCCGCGACCGCCAGCTTCCCGTCGATGGAGTGGCGCATCCGCCACGCCGTCCGTCGCTCGAACAGAGATCCGTCGCCCGGCAAGAGCTCGTCGAGCGCGGCGTGCGCAGCCTCGTAGACGCTCACCTCGGTCTTCACCGGCCGCACGCCGTAACACGCCTCGACCTCGTCGGCATACCCGATCCGCTCACCAGCAAGCACGCGCGCGTAGGTCGCGCAACCGCGAACCTGGTCACGGAGCCACCCGTCGGGGAGCTCTGCGAGCAGTGCCTCGGCGTCCGCGACGAGGCGCGCCGGCTCGGCGACGTCCTCGGCGTCGATCTGGTCCTTCAGCTCGGGCGGCCCGTAGTAGGCATCGACCAGCCCGTCGACGTGCCGCCCGAGCCGCAGCCCGAGCTCGAGATAACGCTCGGCCGTCGTCACGACGGCACTTCGAACAGTGCGGCTTGCCCCTGGCCGACGCCGACGCACATCGTGGCGACACCGCGTCCCCCGCCGCGACGCCTCAGCTCGTGCAGAAGGCTGACCACGAGCCGCGCGCCGCTCATGCCGAGCGGATGGCCGATTGCGATCGCGCCGCCGTTCACGTTCACCTTGCTCTCGTCGAAACCGAGCTCGCGGACGACGGCCAGCGACTGCGACGCGAACGCCTCGTTCAGCTCGACCAGGTCGAGGTCGTCGACCGCGAGGCCGGTGCGCTCGAGCAGCCGACGGACGGCGGGCACCGGGCCGATGCCCATCACGCGCGGGTCGACACCCGCGACGGCCGATCCACCGAAGGCGCCGAGGGGGGCGATTCCGAGCTCTCTCGCCTTCGCCTCCGACGCGACGACGAGCGCCGCAGCGCCGTCGTTGATCCCGGACGAATTGCCCGCGGTCACCGTTCCGTCCGGGCGAAACGCGGGCTTGAGAGCCGCGAGCTTGCCGGCATCCGTGTCGGCGCGTGGATGCTCGTCGCGGGTCAGCTCGCCGGCCGGAACGAGCTCGTCGTCGAAACGGCCCGCGGCGGACGCGGCGGCATGGCGTCGCTGGGATGCCAGCGCGAAGGCGTCCTGATCCTCGCGGCTGACGTGCCAGCGCTCGGCGACGTTCTCGCCGGTTTCGCCCATCGACTCGAGCGGGAAGCGCTCCTCGAGCCGCGGGTTCGGGAACCGCCAGCCGAGGGTCGTGTCGTACAGCGTGCGATCGCCGCGCGGAAAGGCACGCTCGGGCTTCGCGGTGACGAGGGGTGCGCGCGACATCGACTCGACGCCACCCGCCACGAACAGGTCGCCGTCTCCGGCGATCACGGCATGGCAGGCTCCGACGACCGCAGCGAGCCCCGACGCGCAAAGCCGGTTGACGGTGACCCCGGCCACCGACTCGGGCAGGCCGGCGAGCAGCACCGCCATGCGCGCGACGTTGCGATTGTCCTCCCCTGCCTGATTCGCGCAGCCGAGCCACACGTCCTCGATCTGATCGGCAGGCACGCCGGCCCGGTCGACCGCCGCACGTACGGCGATCGCGGCGAGATCGTCCGCGCGGATGCTGGACAGGCCGCCGCCGTACCGCCCGACCGGAGTCCGAACCGCCGAGAGGATCACCGCCTTCATGCGCCCACCAGCTCGGGCACGTGACCGAGCAGGCGCCCGACGGCCTCGCGGCCGCGATCGCCCATGTCGAGCGTCAGGTCGTTGACGTAGAGCTCGACGAACTCGTCCGCGGTCTCGGCGTCGATTCCGCGGCCGAACGTGCGCGCGTACTCGAGCGCCTCCTGGCGGTTCGCCAGCGCCGCGTCGATCGCGTCGCGCAGCACGGCCGACACGTCGTCGACGCGATCGACGTCGCGCCGAACGGCGACCACGCCGAGGGGCAGCGGCAGGCCGGTCTCGTCCCGCCACCACACCCCGAGGTCGAGCAGCTTGTGCAGGCCGGCGTCCGCGAAGGTCAGCTGACCTTCGTGGATCAACAGGCCGGCGCGGGCGCGCCCGGACACGACCTCGTCGAGCACGCGATCGAAGGCGACGTCGCGTGTACGGACGCCCTCGCCGAGCGCAAGCCGCAGCACTCTGGTGGCAGTGGTGAGCGAACCGGGCGTCACGATCTCGACCCCGCCGAGCTCCTCGAGGGAGAGCGCCTCGGGCGCGACGACGATCGGGCCGTAGCCGTCCCCGAACGATGCGCCGTGCGGAAGGAGCACGTAGTGATCCTCGACCGCGGGGTAGGCGCCCGCCGAGAGGGCGGTCACCTCGAGGCGCCCCTCGAGCGCCCACTCGTTCAGTGTCTGGATGTCCGAGGCGACCGGGACGAAGTCGATCCCCCGCGTGTCGACGAGACCGGCGCCGAAGGCCCAGACCATGAACGCGTCGTCGGGATCGGCGCTGTGTCCCACGTGGATGCGCACGCGGCCATCACGTTACCCTCCTCGTTCATGGCGAACGCGCGGCTCTCGGAGTCGATCCAGGACTACCTCAAGACCGTCTACAAGCTGCAGTCGGCCGAGGGGCGCGTGACGATCGGCGCCGTCGCGAAGGATCAGGGGGTCTCGCCCGCCTCCGCATCCGCGATGGTGAAGAAGCTCGCAGCGCTCGGGCTGATCGAGCACGAGCCCTACCGCGGCGCGCGGCTCACGCCGGACGGCGAGCTCGTGGCGCTCGAGGTGATCCGCCATCACCGCCTGATCGAGCTCTACCTCGCGGAGACGCTCGGGCTCGATGTCGAGCACGTCCACGACGAGGCCGACCGCCTCGAGCACGTGATCTCCGAGGAGCTCGAGGCGCGGATCGACCGGGCGCTCGGTTTCCCGACCCACGACCCCCACGGCGACCCGATCCCGGATGCGAACCTGGAGTGGCCGTCTCAGCGGCCGAAGAAATAACGCTCTAGAGGTTCAAGGAGCTCTTCCCGCCGAAAAGCGCGGACCCGCGTCGCGCCGCCGTCGTCCTCGGACACGACCACGTCGTCCTCGAGCGTCGCGTTCGCGACCTGCAGGCAGTCCTCGAGCTCATGGCCCTCCCAGAGGTAGTCGTCGGCCCTCGCATCGCCCGTCTCGCGATGTTGCGGATTGACGATCCGGCCGACCGCCCAGAGCGCACCCGGACGCCGCTCGATCCAGATCACTACCCGCTCGTCGCGACCGGCGTCGTCGCGACCTTCGACGACCCGTTCGGCGAAGCGCCCGGCCTGCGGTGGGGCCTTCACGGCGGCGACTATACAATCGCTCCGTGGGTCTCGCGGAGGCGATCCGAGGAGCGTTCTCCTTCCTCTCGTCGACATCGCGGAACGAACAGCGAATGGCCGACTACGTGGTGCGTGAGCACCACCGTGGCCGCGCCTTGCAGGAGATCCTGCAGGACAAGTACGTCACCAACCGGTGCACGCCCGAGCAGATCCGGCGCCTGCTCGACCGCCCGGAGGTCGTGCACGCGATCGGCGACGACGTGATCGCGGCGGCCAAGGCCACCGTCTAGAACTCTGCTAGATCTCCCGTCCGACGGTGCGTTCCCGGGCCAGCTCGACGATGCGTGCGGCGGCGGCGAGATCCCACGCGGCCAGGCCGCTCGACTTGAAGACGACGATGTCGTCGTCCTGGGACCGGCCCGCGACCTCGCCGCTGACCACCTCGCCGAGCTCGTGCACCTCCAGCCAGTCGAGAACGCCCCGTTCGATCGGCTCGGCGAGATCGCCGGCCTCCTCGCGTGACTGCTCGCGCGAGTCACAGCAGACGAACGCGGCGCGTTCGAGCACGACGTTGTCGAGCTCACGAGCCGAGAGGCTGTTCGCGCCGATCGCGCAGACGAGCGCTCCGGGCTGGAGCCATTCACCCCGCAGCACCGGATCGGTCGAGGTGGTGACCGTGACGACGACGTCGCAGCCGGCTGCATCGCGCGGCTCCTCCGCCGGTACGCAATC
Organism: uncultured Thermoleophilia bacterium; assembly: GCA_963742605.1. Classification (GTDB taxonomy): domain Bacteria; phylum Actinomycetota; class Thermoleophilia; order Gaiellales; family Gaiellaceae; genus PALSA-600. The sequence goes on along the minus strand of CAVUNA010000014.1, from coordinate 362,096 downwards.
GTGCTCGCGACAGAAGGCCGCAACTCTGCCGGCGTCCCGCCCCTGAACGACGATCCGGTCGAGCGCCGGAAGCGCTTCACGCAGCGCCGCAACGTGGGCGCCGGCCTGGCGCCCACAGCCGAAGATGCCGAGCGAGCCGGCTGCGGTGCGGGCGAGGTTGGTGGCGGCGACGGCAGAGGCAGCAGCCGTGCGGAGCCTGCTCAGTCGCTCAGCCTCGATCAGGGCCACGAGGCGACCGTCGAGCGACGCGAGCACGACGAGGAAGGTGACCGCTGCCGGCGTCCAGGCAAACGTCTTGAGCCCTGCATAGCCGAGCGCACGATCGACGCACGGCATCGTCGCGAAGAACCCCTCGGGAAGCTCGAGCCTGACCCGAGGCGGGTTGTCGACCTCGCCCGCCGCGAGTCGCAGCAACGATGCCTCGATCGCGAGACGCGCCTCCGCGGGCGTGAGCAGCCCGACGACCTCGTCTTCGGTCAGGTACAGCGGCACACGAGAATGCTAGAAGCCATGGTCGACTCGCACCCGACGAAGGGGTTGACCGACGCCGAGGCCGCCGCGCGGCGAGCCGCGCTCGGACCCGAACCGGAAGAGCCGACCGGACGCTCGTACAAGAGCATCGTCCGCGCCAACGTCTTCACCGTCTTCAACCTGATCCTCGCAGTGGCGGGCGGGCTCACGCTGATCTTCGGCGAGTGGCAGGACGCGCTCTTCCTCGGCATCCTGGTCGCGAACTCCGGCATCGGCATCGGCCAGGAGGTGCGCGCCAAGCATGCCCTCGATCGGCTCAGCGCACTCGTCGCCCCCCACGCCACCGTCGTGCGCGACGGCACGACGCGCAGGCTCGAGGTCGAGGAGCTCGTCCCGGGCGATCTCGTCCGCCTCGGGCCCGGCGACCAGGTCGTCGCCGACGGCACGCTCGAACAGAGCGACGGGCTCGAGCTCGACGAGTCGATCCTGAGCGGCGAATCACGTCCGGTTGCGCGCCGCGCCGGGGAAGAGGTTCGCTCCGGCTCGTTCGCGGCCGACGGTGTCGGCGCATACACGGTCACCGCGGTCGGCGCCCAGAGCTACGCGTCGCGGCTGACCGGCGAAGCGCGATCCTTCCGGCATCCTCGCTCGCCGCTCGAGCGTTCGCTGAACCTGCTCCTGTTCATCCTCGTCGGGGCGATGGTGCCGCTGGCGCTGACCCTCGGCTACTCGCTCTGGCACCGGCACACACCGCTCCACACCGCCGTGCCCACGTCCGTCGCCGCCGTCGTGACGCTCGTGCCGGAAGGTCTCGTGCTGCTGACGAGCCTCACCTTCGCCGTCGCGGCGATGCGGATGGCGCGTCGCGGCGCGCTCGCACAACAGCTGAACGCGATCGAATCGCTCGCGTCCGTCGACATCGTCTGTCTCGACAAGACCGGCACCCTGACCGAGCCCGCGCTCCGGGTCGCCGGCCTCGTCGGGCCTGAGTCGCTCGCCGAGGACCTGGGCCGCTATGCGGCATCGGCGACCGCGCGGAACGCGACACTGGAGGCGATCGCGACTGCCTACCCGTCGGAGTCGGCGAGCGTCGACGAGCAGCTGCCGTTCACCTCGCGACGGCGCTTCGGCGGCCAGCGCATCGGCGGCGTCGGCTACGTCCTCGGTGCGCCCGAGCACTTCACGCTGGACGGGCTTGCGGAACCGGCCGCTCGCGCGGCCGGAGAGGGACGCCGCGTCCTCGCCTTCGGCACGGCCGAGCGGCTGGACGACGTCCAGCCGCCGGCGACCGGGCTCATCCTGCTCGCCGAACGCCTGCGGCCCGAGGCGCGACAGACGGTCGAGTGGTTCCATCGACAGGGCGTCCAGCTGAAGGTGCTGTCCGGTGACCGGCCGGAGACGGTCGCCTCGATCGCACAGGATGCGGGTATCGCCGGTCCGGCGCTCGACGCCTCGAACCTGCCCACGGATGCAGCCGGGCTACGACGAGCCGTCGCCGAGAACGCGGTGCTCGCGCGCATCTCACCGGAGGACAAACGACGTGTCGTCGAGTCCCTCGTCGCCGACGGGCACTACGTCGCAATGGTCGGGGACGGCGCGAACGACGTGCCCGCCTTGAAGGCAGCGCGGCTCGCGATCGCGCTGGGAACGGGCACGCAGATGGCGCGCGCCGTCGCCGACATCGTGCTCGTACGCGGCGAGTTCTCGTCGGTGCCGCCGATGGTCGACGAAGGCAGGCGGATCCTGCGCAACGTGCAGAGGGTGGCAAAGCTGTTCGTCACCAAGTCGGTGTTCGCCGCGTTCCTGATCCTCTCGGTCGGCCTGACTCCGACGGCGTACCCGCTCTTGCCGCGCCACCTGACGCTCGCCGCCGCGCTCACCATCGGGATCCCGGGCTTCTTTCTCGCGCTCGGCCCGTCGAGCGGGCGCTACATCGCGCGCGGCTTCCTGCGCGATCTCGGGCGCTTCGCGATTCCCGCCGGGACGGCGGTGGGCCTCGGTGTCGCATCGAGCTATCTCTTCGCACTCAACGTCCTCGGACTCGACCTGAAGGATGCGCGCACGGTCGCGACCACCGCGCTGGTGCTCGTCGGGCTCTATCTGATCCTCGCGCTCGAAGCCACCGGCGCGGTGCGCGGAACCGCCATCGTCGTGCTGACGGCCGCACTGCTCGCCACCTACCTCGCGATTCTGATCCTCCCCGGGCCACGCGGCTTCTTTGCACTGAGCGCGCCGCACATCTCGATCCTGTTCCCGGCGATCCTGGGAGCCGCCCTGGCGGCGGGAGGGCTGTCCGTCGTCGACGACCGCTTCATCCCGTTCGTGCGCGCCAGTTAGAAGTGAATCCGCACCGGCGTTCCGGGCTCGACCGTGTGGGCGAGCCAGGTGACATCGTTGTTGTCGATGCGGACGCAGCCGTGCGAGCGCGCCGTGCCGAGAGGGTCCTCCAGGCTCGCACCGCCCCGGCCGTGGATCGCGACGCGACCCGGGCCTCCACCGTAGTTGTCGAGCACGTCCGAGAACGCGGTCAGCTGGAGGACCCAGGGCCCGAGAAAGCCGCCCCGGTCGGGCTGCGCGTCGAGCTCGTAGACGGCGAAGAGCCCGACCGGTGTCGGCGTCCGTGCGGCGCCGACCACGGCCTCGAACCGGCGCACGAGCGTGCCGTCTCGAAACACACGCACGGTGCGCTGTGACAGCGACACGTCGATCCACCAGTGAACGTGATGGACGAGAACGGCGTCGCGCAGGATCCACCCTGCCGAGCCGTTCGGCCGGCCGGGCAGCCGCACTCGCAGCCACTCGCGGCCGTCGGCCCCGCGGCGCGAGCCGAGAACCAGGAGCTGCTGCGGACTGCCGTCCCAGCTCGTTCGCGTCGCCAGCAGCCTGACGACAGGGCCTGCCCCGGCCTCCCGCCTCACTTCGGCAACGGCGACGACCTTGGCGACCTCGACGCCCGCCGTCCGACTGGGTGCGGCGGCATCGCCGTCGGCCCGGCCACAGATTGCGACGGCGGCAACCAGCGCCAGCGCGAGGCTGCCGGCTCTCAACCCGTGACGCCGCCAGGGCGGGCGCGCGGCCGTCCCTGCAGCACGCGTACGACCACCGGATCTCGGAGCACGCGGCCGCGCTTCGGCTTGACGACGACGTAGCTGCGCAGGCTGCCGGGTGGTGCCGTGACGTCGACGCGCAGGACGACGCTGAAGTGTCTCGACGACCCGGGGGCCAGCTCGGGGATCGTCCAGCAGGCGCTACCGCGACGGAAGACCGCTCCCGGCGCGGAGACGAATGTCGCGTTCGCCGGTGCGGGCACGCACACGATCGCGCCGGTGGCGCTCGTACCGCCGTTCGAGACGACGTAGCTGATCTGGACCACGCCGCCCGGCAGGACCTGCGTCCGATCGGCCGTCGAGGTCACCGACAGCTTCGGCGATCCGCGCACGACAGGCGGCGCCGCGACGACGACCGTCACCCGTGACGTGTTGTTGTCCGGGTCGGGGTCGGTGGTCGGCGACTGAACGGCGCCGTGAACGGCGAGTGGGCCGGCAGGAGCCGACGCGCTCACGGTCGCGGTCCAGGCGATGTGCACGACGGAGCCGGAGGCGAGCGACCCGAGCGAGCAGGTGATCACGGATCCGGTGACGACACAGGCCGACCCTGCGGGGAGACCATCGATCGAAACCGTCGCCGGCCGGATTGCGAGGCGCGACGGCACGGCGAGCGTCACCTGCACGTCTGCCGCCGATCCGGGGCCGCCGTTGCGGACGGCGGCCGTGAGCGAGACGTCGGCCTGCGGCTTCGCCCCGCCGGGACCGCCCAGCGTGATCGAGAGGTCGGCGGGAGCAGGCGCAACGGTGATCATGACCGTGGCGGTCGAAGTGCGGCCGTTGGCGTCGACGATGGTGTAGTCAAAGGAGTCCTGCCCCGCGAAGCCGGCAGCGGGCGTGTACGTGCAAGCGGTCGCGCATGAGACCGACCCGTGCGCCGGCCCGGTGTGGGAGGTGATCGCCGTCGGCGTGACACCGAGCGTGTCGTTGGCGAGCACGTCCACGGTCACCGGCGATCCCTCGGCGGTGCTCGCTGCATCGGCCACGGCAGCCGGGATGGGGATCACGGTCACCGTGTCGCTCGAATGGTTGTTCGACGTGTTCGGGTCGAACTCGACGGCGCTGACGGAGGCGGTGTTCGTGACGCTTGGCGCGGCGGCCGCACCGACCGAGATCGTCAGCGAGATCGTCGACGATCCACCCGCAACCAGACCGGCAGCGTTCGCGCAGGTGACGTCGGAGCCGGCGGCGCTGCACGTCCAGCCGACACCGCCGCCCGAGACGAATGTCATTCCCGCCGGCAGCGGGTCGGTGACCGTCAGCGCGCCCGAGGCGACCGGGCCGGTGTTCGCGATCGCAAGGGTGAAGGTCCCGTTCTGTCCGACGGTGAACGTGCCCACGTGGGTCTTCGAGATCGACACGTCCGCGGAGTCGACGATGTCGAGCGCAGCCGACGACGTCGTGCTCGGAAAGTACGTCCATGTGTCCAGCCCCTTGACGTCGCCGAACGAACCGGTGCACGGGACGTTCGTGTTGCTGCCCACGTCGCCCCCGTAGGCGCGCAACGTCCCGCTCGAGTCGTACCCGGTCACGGGATCGCTGTGGTACGGCGCAGCGGGAGGGCCGATGCCGCAGAGCGGCGCATCCGGCGGCGGAAGCGTTCCGACGATGGCTGCGTTCGGACCGATCGTGCGGTAGCCGCGATCGTCGAAGAAGGCCGTCGTGCAGCCGCTGCCGCCGGAGCACACACCCCCGGGTGGATTGAGCAGCGTGAACGTCGGTCCGCCGAGCGTCGAGTTCTCGGCGTCGATGAGCGGAAAGTGGTACTCGCCCGCGTGCAGCGAGGCACGGACGGCGTAGTTCGTGCCGACCGGGAAGTCCGCACCGCTGTTGTCCTTGCCGTCCCACGTGACCGTCTCGGTACCCGACGTGACCACGCCGCGCAGGACGCGGTTTCCGGCGGCGCCCGGATCGAAGTCGACGCCGTCGCGGCTGATCACGATCTCGTAGACGCCGCCGACGTTGGCGGTGAACGAGAACGTGCCGCCGGCGCCGATCGAGCTGGTGTTGCCCGAGACGTTGCCGGCGTACGTCAGCGCACTGATCGTCGGAGCAGCCGGTGTCAACGGAATCCCGAGCGCGGTGAGGGTCGCGGGATCCGGCGCTCCGAAGAAGATCGGGTACTTCGGCGAGGCGAAGGTGACGCCCCCGGCGAGCCCCGTCAACTCGCTGCTGCTCGTCGTCCCGTAGGCGTCGTGGTACAGCGGGCTCTTGCCGTCGCCGTCGAGGAAGCCGACCTGGTTCCCGTAGAACGCGAAGCCGTTCGGGTCGATGCCTCTCGTGTCGGTTCGATAGCGGAAGCCGTCCAGCGTGACGACGTCGAGGCTCACGTTGATCGGCCGTCCGTTGCCGCCGGTGAAGGCGATCAGGGCATCGGTGAACAACCGGCCGTCGAGGTCGGTGGTGGACGAGACGCTCGAGCGGACGGTGAGGTCCCAGGCGGCGATCGACGTCCCCTGTGTGGCGTCGAAGTTGGCGGCGCTCGCGAGATCGATGTCGCCCGTCGGTCCGCCGTCGGTGGCGGAGCCGTCGCCGGCCGGGCCGTAGAAGACGACGCCGTACATCCCCGTGGCCGGCGCGACGTAGAAGCACGGCACGTACCCGCCGAGGTTGCCGGTTCCGTCGGCCGCCTGCGGCCCGGCGAGCTCCTGCGCACGGGAGGTGATCCGGCCCTGAGCGGCGATCCCGCTCGAAGTGCGTTGATCGGAGCAGCGGAAGCCGTTGGTGCCGGTCACGATCGCCGGCAGCGGCTCCGCATTCGAGTCGGTGACGACACCGGGGTCGTAGATCAGGATGTCGCCGGCCCCGACACCGACGCCGCTCGAGCCCATCTCGAGCACCTCACCGGCCCGCGCGTAGACCTCCATGTAGGAGCGCCGGCGCACCTGTGCTCCCGTCGCCGGGCCGTATGCGTCGGTGCGCCACTCGATGTTCGCGCGGCAGCTGCCCGCGCTGGAGTTCGGCGCGCACGTCGCGTTGACGGGATAGAGCTGGGCGCTGCCCTCCGCGTGCGCGACACCCGCAGCGAAGGCAGCCACGATCGCCACCGCGATCGACACGGCAAACACGCGGACGAGCGAATTCGCACCCTGTGCCGCAGGGCCCAGCCTCATTCCGCGCTCCTTGTGCCGGTGGTCGGCGGACGGTCCGGCTCACCTTCGGCCCGCGCCGACGACTTCCTGCGTCCCTCGGGGCCCGGTCGCCCGGGCCCCGAGGTCACCGCGGGCTCAGCCGCCGGCCGCGCCCAAGACGATCCTGCGCAGCATCAGTGGGACGTTCGGTGACCCCCAACCGGTGGCGAGATCCCAGCCGAACGTTGCGTTGTAGCCCGGAACCGTGGTGTCCAGGTCGGCGTTGTTGCCGACGGTCACGTCGTGGAACCCGGTGTGCAGGGCGCCGAACGAATACAGCAGCGGGTTCAGGAACCCGAGCGGATGACCGGCGAGCTGGTTCAGGTCGGCGACGAGCCCCGCCACCTGCGGCGAGCCTTCACTCGTCCCGCCGATGAAGTACCAACCGACGGCGCCGGGGACGAACCCGTTGTAGGTCAGGATCCCCTGGCAGGGATCGGCGATCCACGAGACGTCGGGAATGCCGCGATGGTTGCCGAGCAGCGCCTGCTCCGGTCCCCAGATCGCGTGCTGGTACAGCGGCTCGGTGAAGACCTGGCTCACGCCACCCCCGCCGGCGCCGCAGTACCCGAACGGGCCGACCGGGCTTCCCCAGACCGTCTCCGACTGGTAGTTGCCGTGATCGTCCGCGTAGAGGCTCGTCCCGCCGACCGAGGTGACGAGCGGCGACGAGGCAGGAAAGCCGACCACGGGCATCGGGTAGAGGTCGAAATTCAGGTCGTAGTTCGTGCTGCCGGTGTCGCCCGAGGACGCAAGGACCGTGACGTGCTGCTGCACGGCCTGCGCATAGAGCGCCTCGAACGTGTCGATCACCTGCTGGCCCTCGGCGCTGAAGAGCGTGTTCTCGGTCGCGCCCCAGCTCTGCGAGATGATCTGCCCCAGGTGGTTGTCGAGCGCGTACTTGATCAGCGCCGCGAACTCGGGCATGCCCTGGACGCCCTCGGTCTCGGACACGGGGCTCGTGAGCACGACGATCGCGGCGCCGGGTGCCATGGCGTGCGCCCACTCGACGTCGAGCGTGGTTTCGAAGGCCCACCCGATCATGTCGCTGTTCGTGGGGTCGAACGGAACGGTGCCGAGCGGGCTCAGCACGGTGAGCGACGGCGGGTCCGGTAGGCCGTAGCCGGCGTCGAAGGCCGCCAGGTCGCTCGAGAGCGTCGGGCTCCCGAAGGAGTCGATGATCACGATCGTCTGGCCCGCGCCCGTCTTGCCGTTGTTCGTCAGCTTGTCGACGCCGTAGGCGCGCCGGATCTCCTGCGGGCTGTAGCAGGGCGAGCTCGGGGTCAGGCTGCGGCAGAAGTCGTCCGTCGGCGGTGGGTCGCCGGCCTGGACGAACTTGGCCTGCAACCGGGAGTTCGAGTAGGCAAGTGCGCCCGTGTGTCCGGCGGGCCGTACCCCACGTGACGATGCGGCCGAAGCGACAAGCACGAGCGCAGCCGCCAGACCGATCCCCACGAGGGATCTACGTCCGAAGGTCATGGTCGAGCCTCCTCTCGCAACGCGCGCCCTCTGCGCGCGACGGCCGAACCTATCACCCGTGCACGTTCGCTTCACCCGTTGAGCGGACGTGCCGCGGTGGTATCTACCCCGTGTGACCGAAGCCGAAGAGCTCCGCGCCTCGCGCGCCCGCCTTGCAGCCTCCGCCGGCGCCGACCGGCGGAGGTTCGAGCGTGCGCTTCACGACGGTGTGCAGCAGGATCTGATCGCCGTCTCCGTCCGCCTCCAGCTCCTCCGAGAGCTGGTTGCCGGCGATCTTCCCGTGGCCCTCGAGTTGCTCGACGAGTTGCAGCGCGACACCCGCGACGCGCTCGCGCGCGTCCGGTCACTTGCGGGTGACATCTACCCGGCGCTGCTCGACTCGCGCGGGCTCCCGGATGCCATCCGCGAGCTAGCGCGCACCTCCGGGGCCTCCGTCCGCATCGACGTCTCGAGTCTCCGGCGCCACCCCGTCGCGGTCGAGGCCGCCCTGTACTTCTTCTGCCGGGCAGCACTCGAGGGCGCCGGGGAGGGAGCGGCGCTGACGATCGACCTGCAGGAGAAGGGCGGCGCGTTATGCCTGGCGATCGCCGGCCTCGACGGCACCGAGCTCCTGCCGGCCCGCGACCTCGTCGAGGCGGCGGGAGGCGTCGTGCTCGTCGAAGGCTCGCCCGATGCCGGCTCGCACGTCGTCGTGACGATGCCGGTCCAGATGGTCTAGGTGTCCGCCAGATAGAGGATCACCGCCTTCACCCGCTTGTGGATCGACGGTTCCCACCCGATCCCGAGCTTGACGAAGATCGAATGGATCACGTTCTCCACCGACCGCTCGGTGAGGAAGAGCGCCTCGGCGATTGCCGCGTTGTTCTTGCCTTCCGCCATCTCCCGCAGCACGTCGTGCTCGCGCGGTGTCAACTCGTTCAACGGTGACGCCTCGACTCGCGCCTTCTCGGCGACGAGGCCCTCGACGACCTTCGGGTCGATCACCGAGCCGCCCTCCGCCACCGCCCTGATCGCAGCGACGAGCTGGGTGAGATCGTCGACGCGCTCCTTCAGCAGATAGGCGCGGCCGGCGGTTCCGCCCTCGAGCAGCGCGAGCGCGTAGCGCGGCTCGGCGTACTGGCTGAGGACGACGACGCCGACGTCCGGGTGCGTCTCGCGGAGGCGCTCCGCAGCCTGGATGCCTTCGTCGATGCCTTGCGGCGGCATCCTGATGTCGGTGACGACGACGTCGGCCTGCTCGGCGTCGACGGCTGAGAGCAGCGACTCGAGGTCCTCGCAGACTGCTGCGACCTCGATCTCCGGCTCGGTCTCGAGCAGGCGTCGCACACCCTCGCGGACGAGGTAGTGATCGTCGGCCAGCACGACTCGGATTGTCACGTGAGTGTCCATAGGATGACGGAGTGGCAGAGCTCGTGCTGATCGTCGACGACAACGAGCAGAACGCGAAGCTGGCCCGGGACGTGCTCGAGCACGCAGGCATGCGCACCGTGTCGGCCGCCACTGCCGCCGAGGGGCTCGCACTCGCGCGTGAGCATCTGCCCGACCTCGTCTTGATGGATCTTCGGCTTCCCGATCTCGACGGCGACGAGGCGGCACGACAGCTTGGTGCCGACGTGCGCACCGCGGCGATCCCGGTGATCGCGCTCAGCGCGTTGCCGGTCGGAGAGGCGGAGTCCTGGTTCCGCGATGCCGGCTTCGCCGGGTACGTCGAGAAGCCGATCGACGTCCTCGAGCTGCCGGCGCAGGTTCGTCGCCACTGCGCGGGCTGAGCCCTCCGGCGAATCGGGATGCTGGCCCCCTGGACGGCCGGTCGCGCCCCTGTCACGATCGACGCGTATGAGGCGAGCAATCACGAGAGGAGGAACTCGGGTGACGCGAGGACTACTGGCAGGCTGCGCACTCGCTGCCGTCATCGTCGTGGCGGTGACGACCGGCGGCGGTGGCACGAGGGCGGCTTCCGCTTCGTCGTCGGCAAACGACCCGACGGTCCAGAAGGACGCCGACCTCTTTCAGATCGAGCAAATCGAGCAGAACTGGCACAAGGCGACATCCCGCCACGACCTGAACCTGATGATGTCGCTCTGGGCGCCGGGAGCCGTCTTCAGCATCGGCACCGAGACGTACACCGGGAAGGCCCAGATCAGGAAGTTCTTCGCGACGACCAACCCTGCGTTCAGTCCCGAGAATCACTGGGAGTCGGACACGCCGTCGTACAAGATCAAGGCAACGGTCAACGGCGACAAGGGAACGCTCTACTTCGAGTGCCACTACATCGACCCGAAGACGGCGAAGGTCGTGAAGGTCGTCGCGGTCAACCACAACGTGCAGAAGATCAACGGCAAGTGGCTGATCGTCGACTCGGCCGGAGCGACCGCGATGCTGAGCCCGTAGTCGGAGGAGGCCATGGCGCAGCCCGAAGTGCTCGAAGCACCGCCCGCGCGCAGGAGGTGGGCGGTGCTTCGCGGCACGGACAACCGACTCGTACGGGCCGTCGCCGGTGCGCCGGCGACGGTGCGCACGAAGCTGCTCGTGGCGTTCCTGATCATCGCCGCACTCCTCGTGCTGATCGGCGTGCTCGGGCTGCGCCTCCTCGGACAGTCCAACGCGCGCGTGCAGCAGCTGGGGACGCTCCAGCTCCAGTCGGAGGCCTACGAGACATTGCAGGCACAGGCCAATCAGCTGCAGCAGGTGCTCGGAGTTCGGGCTTCGGGCAACCCGGGCGCAGCATCGCTGACCGGCGGGAAGGGCGAACCCGAGGGCGGACGCCGCTGGACCCTGCTCGATGACGAGATTCTCGACTCGTTCTCGCAGCTCTCGCCGGAAACGACCGAGGCGCTTTGGAAGTTCGTTCCGCCTCCCGGCGACGAGGTGGTGCTCCGAAAGATCCGATCCGACTACCGCACGGCCAACCGAGCTATCAGAGCGCTGAGGACGCTCGACACCGCTGGTGTTTCCAACGGGCGCTCGCAGTCACTCCTCCAAACGGCGATCGAGGCCAACACAGACCTGTTCGTCGCCACGAACGACCTCGCCAATCGAACGACTCAGAAGACTTCAGCGCTGATCGCCGCCAACCGGAGCGCGTACTCGTCCTCGCGCAACCTGATCATCACCGTCAGCGCCGTCAGCGTCGCGCTCGCCCTCGGGCTGGGCCTCGTGCTCTCATGGGCCCTGGTCGGTCCGATCCAGCGGACAGGGGCCCGGCTCTCCGAGATCGCCGAGGGTGACTTCTCCGGCCGGCTCGACGTTCCGAACCGCGACGAACTCGGCGCGCTCAGCGCGAACGTGAACCGGATGAACGACGAGTTGCGCCGGCTCTACGGAGAGCTCGAGACCGCGAGCAGGCACAAGAGCGAGTTCCTGGCGAGCATGTCGCACGAGCTGCGCACGCCCTTGAATGCGATCATCGGCTTCTCGCAGGTGCTGCGGCAGCGGATGTTCGGCGAGATCAACGAGAAGCAGGAGGAGTACCTCGACGACATCCTGTCCTCGGGCAACCATCTGCTCTCGCTGATCAACGACGTACTCGATCTGTCGAAGGTCGAGGCCGGGCAGGTCGAGCTCGAGCTCGACCGCTTCTCGCTGCGCGAGGCGCTGGAACGGGGGGTCGTGATGGTGCGCGAACGTGCGGTCAAGAACGGTGTTCAGCTCTCGCTCGAGCTCGCACCGGACGTCGACCTGGTGCGCGGCGACGAGCGGCGCCTCCGCCAGGTCGTCTTCAACCTGCTCTCGAACGCCGTCAAGTTCACGCCCGCGAACGGCAGCATCACCGTCGCCGCCGCCAGGGTCGCAAACGAGGTGGAGGTCTCCGTCACCGACACGGGGCCGGGCATCGCACCGGAGGACCACGAGCGGATCTTCGAGGAGTTCCAGCAGACCGACGTCGGCATCCAGCACCGCGAAGGCACCGGCCTCGGCCTCGCGCTCTCGAGGCGTCTCGTCGAGCTGCACGGCGGCAGGCTCTGGGTGGAGAGCGAGCTCGGGCGCGGCAGCCGCTTCGCGTTCACGCTCCCGATCGAGGAGGCCTAGAGCGTGGCGGGCGAGCGCATCCTGGTCGTCGAGGACAACGAGAAGAACATGAAGCTCTTTCGCGACGTCCTGCAAGCCAGCGGCTACGAGACGCTCGAGGCGACGACCGGCGAGGGTGCGATCGAGCTCGCCGTCGCGAACGAGCCGACACTCGTGCTGATGGACGTCCAGCTCCCCGGTATCGACGGCATCGAGGCGCTCGCGGAACTGCGCCGTGACGAGCGAACGGCGTCGATCCCGGTGCTCGCGCTCACGGCGCAGGCGATGCACGGCGACCGCGAGCGCTTTCTGGAAGCCGGGTTCGACGGCTACCTCTCGAAGCCGGTCGACGTCATCGAGCTCGTCAACGCCGTCAGGGAGCACTGCGACCGTGGCTAGTGCCGGCGAACGGGCACCGAAGATCCTCGTGGTCGACGATGTCCCGCAGAACGTGCGCCTGCTCGAAGCCGTTCTCGTGCCGCGCGGCTACCAGGTGTTCACGGCCAACGACGGGCTCTCGGCGCTCGAGCTCGTCGAGTCGCAGCAACCGGACCTGATCCTCCTCGACGTGATGATGCCCGGCCTCGACGGCTACGCCGTCTGCGCGCACCTGCGCGAGAACGACGCCACCGCCGTCCTACCCGTGATCATGGTCACCTCGAGCATCGGCCAGGAGAAGACGAGGGCAATCGAGGCCGGGGCGGACGACTTCATCCCGAAGCCCTTCAACCACGACGAGTTGCTCACGCGCGTGCGGTCGCTCCTCCGCATCAAGCGCTACCACGACACGATCAAGGCCCAGGCCGCAGAGCTCGCCGAGCTGAACCAGACGCTCGAGGAACGGGTCAACGCGCAGGTCGAGGAGCTCGAGCGGCTCCGGCGGCTGCGGCGCTTCCTGTCGCCACAACTCGCCGACGCGGTGGTCTCCTCGGGTGACGAGACGATCCTCTCGAGCCATCGCCGGCAGGTCGCGATGTTCTTCGCCGACCTTCGCGGCTGGACCAGCTTCGTGGATGCCGTCGAGCCCGAGGAGCTGATGCGGGTCCTAGGCGAGTTCCACGACGCGATCGGCCGCCTCGTGAAGCGCTTCGATGCCACCGTCGGCTTTCTCGAGGGCGACGGGGTGCAGCTCTTCTTCAACGATCCGATCGAGATCCCGGACGCGCCGCTGCGCGCGGTGAGACTCGGCTGTGCACTGCGCGAGGAGATGGGTCAGTTGACGCCGGTCTGGCAGAAGCGCGGCTACGACCTCGACTTCGGCGCCGGCATCGCCCTCGGCTACGCGACCTGCGGCGAGGTCGGCTTCGAGGGCCGATCCGACTACGCGGCGATCGGAGCCGTGACGAACCTCGCCTCGAGGCTCGCGGACGAGGCGACGGGCGGCCAGATCCTGATCGCGCAGCGGCTCCATGCCGAGGTCGAGGACTGGATCGATGCCGAGCCCGCGGGTGAGTTCACGCTCAAGGGCTTTCAGCGGCCGGTCGCGGCCTTCAACGTCCTCGGCATACGAGAGACTGCGACCGAGTATTCACGAACCTAGGTCCAGCCGAAGATCAGCGCACCCTTAGCTGGTCCAACCAAACCACCTGGCTGTATCGACGTCCTAAGGGAGAAACGTGATCTACCTCTTCACGATCTGTGAGTACGGCGGCGGAGAGATCGCCTGGTGCACCCTGACCTGTGAGGAAGACTTCGCCCACGGCTTTGAGCTCGGTGTGAGAATGCGCATCGACGAGGAAGTGCATTACATCGTGCGGGAGGAGATCGGTGAAGAAGACCTCGCCGGGCACACCGCCACCGCCGGGCCCTGGATCCAAGCCGCCTGAACGTCGAACGTCCGTGGTTTCCGGTGGCGCGGGATCCGCGAACTCCCTGATGGAGCACCGGCGTCCCTGGGGCAGTGTGGCTGTACCAGCAGAGTCACACACTGCTGTTCTGATCTGAGGTTGGCCGAAGCCTGGCCAACTGTTATCGACGTCGAATGAATCCGACGTCGGAAGGAGGCACCATGGCATCCGACAACGACACACCTGTCGATCTCTACATCGCGGCCTACCCCGACCCGAACGCCGCCCAGACCGACTGGAACGCCATCAAGGAGCTGGCAAAGCAGAAGACGATCACGGTTGACGGTCTCGTGCTCGTCAGTCGCGGAATGGACGGGAAGATCGACGTCAAGGACAACTTCCACACGACCGGCCACGGAGCGGCCTGGGGTGCGGGCGCCGGCTTGCTCGTCGGCCTCATCTTCCCGCCTGCGCTGCTTGCCTCGGGCGTCGTCGGCGCCGCCGCGGGCGCCGGAGTCGGCGGGCTCGTCTCCCACGCCGAGAAAAAGGAGATCAAGTACGAGGTCCAGGACGACGTTCCGCCCGGGAGCTCCGCGATCGTGGCGCTGTTCGAGGAGCGCTGGGCAGCGGACATCCAGAAGGCGCTACCGAATGCCGACAAGGTCTCGAAGCACGAGGTCGACAAGCAGAGCGCCGACAAAGCGAAGGCTGCAGCAACCAGCGCATAGGCAGTCGGGCCTCGCGTTGTCCCGCTCCCAACATGCAAGGGACGGCGCGGGGCCCAACTCAGAGTATTTCAGCGTCCCGCAGCTCGCTCTCGTCGAACGGCGCCGGGTTGTCTGGCGGAGCTGGAGGCTCGTGCGGCTCAGCCGGAGGGGGTGACTCGGGCTCTTTCCGACCTTGAAGAAGCCTTCGAAGGTCATCCACCAGCTTCACGCGCGGGAGTCTATGGCTCATCTGTCACCCCGTCCACCATGCAGGGGTCCTCGCGATGCGCCCGGCAAGATTCGAACTTGCGACCTCTGCCTCCGCAGGGCAGCGCTCTATCCCCTGAGCTACGGGCGCGAGGGAGCGGTCAGTGTACCCGGGCGGCTGCGGAGCCAACACGCAGCACCGCGTCGTCCGGAACTTCGACGCGCACGTAGGCGAGCGCAAGACCGGGCACGGCGCTCGTGACGCGACCCACGTCCTTGCCTTCGTACGTGACCGGCGTCTCGCGCTCCGGCGCCTCGCCGTCGACCTCGAGCACGCGCAGCCGGCGGTTCACCTTGCCGCGATAGTGCTGCCGGGCGATCGGCTCCTGCCCCGGGTAGCAGCCCTTCGTGAACGAGACGGCGCGCTCGTCGAGCCCCGCCTCCGCCGGGAGCACTCGTTCGTCGAGCTCACGGCCGAACCGCGGCGTCGCAGCGGCGATGCGCCTGCGCTCCAGCTCCTCGTCGTCGAGCGTGAGCGCGAGATCGGCGTCGAGCACCTCGAACGCCGCCTCGCCGTAGTCGCGATTCTCGATCCCGCCTTCCACGTCCGCCGCGAACACGACCGTCGAGGTGTGCCGTTCGAGCTCGATGTCGCACTTCGCCGCGAAGCGGTTGTGCATCAGGTGCGTGCGCACGATCTCGCCGAGCTCGGGCTCGGTGAGGAGCAGGACGTCGTCGTCACCGCGTCGCCACACCAGGAGCGGCGCAATCACGCGCGCCTTCGCGGTGAGCAGCAGCGCGTCCGCGGAGCCCGACTCGGGCACGTCGTTCGAGAGCAAGCGGTCGAGATACTCGACCGCAGCGGGACCTCGAACCGCAACGTAGGCGCGCAGGCGCCGGGCGGCGGCGGGCGTGACGGATGCCATCGCTCCCTAGACTAGAGCGCGTGTTCAGGTCGAGGGCTGAGCGGAAGGTGGCCGAGCTCGGCTTCGATCCCGCACGCCTGCCGCCCGGGCAGCACATCACCGAGAAGTGGCCCGTCCTCCACGCCGGCTCGGTGCCACGTTACGACAACCTTGCGAGCTGGGGGTTGCGGGTCTTCGGCGAGGTCGAGAACGAGCTCGAGCTCTCCTGGGAGCAGCTGAACGCGCTTCCGCGGAGCGAGAGTCGGCAGGACATCCACTGCGTCACGCGCTGGTCGCGCTTCGACGCGAGCTTCGCGGGAGTCCACTGGCGCGAGGTCGCAGAACTGGCGAAGCCGAAGCCGACCGCGGCGTTCGTGATCGCGCACGCCGAGCACGGCTTCACCGCCAATGTGCCGATCCGCTTCCTGGCGGACGACAACGCCCTCCTCGTCACCCATGCCGACGGCGAGCCCTTGACCCCGGACCACGGCTACCCGCTCCGCCTCGTGATTCCCGGCAAGTACTTCTGGAAGAGCGCCAAGTGGCTGCGCGGGATCGAGCTGTCGGCGGTCGACAAGCCGGGCTTCTGGGAGCGCTACGGCTACAACAACGACGCCGACCCGTGGAAAGAAGAGCGTTACGCCTTCTAACGAGAAGAGCCGCCCGGGGAGGCGGCTCTTCAAGGGGATTGGGAGGGTGTTGACTTGATTTTCGGAGTTCGACCTCGAAGCTCCGATCCCTCGCGCGAGTGATTCCCCAAAACCGGTGCCTGGCACCGAAGTGCCAGGCACCGCACCTCGATCTACATCATCCCGCCCATGTCGGGCATGCCGGCGCCGGCACCCACGGAGTTCTTCTCCGGGGCCTCGGCGACGATCGCCTCGGTGGTGAGGATGTTCTTCGCGATCGACGCCGCGTTCTGCAGCGCCGAGCGGGTGACCATCGTCGGGTCGGTGATTCCGGCCTTGACGAGGTCGGTGACCTCGCCGGTGTCGACGTTCAGACCCTCGCCCGGCTTCGCCGAGCGCACGTGCTCGACGACGACCGAGCCCTCGAGCCCGGCGTTCGTCGCGAGCTGGCGGAGCGGCTCCTCGAGCGACTTGATGATGATCTGCGCACCGGTGCGCTCGTCGCCGTCGAGCGACTTCAGGAGCTTCTCCTTGATCGCGTCGGCCGCGTTCAGCAGCGCAACACCGCCACCGGGCACGACGCCCTCCTCGAGGGCGGCGCGGGCGGCCTGCAGCGCGTCCTCGACGCGATGCTTGGTCTCCTTCATCTCGGTCTCGGTGGCAGCGCCGACCTTGACGACCGCGACACCGCCGGACAGCTTGGCGAGACGCTCCTGGAGCTTCTCGCGGTCGAAGTCCGAGTCGGTGTTCTCGATCTCCGACTTCAGCTGCTTGATGCGACCCTTGATCGCGTCGCCCTCACCGGCACCGTCGATGATCGTCGTCGAATCCTTGTCGACGACCACCTTGCGGGCGTGACCGAGCTGCGAGAGCTTCGTGTTCTCCAGCTTGAGGCCCATCTCCTCGGTGATCACCTCGCCGCCGGAGAGGATCGCGATGTCCTCGAGCATGCGCTTGCGGCGATCGCCGAAGCCCGGCGCCTTGACGGCGACGGCCTGGAAGGTGCCGCGCAGCTTGTTGACCACGATCGTCGCGAGCGACTCGCCCTCGACGTCCTCGGCCACGATCAGCAGCGGGCGACCGGCCTGGATCACCTGCTCGAGCACCGGCAGCAGGTCCTTGACGGCCCCGATCTTCTGGTTCGCGACCAGGATGTACGGGTCGTCGAGCACTGCCTCCATGCGCTCGGCATCGGTGATCATGTAGGGCGACAGGTAGCCCTTGTCGAACTGCATGCCCTCGGTGAACTCGAGCTCGAGGCCGAAGGTCTGGCCCTCCTCGACGTTCACGACGCCGTCCTTGCCGACCTTCTCGATCGCCTCGGAGAGCACGTCGCCGATCTCGCTCGAGCGGGAGGAGACGGTCGCGACGCGCGCGATGTCCTCCTTGCCGGAGATCTCGGTCGACTGGGACTTGAGGTTCTCGACGATCTGCTCGACGGCGGTCTCGATGCCGCGCTTGAGCGCCATCGGGTTCGCACCGGCGGAGACGTTCTTGAGCCCCTCGCGGACGACTGCCTGCGCGAGCACGGTCGCCGTCGTCGTGCCGTCGCCGGCCACGTCGTTGGTGGCGGTTGCGACCTCGCGGACGAGCTGAGCGCCCTGGTTCTCGAAGACGTCCTCGACCTCGATCTCGCGGGCGATCGTGACACCGTCGTTGGTGATCGTCGGCGCCCCGAACTTCTTGTCCAGGACGACGTAACGCCCCTTCGGGCCGAGCGTCACCTTGACCGCGTCGGCCAGGATGTCGACGCCACGCTGGAGCGAGCGCCGCGCATCCTCACTGAACTTCAGCTCCTTGTGAGCCATCTGGTTTCTCTTCCCCTTCCTACGCGACCGCTGCGCGATCGCCGACGACCTTCGCGAGCACATCGGACTCGCGCAGGATCAGGACTTCGTCGACACCGAGCTTGATCTCGGTCCCGCCGTACTTGCTGAAGATGATCTCGTCGCCCTCTTCGAGGTCCATGGCGATGTACTCGCCGTCCTCGTCGCGGGCGCCCGGGCCGACGGCGAGGACGCGGCCGCGCTGCGGCTTCTCCTTCGCCGTGTCCGGCAGGACGATGCCGCTGATCGTCGTCTCCTCTTCATCGAGGACCGTGACGATCAGGCGATCGCCGAGCGGCTTGAGATTCATAGATAGGACCTCCACCTACACCGTGTGATCACAAGCTTGTGACACGCTTGTGCTTACGGCTGGCACTCTACCCGTTAGAGTGCCGACGACGCAAGTGCACGGCGAAAATCTCAGTCGCCGGCACTCAGATCGCGGCCGGGGGTGGCGCCAGGCGAACGAGGACGTATGATCGGCCACCGGTGCCCTCGCTCGCGCTGAACTTCTACTCGCCGATCGTCGAGGCGCAACTTCGCTCGCACCGGAAGACGGCGACGATCAGGCTCGGCGACAAGTCGCGCAAGTACCAGAAGGGCCTGATCGTCTCGGTGCTCGTGGGCGCCCGCTTCAGCCCACGCCAGCACGTCTTCGACGCCGTCCTGGACAAGGTCGAGGTGAAGACGATCAGCGAGCTGTCGCCGAACGAGATCGAGCACGACAATCCCGAGATCCGCCACCACGACGAGCTCTGCCGCTTCCTCGGCCAGCTCTACAACCGCGACGTCACGGCCGACGACACCGTCACCGTGATCCGCTTCTCGGCGATCCAGCCGAGTCTGGGCTTCTAGCGACGGCGGATCCGAATCCCGTGCAGCTCGGGTGCCCGCAGCGGCGCCGCGCACTCCTCGCACTCGACCGCGAACGTCGAGGAAAAAGGCGCCGAGCACGCCGGGCAGCGGTGGAGGAGCTCGCCGCCGCACGCCGGGCAGCGGTCCGGAAGCTCGTGCTCGGACTCCTCGAACCAGCGCCGCGCGGCGCCGCAGTCGAGGCAGAATGCGCTCCAGTGCCCGAGCACGCCTCGCCGCTCTTCGCGCAGCCAGTCAGCCGCCTTTCCCACGCCACGACTGTACTGACCCGCGACGCGCGGTGGTCGTTAGCATGCGAGCGGCTTTCCCCTTCGACGAGGACGGTGTAGTGGCGATCGCTCGTGTAGCCGAGCCCTCGGGCTCGCTCCAGGAGGTGAGGGAGTGGGGTCTCGATCGTGAGGACCTCCTCCAGATCTACCGCAACATGCTGATCACGCGCGGCGTCGAGGAACGAGGCCACATCCTCTACCGCCAGGGCAAGATCCCCGGCTCGTTCTACACCGGTCGCGGCAACGAAGCGGCCGCCGTCGCGGTCGCGACCGCGATGCGCACCGACGACGTCGGCGCGCCGCTGCACCGCGACATGGGAGTGCACATCACGCGAGGCGTCGAGCCGTGGCGCATCTTCGCGCAGTACATGGGCCGCGCCGACGGCCCCGCTCGGGGCAAGGACGGCAACGTGCACATGGCCGACGACCGACTCGGGCTGATCGCGATGGTCAGTCACCTGCCGGCGATGCTGCCGGTGGCCGTGGGCTGCGCGCTCGCGTTCCGGATCCGCGAGGAACACCGCGTCGCCGTGGGATGGACCGGCGAAGGCGCGATGGCGCGCGGCGATGCGCACGAGGCGATGAACTTCGCCGGCGTGCGCCGCTTGCCCGTCGTCTTCATCTGCGACAACAACCAGTGGGCGTACTCGACGCCGACGCACCTCGAGTACGCGATCGACCACCTCGCCGACCGCGCCGCGGCCTACGGCTTCGACGGCGTTGTCGTCGACGGCACCGATGCGCTCGCCGTCTACCGCGAGGCGAAGTGGGCGATCGAGAAGGCGCGCGACGGCGGCGGGCCGACCCTGATCGAGTGCCAGACGCTGCGCATGGAAGGCCATGCCGTCCACGACGACGCCTTCTACGTGCCGAAGGAGCTGTTCGAGCAGTGGGCGGCTCGCGACCCGCTCGAGCGCTACCGGAACTGGCTCCGCTCGAACGCCGACCTCGCCGACGCCGAGGAAGAGGAGCTGACCAGCCACGTCAAGCGGCTCCTGAACGAGGCCCTACAGCGGGCGGAGGAGTCGCCCCAGCCCGACCCGGCCGAGCTGCTCGACGGCGTCTACGCAACGCCCGAGGATCTCGACACTCCGCACCACAAGTAGGCGACCGATGCCCGAGATGACATACCTGCAGGCGATCAGCGACGGCCTCCGGACGGAAATGCGGCGCGACAAGCGCGTGTTCGTGCTGGGCGAGGACGTCGGCGTCTACGGCGGCGCGTTCAAGGTGACGCTCGGCTTCCAGGAGGAGTTCGGATCGTGGCGTGTGATCGACACGCCGCTGTCCGAGACCGCGATCATGGGCGGAGCGACCGGTGCCGCGCTGATGGGCTTGCGTCCGGTCGCCGAGATGCAGTTCGCCGACTTCGTCTCGTGCGCGTGGGATCACCTGGTCACGATCGCCGCCAAGCAGCGCTGGCGGGCCGGGACGCCGGTGCCGTGGGTGCTCAGGCTGCCCTCGGGTGGCGGTTTCTCCGGCGGTCCCTTCCACTCGCAGAATCCCGAGTCGTCGTTCGCGCACATCCCGGGGCTCAAGTGCGTGTGCCCGGCGACTCCGGAGGACGCCAAGGGACTGATCATCTCGGCGATCGAGGACCCGAACCCGGTGCTCTTCTTCGAGCACAAGCATCTGTACCGGCGCGTCAAGGGAGAGGTGCCCGAGGAGCGCTACACGATCCCGATCGGCAAGGCGCGGATTCACAACGAGGGAACCGACGTGTCGGTGATCACCTGGGGCGCGATGGTCTACACGGCCGAGGAGGCTGCGGCACAGGTGGACGCGTCGGTCGAGATCGTCGATCTCCGCAGCGTGATGCCGTGGGACAAGCAGGCCGTTCTCGACTCGGTGCGGAAGACGTCGAAGGTGCTCGTGCTGCACGAGGACACCCGCTCCGGCGGCTTCGGCGGTGAGATCGCCGCAACGATCGCGGAGGAGGCGTTCGAGGACCTCGACGCGCCCGTGCGCAGGATCGCGGCCCCCGATACGCCCGTCCCGTTCTCGCCGGTGCTCGAGAAAGCGTTCATCCCACAGGTCGACGACGTCGCCCGTGGCCTCAGAGAGCTCGTCGACTACTAGGAGAGAAGATGTCAACGGGAACCGCAGTCGACGTCGTGATGCCGCAGATGGGCGTCTCCGTCTCCGAGGGGACGATCACGAGATGGCTCAAGGAGGTCGGCGAGCGCGTCGAGGCCGACGAGACGCTGCTCGAGATCTCCACCGACAAGGTCGACACCGAGGTCCCGTCGCCGGCGTCGGGGATCGTCACCGAGATCCTCGTCACCGAGGGCGAGACCGTCGAGGTGGGGACCGTGCTCGCCCGCATCGGCAACGAGGCGGCGGCCGGCCCGGCCGCGCCACCGCTGCAGCCGGAGCCCGAGCGGCCCGAGCCCGACGCGGCGCCGCCCGAACGGACGCCGGAGCCGAGCGCCGTCGCGCCCGAGCCGGCCGCACCGACCGAGTCGCCGTCGAACGGCAAGGCGTTCATCTCGCCTGTGGTCGCGCGGATCGCCGGCGAGCACGGCGTCGACCCGTCGAAGGTGCCGGGCACCGGCACCGCGGGGCGCGTCACCAAGCGCGACATTCTCGCGTTCATCGCAGCGGGCGGGGAACCGGCGGCTCCCGAGCCGGCGCCGGCGGCGCCCGAGCCCGTCGCCGCCGCGCAACCGGTCGCGCCTCCGGCAGCGCCTCCTGCCGTCGCGCCACCGATCGTCACGCCGCCCGCCGCACCGCCGCCACCGGCTGCAGCGCCGGTCCCGGCCGCCGCCAGTGCCGAGCCGATCACGCCCAGCCAGGGCGAGACGTTCGAGCCGATGTCGGCGATGCGCCGCGGCATCGCGGAGCACATGCGCCGCTCGCTCGACACGTCTGCGCACGTCACCAGTGCGATCGAGGTCGACATGAGCAACGTCGTCGCTGTGCGCGCCAAGCTGAAGCGGGAGTTCGAGCAGGCCTACGGGGTGAACCCGACGTATCTCGCGTTCGTGGCGCGCGCCACCGTCGACACGCTCCGCGACTACCCGTACGTGAACGGAGAGCTGCGTGACGGACAGATCGTCACACGGACGTTCGTCAACCTCGGCTTCGCGGTCGAACTCGCGGACGGCAAGGGCCTGATCGTCCCGGTCGTCAAGAACGCGGAGACGCTCAACCTGCTCGGGATGGCGAAGGGAATCGCCGACATCGCCGCCCGGGCGCGCAACAAGCAACTCCTCCCCGACGACGTCGCCGGCGGCACGTTCACGATCACGAATCCCGGCGGCTACGGGACGTTCCACGGCACCCCGGTGATCAGCCAGCCCCAGTCGGCGATCCTGGGCACCTACGCGATCGTCAAGCGGCCGTGGGTGATCACCGACCAGGACGGCACGGACGCGATCGCGATCCGCTCGATGATGAACCTGACGCTCACGTACGACCACCGCCTGATCGACGGCGCGCTCGCGGGTCGCTTCCTGCGCGACCTGCGCGAGCGCCTCCAGACCTGGGGCGAGTCGGACTATTAGCCGGAGCCGGGGCGGCCCCAGACGACCGTGGCGGCGACGTCGAGGTCGTAGCGTCCGTCGCGCGCGACGAGCGTCGCTTCGACGGCCTGCCGCAAGTCCGTCTCGAATCGCCCGCGGTCGGAGAGCTGCGACGGGGCGAAACCGCTCGTCGAGTAATGGACGTCGACGATCTCGTCGAGCGTCGGCCGCCACGGGCAAGCCGCCGACGCGTGCTCGCCAGACCGGACGAACAGCCCACGGCGTGCGAGCTCCGTCTCCGGATCGAGCGGCTCGAACTCGTCGTTCCAGCTGTGACGCCTGTAGACCTGGCCGAGCACGTCGCGGAGCCGGCCGTCTCGCAGCCAGTCTCTGCGCACGATCGCCAGCACCGCTTCGAGCTCGAGCAGCTCAGCGACACGGGGCAACGCCACATCCCAGTCGAACCAGTGGATGCTGTCGCCTGCCAGCGCGAGCGCGTACGGCCCCGGCAGGGCCACCTCCTCGACGCGGCCGACGAACCAGCGGACGTTCGTTGCATCCCCGCCCGGAAGGCTGCGCCCCAGCTCGATCATCGGTTCCGACACGTCGACCGCGTCGATTCGTTCCACACGCGGTGCGAGTCGCCGTGAGAGCTCACCGGGCCCGCATCCGAGATCGACCACCGCGCCGCCGCGGGCGAGACCCGCGAGCACGTCGATCGTCTCCTCGGGGTACGGGGGACGCAGGTGGTAGTGGTCGACGACCGCCTGCTCGGCAAACACGGCGCCGTAGCGCTCCGACCAGCCTTTCGGCTTCGGCTCCACGGATGCCAACGGTACGCTCAGCGAGCGATGAGCAGCGCCCGCCTCGTGAACCTGGGAGTCGTCGACTACCGGGAAGCGCTCGGCCTCCAGCGGGAGATCGCCGACGCCGTCGCGTGCGGCGATGGGCCCGACACCGTGCTCCTGCTCGAGCATCCGCCCACGATCACGCTGGGGCGGCGGGCCGAACCGGGAGAGCTGCACGTCCCCGGCGACGCGGCGGTCGAAATCGTCGAGACCGACCGCGGTGGCAAGTCGACCTATCACGCTCCCGGTCAGCTCGTCTGCTACCCGATCCTCGACCTGACGCGTCACGGCCAGGACGTGAGGCGGTACTGCCGTGACCTCGAGCAGGTGCTGATCGAGACGGCCGCTGCCTTCGGGATCGAGTCGACCCGGATCGAGGGCCTGACGGGCGTCTGGCTCGAGCGGCCGCCGCGCAAGATCGCGTCGATCGGCATTCATCTGTCGAGATGGGTCTCGACGCACGGCTACGCGCTCAACGTCGACCTCGATCCCGCGCCGTTCACCGACTGGATCACGGCGTGCGGGCTCGACGGCTACCAGTTCACGTCGATGGCGGAGGAGCTCGGGCGACCGCTCTCCGTCGACGAGGTCCGCCCGGTTGCAGCCGCAGCGTTCGGCGAAGTGTTCGACGTCGCGCTGGTCGAGCAGCCGGCCCCCGTGCTCGGCTGAGCAGCGCCCCACGCGTCACAAAGCTCACCGTGCGGACGGGTCTGCGCGGGACCTGTCAGGCGGCAGCCATCCTCACAAACCGTCCACAGGGCGAACGGGGCCGCTCCTGGGCTGGTGTCCACCCCGGCTCGGCGAACGGGGCCGCGGGTTGTGGGCAAAACGTCTGGGGTGGAGCCATGGCCGATCGGCCGTCACGAACTCCCGGCCGCCGCGGTCACGACCACTTCGGCCGCGGACGCACCTCGTCCGTCATCCGCTCGAGGCGATCGAGCAGTGCCGCGGGCTCGTCGGCGACCGCGATGGCCCCGAGGTCGGACTCGCGCACGAAGCCCTCCTCCGTTGCGTGACGCGCGAGAGCAATCAACGGAAGCCAGTACCCGTCGACGTCGAGCAGCCCGATGGGCTTCTCGTGCAGGCCGAGCTGCGACCACGTCAGCTGCTCGAGCAGCTCGTCCAGCGTGCCGAATCCGCCGGGGAGCGCGACGAACGCATCGGCCAGCTCCGCCATCCGCGCCTTGCGCTCGTGCAGTGAACCGACCACCTCGAGCGCAGAGACACCTCCGTGCGCGAGCTCACGGTCGACGAGGCTCTGTGGGATCACGCCGATCACCTCGGCGCCGCCCGCGAGGGCACCGTCGGCGACTGCGCCCATCAACCCGACGCGGCCGCCCCCGAAGACGAGCCCGAGACCACGCGCGGCAACCGCCTGACCGAAGCCACGCGCTGCCGTCCCATAGGCAGCCGCACGGCCGCTCGACGCGCCGCAGAAGACGCAGATCCGCTCCACGCTTCGAGCCTAGCGCCGGCGACGCGTGCCGAATCGAGTCGTCTACCTTGGCGAGATGTTCGATGTCGGAGAGCGCGGCGGTCGTGGCCGGCGCTTCAGTCGGGAGGAGCCGCCGCAGCGGCCGTCCGACCCTGCCGTCCGCAAGGCGAACCTGAGACGCATCGCCTCGCTGTTCAGACCCTATCGCTGGCGGCTCGGGGTCGTACTGGGGTTGATCCTCGTCTCCGCAGCGCTCGGCGTGCTGCCGGCCTTCCTGCTGCGCGGCGTGCTCGAGTCGATCTCTCCCCCTCCGGTGGACACGAAGGCGTTGGCGATCTACGCGGGCGGCATGATCGTGATCGCGGTCGTCACGGGTGCGCTCGGTGTGTGGCAAACGCTGCTCTCGAACCAGGTCGGCCAGGCGGTGATGCACGACCTGCGCACGGCCGTGTTCCGCCATCTGCAGCGGCTGTCGCTCGCCTTCTTCACGCGCACCCGCACCGGCGAGGTGCAATCGCGGATCTCGAACGACATCGGCGGGGTGCAGAGCGTCGTCACGTCGACGGCGACATCGATCATCTCCAACGCGACGACGGTGCTCGCCACGATGATCGGCATGCTCCTGCTCAGTTGGGAGCTCGCGCTGTTCGCGTTCGCGCTGATCCCGATCTTCGTGCTCCTCACGCGGCGTGTCGGCAACGAACGCCGGCGCATCGCGAAGTCGACGCAGGAGACGCTCGCCGACATCTCCAGCCTCGTCCAGGAATCGCTCTCGGTGAGCGGCATCCTGCTCGGGAAGACGATGGGTCGCTCGGAGGAGCTCGCCGACCGCTTCCACGGCGAGTCCGAGCTGCTCGCCGACCTCGAGATCCGCCAGCGGATGGCGGGCCGCTGGATGATGGCGACGATCCAGACGAGCTTCGCCGTCATGCCGGCGGCGACGTACTGGTTCGGCGGCCTCGCGCTCGCGCACGGCTGGTCGACCTCGATCACCGTCCCGACACTCGTCTCGTTCACCACGCTCCAGGCGCGCCTCTTCTTTCCGGTCGGGTCGCTGCTCGGCGTCGGTCTCGACGTCCAGACCTCGCTGGCGCTCTTCGACAGGATCTTCGAGTACCTCGACCAGCCGGTCGACATCATCGAGTCGCCGGAGCCGCGCGCGCTCGCCGAACCCGGAGATGTCGCCTTCGACGGCGTCTGGTTCCGCTACGACGAAGACGGGCCGTGGACGCTCGAGGACGTCACATTCACCGTGCCGACGGGGACGACGACGGCGCTCGTCGGCGAGACCGGGTCCGGGAAGACGACCCTCGGCTACCTGACCGCCCGCCTCTACGACGTGGCGCGCGGCAGCGTCTCGATCGGCGGCGTCGACGTGCGCGACCTCTCGTTCCAGACGCTCACCAGCCTGGTCGGGGTCGTCTCCCAGGAGACCTATCTCTTCCACGCGAGCGTGCGCGAGAACCTGCGGTTCGCGAAGCCGGACGCCACGGACGAGGAGATCGAACTGGCGGCCCAGGCTGCCCAGATCCACGACCTGATCGCGGCGCTGCCCGACGGCTACGAGACGGTCGTCGGCGAGCGAGGCTACCGCTTCTCGGGCGGCGAGAAGCAGCGGATCGCGATCGCGCGCACGATCCTCCGCAACCCGCCCATCCTCGTCCTCGACGAGGCGACGAGCTCCCTCGACACGGAAACCGAGCGCCAGGTGCAGGAGGCGCTCGACCGCCTGGCCAGCGGACGAACGACAATCGCGATCGCACACCGGCTCTCGACCGTCTTCGACGCCGACCAGATCGTCGTGCTCGACGGCGGCCGGATCGTCGAGCGCGGCCGCCACGACGAGCTGATCGAGCTCGGCGGCCGCTACGCGGAGCTCGTCCATCGCGCGCCGCGCGACCGGGCCCCCGCTCTAGACTGATCCCGTGGAAACCTCGCTGCCCGTCGCCGAGCGTCCGCGGCGTCCAGAGTGGATGAAGGTCCGCGCGCCGTCGCAGAACGGCCAGTACTACGACGTCAAGAGGCTGATCCACGGTGCGCAGCTGCACACGATCTGCGAGGAGGCGCGCTGCCCGAACATCGCCGAGTGCTGGGGACGTGGCACGGCGACGTTCCAGATCCTCGGCGAGACGTGCACGCGCGCCTGCCGCTACTGCTACGTGCACTCCGGCAAGCCGTCGGAGCCGGTCGACCCGCTGGAGCCGCTGCGCCTGGCCGAGACCGCGCGGCAGATGGGCCTGAAGCACGTGGTCGTGACGTCGGTCGATCGCGACGACGTGCCCGACAAGGGAGCAGGCCACTACGCGGCAACGATTCGCGCGTTGAAGGCGAAGCTGCCGGCCGCGACGGTCGAGGTGCTGACGCCCGACTTCGTCGGCGTCGAGGAAGCCGCGCTCGTGACCGTGATCGGCGCCCGGCCCGACGTCTTCAACCACAACATCGAGACTGTTCGGCGACTTCACCGGCGGATGCGCGGCGCCAAGGCGAGCTACGACGGAGCGCTCGAGCTCCTGCGGCGCGCGAAGGAGATCGCCGACTACCCGGTGCTCACGAAGAGCGGGATCATCGTCGGCCTGGGCGAGCGCAACGACGAGGTGGTCGACACGATGCGCGACCTCCGCGCGAACGGGGTCGACGTCGTGACGATCGGGCAGTATCTGCAGCCGAGCTCGAGGCACGCGACGATCGACCGCTGGGTGCACCCCGACGAGTTCCGCTGGTTCCGCGAGCAGGGCGAGGCCCTCGGCTTCGGGTCGGTGTTCTCCGGCCCGCTCGTCCGCTCGAGCTACCGCGCCGACGAGCAGCGCCACGCTGCGGCGACCGGCCGCGGCGCCGTCTCGTACTAGCGGCTCAGCGCTTGATCGAGACCGGCACGAGGTAGCCCGTCTTCCCCTGCCGGACGACCACGGTGTACGTGCCGGCAGCCGACGGATTGCCGAGCCCGGCGGCCGGCGCGAAGACGATCTTCATCGTGCCTTCGATGATCGACATGCAGGTGATGCCGCGAGGGACGGGGAGGCCGACCGTCACCACACGCCCCGCAACAGCGACTTTCGACGAGGCGCGCCCGTTGACGCGAACGGCAGTAGCGGCGATCGCAGACGGCATGCGCTCTCCACGCGGCAGGGTGACGGACACCGGGCCGCCCATCGGCCGACCACACTGCAGCGTCGCCGGCAGCTGAACGGTCATCGATACGCGCCGGGCGCCCGCGGCCGCCGGCGACAGCGTCACGGTTGCAACGCCCGGTGACTGCAAGACAGCCGCGGCGGCAGCCCCAGCCGCCGCGAGGAGGACGAGCACCGCGCCGATCAGCATGCGCGCTCTCATGCCCCGATCGTAGCTGGCAGCGGCCGCGAAGAATTCGGCAACTACCGCCAGTTGCAGCGATTTTCCGTGCTACTCGTGCGGCTTTGCGAGCGCCCGGTAGTCGAGCGCCGCGTCGAGAGTCGCCTCGTCGACGCCCGCTTCGCGCGCGACATCCCGCAGCGGGCGGCCCGATGCGACTGCGCCCTTCACGATCTCGCTCGCCTTGTCGTAGCCGATGTACGGATTGAGGCCGGTGGCCGCCGCCAGCGTCAGCTCGGCGTAGCGCTCGCACTGCTCGCGGTTGGCCTCGATCCCGGTCACGCACTTCTCGTCCAGCAGCCTGCAGGCGGCGGCGAGAAGCTTGATCGACTGCAACAGGTTGCGTGCGAGCAGCGGGACGAAGACGTTCAGCTCGAAGTGCCCCTGCATGCCTCCCACCGCGATCGCCTGGTCGTTGCCGATCACCTGGGCCGCAACCTGCGTCACCACCTCGGGGATCACCGGGTTGACCTTCCCGGGCATGATCGACGACCCCTTCTGGAGCTCGGGCAGGAAGATCTCCGCGAGCCCGGCGCGCGGGCCTGAACCGAGGAAGCGCAGGTCGTTCGCGATCTTGGTGAGGCTGACGGCGAGCGTCTTCAGTGCGCCCGACGCCTCCACGAGGCCGTCGCGTGCTGCCTGGGACTCGAACGGATCGGCCGGCGGCGAGATCGGAAGGCCGCTCGACCGCTGCAGGTCGGCCCGCGCGCGCGCCGCGAACTCCGGGTGCGTGTTCAAGCCGGTGCCGACGGCAGTGCCGCCGAGCGGGATCTGGCCGAGCCGCTGCAGCGTCGCCGACACGCGGGCGTGGCCTTCGCGAACCTGCGCCGCGTACCCGCCGAACTCCTGCCCGAGGGTGACCGGCACGGCGTCCATCCAGTGCGTCCGGCCCGACTTGACCACGTCGTCGAACTCCCGTGCTTTGGCCGCCAGCGCATCTGCAAGACCGTCGAGGGCAGGTAGCAGGTCGTTGACCGTCTCGTCGAGCGCGGCAAGGTGAACCGCGGACGGGAACACGTCGTTGGAGCTCTGCCCCATGTTGACGTCGTCGTTCGCGTGCACGTCGTCGCCCGCGAGCGACGCGATCACCTCGTTCGCGTTCATGTTGGACGAGGTTCCGGAGCCGGTCTGGAAGACGTCGATCGGGAACTGGTCGTCCAGCTCTCCAGCCGCGACGCGGTCGGCCGCGGCGGCGATGCGCTCAGCCTTGTCGGGGTCGAGCAGGCCGAGCTCGCCGTTGACGCGGGCGGCGGCGGCCTTGATCCGTCCGAGCCAGTGCGCGACCGGCGCCGGGATCGGCTCGCCGGAGACAGGGAAGTTGGCGATCGCCTTCCGCGTCTCCCCGCCCCAGAGCTCGCGCGACTGCACCCGTTCGCTCACGACGAAGACTGTACCCCCGAGCCACCGGTCTCCAGCAGCTCGCCCCAGCCCGTCAGCTTCACGCGCGGCCGACCGAGCGGCTCCCCGGCGGCACGCTCCGCGGCGTCGATCGCCCGCCACCCGTCATGCTCGACGAACGCCGTTCCCCGCTCCTCGAGCAGCGACCGCAAATCGGTGTCGCCCGGTGCGGCGAGCTTCCCGGCGCGCGCATCCTCGAGGAGCGCATCGACCGTCTCGGCGGCGTCCTTCTTGTTGGTCCCGATCACGCCGCTCGGCCCGCGCTTGATCCAGCCGGCGCAGTACGTGCGCGCCGCGCCCACGACGCGGCCACCGTCGTTCGGCATCACCCCGGCATCGGCGTCGAACGGAACCCCCGGCAGCTCGACGCCCTGGTAGCCGACACTGCGCAGGACGAGCCCACAGGGGATGGTCTCGCGAACATCCGTCGGCCTGGCAACGAGTCTTCCGGTCTCGGACACGAGTTGGTTGCGAACCACCTCGACACCCTCGACCTTCCCGTCGCCGACGATCTCGACCGGAGACATGAGAAACCGCAGGATGAGGCGGCGCGGCAGCCCGTTCGGCCGGCGACCAGCGAACTCGCGCAGAAGCTCGACGTTGCGACGCGCGCGCTCGCGGTCGTGCTCGAGTGCATCCGCGCTCACCGGATCGAGCTCGAGGTCGCGTGGATCGACGACGACGTCGGCGCCGGCGAGCTCGCCGAGCTCCTGCAGCTCCGGCGGCGTGAACGCGGCCTGCACGGGCCCGCGCCGACCGAGCATCACGATCTCGCGGATGCCCGACTCGATAATCGCACGCTCGGCAACATCGACCGTGTCGGTCGACGCGAGCTCGGCCGCCGTGAGCGCGAGCATGCGCGCACAGTCGATCGCCACGTTCCCGTTGCCCACCACGACCACCCGCTCGGTCGAGAGGTCGAAGGAGAGGTCCTGGAAGTCGGGGTGGCCGTTGTACCAGGCGACGAACGCCGTGGCCGGCCACGACCCCGGGAGCTCCTCACCGGGAATCCCGAGCTGCCGGTCGGTCTGCGCCCCGACCGTGTAGACGACGGCGTCGTATCGCTCGAGCAGCTCGGCATGCGTGACCGCTCGGCCGACGTCGACGTTCCCGAAGAAACGGAACCGGGGACGGGCCGCCGTCTTCTCGAACGCCCGCGACACCGCCTTGATGTTCTCGTGATCCGGGGCGACGCCGAGCCGGACGAGCCCCCACGGCGTCGGCAGCCGGTCGAGCAGATCGACGGCCACCTCGGGGGCTTCGCTGCGCAGCAGCGCATCGGACGCATAGAAGCCGGCCGGGCCGGAGCCGACCACGGCGACGCGAAGCGGCGCGCTCACGCGCGCGAGCGTATCGCGAGAACTAGTGGCTGCAGCTGCCGCAGCCGGCGGCGTCGGCAGACGCCTCGCCGTCGGCGACCTGGAAGCTCGACCCACACCCGCACGACGAGGTCGCGTTCGGGTTGTCGATCTTGAAACCGGACTCCTGGAGCGTCTCGAGGAAATCGACGGTCGAGCCCTGGAGGTACGGCGCGCTGAACGGGTCGACGACAACCTTGACGCCGTGGAACTCGAGCTCGTGGTCGCCCTCCTGCGGGCCGCGGTCGAAGCCAAGCGCGTACTCGAAGCCGCTGCAGCCGCCGCCCTGGATCGCGACCCGCAGCACCGCCGCGTCGTCGCCGGGCTCCTCGGCCTGGAGGCCGCGGATCTTCTCGGCGGCGCGCTCGGTGAGCGTGATCACAGACTCGGTGCGGACCTCGGTCGTCGCCATCGTGGTCTCAGTGTAGCCCCTGGGGTCGCGTGTGGGCACTTCGTGACACCTGCAACGCCGATCGCTTCACGGTTTCCCGTTCGGTTCGTGCGGCACGTCCGAACCGTGGTAGCGTCGGGCCGCCGGTACGCGAGGAGGGCGGTTTTTTGTTCGACAGCTGGTTGCCGTTCGCGATCTACGGGTTCTTCGCCCTGATGATCCCCACGACGATGATCGTCGCCAGTTTCGTATTCGCTCAGCGACCTCATCGTCGCATCCGCGCACGTTCCGTCCCCTTCGAGTCGGGCGTCTCCAAGGGACCGCCGCAACGCCAGCGGTTCACGGTCAGCTTCTACCTGACGGCGATGCTGTTCATCCTCTTCGACATCGAGATCGTGTTCCTGTACCCGCTCGCCGTGATCCTCCACGAGCTCAACTGGTTCGGGTTCTTCGAGTTCCTCACGTTCCTGATCATCCTGCTGATCGCGTACGTCTACATCTGGCGGAAGGGAGCGCTCGAATGGCGCTAGGCGGCGGCCGGCTTCGCGACGACGGGCTCAAGTCCGAGCGCCTGCTCTGGCCGACGAAGGGCCTGAGCCGATTCGAGGAGGAGGTCGACGACCTCGAGCAACGCGTCGGGCTGACGACGCTCCAGAAGGCGGTCGCGTGGGCGCAGACGAACTCGATGTGGCCGGACACGTTCGGCCTCGCGTGCTGCGCGATCGAGATGATGTCGATCGTTACCGCGCGCTACGACATCGCGCGCTTCGGGATGGAGCCGTTCCGAGGCTCACCACGACAGGCAGACCTGCTGATCGTGTCCGGCCGGGTCTCCAACAAGATGGCGGCACCGCTTCGCCAGATCTACGACCAGATGCTCGAGCCGAAGTGGGTGATCGCGATGGGAGCCTGCGCGAGCTCGGGCGGGATGTTCAACAACTACGCGATCGTGCAGTCGGTCGACAAGCTCGTGCCGGTCGACATCTACGTCCCGGGCTGCCCGCCCCGGCCGGAGCAGCTGGTGGAGGGAATCGTCCGCCTCCACGAAGCGGTGAAGGCCGGCGTCCCCCCCGCCTACGAGCTGCGGAGCGTCGCTTCGTGACGACGCCGGCCGGCGAGTGGGGCGAGGTGCCCGGGCTCGTCGGAGTGACCGAGGCACACCGCGAGACGACCGTCACGGTCGAGCCGGTGCGGCTCGTCGACGCCGCACTGCACCTGCGCGACGAGCTCGGCTTCACGTTCCTCGCCGACATCAGCGCCGTCGACTATCTCGGGTACGGCGCGGAGGGCGTGTCGGGATTCATCGGCACTGCGGGTGGACGCGACCTGAACGCACCGATGACGCAAGGGCTCCAGATCGTCCCGCCGTCGAAGCCGAAGCGGTTCGCGATGAACTACCACCTGCTCGCGATCGCCGCGCCGCCGCGGCGCGTCCGGCTCCAGACCTGGGTCGACGACGGTGAGAGCGTGCCGACGGTGATCCCGGTCTGGCCGACCGCGGACTGGCACGAGCGCGAGGCGTACGACCTGATGGGAATCGCGATCGACGGCCACCCGAATCTCGTACGGATCCTCCTCGACGACGACTGGGAGGGGCATCCGCTCCGCAAGGACTACCCACTCGGCGGCGAGCCCGTGCGCTTCTCGGGGGAGGAGTAGCCGTGACCGCAACCGCGAAGCGACCCACCGGTCGCGCGATCTACGAAGGCTCGCGCATCCCGCATCCGATCCCGACGGTGCTCAAGACATCGCAGGAGCTCTGGGACACGGGCGACGTGATGACCGTCAACTTCGGGCCGAACCATCCGTCGACGCACGGCGTTCTGCGGCTGATCGTCGACCTCTACGGCGAAGACGTCACCGGTCTCGCCGCGGTCGTCGGCTACCTGCACACCGGCTTCGAGAAGAACATGGAGCACAAGACGTGGTGGAAGTGCATCACCTACCCCGAGCGCATCGACTACGTCTCGTACCAGAACAACGAATACGTCTTCGTCGCCGCCGTCGAGAAGCTGCTCGAGCTGGAGATTCCCGCCAAGGCGACATGGATGCGCACGCTGCTCTGCGAGCTCAACCGGATTCACTCCCACCTCGTCTGGCTGGGCACGTCGGCGCTCGAGCTGGGAGCCATCTCGATGTTCTGGTACGCGTTCCGCGAGCGCGAGCAGATCCTCGACCTGTTCGAGCTGGTCGCGGGCTACCGGATGCACACGCGCTACTTCCAGGTCGGCGGGCTCGCCGAGGACATCCCGCGCGGCTTCTACCCACAGGCACGTGCGTTCTGCGACTGGATGCCACGCGCGATCGACGACTACGAGACGCTGCTCACGCGCAACAAGATCTGGCTCGAGCGCACCGAAGGGGTCGGCCTTCTCTCCGCCGACGACGCGATCGCGCTCGGCCAGTCCGGGCCGGTGCTGCGAGCATCGGGCATCGACTGGGACATCAGGCGGGACGAGGGTTACCTCGCCTACCACCAGGTCGACTTCCGCGTTCCGGTCTTCACGCAGGGTGACGTCTACGCGCGGTACCGCGTGCACATCGAGGAGATGCGCCAGTCGGTCCGGATCGTCGAGCAGTGCCTCGACCGGCTCGAGCGGATGGAAGGCGAACCGTGGATCGCCGACGACCGCAAGGTCGTCCTCCCGCCGCGCCACGAGCTGCACACCTCGATGGAGTCGCTCATCCACCACTTCAAGATCGTCACGGAGGGCTTTCGCGTTCCGGCGGGCGAGGTGTACACGGCGATCGAGTCGCCGCGCGGCGAGCTCGGCTGCTACATCTGCTCGGCGGGTGGTCCGAAGCCGTGGCGCGTCAAGTTCCGAGCACCGTCGTTCGTCGCCCTCGAGGCGACCGCGACGTGCATGACGGACGCGCTGATCGCCGACATGATCGCGATCGTCGGCTCGCTGGACACCGTGATGGGAGAGGTCGACCGGTGACGACGTTGTACGACGCGATCCAGGAGGAGCGCGCCAAGTACCCGGAGGGCTCGCGGAGCGCGGTGCTGCCGGCGCTGCGGCTCGCGCAGGAGGAGCACGGCTGGCTGTCGCCCGACGTGATGCGCGAGGTCGCGGACGCGCTCGAGGTGACCCCTGCATTCGTCGCCTCGATCGCGACCTTCTACGACCAGTTCAACACCCAGCCGGTGGGCGAGCACCTCGTCGAGGTCTGCACGAACGTCTCGTGCGCACTGTACGGGGCACAGCAGGTACTCGAGTCGTTCGAGGCCGGCCTCGGCTGCCACGCCGGCGAGACGAGCCCCGACGGCAAGGTGACGCTGCGCACGATCGAGTGCCTCGGCGGCTGCGGCTGGGGAACAGTCGTCGCGGTCGACCACCGGTACCACCTGCACGTCAAGCCCGAGGACACAGCCGCGATCGTGGAGGAGCTCCGTGCCGGCTGAGATCAAGGAGATCGTCCTCGCCGATGCGACGACCAGCCTCGCCGCCTACGAGGCGTCGGGCGGCTACAAGCAGCTCGCACGGGCGCGGACGCTGTCGCCGGCCGAGGTCACCGACGCGCTCCTCGGCTCCGAGCTGCGCGGCCGCGGCGGAGCGTTCTTCGCCACCGGGCGCAAGTGGTCGTTCGTCCCTTCGAAGGAGCAGATCCCGAAGCCGCACTACCTCGTCGTCAACGCCGACGAGTCGGAGCCGGGCAGCTTCAAGGACAACGAGATCCTCACGCGCGTCCCGCACCGCTTCCTCGAGGGCTGCCTGATCACCGCG
Organism: uncultured Thermoleophilia bacterium; assembly: GCA_963742605.1. Lineage (GTDB taxonomy): Bacteria > Actinomycetota > Thermoleophilia > Gaiellales > Gaiellaceae > PALSA-600. The sequence goes on along the minus strand of CAVUNA010000014.1, from coordinate 326,730 downwards.
CACGCCGTCGACTCGACGAACGTGTTCGTGTACATCCGCGGCGAGTACAGCGGGCCCTACGAGGTGCTCAAGGCCGCGCTCGACGAGGTCACCGAGCGCCCCGACCTGATCGGGAACGTCGACATCGTCCTGCACCGTGGCGCCGGCGCGTACATCTGCGGCGAGGAGACCGCGCTGATCGAGTCGCTCGAAGGGAAGCGGGGCCAGCCGCGCTCGAAGCCGCCGTTCCCGGCGATCTCGGGTGTCTACGGCTCGCCGACCGTCGTCAACAACGTCGAGACGATGGCGACGGTGCCGCCGATCCTCGAGCTCGGCCCGGCGGAGTACGCGAAGCTCGGCGTCGAGAACTCGCGCGGGACGCGCGTCGTCTCGGTCTCCGGGCACGTCGTGAACGGCGGCAACTACGAGATCGAGCCGGGCATCTCGTTGCGCGACCTCATCTACGCCGAGCACCTGGGCGGGGGCGTCCCCGACGGCCGGAAGCTGAAGGCGGTGATTCCAGGCGGGTCGTCGACCGTGATTCTGACCGGAGACGAGATCGACGTCGGCTACGACTTCGACTCGCTGTCGAAGCTGCACACGGCGATGGGATCGGCCGGCGTCATCTGCCTCGACGAACGCGTGTGCATGGTGCAGCTCGGCATCCGCGTCAGCGAGTTCTACGAGCACGAGTCGTGCGGGAAGTGCACTCCGTGCCGCGAGGGCACGCGCTGGATGACCGCGATCCTGCGCAAGCTCGAGGCCGGCGACGCGACGCGGCGCGAGCTCGACTTGCTGCTCGATGTCTGCGACCGGATCAACGGCAAGTGCCTGTGCCCGCTCGGCGAGACGGCGGCCACGGCGGTCGCGAGCTACGTCGCGAAGTTCCGTGACGAGTTCGTCGCCCACATCGACCAGGGCGGGTGTCCGTTCGGAGACAGCTCGCCGCTCGACCACGTCCTCGCGCCGGTGGCGATGCACGCGCTCGTTCCGGCCGTGGAGGTATCGGCGTGACGGTTGGCGGCATGTCTCGTTGCCAGGCAAGGGTGACAAATGTGCAACGAACGATCCACAGGCGCGAAACCTCCGCTCCCGAGCGGCGCGAAGGCTCGTTGCATTCCCGTGCGCATTGCCAGGCAAGGGTGACGGAACTGCAACGGAGCGACAGGTGACGCCCGAAACGGTCACGGTCACGATCGACGAGCGGCCCGTCGAGGTGCCGAAGGGGACCGGGCTCGTCGAGACGGCGCAGGCGGCCGGGATCGAGATCCCCGTCTTCTGCTACGAGCCCCGGCTGGGGCCGCCCGTCGGGGCCTGCCGCATGTGCCTCGTCGAGGTCGAGGGGATCCCGAAGCTGCAGGCCGGCTGCACGCTCACCGCGCAGGACGGAATGGTGGTCCACACGGCGCGCACCTCGAAGCTCGCCGCCGACGGGCAGAACGCGACTCTCGAATTCATCCTCGTCAACCATCCCCTCGACTGCCCGGTCTGCGACAAGGGCGGCGAGTGCCCGCTGCAGGACCTGACGTTCCGCTACGGCCCCGGATCGACGCGCATGGTGTTCCCGAAGCGAACGTTCGAGAAGCCGATCCCTATCTCTCCACTGATCGCGCTCGACCGCGAGCGCTGCATCCTCTGCTACCGCTGCACGCGATTCAGCGAACAGGTCGCGGAGGACGGACAGCTCGTCGCCGTCAACCGCGGCTCGCAATCGATCATCGCGACGTTCGAGGACGAGCCCTACCGCGGGCACTTCTCCGGCAACGTCACGGAGATCTGCCCGGTCGGCGCGTTGACCTCGACGCAGTACCGCTTCGAGGCGCGGCCGTGGGAGATCCAGAACGTGCCCACCGTCTGCGGCCTCTGCCCCGTCGGCTGCAACGTGAGCGCAACGACACGCGAGGGGAAGGTCAAGCGCATCCAGTCGCGGATCCATCCGGAGATCGACGAGGGCTGGCTGTGCGACAAGGGACGCTTCGCCTACAACCACCTGCACTCGCCCGACCGGATCGCCACCCCGCTGCGCAAGAGCGGCCCGAGGCACTTCGAGGAGGTGTCGTGGGACGAGGCGCTCGACGAGGTGGAGCGCATCCTGCGCGCAGCAGGCACGTCGACGGTCACGGCGCTCTCGGGCTGCGAGTCCGTCGAGGAGGCCTACGGGCTCGCCAAGCTGCTCCGGCGCGGGCTCGGAGCCCACAACGCCGTCCTGCCTGAGACCGTGCCGGACGATCTCGTCGCCACGGGCACGCCGCTGTCCGCGCTCCGCGACGCAAAGACGATCGCGGTCGTCTGCGACACGCCGGTGGTCGAGCGCGCGCCCGTCGTCGACCTGTGGCTCAAGGCCGCGGCGAGGCAGGGCGCGACGATCACCTACGGCCGGCCCGCCGGCAAGGTGGACGCGATCGTCACCGACGACCCGTTGCTCGCAGACGCCGCAGCCGTCGTCTACTTCCTGCCGTTCACGCCGAACGGGCGCGGCGTCACCGACGCCTGGAGCATCGCCGCCGATGGCGACCCGGGAGACGAAGAGCCCCGCCTGCTGGTCATCTCCGGCGACGAGGCGGCACGCGACCCGAGCGTGCGCGCACTCGCCGAGAAGGCACCCGCCGTCCTCGGCATCGGCATGTTCGAGGAGAGCTTCCGCGGCCTCGCCGACTTCATCCTGCCTGGCACGAGCTACCTCGAGCGCGACGGCACCACCGTCAACCTGGAAGGCCGCCTGCAGCGTCAGCGCCGCGCGGTGCTGGCGCCGGCTCCCGATGTGCTCGCCTGGCTGGCCAAGCTCGCTGAGCGCTTCGGCGTCGAGCTCTCCCCGCATGCCTCCGTGGTCTTCGCGGAGGTATCCGCAAAGTGCTTCGGCGGGATCGCCCTCGCCGAGATCGGCGAGCGCGCCGTGCTGCCGCCTCGTGCGACGCCGCCGGAGCCGACAGCCGCAAAACGCCCCCGCGCGTCTCGGGCGCGGGCGAAGGGCCTGCGACTCGTCGCCTACAGGCCACTCTTCTCCGGCATCGCTGTCGAGCGAACGCCCGAGCTCGCCTTCCAGCGCCCGGAGCCCGACGTGTGGCTGTCACCGGAGGATGCGCGCAAGCGGAAGATCAGGAACGGCGCCGCCGTCACCGTCTCCTCGAACGGCACGTCGGTGGAGCTGCGCGCACGGATCGCGCGCGATCTCGCACCCGGCGCCGTACGGATCGCCGAGGACCACGCGGCGGGGCTCCACGCCGTCGTCGAGGTGAGCGCGTGATGCACGAGCCCTGGTGGATCACCATTCCGAAAGCCTTCATCGTGATCAACGTCGTGATGCTGTTCTTCGCGTTCACGACCTGGCTCGAGCGCAAGCTCCTCGGGCGGATGCAGCTCCGTTACGGCCCGAACCGTGCCGGCCCGAAGGGCTTGCTCGTGCCGATCGCCGACCTGCTGAAGCTGATCCGCAAGGAGGCGTTCTCGCCGAGCGCAGCCAAGGAGCCGCTCTACATCCTCGCTCCGATCGTCTCGATGTTCACGGCGCTGCTCGCGTTCAGCGTGCTGCCGTTCGGCGCCGGCTGGACCGTCGATGGCTACTACATCGCGGGCGAGGTCGTGAACGTCCCGATCTCGCTGATCCTGATCTTCGCGCTCGGCTCGCTCGGCATCTACGGATTCATCGTCGGCGGCTGGGCCTCCGAGTCGAAGTACTCGATCCTCGGGTCGATGCGAACCTGCGCGCAGCTCGTCTCCTACGAGGTGTCGCTGGCGCTCTCGGTGCTCGGCGTCGTGATGATGGGGCAGTCGCTCAACCTCGTCGACATCGTCAACAAGCAGGCGTCGACCCTCTGGTTCTTCATCCCGCAGGCGGTCGGCCTGGCGGTGTTCCTCGTCGGCGGCACCGCCGAGACATCGCGCGCTCCGTTCGACCTTCCCGAGGCCGACACCGAGCTCGTCGCCGGCTACCACACCGAGTACTCGGGAATGCGCTGGGGGATCTTCCAGGCGGCCGAGTACATCAACCTGCTCGTGCTCTCGGGCCTCTGCGTGACGCTCTTCTTCGGCGGCTACCACTTCCCGTGGGTGCACGCGCTCGACATCCTCGGGCCGATCTGGTTCGTGCTGAAGCTGTTCATCCTCGTGTCCGTGTTCATCTGGCTTCGCGCCACCCAGCCGCGGCTCCGCTACGACCAGCTGATGCGATTCGGCTGGAAGGTGCTGCTTCCGGTCGCGACGCTCAACGCGGTGATCACCGCGGCGCTGGTGGTCGCTGTCTCATGACGGTCGTCCCGGGCACCTTCAAGGGCTTCGGCGTGACGTTGAAGCAGATCTTCAAGAAGCCGATCACGCAGCAGTACCCAGAGCAGAAGTCCCCCGTCTACCCGCGCTACCGCGGTCGCCATCGCCTGCACCGGCACCAGAACGGCCTGGAAAAGTGCGTCGGCTGCTCGCTCTGCGCAGCAGCCTGCCCGGCCGACTGCATCCGCGTCGTCGCGGCCGAGAACACGCCGGACAACCGCGTGTCGGCCGGGGAGCGCTACGCGCGCATCTACGAGATCAACATGTCGCGCTGCATCTTCTGCGGCTACTGCGAGCTCGCCTGTCCGTTCGACGCGATCACGCTCGGCAACGACTTCGAGATCTCGGAGTACAACCGCGACGACCTCATCTACACGAAGGACATGCTGCTCGCGCCCCCGGTGAAGACCGTCCCGGTCGCCGACCGCAGCCTCTACGACACGCCGATCCCCTTCTACAAGGACAACTCCTAGCCAGGGGCACTGATGGCCAACTTCCTCGTCTGGGTGGTGTGGTTCCTGGCGGCGTTCGCCTGCCTCGCGAGCGCGCTCGCCGTCGTGAGCTTCAACAACCCGTTCTACGCGGCGCTGTCGCTGATCGGCAACCTCGGCTCGCTCGCCGTCCTCTTCCTCCTGCTCTCGGGCGAGTTTGTCGCGGCAGGCCAGGTGCTCGTGTACGGCGGCGCCGTGATGGTCATGTTCCTGTTCGTGATCGCGTACCTCGGCGACCGCTCGGAGGAGTCGCCGTGGTCCGGTGGACCGTCGTGGCTGGCGGTGGGAGCGGTGCTCGCCGGGGGGGCGATCCTCGCCGAGGTGGCCGTCGTCGTCGGGCTGAGCACGGGCGACCTGCTCTCGAAGCCACAGCACATCGGCCGGTCGTTCGGGTCACCGGCTTCGATCGGCCGGCTCTTCCTCACCGACCACCTGCTCGCGTTCGAGGTCACCTCGATCGTCCTGCTCGTCGCCGCCGTCGGCGGTGTGGTGCTCGGCGCCCACGCGCGCCGGGTCGACCCGCTCGAGCATCGGGAGGGAGCCGATGCACGGGCCTAACATCCAGTGGTACGTCGCACTTGCGGCGTTGCTGTTCACGATCGGCGCGCTCGGCGTGATGCTGCGACGGAGCCCGCTGATCATCCTGCTCTCGGTCGAGATCATGCTCAACTCGGCGAACCTGCTGCTGATCGCGTTCTCACGGCTGCACGGACGTGAGGACGGCCAGATCTTCGCGATCTCGGTGATGGCGGTTGCCGCGTCAGAGGTCGTCGTCGGCCTCGGCATGATCGTCGCGCTGGGCCGGCGAAACGTCGAGCTCGACGTCGACAAGCTCCGGACGCTGAGGGGATAGGCGCGTGGCCGCCGCAACCTGGAGCTGTCTGCTGCTCCCGCTCGCTTCCGCGATTGTGATCACGCTCGGAGGGACACGGATCTCACGGCGCACCGCCGGCTGGATCTCGACGCTCTCGACGTTCGGTTCGTTCGCCGCCGCGTGCGTGTGCTTCGGCATCCTGCTCGGAGAGCCGACGTTCGACCGGGGCCACACGATCACCTCGTGGACGTGGCTCTCGGCCGGCCAGTATCACTTCGACCTCTCGCTGCTCACCGACCAGCTCAGCGTGATGATGATGCTGATCGTCTCGGGCGTCGGTGGGCTGATCATCACCTACTCGCTCGGCTACATGCACGGCGAGGACGAGGAGCGCCGCTACTTCGCCTACATGTCGCTGTTCGTGTTCTCGATGCTGCTCCTGGTCCAGGGAGCCAACCTGCTGCTGTTGCTCGCCGGCTGGGGAATGGTCGGGCTCTCGAGCTACCTGCTGATCGGCTTCTACCAGCAGCGTCCCTCGGCGATCGCGGCGGCGAAGAAGGCGTTCGTGATGAACGCGATCGGGGACGCAACGTTCGCGCTGGCGCTGTTCCTGCTCGTGCAACAGACGGGCACGCTCGACTACGCGACGGTCTTCGCCAAGGCCCCGACGGGCGGCGCCGCGGCCAACCTGATCGCGCTGGGCCTACTCGGCGGCGCCCTCGCAAAGAGCGCGCAGATCCCGCTCCACACCTGGCTCCCGGACGCAATGGAAGGCCCGACCCCGGTGAGCGCGTTGATCCACGCCGCCACGATGGTGACCGCCGGCGTGTACCTGATCGTCCGCTGCCATCCGCTGTTCGAGCATGCGTACTTCGTCCAGGACCTGGCCGCAGGGCTCGGCGCCGCGACGCTGCTGATGGCCGGCCTGATCGCGCTCGTCCAACAGGACATCAAGCGCGTGATCGCCTACTCGACGATGTCCCAGATCGGGTACATGTTCGTCGCCGCGGGGCTCGGCGCGTACGCGAACGCGATGTTCCACCTGATGACGCACGCCTTCTTCAAGGCCCTGCTGTTCCTGGCCGCCGGCCTCGTCATCCACGCCGTCGCAGGCGAGCAGGACATCAGGAAGCTCAGGGGCATCGGCAAGCTGATGCCGCGGACGCGCGCGGCGTTCCTGGTCGGGTCGCTCGCGCTCGCCGGGATCTTCCCGTTCGCCGGCTTCTTCTCGAAGGACGAGATCCTCTCGGCTGCGCTCGCCTCCGGCTGGTACGGCCACATCCTCTACGTCATCGGGATGGTCGGGGCCTTCCTGACCGGCCTGTACGCGTTCCGGCTGTTCTTCATCGTCTTCACCGGTGAGCCGTCGGCGTTCGCGCGCGAGCATTACCACGAGCATCACGGCCAGGAAGGCCCGTTCTCGATGCTGGTGGTGGTCTTCGTGCTGGCCGTGCTCTCGACGATCGCGGGCTTCCTGCAGTGGGAGCCGCTCTGGGGGCTCGTCTCGAAGTGGCTCAATCCGGTGGCACCGCCGCTTGTCTTCCCGTCGAGCCGCGACGACTGGGTGTCGTCCGGAGTCGCCCTCGTGATGGGCCTTACGGGCGCCGCAGTCGCCTGGGCGATCTACTCGGCCAAGCGCATCGAGGCGCCGAAGACCTGGCCCGTGCTCGAGCACAAGTTCTACTGGGACGAGATCTACGACGTCGTCTTCTACCGGAGCACGGATCTGCTGGCCCGCAGCCTCGGCGCACTCGTCGAGCGGCCGCTGATCGGCGGTTCACTGTCACTGCTCGGTGAAGGTGTCGGGACCGGCGCGCGTGAGCTCGGCCGCGCGCAGACCGGGCTCGTCCGCTCCTACGCCCTGGCCCTCGTCGGCGGGCTCGCCATCCTCCTCGTCGTCTTCGTCGCCGTCAAGTGACCACGATCCTGATCGTGCTGCCGCTCGCAGGCGCCTTGCTCGTGGCGATCGCCCCGCTGACCGCGTACTGGCTCGGGTCGCTCGCGGCGCTGATCTCGCTGATCGAGATCGGTGTCTGGGTCACCACGGTGGGCAAGTTCGACTTCGGTGACCCCGGCCTCCAGTTCGCCCAGCAGCGCCCCTGGATCCCCGACCTGAACGTCTCCTACCACGTCGGCCTGTACGCGTTCTCGCTCTGGCTCGTCGGGATGACGGTGATCGTGATGGCTGCGTGCGTGATCTACGGCTGGTGGGTCGACCGCGCACGCGCCCGCGCGTACTTCTCGCTGATGCTCGTCCTGACCGGCTCGATCGTCGGCGTGTTCACCGCCCAGGACCTGCTGCTGTTCTACGCGTTCTTCGAGGCGATGCTGATCCCGCTCTACATCCTGATCGGCGTCTGGGGCGGTGCGGCGCGGTTGCGCGCAACGATCGTGTTCGTCGTCTACACGGTCGTGGGATCGCTGTTCATGCTCGCGGCGATCGTCGCCTACGGCCTGCAGGAAGGGACGTTCGATCTCACGACGATCCGGCAGAGCTCCTCGACCTGGATCTTCCTCGGCTTCGTCATCGCGTTCGTGATCAAGTCGCCACTCTTCCCGTTCCACGGCTGGCTCGCGATCACGTATCGCGAATCGCCGCCGGAGGTCGCGGCGGTGCTGTCGGGCGTGGTCTCGAAGGCCGGCCTGTACGGGCTGTTGCGAATCGTGATCCCGAAGTTCCCCGGGCCGGTGCACGACTGGCGGATCGTGCTGCTCATCCTCGCGTCGATCTCGCTCGTCTACGGATCGTTGCTCGCCTTCAGGGCCCGGGACTTCCGCGGCGTCGTCCTCTACTCGTCGCTCGCCCAGGCGGGCCTGATCGTGATCGGGCTGTTCGCGAACAACGACCTCGGCTTCGACGGCGCCGTCCTGCAGATCGTCAACCACGCCCTGATCTCGGCGTCGCTCTTCCTGATCGCGGCGATGGTCGAACGTCGCTGCTCGACCGGTGAGTTCCGCCTGCTCGGCGGGATGGCCCGCGGCCGGCCCGCGCTCGCCACCGTCGTCCTGACGGCCGGTGTGATCGCGCTCGCCGTCCCGCTGTCGACATCGTTCGCAGGGGAGTTCCTGATCCTCGCAGGGGTCTTCCAGCAGGGGTGGGGCTGGGCGGTGGTCGGCGCGGTCGGGATGGTGCTGGCGGCGATGTACATGCTGCGGGCGATCTCGGCCGTCCTGCACCAGGACGTCGGACCGGCGGTTCCCGAGTCGGCGCTCGACCTGCGGCTCGGCGAGCTCGCCGTGGTCGTGCCGCTGCTGCTCTGCCTGATCGGGTTGTCGGCCTGGCCGAACCTGATCTCGGGCCACGCGTTCGGCGGAAACCAGGCTCAGGCGACGATCGCGCAGGGACTGCGGTGATCGCGAAGCCGCACGTCGACTGGTTCGCGCTGTCGCCGACACTGGCCCTGCTCGGGGCGGTCGGGCTCCTGCTGATGGTCGCGGTCTTCGTGCCGCGCCGGCCGCGCAGAGGCGTCGCCGCGGTGATCGCCTTCGGCGGCTTCGCCGCGGCGTTCGCGCTCGCCGTGCTCGTGGCCGCCAAGACGCCCAACGGCTCGCCGATCATCGCCGACTCGATCTTCCGCGACCGCTATGCGGCATTCGGCCAGCTCCTGATCGCCGGCTGCGGTGCGGTCGCGGTGCTCGTGAGCTACGGCGAGCGCTGGGGCGACGAGCACGTCGCCGAGTACTACGCGCTGCTCGCCGCCGCGGGTGCCGGCATGGCGTTCTTCGTCCAGGCCGCCAACCTGATCAACCTGTTCCTGGCCCTCGAGTGGTTCTCGATCGCCCTCTACATCCTGAGCGCCATCGACATCGACCTGATCGGATCGCTCGAAGCCGGTCTCAAGTATCTGATCGTCGGTGCGGTCGGTTCCGCGACGCTGCTCTTCGGATCGGCGCTCGTGTACGGCGCCACCGGCGAGCTCTCGTTCGACAAGATCGCCGCTGCTGGTCACGCGCACGATGCGATCCTCGTCGCCGGGCTCGCGATGATCATCGTCGGGCTGGCGTTCAAGTCCTCCGCAGCGCCGTTTCACATGTGGACGCCGGACGTGTACCAGGGTGCACCGACGCCGGTGACGTCGTTCATGTCGTCGGCGACCAAGGTCGCGGCGCTCATGGTCACGTACCGCATCCTCCAGACCGCCTTCCCGGCCGACCAGCGACTGTGGCAGCTCACGATTGCGGTGATCGCGTGCGTCTCGCTCGCCTGGGGGAACATCGCGGCGCTGGTGCAGCGGAACGTGAAGCGAATCCTCGCCTACTCCTCCGTCTCGCACGCCGGCTTCATGTTCATCGCCGTCGCTGCGGCGAGCTCGCTCGGCGTGCGGGCGTTGCTCTTCTACCTGATCCCGTACACGGCGATGTCGCTCGGGGCGTTCGGCGTCGTGGCCGCGCGCGAGCGAGAGCTCGGGACCCCGGTGACGCTCGACAACCTCGCCGGCTTCGGCTGGGAGCGTCCGTTGTTCGGCATCTCGATGTGGGTGTTCATGCTGGGCATGCTCGGCTTCCCGCTGACCGGGGGCTTCGTCGGCAAGTTCTACGTCTTCTCGGCGGCCTACGACAGCGGCCTCTGGTGGCTCGTCGTCGCCGGCGTGATCGCAACGATGATCTCCGCGTACTACTACCTCGGCGTGGTGCGCGCGATGTACTTCCGCGAGTCGGCGGAGCTGCAGCTCGCTCCCGCCGGGGGTGCCCCTCCGCGCGAGGTCGTGCTCGGCGGCGGCGTCGTCGTCTGCCTCGTCGTCACGATCGGCTCGTTCTTCGCCGTACAGCCGCTGATCGACGTCGCCACCTCGGCCGCCAGCGCGATCCACTTCTAGGGCCGCTGCCGGACCGGACGGTCCTTCTATGCTCATTTCTGACCCGATCTGCGACGGAAAGGATCGCCTTGTCAACGCTCACCTGGCTCGGCCACGCGTCGTTTCGCCTCGACACCGACGGAGGCAGCCGTATCTACATCGACCCCTTTCTCTCCGGGCCGACGTGCCCCGACAGCGAGAGGGAGCCGGAGCGCGCCGACGCGATCGCCCTCACGCACGGCCACGGCGACCACTCGGCCGATACCGTGGCGCTGCACCAGCGGCTCGGCTGCCCGGTGCTCGGGATTGTCGAGCTCGTCGCGTGGCTCAACGGGCAGGGTGTCCCCGACGACAGGCTGGTCGGATTCAACAAGGGCGGCACGATCGAAGTCGCGGGGATCGGGGTCACGATGACCCACGCATTTCACTCGAGCTCGGCGCCGGACGGGACGTACACCGGCGAGCCGGCCGGGTTCATCTTCCACCTCAACGACGCGACCGTCTACGTGGCGGGTGACACGACCGTGTTCGGCGACATGGCACTGATCGCCGAGCTGTACTCACCGACCGTCGCCGTGCTCCCGATCGGCGACTACTTCACGATGGGGCCGCGGGAGGCGGCGAAGGCGCTCGAGCTGCTCGGCAACCCGCGTTGCGTCCCGTGCCACTGGGGGACATTCCCGATCCTCACCGGAACGCCCGACGCCCTGGCAGCACTGACGCCCGCCGTCGTCGAGCGCATCGCGCCGGGAGACACGGTCGCGCTGTGAGGGAGCGCTGGTTCGGGGCGACCGGCAGGCGCGTGCCGGAGATCGCGCTGGACGGCGAGCTGGAGCTGGCCGACGCCCTCGTGCTCGAGTCGCCCGCCGACACGGAAGCACTACGCACCGCACACGCGGAGGGACGGCCGGTCGTGGTTCGCGCGGCGACCCCCGTCGAGGTGAAGGAGGCGCTCGCACGACCCGAGGTGGCGTGCGCTCTCGTCACCGACCCGTCGCTGCTCGACCTCGACCTGACCGAGCTGACGTATGGCTGACAGATCTCAGGTCATCGCGACGTACTCGATCGTCGGCTGCGATCTCGCGGCGGGCCAGTGGGGCGTCGCCACGCAATCGAAGTTCCTCGCCGTCGGCTCGATCGTGCCGTGGGCGGAGCCCGGCGTCGGAGCGATCGCGACCCAGTCGTACGCAAACCCGCGCTACGGTCCCGACGGCCTGGCGCTGCTGCGCGAGGACGTCCCGGCCGAGGAGGTCGTGCGCAGGCTGACCGACGCCGACGACGGCCGCGATCAGCGTCAGGTCGGTGTCGTCGACGGCAGCGGCCGCGGAGCGACGTTCACGGGCGCCAGATGCATGGACTGGGCCGGAGGCATCGCCGGTGAGTGCTTCGCAGCCCAGGGGAACATCCTCGTGGGCGCGGAGACGGTCGATGCGCTCGTCGCCAGCTTCACCGCCACCGCGGGCCGTCCGCTCGCCGAGCGTCTCCTCGACTGCCTGGCGGCGGCGCAGTCCGCCGGCGGCGATCGCCGCGGTCAGCAATCCGCCGCGTTGCTCGTCGTCGAGCGCGACGCCGGGTACGCAGGGCTTTGCGACACGGTCGTCGACCTGCGCGTCGACGACCACGCGACGCCGATCGCGGAGATCGCGCGCCTGTACGAGCTCCACTCGCTGTTGTTCGGGAAGTCGCCGTCCACCAGCTGGGTCACCGTCGACGACGAGCTTCGAGCCGAACTGTCGGACCGCCTCGCACGACTCGGCTACGACGGGGAGCTGACCACCGCCCTCGCCGACTGGGCGGCGACCGAGAACCTCGAGGAACGTGTCGACGGCAGCGACCGCATCGACCCGGTCGTGCTCGAGGAGCTCCGCGGGCGGTGACCGTCAGGAAGACCGCGTACGAGGTGGTGCACGTCGACGACCTCGACGCGATCCCGATCTCGCACGGGCTCGTCTGGAGGCCGGTCCGACGACGGTTCGACGTTCGCGCGTTCGGCGTGAACGCGTACACGAGCGAAGAGGTCGGCGGCCAGGTGGTCGAGGAGCACACCGAGAGCCAACTCGGCCACGAGGAGATGTACCTCGTCCTCCGCGGCAAGGCGACGTTCACCCTCGACGGGGAGGAGCTCGAGCTCGACGCCGGGACGCTCGTCCACATCGCCGACCCCGAGGTGAAGCGGGTCGCGATCAGCCGTGAGCCGGACACCACCGTCCTCGCACTCGGCGGCAAGCCGGGCGAGGCGTACGTCGTGTCGGCGTGGGAGGCGATGTTCGCCGCCATGCCCGCGACGCGACGCGGCGACTGGGACGAGGCGATCAGGTTGCACCGCGAGGCACTGGCGGAACGCCCGGACCATCCGGCCCTGCTCTACAACCTCGCCTGTGTCGAGGCTCGTGCGGGGCGGAGCGTCGATGCACTCGCCCATCTCCGGCGCGCCGTCGAGCTCGAGCCGAAGTGGGCGGCCTACGCCCGCACCGACACCGACTTCGCCTCGATCCGCCGCGAGCCGGGGTTCCCTGCGTGAGCCGTAGGCTCACAAAGAGCGGAGGTGCCGGCTCTGCCGGCACCGGAGCGGGCATGACGCAGTGGACGGTCGTCGCACTGAACGAGGCCGAGCACCGGCGGGGATGGATCCCGCTGCGTGAGCTGCTCGACGTGCGGGCGTTCGGCGTCAACGCATGGTCTGTCGAGAGCGCCGGCGATCCCGTGATCCCCGATCACGACGAGCGTCAGACCGCACACGAGGAGCTGTACGTCGTCGTCCACGGCCACGCCCGGTTCACGGTCGCAGGGGACGAGCTCGACGCGCCTCAGGGGACGATCGTCTTCGTACGCGATCCGTCGGTTCGCCGCGGCGCGGTTGCAGTCGAGGCGGACACGATCGTGCTCTCCGCCGGGGCCAAACCGGGAACCGCGTTCTCGCCGTCTCCGTGGGAGTGGACCGCGCGAGCATTCCAGCCCTACCACGAAGGCGACTACGACGCCGCGCTCGCAGGCTTCCGGGAAGGACACGAGCGCTTTCCCGCCGAGTGGACGCTGCTCTACAACATGGCCTGCATGGAAGCGCTCCTCGGGCGCCGTGACGACGCGATCGAGCACCTGCGGGACGCCGTCGAGCTCGGCGCGGACACCGACCCGCTGGCGGACGACGACCTCGCCTCTCTCCGCGACGACTCAGCGTTCGTCGCGATCGCCCGGGAGGCGGACTCCCGCCGCAAGCGCGCGTAGCGCCGGAACCGGGTCCGCGCGAGGGCGGGCGACGAGCAGCACCGCGCCGAGCTCGTCTTCCGGCGTGAGCGCGTCCACCAGGAGCTGAAGCCCGACCGCCAGCGCAAAGGCCTTGTGAGCCTGCTCGCCGCCGAACGGGACGAGCTCATCCGGCGCGGCCGTGCCGGCGAGGACGTCACCGTGGGTCACCGCCCCCATCGAGACGTCGACCGCGAGCGGACGGCCGTCCGAGGACGGAACGGCGACGGCGAGCGGGTTCGTGCCGGTCAGCGGCGCGCCGCCGGCCGGCGAGGGCAGCCGACGAGGAGACGTCGCGGTCAGCGCCGCAACCAGTCCGCCGGCCGCCAGCAACCTCACCCAGTAGCCGAGGGCGCCCGTGGGAAAGGTGCGCGAACAGACGACGAGCCGCGCCGCGCCGGGCGGCGCCGCGAGCTGCGCGTCGACGACCGCCGACAGCGTGAGGTAACCGAGAGCGCCGCTCCCGTCCCAGCGCTCGTATCCCTCCGCCTGCTCGACAAGCACGGGACGAGCGTCCGGGTCGAGGTCGGCGAAGCCCTCGAGCCAATCGATCCTGGCGACGCCGTGACTCGCCAGTCCGCGCCGCTCGGCCCAGAGAAAGTGCGCGGCCAGCGTCTCCACGTCGGCGTCGGCGAAGCCGAGACCACGCAACCGCTGCCGCGCATCGCTGGCCGCGGTTGCCATCGCAGCTACGACACGAGCGGCAACGTGCGCGTGAAGCCGCCGACGCGGCTCGCGTCGATCGCCTCGGCGATCCGCGTGATCTCAGCGGCCGGTTCGCTGGCCGGGTCGCTGAGCACGAGGGGCGTGCCCGCGTCGGCCGAGGCGCGAAGCCGCAGGTCGAGCGGCACGCGCCCGAGCATCGGCACGTGGAGCTCTTCCGCGAGGCGATCGCCGCCACCGGAGCCGAACACGTCCGAGCTCATGTTCTCGATCACGCCGACAAGCCGCATGCCCGTCTTCTGCGCCATCGCCGCCGCGCGCGCGGCGACCTCCTGGGCCAGCGGCTGGGGGGTGGTGACGATCACCGCCTCGGCGCGCGGCAGGAGCTGGCCGAGCGAGATCGACACGTCTCCGGTCCCGGGCGGCATGTCCACGACCAGCACGTCGACGTCGCCCCAGTGGACGTCCTGCAGGAACTGCTCGAGGGCGCGATGCAGCATCGGGCCGCGCCACATGACCGGCTGGTTCTCGTCGAGAAAGAACCCGATCGACATCAGCTTCATGCCGTGTCCCACGGGCGGCACGATCATCCGGTCGACCGCGACGGGGCGTTGGTTGACACCGAGCATGTAGGGCACCGAGTGGCCGTAGATGTCGGCGTCGAGCACACCGACCTCGTGGCCCGCTGTCGCGAGGGCAGCCGCGATGTTGACGGTCAGGGACGATTTGCCGACTCCTCCCTTCCCAGACGCGATCGCGACCACCCGCGTCGTCGCCGGCAGCTGAATCCCGCGTTGCTCGCCGCCACCACGCAGTTTCGTGGTCAGCGCAGCGCGCTCGTCGGGCGTCATCACGTCGAACCGAACCTCGGTCGAGGACACACCGGGCAGGGATCCGACGTGCTCGCGCACCTGATCCTGGAAGCTCGAGCGCAACGGACAGCCGACGACCGTCAGCGCAATCGTGACGATCACCGCCCCACCGTCGACCTCGACGCCGCGGACCATGTCGAGCTCGGTGACGGGACGCCTCAGCTCGGGGTCGATCACGCGCTGGAGCGCGGAGAAGGCGTCGTCGCGGAGGGTCACCCCGAGAGCTTACGCCCCGGCGCTGCGGAACAGTCGTCGCAGGAACGCGACGATCGTCGCAAGTGTCGCGCCGCCGGACCCGTGGTCGAGGGAGGAGAAGGACGAATCGGCGCTCATGCGCCTTCACATCGACCCTTATGGCGGCGAGCGACAGACCCGGACGAGCTATTCGCGCATCAGCGCCGCTGCGAGCTGCGCACACAACGCGTCGGTCCCGGCGGCGACGACGCGCGAGCGCGCTTTCAGATCGAGCGGCGCAGCCCCGAACGGCGGTGCCTCGGGGAGGTCGATCCGGAGGCCGCGCTCCCGCACGAGCAACTGGGCGGCCGCGATGTCGACCGACCGCGCACCCTTCAGCGAGACGACGCCGTCGACTCGTCCGGCGGCGAGGTGGCAGAGACTGACGGCCAGCGAGCCCATCACGCGCAGGCGATGGGCGACGCCGACGAAGCGCGCCGCATTCTCGGCGACGAACGCTGTCGTCGTCGCCTCGAAAGAGAGAATCTCCAGCTCGTCCTTCGGACGCTCGAGGAGCGGTGCCCCGTTCAGCAGCGCGCCCTGTCCCCTGACCGCCGTCCACTCCTCTCCCGTGCCGTAGTCGTACACGTACGCGGTGTGCACCTCGTCCATCGTGCGACCGTCGGCGACGGCAATCGAGATCGCGAAGAACGGAATCCCGCGCTTCGCATTCAGCGATCCGTCGATCGGGTCGACGACGACCGTGATGTCTCCGTCGCCCTCGACGCCGACCTCCTCGCTGACGATCCGCGCACCCTTGCCACGGAAGCGCGCGAGGATGGCGCGCTCGGCCGCAGCGTCCACCGCCGTCGTCTCGTCGCCACCCTCGCCGGCGCCGACCACCGGCTCGCGCTCGGCGCGTGTCGGCAGCTCGTCGAGCACGCGCGCGACGTCCCCACGCGCCAGACGACAGAGGGCGAGCCAGTCCTCTCCTGTCAAAGCGGATACAGCACGAGCCCGGAGGTGAGCTTCGGATAGAAGAAGGTCGACTTCTGCGGCATCGTCTCGCCCGCGTGGGCGAACCGGGCGACCTGCTCGACCGTCACGGGCTCGAGCAGGAACGCGGCTTCGGCATCGCCCCGGTCGACGGCCGCAACCGCCGCGGCTGCATCCGGCGTGTAGGTGACGCCCTCGGGCCGGAACGAGTCGACGACGCGCGGACCGAAGTCGTCGTCGGTCTGCACACGCAGGAAGCGCCCGTCACGGTAGAGGGTGACGCCGCCGTTCGGGTGGTCGACCTCGACGCCGGGCACATCGCCGACGCGCCGGGCGAGGCGATGCGTCGGGAAGATCTCGAGGCCGGGCGCCCGCGTCGAGACCAGCACCGCGAACATGTGCGTCGCCGCCGGGTTCTCCCTGCGATACGCGACCGCCGTCTCGTAGCGATGGTGCCCGTCGGCGATCAGGAGGGGCGTATCGATCGTCAGCTCCTGGTCCGAGGCGACCTCCCACATGCGGGTGCGCACACCGTCGACGTCGACGTCGAGGTCCGGGTCGCCGGCCGGTGCGCCGAGCGGCGGCTCGCCGTCGTAGAGCACGAAGATCGGCTCGAGCTGGGTGTCGGTGGCTCGGAGCAGCTTCAGCCTGCCCTCCTTCGGCCCGGCGTGGGTGCGCTCGTGCGGCAGCACGTCCCCGTCCGCATACGGCGTCACCGGGATCGCGGCGCCGATCCCCTCTCGAGTCCGCGCGACGCCGTCGGGCCCGACATAGTCCTGCGCGATCCGCCAGTACGACGGCCGG
Source organism: uncultured Thermoleophilia bacterium (assembly GCA_963742605.1). Lineage (GTDB taxonomy): Bacteria > Actinomycetota > Thermoleophilia > Gaiellales > Gaiellaceae > PALSA-600. Next base: position 309,635 of record CAVUNA010000014.1, on the reverse strand, counting down.
TCCTCGACGAGCACACCGCGCGCGCGCCAGTCGGCGAGATCACGTGCGGCGCCTTCCGGGGTGTCGGGCAGCGTGAGGTGGACGATGTTGTACGGGCTCCGCGACAGATACTCCGCGCGGGCTTCGTCCGAGATCACGTCGTAGGGCGGCGCGACCAGCCGGTCGAGCGGGCCCGCCACACCGGTGTCGAAGCGCAGCGGACGGAACGGCTTCACCGTGGGCATGCTTGGAGCCTAATGATGGATACGCTCGAGGCCGCGGCGGCCTGGGTCGACGAGGTCGGGCTGGCGCTCCTCTTCCCGAAGGCCGACGTCGTGCTGCCGTCGCTCTGGGAACAGGTCGCCGGCGACGTCGCGGAGCCCCCATCCCTCCGCGAGCCCGACGGGACGTTCGTGCGCTGGTCGGACGGGATGGCGTTCTTGTGGAACGCGAAGGACGAGCTGCCGGCCCGCGGTCTCGCGTGCGTCGGCAGGCACGTCGCCCGCGTCACGGCCTGCGTGGCGCCCCGCGTCGTGCCGGCACTCGTCGCGCAGCTCGACCGTGCGGCACCGACCGGCCTCGAGGCCGAGCTGGTATCGGCAATCCGGGTCAACGGGCCGCTGACCGGACGCGAGCTGCGGTCACTCGTGGCTGCACCGAAGCGAGACGTCGACCGGGGCGTCGGCGCCCTCCACCGGCGCCTCGTTCTCACGAGCTCGCATCGGGTCGAGCAGGAAGCCGGCTGGGGCGCCGTCGCGCACGAGCTCGTGGAACGCAAGTGGACGCTCCCGACGCAGCTGCCGCCGCCCGACGAGGCGCGCCGCGAGCTCGCACTGCTCGTCCTCGCGGCCGCCGGCGAGGTCACCGCGGCGGATCTGGCGGGCGCTCTCGGCTGGCGGCGGCGGCTGGCCGCAGAGGTGCTCGACGAGGTCGCAGCGGCGCGGGACACGCCCGGGTTCCGCATCTGGACAGCTCCGTAGACTTGCCGCCATGACGATCGCGGAGCTCCAGGAGGATCGCGTCGTCGAGGCCGTGTACGCAGTCAAGGCGAAGCGCAAGCTGCGCACGAAAGGCGGCGCTCCGTACCTCGCGCTCGAGCTCGTCGATCCGACCGGACGGATCGACGCACGCGTGTGGAGCGACGTCGAGCTGCTCGACGGTCGCTTCGTCGAAGGTGACGCCGTCCGGGTGCTCGGTCGCGTCGAGCGTTTCCGTGACCGGTTGCAGCTCGACGTCCGCTCGCTCGAGGCTTCCGACATCGATCCCGGCTCGCTGACTCCGGCTGCACGGCGCGACATCGACGAGCTGCGCGGGTTTCTGGAGTTCCTCGTCGGCGAGGTCTCGCATCCCGGCCTTGCCGAGACGGCTCGCGCCGTGCTCGTCGACGCACCGCTCGAGACGCGCCCGGCGACGCCCGACGCTCACCATTCCTATGCGGGCGGCCTGCTCGAGCACACCGTCGGAGTCGCCACGATCTGCCGCGAGACGGCGCAGCTCCACCCGCGCCTCCGCGCCGATCTGCTGCTCGCCGCAGCGCTCGTCCACGACGTCGGCCGGGTCCTCGAGCTCGGCCCCGGGCCCGGCTTCGCGGTCACGGACGAAGGGCACCTGCTCGGGCACGTTCAGCTCGGGGTGCGCCTGGTCGACCAGCGGGCGCAGGGGCTGACCCCGATTCAGAAGGCCGAGCTCTTGCACTGCATCGCCGTGCACCACGAGCCACGGGCCGCCCGGACGGCCGAGGCCGCCGTCCTGCACCACGCGAACGCGCTCGACGCGGTCGCCGCGACGCGACCCACCGGTTGAGCGCATTCACGCTCGCGCTCGGGGCGAGCCTGGCGTGGGGAGTAGCCGACTTCGTCGGGCCTCTCTGGGGCCGCACCTGGGGCGCGCTCCGCGTGTTGCTGTGGGCGCAGGTGGGCGGGGTCGTCGCGATCGCCCTCGCCGTCGCGATCCGCGGTGAGGGACCGCACGGCTGGCAGATCCTGCTCGCGGTACCGGCGGCGCTCTCGGGCACGCTCGGGCTGTACGCCTACTACCGCGGCATGGCCGTCGGTGCAATGAGCGTCGTCGCGCCGATCGCCGGCGTCTCGGCGATCGTGCCGGTCGCCTTCGGCATCGCCACCGGCGACCACCTGTCGGGCCCCCAGTTCGCGGGAATCGCCTGCGCGATCGTCGGCGTCGCGCTCGCCTCGCTCGAGCATCAGGAAGGCACCCGGCGCGTCGCGGCCGGCGTCGGGCTCGCAGCGCTCGCTGCGATCGGCTTCGGCTTCTACTTCCCGCCGATGCATGCGGCGGGCAGCGCGGACTTCTGGTGGGCGTCGATCCTGTTCCGCACCACGGCGTTCGCGGTCGTGGCAGCAGCCGTCGCCGTCAGGCGGCCGCCGCTCCGGCTGCGCCCGCGCGACCTGGCGATCGTCCTCGCGGTCGGCGTGGGCGACACGCTCGGCAACGTGCTGTTCGCGGCCTCGTCGAGCCACGGCCTCGTGAGCCTCACTTCGGTGCTCGCCTCGCTCTACCCGATCGTCACCGTCCTGCTGGCGGCGGCCGTGCTGCACGAGCGCGTCTCGGGATCACAACGGGTGGGCATCGTCCTGACGCTGACCGGCGTGGTGCTCATTTCCGTATAAGGAACGGCGAAGCTCGTTTGCGTGCCTGGCACCTCGTGTGCCAGGCACGGAGCCTTTAGACATTGAACCTGATGTTCAGCACATCGCCGTCGCGGACGACATAGGTCTTGCCTTCGAGACGCTGTTGCCCGCGCTTCGCAACCTCCGCGTGCGAGCCGGCGTCGACCAGGTCCCGCCAGTCGACCACCTCGCACCGGATGAAGCCGCGCGCGATGTCGGAGTGGATCGCCGCCGCCGCATCGAGCGCCGACTCACCGGAGCGGAGCGTCCACGCCCGCGTCTCCTTCTCACCCGCCGTGAAGAATGTGATCAGGTCGAGCGCGTCCCGCAGGCGACGCACGACCTCGTCCAGCGCCGATGCGTTCCCGTCACGAAACGCCCCCGCCTCCTCCTCCGGCAATTCGGCAAGCTCAGCCTCGAGCTTCAGGTCGACGCCGCCGGGACCGTTGACGACGGCGAGCAGCGGTTTCGTCGTCAGCGGCTCGAGCGCGACGGGAAGCTCTCCGGGGTAATCGGCCAGCGAATGCCCCGCGTCGACGTGCGCGAGCACTCGAGCGAGCTCGTCGACCTCGGCCCGCAATGCAGCGTCCCCGGACTTCGCCTGCTTGCTCACGCGCTCCAGCCGCCGCTCGACGTGATCGCGGTCGGCGACGAGAAGCTCGAGCCGGAACGTCTCGAGATCACCGTCGGGGTCCGGCTCCGGACCAAAGTCGCGGAGAACCGCGAGCAGCGCATCCACCTGGCGCAGGTTGCCGAGCTGGGCGTCACCGCTCCCGGGAACGTCCTGGACGCGGATGGTCGCCTCCGTCACCTTGCGTGCATGCACGACCGCGGCGAGCGCGTCGAGTCGCTCGTCGGCGATCGGAGCGATCCCGACGTTGGTCTTGCCGTAGTCGCCGCCGGCCGCTCGGGTCAGGGCGGTGAAGAGCGACGTCTTCCCGCTACCCGGCGGTCCGACAATGCCGACCTCGAGCGGCATGCCGGAAGATCAGCCGTTCGAGCCGAAGCCGACGCGGCTCTCGCGCGCAAAGCGCTTGACGTACACCACGCGGCGGAGCAACAACGTGTAACGCCCGTCCTCGGCCTCGAACGCGAAGGTCGTGTCACCGCCGCCGGAGAGGGCACGGTCGAGATCGTCGGCGACCGACGTCACGACGAGCAGCGACAGCACCTGGGTGCCCTCGAAGGCGATCTCGATGCGCTGGCGCTCAGACGGGTCCATCGTCCACCAACTCTGCCAGGACCCCACCGGTCGCCTCCGGGTGAACGAACGCGACCCGCAGCCCGTTCAGGCCCCGCCGCGGCTGTTCGTCGACCAGCCGGTCGCCGCGCGCGGCCAGCCGGGCGAGCTCCGTGGGGACGTCACCAACCGCGAACGCGACGTGGTGGAGACCGGGGCCACGGCTTTCGAGGAACCTGCCGACCGGTGTATCCGCACCAACTGCTGCGAGCAGCTCGATCCGGCCCGAACCGACCCGCAGGGACGCCGCCTCGACCCCCTGCTCGTCGAGGCGCTCTCGATGCTCGAGCACGGCGCCGAACAGCCGCTCGTAGCGCCCGATCGCCTCGTCGAGATCGTCGACCGCCACGCCGACGTGGTGGATGCCCTTCGCGCTGATGGACCGAACGCTACCCGGAGGTGTCGGCGCCGAGTGCGCGGACGACGCCAACGGTGTCGGACGACAACGAATCGGGCGTCACGTCCGCGAACACCTTCACGAGCTCGTCGCGGGCGAGGGTCTCGTGCTCGAGCAACGCCCCGGCGATCCGGTCGAGCGCGACACGGTGCTTCGCGAGCAGGCGGAGCGCCTCCGAATAGGCGCTGTCCGTGAGCTGGGCCTGCTCCGAGTCACGGAGGCTCTTCGTCTCCTCGGAGAGCGCGTAGTTGTCGGCGCGCAGCGTCCGCGACGTGACGCTCTCGCCCATCCCCCACTCGAAGACCATTGCACGAGCGATCTGCGTCACCTTCTCGAGATCGTTGGCGGCGCCGTTCGTGACGCGGCCGAACACGAGCTCCTCGGCGGCACGGCCGGCGAGCCCGACGACCATCCAGTCGAGCAGCTCCTCCTTCGTCTCGAGGTAGCGCTCTTCCTCGGACAGATGGAGAACGTAGCCGAGCGCAGTGCCGCGGGCGATGATCGACGCCTTCTGCGGCTCCTTGCCGACGAGGTGCGACATGAGCGCATGGCCGCCCTCGTGGTAGGCAAGGATGCGCTTCTCCTTGTCGGTGACGACACGGCGCTGCTGCAGACCCGCGACCACGCGCTCGAGTGCGTACTCGAAGTCGGCGGCGGTGATCTCGGCGGCGTCACGCCGCCCGGCCACGATCGCGGCTTCGTTGCAGATGTTCGCCAGATCCGCACCGGTCAGCCCCGATGTCTGACGCGCAACGCCGCTGAGCTCGACGTCGGCCGCGAACGGCTTGCCGCGCGAGTGCACCTTGAGGATCTCGATGCGCCCCTTCAGGTCGGGCGGCTGAATCAGAATCTGCCGGTCGAAGCGTCCCGGCCGCAACAGCGCCGGATCGAGATCCTGGAGACGGTTCGACGCGCCCATGACGACGACCTGGTCGCGCGGCCCGAAGCCGTCGAGCTCGACCAGCAACTGGTTCAGCGTCTGGTCCTGCTCACGGTTGAACGAATGGCCGCTGCGCGCCTGCCCGACCGCATCCAGCTCGTCGATGAACACGATCGACGGCGCGTTCTTGCGCGCATCGTCGAACAGCTTGCGAATCCGCGCCGCGCCGAGCCCGGCGAACATCTCGACGAAGGCCGAGGCGCTCTGCGCGTAGAAGCGCGCACCCGACTCGTTGGCGACCGCCTTCGCAGCCAGCGTCTTACCGGTGCCGGGAGGGCCGTGGAAGAGGATGCCCTTCGGCACGCGCGCGCCGAGACGTTCGAAACGCTTCGGGTCGCGCAGGAAGTCGACGATCTCCTGTAGCTCCTCCTTCGCCTCGTCGAGCCCGGCGACGTCGGACCAGGTGACGGAGGAGTCGGAGCCCGGCGTGATCTCGTGAGGCTTGACGCGAGGCATCAGGCGCACGGTCTTCCAGAGCAGCCAGACGACCACGCACATCAGGCAGAAGAAGAGGACGGGCAGCCAGGTGAGAGCGAAGTCCCTGGCGGTGGACCCGAAGTCGAAGCCCAACAGCATCGCGAGACTCATCGGCAGTGGTGCCTACGACCTAAAGGTCGGCGAGCACCTGGTCGACCGACGCGAACCGTACCCCCTGGGCGCGCCAGTCCTCGAGGCAGGCAGCGGTGCGATCTGCATCGAGGCCGCGCGAGGCCTCCGGCACGAAGGTCACCGCACGACCGCGGGCGAGCAGGCCCCGAATCGCCGCGTCGTCGCAGACGTCGGTCGCAACCCCGAAGACGATGACCTCCTCGGGGTCGAGATGGTCGAGCAGCAGGTCGGCGTTCGGGTTCGTGAAGACGTCGAAATGCTTCTTGAGCAGGAGAAACTCGCGTCCTTCGAGCCAATGCTCGGGGACCGGCGTAAGGGCGAGCGGCACGGGGTCCGCCTGCGCGGTCTCGGGGATCTTCTCGGCGCCGTGCGTCCCGCGCAGACAGTGCGGAGGATACGTCTGGCGAAAGTCCGGATGCTCGGAGATCTCGTCATCGGTCAGTTCGTGGTCGTCGGCGGAAGCCACGTGCGGGATCCCGGCCGCCCTCGCCGCCACGACGAGACGGGCCATCGCCGGCACCGCGGCCTCGGCGTCCGGCACCGCGAGCCTGCCGTCCGACTGGACGAAGTCGACCTGCGTGTCGACGTCCCAGAGGATCCGTCTCATTCTCGTCTCAGCCTGGTCGCTCACTCGACGAGCTCGAGCCGCGGATTCGGCCGAACGCGCCGGCCGACCTTCGAGACCGGAACGCCGTCCACGACCACGATGTCGGCGGTGAAGTCGTTCGAGCCGCGAATCAGCGACGAGCCGACGCCGTACGCGTCGACCGGAACGCCTGCAGCTTCGAACTCCCGGATCTTCTCGAGGGTGAATCCACCCGAGACGACGATCTTGACCTGATCGAACCCGGCGGCATCGAGCGCATCCCGCACGTTCGCGACGAGACGCGGGTTCACCCCGGTCGGCCGGAAGTCGCCGAGCTCCTCCCAGAGCGAACGGTCGACGAGCGACTCCGACGTGTCGAGCCGCACGCCCCAGAGACGCGGGCCGAGTGCGCTCGCCACCTCGAGCGCGGTCCGCACCGAGTCGTTCTCGAAGTCGACGAGCACCGTCACGTTCATGTCTGCGGGCGCCCAGTCGGCGAAGTGCTTCGCCGCCACCACCGTGTCTCCACCGTAGGCGGCGATCAGGGCGTGCGGGACCGTGCCCAGTCCACGACCGCCCCACCAGGACGCCTGCTCGTCGGTCGTGACGCCGATCGACGAGCCTGCCACCTGGCCCGCGACGTAGGCCGCGTACCCGTCGCCCGTCTGTACGCGATGGTGATCGTGCCGGGCCGGCATGAAGATCAGCGGCTTCCCGTTCGTCGCCTCGAGCACGTGCACCACGTTGGTCGTGATCAGCGTGCGCCGCGCGAGCGTTCCCAGGTAGACCGTCTCCAGGTGCGCGAACGCCGTGTAGTCGCCCTCGATCGTGAGGACGGTCTCGTACGGTTCGAGTCGCGCGCCGTCGTACAAGGCGTGCACCTGGAGAGCGTCGAAGCTCTCGGCGCACAGCTTCAGGATCGCGATCGCCTCGTCCATCCCGCCAAGGTAGGCCTCGCGCTTCTGGAACACCTGCATCAACACCTGCGGGCGGCGGCCGTCGCGGAGCAACGCGGCGCGGGTGTGATTGAAGTACGCGTCGGTGTACCAGCCTGCGCGCATCTTCTCGACCGGGAGGTCGAAGACGCTCGGGTCGAGACGGGTGCGGGTCGCGATCACGCGATCTCCAGCTCGAGGCAGGCCTGCAGCGCCGCCTCCGCAACCTCCAACTGGTCGGATGTGGGCTCGCGCGTACCGAGGCGGTGCTGGAGCTCGTGCCCGGGATAGGCGAGCGCGCGCGCGAGCACGTGATCCGGGTTGCGAGTCATCCAGCCGAACGTCTCGACCGAGACCGCTAGGGCCCCGAACGCGGCGGCGGCGCGCGCCGCCGGCCGGAGCTGCTCGGGCGCCCACTCCGCCGCCGCCCTGCCGACCGCGGTGGTCAGCAAGAGTGGCCCGACGAGGTGCGAGCCGCAGCGCTCATGTTCCTTCGGCCGATCCTCGCCGTGCTCGTAGGTCCCGATCGACATGTGCTCGGCACCGTGGTACGCGGCCAGCTCGCCGCCGCGCAACGCGAGCACGGCCGGCGCAAGCGACAGCAGGCCCGACGCCAGCTCGCGCACCGTCGGCCGGAGCCGCGAGCGCCTGAGCAGCTGCAGCGCGACGGTCGTACCGACCATCGCCGCGAGCACCCGCTTGCGTTCCATCGGCAGCACGGCCTCGGGCAGCTCGCGCTTGACCTGAGGGAGGAGCGCGAACACCTCGGCGATCCTGGCCGGGCCTCGCAGAAGCGGCGAGGAGATCGAGGCGGCCGAGAACCGCTTGCGGCGGGCGACGACGTGCAGCTCCCCGTCCTCCGTCCGGACGGCGCACGCCCAGGCGACCGGCCCGTGCACGAGCACCCCGTTGCCGAGCGCCATCCCGCCGAGTCTGACCTTCTCCTCCATCTCCTGGAATTGAAGCGAACTTGGCGTCATTGCCGGCGCTTGCCGAGCACGAGCAGATAGCGGCGCGGCGCTCGGATTCCGCCTTCCGGCGTGCGATAGCTCTCGTACAGCTCGACGAACGCGCGGTGGAACTCCTCGGCGCGGACGTCGTCCAACCGGCGCAGCAGCGCCAGCACCGGCGGCGCGGAGGTCGAGAAGAGCTCCCAGATCACCTCGACGCTCTCGGCGTCGAACCAGAGTGTGCCGTCCTCGAAATCGAGCTCGAAGTCCTCGCTCAGCATGTCCTCGACGTGCTCCTCGCGGCCCCACTCGTAGGCCTCGCGCCCTTCGATGGGCTCCTCCGTGAAGCGGCGATAGAGCTCTCCGAGACGCTGGTTCGGCCGCCAGGCGGTGAACCCGATCCGCCCGCCGGTGCGCGTCACCCGCCGGAGCTCATCGGCGACGTTCGCGTGGTCCGGCGCGAAGACGAGCCCGAACGACGACGCGACCACGTCGAACGACGCGTCGTCGTACGAAAGATGCTCGACGTTCCCGAGCTCGAACTGCACGTCGACGCCGGCGGCGCGGGCCGCCGCCCGGGCCTTCGCGAGCATCGGTTCGGCGATGTCGACTCCGGTCACCTCGACGCCGGCGCCGGCCGCGAGAATCGCCACGGCGCCGGTTCCGGTCGCGAGGTCGAGCATGCGCTCTCCCGGCTCCAGGTGGAGCACGTCGACCAGCCGTTCGTGCACCGGCGAGAACCAGGCGGCCAGCCGTTCATACGTCCCGATGCTCCACACCTCGCTCACGCCGCCCCGGGAGCATACTTTCGGCGTGGGCGACCTCTTCTCCGAGGCAGCAGCACGTCGTCTCGACGGGACGGCCCCGCTCGCGCAGCGCTTGCGGCCGACGACACTCGACGAATTCGTTGGGCAGGCTCATGTCGTCGGCGAAGGTCGGGCGCTCCGGCTCGCGATCGCCGCCGATCGCGTCCCCTCCCTGATCCTCTACGGGCCACCGGGCTCCGGCAAGACGACGCTCGCCCGGATCGTCGCGGCGACGACGGGAGCGGAGTTCGAGGAGCTGTCGGCGGTCTCGGCGACGGTGGCGCAGGTGCGCGAGGTGCTCGCACGCGCGCGTGAGCGGCTCGGTGCCGGCGGACAGCGGACGATCCTGTTCCTCGACGAGATCCACCGGTTCAACAAGGCGCAACAGGACGCGTTGCTGCCCGGCGTCGAGAGCGGGCTCCTCACGCTGATCGGCGCGACGACCGAGAACCCGTACTTCGAGGTCAACTCCGCGCTGCTGTCACGGCTTCAGCTCTACGAGCTGGAGCCGCTCGGCGACGAGGACCTGGCGCAGGTCGTCGATCGCGGCGCGGCCGAGCTCGGCATCGAGGTCCCGGGCGACGTGCGGACACTGACCGTTAGGCGAGCCGGCGGAGACGCCCGCACCGCACTCGGCATCCTCGAGCTCGCAACGGCAACGGCCGTGGCGGAGGACACAACGCTCTCGCAAGCGCACGTCGAGGATGCGGCCCGCAAGCGGCCGTTGCTGTACGACAAGGGCGGCGACGCGCACTACGACCTGATCTCCGCGTGGATCAAGTCGACGCGGGCAGGCGACGTGCAGGCGTCGATCTACTACCTGGCAGCGATGCTCGAAGGCGGCGAGGATGCGCGCTTCCTCGCCCGGCGCATGATCGTGCTGGCGTCCGAGGACATCGGCAATGCCGATCCGCAGGCACTGCTGATCGCGGTCGCCGCGGCGAACGCCGTCGAGCACGTCGGCCTTCCGGAGGCGCGCCACTCGCTCGCCCAGGCCGCCGTCTACCTCGCGCGCGCACCCAAGTCGAACGCAGCGACGGTCGCGCTCGGTCGCGCCGTCTCGGACGTGCGCGAGCACGGGGTGCTCACACCACCCGCCGAGCTCCGCTCAGCCGGGTTCGCAGGTGCGAAGAAGCTCGGACGCGGACAGGGCTACCGCTATCCGCACGACGACCCCGCGGGTTTCGACTTCGACTGCCTGCCGGAGAAGCTGCGCGGTCGCGTCTACTACGAGCCGTCGGAGCACGGCGAGGAACGTGCCGTGCAGCGTTCGGCTGACGCGTCGCCGGAGTGAAGGCTCGGCTTCAGGCTGCCTTTTCGATCACGGGCTCGCCGACGTCGGAGACCGGCTGTGCGACGGGCCGTGGCCGCGCCGGGCGAATCGCGACGAGTGTCACCGCGATGCCCGCGAGCAGCAGTCCGAACATCGTGTAGAAGGCGATCTGCAGGCCGTGGTCGAGTGCCGCGCCGCTCGTCGCCGAGACCCCGGGATGCACGTGCACGTAACTGCGCGCCTGCGTCGCGGCGATCGCACTGATCGCCGCCAACCCGATCGCTCCGCCGATCTGCCGGCTCGTGTTGATCAGGCCGGATGCGACACCGGCGTCCGCGCGCTCGACACCCATCAGGCTCGCAATCGTGACCGGTACGAACGAGAAGCCCATCCCGGCGCCGCCGAGCACGAACGCGGGGAAGATGTTCCAGAAGTAGTGGCCGTGCACGGGCAGCTGCGTCAGCAGCAGGGCCGAAAGGGCGAACAGCGCCAGTCCACCGGCAAGGGTCGTGCGCACACCGACCCGACCGACGACGTACTGCGCGATGTTCGACGTCACCACAACCGTGCCGGCGAACGCGACGAACGCCACCCCACTCTGCACGGCCGAGTAGTGCAGGACGTCCTGCAGGTACAGCGTGAGCAGGAAGAACTCGGAGAATGCGACGGCGCCGACGATCGCCATTGTCACGTTCGCTCCGGTGATCGTGTGCGACCGGAAGATACGAAGCGGCAGCAGCGGCGAGGATGCACGCAGCTCGATGACGACGAAGGCAGCGACGAGCGCCAGCGCAGCGGCGATCAGCCCGAGGGTCGAAGTGGCGCCCCAACCGTCGGTGGTCGCCCGCGTGAGCGCATAGACGAGCAGCATCAGCCCGGAGGTGATCGTGAAGGCACCCGCGAAGTCGAAGTGCCGGTGACCGAGGTCGGCGCGGCTCTCGCGCAGCAGAACCGGCGCGAGCAGCGCAGCCGCAATGCCCACCGGGACGTTGATGAAGAAGATCCAGGACCAGCCGACGTACGAGGTGATCACGCCGCCCAGCAGCACCCCGGCAGCCGCGCCGCTCCCGGATGCCGCGCCGTAGATGCCGAGCGCGAGGTTCCGTTCACGCCCCTCCGCAAACGTCGTGACCAGGAGCGACAGTGCCGCCGGAGCCATCAGGGCGCCGCCGAGGCCCTGGATGCCGCGGAAGGCGATCAGCGAGGGAGCCGACCAGGCGAGGCCGCAGAGCAGCGAGCTCGCCGCGAACACCAGCAGCCCGACGATGAACATGCGCCGGCGGCCGAGCAGGTCCGCCAGTCGGCCGCCGAGGAGCAGCACGCCCCCGAAGAGGATGGCGTACGCCGAGATCACCCACTGGAGGCTCGTCGTCGAAAAGTGCAGGTCGGACTTGATCGAGGGCAGCGCGACGTTCACGATCGCGATATCCAGGATCACCATGAACTGGGCGGTGACGATCAGCGCGAGCGCGCTCCAGAGGCGGCGGTTCGACGTGGCGGCGATATCCACTACTTGATCTCCTTAACCGTTGGTTACTACAACGTTGCACGTCCACAACGGTTGGCGGCGCTACCCTATTCCCGATGACATCGACCGACGCTGAACCGGCCGTCGTCGGACTGGCCACGCTGCCGACAGAGCTGACCGCGTCGTCGCTCTTCCTGCTCAAGCGGCTGGGATTCATCGCCAAGGACCGCTCGCTCGAGGCCTACGAGGTGACCGGCCTTCACCCCTACCACCACGCGATCCTGCTGACGCTCGACGAGAGTCCCCGCGAGACGCAGGGCGCGATCGCCGACGCCCTCGGCTACGACCGCGGTCAGCTCGTCGGGCTCCTGGACGAACTGGAGTCGCGCGGCCTCGTCGTCCGTCGCCGCGATCCCAACGACCGCCGCCGGCACGTCGTCGAGCTGACACCCGAGGGCAAGACGGAGCTCGACCGGCTGCGCGAGCTCGCCGGTCGCATCGAGGCGGAGTTCCTGTCGCCGCTCGAGCAGACCGAACGAGAGCACTTGCACGAGCTGCTCCTGGCGCTGGGGCGGTACCACTGCCCCAGGGTCGCCCGCAGCACCGATTAGAGGATGCGTGCGCCGAGTGCGCTCGCCACGAGCTCGACCGCGAGCGCGCCGGTCTCGTTCTCGCGATCGAGGATCGGGTTCAGCTCGACGACGTCGAACGAGTCGGCGAGGCCCGACTCGGACACCAACTCGAGCGCAAGGTGCGCCTCGCGGTAGGAGAGACCGCCCCGGACCGGGGTTCCGACACCCGGCGCGAACATCGGATCGACCGCGTCGAGATCGAGGCTGACGTGGACGAACGACGAGCCACGCAGGTGCGAGAGCGCCTCGGCCGTACATACCTGGACACCTCGCTCGTCCAGCTCCTTCATCGTGTACACGCGCAAGCCGAGCTCGCGGATCAACGCGCGCTCGCCCGGATCGAGCGAGCGGATCCCGAGCAGCGCCGCCTTCGTGACCGACGGTGTCGGATACGCAACGTCGGCGAACGCCTCCCCGGCGACACCGAGCGCCGCGGCCAGCGGCATGCCGTGGACGTTGCCGGTCGGCGACGTGTGCGGCCGGTTGAGGTCCCCGTGGGCGTCGATCCAGAGCACACCGCCCGGGCCGCGCGTCGCGGCCATGCCGCCGAGCGTGCCCATCGCGATCGAGTGGTCGCCGCCGAGCGTCACGGGGATGCGACCGCGACTCACCGCGTCCGCCACCAGGTCGGCGACGAGGCCGCACGCCGCCAGGATCGGCCTCAGGTAATGCGCATTGCCCTCACCGGCCTCGGTCGCCTCGGGAACCGGCGAGTGGATGTCGCCGGAGTCGTAGACCTCGCGACCGATCTCCGCGAGCCGCGCCGAGAGGCCGGCGTAGCGGATCGCGGACGGGCCCATGTCGACGCCGCGACGGCCGGCGCCGAGATCGAGGCCGGCGCCGATGACGGCAACGGGACGACTCCCTTCGCTCATACCCGCTCCGGCGCCGGCCAAGCCGGCGCCTCCGCTCCTTGAGAGCCTCCGTCAAGCCTACGGCTCAATCCCCGCTCCAGCGCCGGCCAAGCCGGCGCCTCCGCTCCTTGAGAGCCTCCGTCAAGCCTACGGCTCATACCCGCCACTCGCCGAGGGCCCGGCGCTGCGCGGCGCTCGGCTCGTCGAGCGAGATGCCGAGCGTCTCGAGCTTGGTCCTCGCGATCAGGGTGTCGAGCGCGTCCGGGAACCGGTTCACGCCGACCGGGAGACGACCCGCCGCGAGCTCTCGCACGGAGAGCGCCTGCACCGAGAACGACAGGTCCATGATCTCGATCGGGTTGCCGTCGAGACCCGCGATGTTGACGAGCGCGCCGTCCACGAGCACGTGCACCTTACGGCGACCGAGCAGATAGGTCACGACGCCGGGCCGCGGCGTCGCCGTGTCGCCGGCCGCCGCGGCGATCGCGGCCACGTCGATCTCGCGGTCGGAGTGGCCGGCGTTCGCGAGCAGGACGCCGTCCTTGAGCAGCGGCAGATCGTCCGCCCCGAGCGCCTCGACGAGCCCGGTCGCAGTCAAGACGACGTCGGCGTGGGGAAGCGCCTCGCGCAACGCGGCGACGCGATAGCCGTCCATGTGGGCGACGAGCGCCCGCACCGGGTCGACCTCGACGACGGTGACGCGACCGCCCAGCCCGTCGGCCGCGCGGGCCAGCCCCTGACCCACGTAGCCGTAGCCGATCACACAGAACTGGCGACCCGCCGCGAGGACGTTCGTGAGCGCGAGCAGCGCGGTCAACGTCGTCTGGCCGGTCCCGTACGGATTGTCGAACAGGTGCTTGCAACGCGCGTCGTTCGCCGCAACCGCCGGAAACGGGAGGCGCCCCGCCGCCTCGAGCGCGCGGAGACGGGCGACGCCGGTGGTCGTCTCCTCGCTGACGCCCGCAAACCGCGCAAAGATGTCCGGGAGGTGCTCCTCGGCCCGGCGGGTGAGCTCGAGCCCGTCGTCGATCACGAGCTCCGGCTCCGTCTCGGCCACGGCCAGCAGATCGGCGGTGAACTCCTCCGAGGACGACCCGTGCCGCGCGTGCACCTCGATGCCGCGCGCGACCAGAGCCGCGCACACGGCGTCCTGCGTGGAGAGGGCGTTCGAGCCTGCGGCGACGACATCGGCGCCGGCAGCCGCGAGCGCGAGCACGAGGCACGCGGTCTTCGCCTCGAGATGGACGACCACCGCGACGCGGCGACCGCGGAGCGCGCCGTCCGCGAGCTCGTTCTGCCCCAACCGGGCGAGCACGGGCATGTGCTGCGCAGCCCAGCCGATCAGCCGTTCACCGTCGGGTGCGAGGCCGACGTCGGCGATCCGCGACCGCGCGGCGGCGTCGGCAGCCATCATTCAGGGGCCTGCCCGAAAAGTCGAGCGGGGCGCCTGACACGTATCACGCGCCGTGATGCTGCGTCCTCGGTCGCCCCGATATGCCTCATATCGCGACTCCCTGCGTCCTTGCCTCACAACGCGTGCCGCGTGTCATCCACCGCGCCCACCTTCCGGACAGACCCCTAGTGGCGAGGGCCGGACTTGAACCGGCGACACCACGGTTTTCAGCCGTGTGCTCTACCAACTGAGCTACCTCGCCCGGAGGGACTGCAGCGTAGCTCACCGAACGACGGCCTCCAGATCGAGCTGGCCTGTTCGCCCGGAGAGGTCGATCGTGTCGGTCCGGCGGTCGACCGCCGCCGACCGGCCGTTGATCCGGACCGCGCCCAGATGCTCGCCGGCGGGCAGGCGAAGCCGCAACTCGAGCGACGCCGGCGACGGCCGCGAGGGTGGTTCGATGCTGCCCTGCAGCGTGGAACCGACGCGCGCCAGCGAGTACGACACGGGCCCGAAGCTCGTCGGGGCCTGCTCGACGCTGATCGTGCGGCCGTCGGCGAGCCACGGCCGCGGTGTGGCGTACGCAAGCTCGAGGCCGAGCGGCGCCCCGTCCCGCCCTCGCGTCTCGTGGACCAAGAGCAGGCACAGGTTCTCGAGAAACGCGGCGTTCGCGCCGCTGTTCGGCGGCTGGTACATCGTGCGATCGAGCAGGCCGTGCATCGGCGTCACGCTCGCACTCTCGCCCGAGACGAAGGTGTCGGGGGTCATGGCGGCGCCGAGCATGCCGTAGAGCGACAGGACGAGCTGGTCCGGCTGGTCGGCGTCGGCCAGGAACCGGTCGACGTTGACGCCGTAGACCTGGTCGATGCCCGAGGTCGGAGCCGGCGGATAGTCCCCGTACAGCTTCGTCGCACCCGCCCGCACCAGTCCGAGCAGGCGGCCGCCGTGGCCGAGCAGATAGCGCAGCACCCCTTCGCCGACAGGCCCGTGCGGCGGGAAGAGCCCCGATGCCATCGCGTACGGCATCACCAGGTTCCAGTACGTGCCCGCGCGCGAGAAGGAGAGGTTCGGGTAGGGCCGCTCGCCGGCGAGCAACGCTGCCGGCACGAAGACCGAGCCGCCTGCGGCCCGACGCTCCGAGAGAGCCACGGCGTCGTCGAGGCCTGAGCGAAGCCGCGCCGCCAGCTTCCGGCAGAGCGCCGCGAGCTCGGGGTGCCCCGTGACCGACCACACGCGGCCGAGCGAGGTCAGGCCTTGCCAGACGACGGCCTGGCCGTGCAGGGCGTACACCTCGCGCGCGACGTCGGAGGAGAACGGCTCACGGGCGAGGAGGCCGTTCGGGCTCACGGCGAGCTGGCCGGCGATCGCCTGCACGAGTCGCGCCAGATGCGGCGTCTCGGCAGCGAGGAACGCCCGGTCCCGCGCAAGCCGGTAGAGATCGGCGTGGGCGACGAGCAGCTCGCCGGCGCGCCAGGTCGTGAAACGCTGCGGGAGCCGGCGGAGCGCGAAGCGCAGGATCGTCTCGGCGACGTCCGGACGCCCGTAGGCTGCCATCACCCGCGCGACGTCGGCTGCTTCGGCGAACGACAGCTCCTCGTACGAATTGCCGGCGCTGTACCGCCACACCAGCAGCAGCTGCTGGACGAGGAGCGCTCGCTCGGCGTCGAGCACACGGGTGTCGGGGACATCGAACACGGTGCCTTCGGCGAGCCTCGACTCCCAGACGTTGGTGACGTCGGTTCGCGCCGCGTCATAGGCGTCCTGGTCGATCTGGAGCGCACGACCGTCGTTCGCGCCGCTCGGCACGGCCACGTAGATGTCGCCCTCCGTTCCGGCCGGAACGTCGAAGCTCACCGCCGAGCCATCGACCGCCGCATCGCCGCTCCACGCGAACCTCGTCGAGCCGTGGTCGAGGAGTTGATCGCCCTCCCTCGTGAGCTTGCCCGGCGACACGACGAACCGAACGTCGGCGTCGGAGGTCGCCGCCGTCGCGTCGACGTGCAGGTACACGAAGCTCAGGGAGATGGTCCCGTACGCGCGGCCGACGAACGACTCCTGGTCGTACTTGACGCCCGACGCATCGGTGTAGGAGGTGTCGAGGATCGGCAGGAAGCCGTCGGCCAGCTTGGCCGCGCCGAGCCGCTCGAGACACGAGCCGTAGCGCTCGCGGCCCCGAGAGCCCACATCGATCGTGACGCTCGGGCCGCCGGCGCGCCCCCTGATGATCTCGCTCCCGTCGGCGACGTGCAGGGCGAAGGTGCGGCCGCCGTTGACGTTGAACGGATAGGCGAACGGCAGGTAGTAGACGCCGGAGTCCGTCAGTTTCGCGCCGCGCGGACCGACCGCGTAGAGCAGCGGCGCGAGGAACGCCTTCGCGCGGTCGTAGGAAGGACCGCCGGGGGCCAGGAGCAGCCGGCGGCCCCACACGTCACGA
Source organism: uncultured Thermoleophilia bacterium (assembly GCA_963742605.1). GTDB lineage: Bacteria > Actinomycetota > Thermoleophilia > Gaiellales > Gaiellaceae > PALSA-600. The sequence continues at coordinate 292,512 of CAVUNA010000014.1, read as the reverse complement.
TGCGCGGACAGCGCCGCCCGCACGGCGTGCGCATAGGCGGGCGTCGCCCGGGGTGCAGGACAGCCGCCGTCGCCCTGCGCCGCACCCCGCGATGCGCCGCCCAGCGCCAGCAGTGCAAGTGCAAGGACGAGCGCACAAAAAGAGACGTCCGGACCGGTGCTACCGCGTCGCGAACGTCCCTGTCGCCGCACCTTAGGACGTGTCTGCACGCTGGGCAAGCAGGGCCACTCCGGCACCGGCCGAGAAGTTCGCTACGTGCGAAAACCCTCGTCGCTCGAGCTCCGTCTGCACGCGTTCCAGCGGCACCCAGATCGGCGTCTCGGCGCCCCGTGAGAAGGCAACCGCCAGATGACCACCCGACGCGGTCACGCGCGCCAGCTCGTCGAAGAACGGGATCATGTTCAGCTGCGTGACGAGGTCGAACGCCCCGTCGGGAAAGGGGAGGGCGGAGGCGTCCGCGATCTCGTAGCGCTCGCGATCACTCGAGGCGCGTGCACGCGCCTGATCGACCATCGGGGCCGAAGCGTCGACGCCGGTCACGGACGCATTGCCGAATCGGCGCACGATCGCCCGGGCTCCCGCCCCGGTCCCGGTGCCGACGTCGAGTGCGTTCGACGGCTCGACCGGCACGCCGGCGAGCGCCGCTTCGAGTGGCGCCAGGTGCTGCGGGGAGACGCGCTTCTCCTCCCAGTCCGACGCGATCGAGTCGAACGTCCAGACGAACGGCCGACGCAGAACGCGCCACAACGCCGGCCGCGCCGTCACGAGATCCGTGACGAGCCTGGCGAAGCGCTGGCGAATGCGAAGGTCGATCATGTCCGGGCGACCCGCAACTCGTCTCCCGGGCGAACGCCGGTCAGGCGCGCCGCGTTCCCCTGGCTGATCGCGAGCGTCATCAGGCCGTAGGAGTCCTCGTAGAGGATCAGCTCGCCGGCCGGGGCATCGGCGAACGTGCCGGCGAGGACCGCGAAGTACCGGTCGAGCTGGAGCCGCACCTCGACCCGATCGCCGTCGTCACAACCGAGCGCATCGATCTCGTCCCGCTGGATGTTCGTGGCGACATTGCCGAACCGGTCGACGATCAGCACGGCCGCACGAACCTGCGCGCGGCCGACCTCGGTCTGCGGCAGCTCGAGGCGGATCAGGGTCGCGGGGTCGAGCCGAGCCCCGAGCTCTGCAACCGGCACGCCGACGGCGAGATGCGCAGCGGCCGGCGCGAAGATGTCGCGCGCATGGAACGTTCGCGAGACCTCGGGGAGCCGGTAGCGGGGATCGGTGAGCTCGTGCACCGCAGCGATCCCGAGCTCGTCGGCCGCAAGCAGAAGCAGGCCGTTGTCCGGGCCGACGAACAGGCGCCCGTCACGAGTCGCGATCGCGACCGCGCGCCGGTTCCCGCCGACGTCCGGGTCGACGACTGCGAGGTGGACGCCGACGGGAGCGAACTGGATCGCATTCCTCAACACCAGCGCGCCCTGGAGCACCGCCTGGGGGTCGATGCCGTGGGTGAGGTCGATCACGCGCGCGTCGGGCGCGATCATCGCGATCACCCCGTGGCAGGTGCCCACGAAATCGTCCTGCAGGCCGAAGTCGGTGAGGAAGGTGATGGTCTCGGTCAACTGGCGCCCCCGCGGAACTCCATCAGATCGCGCACGGCGGCGACGAGACCTTCGACGTCGTGCGTCGCCGCCTCCCGCACGACCTCGAGACCCGCAGCCCGGGCGACCCTGGATGTCTCGGGCCCGATCGTCACGGCGGGGGCGCTCCCGCCCGCCTGCGCGTAGGCCTGCGCCGCCGAGCCCGACGCCAGCACGACGACGTCGGCGGCCGGCAGGACGGGGCGGAGCAGCCGGGTGCGGTAGAGCGGCACGAAATCGGCTCCCAGCTGCTCGACCGGGCCGCGCCGGGCACCTTCCGCAGCGACGAAGAGCACGCGTCCGGCCGGGCGCGGCAGCTCCGCGAGCAGATCGTCCTGTGACGCCGCGCGCGGCACGAACGCCGCCTCGAGGCCGCATGCCTGCAGCGCTTCGGCGGTCGCGGGACCGACGGCCGCGAGACGCGGGAGGTTCCGTCCGCGGCGGGCCAGCTCGGCCGCGCCGTTCGGACTGGTCACGATCACCCAGTCGTAGCCCGCCGCATCGACGGGCTCGTCGGACAGCGGCTCGATCTCGATCAGTGGGCATTCGGCGACCTCGACCGGAAGCGACCGGAGCCGTGCGACGAGCGGCTCAGCCTGCCCGCGCGGCCGCGTCACGATCACCTTCATTGCGCGGCTGCAAACGCCTGGAGCTCGCGGGCGACGGCAATCGGGTCGTCGCCCGAGCGTCGCAGCAGCCACTCGCCGTCCTCGCCGGCCACGAGCGCGTGCAACGTCGTCCCGTCGTGATGTGCCGCGACGGGTGCGAGGCAACCGGCGCCGATCTCGGCGACGCAGGCCCGCTCCGCCTCGACTCGCCGACGCGTCTCCGCGTGGTCGGCGGCGGCGACGAGCTCGGTCTCGCCCGCACGCACCTGCAACGCGAGCGCTCCTTGCCCCGCCTCCGGCAGCATCTGGGCAGGCTGCAGCCGCGCCCCGATCTCGGCCGCCAGCCCGAGACGGTCCAGGCCGCACGCGGCCAGGACGATCGCGTCGAGCCCTCGTTCGCGCAGCTTGCGCAACCGCGTGTCGACGTTTCCGCGCAGCGGCTCGACCGAGAGTGACCGGTCGGCCGCGAGCAGCTGCGCCCGGCGACGGGCCGACGCGGTGCCGATCCGCATGCCCGGCGACACGACGTCTGCTCCGATCAGCGCGTCGCGCGGGTCGTCGCGCTCGGGATACGCGCCGACGACCAGGCCTTCCTGATCCGCCGCCGTCATGTCCTTCGCCGAGTGGACGGCGACGTCGATGCGCCCGGCGAGCAGCGCTTCCTCCAGCTCCTTCACGAACACGCCACGGGTACCGATCTCGCCGAACGGCTTCGAGCGGTCGCGGTCGCCGGCCGTCGTGATCGGCACGAACGCGATCTCGACGCCCGGCCGGCGCAGCAGCCCCGCAGCCAGTTCGGCCTGCGTGAGCGCGAGCCTAGAGCCGCGAGACCCGACGCGGACGAGCACAGATCGACCTCGGGCTCCGGGTGCTGCGGCCGCACGAGAGCGGGCCCCGTCGCACGCGCAGGAACGCCGACGGTGCAACGACGGGCAGCGGCCGTTCGATCCGCCGAGGCTCGTCGTCGTTCACCGCTCGGTGTCCTCCAAGCCGAAGAGATGGCGAACCGCATCGGCGTAGGCGGCTCCGTCGGCGCTCACCGCCGCCTCCTTCATCCGCACCGTCGGCAGATGCAGGAACTTGTTCAGGATCTGCGCCGTGACGGACTCGAGCTTCGCACGCTCGTCGTCGGTCACGCGGCCGGCGAGCTTCGCCAGCTCGGCCGCCCTGATCTCCTCGGCGAGGGCGCGCAACGACGCGATCGCCGGAACGACGTCGAGCGAGGCGCGCCAGAAACGGAACCGCTCGACCTCCTCGGCGGCGAGCGCCTCACCCCGCTCCGCCTCGACGCGGCGACCGGCGAGCGTCTCCGCGACCACGGCTTCGAGGTCGTCGATGTCGTAGAGAAAGCAGCCGTCGAGCTTCGCGAGGGCCGGATCGAGATCGCGCGGAACGGCGATGTCGATGAAGAAGAGCGGGTGATGCCTGCGGGCCGGCACGTCGTCGGCGCGCAAGACGAATCCGGGAGCTCCCGTCGATGAGACGACCACGTCGACATCCGCAAGCGCAGCGGCGAGCGAGTCGAACGGCACACCCACGCCGCCGAACCGGTCGGCGAGCCCCTGCGCGGCGTCGGGCGAGCGGTTCGCAACGTAGGCGATCGACGCGCCACGCGAGGCGAGGTTGGAGGCCGCGAGCTCACCGATCCGGCCGGCGCCGATCAGCAACACGCGCCGGCCCTCGAGCTCGCCGAAGACCTGGGCGGCGAGGGCCGCCGCGGCGGACGACACCGAGGCCGGGCTCTCACCGATCGCCGTCTCGCTGCGGACGCGCTTCCCGAGAGCCAGTGCCTGGCGGAAGACGCGGTCGAGCAGCCGATCCGGCTCGACCGCCTCGAACGCACTGCGCACCTGACCCAGAATCTCCCCTTCGCCCGGCACGAGCGAATCGAGCCCGGCGGCAACGCGAAACAGATGGAGCGCCGCCTCCTCGTCGTGCAGGCGGTACAGCACGCCCTCGAGCGGTTCGCCGGCGAGGTCGGCGAGGGCCGCCACCGCCCGATCCTCCCGGTCGCCGGCGAGATAGAGCTCCGTGCGATTGCACGTCGAGAGGCAGACGGCAGGCGCCAGCGAGCGCGCGAAGGCGGCCGCCTCGGGGAGGTCGAGCACGACTCGCTCGCGAAGCTCGACCGGCGCGACATGGTGCGAGAGCCCGACCAGCGTCAGTTCTGGGACGCTCATGCGAAGTGCCCTCCGGCGAGCGCCAGGCGGGACACGACGACGAGCACGAAGCCTCCGAGTGCCAGGTAGGCGGCACGCCGGCCCGACGGCCGGGCGACGCAGAAGCCGCCGTAGAGGAGCCACGTCGCGATCGTCAGCCACTCGAGCGGATCGGTCGAGTCGCCCTTCTCGCGGAGTCGCAGGATGCCGGCCGCCAGGCCGAAGGTCAGCAGGGGCAGCGACACGACGATCACCCGTTGCGTGAGCCGCTCGAGTGCGTGCAGCGGCGGGATGCGCAGACGCAGGATGTCCGGCGAGCGACGCTTCAGCCTGCGCTCCTCCCACAGGTACAGGCCGGCCAGCCCGGCGGCGAGTGTGAACCCCGCAAAGGCGGCGAGCACGAAACCCACGTGGAGGACGAGGAAGAGATTCGGGTACTGCGAGCCGCCGGCACTCGTCGTCCCACCGCCCAGCCTCGCGACGAGGAAGAGCAGCGCGACGGGCGGCATCACCGCCAGGCCGAGCAGGCGGAACCGCGGGCGACAGCCCCAGATCAGGTAGGTGGTCACGACGAGCCACACGAACAGGTTCAGGGAGCCGGCCGAGGTCGACCAGGGGAAGCCGTCGGAGCGCGCTGCCTGGACCGCGAGCAACGCGGTCTGGGCGAGCCAGCCCAGGCGCACCCCCCACGTCGCGAGGCGCGACGTCCGCGCCGACGCGTACGCGAAGGCCGCTTCCCCGTACCCGATCAGCACCGGCCAGAACAGCACCTCAGCCATCTTGTCTCTCCTTGGCGAGCTCGACGAGCTGCGCCACCTCGCGCTGCAGACGTTGCAGCTTCGACCCGATGATCACCACGTACGCGAGCACGGCGACGAACACGACCAGATAGGCAGCGGCCGTGTACTTCTCAGATGGTGTCATGATCCCCGCTCCGGCGCCGGCCAAGCCGGCACCTCCGCTCCCAGTGAGCCTCCGTCCAGCCCACGGCTCATGCAAGCAACTCCCGCAGCTCGCGCAGCGATGCGTCGAGCCGCTTGCCGGCCAGCTCGATCGAGTAGAACGTGACGAAGAGGCTGAGCATCGCCGCCAGGCAGGCACAGAAGGTGAGGAACTGCGAGTTCGTCATCTGGTAGCCGTGCGCGGTGAACACGACCGGATGGATGAAGCCCTTCGAGAGACGGATGGCGAGGAACGAGACGGGAATCAGCACGACGCCGAACAGCGCATACACGGCGCACATGTTCGCGCGCTGGAGCCCCGGCTCGATGGAGTAGCGAAGCATGAAGTATGCGCAGTAGAAGAGGAAGAGGACGAGGAAGAGGACGAGCTGGTCCTCGCCCCACGACCACCACACGCCCCACGAGATCTTCGCCCAGATCGACCCCGTGATCAGCGTCAGCGCGCCGAAGATCACGCCCTGGTGAATGGCGACATAGCTCTCGAGGTCGGCATCCGGATCCCGCTTCCAGAGATGCCGAAGCGCCTTCCAGGCCCCCCAGCCGAAGCACGCGTAGGCGGTCAGGGCGAGCGGAACGTGAAAGTAGAAGATGCGCTGCGACAGCCCCTGGTTCGCGTCGGTCGGCGCGTAGAAGAACGCGAGCGCGAGGGCGACGGTGAACAGGACCGCGCATGCGCCCGCCACCACCGGCAGGCGTGAGGTCAGGGCGCTCACACGGGCAATCGTAGACCGGAACAGACGGCGGGCCGGAACCGTCAGACCTCGGCGACGACGTACTCGAAGGTGGCCCAGGCGAACACTGCGAAGAGCGCGTCGTACAGCGCCAGGAACCACAGGAACCCGCCGACCCCGCCGACCACGATCGGGACGGCCGCAGGCAGGAAGAGCAGCGGCAGCAGGAGCTCGCGGGCACGTCCGGCGACCGCCATCGCTCCGAAGAGCGTGCCGACGGCGCAGATGCCGAGGTCGGCCAGTGCGACAGCCGCGATCGTCCGCCCGTCGATGCCCGAGAAGAACACGGCGAACGCCGGCAGCGCGACGAGCTCGGCGCACACCAGGAACGCGAGCACCGAGAGCGCCTTGGCGAGCCAGATCGCGCTGCGGTCGCACGGTGCGAGCACGAGTGCGTCGAACATCCCCTGTTCGCGCTCGGCGACGAAGGCCCGCGTCAGGCCGAGCAGCGCCGTCAACACGAGCGCCGACCAGAGCAGGCCGAGCGAGGCTGCGTCGCTGCTGCCGTGAGGCAGCGCGAAGTGGAAGATCGTCAGCACGGCGACGACGAACAGCAGCATCGCCGGCAACGTCTCCTTCGCCCGCAGCTCGAGCAGCAGATCCTTGCGCGCGAGCGCACCGACATCTCGTAGATACGTCATGCGAACGCGAGTCGCGTGGTTGCGAGCTGCTCGACGCGCGATGGATCGTGTGTCGCGACGACGACGGCGCGGTTCCGCTCCCGGAGCAGCGCGTCCAGCTGGGCTGCACCGTCGTCGTCGAGCGCGTTGAACGGCTCGTCGAGCAGGAGCAGCGATGGCGAGTGCAGCTGGACGCGGCAGAGCCCGAGCCGCTGCTGCATGCCGCGCGAGAACGACGCGACGCGTTCGTGGCGAACGTCCCAGAGACCGAACCGCTCGAGCAGCATGCCGACCCGCTCGCCGCGCTCCGGGATGCGATAAAGACGCGCGAACAGGTTCAGGTTCTCGAGCGGCGTGAGCTCGCGGTAGACGAGCGGCTCGTGCGCCAGGTAGCCGATCGCCGAGCGCGCCGGAAGCTCGAGCTCGCCGGCGGTCGGCGCCGCGAGCCCGGCGAGCATGCGAAGCAGCGTCGTCTTACCCGAGCCGTTCGGCCCGGTGACGAGCAGGAAGCCGTCGTCGGCGAGGTCGACATCGATGCCGGCGAAGACCCGCCGGTCGCCGAAGCGCTTCGCGAGCCCGCGGCCGCGGATCACGCGCGGTAGACCTCCGCCGCAGCTCGGTGAAACCCGTCGGGTGAACCGGCCGCGGCAAACGTGTCGGCGATCTCCTCCATCTCGGCGATCCAGCGCCAGCCCTTCGCCGCAGCCGACCGCTCCGCCGCCTCCAGGCGGGCCGGGAGCTCCGGCGCCGACTCACGCCACTCGGCCTGCAGATCGTCCCAGACGCCGGTCGCGCGCGCGACATCGCGAATCGCGAGGAGCAGTGCCGCGGTGCCCTTCGACCACGCTGCATACGTCATCTTCAGCGCCGACGCGTCGCCCACGATCCGCGTGCCGACGACGCTGCCGTCGAAGAGCCCCGCCACCGTCGCCGCCTCGTCGCCGGAGAGATAGAGCCTCGTGGTTCCAGGTCGGTGCGGCGGAGACCCGACGATGCCGCCGTCGACGAATCGGGCGTGCAGCTCGGCGACTTCGCGCGCGGTCGCCGGAGAGATCGCGTTCGCGTCGACGTACAGGCCGTCGAACCCTTCGGTGGCGGTTGCGACGTCAAGTGCAGCGTGGGGAGGGCAGACCGCAAGCAGAAGCTCGCTCTCGTCGACGAGTGCGGCGATCGTCCCGGCGTCCCTGAAGCCTGCAGCTCGACCTCGTGTCGCTGCGCTCCGGTTCTCGGACGCCCAGAGCACCTCGTGGCCGACCGTCTGCAATGCGTCGCCGAGCGCAGCGCCCATGGCGCCCGGGTGCAGCAGGCCGACGATCACAGCGCGTCGGCGAGCACGAAGACGAAGAAGGCGATCGAGATGACCCCGTTCATCGTGAAGAACGCGGTGTCGAGCCGGCGAAGGTCGCCCGGACGGACGAGCGAGTGCTCGTAGGCGAGCAGCGCGCCGACGAAGGCGACGCCGATCCAGTAGAGGACGCCGACGTGCAGGCCCACGCCGACCGCGATGAGGAGGACGACGGTGAGCAGGTGCAGTGCACGCGCACCGAGAAACGCGCCCGACTCTCCGAACCGCGTCACCCACGAGTGCAGACCCTGCTCCTGGTCGACGTCGACGTCGAACAGCGCGTAGAAGAGGTCGAAGCCGGCCACCCAGGCGGCGACCGCGCCGCCGAGCGCCCAGGCCTCCCACGCGAGATCTCCGCGCACCGCTGCCCAGGCGCCGACCGGTGCGAGCCCGTCGACGGCCCCGAGCCAGAGATGGCAGAGCCACGTGAAGCGCTTGAGGTAGGGGTAGATGACGAACATCGCGACCGGAATCGGCGCGAGCGGCCGTACGAACGGGTTCAGCTGCCAGACCGCGACCACGTAGACGACGAGCGCAGCGACGCAGAACGCGACCACGGCGACCACGGAGAGCGCGCCGCTCGGGAGCTCCCGGCCGGCGGTACGTGGATTCGCGGCATCGATGCGCGCATCGATCAGACGGTTGAGCGCCATCGCCAGTGAGCGGGCGCCGACCATCGCAATCGTGATCCAGAACAGAGCGTGTCCCGACGGGATGCCGCCGGCGGCGAGAAACGCCCCGACATACGCGAACGGGAGCGCGAAGATGGTGTGCTCGAACTTGACCAGCCGGTAGTAGAGACGCGCTGCGCGCATCTAGGTCTGGCGGTGCTCGGTCTGCTCGCCGGCGACCAGCGCCAGAGCGTGCGGCAGCGCGGGGCGCAGGAGTGCGTAGCCGTCCCGGCAGCCTCCGGGCGAGCCCGGCAGATTGACGATCAGCGTCCTCCCCACCAGGCCGGCCGTCCCGCGTGAGAGCAGCCCGTGCGGCGTCTTCGTGACCGCATCGGCACGAAGAGCCTCGGCGATGCCCGGGACCTCCCGTTCGAGGACCGTTCGCGTCGCCTCCGGCGTCACGTCGCGCGGGGCGACACCGGTACCGCCCGTCGTCAGCACGATGCTCGCGTTCGCCGCGAGCTCGGCGATCGCGGCTGCGATCTCCGCCGGCTCGTCGGGAACGACGCGCCGATCGACGTCGTAGCCGTCGGCGCGCAGGCTGCGTTCGAGCTCGTCACCGCTCGTATCCGCAGCGTCTCCGCGCGACACGCGATCGGACACTGTCAGCACCGCCGCGTTCACCCCTTCACCTTCTCGACGAGCTCGACGGAGAACGACATCGTCTTGTCGACTGCCTTCGCCATGTCGTAGACCGTGAGCGCGGCGATCGCTGCGGCGGTGAGCGCCTCCATCTCGACGCCGGTCCGCGCCGTGGTCGCGACCTCGGCTCGAATCTCGACGCCGCCGTCCACGACCTGCACGGCCACGTCCACATGCGAGAGCGGCAGCGGATGACACAGCGGAATCAGCTCGGCCGTCCGCTTGGCGGCCATGATCCCTGCGAGCTGGGCAGTGACCAGCGCGTCGCCCTTGGGGAGACTGCGCAGCTGCTCGGCGGCGGTCGTCGCGACGAACGCACGCGCGACCGCCCGCCGCTCGACCTCGGGCTTGCCGCCGACGTCGACCATGCGGACGGCGCCGGCGTCGTCGACGTGCGAGAGCTCGCTCACCGCTGACAGGTTACGCCGACACGCGCGCCAGGTCGTCGAGCAGCCCGTCGATCCAGTGCCCCACGTCGTTGGCGCGGACCTGAGCCGAGAGTGCGGCGGCACGCCGCGCCCGCTCCGACCGATCCATCGAGAGCGCCGCGTGGAGCGCCTCGGCCTGCCCCAGCACGTCGAACGGATTCACGGTCAGGGCCCACTCGCCGAGCTCCTCGTGCGCGCCCACGTTCTCGGACAGCACCAGCACTCCCGCCCGCTCGTTCACGAGCGGGCCCTCCTTGGCGACGAGATTGAGCCCGTCGAAGACCGCGTTCACGAGCAGCACGTCGTACTGCTTGTAGCCCGCGATCGTGAGCGGAAAGTCGTCGGCGATGTGGAGCTCGACCGGCTGGTAGCCCGGAGACGCATGACGCGCATTCACCGCCGCCGCTTCGCGCTCGATCGCGAGTCGGTAGGCCTCGTACTCCGGAACGTCGAGCCGCGACGGATCGAGCAGTGCGAGCATCGACACAGGGCCTCGCCATTCCGGATGCCGATCGAGCAGCAACCCGAAGGCGGTGAATCCGCGGACGACGTTCTTCGACGGATCGGTGCGATCGACGCGCAGCACGAGCCGCTCGCGCCGAGCACGGTCGATGCGTGCACCTGCATCGAGCACCTCGGGGCTCGCCGCGAGCGCGTCGAACTCGTCGCAGTCGACGGAGATCGGGCGACTGGTGACGGTCGTCGTGCGGCCGCGATGCACGACACGTCCCTCCCGATCACACGCGGCCGCGAGCACGTCGGCGGCGCTCGCGATGAAGTTCCGCCGCCACCGGCGGGTGTGGAAGCCGACCAGATCGTTGGCGAGGAGACCGTCGTGCACCGCCCGCCGCTCCGGCTCCGGCAACACCGTCCATCCGTCGGACTGGGGCCACGGGATGTGCACGAAGTGGGCCAACAGCGCATCGGGCCTCGTCTCGCGGACGAAGCGGGGCGCGAGGTAGAGGTGATAGTCGTGAAAGAAGACCGCGGCATCCGGGGCGTTGTCCAGCTCGGCAACGGCCGCGTCGGCAAATGCCTTATTCACCTCGGCATAACCGCGCCACGCCCGGGCGAACGTCTCGTCGAGCACGGGCTGTTCGCCCAGGCCGTAGAGCGAGTGCTGGACGAACCAGAGCAGCGGATTCGCAACGACGTTGTAGAAGCCGTCGTAGCTCTCGGGCTCGTGGCTGAGCAGCCGCAGCCGGCACGGCGCGCCCGCGTCCTCGGGCACGAGCCCGTTCGCCCCTGCCGCAACCACGCGATCCTCCTCGGAGATCGCGCTGGCGATCCACGTCACCTTCTCGCGCACGAGCAACCCGCGCAGTGCAGTCGTCAGCCCGCCGGCGCCGCGACGTGCGACGCGGACGCCGTCGTCGTCGCGCCCGAAGGAGACCGGGCCGCGATTCGAGACGACGATCAGCGACCGGCGACTCACACGAGCGTGATCTCGCTGCCCGCGGTGTCGTTGCCGGCGAGCAGGTTGAAGAGCACGAGCCAGTCGCGCAGGAGGCGAGGCGTGAGGAAGCGGCGGCGCACTCCCTCCTTGCCGCGAAGCGCACGGGCCCGACCGGCGGCAGGGTCGGAGAGGATCGCCCCGCAGGCATCGGCGCAGTCGGCGACCGAGTCGACGAGCCAACCGGTGTCACCGTCCGCGATCTGGGCGACGATGCCGCCGACGCGGCCCGCGACGGTCGGCCTGCCCTTCCAGAGCGCCTCGGTCACCGTCAGCCCGAAGCCTTCGCGCGTCGACTTCTGAACGACCACATCGGAGTGCACCTGGAACGCATTGATCTCGACGGCGCCGACGTTGTTCAGATTGCTGAGAATGTGGACATCCGAGTCACCGTCCGCGTGCGCGACGGTGCGCTGGTAGTACTCCCATCCCTCCGGATCGTCGTGCGCCATCGACCCGACGAGTGCGAGTTGCACCTCCGGGTGCCGTTGCTTGACGAGCCGGTAAGCGTCGATCACCCCGAGTGGATCCTTCCAAGGATCGAAGCGTGAAACCTGGCTCAGCAGCGGCCGCTCGACGTCGATGCCGAACTGGTCGACGATATAGGCGGCATCCTCCGCCGCCAGCGCCATGTTCTTGGGTTGCAGCGGATCGATCGCCGGCGGCCAGATCGCGACACGCTGGAGGCGACCGTTGTTCGGCACGTACTCGCGAAGGTGGAAGACTGCAGCGTCGTACTCCCGGATCGAAGGGAGGAGCACGTCGAACACGCTCCCGTTCGGTGTCGAGAAGTCGATGTGGCCGCGCCAGATCCACTTGGCACGCCGTCGCGGATACGAGTCGATCGTCGCGGCCGGCTGTGGGTCGTGGACGATCACGAAGTCGTACTCGTCCGCGGCGAGGTTCCCGGCCGTGTCCTCGTTGTAGCGGGCGAAGATCGCGAGCTCCTCGGGCCCGAGCCCCTGCGGGTCGCCCTGGAGCGCGTTGTGAATCGTCTTCGTCACCCGGAAGAACTCGTCCGCGCCCCGCATCACCCGCCACTCGACCTCCAGCCCGGCATCCGCCATCAGCGGGACGAGCGTGTACAGGATCTCCGCGACACCGCCTCCGAACGGCGTCGCGGACAGGTGCACGACCCGCTTGCCCGCAAGCGGGTCGGCAAGCCGGCGCACCTCGTCCATCAAGCCGCGAGAAACCAGCGTGGAGTAGTCCGCGAGCGACTTGCGCCCCGCATTCACCAGCTGGAGCAACGGTTAGTGATGCGACCGGGGACGTTGCCCGGTTCCTGGGTTGCAGGCACCAAGCGATGCAAGGACGCAGGGAGCGCCCATAGCGGACCTATGGGCGCGACCGAGGACACAGCAGCGCGCCGCGTGCCCGCGGGCCAGGGGCCAGGCGAACGTTGCCGGTTGCATCACTAATGCCCCGCCGGCACCGGCAGGTGCTTGACGAAGCGCAGGGTCGAGCCTCCCTGCTCGCGCCCTGAGATCACGAGCTCGTCGGCGAGCGCGCGGATGATCGCGATCCCGAGACCACCCTCGACGAGCTCGTCGTCCCCGGCCGCCGCAGGGGCGGGGTCGAGGTCGAATCCCTCGCCGTCGTCGGCCACCTCGACGACGAGCCGATCCGGGTGCAGCTCGTAGGTGATCTCCACCGTGCCCTCACCCCCGTCGTACGCGTGCCGCACGGCATTCGTGCAGGCCTCGGTGAGGGCGAGCTTGAGGTCGGCGACGACCTCGTCGGGAAGCTCCTCGTCGTGGAGCCGCACGAGGCCGCTCAGGGCAAGCCGGCCAAGCCCGATGAACTCCGCCTTGGCGGGAACCCTCAGCCGAACCGTCCGGACCCGATCGTCGTCGAACGCGCGCATACCTGCGGCACCTTTCCCTGTCGCACGGGGAGAGCAAACCTCGGGGATTCTGTCGGTTTCTCACCCCGTCCTTCGCCGGCGCGGGAACGAGTCCTGCCGGGCAGTGCTTCCGGCCGTCAAGACGTTCCTGGGCGGCCGAGCGAAAACCAAGCAGGGCAAGGACGCAGGGAGCTCCGATCGTTCCACTATCGGGGCGACCGAGGACGCGGCCATGCCCCGGTTTGCAGCCGGCCGGACAGACAACCGTCTTTGCGGCCGGGAGCACCTACCTAGCCGGCCGGCGTCGGCCGCGCGTCCAGCTTGACCGGCACGGTGAGCAGCCGCTGCCCCCGGGCGACCCTGAAGGTGGCGGTCTGGCCCGGCTCGAGGCGGTCGGCGACGATGCGGACGACGTCCTCGGCGCTGCGCACGGGAATCCCGTCGATCGCCACGATCGCGTCGCCACCGACGCGCACCGTCTCTCCCTCGAAGACGACGAGCCGGGTCGCGGCCTTCAGCCCGGCGCGCCGGCCGGCGGCGCCGCCGGAGGCGAACGAGTCGATCAGGGCGCCGCGCTTCACGCCGTAACCGAACTTCTTCGCGATCGAGGGGGTGAGGTCCTCCGTGGTGATGCCGACGTAGGCGTAGCTGACCTTGCCGACGCGCACGAGCTGCTGCAGCGACCGCCGGGCCGAGTCGATCGGAACGGCGAACCCGACCCCCTCGAAGCCGGACGCGTCACCCGTGGAGCGGATCTGCGCGTTGATCCCGATCACACGTCCGCGGGCGTCGAAAAGCGGGCCGCCGGAGTTGCCGTGGTTGATCGGCGCATCGGTCTGGATCGCGTCGACCAGGTGGTAGTTGGTGGTGATCGAGGGGATCGAGCGATGGATCGCGGAGACGACGCCGACCGTGAGCGAGTCGGCGTTCCCGAAGGGGCTGCCGATGGCGGCGACCGGCTCACCGACCACCACACGGCTCGAGTTGCCGAGCGGCACCGGGGAGACGGGGTGCGTGCCGGGATCGACGCGCACGACGCCGACGTCATCGAACAGGTCATACCCGACGAGGGTCGCCGGGACCCGGTCGCCGTCGGAGAACACGACGTAGATCGTGCGCGCGGCCGCGACCGGCCCCGCCTGGCCGTGGCCGGCGGTGGTGATCACGTGTGCGCTCGTCAGGATCGTCCCGTCACGTCCGACGACGAAGCCGGACCCGAGGCCCGCGCTCGCCGTCGCCGAGCCGACCGCTCCGAAGGTGCTGTAGATCGTGACCACCCCGGCCGACCGGGCGCGATAGATCTGCGCGGGTGCGAACCCGTTACCGGCCAGCGGCTTGGCGACGACCACCGGTGTGACCGAGCCAGAACCGGTCTGCACCTGGACGACCGTCGTCGCCGACGAGCGCTGGTGCAGCCAGCCGGCAGCCTTGGCGACCACGAGCACGAGCGCGGCTCCGATGATCGCAGCGATGAGCGAAACGGCGGCGAGCAGACCCGGGCGCACCTTCCCGGACATTACTCGCGGTCCGTTTCCACGTCGAAACGAGCGGAGGATCGGCTCCTAGGCGCGGACCGGCTCGCGCTCCTGGGCCTCGGCGGCCAGCACGAGCGTGAAGAACGTCCAGCCGTCCTGGGCGTCGAGCTCGAGGCGGCCGCCCATCAGGTCGGCGAGCTCGCGGGCGATCGCCAGGCCGAGGCCGCTGCCGGAGGCCCGCGTGCCGTCGAGGCGATAGAAGCGCTCAAAGACCTGCTGCCGCGCGTCGCGCGGGATGCCGGGCCCGTTGTCCGCGACCGTGAGCAGCGCGCGACCGCCGTCACGGGCGGTCGAGACGCGAACGGTGCTCCCGCCGGGCGCGTGCAGCAACGCGTTCTCGACCAGGATCCGCCCGATCTGGACGATCCGCGCGGCGTCGCCCTGGGCGAGAACGGCCGCCCCGGCAACCCGCTCGAGCGTCTGGCCGAGCGCAACAGCACGCGGTTCGAGCTCGCGTGCCACATCGCCCGCGAGCTCGGAGAGGTCGACCTGGTCGCGCCCGACCGCGAGCCGGCCGGCGTCGAGCCGCGAGAGATCGAGCAGGTCGGTCGCGAGCCGCCCGAGGCGGTCGACCTGCTGTCGCATCTGGGCGAGAAACTCCTCGCGCGTCGCCTCGTCGAGCGTGTCGTCGTCGAGCAGTTCGAGAAACGCCCCCAGCGAGAACAGCGGCGTGCGCAGCTCGTGGGAGGCGTTGGCGATGAACTCTCCCCGGGCGCGGTCGAGCTGGGAGAGGCGCAGTCGCATGCGCTCGAAGGCCCGGGCAAGCTGCCCGAGCTCGTCCGTGCTCGCGTCGACGACCGGCTCGGCGAAGTTGCCGGCGGCGATCTGCTCCGCGGCCACCTCGAGCCGCCTGATCCGGCTGGCCAGCCGGGCGGCTCCCGCGTAGCCGAGCAGCAGCGCGAAGCCGAACGCCACCGCGCCGGCGATCAGGACACGGCGTCGGACGACCGCCACCGTCCGCAGCTGGTCGTGCAGCGGCGCCGAGAGCAGGACGACGGAGCCGTTGATCGGGTAGGCAGCCTCGGCGTAGCGCTGGCCGTCGCGATCGACGGTGCCGCGCGAGAGCGTCTTCCGCTGGATCGCCTCGATCGCGATCGGGTCGTTCTCGACGTCGCTCGAGTCCGACTCGTCCGCGGAGTCCGCCACCGGCTGCAGGTTCAGCGGCACCTCGTTCTGGAGGTCGTAGACGACGATCCGCGCATCCACCTCGGACGCCCACTTGTCCGCGTACGCCTGCTTCGAGTACTCGACCTGGTTGGCCGGGTAGTTCGGGATCGCGATCGTCCGGATCGAGGTCTCGAGGCTCCGGAGCTCGCTGTTCTGCAGCGATCGCTGGTACGAGGGGACGACGATCAGATAGACGATCCCGAGCACACCGGCGACCACGACCAGGAGGGCCACGGCCAGCCTGCCGCCGACGCCGCGGAGCATGCTCATGTCCGCTCCGGCGCCGGCCGAGCCGGCGCCTGCGCTCTTGCGTCGCCTCCGTCGAGCCTACGGCTCATGTCCGCTCCGGCGCCGGCCGAGCCGGCGCCTGCGCTCTTGGGTCGCCTCCGTCGAGCCTACGGCTCATGCCCGCCTCACCGATCGCGGAAGCGGTAGCCGACCCCGCGGACGGTCAGGATGTACTCGGGCGTCCGCGGCTCCGCCTCCAGCTTCTCCCGGAGGTGGCGCACGTGGACGTCGATCGTCCGCGGGTCGCGGTAGTCGGCGCTCTTCCAGAGCGCCTCGAGCAACATCCGGCGGCTGAAGACCCGCCCCGGCTGGGCCGCGAGCGCCCGCAGCAGCTCGAACTCGACGTAGGTCAGCTGCACCGGCTCGCCCCGCATCTCCACCGCCCGCCGGGGAACGTCGATCAGCAGGCCGTCGTGCTCGATCCGCTCGTCGCCGGCATCGTCGGGCGCGTGCGACGCCCGCGACCGACGCAGAAGGGCGCGGACACGGGAGCGGAACTCGCGGATCGAGAAGGGCTTGGTGATGTAGTCGTCCGCACCGAGCTCGAGCCCGATCACCTTGTCGAGCTCGTCGTCGCGGGCCGTGAGCATGATGATCGGCACCGTCGACTTGGCGCGGAGCCGCTTGCAGACCTCGAGGCCGTCGAGCCGGGGCAGCATGATGTCGAGCACGACGAGGTCGACCGGCTGGGCGTCGAACTTCTCGAGCGCCTCCTCGCCGTCCGCCGCCTGCACGACCTCGTAGCCGTCTCGTTCGAGGGGGAACGCAAGCACGGTGCGCACCGCATCCTCGTCGTCGACGAGCAGGATCGTGGGTGACGAGTCGGCCATCGGCTGCAGCGCCTGCCGGGCGCGCGAGCAAGACCGCTTTCAACGGTCGCACTCCTACTATAGCCCTGCGTATGAGACCGACTCGAACTCCGGCGCCCCGCCGGCGGGCCCGCCGCGGGTCGGTCGAGCGGCCCGTCAACGGCCGCCTGTACCGCGCCTCGTTCCTCGTCGCCCTGCTCCCCCTGCTGCTGGTCGCGTTCGCGAGCTCGCGGACGGGCGTGCTGGCAGCACCGTCCCTGCCGCCCAACTTCGACGGGCCGGGCGCGCAGGCGCTCGCGGGCGAGCTCTCGATGAGCTATCCCGATCGCGCACCCGGCAGCGCCGGCGCGCTCGGGGCCGCGGGATGGGTGCACGATCAGTTCCGGGGCTTCGGGCTGCCGGTCTCGTCCGACACCTGGAGTGAGCGGATCCCGGGTGGTGACGTGGTCAGGCTCCAGAACATCTGGGCCGTCGTGGCGGGACAGTCGCGGGATGCGATCGTCGTGATGGCGCACCGCGACGACACCGGTGTCGGCCCTGGCGCGAACGACAACGCCAGCGGCACGGCCGCGCTCGTCGAGCTGGCGCGGGGCTACGCGGCGACCGGCGCCGCCGGCGCGCCCACCGTGCGTCCGGTTCACACCCTCGTCTTCCTCTCGACCGACGGCGGTGCAACCGGCGGCCTCGGCGCGGCGCGTTTCGCCCGGCGCCGGCCGTTCCCGATCGACGGCGTGATCAACCTGACCGCGATCGCCGGACGCGGCACGCCGCGACTGCTCCTGTCCGGCGACACACCGCACTCCGCGGCTGCGCTGCTCGCGTCGACCGCCGCCGAGCGGATCGCCGAGCAGGCCGGCCAGCAGGCACGACGGCCGAGCGTGCTCGCACAGCTGATCGACCTCGGCTTCCCGTTCACGCTCGGCGAACAGGGCCCGTTCGTCGCTCGCGGCGTTCCCGCCGTGACGGTGACGACAGGCGGCGAGCGTCCACCCGAGGCGTTCACCGACCACCCGGGCGATCTCGACCTCGCCCACCTGACCGCCCTCGGCCGGGCCACGCAGGAACTGGTCGGCTCGCTCGACCAGGGCATCGAGCTCGGACGTGGGACGCCGGGCCTCCTGTGGGTCGCCGGCCGCGCCGTGCGTGGGTGGGCGATCGAGCTGCTGTTGATGTCGCTCCTCGTCCCCTTCCTGGTCGTCGTCGTCGACCTCTTCGCGCGCACGCGGCGCCGGCACATCCCGATCGGGCCGGCGTTTCGCAGTCTCGCGAGCAGGCTCGGGTTCTGGCTGTTCGCCGGGATCGCCTTCGCCGCCTTCGGGCTCGCGGGGGCCTGGCCACGCGGCCCGGCCCGGCCGCCGAGCCCGACAGGCGGGGCGGCAGGCGACTGGGGCGTGCTGCCGCTCCTCCTGCTCGGCGGTGTGCTCGTCATCGGGTGGCTCGTCTACCGGCAGCGCCTCGTGCCCCGCCGCCCGGTCTCACTCGAGGAGGAGCTCGCCGGCAGCGTCGCCGGGCTGATCGGCTGCGGGGTCGTCGCGTTGCTCGTTCTGGCAACGAACCCGTACGCGCTGCTGTTCTGCCTGCCCGCCGTGCACGCCTGGCTCTGGCTCCCGCAGGTTCGTACTCGCAGTCCGCTGCGCCGCGCCCTCGTCTTCGGGGTCGGCCTGATCGGGCCCTTGCTCCCGCTGCTCTCGCTCGCGCTCCGCTTCGGGCTCGGCTTCGATGCCCCGTGGTACCTCCTCGAGCTGGTCGCACTCCGCTATGTGAACCCGGTCGCCGTCGCGATCGCGCTGGCCGGCGCGGCGTGTGCGGCGCAGCTCGCGGTCGTTGCCGCCGGCCGCTACGCGCCGTACCCGCGCTCCGGGGAGCGGCCGGCCCGCGGACCGGTCCGTAGCCTGACGTATCGCTTGGCCCGTGCAACCTGGGCGCGACCTACCCCGCGAGGTAGCTGACCGCAGATCCCGCGGTGAGCTCGCCTTCGCCGCGTGCGACGAGCACGAGCGCGTCCGCCCGGGCAGCACGCGCGATCATGTGGGAGTCGTCGCCGTCGACCGGCTCCAGCACTACGACGCCGCCGTCCACGCGCTGCCGCGCCCGGATCAGCTGGTCGCGTTCCGCGTTCCGCCACACGCCCGTCGCGAGCCGGCCGGGCAGCCAGCGTGGCCCGGGATCGACCGCCCCCTGCATCGCGAGGATCGCCGGGCGAACGAAGAGCTCGAAGCCGACGAGTGACGACACCGGGTTGCCCGGCAGGCCGAACACGAGCGTCGCATCGCGGGTACCGAACACGACCGGCTTGCCCGGACGCACCGCAACGCGCCAGAAGACCTCCTCGACACCGAGCGCCGCCAGCGTGCTGCGCACGAGGTCGTGCCGCCCGACCGAGACGCCGCCCGAGGTGACGAGGGCGTCGTGCGCGAGCCCCTGCTCGAGTGCCCGGCGCGTCGCCGGCTCGTCGTCCGCCACGGAATCGAGCTTCAGTACCTCCGCCCCCACCTCGGCCAGCTGCGCCCCGAGCAGCACCGAGTTCGCCTCGTAGATCTCCCCGGGCCGAAGCGGCTCGCCCGGAGACCGGAGCTCGGTTCCGGTGGCGAGCAGCGCCACCCGCGGTCGTCGCGTGCAGACGACGGACGCCAACCCGACGGCGGCCAGCGCCCCGAGCACCCAGGGAGCGAGGCTCGTTCCCGCGACCGCGACGACCTCTCCCGCCATGATGTCGCCTCCGCGTCGGCGGACGTTGTCCCCGCTGGCAACGCGCTCGACGATCACTCCCGCCCCGTCCGTCTGCGTTCTCTCGACGGGGACGACCGAGTCCGCGCCGGCGGGCACGACCGCACCGGTCGCGATCGGAGCCGCCTCGCCCGCGCGCACGCCCTGCGCCGACGGACGCCCGGCGGCCGAAGGCGCGACCACGGACAGACGGCCGGGCGTGTCCGCGGCCCGCACGGCGAATCCGTCCATGGCCGAGCTGTCGAACGGGGGCAGGTCGACAGGAGCCTGGACCGTCTCGGCCAGCACCCGGCCCGACGCGGTCACGAGCGAGACGGCCTCGGGCTCGAGGATCCGCACACGTTCGAGCACGAGCGCGCGCGCTTCACCGATCTCGAGTAGCGGCTTCACCGCCGACCACGATAATCCCGCGCACGTTGGCGGGACTGTCGTGAGGATCCTCTACTTCGGGACGTACGACCGCGAACACCCGCGCAACGTGAACGCGATTGCCGCGCTTCGGGACGCCGGTGTCGAAGTCGTCGAACGCCAGACGCAACTCGGCCGCGGCGGCTTGCGAGGGTCCCTGGATGTCCTTCTCGCCGAGCTGCGCCTCTCGACGCCTGGCCGCAGGGGCGCCGACGCGCTCGTCGTCGGGTATCCAGGCCACTTCGACGTGCCGCGGGCGCGACGTCTTGCCGGCTCCCGGCCACTCGTCTTCGATGCGGTGCTCTCGTTGGAGGACGAGCTCGTCTCGGTCAGGCGGCGCTTTCGGCCGCACTCGGCGGCGGCCAACGTGCTCCGGGTGGCCGACGCACGCGCGTTGCGGCTTCCCGACCTCGTCGTCTGCGGCACCGAGGCGGAGGCGGCCTATCTGCGCGGGCTGGGAGCCGACCACACCGCGGTCGTGTTCCTCGGCGCCGACCAGGGCGTCTTCGGCGAAGCGTGGACGCCGACGTATCCGTTCTCGGCGCTGCACGAGGCCGACGCCTCGAGCGACGTCGTGGCGGCGGCCGCCGAGCTGGTCCCGCAGGTGCCGATCCGGACGATCGCGAGACAGGAGCTCGAGCCCGATGCACACGGGCTCGCCTTCGGTCATGCGGGGATCGTGCTCGGGTCGTTTCGCGAGTCGCGGGCGATCGCGCCCGCCGTCTTCGGAGCGCTCGCAACCGGGGCGCCGGTGATCACCGCGAACACCGACGCCGCACGCGAGCTGCTGCGTGACGGCGAGTCGGCGCTGCTCGTGGCCCCCGAAAGCCCGGGCGAGCTCGCAGCAGCGATCGCGCGGCTCGCCGGCGACGAGGAGCTGCGGACCTCGATCGCAAAGGCCGGCCGCCGCGTCTACGCAGAGCGCGCAGCGCGCGACGTCCGCGGGCGGCAGTGGCGCGACCTGATCGAGGGCCTGCTCACGTGATCGTCTGTGGGAGCAGGTAGGCGCAGAGCGCAAGCGTCACGACCGCGGCAGTGCGATCGTCGTCGTACGCCGTCGCGACCAGCGGCCACAGGACGTACCACACGATCAGATACGGAAGGCACAGCAGGAAGAGCGCCCACGCGAGACCGAGACGAGCGCGGCCACGCGCCGCCTGCACGAGCAGCCACCCGTAGGCAACGACATAGGCTGCCACGAAGAGCCACGTCGGAAGATGCAGCCGCGACGGCAGCGCGTACGACGTCCGCCGTTGCACGTCGTGCGCCAGCGGCTCGAGCGCATGCAGCCAATGGAGCCCCCACAGGGCCGTCGCGACCCCGAGCGTGACGATTGCCGTGACGGCGAACGCGACATGGTCGACCCGGCGGCCGGACGCGCGGGCCTCGAGCGCGCGCAGCGGCAGCAGGAGCAGCGGCACCCACTTCACGAGCACGGCCAGGGCCCAGGCGGCGCCGGCGCCGCGGGACGAACCGCGATCCCCGAGCGCGAGGGCGACGGCCACGAGTGCAGCCATCAGCGCGTCGTTGTGACCGCCGCCGGCGAAGTGAACGGCAACGACCGGGTTCCAGCCGACGAGCGCTGCCGATGCGGCCCGGCGGCGCGACGCCAGGAATGTGGCGAGCAGGACGGCCAGGGCGGCTGTGACACGGAACGTCCACCCGGCGACCGACGGCGAGCGCGTCAGGCCGACGGGCTTCGACAGCAACGTGAACGCAGGGCCGTACGCGGACGTCGAATGCAGGTACGCGCGACCCGCATGAGCCGCCGAAACAGGGTCGTCGGCCGGAGTCTGACGGTACGGGTCGTGGAGCCGCGCATAGCTCCAGTACGTCAACGCGTCGGTCGAGAGCAGGAGCGGCGCGGCGAGCGGGGCGAGCTGAATCGCACATGCGATCACGAAGACGAGCGCGAAGCGCCCACCGCGACGAAGCAGCCAGTAGCCGATCACATACGACGCGAAGGCCGCGGCGAGCAGGACGAGAAAGGCGGTCCCGACGTGCGACAGCCGCGCCACCAGCACGCAGCCGACGACGAGCGTCAGGGTGAGGCAACCGGCGACGAGGGCTGCAGGAGTTCGTTTCGGGATGACGCTCGTCGATCTGGGCACGATGGGTGGGTGGGATGCAAGGACGCAGGGAGCGGCAATAGTCAAAGCTATTGCCGCGACTGAGGACGCAGCAGCGTGCCCGCCCAGCGTGTCCAGGCGGCACTGACTTCATTCCGGAACGAGCTCCTTAATGTGGTGCCGGCGCCGTGCCCGCCGGGGGCGGCGTCGGTTTGGTGGCGGGCGCCGGAGTGGTCGTCGTTGTCCCGGTCGTCGTTGTCGTGGTCGTCGTCGAGACCGGAGGGCTCACGTACTGCAGGTACCCGTAGTCGCCGTGCCTGATCGGCCGGAAGGTCGGGTACACGTCCGGGACGAGGAAATCGAGCGCCGGTCGCTTCCAGAGAGCGGCGGTCATGTACTCGTGCCAGATCGGCACGGGGAACGTCGCCCCGGCGACCTCTTCGCCGTGCACATCGGTCATCGGGATCTCACCCTGCTGGTAGCCCATCCAGACGACGGTGCTGAGCTGCCGCGTGAAGCCGTCGAACCAGGCGTCCGCGTGATTCTCGGTCGTGCCGGTCTTCCCGGCGTTCTCGTGCACACCGTCACCCGAGCCGGCGCCCGTCCCGTACTCGGCGTTCTGGTGCAGCACGTCGGTCACCTGCCACGCGACGCCCTGGGAGAGCGCCCGTTTCGTCTGGGGCTTGCCCCACCCGCTAGCCGTGTCCACCTTGCCGCTCGGAAGGACGACCTTCGTGATCGCCATCGGCTTGGCGTAGATGCCCATCGCCGGGAAGGTCGCGTAGGCCGCCGCCATGTCGAGGGGCGAGACGGCGAGCGAACCGAGCCCGATCGAGGCGACCGGCTTGTCCGGCGTCAGGTGGACGCCGAGGCGGTGCGCCATCTGCCAGACATAGCGGGGCCCGACGTCCAGCGTGAGCTGTGCGTACACGGTGTTGTCGGACTGCAGCGTCGCGCGGGTGATCGACTCGCTGCCGTTGTAGGTGTTGTCGTACGTGTGCACCTCCCACGGCTTCGCCGGATCGCACCACGGCCCGACGTCGCAGGTGAAGGGCGCAGAGGTGTAGTAGGTCGAGTTCGGATCGACGCCCTGCTCGACTGCAGACGCGAGCACGAAGGTCTTGAACGTCGATCCCGCTTGCCGCGCCGACTGCGCCGCCAGGTTGAACTGATTGCCGGCGTTGCGGACGACGGCGGTCATCGCCCGGATCGCCCCCGTTCCGGGCTCGACCGAGACGACCGCCGACGCCGGGTCGGTCCGGTACGGAAGGATGTCGCGGATCGCCTTGTTCGCGAGACGCTGCAGCCTCGGGTCGATGGTGGTGTAGACCTTCAGGCCGCCCTCACGGACCGTCCCGGCGCCGTACGCATCGATCAACTGGTCGGTGACGTAGGAGAAGAAGTAGGGCTGCTTGATGCGGGTGTAGATGTTCCCCGGTTTGAGCCCGAGCGACTTCACGCGCACGGCGCTGCGGTACTGCGCGGCCGTGATCACGCGGTTGGTCAGCATCGCGTGCAGGACCTCGGCGCGGCGCCGGAGTGCCGCCTTGGGGTCGTTGAACGGGTCGTAGACCGATGGGGCCTGCGGCAACCCTGCGAGCAAGGCGGACTGCAGGAGGGTCAGCTGACTCGCGCGACGAGAGAAGTAGGTCTGCGACGCTGCCTCGACCCCGTACGCGTGATTGCCGTAGTACGTGGTGTTGAGGTACTCGTCGAGGATCTTCGCCTTCGGCCACTTGCGGGCGAGCTTGATCGCCAGGCACGCCTCCTTGAGCTTGCGACTGAACGTCTTCTCGCGGCCGGTGTAGAGACCGCGGACCAGCTGCTGCGTGATCGTCGAGCCGCCCTCGACGGCCTTGCCGGCCGTCACGTCCGTCCACGCCGCCCGCGCGATGCCGACGTAGTCGACGCCGCCGTGTGACCAGAAGCGGCGATCCTCGATCGCAACCGTCGCGCGGGGAAGCCAGACCGACATCCTCCCGAGCGCCACCGGCTCACGGTTGTGCTCGGCCGGGATCGAGCCGAGCAGCGAGCCGTCGCTCGCATAGACGAACGAGTTCTGGCCGATGTCGACGGGGCGAAGCGCGCTCAGGTCACAGCTGGCCGACAGGGCGACACCCGCCCCGACCCCGACGGTGACCGCTGCGACCGCCAGTGCGACGGCGATCACCGCGAGGATCACCCCGGCGCGGCGCCGGCGCCTCGTCCGACCCGCACGCTTCCGCTTCCGCCCCCGCTGGGCGAGGATGAAGTCGAGGTCGTCATGCTTACGAGCGCTCATACGCCGCTCCGGCGCCGGCGCCTGCCTCCGCTCCCGTGCCGCCTCCGTCAAGCCTACGGCGGTCATGCCTCGGCGAAGATCCCGGCCGCGTGCAGGCGCTCGGCGATCTCGACGCGCAGGTCGGAGGCGGCGTCGCCGAGCGGGTGCCCGGGCGGCGTGCGGCGGCGGACGGCGATGGTCACGTTGTCCGCGCCGAGCTCGACCACCCGTGCGACGTCACCGTCCACCGACAGGCATTCCAGCACGCTGCGCAGGTCGCTCTGGAGCGGCAACTTGGCCGTCACCTCCACGTAGCCGCCCGGAGTCCGGATCGTCGCGTTGCGGATCGTCTGCGAGGCGAGCTTGTCGTTCGGGACTGCGACCTGGTTGTCGTCGGAGGTGCGGAGCCAGGTGTAGTTGAGACCGATCTCCTCGACGACGCCCCGCGCATCGTCGACCTCGACCTCGTCGCCGATCCGAAGCGGTTGCGTGAACGCGATCATGATTCCCGCGACCGCGTTCCCGATCACCCGCTGGCTCGCGAAGCCGATCACGAGCGCCAGCACGGCCGACGAGGCGAGAACCGCGCCGGCGACCGCGCGCACCTGCGGGATCACGAGCAGGGCCGAAAGCACCCCGACGCAGATGATCGTCACGAACAACGTGCGACGGATGACGCGGTAGCGGGTGATGACCTCCGGCGGCAGGTCGCGCCGGGAGATCCGCCGGTCGACGAGCTTGGCGATCAGCCAGGCCGCCACGATGACGACCGCCGCGATCAGAGCGTGTTGCCAGAACTCGGACATCAGTGTTGTTCCTCTTCGCCCCAGTCGATCGGTTTCCGGCCTGCGAACCCCTCCTCATACGAGTGCCAGAAGGCGACGGCGTCCTCGCCGACGTGCCAGCAGAGGAGGACCGGGGCGCCGGAACGGACGGCGGGGAAGTCGAGCAGGCCGAGGTCGGCGTCCTTGACGAGCACACCGAGCGATTCGATGTGGTCGATGCACGCCGCCGCTGCACCGGCCAGCGAGACGAGCTCGGACTGCGCCGCGCCGAGATCGCCCGCCGCGTGACCGCCGCCGTTGCCGCCGATCGCGATCACGAGCCGGCCCTGGGTCGATTCGAGCTCACGCAGCCGCTCGCGCAGCCGAACGAGGCGCTCCGCTGCGGGGCGCACCTCGCCGAGGGCGCTGTTAGCCTCGGCCGGAGTGAACGAGCGGTCGAGCACGGCGCCGCCCTATCGTACGAGGGAGAAGCGCCGCCTCGCGCTCTGGTTCGCGCTCACCGGGGCGCTGGCCCTGATCGCGTACGCCGGGCGGCTCACCGCCGGCAAGCCGGATCCTCAGGTCCTCTACGAGTGGTCGACGGCGATCGGAGCCGTCGTGCAGGACGCCATCGTCCTGGCTTTCGTCCTCCTGATCGCGCGGCCGCGCTTCGATCTCCTCGCCCTCCGCCGTCCCACGTCGATCTGGCGGACGCTCCGGTACCTCGCGATTGCGCTCGTCGCGATCTACGTCTTCGAAGAGCTCTATGCGGCGATCGCGCATCCCGGCAACGAGCAGGGCCTGACCCCGTCGCACTGGGAGCCCAGCCATGCCGCGGCCTACGTCGTGAACGCGGTCGTCATCTGCACGTTCATCCCGTTCGTCGAGGAGCTCACCTATCGCGGTCTGGGGTTCTCGCTGACACGGCGCTTCGGCCGCTGGCAGGCGATCCTCACGGTCGGGCTGCTGTTCGGCCTCGCACACGGCCTGATCGTCTCGCTGCCGGTGATCGTCGCCTTCGGCTGCGTCCTCGCCTGGATCAGGGACCGGACCGACAGCGTCGTGCCCGGAATGTTCCTGCACGGCACCTTCAACCTGATCGCGCTCATCGTCGCAGTCACGCTCTAAGCTCAGAGCCTCCGTGCGCCGCGTCGCCCTCGTTGCCTTCGCTGCTCTGGCGCTGCCGTCGATCGCTCATGCGGGCTGCGGAGTGACGACCACTCGCGTCTCAGGGCCCGCGCCGCTCACCGTCACGTTCACCGCGGCGTGCGCGTCGTCCGCCTACCAGTGGAGCTTCGGCGACGGAACGACGGCGGCCGGACAGACGGTCGAGCACGTCTATCCGGCGGGTGTCTTTCGGCCGACGTTGACGAGCGATACAGGTCTCGAGCCGGCGGCGACCGTGCTCTCGATCGCACTCGAACTTCGTGCCCCGCCAAGGGCACGCTACGCGCAGTGGGTGACCCTGCACGCCACGGTGACACCACGGCTGCCGGTCACCTTGCGAGGGCGGCAGTTCATCCACGGCAAGCTGCGGGTGCGTGTCCTCGGGACGGCACCCTGGGTCGCTCAGGCCGGTGGGGTCACATCGACGGTGCACATCGTCGCGGTGCCGAAGCTCGTCGTCCGGCTCGTCGGTCCGGCGATCGTCGGCTCACACGTCCACGTGAACGCCACTCTGCACCCGGCAAGCGCCGGAAAGGTCGTCGGTCCGGCGGTCGTCGACACACACTTCGCGCATGTCGCGCACGTGACCGTGACCACGCGCCCGGCGAGGGGATGGGCCGCCGTCCGTCGTACGGTGCAGGCCGAGATCGTCCTGCCACAGCTGTCGTCCGGCTCGCGTGGGTCGAGCGTCCTGCAACTCGAGGAGCGCCTGCGAGACCTGCACTACGCCGTCCAAGTCGACGGCGTCTACGGGGACGACGACGTCGAGGCCGTCTACGCATTTCAGAAGGTCGAGGGACTTCCGCGCACGGGCACGGTGACGCCGGCGCTCTGGGCGAGCCTCCTCCATGCGCAGGTGCCCCGCGCCCGCTATCCCGGGAATCACATCGAGGTCGACAAGACACGCCAGGTGCTGTTCGTCGTGCGGGGCGGGAAGGTCGCCCTCGTCGTGGCCGCATCGACCGGGGCAACCGGCAACACCCCGCTCGGCCTCTGGCACGTCTACCGCAAGGTCAGCGGCTTCGATTGGGTCCTGTACTACCCCAACTACTTCCTGCGGGGGTTCGCAGTGCACGGGTATCCCGACGTGCCGCCCTATCCGGCATCCCACGGCTGCGTGCGGATACCGATGTGGGTCGCGACGCGCGTCTACGGCGAGATCGTCCTCGGGACGGCGATCTACGTCTACACGTAGCGCTCGGGCTAGCTTTCGGTCTCGTCGTCCTGCTCGTCCTGCTCGTCCTCGAGCTCCGCGGCTTCGGCCTCCGCCTCCGCACCGGCGAAGTCCTCGGCGGAGACGCGATCGAGGAACCGCTTGAACTCGTCGACGATCTCCTCTTCGTTCACCTCGTCCCCCTCCATCTCGATCGCGGACTCCTCGATCACCTCGTCGTCCGCGAAGATCGGTGCACCGGTCCGAACCGCGACCGCGATCGCATCGGAGGATCGCGAGTCGATCTCGAGCTCGGTGCCGTTCTGGGCGACGGTGATCGATGCGTGGAAGGTGCTCTCGCGTAGCTCGGTCACCGTCACGCGGACGACCGACACGTCGAGCTCCGAGAGGATGTTCACGAGCAGATCGTGCGTGAGCGGACGCGGCGTGGTTGCGCCCTGCAACTTCATCAGGATCGCGGCCGCCTCCTGTTGCCCGATCCAGATGGGCAGATAGCGGTTCCCGTCCGCGGTCTTGAGCAGCACGATCGGCTGCTTCCCCACAATGTCGAACGAGACCCCGTAGATCGTCATCTCGACCATCCCTGGACGTAGGTTACCGCCGCCCCTGGCGGCCATCGCGCCGCGACGCGGTGGCTAGACTGCGCGTCGCGCGGGCGATTAGCTCAGCTGGTTAGAGCGCCGCTCTGATAAGGCGGAGGTCCCTGGTTCGAATCCAGGATCGCCCATTCCTGGCCCGTATCCATCTCGTCAGGGCGGTCGTCGCCGCTTCCCTCGCTGCCGCCGTCGGCGTCACGACCGGAGCGGGAGCTGCGCTGCAGCGGAGCCCGGCCGGCGTGATCGCCGTCGGAACCGGGTCGTACGTGTTCGCCGTCGGCGCCGACGGCGCCGGCGGTCACGCGCTCGGCATGGGCGACTACCCGGCGTACTCCCGCAACGGACAGCTGGCCTTCACGCTGAACGGCGTCTGGGTCGCGAACGGCAACGGGGCACATCGCCGTCACATCGTCCCCCGCTTCGCGGACTACATCACCTACACCGACCCGACGTGGGCGCCCGACGGTGAGCACATCGCCTACGTCCGCGTCGACAACGGACACGAGACCTCGGAGCTCTGGATCGTCCGTGCGGATGGTCAGGACCTGCACGGCCTGTCGATCGTCCACGTGGCGGACATGCCCGCGTGGTCGCCGAACGGAAAGTGGATCGCCTACGTCGGCGACGGTGGGCTGAGCGAAGTCCTGTCCGACGGCTCTGGGAAGCGTGTCCTGCTTCACCGCGCCGTCGTCTCACCGGCCTGGTCGCCCGACGGTCGTCGCATCGCCTTCGAGCAGCAGGCCGGCGGGACCGTCGCGGCGTGGACGCTCGACGTCGTGACGGGGACGCTCGCCCTGGTCGAACGTCACCGGGGCGCCGCCGGGCCGCTCACGTGGTCACCCGACGGCCAGCTGCTCGCCTTCACCGTGCAGCGCACGAGCGCCGGCGGGTCGTTCTTCGAGGTGCGCACGGTGCAGGTTGCGACCGGCGCCGAGCGCGTCGTCACCCGCCTGTTCGCCCAGCGGATCGACGGCCTCGCGTGGCGGAGCTAGGCGTGCGGGTCGAGCCGCTCGAGCGCCTCGGCGAGCTCCGCGAGCTGAACCTCGCCGTCCAGCGCAACGCGCAGACCCGACGCGCCGACCGAGGCCTCGAAGCCCGTCACGTGCCGGAACGCGATCTTGACGCGCTCGGCGAGCACCGGATCGACCTTCGCCACGCGGCGCTCCTTCGTCCGTGCGCCGGCCCAGCGGGCGGCCCGTTCGGCAGCGCGCACGGACATCCCTTCGCGGACGATCGCCCGCGCGAGCCTGCGTCGCCCGTCCTGATCGGGGACGGACAGCACCGCTCGTGCGTGTCCCTCGGTCAGCTCCTGGCGGCTGACCATCGCGAGCACGTCGTCGGGGAGCTCGAGCAGGCGGATGCGATTCGACACCGTCGGCTTCGCCTTCCCGACGCGCTCGGCGATCTCTCCCAGCGAGAGCCCGAACTCGTCGAGGAGCAGAGCGTACGCGCGAGCCTCCTCGACCGGGGAGAGATCCTCGCGCGCGACGTTCTCGACCAACCCGAGGAGCAGCGTCTCGCGGTCGTCGGCGTCGCGAATGATCGCCGGGACCGAGTCGATCCCCGCCTCACGGGCGGCCCGCCAGCGGCGCTCGCCCGCGATCAACTCGTACCCACCCTCCAGCCGCGGCCTGAGGACGACCGGCTGAATCAGGCCCTGCGCCCGGATCGACTCGGTGAGCCCGCCCACGGTCTCGCTCTCGAAGCGCTTGCGCGGCTGCCGTGCGTTCGGATGAATCTGCTCGACAGGCACGTGCGCCAGCTCGGGAGCGCCGCCGATCAGCACCTCGAACCCGCGGCCGAGACCGCGGCGGGCGGGTGAGCCGCCCGCGCTAGCTCCGCTGGACAAGCTCCATCGCCACCTTCCAGTAGGCCTCGGCGCCGCGAGAGCGCCGGTCGTAATGCGTGACGGGCAAACCGTGGCTCGGCGCCTCGGCGACACGAATCGAGCGCGGCACGACCGCGTCGAAGACCAGGTCGCCGAAGTGCCGGCGTACCTCCGCCTCGACCTCGGCCGAGAGGCGCGTTCGTGCATCCGCCATCGTCAGGAGAACGCCGGCGATCGCCAGCCCGGGGTTGAGCCGTCGCTTGACGAGCTCGATCGACTGGACGAGCTGCGCGAGCCCTTCGAGCGCGTAGTACTCGGTCTGCACGGGCACGACTACGCGGTGCGCGGCCGCGAGCGCGTTGACGGTGAGCGGCCCGAGCGACGGAGGGCAGTCGAGCAGGACGAAGTCGAAGCCGTCGGCATGGCCGAGAGCCGCGGCGAGAAACCGGTCGCCGTCGTCGCGGCGTGCGAGCTCGACCGCAGCGCCGGCCAGCTCCGGGCGCGACGGGACGAGAAACAGATTCTCGAACTGCGTCGGCTTCGCGAGATCCTGAAGTGCTGCGCCGTCGAGCAGGTCGTACGTCGACGTGCCGTTCGCGCGCAGGCCGAGACCCGACGTTGCGTTCGCCTGGGGGTCGAGGTCGACGACAACAGCGCGCTCGCCGGCCTCGGCAAGACAAGCGGCGAGGTTGACTGCACTCGTCGTCTTGCCGACGCCGCCCTTCTGGTTCGCGAACGCGTAGACCTTTCCGCGCACGACGGCCAATCTAGCCGCGTGCCCGGATGCCTACGAAAGCGGGCGTTTGCGTGCAACGCCGACACGCCGCGGAAAGCCGGGCGGCGTGGGCGCAAGCTTGTGCAGCACGAGCAGCCCTGGCGGCCCGGCCGCGAGCTCGCCTGCGAGGCGCAGCGCAACCCGCGCGACGTGATCCGCGTCGGCCGATGGGCCGACCCAGAGAATCGCCGCCCCGCCCACGCGCACCAGCGGCAGACACCACTCGGCAGCCGTCGGCGGCCGGGCGAGCGCCTTCGCAACCGCGACGCCGGCCCAATCGGTGGCCTGCTCCTCGGCACGACCCCAAACCACCCGCGCATTCGGTGGCGCGAACCGCTCGAGAAAGTCGCACTTGCGGCGTTCTGCCTCGAGCAGCACCACTTCGCGGTCGGGCAGTGCATGGGCCAGCGGGATCCCCGGTGCTCCGCCGCCGGAGCCGACATCGACGATCGGGCCGTCGAATCGCCTCACGAGGTCGAGCGCGGAGAGGGAGTCGTCCAGCAACATGCTCCGAGCCGCCTGCGCGTCCCGAAGGGCGGTCAGCCCGGGCGTCTCGAGGACGGCCTGCAGCCAGGCGTCAAGCGTCGGGCTCGACGACGACGTAGCGATTCGGCTCCACTCCCTCGCTGACCGTCCGGACGCCCGGCTCGTCCGCGAGCCGTTCGTGCACGATCCGGCGCTCCACGGCCGACATCGGCTCGAGCAACACGCGCTCGCCGGAGACGGCGCGCTCGCTACTCCGCACCGCCAGTGTCTCCAGCGTCGCCCGCCGGCGGTCCCGATAGCCGGCTGCGTCGATGGTCACGTGCTTGTCGGCGCCGGCGCGGTGCAGGATCACATTCGCGAGGTACTGCAGCGAATCGATCGTGTGCCCGTGCTTTCCGATCAACAGCCCGAGGTCGGGGCCGGTGCAGACCACTGCGATCTCGTCCTCCGACTCCTCGACATCGACCCGCGCCACGACCCCGAGCGCCGCGATCACGCGCTCGACGAGACCGCGTGCTCTCGTTGCGTACTCGGACTCGTCCGCTCGCGCTTCGAATGGCTCCGGCGCGAGGCTGGCGTCCGCCGACGCGATCACGAGCGCGGGCGTGTAGCCGACGCCGAGCAGGCCGCGCTCGCCCTCGGACACGACCTGAAAGCGCACGCTCGCGCGATCGAGGCCCGGCGCGAGTCGCTCGAGGTCTCGCAGCGCCTTCCACTTGGCTTCCCCGACGGTCTCGCCCGTCGCCTCGACGGAGAGCTCGCCGCTCACCGGCGGGCGCCGCCCTTCTTCTTCCGGCGCACACGCCGCGGTGCGGCCGCGGCGGTCGGCGTCGGCGGTGCAGGCGCAGGCTCCGGGGCAGGTGTCGGTTCAGGGCGCGCGGGGGTCCGGGAGCTCCGGCGCGGCGTGGAGGCCGAGGCTCCGGCTGCTTTCGCGGCAGGAGTCTTCGGCACGAGCCGCCGGGTGATCAACCCCTGGCCCACCGTCCACAGGTTCGTCGTCATCCAGTAGATGATCAGACCGGTCGGAAAGCGGGAGACCACCGTCAGGAAGACGAGCGGAAGAATCATCATGATCCGCCGCTGCGTCTTGTCCATCGTCGCGCCCATGAAGTACGTCGAGGCGACCTGCGAGCCCGCGTAGATCGCGAGCAGCACGTATCCCGACCAGTGCGCCGTCACCTTCGCGGAGATGTTCGGGACGACGTGGAGCCACGAGCCGGTGATGTGATGCGATTCGTGGCGCAGAGTGAAGTAGAGCGCGATGAAGATCGGGAACTGCAACACCAGCGGCAGGCATGAGGCGGCCGGGTTGATGTTGTTCTCCTTGTAGAACTTCATCAGCTCCTCGTTCAGCTTCTGCCGGTCGCCCTTGTACTTCTGCTGGATCGCCTTCATCTCGGGCGCATGCCGCTGCATCGACTGCATCGAGTGGATCTGTCGGACGGCGAGCGGCACCAGCGCGATCCGGACGAGCACGGTGAGCGCGACGATCGACCACGCCCAGGAGAGCCCGACGGAGGAGTGGAAAAAGTCCAGGATCGACTTCATCACGTTCTCGAGCGGCGTCAGGATGCCGGCGACGATCAGGAGCGCGGTCACGGGTAGTCGACGCCTCCGTGCGACCACGGGTTGCAGCGCAGCAGCCGCCAGGCCGCGAGCGCGAACCCCTTCAGGACGCCGTGCTTGCGCACTGCGAGCACGGCGTACTCGGAGCAGCTCGGGTGGTACTTACAGGTGTTCGCCGGGATCAGCGGCGACACGAGCAGCTGGTAGAGCCGGATCGGCAGGATCGCGACCTGCTTCACGCCGATGCCTTCCCGAGGATCTCGTCGATCCGCGCCTCCAACCACGCGTGGCCGTGTGTCTCGGCTGCCTCCGGCAGGCCGCGGCGCACCACGAGCACGTAGTCGTTGGACTGGGGGAGGCCGTCGAGGCGGTCCCGCACGATCTCACGCAGCTGCCGCTTGATCCTGTTCCGGACGACGGCGTTCCCCACCGCTTTCGGCACGGCAAAGCCGAGTCGCGGCTCGCCCACGGAGTCGTCTCGCTGGAACCAGTAGAGCGTCAGGAAGCGGGTGGACGCCGAACGGCCTTGGCGATAGACCGCGTCGAAGTCGCGTGAGCGAGAGAGGCGGTTCCGCCGCTGCACGAAGCGCTCTACGCTGACAGGCGCGCGCGCCCTTTGGAGCGGCGGCGCTTCAGGATCTGACGGCCGGCGCGCGTCGACATTCGCGCTCGGAAGCCGTGCTTCCGCTTCCGCCTGCGCACGTTCGGCTGATAGGTCCGTTTCAATTCGAAGCTCCGAGGATGAGAATCGGCCGCTTCGTCGAGGGGCGGCCAAACGAGCGGGCAGTCTACATGGACCGGGTGCGCGACCGGTTTTCCACACACCGCACAGAGGCAAAAAGCCGTGGAAAGTGCGGGACGTGAGTCGGTCCGGTGAACCGCTTTCCACACCTGTGGAGTGTCGTGTGGAGGTCGCCAAAATCCCTGCAAAACCGCCTGATTCACGACACGGACACGGCGAGAAATCCTCATTGAGGCGGCCGGCGGACGCTGCTATGCTCGCCACCCCCGAGCCTCCGCGAGAGGAGTCCCAAGGCAGGTGGAAGGTCAAATCGAGCTGACGGCGGAGAGCCTCTGGAGCGACGTCTCGGCTCGGCTGCGTGAGGCCCTCAATCAAACGACCTATCAGACGTGGTTCGGCGGCGTTGCCGATGTCGAGCTCGAAGCCGATGCCTTCGAATTGGCCGTCCCGAACGAGTTCGTGCGAGATTGGATCGAGGGCCACTTCCTCGACCTGATTCGTGCCGGCGTTCGTGACGTCGCCGGCGACGGCATCCGCGTCTCGTTGCGCGTGGCCGAGGTGCCGCCGTCGCCGATCAGCCAGGCCGTGCCGGCCTCGGTTCGGCCGCTGCCGGTCGAGCCCCTCCCGCGCCCGGAAACACCGGGGATCAACCCGAAGTACACCTTCGACTCGTTCGTGATCGGCTCCTCGAACCGCTTCGCCCACGCTGCGGCGCTGGCGGTCGCCGAATCCCCGGCCAAGGCCTACAACCCGCTCTTCATCTACGGCCACACCGGGCTCGGCAAGACCCATCTCCTGCACGCGGTCTCGAACTTCGTGACGGAGCACGGCGGAGGCCTGACCTGCCGGTACGTGACCTCGGAGACGTTCATGAACGACTTCATCAACAGCCTCCGCGACAAGCGCATCGAAGGTTTCAAGCAGCGCTATCGCACCTACGACGTGCTGTTGATCGACGACGTCCAGTTCTTCGAGCACAAGGAGCGGATCCAGGAGGAGTTCTTCCATACCTTCAACTCGCTCTACGAGGCCGGCCGCCAGATCATCATGTCCAGCGACCGGCCGCCGCGTGACATTGCGACGCTCGAGGAGCGGCTGCGGTCGCGGTTCGAGTGGGGCCTGATCACCGACATCCAGCCGCCCGACCTCGAAACACGCATCGCGATCCTCCGCAAGAAGGTCAAGAGCGACCAGATCGAGATCGGCGACCCGGAGCTGCTCACCTTCATCGCCTCACGCGTGTCGACGAACATCCGCGAGCTCGAGGGCGCACTGACTCGCGTGGTCGCGTTCTCTTCGCTCACCGGCCGGCCGCTCTCGGTCGACCTCGCCCAGGACGTCCTCAAGGACGTCTTCCCTCAGGGCGAAGCCGCGCAGATCTCGATCGGGCTGATCCAGGAACTGGTCTGCGAGCGCTTCGGCGTCACGATGGCCGAGCTGACCGGCGACCGCCGCTCACAGAACATCGTCTATCCGCGCCAGGTCGCGATGTACCTCTCGCGCGAGCTCACCGACTCGTCGCTCCCGAAGATCGGGCGCGAGTTCGGCGGCCGCGACCACACGACGGTGATCCACGCCACCTCCAAGATCGCCCGTCTGATCCGTGAGGACAGAGGTGTGTACAACCTGATCCAGGAGCTCACAGCTCGTGTCCGCCAAGCACGCTGACGGAATCTCCCTGTGGGCGACGCCGACTTCTCCCCCGTCCGCCCCCACAGGGAGAATGGCGCTGTACTGCCGTGCGCAAAGGCTTTCCCCGGTGCCCACAGGGCTTATCACTACAACGAGGTTCTTTCTAGATGATTGACTCAGAAACCGTAGTGGGCACAGGTCTGCAAATCACCGTCTCGAGAGACGAGCTCGCCTCGAAGCTCGCCGTCGTGTCGCGGGCGGTCTCGACCCGAACGACGGTTCTCGTGCTCGGTGGGATCCAACTCCAGGCGGCCGACGGACGCTTGCAGCTCTCGGCGACGGACATGGAGCTCTCGTTGCGTGCGACGATGGACGCGCGTGTCGCCGACGAGGGGATCGCCGTCGTCCCGGGACGCCTGCTGCTCGACATCGCGCGCTCGCTGCCAGAGGCCGATGTCTCGATCGAGCACCGTCCCGACGAAGCGGTGGTGGTGGTCACATCGGGCTCGGCGACGTACCGGCTGCACACGTATTCGCCGGAGGACTTTCCGCGGCTTCCGGACGTCGAGTCGCTGACGCTGCACACGGTGGACGGCGACGCCCTGGTCGAGACGGTCGCCAGGGTCGGCCGTAGCGCGTCGCGCGACGAGAGCCGCCCCGTGCTCACCGGCATCCTCGTTCGCTTCGAGCCCGGCAAGATCGTGATGGCCGCAACCGATTCGTACCGCCTCGCCGTGAAGGAGACCGTCGTGTCGGGGTCGTTGCCCGAGCTCGAGGCGATCATCCCGGCTCGCGCGCTGCAGGAACTCTCGCGAATCGTTGCCGGTGCGGACGACGTCCAGCTCGGGCTTCACGAGAACCACGTCGTCTTCGGTGCGGACGGGATCTGGTTGACGACGCGTCGTATCGACGGCCAGTTCCCGAACTACCGTCAGCTGTTGCCGGAGCAGTTCGAGCACGAGCTCACGCTGCCGCGCGAGGAGTTGCTGGAGGTCGTCCGGCGCGTCTCGTTGATGGCCCAGCGGAACTCGCCGCTGCGCTTGCGGTTCGCGGAGGGTGAGTTGACCGTGTCTGCGATCACCCAGGACGTGGGCGAAGCCCGCGAGTCGCTGCCGGCGCCGTATGCGGCCGACCCGCTCGAGATCGGCTTCAACGCCGAGTTCCTGCGCGGCGGGCTCGAGTCGATCGACTCCGAGTCGCTGCGGTTCAAGCTGATCAGTCCGCTTCGACCGGCCGTGCTCGAGGGTGAGAGCGACGACTACGTCTATCTGATCATGCCGATCCGCCTCGCCGGCTGAGCAGCGCCTGGTCGTCACGCAGGTCTCCCTCCGCCAGTACCGCTCGTACGCGTCGCTCGATCTCGACCTCGTTCCCGGTGTCGTGCTCGTGACGGGGCGAAACGGGGTGGGCAAGACGAACCTGCTCGAGTCGTTGCACCTCGGCACTCAGGGCTTCTCGCCGCGCAGCAGGACCGATTCCCAGCTGGTCCGCTTCGGCGAGCAGGCTGCGCGCGTGGCCGTCGCGGGCAGCGCCGCGTCGCGGCCGGTCGAGGTGACGTTGACGATCCGTCCGGGGGCCGCGAAGGAGGCCCGCTTGAACGGTGCTCGGCTGCCGTCGGCGGAGGCACTTCGGCGCGAGGTGTCGACCCTGGTCTTCACGCCTGACCGTCTCGCGGTCGTGAAGGGCGGCCCGAGCGTTCGCCGCGCGTACTTCGACCGCGTGCTCGCCCGCCTCCACCCGGCGCAGGCCGGGCTGCCTCAGGGATACCTCGCGGCGCTGGCGCAGCGCAATGCCGGGCTGCGACGGGTGCAACTCGGGCTGTCGGGGCGCACGTCGCTGGAGCCGTGGACAGAGCAGGTGGTTGCCCTGGGGGCCGAGCTGGTCGACCAGCGCTGTGCGACCCTCGTCTCGCTGTCGGACGGGTTCGGCGAGTACGCCGACGAGCTTGGCCTGCCCTCGTCGACGCTTCGGTACGACGGCGAGCCGCCGACGAGGGAGGGGCTCGAGCAGCGACTCGACCGTGATGTCGACCGCGGCGCGACGGGTCTCGGGCCGCACCTGCACGATGTCGTCGTCGCGAGCGATGCCCGCGACCTGCGGCAGTTCGGCTCGCAGGGCGAGCAACGCCTCGCCGTGCTTGCGCTGCTGCTCGCGGAAGCGAGGCTGCTGTCGGTGCCGCCGCTCCTCCTGCTCGACGACGTGCTTTCGGAGCTCGATCCCGATCGACGCCGGATCCTCGCCGGCCTGCTCGGCGATCGCGGGCAGACGGTGATCACGGCGACCCACGCGAGTGCGCTGCCAACCACGCCGGCGCAGGTTGTCGAGGTGGAGCCTGGAACGGCTCGCTGACGAGGTGCGGTCCGAGCTCGGCCGCTTCGGCCCTCAGGCCGGGATGGCCGAGCTGGTCGACCGCTGGCCACGTGTGGTCGGCGCCGAGATCGCGCGTTTCGCCTGGCCGGCGCGGATCGCGCGCGACGGCACGATCCACGTCTCGACCGCCGACTCGGTCTGGGCCTTCGAGCTCGGACAACGCGCGACCGAGATCGGCGAGCGGCTCGGCGGCTCGCGGCTCCGGTTCGCGCCGGGCCCGCTCCCGGAGCCTTCCGTCGAGCCCGTCCTCGAGCCCGTGTCGCCGACCGCGGACGAGGCACGCGCCGCCGGGGAGCTCACGGCCGGGATGACGCACGAAAAGCTGCGCGAAACGGTGCAAAAAGCGGTCAGTTTTGCGCTCGCTCGCGGGCGTTCCGGCCACCCGGTCTGATACACTTCAGGCATCCCGCAAAACAGATGTTTTGCAGGGATTTTCTTCTGTATGGCAAAGACGACGGCAACGGCCGACTACTCGGCCAAGGACATCACCGTGCTCGAGGGCCTCGAGCCCGTCCGGCTGCGGCCGGGGATGTACATCGGCTCGACCGGCTCGCGTGGCCTCCACCACCTCGTCCACGAGGTCGTCGACAACGCGGTCGACGAGGCGATGGCGGGCTTCAACGACTCGGTGGAGGTGACGGTCCACCCGGACAACTCGGTCACCGTCCGCGACCGCGGACGCGGCATCCCCGTCGACCTGATCCCGGACCAGGGACTACCGGCGCTGACCGTCGTCCTGACCAAGCTGCACGCCGGCGGCAAGTTCGGGGGCGACGGCTACAAGGTCTCCGGCGGCCTCCACGGCGTCGGCGTCTCCGTGGTGAACGCGCTGTCGGAGTGGCTCGTCGCCGACGTCGAGCGGGAGGGAAAGATCTACCGGCAGGAGTACGCACGCGGCGTTCCACAGGGGGACGTCATCACCGTCGGGACGACCGATCAGACCGGCACTACCATCAGCTTTCTTCCCGACAGCGAGATCTTCGACGAGTCGGTGTTCGACGCGACGACGCTGCTCGCGCGGCTCCGCGAGATGGCGTTCCTGACCCGCGGGCTGCGTGTGCGCTTCACGGACGAGCGCGCCGATGCCGGCGCTCCGGTCGAATTCCACTACGAGGGCGGGATCCGCGACTTCGTCGCGTACGTCAACGAGTCGAAGGACGTCGTGCACCGGCACATCGTCTACTTCGCCACCGGCAACGACCAGGGCGAGGTCGAGGTGGCGATGCAGTGGAACGCCTCGTACCAGGAGTCGGTGTTCTCGTTCGCCAACAACATCAACACGCACGAGGGTGGTTCACACCTGTCGGGCTTCCGCTCGGCGCTCACCTCGACGCTGAACAAGTACGCGCGCGACAAGGGGCTGCTGAAGGAGAAGGAGGACAACCTGGAGGGCGAGGACGTCCGCGAGGGCCTCGCCGCGGTGATCTCGGTGAAGCTCGCCGAGCCGCAGTTCGAGGGGCAGACGAAGACGAAGCTCGGCAACCCCTGGGTGAGCGGGCTCGTCTCGCAGGCCGTGAACCAGAAGCTCGCCGAGTTCTTCGAGGAGAACCCCACCGACGCACGTCAGATCATCAACAAGGCGATCGCAGCGTCCCGTGCACGCCAGGCGGCCCGAAAGGCGCGCGAGCTGACGCGGCGCAAGTCCGCGCTCGAGAGCATGTCGCTGCCCGGGAAGCTGGCGGACTGCTCGATCAAGGATCCGGAAGCGGCCGAGCTGTTCATCGTCGAGGGCGACAGCGCGGGCGGCTCGGCCAAGATGGGCCGCGACCGCACCTACCAGGCGATCCTGCCGCTGCGCGGCAAGATCATCAACTCCGAGAAGAATCGCATCAACAAGGTGCTCGGGAACAACGAGATCCAGGCGATGATCACGGCGATCGGAACCGGGATCGGCGACGAGTACGACGTCGAGAAGCTGCGCTATCACCGCGTTATCGTGATGACGGATGCCGACGTCGACGGCTCGCACATCCGAACGCTGATTCTGACGTTCCTCTACCGCCAGATGCCCGATCTGATCGATCGCGGTCACGTCTACATCGCGGTGCCACCGCTCTACCGCGTGAAGCTCGGGAGCCAGGAGTTCTACTTCGAGAAGGACGCCCAACTCGAGGACCTGCTCGCACGCGAGCGGATCCCGCAGGTGGAGGCGACTGCCCGTGACGGTGTCTCGGTCAAGCTGACCGAGGCGAAATGGCACCGCTTCGCCAAGGACATCGCGCAGTACGAGGGGTACTACGCCAGGCTCCGCTCCGACTTCGGCGCCCCCGCCACCGAGCTGATGATCCAGCACCGGCTGGTCGAGCATGCGATCGAGAGCCCCGGCGACCTGCCGGCCGCGATCGATGCGATCGGCGAGAACGGGTACGCGCTCACACTGCTCGACGGTGACGACGACACGTTCCGCATTCGCGTGGTCGAGACCGAGACGTCCGCGGCACGGAACATCTCAGTGCCGGTCGAACTGCTCGCCTCGCCGATCTACGCACGACTTCGTGATGCCTACGTCAAGCTCGTCGAGACGCTCGGTGCGCCGCCCTTTACCGTTCAGGTCGGCAAGGAGATCGAGCCGGCGGACTCGTTTGACCTGCTCCGTGCTCGCGTCCTCGACGCGGCGAAGCAGGGAATCCAGATCTCGCGCTTCAAGGGTCTCGGCGAGATGAACCCGGAGCAGCTGTGGGAGACCACGATGGATCCGGCGAAGCGCCTGCTGATCCGAGTCGACGTCGACGACGCCTCTGCGGCCGACACGCTCTTCTCGAAGCTGATGGGCGACGCCGTCGAGCCGAGGCGGGAGTTCATCGAGCAGAACGCCAAAGACGTGAAGTTCCTGGACGTTTAGGTGTCCGAGCTCGAAACGGGGGCACTGGGCCCGGGCCGGATCGAACCGCGCGAGCTCGAGCAGGAGATGCGCTCGAGCTTCCTCGACTACGCGATGAGCGTGATCGTGTCGCGTGCGCTTCCCGACGTGCGCGACGGCCTGAAGCCGGTGCATCGGCGTGTGCTCTACTCGATGTGGACGAACGGGAACCGTCCCGGCCGGCCGTACGTCAAGTCCGCAAACATCGTCGGCTACGTGATGGGCAACCATCACCCGCACGGCGACAGCGCGATCTACGACACGCTGGTGCGCCTGGCGCAGCCGTTCTCACTGCGCTATCCGCTCGTCGACGGGCAAGGCAACTTCGGCTCGATCGACGACGATCCACCAGCCGCCATGAGGTACTGCCTGGCGCCCGATACGCGGGTCGCCACGGCCGAGGGTACGTTGCGCATCGGCGACATTGTCGAGAGCGCGCGGCCCGAGACGGACAACGAGATCGACCTCGGGGTGCTCGATCGACTCGGGCGGCCCGTTCAGGCTTCGAGGCTGTTCCATTCCGGCGCTCACCCGACTCTGCGCTTGAGGACGCGCGAGGGGTACGAGGTCACCGGGACTCGCAATCACCCCCTGCTCTGCCTGGAGAGCGTGGCGGGCGTGCCGATGCCCCAGTGGAAGCTCCTCGAGGAGATCGAGCCTGGCGACCGGGTGCTTGTCGTTCGTGCGCCGCGGCCTGTGGAAGTCGAGCTCGGACCGCGAGAGCGCCAGACGGCCCTTCTATTGGGCGCGTTCGTCGCCGAGGGTTTCGTCAGTCGGAACCGAGCTGGGTTCAACAATGTCGATCGGGACTTCTTCGGTGCGGTGCTTGCTGCGTACGACGAGGTCGTCGGTGGCCGTCGGTACGTCAGTGAACGAACGATCGCGTCCGGGAGCACGCTCTTCGAGCTCGACGTCCAGAACCTCGACCGGCTGCTGCCGAGCCCGCTAGGCCCGCTGGCTGGTCTTCGTAGCTCGGAGAAGCGCGTTCCCGAGTCCGTCTGGCGTGGCTCGCAGGCCGCCAAGCGCGTCTTCCTCCAGGCGCTCTTCACGGGCGACGGCTCGTCGTCGCTTCTCCCGCGAAACACGATCCAGGTTTCCTATTCGACGTACAGCGAGCAGCTCGCGAAGGACGTCCAGCTGCTGCTGCTCGAGTTCGGCGTAGTCAGCCGGCTCTGTCGCTACGCCAAGGGCGAGACGAAGGTCGTGATCACGAATCGCCGAGATGCCCGGCTGTTTGCGCGCAACGTCGGCTTCCTTGGCGCGAAGCAGGAGAAGCTCGATCGCCACCTTGCGCAGGTCCCGGCCGAGAGCTCCGCCCTCAGCCACGATCACGTGCCCTTCGTCGCCGGCTACATCCGCTCGGATTGCGGTTCGCGGTGGGCTGACAAGGACTGGCTCCGGCGTCACAACGTCGATCGCATCGAGCGCTGGGAGCGCGGAGGCACCGCGATTCGGGAGCGGATCGCCTCCGACGAGGTCAAGGC
Organism: uncultured Thermoleophilia bacterium; assembly: GCA_963742605.1. Taxonomy (GTDB): domain Bacteria; phylum Actinomycetota; class Thermoleophilia; order Gaiellales; family Gaiellaceae; genus PALSA-600. Next base: position 250,706 of record CAVUNA010000014.1, on the reverse strand, counting down.
GGTCATCGAGCCCCTCGTGACCGGGGACTACTACTACGCCGAGGTCGCCTCGGTGGACGACGCCGGCGTTCAGCCGGTCTACTCGCTCCGTGTTGACACCGACGACCACTCGTTCCTCACGAACGGCTTCGTCAGCCACAACACCGAGGCGCGCCTCGCTCGCCTCGCCGAGTCGATGCTCGAGGAGCTCGGCAGCGACACCGTCGACTTCGGCCCGAACTACGACGAGTCGAAGCGCGAGCCGCTCGTCCTGCCGGCGCGCTTCCCGAACCTGCTCGTCAACGGCAGCTCCGGCATTGCCGTCGGGATGGCGACGAACATCCCGCCGCACAACCTCGCCGAGGTGGCGGCGGCGATCGAGACGCTGATCGACAAGCCGGACGCGAGCGTCGAGGACCTGATGAAGCACGTGAAGGGGCCCGACTTCCCCACCGGTGCCATCGTCGTCGGCCGCTCCGGCATTCGCGACGCGTACCGCACCGGCCGTGGCCGCGTGGTCATGCGCGCGCGCGCTCACATCGAGGAGCTGCGCGGCGGCAAGAGCGCGATCATCGTGACCGAGCTCCCCTTCGGCGTGAAGAAGGGTGGCGAGACAGGGGTGATCGCGAAGATCGCCGACCTCGTCAACGACAAGGTGCTGACCGAGATCTCCGATCTCGCCGACCACTCTGACCGCACAGGGATGCGCATCCAGATCGAGCTCAAGCGCGATGCGGTGCCGCAGGTGGCGTTGAACAAGCTGTTCAAGCACACGCCGCTGCAGACGACGTTCGGTTACAACGCCGTCGCTCTCGTCAACGGTGTGCCGCGCACGCTGTCGCTGCTCGAGATTCTGAACCACTACCTCGACTTCCAGCGCGAGATCGTCACGCGACGGTCGAAGTACGAGCTGCGCCAGGCCGAGAAGCGCGCCCACATCCTGCAAGGCCTCCTGATCGCGCTCGACAACCTCGACGCGGTCATCCAGCTGATTCGCTCGGCCGCCGACACGGACGCTGCGCGCGCCGGTCTGATGGAGCGCTTCGAGCTCAGCGAGCGGCAGGCGGTGGCGATTCTCGAGCTGCGGCTGCGCGCGCTGACTGCGCTCGAGCGGAAGCACGTCGAGGACGAGCACCGCGACCTGCAGGAGCGCATCGGAGAGCTGCGCACGCTGCTCGGCGACGAGGCGAAGATCGATGCCTTGATCAAGGAGGAGCTGATCGAGCTGAAGACCGCCTACGGTCGTAGCGACGATCGGCGCACGGAGATCGTCGCTGCCGAAGAGGAGCTGGAGCTCGAGGATCTGATCGCCGAGGAGGACATGGTCATCGCGATCACGCGGTCCGGCTACATCAAGCGCCTGCCGGTGACCGCGTACCGCGAGCAACGTCGCGGCGGCATCGGCGTGATGGGGATGGACCTGAAGGACGAGGATTACATCGAGCATCTCTTCGTCGCCTCGACGCACGACTACATCCTCTTCTTCACCAGCGTCGGCAAGGTCTACCGCCTGAAGGTGCACGAGCTGCCGCTCGGCTCGCGCCAGTCGAAGGGGCGAGCGATCGTCAACCTGCTGCCGTTCCGGCAGGACGAGGCGGTGCGCGCGGTGATCCAGACGCGCGCCTTCGAAGAGGCGAAGTACCTCCTCTTCGCGACCAAGAACGGCGTCGTCAAGAAGACCGAGCTGTCCGCCTACAACACACCGCTTCGCGCCGACGGGATCATCGCGATCAAGATGCGCGAGGGCGACGAGTTGATCGGCGTACGGCACAGCTCGGGTGACGATGACGTGCTGATGGTGTCGCGAGGCGGCCAGGCGATCCGCTTCTCCGAACATGACGTCCGCGCGATGGGTCGCGATGCGTCCGGAGTGCAGGGCATGCGCCTGCGAGCGGGCGACGAGGTGATCGCGGTCACGATCGCCGCCGACGATGCCGACCTGCTCGTCGTCACGGAGAACGGCTATGGAAAGCGCACGCGCGTCGCCGAGTATCCGAAGAAGGGTCGCGGCGGTCTCGGCGTCAAGACGGTGCAGCTCACCGAGGCTCGTGGCCATCTGGCAGGCGCACGGGTCGTCCGGCAGGGCTATCAGGTGATGCTGATCTCGACCGGCGGCACGGTGATCCGGATGCCGGTCGACGACATTCGCCAGATGGGCCGATCGACGCAGGGTGTGATCGTGATGCGGCTTCGCGACGGGGAATTGGTGTCGTCGCTGGCGCCGGTCGTCGATTCGGGCGACGAGGCCGAAGACGGCCCTGAGCCTGACGCGGCTCCTGCAGCCGACTGATCGAACCGACAGCTGCCGCTTCCGTTTTGCAAGCGGTCGCGGTATAAGGGACAAGCAGGGTCGGCGGTGGCATCGGGCGGAAAGGAAGCTCGCGCAATGGCGTACAGCAAGCACGTCGAGCTGCTCGAACCGGTTGACATGGCGGAGCACCTCGACAAGATCGAGCTCTATCTCGGCCAGGTCTGCGCGGTGGCGGGCATCTCGAAGATGCAACTCGACTACTGGACGAACAAGGCGCAGATCCCGACGAAGGGCAAGAAGCAGCGGATCTACGACATGCAGGCCGTCGAGACGGTGATGTTGATCAAACAGGCGAAGGACAAGGGCCTCAACCTCGGTGCGGCGATCGATGCGGCCCGCCGCTTCCGCGAGCGGCCGCTCGTCGAGCACGGCTCCTGACCGCTCACCCTTCGGCCACGGCGAGCTCGCGTGCGGCCCGCTCGGGCTCGACCGGGTTGATGTAGACGCCGGCACCGAGCTCGAGCCCGGCCAACCGTGTGATGCGCGGGACGACCTCGAGATGCCAGCGCGGGCGGTCGTGCAGCCACGCGTTCACGGGAACGAGCTCCTCGCCGCGCACGCGCTGGATGCGGCGGACGAGCTCGGCGAGCAGACGCAGAGCCGGCGCCAGCAGCTCCGACGCGCGCCAGTCGCCTTCGCCGTCGTCGGCCGGTGCGATCAGGAGCTCGTAGGGGACACGGCTCGCGATCGGGCAGCCTGCGACGACGCCGTCCAGCCGGATCACGTCCACGGCGTCAGGGACATCCCGCTCCGCGACGGCGAGGGGCGCGGGCGCCGGCAGCCAGACCAGTTGCGAGTGAGAGTGCGGCAAGGACGCGCCGGCCTCGCGTCCCTCGTTGAGCAGGGGGAAGCAGTTGCCGCCTGCCTCGACTGCACGGCGTTGCCACGCCTCGGCGACGAGGTCGACGGTCGTGTCGCGAAGCTCGGCCACGGAGTGCACATGTTCCGGGCCGTGGATCACGACCTCCTGGCGCTCGAGCGCCGGGTAGAGGTTCGGGACGACGCGCACGTCCCAGCCGGTCGGGCCGCCTCCGAGCCGGAGCGTCTCGGGCGGTGTCTGGTCCTCGTGGCCGGCGCAGAGCGGGCAGGCGGCCGGCTGGTCGGCAGCAGGAGTCTCGGCGCCGCCCGGCCGCTTGACCCGTTCGGGCGCGATCGCCACCCAGCGTCCCGTCGCGGGATCGTGGCGCAGATCGGGCACGAGCCTCTAGGTCTTGTCGCCGTGCCCCAGGAACGGTTTGAACAGCTCGATCGGCACCGGGAACACGATCGTCGCGGACGGAGACGAGCTGATGTCGACCAGCGTCTGCAGATACCGCAGCTGCAGCGCGGTCGGATGCTCCTCGATCACGAGCGCCGCGTCCTTGAGGCGCTCCGACGCCTGGAACTCACCTTCGGCTGCGATCACCTTCGCGCGGCGTTCGCGCTCGGCCTCGGCCTGGCGCGCCATCGCCCGCTGCATTCCTTGCGGGATCTCGACGTCCTTCACCTCGACGACCGAGACCTTGACGCCCCAGGGGGCCGTCTGCTCGTCGATGATCTCCTGCAGGATCGCGTTGATCTTGACGCGCTCGGAGAGCAGCTCGTCGAGCTGGTGCTGGCCGAGGACGGCACGGAGCGTCGTCTGCGCGATCTGCGATGTCGCCACCATGAAGTTCTCGATCTGCACGATCGCGTCCTTCGGCGAAACGATCCGGAAGTACGCGACCGCGTTCACGCGCACCGGGACGTTGTCCTTGGTGATGACCTCCTGCGGGGGGATGTTCAGGGTGATCGTCCGCAGATCGACGCGCACCATGCGATCGACGATCGGAATCAGGAAGAAGAGCCCCGGGCCCTTGGGCTCGGTGACGAGCCGCCCGAGCCGGAAGACGATTCCGCGCTCGTACTCACGGAGCACCTTGATCGCGCTGATCGCGTACAGAATTCCGAAGAACACGATCACGACGAAGACGACGAGCGCGACGGTCATGCGTCGATCCTATGCACGTCGAGCGTCAGGCCGTCGAGGCGGTCGATGCGGACTCGCTGCCCCGGTGCCAAACGGTCTTCGGAGTGTGCCCGCCAGAGCTCCCCCTGCACGAGGACGTAGCCGTCATCTCGTGCGACACCCTCGAGCCCGACGATCTGCTCCGGGCCGACAGTGGCCGGCGCACGGCGGATCGCCAAGGCCTTCGAGATCGCGAAGGCCCAGAGCGTGCCGATGATCACGGTGATGGTCACGATGAGGGTCTGGGACGTGTGGTACGGCGCCGGCGCCTTGTTGAAGAGGACGACGAAGCCGAGTGCCATCGCGGCGAGGCCCGAGAGCGTCAGCGCCCCGTGGCTCGGCACGTGCAGGTCGGCGACGAGCAGTGCCGCGCCGAGGATCACCAGCGCCAGGCCGCCCCAGGTGACCGGCAGGATCGCAAGGCCGAAGAGCGCGCAGACCATGCAGATCGCACCGAACGCACCGGGGATGACGACCCCGGGATGGAACAGCTCGAAGCCGAGGCCCGCGAGGCCCGCGAGGAAGAGCAGCGAGATGATGTTGGGGTCGATCAACGCCGACAGGAATCGCGTGAAGAAGCCGGGCTGTGCGTTCACGATCGTTGCGTCCTTCGTGTGCAGGGTGAAGTGACGCGGGATCGTCACCCGACCGTTCACCTTGTCGAGCAGCGCGGGAAGCGTTGGTGCGGTCACGTCGACGACGTTCTTCGCGAGCGCCTCCTCCGCCGTCAGGTTCGATGCGACTCGCACGGCGGCGTCGGCCCACGCGGCGTTGCGGCCGTGTGACTTGGCGAGGCCGCGGAGGGACGCGGCGGCGTCGTTGATCTCCTTGCGCCGCAGGTCGCTCCCGATGTTCGCGCCGTTGCCCTGGATCGGTGTCGACGACCCGATGTTCGTCTCCGGGGCCATGGCCAGTAGATCCGCGGCCTGTGAGATCCAGACGCCCGCGGATGCCGCCCGTGCTCCCTGCGGGGAGACGTAGACCAGGACGGGAATCTTGAGGGACAGTTCCTTCTGCACGATCTTGCGCATCGAATCCTCGAGCCCACCCGGCGTGTCGAGGACGATCACGGCGGCGCTGTAGCCGTCCTTCTGCGCGTGGTCGAGCTCGGAGTTCAGCCAGTCGGCCGTGACCGGGTTGACATCGGAGGTGAAGTGAACGGCGAGCACCCGCGGCGGCGCAGCCGAGGCGTGCGCAGGCACCGCGAGCGCGAGGGCGAATGCGAGCGCGAGCAGGGTTTTCACACGTGTAAGGATTGTATTCGCGTGACCCGGTCCGGGGTTGAGTCGCCGCCCGGCGTCGTGCACGGTCTGCCGGGGTTCCCGATGCGCCTGCTGCTCGCCGCCATGGTGCTCGCTCTCGCCGTTCCGGCGTCCGCAGCCGCGGGCCTCGTGACGATGCACGTCAGCGACGTGCCGGTCGGCCGCACCCGCGACCTTGAGTCCGTGTCGTCGCCGCGACGCTTCGACATGCTCGCGGCGCACTGGACCGGAACCGGATCGGTCGAGTACCGCACCCGCACGACCGCCGGCACCTGGCGGGCCTGGCGCACGGCTGGTGCCGACGACCGCTCCGGCCGGTGGCACGACGGCGACCTCGACTGGACGGGCCCCTCGACCGGTGCAGCGTTTCGTGTTCACGGCGACGTGCGGCGGCTTCGCAGCTACGAGATCCAGTCGCGCGTGCTGGCGGCGCCCGTTCGTATGACGGAGACCGCCGGGTCGCCTGCCCTCGTCACGCGCGCGGAGTGGCATGCGAACGAGGAGATCGTTCGGGCGCGGCCGGTGATCGCAGCGCGCCTCCGGCTCGCGGTCGTGCATCACACGGCCGGCACCAACGACTACACCCGGGCGCAGTCGGCCGCGATCGTCCGCGGCATCGAGCTCTACCACGTGCTCGGGAACGGCTGGAACGACATCGGCTACAACTTTCTCGTCGACCGCTTCGGCACGGTTTACGAAGGGCGCGGCGGCGGGGTCGACCAGAACATCGTTGGTGCGCACGCCCAGGGCTTCAACGTCGGTACCGTCGGGGCCGCCCTGATCGGGAACTTCGATTCCGCCACCCCGACGGCGGCCCAGCAGAACGCACTCGTCAGGCTGCTCGCGTGGCGTCTCGACGTAGCTCACGTCGACCCGGAGTCACGGGTCCTCTACACCTCGGGCGGCAACTACAAGTTCCACGCGGGGCGCGTCGTGACGCTGCGCGCAATCTCCGGCCACCGCGACACCGGGCCTACGGAGTGCCCCGGTGCCCGCGCGTACGCCCTGCTTCCCGCGCTGACGCGGCGTGTCGCGGCCACCGGGCTGCCGAAGCTCTACGGGCCCGAGGTGATCGGCGTGATCGGCGGCCCGGTGCGCTTCCGCGCGCAGCTGTCCTCTGCGCTGCCGTGGACGGTCTCCGTCACCGACCGGTCGGGCGCCATGGTCGCCTCCGGCGCGGGGCGAGGCTCGCTCGCCGACTGGACCTGGAGCTCGGCCGGCGCACGAGCGGGGCCATACACCTGGACGATCTCCACCCCGGGTGCCCGCCCGGCTTCGGGCAGGCTCGGTTCGCCCGTCGCGTTGCCGTCTCCGGCTCTCAGCCTTCGCGGGCTCGCGAGCCTACCGACGGTGCTCGCGCCCGCACCCGATGGGTCCGGGGGCGCGGCGAACGTCACGTTCACGCTCGGTGCTCCCGCCCGGGTGATCGGGCAGCTCCAGGACGCTGCCGGCTCGACGGTGGCGACGCTGCTCCAGTCCGACCGGCCCCAGGGCTTGAACGAGTTCTCGTGGTCCGCCGGATCGCTCCCCGACGGGCGCTACCGGCTGATCGTCACGGCGACGGCGGTCGGACGGTCGGTGCGCAAGGCCGCGAGTGTCGTCGTCGACCGCACACTGACCGGCTTGCTGGCCTCGACGCTCGCGCTCTCGCCGAACGGCGACGGCATCGATGACACGACGTCGGTCACGTTCACGCTCGACCAGCCGGCTCCCGTGCGCGTCGATGTGCTGCAGGCAGGAGCGGTGATCGCGACCGTCCTCCAGGGCAACCTCTCCGCTGGAGCGCAGACGGTCACCTGGAACGGCACCGCGAACGGCGCTGTGCTCGGTGAAGGCACGTACGAGCTGGGGTTCACCGTGACGGACGCGCTCGGCGAGGTCGAGCAGACCGTCCCCGTGACGATCGACGTCACGCCGCCCGCACTGACCGTCGTCGATGCGAAGCGGCTGCTCTTCACGCTCAGCGAGCCCGCGACGGTCACGGTGCTCGTGAACGGCCAGACGCGCATCGTCGTCGGCGAGCCTGCCGGGACGTTCGGGGTCCCGTTCGCCGGTCAGGTGACGAGCGTCACCGCCCAGGCGCAGGACTTCGCGGGCAACCTGTCGCCGGCGGTCAGCGGCTAGCGCTAGCGGCAGCCCACTCGTCGTAGGCCCGCTCGAACCGTTCGAGCACGCCGACGAGGACCTGCAACCGGTCGCCTGCGACGGCGCCCGAGCCCGGCCATGGGGCTGCGCCGATGTTGATCCCGACGCCGAGGATCACGCGCTCTCCGGCCTCCGCCAGCACCCCTGCCACCTTGCGGCCGTCGATCATGACGTCGTTCGGGTCTTTCACCCTCGCCTGCTTGCCGATCTCCTCGGCGACCGCCCGGGCGGCGAGCAGGGTCAGCTCGGGCCACCGTGCGACGGGCGGCGGTGGGGAGAGCGCGACCGAGAACGTGAGGTTCTTGCCCGGCTCGTCGACCCACGAGCGTCCCAGGCGGCCGCGGCCTTCGGTCTGGTGCTCGGCCAGGGCGACGGCTCCGTGGGCAGCTGCCGGGGGCAGCATGCGCTGCGTCGTCGCCGCGACCTCCGCGTGGTGGTACTCGCGTCCGAAGGTGCCGAGCAGCGCCGGGAGCACCACGGCGGGGGTGAGGGCGTGGTTGTCCACGCCACTAGAGTAGGCGTGTGCAACCCGCGCGCCGCCGCGAGCGTCCAACCGTGCGCGATCCCAGGTCTCCCGGCCCGCTCGTCTACGAGAGGCTGTCCGATCCGATTCTCGTGCGCCGTGCCAAGGATGGCGACGAACGAGCACTCGAGGCGCTCTGCGCCCGCCATGCCCGACGTGCCGAGCGGATCGCGCTCCATGTGCTCGGGCGTCCCGAAGATGCGGCCGATGCGGCCCAGGAGTCGCTCGTCAAGCTCGTGCGGCGGCTTCATTCGTACCGGGGGCAGTCGCAGTTCTCGACCTGGTTTCACCGCTTGGTGGTGAACACGTGCAAGGACGTGGCGCAGGCTCGCTGGCAGGCCGAGCACCGCACGGAACAGCTCGTCGAGGACGAGCGTGAGGCCTCGGACGGCGATCCGGTGCAGGCCCTCGTGGCCGGCGAGACGCGCCGGGAGCTGGGCCGTTGCCTGGCCGAGCTGCCGGCTGCCCAGGCGACCGTGGTCGCGTTGAAGGACGCGCTCGACCTGGGCTTCGACGAGATCTCGTCGGTGACGGGCCTACCCGTCGGGACGGCGAAGTGCTACGCCCACCGAGGACGGAACGGATTGCGGGAGCGCCTCTCCGCATGAGCGTCCTGGACAAGGCGGCGATCGAGGCGATCCTGCCGCATCGCGATCCGATGCTGCTCGTCGACGAGGTGCTCGAGCTCGTCCCGGGCGAGCGGGTCGTCGCCCGGAAGACCGTCACCGCCCTCGACTGCGCCGGCCATTTTCCCGGCAATCCGATCATGCCGGGCGTGAAGATGGTCGAGGCCCTGGCGCAGTGCGGCGCCGTTGCCGTGCTGTCACAACCCGAGAACCGGGGCAAGCTCGCCCTCTTCGCGGGAATCGACGACGTGCGATTCAAGCGTGTGGTTCGACCCGGTGAGACGCTGACGCTCGAGTGCGAGATCGAGGCGGTGCGCGGGCCGGTGGGCCGCGGCCGGGCAAGAGCCACCGTCGACGGGCAACTCGCGGTGCGTGGCACGCTCACCTTCGCGGTCGGTGAGGCCGAATGATCGGTCGTACGAACGGACAGCCGGTCTCGATCACAGGGCTCGGATGCAACGTTCCCGATCGTGTCGTGACGAACGACGATCTCTCCAGCCTCGTCGACACGTCCGACGAGTGGATCGTCAGCCGCACCGGTATCCGCGAACGCCGACTGGCAGACGGGCCGCTGGCGATGTCGGATCTCGCGATTCCGGCCTGCAGGCGAGCGCTCGAGATGGCGGGGGCCGACCCGGCATCGATCGACCTCCTGATCGTCGCGACCGTGACCCCCGACATGGCGTTCCCGTCGACGGCGGCCTTGCTCGCGGATCGGCTCGGGATGCCGGATGCCGCCGCGTACGACCTCGCCGCCGGTTGTACCGGGTTCGTCTACGCGATCGCCCAGGCGCACGGGATGATCGCTGCCGGCCTCGCGCGGCGCGCACTCGTGGTCGGCGGAGACGTCCTGTCCTCGATCCTCGACTGGGAAGACCGCTCCACACTCGTTCTCTTCGGTGACGGCGCGGGCGCCGTCGTCGTCGAGCCGGTCGATCACGGCGGCTTCCTCGGCTTCGAGCTCGGGGCCGACGGCGGTGGCGGCATGCACCTCTGGCTTCCCGGCAGTGGGACGCGCCACTTTGACGATCCGGGGCGCCACGTCAAGATGAACGGACGCGAGGTGTTCAGGTTCGCAACCCGCGTCATGGTCTCGTCCGCAGAGGCAATCCTGCGCGAATGCGGAAAGACAGTGGAGGACGTCGACGTGTACGTCCCGCACCAGGCGAACATCCGCATCATCGATCACGCTGCCAGGAAGCTCGAGATCCCCGAGGAGAAGATCGTCGTGAATGTCGAACGCTACGGAAACACCTCGTCGGGCTCGATTCCCCTGGCGCTGGCCGACGCCGCCGACGACGGGAGGCTCAAACCGGGCAAACTGGTGCTTCTGACCGGCATGGGGGCCGGCCTTACCTGGGGATCCGCCCTGATCGACTGGACCCATCAGACAACTGGAGCGACCCCATGACGAAGATCGCATTCATGTTCCCAGGACAGGGCTCCTTCGAGGCCGGCATGGGGAAGGACGTGGCCGAGGCGATTCCCGAGGCAATGGCCGTGTACGACGAGGGCTCCGAGGCCTCCGGCCTCGACCTGAAGGCGCTCTGCTTCGACACGCCGGCCGAACAGCTCGTGGACACCGAGGTGCAGCAGCCGGCGCTCGTCGCGACGTCGCTCGCGCTGAATGCAGCGCTGCGCGTTCGCGGCATCACCCCCGATTTCGTCGTCGGCCATTCGGTCGGCGAGTTCGCGGCGCTCGGCTCGGCCAACGCGCTGTCGACACGAGAGGCGATCGCACTCGTGTCCGAGCGCGGCCAGGCGATGGCCGACGCGGCGCGACAGCACCCCGGCTCGATGGCGGCGATCCTCGGCATGGCCGACGAGGCGGTGGAGGCGCTCTGCAAGAAGATCGCCGGGGTGTGGCCGGCGAACTACAACTGCCCGGGGCAGCTCGTCATCTCGGGCGAGACGTCGTCGGTCGACGAGGCGTGCGTGGAGGCGGAGCGCGAGGGCGCGCGTCGTGCCGTCAAGCTCCGCGTCTCCGGCGCGTTCCACTCGCCGCTGGTCGAGCGTGCAGCCGACCGGCTGCGGCCGGCGATCGAGCGCGTGCACCTGCGCGAGGGTGGCGCCGCCTTCATGTCGACCGTCACTGCGAAGATCGAGGACGTCCAGCGCTACGGCGAGCTCCTCGTCGAGCAGCTGACCGCACCGGTGCGGTTCACGCAGGCCGCTCGCGCGCTCGTCGAACAGGGCGTGACGGTCTTCGTCGAGGTCGGTCCGGGGAACGTCCTGTCGGGTTTACTGAAGAGGATCGACAGCTCGGCGCGGACGCTCTCGGTCAAGGATCTTGGATCGCTCGAGCGCGTCGCGCAATCGCTTGGCTAGCAGCCCGGAGTTCGCCTCCCTCACCGGCCGACTCGCTCTCGTCACCGGGGCATCGCGCGGCATCGGCCGCGCGGTCGCACGTGAGCTCGCACGCGCGGGCGCCTCGGTCGTCGTCGGCTATCGGTCGGGACAGGCGGAAGCCGAGGCGCTCGCCGCCGAGATCGGTGGGCGGGCAGTCCAGGCCGACGTCTCTTCTCCCGACGATGCCAGGCGGCTCGTGGAGGAGACAGGCGACGTCGACGTGCTCGTCAACAACGCCGGACTGACCAGAGACGGGTTGCTGGCACGCATGTCGGACGACGATTGGCACACGGTGATCGAGACCAATCTCAGCTCCGTCTTCTACACCTGCCGCGCCGTGACCCGGCCGATGATGAAGAAGCGGAGCGGTGTGATCGTCAACATCAGCTCGATCGTCGGGGTCCACGGGAACTGGGGCCAGACGAACTACGCGGCGTCCAAGGCCGGGATCATCGGTTTCACGAAATCGCTCGCCCGTGAGCTCGGGTCACGCGGGATCAGGGCGAACGTCGTCGCCCCCGGCTACGTGAAGACGCAGCTCACCGACGTTCTCCCCGACGAAGCAACTGCGGCGATGGTCGGACAGACGCCGCTCGGCCGTGTCGCCGAGCCGGAGGAGATCGCAGGTGCGGTACGCTTTCTCGCCTCCGACGAGGCGTCGTTCATCACGGGCGACGTGCTGCTCGTGGACGGCGGGCTGGGCATGTGATGGAACTGACGAACGGCAACGGCCGGAGACGTGTGGTGATCACCGGGCTGGGCATCGTGAGCCCGCTCGGCAACGACGTGAGCTCGTCGTGGGGGGCCTTGATCGCCGGGGGCTCCGGCGCGGCCGAGATCACGGCCTTCGACCACACCGACTACAACGTCCATTTTGCGTGTGAGTTGAAGGAGTTCGATCCGACGATGTGGGTCGATCGCAAGGCGGCGCGGCGCATGGACCGCTTCGCGCAGATGATCCTCGCCGCCGCGAGGCAAGCCGAGTTGGAGTCGGGCGTTGACGTCAGGCGCGCACCGGACCGCGCCGGGGCATCGATCGCCACGGGCATCGGCGGCCTGCAGTCCTACCAGGAGTGCTACGACGTGCTGTTGCGGCGCGGGCCCGACCGGGTGAGCCCGTTCTCGATCCCGTCGATCATCCCGAACATGGGGGCCGGTTGGGTGTCGATCGAGCTCGGCACGAAGGGCCCGCTGATGAGCCAGTGCACCGCATGCGCCGCCTCGAACATGGCCATCGGCGATGCGATGGACGAGATTCGCGTCGGGCGCGCCGACGTCATGTTCGCGGGCGGAACCGAGGCTCCGATCACGGAGGTCGGCATTGCCGGTTTCGACGCGATGCGTGCGCTGTCACGACGCAACGACGATCCAGTCCGGGCGTCGAGGCCGTTCGACAAGGATCGCGACGGTCTCGTGATGGGGGAGGCGGCCGCGGTGCTGGTGCTCGAGGAGCTCGAGCATGCGCGAGCTCGCGGCGCCACGATCAAGGCCGAGTTGCTCGGCTACGGCGTGTCGTCGGACGCGTTGCACATGACCGAGCCGGACCCGACGGGCGAGAGCCCCGCACGTGCGATCACGATGGCGCTGGAGGATGCCGGCGTCGATCCGACCGACGTCGGGTACGTCAACGCGCACGCGACGTCGACGCCGCTCGGAGATTCTGCGGAGACGCGCGTAATCAAGCGCGCGTTCGGCGAGGAGCACGCGCGGCGCCTCGCCGTGTCGTCGACGAAAGGTGCAACCGGCCACTGCTTCGGTGCGGCGGGCGCCGTGGAGGGCGTCTTCACCGTGCTCGCGGTGACCGAAGGCATCGCCCCGCCGACCATCAACTACGAGGCCGCCGACCCCGAGTGCGATCTCGACTACGTTCCGAACACGGCCCGTGAGCTGCCCGATCTGCGCGTTGCGGTGTCGAACTCGTTCGGCTTCGGCGGGCACAACGCGTCGATCGTCGTCCGCCGCTTCGAAGGCGAGTAGCGCCCAGCGTTCCGCCCCGGCCGCGTTGTCGTCCGGGGCGACACCTACCGTCCGGCGATGCGCGTCGTCGACGTGGGCGGCCTGATGGTCGAGGTGCACGTGCGCCGTTCGAAGCGAGTCCACGGTCATCGCATCGTCGTTCATCACGGCCTTCCGCCCGAGTTGGTCGTTCGTCCGCGTGCCACCGAAGCGGAGATCGACGAGGCGATCGCGCTCTATCTCCCCTGGCTCGAGCGCCAGCTCGCGCGGGCGGCGAAGCCGGTGCTCGGGCTCGACGGCCTGACGCTGACCGAGGAGCAGGGCCGGCGTGAGGCACGCGCGCGCGTCGAGCTGATCGCGCAATCCGAGGCGATCGCTCTCGGCACGAGCTACAGCCGGATCACGCTTCGCGACCAGCGCAGCCGGTGGGGCTCCTGCTCGGCGAAGGGCGAGCTGAGCTTCAACTGGCGGCTCGTGCTCGCTCCCCACGACGTGCTCGACTACGTCGTCGTCCACGAGGTCTGCCACCTGGTCGAGCATCACCACGGCCCCGCGTTCTGGCGTCTCGTCGCGCGGAGGCGGCGACACTATCTGGAGTCGAAGGACTGGCTCGACGCGAACGGCTGGGAGCTTCTCGCCTACCGGCCACCGCTCGCGGCATAAGCTGCATCCGTGGTTCGCTGGGCGACGTTCGACTGCTACGGCACGCTGATCGACTGGGATGGAGGCGTTCGCGCCGAGCTGACGCGCGTCTTCGGCGAGGACCGTGCCGGCGAGCAGCTCGAGCGCTATCACCAGCTCGAGCCGGAGCTCGAGCTGGACGGTACGCGGAGCTACCGCGAGGTCATGACCGAGGCGATGCGGGCGCTCGGCGCGCCACGCGGAGCCGAGCATGGCCTGGCAGAGTCGCTTCCGTCGTGGCGTGCGTTCTCGGAAGTTCGTGGATCGCTCGAGGAGCTGCGCACACGCGGCTGGAAGCTCGGCGTGCTCTCGAATACCGACGACGATTTCATCGCTGCCTCGCAGGTTCAGATCGGCGTGTCGTTCGACGAGGTCGTCGTCGCACAGGAGCTCGGGTCGTACAAACCTGCACACCGCCACTGGGACGAGTTCTTCGCACGCACGCGTGCCCCGCGCGAGGGCCATGTGCATGTCGCAGCGTCGCTGTTCCACGACGTCGCGCCGTGCAACGAGCTGGGCCTGCGGAGCGTCTGGATCAATCGGACGGGTGCGGCCACCGACGGCGTGGTGCCGACCCGCGAGCTCGTCGACCTGCTCGACGTGCCGGAGACGCTCGATGAGCTCGTCCCGAGGTCCTAGATTGCGCGGATGAGTGCGTTGCGCGCGCGCTGTCCGGATTGCCGCACGCTGACCGCCGTCGCGGTCGGGCCCGACTACCAGTGCCATTCCTGCGGCCGCGAGTTCGCGGCCGGGCTCGTTCGCGTTCCGCGGGCGTGGGGCGACGGCGGCGAGGCGATGAAGGCCGCGGCTGCGATGTCCGTGCCGTGGCCCGAGGCGGCGACGATCGAGGAGGACACGCTCGAGGTGCAGATCGAAACCATGGGTCGCGAGCTCCCCGAGCGCCCGCTCGTGCTCGGCGGGTGCTGCTGCTCGCACGTGGGCGCCGTGCGCGAGCTCGCCCGCCGACACGGCCGGATCGGCGTGGTGTGGCTCGACGCCCACGGCGATCTGAACACCCCCGAGTCCTCGCCGTCGGGCAACGCCTGGGGAATGCCCCTGCGAATGCTGATCGACGGTGGCGACGTGAGGCCCGCGGACGTGGCCCTGATCGGTGCCCGCAACCTCGACCCGCCTGAGGTCGAGTTCATCGCGGCGTCCGGCGTTCGCCAGGAGCTCGGCGAGCTGCCGGAGCGCCTGTACGTCGCGGTCGACGGCGACGTCATCGACCCCCCGGACGCCGACGTTTTCATGCCGGAGCCGGACGGGATCCCGCTCGAGCGCCTGGAGGTGCTCCTGGCGGGGCTGCCGGCGGCCATCGGCGCCGGTCTGACCGGGTTCGCACGCTCGGAGCGAAACGAGGCCACCCTGGCGCGCCTCGGCCATGCGCTCGGCCTGTAACCGGCGCCGCTTTAGCTGCCGTCTAACATTGAGCAATGTCAGAGGCCAGGATCGACGTCCAGGTCGAGCACAGGAACGCGCCGACGCCGGCCGAGCAAGAGCACCCCAACACGTGCCCCAGGTGCGGGTCGCATTACCGCGACGACGAGCTCGACGCGGCGCTCTGGGTGTGCGCTCACTGCGGCCATCACTTCCCGATGGAGGCCCGCACTCGGATCGCCTGGTACGCCGACGCCGACTCGTTCGTCGAAGAGGCCGCGGATGTGCGCTCGGACGATCCGCTCACGTTCTTCGATCTGCGTCCCTACGCAGAGCGCCTGGCCGAGGCGGAGCTGAACACCGGCCTCGGTGAGGCGATGGTGATCGGGCAGGCGACGATCGATCGTCATCCGGTCGAGCTCGCCGTGATGGACTTCGCGTTCATGG
The DNA here is from genome assembly GCA_963742605.1 of uncultured Thermoleophilia bacterium. Lineage (GTDB taxonomy): Bacteria > Actinomycetota > Thermoleophilia > Gaiellales > Gaiellaceae > PALSA-600. Next base: position 235,063 of record CAVUNA010000014.1, on the reverse strand, counting down.
GCGGATCGATGGGCAGCGCTGTCGGCGAGAAGTTCTCACGCGCGTGCGATTCGGCGATCGAACGCGGCGTTCCGCTGTTGACCGTGACCTCATCGGGTGGTGCGCGGATGCAGGAGGGGATCCTGTCGCTGATGCAGTTGCCGAAGACGGTGTGCGCGGTCGAGGACCTGCACGATGCGCGGCTGCCGCTGATCACCGTGATGGCTCATCCGACGACGGCCGGCGTCCTCGCGTCGTTCGCGTCGCTCGGCGATGTGACGATCGCGGAGCCCGGTGCACTGATTGCGTTCACCGGCCCGCGTGTCGTTCAGCAGACGACGAAGGAGAAGTTGCCCGACGACTTCGGGCTGGCGGAGCAGAACCTGCGCTTCGGGCATGTCGACGCGATCGTTCCTCGCAGCGAGCAGCATGCGTACCTGACGCGCCTGCTCAGACTCTTCGTGGGCGCCGGAATCTGAGCCGGGAATGACGTCGGAGGACCAGGAGCTCAACCTGCGGCAGCGGCTGGCGGGGCTCTCGCGGCTGCCGCTGCTCCGTGGTGCGAAGGTGTCGGGCGAGGCCGAGCGTCTCCGCCGCCAGCTCGACCGGCTGCAGACGGACACCAGCGACGAGGAGATCTGGCACTCGGTCGAGCTCGCACGGCATCAGGATCGGCCGTACACGCTCGACTACGTCTCGCGCATCCTCGAAGACTGGGTCGAGCTGCACGGCGACCGCGGTCGCGCCGACGACGGCGCTCTCGTCGCCGGGCTCGGAAGGCTCGACGGCCGCACGATCGTGCTGGTCGGGCATCAGAAGGGTCGCGACGTGAAGGAACGGCTCGACCGGCAGTTCGGCATGGCGTATCCCGAGGGATACGTGAAAGCGATGCGCGCGATGGAGATCGCCGAGCGGTTCGGCTTCCCGGTGGTCTCACTCGTCGACACGCCCGGCGCCTATCCCGGGGTTGCAGCGGAGCAACACGGTCAGGGTGGCGCGATCGCGCGGTCACAGGCGGCCATGTCGCGTCTGACGGTGCCGACGGTCGCGTGCATCATCGGCGAGGGTGGATCCGGCGGAGCGGTGGCGATTGCGGTGTCGGATCGGGTGCTGATGCAGGAGAACGCGATCTACTCGGTGATCACTCCCGAGGGCTGTGCGGCGATCCTCTGGCGAGACGCGGGCGAGGCCAGGAAGGCCGCGGCTGCGTTCAAGCCCGATGCGCTGCACTGTCTCGACCTGGGCGTCATCGACAGCGTCGTGCCGGAGCCCGACGGAGGGGCACACCTCGACCACGACGCCGCTGCCCGCCTTCTCGAGGCGGGCCTCGCCGAGGCGCTGGCCGAGCTCGACGACGTCCCCGGCGAGGAGCTGCGCCGCCGCCGGCGTGCCAAGTTCCGGGGCATGGGCGTCTTCGCGTAACCCAGAGCTCGACCTCGAGCCCTTTCCACACGATCCACAGGGTTTTCAACCGAGGAAACATGCGGTGGTGGGAGACTGCGCGCGCAGGGCCGTGCGCCTGTGGAAAAGTTCGCAGGAGTGAGCCTGGGCCAGTACCGGCGCAAGCGGGACCCGGCGCGGACGCCGGAACCCTTCTCGGGCCGTGGACGGAAGGCCGGCGGGCCGATCTTCGTCGTCCAGCGGCACGATGCCCGGCGCCTGCACTACGACTTTCGCCTGGAGCGGGCCGGAGTGCTCGCATCGTGGGCGGTCCCGAAAGGTGTCCCGCTCGAGCCGGGCGGCCGGGCACTTGCCGTCCACGTCGAGGATCACCCGCTCGAGTACGCCGGGTTCGCCGGCGAGATCCCCAAGGGCCAGTACGGCGCCGGCTCGGTCGAGATCTGGGACGACGGCACCTATGAGCTGGTCGAGGAGAAACCGAACGGGCAGCTGACCGTTCGGCTCCACGGACGCCGTTTGAACGGCGAGTGGACGCTCGTGCCGGCTCGACTCGACGGCAAGGACGAGAACTGGCTGTTGATCCGGCGCACCGGCGACGCGACTCCGGAATCGCCGCACGTCGAGTACGCGCCGATGCTCGCGACATCCGCCGAGGATGTTCCGGGCGGACCGGGGTGGCTCTTCGAGGTGAAGTTCGACGGGTATCGCGCGATCGCGTACATGGCCGGCGCCCAGGTGCGGCTCCGGTCGCGAAACGACAAGGACCTGACCGAGCGCTTCGCCACGGTGGCCGCCGAGCTCGCGCGGGCCGTCAAGACGCCGAATGCCGTGCTCGACGGCGAGGTGTGTCGCCTCGATCCCAGCGGACGCGCGAGCTTCTCCGAGCTTCAGCGAGGCACCGGTCCGCTCGTCTACTACGTCTTCGATCTGCTCGAGGCGGACGGTGTACCGCTTGTCGACCTTCCGCTGAGCGATCGGCGGGCGAGGTTGCGGGAGCTGCTCGACGGGCGGAACAGGACCGTGCTCTGGTCGGACGACTTCGCCGACGGCCACGCGTTGTTGCGCGCCGCTGCCGAGCAGGGCCTCGAGGGCGTCGTCGCCAAGCGAGCGGAGTCGCGCTACCTCCCCGGGCGCCGCACTCGCGAATGGCTGAAGGTGAAGGTCCAGCGCGAGCAGGAGTTCGTGGTCGCCGGATACACCCGCGGCGAGGGGCGTCGCGCCCGCACGTTCGGATCGCTCGTGCTCGGTGTGTACGAAGGAGAGGAACTTCGTTACGTCGGCAACGTCGGCACCGGATTCGACGACGCGGAGATCCGGAAGCTGCTCGCGCTGCTCGAGCCGCTCCATCGCACCGACGCGCCGTTCCGGGACGTTCCGAGGCTGCCGCGCGTTCGGAAGAGCGACGTGCTCTGGGTCGAGCCCAGGCTCGTCGCCGAGGTGCGGTTCGGCGAGTGGACCCATGACGGCCACCTGCGCCACCCCGCCTATCTCGGGCTGCGCGACGACAAGGACGCGGGCGACGTCGTCGCCGAGCGACCCCCGATCGAGAGCGTCGTCCGTCGGGGAGCGCGCGAGCTGCGGCTCTCGAATCTCGACAAGCTGTTCTGGCCGGACGAGGGGATCACCAAGGGCGACCTCCTCGGCTACTACCAGGCGGTCGCGTCGGTGCTCGTTCCACATCTGCGCGGTCGCCCGTTCACGATGCGGCGCTACCCCGACGGTGCGTACGGCAAGGCGTTCTTCCAGAAGGACGCGCCGAAGCACATGCCGGAGTGGATCAAGACCTACGAAGCGACCGTGTCCCCGGGGAAGCTGGTGCGCTTCCCGGTGGTCGACGACGAGCTTGCACTGCTGTGGATGGTGAACATGGGCTGCATCGACATGAATGCGTGGTACTCACGCGTCGATCGGCCCGACCGGCCGGATTTCGTGCTCTTCGACCTCGACCCGACGCCCGAGGTGCCCTGGTCGCAGACGATCGAGGTCGCGCTCGTCCTGCACGAGCTGCTCGACGCGCTCGGACTGCACTCCTTCCCGAAGACGTCGGGCGGAAAGGGATTCCACGTGCTCGTCCCGGTCGAGCGCCGGTCGACGTACGCCGACACACGGCGCTTCGCGGAGGTCGTCGCAGGCGCGATCGTGCGCGCCCACCCGGAGCTCGCCACGACGGAGTGGTCGAAAGCGCGCCGGCGCGGGGTGCTCGTCGACGCGAATCAGAACGGCGAGGGGAAGACGATCGCCTCGGCCTACTCCGTTCGGCCGCACCCCGGTGCACCGGTGTCGACGCCCCTTCGCTGGGACGAGGTGACCGAGACGCTCGATCCGGCGAGCTTCACGATGGATGTCGTGCTCGGCCGCGTGCGCCGTCACGGCGACCTGTACGAGGGCGTCCTCACTACGCGCCAGTCGCTGTCGAAGGCGTTGAAAAAACTCTGAGTTCTAGGTCGGCTTCACCGGGTGCGTCCGGGCAGCCTGCTTCGCGACGGTCAGCTCCTTGCCGTCGATCGCGGCGTAACGAAGCGCGATCGCGCTCAGCTCGTCGGACGCCTCACGCGCAGCATGTCCGAGCTTCGCGTCGAGGGTCGCAGGGTCGTCGAGGTAGAGCATCCTCGTCCAGAACGTCGTCAGGACGATCGAGACCCAGGGCATGAAGATCGCATTGCGCTCGAGCGCGGCCGACGGCCGTTGCACGAAGAACGCGATGAAGATGCCCACGGTCAGGCCTGCGAGCCCGACGGCCGCGGCCGCCTCCCCGGGGCTCGATGCCGCCATCCCCTTCACGAATGCCGCCACGATCGCCGCGACGCCGAACACCATCATCGCGACGTAGCCGATGAACACGACGCGGTACGAGCGGCGCAGGTACGCGGTCGTTCGCGCAAGCGTCTGCACGTCGTCCTGCAGGATCGCCGCGGCCAGCTCCCGCAGCTCCTGCGTGGTCTGCAAAGGATCCCCGTGCCGCGGGCGGGGCAGCCGCATCGTCATGGCGTGCCCTCCTTCCTCGACTACGAGGGCGATCATACGGCTCAGGTCGTGTCGCTGCACTCCTGGACGCGCCGCTCGAGGAACCGACGCTCGGGCTCGGCCGTCGCCAGCTCGAGTGCACGCAGGTAGGCAGCTCGCGCCTCGTCGTGTCGGCCGAGGCGGCGGAGGAAGTCGGCGCGCGTCGAGTGGAGGTACCGGTAGGCGTCGAGGTCGAGGCCGTCGACCAGGTCGAGTGCCGCCTCCGGCCCGTCCGTCTCGGCCACGGCGACGGCGCGGTTCAGCTCGACGACGGGAGAGCCCGTCCGCGCCGCCAGCTCGCCGTAGAGGGCCGCGATTGCCACCCAGTCTCGTGGCTCGACCGTGTGCAAGGACGCGATGGTCGCCTGTAGGACGTAGACGCCGCTCCCGCCGAGCGACCGGGCGCGAGCCAGAGCTGCGCTGCCCTCCTCGAGCTGCACGGCGTTCCAGAGCGTGCGGTCCTGGTCGCCGAGCAGAACGAGCTCGCCGTCGCGAAACCGCGAAGCACGCCGCGCGTCGTGCAAGAGCATCAGCGCGAGCAGGCCGTGCGTATCCGACTCGTCCGGCATCAGCTCGGCGAGCGCCCGGCCGAGGCGGATTGCCTCGGCCGCGAGCGTGCCGTCGCCGCCGTAGCCCTCGTTGAAGATGAGATAGACGACCGCCAGCACGGCGGCGAGTCGGTCCGGGAGCAGGTGCTCGGGCGGAACACGGAACGGAACACCCGCCGTCTTGATCTTGCGCTTCGCACGGACGAGCCGCTGCGCCATCGTCGGCTCGGGGATGAGGAATGCGCGTGCGATCTGGTCGGTCGTCAACCCCCCGAGCGTCCGCAGCGTCAGCGCGACCTGAGCATCGAGTGCGAGCGCAGGGTGGCAGCACGTGAAGATCAGCTCGAGTCGCTCATCCGGAATGGGCGTGTCGTCCATTGGTTCCTCCACGGCCTCGGGGATGTCGAGCAGCTGTCTCTTCGTCACCAGCGTGCGATCGCGCCGGATCCGGTCGATTGCCCGATTCCGCGCAGTCGTGAGCAACCAGGCGCCGGGGTTGGCGGGTGTGCCGTCGCGCGGCCAGCGCTCGGCCGCGGTCGTGAAGGCCTCCTGTGCGGCCTCCTCGGCGAGGTCGAAGTCGCCGAGGAAGCCGATCAGCGAGGCGACGACGCGGCCCCACTCGTCGCGGAAGACCTGCTCGAGGATCTCAGCGCTCCACGAGCGGCCGCACCTCGACCGCGCCTCCGAGCCTGGCGGCCGGAATACGTGCGGCGATCTCGATCGCGTCGTCGAGGTTGGGAGCGTCGAACAGGTAGAAGCCGCCGAGCGCCTCCTTCGTCTCTGCGAACGGCCCGTCGGTGGTGAGCGTCCGACCGTCGGCGACGCGCACCGTGGTCGTCGAGGTCGCGGGCTCGAGCTGCGCGCCGCCGAAGACCCCGGGCAGCTCGGAGATCGCCATGTACTCGCCGGTGATCGCCCGCCGCTCGTCCTCCGAGCGCTCCCCCCACTGCTCGTCGTTCGTGTGGATCAAGAGTGCGTACTTCATCGTTCGCCTCCTTCTGGTCGCTGGTGTCGTCACTTCGACGAACGAGGCCGGCGGAAATCGACAAGCCGCCCGAGAAACGTCGACGCCCCGGCCTTGTCGAGCATCTCGTTGAGGTTGCCGCATTTCGGGCTCTGGACGCAGGAGGGGCAGCCGGCCGTGCAGGGACAGGTGCGCACGAGCTCGGCCGTGTCGGCGACCCAGCCCTCGAACTCGTCGTAGCCACGTTCGGTGATCCCGACGCCGCCCGGGTGCCCGTCGTAGACGAAGACGGTCGGCCGCAGGGTCTGCGGGTGGATGTTCGTCGAGAGCCCACCGATGTCCCAGCGGTCGCACATCGCCCAGAGCGGCAACAGTGCGATCAGGGCGTGTTCGGCGGCGTGGAGCGTCCCGAGCAGGCGCGGCATCTCCTCGAGCCCGGCGAGCTGATCGGGCTCGGGGCAGAACCACACCGCCTCGGTCGTGAAGCTGGTTGCCGGCAGGTCGAGCGGGACGAGCTCGATCCGTTCCTGCGAGGCGACCGTCCGTCGTTCGTAGGCAACGACCTGCTCGGTGACCTCGAGCTCACCGAACTGGAGGATCAAGCCGAGGCGCTCCTCCCTGTACCGAGCCGTCACGATCGCCGTGGTCGTCTCCTTCTTCGCCTGCGTGTACCAGTCGCCCGAGAACGGCTCGACGACGGCGTGCAGCGCAACCGGATCCAGCTCGCGGACGAGGTAGGACTCACCGAGGTGGAGGTACACCGCTCCTGCGTGCACCGTTCCGTGCGCCCGCGAGCGGTCGATCTCACCGAGAATCGCGCCGGTCGACGCATCGACGATGGTGAAGACGTCTGCGTCTGCAGCGCGGAGGGGGACGCGGGCGGCGGGATGGTCCCGGCCGCCCCACACGAACCCGGCCGGGGTCGATCGCAACTCCGGGTCGACGGCCGCCAGGGCGAGCGCTTCCGGGCCGAGAAGCGTCGCGTCGTCCGTGGTGAGCGGCGCCTCGTATGCGGCGGCCCGCACATGACCGCCGAGCACACGCCTGTTCGCGTGGTCGAGGATCGCCGCTTCGACTCGCCGCCCGAGGAGCTTGTCCGGGTCGCGCATGAAGAACTGGTCGAGCGCGTCCTCCGAGGCGACCAGGACGGCGAGACCGCTGCCGCGCCTCCCGGCGCGACCCCATTGCTGGCGGAGCGAGGAGACGGTGCCGGGAAACCCGACCGAGATGACACAGTCCAGGAGGCCGATGTCGATGCCCAGCTCGAGTGCATTCGTGGCGCTGACGCCGAGCAGGTCGCCGTCGGCGAGCCGCCGCTCGATCTCGCGTCGTTGGGCAGCCGTGTAGCCGGCGCGGTAAGGGGAAAGCTGCGCGTCGTCGCCGACCCGCTCGGCCGTGAACCGGTGGATCAGCTCCGCCGCCTTACGGCTCTTCGCGAACGTCAGGGTGCGGAGGCCGTGCTCGACGAACGTCGCCTGGAGCTTGGCGGCCTCCGCCAGTGCCGACCCGCGAAGGCCGAGCTCCGCATCGACCAGAGGCGGGTTCCAGAGCACGACCGTCCGCTCCGGGCGCGGTGCGCCGTCGTCGCTCACGACCGTGACGCGGTCGCCGAGCAGCGCAGCACCGAGCTCACCGGGGTTCGAGATCGTCGCCGAGGCGAACAGCACCTGCGGGTCGGCGCCGTAGATGTGGGCGATTCGGCACAGCCGTCGCAGCACGTTCGCGACGTGCGATCCGAAGACGCCGCGGTAGACGTGGGCCTCGTCGACGACGACGGTGCGCAGGTTGGCGAGGAAGTCGCCCCAGCGGTCGTGGTTCGGCAGGACGCCGATGTGCAGCATGTCCGGGTTGGTGAGGATCACGTTCGCCGTTCGACGGATCTCGCGCCGGTGCTCGAGCGGCGTGTCCCCGTCGTAGATCGCCGGGCGCAGTCGGGGAAGCGCGAGGGAGGTCAGCGTGCGGAATTGATCCTGCGCGAGTGCCTTGGTCGGATAGACGTAGAGCGCGCGGGCCTTCGCGTCTCGAGCCACGGCGTCGAGGACCGGCAGGTTGAAGGCCAGCGTCTTGCCCGAGGCCGTGCCCGTTGCGATACAGACGTGCTCGCCGCGCGCCACCGCATCCCAGGTCGCGCGCTGGTGGGAGTACAGGCGGTCGACGCCGATCGCTGCGCGAACCGCCGGCGCGAGCACGTCCGGCAGCTCGGCGTAGGTCGCCCCGCGCTCGGCTTCCGTGGCGAGGTGGGCAAGCTCCTCGCCCTGGAGGAGCCCGGCGAAGGCCTGTGAGGCGAGCACCCCGCCGATGCTAGCCTCGCCCTACCGGGGTGCCCTGCTGGGCTGAGAACACACCCGTCGAACCTGATCCGGCTCGTACCGGCGAAGGGAGTGGCGTTGAGCATCGAAGCGGCTTTGTTGGTTGTTGATCGAGCGAATGTTGAGGACTCCGGGTCGCCGCCGGAGCCGGGCTTTGCCCGGCGGGAGGCGCGGCGCGGTTGGCGATGGGATGCGCGGAAGGAGGGGGCTCGTGGGGGAACCACGGGTTCCCCCACGTGATTCCCAGAGCGTTGACGATTGCGGGCTCGGACTCGGGCGGCGGCGCCGGGGTGCAGGCCGACCTGAAGGCGTTCGCCGCAGCGGGCGCATTCGGTACCTGCGCGATCGTCGCCCTCACCGCCCAGAACACCGTCGGTGTGACGGCGGTCCACCCGGTGCCGGCGCCGTTCGTCGTCGCTCAGCTCGATGCGGTCTTCTCGGACATCGGCGTCGATGCGGCGAAGACGGGGATGCTCTTCTCGCAGCCGGTGATCGAGGCGGTTGCGGACTACCTCGGCGGTCGAGGAGTCAAGCTCGTCGTCGACCCCGTGCTGGTCGCGTCCTCAGGTGCGAAGCTGCTCGAGGACGATGCGGTGGGGGCGCTGGTGTCCCGGCTCTTTCCGCTGGCGACCGTGGTCACGCCGAACCTCGCCGAGGCGCAGCAGTTGACCGGCAGCCCGACAATCGTCGACAAGCACGAGCTGGCCGAACGGCTGGTTGCACTCGGCGCTCCGGCAGCGCTCGTCACCGGCGGGCACGGTGCTCCGGTCGATCATCTGTACGACGGGCGGGAGCACGTGGAGATCCCGGTCGGACGGCTCGACGTCGGAGCAACCCACGGCGCCGGCTGCACGCACTCGGCGACGCTCGCGGCGCTCCTCGCACGCGGGCTGTCGCTCACCGACGCGGCACGCGGCGCCGCTGCTGCCGCGACCGACGCGGTACGCCACGGGCTCGCCGGTCTCGGCGCCGGCGACGGCCCTGTCGACGTCCTTCATCTCGACGCTTTTCAGAGAGGAGCACGATGAACCCCGGCGAGTCCCTGCGGCGGTTGCGTGAGACGCGGCCGCTCGTTCATCAGATCACCAACTACGTCGTCATGAACGAGACCGCGAACGCCACGCTCGCGATCGGGGCGCTTCCCGTGATGGCGCACGCGCCCGAGGAAGTCGAGGAGATGGTCGGCCTGGCGGGCGCCTTGGTCCTGAACATCGGGACGCTGTCGTCGTCGTGGGTCGACGCGATGCTGATCGCGGGGCGCGCAGCGAATGCCCGAGGCGTACCGGTCGTGCTCGACCCCGTCGGGGTGGGGGCGACTCGATACCGCACCGACACGGCGCGGCGAATCCTCGACGAGGTCGACGTCGCCGTGCTACGCGGAAACGCGGGGGAGGTGGCGACGCTCGCCGGTGTCGACGCAGAGGTGCGCGGCGTCGAGTCGATCGGCGCCGCCGGCTCCGGGGCCGACGTGGCCCGGGCTGCCGCTGCCGCACTCGGTGTCGTCGCATCTGTCACCGGCAGCGTCGATCACGTGTCGAACGGCGAACGGGTGGTCGCGGTGGAGAACGGACATCCACTGCTCGGGTCGATCACGGGCACCGGCTGCATGTCCAGCGCGATCACCGGCGCGTTCCTCGCCGTTCGCCCCGACGACCCGCTCGAGGCGGCGGCCGAGGCGCTGGCGGCGTTCGGCGTCGCCGGCGAGAACGCTGCACCCGGCGCCAGGGGCCCGGGATCGTTCCACGTCAATATCTACGACGCGCTCGCCGCGCTCGATCCCGACATCCTCGACGAGCGGGCGAGGTTCGGGTGAGGGTGCATGCTCTGGTCGAGGATCTCGACGGAGCGCAGCGTGCGGTCGCCGCGGGTGCGACGGTGGTGCAGTTGCGGGTGAAGGGCGCATCAACGGCAGAGCTGGTCGACCGTGGCCGTCGCATGTCCACGCTCGGGGTGACCTTCGTCGTCAACGACGACGTCGGCGCGGCCGTTGCACTGGCCGCCGACGGCGTGCATCTCGGTCAGGGCGATGCCGGGGCGGACGAGGCGCGGTCGGCGGCAATGCTGCTCGGCCTGTCGGTCTCGACGATCGAGGAGGCACTCGCGGCCGACGCGGACTATCTCGGCGCGGGGCCTGTCTGGGCCACGCCGTCGAAGCTCGACGCCGAGCCGGCGATCGGTCTCGACGGCTTGCGCTCGATCTGCGGCGCCGTCTCTCTGCCCGTCGTTGCGATCGGCGGGATCGATGCCTCGAATGCCGGGGCGTGCATCGCGGCCGGCGCAGCCGGTGTGGCGACGATCCGGGCTGCCGCAGATCCTCTGCTGAGGAAGGCTGTTGACGAGGCTCTCGGAGCTCGGTGAGCTCGGCCTGCTCGAGGAGCTCGAGCGGCGCTCGCTGATCGTCGGCGTCGAGCACGACGCCGCTCAGCTCGGCGGCCTCGTCCTGACCCAGGATGCGCTGGTCGAGGGAGTTCACTTTCGCCTCGACCGGCTGTCCTGGCGCGACCTCGGCTGGCGGGCTGCCGCGGTCAACCTGAGCGATCTCGCGGCCTCCGGTGCGGTGCCGCTCGGCCTCCTCGTCTCACTCGGGCTCCCGCGGGACACACGCGTGGCGGACGTGATCTCCCTGTACGAAGGGATCGCCGAGACCGGGATTCGCGTCGTCGGCGGCGACACCACCGCGGCGGCGGCGGTCGTCATCTCGGTCACGGCCGCCGGGCGAAGCGATCGGGTCCCTGGACGTGCGGGCGCGCAGCCGGGCGACGTGCTCGTCGTCACCGGGCCGCTCGGCGCCGCCGGCGCGGCGTTTCGGGCAGAAGGGGGTTATGTTCGCCCGCCGCTTCGGCTCGAGGAAGGACGCAAGCTGGCCGAGACGGCGCACGCGCTGGTCGACGTGTCGGACGGGCTCGCGGTCGACGCGGGCCACATCGCGCGGCGCTCGGGCGTGCGCCTCGTCGTCGAGCTCGGCGATGTGCCGCTCGCGCCGGGTGCCACGGCCGCCGACCTCGGCTTCGGCGAGGACTTCGAGTTGCTCGCGGCCCTGCACGACGCGCAGGGGTTTCCGGTGATCGGCCGCGTCGAGGCCGGCGACGGCGTCCTGCTGCTCGATCGTGGCGCCCCGGTCGAGCTCCACGGCTGGGAGCATTTCCGGACCTAGAACTACATCTAGAGGTAGCCGGCGAACGCCTTCGCGAAGTGTTTCTTCGGCCGCGCGCCGTACACGGTCTCGCGCGGCTCGCCACCGGTGAACAGGATCACGGTCGGGAGCGAGAGGACGGAGAAGCGGGCTGCCGTCGCCGGGTTCTCGTCGACGTCGACCGAGACGAGGTCGACGTCCGCCTCCCGTGCGAGCTCCTCGAGTGCAGGCGCGATCGCGCGGCAGGGACCGCACCAGGGGGCCGTGAAGTCGACGATCACGGGCCGCTCGGAGCGGAGAACCTCCTGGTCGAAGGTCGCGTCATCGACGGAGCGCACTCCGGCTACCGTAGCCGCAGCCTGAGCAGCGGCACGCGCCAGATCGCCTCGACGACGATCGCCGGACTCATCTTCGAGGTTCCGCGCTCGCGATCGGCGAATCTGATCGGCAGCTCGACGACGTCGAAACCGGCCCGCTTCGCGCGATAGGTCGTCTCGATCTGGAACGCGTAGCCCTGTGAGGCGACCGCGTCGAGGTCGATGGTCTCGAGCACCTCTCGGCGGTAGCACTTGAAGCCGCCGGTCGGATCGTGGACGCCCATGTGCAGGAAGAGCGCCGTATAGAACGCGGCACCACGTGAGATCGAGCGGCGGACGACCCCCCAGTTCGCAACGGAGCCGCCGGGCACGTAACGCGAGCCGAGCACGAGGTCGGCCCCCGATTCGGCTGCTGCGATCAGCCTCGGTACGTCCGCGGGATCGTGCGAGAAGTCGCAGTCGAGCTCGAGCACGAGCGCCGCCCCGTCGGCGAGCGCACGACGAAACCCGGCGAGGTAGGCCGGCCCGAGGCCCTCACGGCGCTCCCGGTGCAGGACGTCGACGAAGTCGAGCTCCGCGGCCAGGCGATCGGCGGCCGCTCCCGTCCCGTCGGGCGAGTTGTCGTCGATCACGAGCACGCGGTCGCCGGCGCGAAGCACGCGCCCGAGCGCCCGGAGCATCAGCTCGAGATTCGGCAGCTCGTTGTAGGTCGGGAGGCAGACGGTGGCCCGTATCGCGCCACCTATGATCGCGAAGTGCCGACACTCCCGCGAAACGACGAGCTCGCGGAGCAGTTCGAGCTCCTCGCCGACCTGATGGAGCTCGCGAATGCCGACTCGTTCCGGGTCGGCGCCTACCGGAAGGCGGCCGCCCGCATCCGTGAGACGTCGACGTCGGTGGCGCAGCTCGCGCTCGAGGGCAAGGCGACGAAGCTTCAGGGGATCGGCAAGACGATCGAAGGGAAGATCGTCGAGGCGGTCAACGACGGTGAGGTCCACGCGCTGACGAAGAAGAAGGCCGAGGTGCCCGCCGAGGTCGCCGTGTTCATGCGGCTTCCCGGGCTCGGCCCGAAGACCGCGCGCCGGATCTGGCACGAGCTCGGCATCACGACGGTCGACGAGCTCAGGTCGGCTGTCGAGTCGGGCCAGCTGCGCGGCCACGCCGGGATCGGCCCGGGCACCGAGACGAAGATCGCCGCCGCGCTGGCCCAGGGGCCGGCGACGGCGCCGGAGCGCGGCGGCGGCCTGCTCGGCACGGCGCTCCCGCGGTTGACGGCCGCCGTCGAGGAGCTGCGCGCGCATCCGGCGTCGGTCGAGGTGAGCCTCGCCGGGTCGGCGCGGCGGATGCGCGAGACCGTGCGCGACCTCGACATCATCGCGACCGCGACCGACCCGGCTGCGCTCGTCGAGCACTTCTGCACGCTTCCGTGGGTCGTCGAGGTCGCGGCGAAGGGAACGACGAAGGCAACCGTGGTGTCGCACGACGGGTTGCGTTTCGATCTCCGGGTCGTCCCGCCCGAGAGCTACGGCAATCTCCTCCAGCACTTCACCGGGTCGAAGAACCACAACGTCGCAGTGCGCGAGGACGCGGTTCGGCGAGGGCTCTCCGTGTCGGAGTACGCGGTGACGGAGGTCGAGACCGGTGAGGAGCATCGCTTTGCAGCCGAGGACGACGTCTACCGCTTCCTCGGGTACGACTGGATCCCGCCCGAGCTCCGCGAGGACGGCGGCGAGCTCAAGGCCGCGCGGAGCGGCGAGCTGCCGAAGCTCGTCGAGTTGCAGGACCTGCGCGGCGACCTGCACACGCACACGACCTGGTCCGACGGCAAGGACACGCTCGAGGTGATGGTCGCAGCCGCGCGGGAACGCGGGTACGCGTACTACGCGATCTGCGATCACTCCCAGCGCCTCCGCGGCGACCTGCTGCACCGGCAGGCGGTGCAGATCGACACGCTGAATGAGCAACTCGCCCCGTTCAGGATCCTCAAGGGGATCGAGGTGAACATCCGGCCCGACGGGTCCCTCGACGTGGCTGACGACGAGCTCGCAACGCGCGACTGGGTTGTCGCCTCGGTGCACTCACGCTTCGACCACGATCCGACCGGACGCGTCCTCGCAGCGATGGAGCACCCGTACGTCGACTGCATCGGGCACCCGACGAACCGCAAGATCGGCAAGCGCGCCCCGGCGGCTGTCGACGTCGAGCGCATCATCGAGAAGGCACTCGAGACCGGCACGTTTCTCGAGATCAACTCCCAACCGGACCGGCTCGATCTCACCGACGTTCACGCGCGGGCCGCGCGCGAGGCCGGGCTGAAGCTCGTGATCGACTCGGACGGTCACCAGGTCGCGGCGCTCGACTACGTCACGCTCGGTGTCGGTCAGGCGAGGCGGGCGTGGCTGCGCAAGGAAGACGTCCTGAACACGCGCACGTGGAAGCAGATCGAGCGGCTGCGGAAGAAGCGCGCTTGAGCCGGCGCATGGGTCCTTTCAGAGGCGATCTCGACCGTGCGGCCGACTGGGTCGACGCGTATCTCGAGAGCATCGGCGACCGCCCGGTGACCGCGAGCACCGAGCCGGGCGACGTCCGCGCCGCGCTGCCGGTGTCGCCGCCCGAGCACGGTGAATCGTTCGAGGCGATGCTGCGCGACCTCGACGAGGTGATCATGCCCGGCCTCTCGCAGTGGAATCACCCCAGGTTCTTCGCCTGGTTCGCGAATACCGGCTCCGAGCCGGGGATCCTCGCCGAGCTGCTGATCGCGGCCTTGAACGTGAACGCGATGACCTGGGGCTCGTCGCCGGCCGCGACGGAGCTCGAGGAGGTGACGCTCTCCTGGCTCGCGCAGCTGCTCGGCCTCCCCGCGGGCTGGCACGGGCACATCGAGGACACCGCCTCGACGGCGACGGTGGCCGCCCTGGCGGCCGCGCGCACGCTCCGCCCCGGGGGCGTCGTGTACGCCTCGCAGCAGGCCAACTTCAGTGTCGAGAAGGCGGCTCGCCTTGTGGGCCTCGAGTTCCGCCCCGTCGACGTCGACGATGCCTTTCGCATGCGCGCCGACTTCGCGCTCGACGACGCAACGGCGGTCGTGGCGACCGTCGGTACGACAGGCACGACCTCGGTCGATCCCGTTCCCGAGCTGCAACGACGGTGCGAGGCGGCCGGCGTGTGGCTGCACGTCGATGCTGCCTACGCCGGCTCGGCCGCCGTCTGTCCCGAGCTGCGCTGGTGCCTCGACGGCTGCGACCGGGCGGACTCGATCGTCGTCAATCCGCACAAATGGCTGTTCACGCCGATGGACTGTTCCACCGTGTGGACGCGGCGACCGGAGGTCTTTCGCGCGACCTTCGGCATCGTTCGCGACTACCTGGCCGACACCGACGAAGCGGTCGACCTCAAGGACTTCGGACCGGCGCTCGGGCGCCGCTTCCGCGCCCTCAAGCTGTGGTTCGTGCTCCGCTGGTACGGGGCCGAGGGCCTCCGCGCGCTAATTCGCGAGCACGTGCGCCTCGCACAACTCTTCGCGTCGTGGGTGGCGGCCGACCCGGAGTGGGAGGTGTGCGCCCCGCATCCGTTCTCGGCTGTCTGCTTCCGTCATCGGACGGCGGACAACGACGCGATCGCCCGCGACGCGACGGCGACCGGAAAGGTGTTCGTTGCTCCCGCTCAGCTTCGCGGTGCGCCGATCATCCGGCTCGCGATCGGCAACGCGCGCACGACGGAGGCGGACGTCGAGCTGGCCTGGGAGGTGCTGCGCGAGTGCGCCCGCGCGCAGTGATCTTCGACCTGTGGGAGACCTTGATCGACTGGGACCGCGAGGCTGCAGCGGCGATGGTCACGGCGGTCTCGGCGCGCGCCCCGGAGTTCGTCGACCTCTGGCCCCGCTCGCAGAACCGCTACACCGGCCCGATCCGGGTGGCGCTCGCCGATGCCGGCGTGCCACCGTCGGCGATCGAAGAGGTCTGCGCCCTTCGCCTCGACTACGTGCGCGTCGCCCTCGTGCCGCGGCCCGGTGTTCTCGAGACGCTGCGCCGTCTCCGCGAGCTCGACGTCCTCGTCGGGCTGATCACGGTCTGCAGCGAGGACGTCGAGGTGCTCTGGCCGTCCTCGGCGTTTGCCGGGCTCTTCGACGCCGAGGTGTTCTCCTCGTCGTTCGGGTTGTCCAAGCCCGATCCGAGGATCTATCTGCACTGCTGCGAGCTGCTCGGGGTCGAGCCGTCGGAGGCGGTCTTCGTCGGCGACGGCGCCAACGACGAGTTGGCCGGCGCGGAACGGGTCGGAATGCGCGCGATCCTCATCCACCAGCCGGACGACGAGCCGTACTGGGAGAATCTCGCCGACTTCGACGGCCCACGTGTCACGTCGATCCCCGAGGTGCTGGAGGTGCTGGAGCTGTGCTGATCACGACGACGAACGACGTGCCCGGCTACTCGATCGTGGAGGTCTACGGCGAGGTCTTCGGCCTGACGGTCCGGTCGCGGAACATCGGCTCGCAGTTCGGTGCCGGCCTGAAGTCGATGCTCGGCGGAGAGCTGAAGGGGATGACGAAGGCCCTCGCCGACAGTCGCTCGGACGTGATCCAGCGGATGGTCGACGAGGCCGAGGCAAAGGGTGCCAACGCGATCCTCGGCATGCGGTTCGACACGTCGGAGATGGGCGGCACCTGGACCGAGATCTGCGCGTACGGAACGGCCGTCCGCATCCAGAAGCTCTAGAGAATCGCGTCGAGTGCCGCGTCGTGCAGCGCGACGCGGTAGCGCCACAGGGCGCGACCGGTCGCGAGCAGGCGCTCGCGAATCGGGCCTCGCAACTCGTCGAGTGTGCCCCAGCGCGCGTCTGCGATCTCCGCCGCGTCACGTGGCGCGAGCGCTTCGTCGGTGGTTCGCGCCAGGAAGACGTGCGTGCGCCAGTCGACCTCCTCCGCCCCGTGACTGAACCGGGCGCTCGCATCGACCAGGTAACGCTCCACCGTCACCGAAAGACCCGTCTCCTCGAGGGCCTCGCGCGTTGCTCCGGCCACGAAGTTCTCACCGGGCTTGATGCCTCCGCCCGGCGGACGCCAGATGCCCGCCGCGAAGTGTGGTTTGCGAATGAGCGCGATCTGCGCATCCGCGCCGAGGATGAACAGCGTCACGTCGTGGCGTCGTCTGGGGTTGTAGGTCGCGAGCGCGTACTCCTCGTCGCTGATGTCGCTGCTCCAGGCGAGGAGCGCCGGTGCCCCGTATCGCTCGCGCAGCGGGGCGAGGACCACATCCGTGACGTGCACAATCCCGATCATGCCGCGGGTCCGCAGGCCGAGGCGCCGTGCGCCGGTGCTAGAGCTCCTCGCCGCCACGCTGCCGGAGCTCCGGCGCGGCCTGACAGAGTCGGCTGCTCGCACCGTCGCGTACGAGCTGTTCGAGAAGCTCGGCTACGGAGCGGTCGCCGTCACCGACACCCAGCGCGTCCTCGCCTTCGTCGGCGCGGGCGCCGATCACCATGCAGCCGGGGACCGGCCGATCCGGCCTGTGTTCGAGGCGCTCGCGCAGGCGCGGCCCCTACTGGCGCCGCTCGGCATCCGCACCGAGTGTGGCCACGCAGCGTGCCCACTCGGCGCAGCGGCGGTTGTGCCGCTCGTCCTCGAAGACCGCCCCGCCGGCGCGATCGTCGCGTACGCCACCGACGGGTCGCCGCTCGACGAGACCGCGGTGCAGACGCTCGATGCCCTCGGCGACCAGCTGTCCGCGCAACTGCAGCTCTCCGAGCTTCGCACCGCCACGGCGACGGCGCTGCAGGCACAGATCGAGCCGCACTTCGTCTTCAACGCGCTGAACACGATCGCCTCCTTCATCCGAACCGACCCGGAGCGGGCGCGTCAGCTCGTACTCGCGTTCGCCGACACATTGCGCGCGCGGTTCGCCCGGCCTGGCGAGTTCGTCACGCTCGACGAGGAGCTCGGGCACGTCCGGAGCTACCTCGAGCTGGAGCAGGCGCGGTTCGGAACCGAGCTCGACGTCACCGTCGAGGCCGACGCCGAAGCGTTGCAGGTCCGCCTGCCGCCGCTGCTCGTTCAGCCGCTCGTCGAGAATGCGGTCAAGCACGGCAAGATGGACCGGCCGCTGCACCTCCTCGTTCGCGCGCGCGTCCGCCGCGGCCGCCTGCGCGTCACCGTTCGCGACGACGGCCGGGGGATCGCGCGCGATGCAATCGACCGCGTGCTCGAGCCCGGCTTTGGCGACGGCACCGGCGTCGGGCTCGCGAACGTCCAGCTCCGGCTTGAGGCGCACTACGGGTCCGGTGTCCGGCTCCGCTCGTCCCCGTTCGGCACGGTGGTCTCACTGGAGGTTCCGGCGGCGTGATCGCAGCGGCGATCGTCGACGACGAGGCGCCGGCTCGTTCCGAGCTCCGGTACCTGCTTGCCGCACACGACGACATCGATGTGGTCGGCGAGGCCGGCAGCGCGGCCGACGCCGACGAGCTCGTACGCGGCGGCGGTTACGACGTCGTGTTCCTCGACATCGAGCTGCCCGGGCTGTCAGGGCTCGAGCTCGCGCCGCTGGCGCGCGCGGCGGTCGTGTTCGTGACCGCTCACGAGCGCTACGCGGTCGACGCCTTTGCGGTCGAGGCGTTCGACTACCTCCTGAAGCCGGTCGATCCCGAGCGGTTGGCCCGCGTCCTCGATCGACTGCGTCAGGCCGTCCCGGCGGAGCCCGCGACCGTGGCCAAGATCGCGGTCGTCGCGCCCGGCGGTACCGAGCTGATCGACTTCGATCACGTCTACTACGTTCAGGCTGAGGGCGACTACAGCCGGGTTCACTCGTACGACCGCTCGTATCTCTCGACCGCGTCGCTCGGTGAGCTTGCGGCGAAGCTCGGAGCCGGGTTCGCACGAATTCACCGGTCCCACCTCGTGAACCTGTCGAAGGTCTCTGCCGTCCGGCGGACGGCACCGGACCGGATCCGCCTGCAGCTCGACGATGCGGCGCGGACCGAGCTGGATGTCGCCCGACGCCAGGGACGCGAGCTGCGCGGCAGGCTCGGGCTCTGAGGGCTCCGCCGACGCCGGAATTACGCGAGAATGCCGGCGTGCGGCTCGGCGCAGGCGGCTGGTTGGACGACGAGGGCGGGTTCACACGGGACGAGCTTCTGCGCCGCTCCGCGCTGCTCGGCGGCGGGCTGCTCCTGTCCGGTGGGCTGCGACGACTGCTCGCGGGAGACGCCGCGTTCGCTGCGTCGCCCCCGGTGCCGGGAGCGGTGCACCATTTCTTCTCTCGGCCCGATCTGCGCCCGCCCGTGCTGAGCGTGTTGCATGCCGATCGCGTCTCGGACGGCTACCTGTTCCTCTCTCCTTCGGCCGGGCCGGGACAACGAGGAGTCCTGATCCTCGACGATCGAGGGCAGGTCGTCTTCTTCCACCCGACGACGCCGAAGACCGCGATGAACTTCCGGGTCGCGCGGTACCACGGCAAGCCGGTGCTCACCTGGTGGGAGGGCAAGAGCGAGAACGGGCTGGGCCGGGGCACCCACGTGATCATGGACCAGTCGTATCGCGAGGTCGCGCGCGTGCCGGCCGGGGACGGTCGCCAGTCCGACCTGCACGAGTTCGTGATCACGCCTCACAACACGGCACTGGTCACGAGCTACGAGGTCCGTCCGGCAAACCTCACCTCGGTCGGCGGCCCCTTCTCCGGGCAGGTGATCGGCGGAGTCGTGCAGGAGCTGGCGCTCCCGAGCGGGCGCGTGCTCTTCGAGTGGCGCAGCCTCGACCACATTCCGATCGAGGAGACCCACGCCGCATTCCAGGGGCATCCGCTCGACTACTTCCACGTCAATTCGATCGACCTCCTGGCCGACGGCAATCTGCTCGTCTCCGCACGGAACACCTGGGCGGTCTACAAGGTGAGCAGGGCGAGCGGACGCGTGATCTGGCGGCTCGGAGGCAAGCGCAGCGACTTCACGATGGGTTGGGGCACGGTGTTCGCGTGGCAGCACGACGCCCGGCACCACGGGCGCGGGCTCGTCACCATCTTCGACGACGGTGCTGCACCGCAGGTCGAGCCGCAGTCACGCGTGCTGGTGATCAGGTTGGACGCCGAGAACAAACGGGCGACCCTGGTCCGTTCGTACAAGCACCACCCGAACCGGCTCGTCTCGCAGTTCATGGGCAACGCCCAGATGCTTCCGAACGGCAACGTCGTGGTCGGCTGGGGCAACGAGCCCTACGTGACCGAATTCGGGTCGAACGGCCAGATCCTGTTCGACGCGAAGCTGCCGCGCGGCGGCATGAACTACCGTGCCTTCCGCTTTGGCTGGTCGGGGCACCCGACCACCGATCCGGCCCTCGTCGCCCCCGGCGCCCGTCACGCGAGAGCGGTGTATGCGAGCTGGAACGGCGCAACGGAAGTGGTCGCGTGGCGCCTCCGTGCCGGAACCGCAGCGGGTGCCGTGGACACGATCGGCACCACGCAGAAGCGCAGCTTCGAGACCCGGCTCGAGGTGCCCGGCGGGCTCCGGTTCGCCGATGCAATCGCGCTCGACCGCCACGGGCACGAGCTCGGGCGCTCGCGCACGATTCGCGTCTAGAGACCCCGCAGCAGCTCGACGAATGTGGCGGGCGAGTCGACGACGACGTCGGCGCGCTCGCGAAGCTCAGACGGTCCCTCGGTCGATGCGACGGCCACCCGGACGGCGAGCGCGAGGCCGTCGAGGGCGGCGAACCCGTCGAGGTCGGTCGTGTCGTCACCGGCATACAGGGCGCGGTCGAGGCCTGTCTCGTCGAGCAGGCGCAGCACCGCCGTGCCTTTCGTCGCGGTCACCGGCGGCAGGATGTCGAGCACCATCCGCCCGAAGCTCGGCCGCAGCCCTTCCTCGGTTGCCCGCGCTGCGACGGTCTCGAGCGATCGTCGTGCCGCCTCCGGATCGTCGGCGCGGCGAAAGTGCAGCGCAGCCGAGTACCGCTTCAGCTCGACGTCGGGCCAACCACTGGCGTGGGCGAAGCGGTGCACCTCGGCTGCGAAGGCCGCGGCGTCGGGCTCGAGCTCGAGGCCGTGCTCTCCGACGTAGCGCAGCTCGGGAACGCCCACGATCCGCCGCGCCGCGTCGCTCGCCCTCCCCGTCACACAGGCGACGAGGCCGTAGCGGAGCGCGAGCCGGCGCAGCTCCCGGCGTGTCTCCTCCGGGACGACGGCGTCCTCGGGACGCTCGACGATCGGTGCGAGCACACCGTCGACGTCGAGGAACAAGGCCGCCTGCCGGGGCTCGGACGCGAGGCGGGAGAGCGCATCCACCTGCGTAGAGTAGGAGCGGTGGCCGGCACGATGAAGCTCGTCGGCATCGGCCTGGCCTCGGGATTCCTCGGCGCGCTGTTCGGTGTCGGCGGCGGGATCGTGATCGTGCCCCTGCTGATCGGCCTGGCGGCGTTCGACCAGCGCCGCGCCTCGGCGACGTCATTGGCGGCGATCCTGCTCTCGTCGGCAGCCGGCGCGATCACCTATGCCGCCCACGGCGATGTCGAGGTCGGCCCGGCGCTGCTGGTCGGCGTGCCGGCCGTGGCCGGCGTCGTCGTGGGCGTCGATCTGCAACAGCGGCTCGCTCAGCGCACGCTCGGATACACCTTCGCGCTCCTCGTCGCGGCGGTCGGACTGAAGCTGATCCTTTGACCGAGTTGATCGTGATCCTCGTCGGTCTCGCCGCCGGTGTCCTGGCGGGGACCTTCGGCGTTGGCGGCGGCATCGTCTTCGTCCCGACCCTCGCGCTCGGGCTCGGGCTGACGCAGCTGCACGCGCAGGCGAGCTCGCTCCTCGCGATCCTGCCGACGGCAGCCGTGGGGACGTGGCGCCAGCTCCGGCTCGGCAACGTCGACGTGCGGGCGGCGGTCGTCATCGGCATCGCGTCGGTCCTCGGGGTCCAGGGCGGGGTGCTCGTCGCCGAGGCGCTGCCCGAGAACGCCTTGCGACGGCTCTTCGGAGCGTTCCTGATCCTGACGGCGGTGCAGCTCGGCTGGCGGGTTCGGCGCTCCTGAGAACGTTCACCCGGTGACCACGCCCTGAACCTCTGGTGCGTTCGGTGGCCGTTGCGGGAGGATGGAGCGCGGGCGTGGCAAACTCCCCGTACAGTGCGCCTTCGCCTCGCCCTCGTGAGCCCGCTGGTCGGACTGATTGCGCTCGGCTCCGCAGGCGCCGAGGGGCCGACGACACATCCGACCGCATCCGCGTCCGCCTGGGGCGTGCAGATCGCGCTCCCGAATGCAGCGCCGGTGACGACGACGTCGGCCTCAGCGCCTCCGGACGGGGCGCCTGTCGCGGGTGGCCCGTATTCGTATCCCGCCGACGGGTCCGTCGTCACGGTGCAGTCGACCACTGCGAGCGCGACCACCACCGTCGCGCAGAACGCGGCTGCGCAGGCGCAAAGCGTCGTGACGGCCGTCTCGCTCTTCGGCGGCGCGGTCACGGCGGATGCCGTCACCGCCGACGCCTCAGCTGGCACCGGTGCGTCGGGGGCCGGCGGCAATGCCAACGGCAGTGGCGTCACCAACCTCCTGATCGACGGTCAGCCGGCGCCGGCCGGGAACAGGCTCACCATCGCCGACTGGGGCGTCGTCACGATCGGAACCGACACCGTCGACCGCACCGCGGGTGAGGGTGTACGCGGGTACCGCGGCGTCGTCTATGAGCTCGTGCTGCGACTGACGCAGGACCACGGCGGGCTGCCGGTCGGCAGCCTGATCCGGATCGGCTATGCGGCTGCCGCGGCGCAGACCGCCCCGCCGGCTCGTTCGACCACGACCACCCCGACGTCGACGTCGCCGGCTGCGCCCCCGGAGGGGCAGCCCGCGGTCGCGCCGGATGTCGCCCCCGTGGGTGACCTGCCGAGTGAGCGTCCGAAGCAGCAGAAGGGTGGTGCAGGCTCGATCGGGCCAGGCCCGCTGTACGGCATCCGCCCGAAGCTGACCGCCGGGCACTACGTCTTCCCCGTCTACGGCCCGAGCTCCTACATCGACACGTTCGGAGCGGCGCGCAGCGACGTCACGTACCACCATGGCGACGACATCTTCGGCCAGCTTGGCCAGCCGCTCGTCGCCTGCGCCGACGGGACGGTCTTCTCCGTCGGCTGGAACAAGGTCGGCGGCAACCGGCTCTGGATCGTCGACGCCGAGGGTAACCAGTTCTACTACGCACATCTCTCCGCGTTCGCGACGACGGCCGTGAACGGTGCGCACGTGAAGGCCGGCCAGGTCGTCGGGTTCATGGGGCACACGGGAGACGCCGAAGGCACCCCCGTGCACCTGCACTTCGAGGTCCACCCCGTGTCGCTGCTGTACCTCGGCTACGACGGTGCCGTCGACCCGACGCCGTACCTCGATGCCTGGCGCCACCAGCAGGACCTGCCGTTCCCGGTCGCAGGCGGCTGGACGCCGCCCGTGCCGGGCGGAACGGCGCCCGAGCCCGGCGCGATCCTGCTGCACATGTCCGACATCTCGAGCGCGAACGGGCTCGACCCGTCCTCGCTACGACGCGCGCTGACCGCACCGAACGCGTCGGCGCTCCTGCGCGCACTGCCGACCGTCGTCGCGCCGACGAACGATCTCGGCCGCGGCTAGCCCCGCTGGTTAGACGCCGCCGTTCGGGCTGGTCGGGAAGTCCTCGCCGAAGTCGTCGTCGCCGCCTCCGATCGTGTCCTTGATCCACTTTCGGGTGTCGGGACCGGTGATCGGGTTGAAGAGGATCCCGATCAGGATGCCGACCAGCAGCAGCGTCCGGCCACGTTTGTGGTCGTCCTTCTGCTTGCCCTGCAGCCTGTCGGCCGCGCTGCGCAGGTCCTCGATCGCCGCCTTGAGCTTGGCGCGGACCTCCTCGTCCGTCGCGACGCGCGTCGCGACCGTGGCTGCCGTCCGGCTGCCGACCAGTTCGTTGTACAGGTCACGCGCGGTCGAAAATGCGCTGAGCACCTCGGCACGCAGCTTCTCGTCCGACAGCGCGCGGTCGACGTAGGGTTTGACGTTCCCCGCCGCGTCGTAGACCTTGTCCTTTGTCTTATTCGCCATCCTCGTCCGTTCCTTTCGCCTCGTGACTGCGCGCCCGGCGCGAGCATGCCGCCCGCCGGCGCTTCTACTGGCGGTCACCATCCTTGCAGGCTGCGGGGGGTCGGGAGGCGGCAAGCCGACACAGCAGGTGATCGGGCCGGGCTTCAGCTTCGCCGCTCCGGGCGGCTGGCGGGTCGTTCGCAGCGGCCAGCGGGTCTCGGCCGGCTCGGGCTCGGACCTGGTGCAGGTGGCCGGGTTCAAGCTGTTGAAGCCGTACTCCGACGCGCTGTTCCAGAAGGTCGAGAAGGAGCTCGACGTGCGGATGGCGTCGGTCGCCGCACAGACATCGGGTCGACTGGCCGGTTCGAGCGTCGTCACGGCAGGCGGCGTTCGCTCGCACAGCTACAGCGTCGAGGCCGGCGGCCGCGTCGACGAGTACACGTTCGTGCTGCGCGGCATGCGCGAATACCAGTTGCTCTGTCGCCGGTCGGCCTCGCACGACGACGGGAACTGCCGGCTCCTCGTCCGGACGTTCCGGATCGGGTAGCGCCCGAGGCGCTAGCGGGACTTCGCGGCCTGTCGTTCGAGCGGCGTCACGTTGCGTGCGCGGGCGCGCCCGTTGTTGGAGAAGGCGGCCTCGAACACCTGCTCGATCGAGTCGACGGGGATGAACTCGAGCTCCCGCCGTGTCTCCTCCGGGAGGTCGACCAGGTCGGGCTCGTTCTCCCGCGGGATGATCACTCGCTTCAGGCCGGCACGCGCCGCGGCCAGCGACTTCTCGCGGAGGCCGCCGATCGGGAGCACGCCGCCCGTGAGCGTGATCTCACCCGTCATGCCGACGTCGGCCGCCACGGGCTCGTCGCGCAACAGCGACGCGATCGCGGTCGCCATCGTGACGCCCGCGGACGGACCGTCCTTCGGCACGGCGCCGGCGGGCACGTGAAGGTGGAGGTCGTGCACTCCGAACCAGCTGTCCGCCACCCCGATCAACGACGCATTCGACCGCACCCACGACAGGGCGGCCTGCGCCGACTCCTGCATCACGTCGCCGAGCTGGCCGGTGATCGTGAGGCGGCCCGTGCCCGGGTAGGCAGTTGCTTCGACGAACAGCACATCGCCCCCGGCCGTCGTGTACGCGAGACCGGTCGCGACGCCTGGATGCGCGACACGCTTGCGGACCTCACCCGAGTAGCGCCGCGGTCCGAGCCATTCGCGGAGGCGCGCGTCATCGACCTTGACGATCGTCGCGCCGTTCCGGGCCACCTCGGACGCCGCCTTGCGGCAGACGTCTGCGAGGCGGCGCTCGAGGTTCCGCACGCCGGCCTCGCGGGTGTACTCACGAATGATCGTTCGCAGGATGCGGTCGGAGAACCGCAGCTGCGATCGCTTCAACCCGTGCGCGGAGACCTGCTTGGGCACGAGGTAGCGCTTGGCGATCCCGAGCTTCTCCTCCTCCGTGTAGCCCGCGAGCTCGATCACGTCCATGCGGTCGAGGAGTGGGCCGGGGATCGTGTCGAGCATGTTCGCGGTGCAGATGAACAGCACCTTCGACAGGTCGAACGCCAGGTCGAGGTAGTGGTCGCGGAAGGCGTTGTTCTGCTCGGGATCGAGCACCTCGAGCATCGCGCTCGCCGGATCGCCGCGCCAGTCCGCGCCGATCTTGTCGATCTCGTCGATCAGCACGAGCGGGTTGCGCGATTCGGCGTCCCGCAGCGAGCGGATGATCGAGCCGGGCAGCGCCCCAATGTACGTCCGTCGGTGGCCGCGGATCTCCGATTCGTCACGGACTCCACCCACCGACAGGCGAACGAAGCGCCGCCCGAGCGCGCGGGCGATCGAATGGCCGAGTGACGTCTTGCCGACGCCCGGTGGTCCCACGAAGCAGAGGATCTGCCCCGAGATCTCGTTGCGCAGCTTGGCGACGGCGAGGTACTCGATGATCCGGTCCTTGACCTTCTCGAGGTCGAAGTGGTCGGCGTCGAGGACCTCGCGCGCATGGTCGAGGTCGAGGTTGTCCTCGGTGAAGGTGCTCCAGGGCAGGGTGAGGATCCACTCCAGGTACGTTCGGATCACGCCGTACTCGGCAGCGGCCTGGGGCAGGCGCTCGAGCCGCTGCACCTCCCGGTCGGCCGCCTTGCGCACCTCCTCGGGCAGCTCCCCGAGCGCTGCGAGGCGCTCTTTCAGCTCTGCGAGCTCCGCCTGCTCCGGGTCTGCTTCGCCGAGCTCGGCCTGGATCGCCTTCAGCTGCTGGCGCAGGAAGTACTCCCGCTGGCCCTTCTCCATCTCCGACTGAACCTGCGACTGGATCCGCGAGCCGAGCTCGAAGACCTCGAGCTCGCGGCTCAGGATCGCCGACACCGTACGCAGTCGTATCTCGACGTCGACCTCCTCGAGGATCTGCTGCCGCTCTTCGATCGGGATCGTCCGCAGGGTCGAGGCGACGAGATGGCAGAGCGCGCTCGGATCGTCGACGTTGGCCGCCGCCAGCTGCAACTCCTCCGGCAGGTAGGGGGCGAGCCCGATGATGCGTGCGAACAGGCCCTGCACGTTGCGCGTCAGTGCCTCGACCTCCGGCGAGTCGACGAGCACATCGGGCAGCTCCGAGAATTCGCCGAGCAGATACGGGTCGACGTCGACTTCGTGATCGAGATGGACGCGCTCCAGTCCCTGCACGAGGATGCGGAGCGTGCCGTCGGGCACCTTGATCAACTTGTGGACGACGGCGATCGTCCCGACCCGGTAGATGTCGTTGAAGCCCGGTGCCTCGACCGCGCCGTCCCGCGATGCGATCAACGCAACCAGTCGGTCACCGGCCACGACGTCGTCGATCACGCGGATCGAGCGCTCCTGGCCGATCGCGAGCGGCGACATCGCCTGCGGGAACACGACCGTGTCCTTGAGCGGCAGGATCGGCAGCACCGCCGGCAGCACGACGCCGGGACCGTTCGCACCGGGGACGTCGAAGAGCTCGCTCATAGCCGCTCCAGCGCCGGCCAAGCCGGCGCCTCCGCTCTTGGTGAGCCTCCGTCAAGCCTACGGCTCATACCCGCTCCACCTCGATCGTGACGTGGCCGAGCGGGGCGCGATCGGCGACCGGCAGCTGGACGGTCAGGATGCCGTGCTCGAAACGGGCGGTTGCGCCGTTCGGCTCGACATTCTCGGCGAGCTGCACCTGCCGCTGGAACGAGCCGTACTCGATCTCCATCTGCTGGTAGATGCGTCCCGGCGCCTGGGGCCTCGGCCGTTCGCCTGCGACGACGAGCAGCCGCTCCCCCGCAACGACGCGGACGCTCTCCGGCTCGACGCCGGGCAGCTCGACGACAACCGTGAGGGCGTGCGGCTCGTCGGTGTGGAAGCAATCGACGTTCGGCCGGAAGCCGAAGCCGTGACGCGGTCCCGAGAACCGTGGGACGTGCCACAGGTCGGCGAACAGCTGCTCGATCTCCGCTTGCAGCTTGTCGACGTCCCGCCCGCTCATTCCGAAAACGTATCGCGCCCGGCACCGTCCGGCGGACGCTCGAAGATCGAGCGATGTCCGTGATCGAGCCGCGCTTTGCGGCGTGGTCGTATTTGCTCTACTCCGGGGCCTTCGTGCTCCTCGGCGCCGCGGCCGCCCTGCTCGCCTACCTCTCGGGACGCCATTCGGCCGGCGTCTACACGTTGTTTTCGTTCCTCGTCCTCCTCGGGTTCGCCGCATCTGCCCTCGCGCTCCAGCGCGGCGGCGGGCATCCGGTCGCGGCCGGGCTGCTTGCGGATGTCGCCGTGACGCTGTTCGGCGCATTCGTCCTGGCGCTCTGGTCGTGGTTCGGCTGGCTCTCGGCGAGCTCGCTGAGCTTCGGGGGGTTCCACGTCGCGCGGCTGGCGTTCTTCGCCCTGACCCTCGCCGCCGCGCTGGCCGCCCTCCGGCGTTTCCGCTTCCCGCTGCTGATGCTGACCGTCGTGCTGCTGACGTGGCTCTTCATCGTCGATCTGATCTCGGGCGGCGGTGACTGGTCGGCGGTCGTCACGTTCGCGGTCGGCCTCTGCTTTCTCGTCGCCGCGGTCGCGGTCGACGCCGGCCCCAACCGGCCCTACGGCTTCTGGCTCCACGTCGGGGCCGGGCTGACGATCGGCGGCAGTCTCCTATGGTTCCTCCACCACGGGCACTTCGAGTGGGTGCTGATCGCCCTGGCCGGGCTGATCTACGTGAAGCTCGCCGACCTGCTCGAGCGCTCGAGCTGGGCGGTGCTCGGCTCGCTGGGCATCCTGGCTGCGGCGACGCACTTCGCCGCGTCGTTCTCGCACACGCAGATCTCGCCCGCGATCGCCTCGGAGGCGAGCTCCGACTCCCGCGGCTGGGTGCCGGCGGTCGTCTTCGGGCTCGCCGGCACGCTGTTGCTCGTGCTCGGCGGCCTGCTCGCGCGGCGCGGCGACTCCGCGCAGCGACGGCTGTAGCATCGCCCGCGTGAAAGGGCTGATCTGCGCGGGCGGCTCCGCCACGAGGCTCGAAGAGCTGACGCGGGTCGCGAACAAGCACCTCCTGCCGGTGGGTCGCTGGCCGATGGTCTACTACCCGTTGCAGCTCTTGCAGCAGGTCGGCGTCCGCGATGTCCTGCTCGTCACCGGGAAGCAGCACGCGGGGCAGTTCATCGACCTGCTCGGGGACGGCAAGGTGCGGGCACGTGGCGGCGACGACATGCTGTTCGATCTCGACCTCACCTATAAGGTGCAGGTCGAGCCCGGAGGGATCGCGCAGGTCGTCGGGATGGCGCGCGCGTTCGCTGCGGGCGAGCGCCTCGTCGTCTGTCTCGGCGACAATATCTTCGAGCAGTCGCAACTCGAGGCGATCTCGGACTGGGGCGACGGTGCCCTCGTGTTCGTCAAGGAGGTGCCCGACCCGGAGAACTTCGGCGTCGTCGCCTATCGCGACGACGGCAGCGTGTCGGACATCGTGGAGAAGGCCGGACGGGTGGACATGCGCTATGCGGCGCCGCCGTCGAGCGACGCCGTGGTCGGTCTCTACTGCTATCCGCCGGACGTCTTCGATGTGATCGACGGTCTCGAGCCGTCGAGTCGCGGCGAGCTCGAGATCACCGATGTCAACCGGGTCTACGCAGAGCAAGGTCGGCTCGAGGTTCGCCGCGTCGAGGGGTGGTGGCACGACGGCGGCAAGCACTGGGCCGACCTCGCCGACGTGGGTCGACTGATCGAGGAGACCGGAGCCAACAAGTGATCGAAGGGCTTCGGCGTGTCGAGCTGACACGGTTCGACGACGACCGCGGCTGGTTCATGGAGCTGATGCGGCAGAGCACGCTCCCGAAGCCGGTCCGGCAGGCGAACCTCGCCCGCTCGCGTCGCGGGGTCATCCGTGCACTCCACTACCACGAACGCGGCCAGGACGATCTCTTTCTCTGCCTGAGCGGGATGGTGCGTGTCGTCGTCCTCGACCGCGAGTCGGGCGAGACCTTCACCGAGGACATCGGCGACGCGAACCCGGTCGCGATCTACGTGCCCGGAACGAATGCCCACGGCTACGAAGCACTCACCGACTGTCTGTTCTGCTATTTCGTCACCGAGGAGTACGACGCGGCGGATCCCGACGAGCACGGTGTCCCGTGGAACGATCCCCGCGTCGTCGACCTGTGGAGCACACGATCGCCGATCCTGTCGCCACGAGACAGCGCCGCCGCGTCGTGATCACCGGCGCGGGGGGGCAGCTCGGCTGCGCGCTCGCGGAGGAGTTCCCGGAGGCGCGCACCCTCACCCGGGCCGACTGGGACGTCGACTACCCGCCGCCTGCCGACCTCGCGCGCACCGACCTCGTGCTCCACGCCGCTGCCTGGACGGATGTGGACGGTGCCGAGGACGACCCGCAGGGGGCTGCCGCCGTCAATGTGGGGGGCGTTCGGAACGCGGCCTCGCTCGGGGCCCCGCTCGTCGTGTGGTCGAGCGACTACGTCTTCGACGGCCGCAAGTCGTCGCCGTACGTCGAGTCCGACGCACCGTCGCCGGTGAACGCGTACGGACGTACCAAGCTCCTCGGTGAGGCCGCCGCCGGGCCCGACGCGTGGGTGATCCGCACGTCGTGGCTGTTCGGCTGGACGTCACGCAACTTCGTCCGCACGATCCTGCGCGTCGCGGCCGAGCGGGACGAGCTCGCGGTCGTGGGTGACCAGATCGGCTGTCCGACCTACACGGGGCACCTGGCACGGGCGACGCGAGACATTCTCGACCTGCCGTTCGGCACCTACCACGTTGCGGCCGACGGAGAGTGCAGCTGGGCGGAGTTCGCCGAGGCGATCATCGAGGAGGCAGGGCTCGATGCGACGGTGCGAAGGATCTCGAGTGCCGAGTACGGCGCCCGCGCGCCGCGTCCCGCGTACTCGGTCCTGCGCAGCGAGCGCGGTGCCCCCGTGCTGCCGCACTGGCGAACCGGGCTGCGCGAGTGCCTCGACCGCCTCGGTTAGAGGCTCTCAGGGCGCGATCCAGGCGAGGAGCGGGATCTCCATCTCCTGCGGGCTGAGCCCGCCGTGCTGGCCGTGGAATTCCTGCACGAAGTGGCCCGGCTCGTGCCAGAAGACCGCTTCGCCGAAGCGCGGCAGGACGACGACGTCGCCGAGACGGGCGGCGAGGCGTGCCGACGGCGTGTCGAAGGCACCGTCGGCGACGAGCTCATCGACCGCGGTCACGTCCGCGATCCCGTCGAGCCGTTCGGCGAGTCGGTCGCGGACCTCGTTCACCTGCCCGTCGCGGACGTGCAGGAAGAGGTCACGGCAGGAGCCGGCAGGTGCGAGCGGCTTCCCGTCCGCGCCGGTCACGAGGTGCCCGGCGAGCTCGGGCCACACCTCGTTGACGTAGACGGTCCGCTTCGGGTCGATCGGAGACATCCCGTGATCGGCGGTCAGCAGCACGAGCGTTCCGGGCGGGAACGGCGCCTGGTCGACGAGCGTCAGAGCCGTTGCGAAGCCTGCATCTGCAGCCGGCTCCTCCGGGCCGATGCGGTGCATCAGGCTGTCGACCTCGTCCAGGTAGACCAGCGCGTAGCCGACCTCGCTCGCCGCGAGCGCGGCGGCGGCAGCAGCCAGGCCCTGCCTGGCTTTCGAGAAGGGGAGCACGTCCGCCCCGCGCAGGAGGACGCTGCTCGGAGACCCGTGGGCGTAGGCGACCGATTGGGCGACGCTGCTCCGAACGCCCTGCTCGGCAAGCCGGGCGTAGAGCGACTCGCGTGGGTAGACGTTCTCGGGATCGAGCACGCCGGCGAGAGACTCGCGCCGGCCGTCTCCGGAGAACGAGAACAGGAGCGGTGTGATCAGGCGGTTCAGGCTCGGCTCGAGCAGATGCCATTCGTAGAGGCCGTGCTCGGCGACCGGCAGGCCGCTGTGAATCGTCGTCGCGTGAGCGGTCGTGGTCGAGGGAAACTGGCTGGTCAGCTGGATGAGGACGCCTTCGGAGGTGACGCGATCGAGCAGCGGATGGCCTCGGTCGCGCTGTCGCTCCAGAAACGACCAGCCGAAGGCGTCGAGGTAGATCAGCGCGACGCGCGGGAAACGTCCGGAGAGCAGCGCCTCGTCGAGCGCCGGGCCTGCCGTCGCCCCGGTCAGGAGCCGCTCGATCGTCGCCGGCAGCTGATCGAAGCAACGGCGTCCGCGCTCGGGCAGTCGGATCGCGGACATGACGCGAAGCTACTACGCGAACCGTCGACTACCCTTCGCGCGATGCGGATCCTGGTTGCCGGCGGGGCCGGCTTCATCGGCTCGCAGTTCGCGCGCCGGCTGGCGGTGAGCGGCGACGCCGTCGTCGTGCTCGACAAGCTGACCTACGCCGGCAATCGGGCGAATCTCGACGGCGTCGACCACGAGTTCCACGAGGGGGACATCGCCGACCCCGAGGCAGTGGCGCGCGCGGCCGCCGGCTGCGAGGCAATCGTGAACTTCGCCGCCGAGACCCACGTCGACCGATCGATCCTCGGGCCGGCCGAGTTCATCCTCACGGACGTTCTCGGCACGCAGGTGTTGCTCGACCACGTCCGGCACCACGGGCTTCGCCTGTTGCACGTCTCGACCGACGAGGTGTACGGCGACGTCGCACTCGACGCGCCCGCCTGCACCGAGGATGCGCCGGTTCGGCCCTCGAGCCCGTACAGCGCGTCGAAGGCGGGCGGAGACCTCCAGGTGCTCGCGTATGTGCGGACGTACAAGGTCGACGCCGTCATCACCCGCGGCGCGAACACGTACGGCCCGCGGCAGTATCCGGAGAAGTTCCTGCCGCTGTTCATCACGAACGCCTTCGAGCGCGAGCCGCTGCCGGTCTACGGTGACGGACGGCAGCGCCGCGAGTGGCTGCACGTCGAGGATCACTGCGCGGGGATCGACGCCGTGCTTCGGACCGGCGTCACCGGTGAGATCTACAACATCGGCGGTCAGGAGCGCGAGAATCTCGACGTCGTTCGCAGGATCCTCGACCTGACCGGAGCCTCGGCGGATCTCGTCAGGCATGTCGAGGATCGCCCCGGGCACGACCGGCGCTACTCGATCGACTCGTCGAAGCTTCGCGCGCTCGGCTGGTCGCCGCGGCACTCCTTCGACGCCGGCGGGCTCGAGGAGACGGTCGGCTGGTATCGGGACAACCGGGAGTGGTGGGAGCCGATCAAGTCCGGCGAGTACCGGGCGTACTACGCCGAGCAGTACGCCGCTCGCCTTCGCTCCTAGCGGGCCGGCGGCGACCCGTCGGCGACCTCGGCTACGGTGCCCCACGATGAGTCGTCATGCGGCGCGGCTCGCCTGTGCTCTGGTGCTCGCCTCCGGCGGCTTGGCGTCGGCGTTCGCCGTGTCTCTGCGCGCGCAAGATGCGCTCGCGGGGGCGACCACGACGGAAGCGACGACCACGGGTTCGGCGACCACGGCCCCGACCGTCACCAGTCAGGCGCCGGAGGTGCTCGCTGTCTCCGGCCACGGCTGGGGTCACGGGCTCGGGCTCAGCCAGTGGGGCGCCTACGGCTACGCCCTTCACGGGCTCAGCTTCAGCCGGATTCTCGCCCACTACTACCCCGGGACGACGCTTGGGCCGGCGCCCGCGCACGCCGTCCGGGTCCTGCTCGCCAGCTCGAAACGGGTGACGCTCGGCTCGACCGGCACCTGGCGTGCCGTTGATGCGACCGGAGCCGTCGTTCAGCTCGGCCCGACGACGCTCACGCTGACCCCGACCTCGAGGCTGCAGGGGCAGGCCGTCACGCTGCCGTTGACGTTCAGCTCGGCCGCGCCGATCGCGGTCGACGGCAAGCCGTACCGCGGCCGCATCGTCGTCTCGCTCGCCGGCAAGGCTCTGCAGGCGGTCGACCTGGTCGCTCTCGAGAACTACCTCAAGGGTGTCGTGCCGGCCGAGATGCCGTTCGACTGGCCGCCCGCGGCGCTCGAGGCGCAGGCGGTGGCGGCCCGCTCCTACGCACTCGCGAATCTGGTGCAGGGACGCACCTTCGATCTCTACGACGACTCGCGCAGCCAGGTCTACGGCGGCATCGACGCGGAGACACCCTCGACCAGCGCGGCTGTCGACGCCACGAAGGGCCAGGTCGTTCTCTTCCAGGGAGCGGTAGCGGACACCCTTTTCTTCTCGACCTCGGGCGGCCGTACCGCCTCGGCTGCCGAGATGCTCGGGACGCCCGTGCCGTACCTCGTGTCCGTCGCCGATCCGTACGACGCCGCGTCCCCGTTTCATGATTGGGGCCCCGTTCTCTTCGACATGACGATGTTGGCGAAGAAGTTGAAGATGGCGCCTACGGTCGACGACGTGGACGTGACCACCGGCCCGTCCGGGCGGGTGCAGACGGTCACCGTCGTCGGTGCGAACGAGTCGGAGGCGAGCTTCACGGGTGCGCAGGTTCGGGCGGCGCTTGGCCTCCGCTCGACCTGGTTCGCACCGACACTGCTCTCGCTCACGCCGTCTCGCGCGGCGATCACCTACGGCGGCGCGATCTCGCTGGCCGGTTTCGTGCGCGGCGCCGCGGACGCGTCGCTCGAGGCCAAGTCGTACGGCGGTGACTGGACGGCGGGCGCCCCGCTCGCGCTCGCGGCCGACGGCACCTTCCAGGCGCTTGTCTCCCCGAGGCTGCGCACCTCCTACAGGCTCGCCGTGGGAGCCGTTCGTGCCGGCCTGACGGCGGTCGGTGTGGCGCCCCGGATCGCCGCCACGATCGCCTCTGAGGGCGCCCAGGGCTCGACGAAACCGGCCGGCGCCTCGGCGGCCGTCCAGCTCCAGCGCTCCGACGGAACCGCGTGGACGACCGTGTCGTCGACGGTCACCGACGCCGCAGGCGCATTCACGTTCGGTGGGCCGCTCGCGCCCGGCGACTACCGGATCCGCTGCGCGCCCGGCGGCGGGCTCCAGCCGGGCCTCTCGACCGTGGTCACGGTGTCGTGAGACGGCTGCTCACAGGGCTCGTCGTCGCGTTGGCGCTCGTCGGGGCGTCGGCAGCGGCCGCCTTCGACAACACGGAGCCGCTCGCCGCCCAGCAGTGGTACCTGACCAAGGACCAGGCGTGGGACTTCTGGCCGACGCCGCCGACGCTCACCCCCGTCAAGGTCGCCGTGATCGACTCGGGCATCGACGGGGGTCACCCCGATCTCGAAGGTCGCGTCGTCGCGGCCCGCTCCTTCGTCGGTGGCTCACCGTTCCATGACGAGGACGGGCATGGGACGTTCGTCGCCGGCGAGATCGCGGCGAACCCGTTCAACGCCCTCGGGATTGCAGGCATGGCGTTCAACGCACGGCTGATCGTGGCGAAGGTGGTCGAGCCCGACGGGACCGTCTCGCTCCCCGCCGAGGTCGCCGCGATCCGCTGGGCCGTGCACGAGGGAGCACGGGTGATCAACCTCAGTCTGGGTGGGGTCCGTGACCCGCTCGACCCGCAGCTCGACACGTATTCGGCGCTCGAGCAGCAGGCGGTCGAATACGCGTACTCGAAGGGGGTGCTCGTCGTGGCGGCGGTCGGCAACGGTCCGCAGTCGCCCGCGACGCCCTGGAACTTCGCGCACTACCCCGCGGCGCTGCCGCACGTGATCGGCGTCAGCGCCATCGGTGAGGACGGGTCGGTCCCGGCGTTCTCGAACCGCGACGCCGTGTTCAACGACATCGCCGCTCCGGGCGAGAACATCGTCTCCACGATCCCGCGGCAACTCGCCGAGGCGGCGTCGCAGTGCCCGGACGGGCCCTACTCGGACTGCGGGCCGTTCGAGTTTCGTGATGCGATCGGCACGTCGTTCGCGGCACCGCAGGTGTCGGCGGCCGCGGCGCTCTTGCTCGGCGTGAGTCCGAAGCTCACACCCGACCAGGTCTCGTGGCTGCTCGAGCGGAGCGCGAACGACGTCTCCGGCGCGACCGGTTGCGTCCAATGCCCGGTGGGCCGCGACATGTACTCGGGCTGGGGCAGCCTGGACGTGCTCTCGGCCCTCACGATGCTCACCGGCGGCGCGAAGTTGCCGCCCCCCGATCGCTACGAGCCGAACGACGACGCCGGACCGTGGTCGCACGCCTTGCCGCCGCTGCCCCACACGATCGCGGCGTCGCTCGACTACTGGGACGACAACGTCGACGTCTACCACCTCTACCTCCACCGCGGCCAGACGCTCTTTGCCCGCCTGACACCCGAGACGGCGGCCGGGATCCGGCTGGCCGTCTGGAGCCCCGGTACGACCCGGGTCGAAGGGCTGCGTGCCGACTTCCGCCGACGCGTGGCCGAGTCCCGATCCGTCGGTGGGCAGGTGCGGGTCGCCTATCGCGCACCGGTGACCGGCATCTACTACCTGCAGGCGAAGCTCGTCACACAGTCGTACTACCCGGTGCAGTACCGGCTGTCGCTCGTTCGCGTCGGTGTGTAGTGCTCCTAGCCGCCGTTCGAGCGCAGCTCGTCCGCGCTCACGTCCCGCAGCACGCGTGCCGGCGAGCCGACCACGACCGTCCGCGGCGGCACGTCCTTGGTCACGACCGCGCCGGCGCCGACGAACGCCTCCTCGCCGACCTCGACGCCGGGACAGAGCACGGCGCCTCCGCCGACACGCGCACTGCGCCGGATCGTCGCGCCTCGCATCTCGGTCCTACGGCGCTCGGTTCGCCCCATGTAGTTGTCGTTCGTCGTGACCACGCACGGCGCGATGAACACGTCCTCCTCGAGCGTCGAGTAGGCGGTGATGTAGGCGCCGGCCTGGATCCGCGTGCCGTTGCCGACGGTCGTGTCGTTCTCGATCAGCGAGCCTCGCCCGAGGACGCAGTTGTCGCCGACCGACACACGCTCGCGAATGCACGACTGGTCGCCGACGATCGAGTCGGCACCGACCGATGCGCCGGCGAACACGATCGCGCCGGTCGAGACGACGACGCGCGCTCCGATCACCGCGGGCGGAAGCGGCTCGCGGCTGGCGGTCGACGACGGGGCGAGCGACGGTTGCTTGCCGATCACCGCGTACTCGAGCACACGCACATCCTCGCCCAGCACCGTCCCGGGGTACACGGTCGCGGTCGGGTGGATCTCAGCCGGCAAGAGACCTGGTCAGCATCTCGAGCGTGTGCACGACTCGCGCGCCGTCGCGCGCCACGCTCTCGCGGTCGCCGCGGCCTGCGACGAGGTCGAGGAAGTGGCTGCACTCGAGGCGCAGCGGCTCGTCGGTGGAGATCTTCGGGATGAAGATGTCCCCCGACCGCGTCTGCCATTCGCCGTACGTCTCTGCACGCTTCCAGGGCGACTTCTCGTAGACCGTCACCTTGCGCTCGAGCTCCATGTCGTCGAACACCACCATCTTCTCGCGTCCGACGACGGTCATCTTCCGCATCTTGTGCGGATCGAGCCACGACAGATGCATGTGGGCAATCTTTCCGCTCGGGAAGCGAAGGAAGCAGAAGACGACGTCCTCGACGCCGGGTGTCAGGAAGTCCCGTCCCTGTGCGGTCGCGACGACCGGGTCCTCGTCGAGCAGGTAGAGGATCACGGACAGGTCGTGAACGCCGAGCGACCAGAGCGCATTCTCGTTCGTCCGCACGATGCCGAGGTTCTGGCGGTTCCCGTAGACGCAGAGGACGTCACCGAGCTCTCCGCTCGTGATCAGCTCCTTCAACTTGACGACGCCGGGGTGGTAGAGCAGGAGGTGCCCCGGCATCAGCACCCGGTCGGACGCAGACGCAATCGCGACGAGCTCGTCGATCTCGGTGGTCTGCATGGCCGGCGGCTTTTCGACGAGGACGTGCTTCCCCGCCTCGAGCGCCTGCTTCGTGAGCGCGTAGTGCGTCGGGACCGGCGTCGCGACGACGACGGCGTCCAGCGTGTCGTCCGCCAGCATCTCCTCGAAGCTGGCGGTGACGCGTGCCCCGGGATACCGCGCCGCGAAGCGTTCTCGGTGCGCCTCGTCGAGGTCGCACAGCCAGGCCAGTTCGGCCATGTCGTCGAAGTTGCGCGCGAGGTTCGGCCCCCAGTAGCCGAGCCCGGCGACCCCGACGCGAATCACAACTTCCAGACCTTGCCGTCGACCTCGAGGCCCTTGGTGGCGTTTCTGAAGTCGGCGACGACGTGGCTTCGCCGAACGAGGTCGGCGTAGTCGATCGGCGAATGGTTGGTCACGATCGCGACGCAGTCGTAGGCCTCCGGCTCGAGTGGGACCGACTGCCGGCCGTCGAACTCGGGCACGAACGGGTCGTGGTAGGCGACGGCGGCGCCCGCGCCCTCGAGCAGATGGATCAGCTTTTCCGCGGGCGACTCACGCGAGTCGCCGATGTCGGGCTTGTAGGCGACGCCGAGGATCAGCACCTTCGAGCCGTTGAGCGACTTCTGCGCGCCGTGATTCAACGCCTGCGAGATGAGTGAACGGCAGAAGTACGGCATGTTGTTGTTGACCTCGCCGGCCAGCTCGATGAAGCGCGTCGAGAAGTCGTACTCGCGCGCTTTCCACGTCAGGTAGAAGGGGTCGATCGGGATGCAGTGCCCGCCGAGGCCGGGGCCGGGCCTGAACGAGGCGAAGCCGAACGGCTTCGTCGCGGCGGCCTCGATGACCTCCCAGACGTCGATGTCCATCCGCTCGCAGAGCTGAGCGAGCTCGTTCACGAGCGCGATGTTGACCGCGCGGTAGATGTTCTCGAGCAGCTTCGTCAGCTCGGCGGCGTCGGGAGTCGAGACCTCGTGGACGGTGTCGATCGCGTGCCGATACACCTCGGCGGCGGCCTTCGTGCATGCCTCGGTGAGCCCGCCCACGACTTTCGGCGTCGTCTTCGTCGTCCAGTCCTCGCGGCCCGGGTCGACGCGCTCCGGTGACATCGCCAGGTAGAAGTCCTCGCCCGCGACGAGGCCCGAGCCCTGCTCGAGGATGGGCTGCAGGATCTCGCGAGTCGTGCCGGGCCACGTCGTCGACTCGAGCACGATCACCTGGCCCGGCTGGACGACGGGCGCGAGACTCCGCGCGGCGCTTTCGATCGCACCGAGATCGGGCTCGCGCTGGCGGGACAGCGGCGTGGGCAGCGCGATCAGCACCGCGGCGGCGTTCTTCACCTGCTCGTAGTCGGTGGTCGCGACGACGGCGCCGCTTCCGGTCAGCTCGGCGAGACGCTCCGACGGGACGTCCTCGATGTGGCTTCGCCCTTCGTTGACCGCGGCGACGATGTCGGGCTGGATGTCGACGAGCAGCACACGGCGGCCCGCGGCCGCGAACGTGACCGCGAGCGGAAGGCCGACGTACCCGGCGCCGATCACCGCGACGTCGTACAGGTAGGTGCGCTCTGCCTCCGGCACGGCGGTCAAGCGTACAGGGCTGCCGCCACCCGTTCGGCGGCGTGTCCGTCGCCGTAGAGCGGCGGAGCCGACGCTGGAAACGAGGCGTTCGCGACCGCGTTCGCGATCAGGTCCGGATCGTCGTCGACGAGCACGTTCGCTCCCACCTCGACGGTGTCGACCCACTCGGTGCTCGGCCGCAGCGTGACGCAGGGGACGTGGTACCAGTAGGCCTCCTTCTGCAGCCCGCCCGAGTCGGTGACGACGACCCGGGCCTGCGAGACGAGCGCGGCCAGGTCGAGGTAGCCGAGGGGCGGCGCGAGCTCGAGGTCGGGCGCGACGCCGGCGAGCGCGGCGCGCGTGCGCGGGTGCGCGGGAAAGACGAGTGGCCCGGCGATCCGGCGAAGGCCGTCTGCGATGCGCTCCAGCCGGTCCGGCCGCGTCACGTTCGCCTCGCGGTGGACGGTGGCGACTGCATAGCGCCCGGGCTCGACTCCGAACCGCCCGAGCGCCGACGAGCGCTCCCGCGCGAGCGGCGCGAACAGGCGGGCGGCGTCGGCCATCACGTCCCCCACGACGACGCGCCGGCCGGTCACCCCCTCGGCTGCGAGCTGGTCCGCCGAGCGCTCGTCGGGGCAGAGCAGCAGGGCGGCGATCCGGTCGACCTCGATGCGGTTTCGCTCCTCGGGCATCTCGAGGTCGAAGCTCCGGAGCCCTGCCTCGACGTGGGCCACCGGTACCTCCCGCGCGGCGCGCGCGCCGGCAGTCGTCGAGTTCGTGTCGCCGAAGACCAGCACCCAGTCCGGCCGCTCATTCTCGACCACGGCGCGAATCGGGCCCACCATCGCCGCGACGTCGGCCGTCCGCAGGTCGAGCCGGTGGCCCGGGGGGGCGATCCCGAGCTCGTCGAAGAACACCTGTGAGAGCTCGGAATCCCAGTGCTGGCCGGTGTGCAGGACGATCTCCTCGATCCCGGCAGCACGGAGCGCCAGCGACAGCGGCGCCGACTTGATGAACTGCGGGCGGTTCCCGACCACGGAGAGGACGCGCATCTCGCGGGCGCTACGATACGCGCGCCTTCGGGGTCGAAAGCCCAGGGCCGTTAGCTCAGTTGGTAGAGCAGGGGACTCTTAATCCCAAGGTCGAAGGTTCGAATCCTTCACGGCCCACTCGCGAACGGTGTGTACTTGGGCAGGTTGCCCGCGACATGCGTCTCGCTCCGTAGCTGCGCCAAGCGATCGACCACCTGCTTGGCCAGCGCCAGGTTCTTCTTGCGTCGGCAGCGGTCGAGCGCCTGTTCGAGTGCGGCCACGGCATCGTCCGTGCAGCCGGTCGCCACCAGGACCTCCGCCAGGTCGCGGTAGGCGTGGCATTGGTCGTCGAGTGAGTCGTCTTGCTCACTCGCGGCCACGGCCTCTCGCGCCAAGCGTTCCGCCTCGGCCAGCTCACCGCGGTGCGCATGGACACGTGCGAGCACCTGGCGGCAGTAGAAGTCCGGCATCACATCAACCGCGTTGATTGCCTCTTCGATCGTCTGTGCCCGCTTTGCTGCCTTCTCCGCCTCGTCGAAGCGCCCGAGCATGCACAGCGACCGGCCGAGACGCCCCAGGTAGGTCTGGAGAAACCCGAGTTGCTCTGTCTCCTCGAGCCAGTCGCAAACGATGCGCAGGCGGTTACTCGCGTCCTCGTGGTCGCCCGCGAGGGTCGAGATCTCGGCAAGGTGCCAGTCGGCCCAGCGGGTGCGGCTCTGTTCGCGAGCCCTTGCGTCTGCTTCCCGGGCGTCCTGCCGCGCTTCCTCGCGGCGATCGAGCATGGCGAGCAGCCAGGCGCGGCCGAGCAGCAGCCAGGGCGACTGCGTCTCGGCATAGAGGCGTTCGACGGTCGCCAGCGCTTCGTCGGCCGGGCGCGATCCGGTGATCAGAGAGATGTAGAGATCGGTTGGGGGCGGGCTCGAGCGACCGGCGAGCCGGCTGTGGCGGAGAGCCTGCTCGGATGCGGTCGCCCAGTCGTCGGCCCGGCCGCGGTAATTCGCCACGCCGTAGCCGAGCGCCGACCAGACGTACACGAGACCCGCGTGATTCTCCTCCGCCTCGAGCCGGCGGCGTGCCTCGAGCAGGAGCGCTTCGAGTTCATCCGCCGAGCGAGGTAACAAGATGAAGCGGTAGTAGGCGGCCATCGCTCGGGCGAGCGCCTCGCCGGTCTCGTCGTCGGCTCCGCCCGCCCGTACGGCTGCCGCTTCGGCGATCTGGGAGGCTCGCGCTGGATCGTCCCAAAGCGCTTGGGCGAGGTCCATCTCGGCGGGGACGTCAGAACGGAGCGGCCGCGTCAGCGTGAGGGCACGTTCGAGTAAGACGGCGGCAGCCCGCTCGTCCCCTCGATCGAGCGCACGCCGCCCTGCGCCGATGAGTCGATCCCCCGCTCGGAGGGCGAGCGCAGCGTCAGGCCGGTCCAGCTCGTCCAAGTAGCGGGCGGCCTGTTCGAGGTGGTAGCCGACGACCTCGTCGCGTTCGACGAGCTCGCGGCCGTGCAGGTCGAGCCAGTCGGCGAAGCGGGCGTGCAGGTCGGCACGGGTTGTCTTGGGGAGGGCTTCGTAGGCGGCATCGCGGATGAGGAGGTGGCGGAAGCGGTAGCCGTCGTCGCCCGCGAGCTGGGCGCGTTCGGGACGCACGAGCTGCCGACGGACCAGTGCTGCGAGCCGGGTCGTGACCTGCGTCTCCTCGGGAGCCAGCGCTTGGACGGCGCCGCGGTGGAAGATCTCGCCCTCGATGGAGCCCCGCTCGAGCACCCGACGCTCGCCGTCGTCGAGCTGGTCGAGGCGCATCGCGAGCAGCGCCTTCAGCGTGGGAGGCACCTCGACCTCGGCATCATCGGCCGCGATCGCGAGCATCTCCGAGATGAAGAGCGGGTTTCCGCCCGCTGCTTGGGCGATCCGCTCGCGCAGCTCCGCCGCGACGCCATCGCCGATCATGACGTCCGCCTGATGCGGCGGCAGCGGCTCGAGCCGGAACGCGGCCGGCCAGGTCGGACGCCGCTCGATCAGCTCCGGCCGCGCCATGCAGAGGAGCAACAAGGGCGCACCGGTCGACAGCGGCGCGGTCGCTTCGATCAGGTCGAGGAATGTCTCCTCGCCCCACTGCACGTCGTCGAGGACACAGACCAGCGGCGCCTGCTCCTCGAGCAGCTTGCGAAACGCCCAGGCGATCTCATCCGTACTCGTCGGACGCTCGCTTTCGCCCAGCAGCGACCCGATCGCTGCCGCCGCAGCCGGGTCAGACGGGAGTACGGCGAGCTGCTTCAGGACCTCGACGACCGGCCAGTACGTGATCCCCTCCCCGTAGGGCAGACAGCGACCGCGCACAACCCGAGCGTCGATCGTCGTCAACGCCTCGGCGACCAGCCGCGACTTGCCCACCCCCGCTTCGCCAACCACCGTGACCAGCTCGCAGCACGACTCGTCCCGCGCCCGCTCCCAGGCCTCCCCGATCAGCGCCAGCTCGCGCTCGCGGCCGACGAACCGGGAGCTGTGACTGCGCTCCGGTGCGTTCAGCACTGCGACGAGTCGAAACGCAGGCACCGGCCCGGACTTTCCCTTCAGCTCGAGCGGCTCCACCGGCTCGGCCACCACCGCTCCGCGCACCAGCGCATGTGTCGCCTCGCCGATCAGCACCTCGCCGGGGGCTGCCGCCTGCTCGAACCGTGCCGCCACGTTCACCGGATCCCCCGTCACCAGCCGCTCCGCCGTCCCGGTCACGACCTCGCCGGTGTTGACGCCGATCCGGCCGCGGATCCCCAGCTCGGGCAGCGCGTCGCGCATCTCCACCGCCGCCCGACAGGCCCGTAGCGCATCGTCCTCGTGCGTCTGGGGGATCCCGAAGACGGCCATCACCGCATCGCCGATGAACTTGTCCACCGTGCCGCCGTGCGACTCGACGATCGCCATCATCCGCTCGAAGTAGCTCGCCAACAACACCCGCAAAGCCTCGGGGTCGACCGACTCGCCCAGTGCCGTCGAACCGACGACGTCACAGAAGACGACCGTCACCGTCTTGCGCAGCTCACGTCCGGCTGCGGGCGACGCGGAAAGCGGGGTAGTACAGAAGCCGCAGAACTGGAATCCCTCGGGGTTCTCCCTCCCGCAGGCAGGACACACAGTCACGACGCGAGAGTCTGACCGGCCAACCGAGCGTGGGCAAGACGGGGGTCTGCGGTACGCGGGCCCGGCCGAGCGGAGGCCGCTCAGCCGCTACGGAAGCTCGACGCTGCGCAAGACGCGCAGCCAGTTCTCGCGCAGGACCTTCGCGATGTCGGCATCGTCGAAGCCGCGCTCGACCAGCAGTCGTGTGACCGTTGGAGCGTCCCCGTGGTGGAGCAGGTCGGGGGGAAGATGGACGGTCGCGAGGTCTTCCTCGAACGCCGCCTTCTGCTCCGGCGGCATCGCTCGATAGATGAAGTCGAAGAAGTCGAATCCGAGCCCGACGTGGTCGATGCCGATCAGCTCGGCGACGTAGGCGACCTGATCCGCAAACGCTGCGGCGGTCGCGCCGTCCTTGGACGGGCTGAGCAGCACCGAGCTGATGCCCACGACGCCGCCCCGCTCGGCGACAGCTTGCATCTGTGCGTCGCTGCTGTTCCGCTCGGCGTCGTAGAAGCGGCGCGGGTTCGTGTGGCTGATCACCGGCGGCGCATGCGTGCGGTCGAGCACGTCTTCGACGCCGGCGGGGTTCAGGTGCGCGAGGTCGATCAAGATCCCCAGTTCCTCGCAGGCATCGACGACGGCGCGTCCGAATGGAGAAAGCCCCTGCGGCGACGACCCGGTTGGCGCGATCAGCCCGCCGTCGCCGGCCAGGTTGCGACGGACGTGGGTGAGGCCGATGCAGCGCACGCCGAGCTCGTGGAAGGCACGGAGCAGGTGGATGTCGGAGCCGAGCGGCTCGACGCCCTCCATGGTGAGGAGGAAGCCGATGCGGCCGTCGGCTTGCGCCGCCTCGATCTCAGCGCTGTCGCGGCAGACGGCGAAGCGGGAATCGTGCGCGACCTCCTCGTGGAGAAGTGCTAGCTGATCGATCGCGACGCGTAGCGCAAGCTCCGGCAGGTAGTGGTCGTCGAGGAAGATCGCCGCGCCGACGACCCCGATTCCGCCGTCGTGAAATCCCTGCCAGAAGTCGCGCCCGAGGACGCCGATCGGCTCGCGTTTGTTGGCGCGCTTCTCATAGAGATCGAGCAGCAAGTCGAAATGGAGATCGACGACGCCGCCGTGGACGCGGCGCACGTGTGCGCCGAGCTCCTCGGACGATGGCGATCCCACGGCGTCATGATGCCTGCGGTTATTTCGCGCCAAGCGCCAGGAGGTCGAGTCGCGCTGCGTCGACGCTGTTCCCTTTCGCGTCCGCAACGGCCCGGGCCTCTTCCAGCAGTTGCAGTCGGGACACCTGATCGCCGGTCTCGCCGTCTACCTCCGCGGCGACCGCGAGTGCCACCACCTGCAGGAATGGGAACTCGACCCCGTCGCAGAGCGCCAACGCTTCGTTCGCCAGTCCGCGCGCCTCACCGGCGGCTCCACGATGCGCGAGCGTGCGTGCAAGCGTCGTGCGCCACAGCACCTGTGCAAGGAGGTCGTCCGCCGCGGCGTCGGCGGCGACCCGGCGCCCCTCCATCTCGGCCTGATCGAAGCTTCCCTGCCTGCAGAGGACCTCAGCCAGCAGCGCCAAGTGTGTCGTTGCCGATGTCACTGCGCCGTACTCGGCAAGTGCATTCGACGAGGCGCGGAGCTCGCGCTCGGCGGCCGCAAGGTCTCCGGCGGCGAGCTCGATCTGCGCTGCAACGAAACCCTGTGCCGCCCGCCTGAAGCGGAGCCCGAACTCCTCGTTCAGGGCCGCAGCCCGTCCAAGCTCGGTTCGAGCGTCGTCGGTCCTGCCCCTCATCGCGAGCAGCCCGGCGCGGCTGGCCAGGACGGGACCGGTGTGAGCCGGGTCGAGTCCGAGCTCGTTCGCCAGCTGCCCGACGCGCTCGAGTGCTTCCGGCGCAGGCATCGGCCCGTGCAGGAGCGCCTGGGCGAGAAGGCCGGCGAGCGTCCCGACGATCCCGACCCCCGCATCCGCGCGTCGTGCGTGCTCGAGCGCCTGCTCGATTGCCTGTGCGCGTGCCCGCCAGCGGCAGGCGGCAAGGTCGCCGCTGCTCTTCAGCCACCATGCACGTGCGAGGGCAAGGTCGTCGCCAAGGGCCTCCAGCTCAGGGATCGCGGCGGCTGCGAGAGCGGTGCTCTCTTCGACCGGAGTGGCCTCGGCGAACATACGGGCGAACTGGCGCTCGATCCTGGCATGCAGCTCGGCGGCGCGGTCGTCGAGCGCGACGGCCGCAGCAACCGCCGCGTCGAGCGTCGAGGTCGCTGCTGCTGTGTCGCCAGCGTTGATGCGTGCCGCGCCGAGCGACGTGAGCAGTA
The DNA here is from genome assembly GCA_963742605.1 of uncultured Thermoleophilia bacterium. GTDB lineage: Bacteria > Actinomycetota > Thermoleophilia > Gaiellales > Gaiellaceae > PALSA-600. The sequence goes on along the minus strand of CAVUNA010000014.1, from coordinate 190,250 downwards.
GCGGGAGGCTGGGATCCGTCGAGGGAAGCACTGCCCGCGCTCGTTCAAAGAGCGCGATCGCCCCTGGGACGTCACCGTGGCCAAGGGCGTCCTCCGCCGCTTGACCGAGTAAGAGCCCTGCGCGCGTGCCGAGGTCGGGGTCGCGCGATCCCAGATCGCCACGGAGCTGGAAGGCGCGCTCGAGATGGAAGCCGGCGACCGCCTCGGAGCGAGCGGAGCGTGACACTTGCTCCGCGACCGCCTCGTGCAAATCAGCCCGCAGCGCCTTCGGCATCGTCTCGTAGACCGCGTCGCGGATCAGCGCGTGCGAGAATCGGAACCCCTCTTCGCCTGTGCTGTCGGGCCGGAGGAGGCCGCGTCGCACCAGGTCGAACAGTCGTCCCTGCGCTCGGTCGCGCTCTTCGGGCCGAATGAGGCCGAGTACGTTCTCGAACGAGAAGCTGCGTCCGACCACGGCCGCACGCTGAAGCACCTCCCGCTCCTCGGCGTCGAGGCGGTCGATTCGCGCCTGCAGGACGGCATGGATCGAGGCGGTCAGCGTTGCGCGGCCTCCGGCCTCGAGCGCGAACGCCGTGACTTGCTCGATGAACAGCGGGTTGCCCTCGGCGAGCTGCCCGATCGTGTCCCGCAGCTCCGCGGGAGCGCCGAGCGAGTCGATCAGCCCCCGCGAATCCGAAACGGAGAGAGGCTCGAGCACCGCCGTTCTCCAGGGCGTCCTCAGCCATTGCGGACGCCGCTCCGCCAGCTCTGGTCGCCCGATGCACACGACAAGCACTCTGGCATCGTCCAGCCGCGCGGCGAGGTGCTCGATCAGGTCGAGCATCGTCTCCTCGGCCCAGTGCACGTCATCGAACGCGACGACGACCGGCTGCTCGACGGCAATCTCCATGAGGAGTCGGCGTGCCGCCGCGAAGACCTCGTAGCTGGAGACTTCGAGCGCGTGCTCGTCGCCACCGGCCGCGCGGAAAATCTCCCGCACGGGCGAGAACGTCACGCCCTCGCCGTACGGCGGGCAGCGTCCGACCAGGACTACCGCGTCCATTGCGACGTCCCCGAGGAATTCCTTCACAAGCCTCGACTTGCCGATGCCCGCCTCGCCGAGCACGGTCAGTAGGCGCACGCTGCGGCTCGCGACGGCATCCGAGTACGCGGCTCGGAGGCGCTCGACCTCCTGCGTCCGGCCGGCGAACGGTGTGTCCGCACGGCGCGGGATCGCGGTCGCATCTGCGCGCACCGAGACAAGTCGGAACGCGCGCGTCGTGCTCGACTTTCCACGCAACTGAAGCGGCGCGAGTTCCGACGCGTCCACCGCGTGAGCGACGAGTGCGTACGTCGCGTCGCCGAGGAGAATCTGATCCGTCTCGGCACTCTGCTGGAGACGTGCGGCGACGTTCACCGCGTCACCCGTCGCGAGGCGCTCGGCCGTCCCGGTCACGACCACGCCCGTACTGACACCGATGCGGGCCTGGATCCCGAGCGCAGGCAACGCGTCGCGCATCTCGACCACGGCGCGGCAGGCGCGAAGTGCGTCGTCCTCGTGCGCAGCCGGAATGCCGAACACGGCCATCACCGCGTCCCCGATGAACTTCTCCACCGTGCCGCCGTGCGACTCCACGATCTGCTTCATCCGCTCGAAGTAGCGCGCCAGCAGCGCCCGAAGCGCCTCCGGGTCCGTCGACTCACCGAGCGCAGTCGAGCCGGTCACATCGCAGAAGAGAACCGTGACCGTCTTGCGTGTCTCACGTTCCGGCGCCTGGAGCGCCATGGGAGCGGTGCAGAAGCCGCAGAACTGGAAGCCCTCTGGGTTCTCTTTCCCGCAGGCAGGACAGACCGCCACGGGGCGAGTCTGACCCGGCACACCGCGCCGGGCAACACGGGGGCAACCAGACCTACCGAGATCAGCCGAGACGTCTACGCCGATGACCTGATGAAACGGCGGTTGTTGCGCGCGTATCCCAGCTCGGGCGAGACGCACCGAAACGGCGCGACGGTTCTCTTAATCCCAAGGTCGAAGGTTCGAATCCTTCACCGTCCATCCCTGGTCAGCCATCCGGCTGCGGCGCCGGTCTCGATTGCGCCAGGAGCGCCTCGCCCCGCAGCTGTGCCACGCGATCGCTCACTCGCCTCGCCACTGACTGGCCAGCCCGGGGTGGGCAACAGGGTCGATCGGCAGCATGTGAGGACGTGGCGGGTCGTCCCGACGATGGAGCTGTCCTCGACCGGCGGACGTTGAACCGAACGCTGCTCGTCCGCCAATTCCTGCTGGAGCGATCCGACCTGCGCCCACTGGAGATGGTGGAGCACCTCGTCGGGATGCAGTCGCAAGTGCCGCTCGACCCGTATGTCGGGCTCTGGTCGCGACTGCGGGCGTTCGACCCGGACACGCTCGGGCACGAGTTGCTGGAGCGTCGCGCCGTGCGCATGACGCTACTGCGGGCCACGCTTCATCTGGTGACGTGTGAGGACGCACTGCGGTTGCGTCCGCTTCTGCAGCCGATGCTCGAGCGCGCCTTCGACTCGAGCCCGTTCGCGCGCGAGCTCCGCGGGCTCGACCTCACACCGGTCCTCGTGCGCGCCGGAGAGCTGCTCGAGCAGAACCCGCTCACGACGGCGCAGCTTCGAGTCGCGCTCGGTGAAGATTGGCCGGGCCACGACGCGAACGCTCTTGCCTACGCCGTCCGTTATCTCGTGCCGCTGGTGCAGGTGACGCCGCGCGGGGTCTGGGGCCGGACGCTGCAGCCGACGATGGCGACGTTGGGCGCCTGGCTCGGCGACGTGCCCACGAGCCCTCGGACCCTGGACGAGGTCGTCCTCGCCTACCTGCGGGCGTTCGGGCCTGCGACGACGGCAGACATCCGCGCCTGGTCGTGGCTGGCCGATCTCCGACTTACGCTCGAGCGACTGCGGCCGAGACTGCGCACCTACCGCGACGAACGAGGTCGAGTTCTCTACGACGCCGAGGACGGGCTCTTCGCCGACCCTGCGACACGGGCGCCCGTGCGCTTCCTGCCGCAGTACGACAACGTGTTCCTCTCACATGCCGACCGCAGCCGGATCATGGACGCAGTCACCTGGGACCACTCGTTCATGCATCGTGGCGCCTTCCTCGCCGACGGGTTTCTCGCCGGCGCCTGGAAGCTGACCAGGACGAAAGACGAGTCGACCATCGAGGTCGACATCCGCGTGCGCGTGCGGCCGGTACAGCGTCGGGCGATCCTCGAAGAGGCGGAAGCGTTGATCGCATTCCTCGCTCCGGAGGCGGTCGCCCGCCGGACGCAGCTCAGCGTCGTCGGCGCGCGACGAATCCGGTGAGCAGCACCGCCGTGACGGTGAGGACGAGCGAGATCGCCTTGCCGCCCCGAAGCTTCGAGACGCCGCCGGCGCGCTCGGCCATGTCGACCGGTACCTCCTGCAGCCGCAGCCCGGCATTGCTGATGCGAATCAGTGCCTCAACCTCGGGCGCGCCCGTCGTGAACTCATCGGCGAGCAGCGGCATCGCCTTCGCATTCACGGCGTAGAGACCACTCGTGGCGTCGCCGAAGGGCTCTCCGAGCACGAGTCCGAGCGCGCGGCGGAGAACGGCGGTGCCGAATCGTCGCGCCGGGCTCGGGAGGTAGCGGTACGGCGCGTAGCCGTCACCCGAGACGAAGCGCGACCCGACGGCGACGTCGCACACGTCGCTGCGGACGAGCGCCAGCAGGCGCGCGAGCTCGTGGCCGGGATGCTGGCCGTCGGCGTCGACGCGACCGCAGAACGCGTAGTCGTGCTCGCGTGCGAAGCGGTAGCCCGCGGCCACGCCCACGCGCAGCCCCCGGTTCTCACCGAGCGAGAGCACTTGCGCACCCCCTGCCCGCGCCGTTTCGGCCGTGCCGTCGGTCGAGCCGTCGTCGACCACGAGCACGTCTGCGTCCGGGACCTCGCGGTGCAGGTCGTCGAGCACGGCAGGAAGATTCCCTTCCTCGTTCCAGGCGGGGATGAAGACGAGCGTGTCGCTCAGCGCGTGCTCCGCTCGAGCTCGGCCTGCGCTCGTCGCAGCTGGGCGCGTGCCAGCGGCAGAGCGGCAAGCTCCCACACGAGCGCGCGAGACGACGGAAGCTCCGGCACGACGCGAACGCGCGCCTCGATGCCACGGGTCGCGTAGAGCGAACGGAAGAAGTAACGCGTTCGCAGGTAGTGGAAGGGCGCGCAGACGACGACCGCGAGCTCGACCCCCCGTTCGAGCAGGAGCGGGAGCGTCCGCGCGGCGTTCTCTGCGGTCACCGTCGCGGTCGGCTCGACGATCAGCTCGACTTCGGGCCCGCGCCAGACGTTGCGCATCTGCTCGCCCTCCGACGGGCCGCCGTCCGGCGACCAACCCGTGAACACGACCGCGGAGGGCGTCAGGCGCTCGGCGAGAGCCTCCGCAGCGACGACGAGCCGCCGGCAGCGAGCGCTGATGCGGTACCCGGCGGCATCGAAGGCGCCGTGGCCGGGCACGACGATCGCGGTGCGTGGCATTCCGCCAAGGTAGTCGTTGGGAGCCAGCGTTTGGGAAGGAGTCCCGGCGGAGACTGCGAAGGCGGCCTTTCACGGGCTTTACAACTTCTGCCGATGGTTGTTCCATCGCACCCCCGCTGATGAGACGCGCACGCCTCCTCACACCGCTCGTCGCCGCCGCGTTCGTTGCCGCGCTGGGCGCCGCACCGCTCGCGGCCTCGCCCGCCGGGAAGATCAAGGTCAAGCAGCGCGAGGCGCAGGTGGTGCTCGCTCAGGTGAACGCGCTCGACAGTCAGCTCGGCAAGACGGTCGAGGCCTGGGACGGCGCACGTTACGACCTCGGCCAGGTCAAGGCGCAGCTCACTGCGAACCAGGCCTCGCTCTCGATCGCCGAGCGCGCGCAACGGCACGCCGAGCAGCTCGTTCAGGCGCGGCTCGTGACGATCTACGAGAGCAACCAGCCGACGACGATCGACGTCGTCCTCGGCAGCGCAAGCCTGGGTGACCTGATCGATCGACTGCAAGCTGCACGATCGGTCGCGACTTCCGATCGACAGCTCGCGAAGCAGGCGACACAGGTACGGATCCAGCTGGCCACGGCGCGGCGTGCACTGCAGCGGAGCGAGCAACGTCGCGCGGCGTCCGTTCAACAGCTGTCGAACCAGAAGGTGCAGATCGGGGCGATGCTTGCGCAACGTCGTCGGCTCCTGTCCTCCGTGCAGACCGAGCTTACGACGATGCGCGCGCAGGAAGCGCGCCGCCAGGCGGAGCTCGCCGCTGAGGCGCGTCGTCGCCTCGCAGCCGAACAGGCCGAGCTCCGCCGTCAGGCGGCCGAGCGCGCGAGAGCCGCCGAAGCCGCCGCCGCTGCGCCGAAGACCGCTCCGCCGGCGACGACCACCACGGTCGCCACGACGACGGTCGCCACGACGACCTCACCCGTGACCACGACCGCGACGCTGCCCGTGCTGACCGACCCGACGACGACCGAGCCCACCGGAGTGACCGACCCGACGACGACGACGCCGGCAGATGCTCCGCCCGTGGTGCTGCCCGCGGGCCATCCGGAAGCCGCGACGATCGCGCTCCGCTACCTCGGCGTTCCTTACCTCTGGGGCGGCGAAAGCCCGAAGGGGTTCGACTGCTCCGGTCTCGTCGCCTACGTCTATGCGCAGCTCGGGATCACGCTGCCGCATTACGCGGCCGCCCAGTACCAACTCGGAGTGGGTGTCCCTCGCGATCAGCTTCAGCCGGGAGACCTGGTCTTCTTCGACGGGCTCGACCACGTCGGGATCTACATCGGGGGCGGCCAGTTCGTGCACGCGCCGCATACCGGCGACGTCGTGAAGATCACCACGCTCGCCGCCTACGGCGGCAGCTACGTCGGCGCGCGCCGCATCTGACCTCTACCGAGCCCCGCGACGCAACTCGTCCCAGGTGGCCCGCTGGAGCTCCGCCTCCTCGATGACGGCATCCTCGGGGCGCGGCTGCGGTGCCCGACGCCCGAAGGTCAGCCGGCGCGGTGCAGTGGTGTCGAAGCTCAGGCGTTTCATGCGGGCACCTCCACCTTTTCGGCGGGCGCGGGCGCCCGCGTGATCCTGATGTCTCCGCTCACCGTCTTCGCACGGATCTCGACGAGCGGTCCGTCCCCCGGAGGGGCCTCGGGCGTGACCTCGAGCTCGGAGCTCGTGTCACCGCTCACGGTGTTGCAGTCGAGCCAGGCGCGCGATCCCTGGCGCACGCCGATCTCGATGTCCCCGGAAACAGAGTGCGCGCCGACATTGCCCTGCAAGACGGCGCGGTGGCGCTGGTCGCCGCTCACCGAGTTCACGCTCACGTTGTCGTACGCGTCACCGATCGCGACGTCGCCGGATGCCGTGGCCACGCTCACCGATCCGCGGGCAATCTCGATCGAGACGTCGCCCGACGCGGTCTGGATGTTGGCACCGCCGGTGACCTCGCGCACCCTCACGTCGCCGCTTGCGCTCTTCACGCTCGCTCCACCGTCGACGCGGTCGAGCTCCACGTCCCCGGAGGCTGTGGCGACATTCGCCGCGCCGAGCGTGCCGGAGGTGGTCACGTCCCCGGACTTCGTCCGGGCGGCGAGCGTCGAGTGCTCCGGGCAGCGCACGCGGCAGCTGATGCCCTGTCTCCCGAAGATGAACCCGAACCCGAACCCGGAGCGACGCTGCGGGACGTCGATGACCACCTTCGGCGTCGCGTGCTGCTGCAGCTCGACCCGTGCTTCCTCGACGAGCGCACGCGACTCGTCGTCGTTGCCGATCAGCTCGACCTCGACGCGACCGTCGAGTGTGGCGTCGATCTCGATCTCGCCCGACACCAGGCGCACGTCGACCTGGACGGGACCGCTCACTTCGAACTCCTTGTGCATTTGCTCGCCTCCCTCGATGCTCAACTTTGTGCGTATCCGGACAGTCGCTTGCCACCCGAGTGGGCGGGCCGCGACTCGGCCGCGCGCGCGATCGCGCGCACGATCCAGGTGTTGGTCGAGACGCCCTCGCGGTCGGCGGCCTTCTCGACCGTCAGCTTGAGGTTGTCGGACAGGCGCAAGGTGATTCGCGCCGACAGCTCCTCGCCGACAGCGCCGGCGCCTTCGCCGGCCGTGTCGACGTACACGAACTCGGGCTCCTGGCCCGCGAGCCGCACCTCGACGTGACCGGAAGGCAGCTTGGACGACAGCTCGAGCGCCGCCTCCGAGAGCAGGTCGAGCAGCTTCAGCCGGAGGCTCGACCCGATCGACTCGGCGAGGCGGCGTGCGATCTGCCGGGCGCGTTCGTCACCCAGTTCGGCCACACCTTCGAGGTCCTCCTGGACGCCGTTCAGCAGGATGGTCAGATTCATCGTGACATCACTATGACATCACTCGTGACACCTGTCAACTGTCATTGCCTCCGGGGATGCCCGAGACCCCAGCAGTCAAGCCTTGCGCTGCTCAACACGGCGCTCCGGCCCGTTGATTAGGCTAGCCCCCGGGTGCGCAGGGGGTCCTTCATCCAGCTGGTCGCGATCGGACTCGTCGCGGGAGCCATCTGCACCGCGGTCGCGCTGGCGATCCCCTGGCTCCCGGTCGCCGCCGGCCGCGAGGCGAGCCGGATCGACTTCGTGTACTGGTTCGCCACGGCGATTGCGATCGCCGTCTTCTCGGTCGTCGCCGCCGTCCTCATCTACTCCGTCTGGAAGTTCCGCGCGCCGCCGGACGACTGGTCCGACGGGCCGCCGACCCACGGTCACACGTCGCTCGAGATCGTCTGGACGGCGATCCCGGCGGTGTTGGTCACCGCGATCTCGATCGTCAGCGCGATCGTGCTTGCGAAGGACGGCCAGGCGGGCGCAAACCCGGTGAAGATCAACGTCGTCGCGCAGCAGTTCGCGTGGGAGTTCACGTACTCGAACGGCAAGACGTACGGCTACCTCACGCTTCCCGAGGGGCTCCACACCAAGCTCGACATCACATCCAAGGACGTGATCCATTCGTTCTGGGTGCCGCAGCTTTCGCAGAAGCAGGACGCGGTACCGGGCCAGCACAACAGCCTCGTGATCACGCCGACGCGCACCGGAACGTTCCCGGTCATCTGCACGGAGTTGTGCGGTCTCGGGCACTCGCTGATGCGCAGCCACGTGACGATCGTCAGCCAGGACGCGTTCGCGAAGTTCCTGAAGAGCGGTGCGACGACGACCGGGCCGCCCGGGCTTGCGGTCTTTCAGAAGAACGGCTGCGGCAGCTGTCACACGCTGAAGGCAGCGGCTGCCACCGGGACGATCGGGCCGGACCTCGACAAGCTCGCCGACGAGGCGAAGCAGGCGAACCGCGGCTCACTCGAGGCGTTCGTCCGTGAGTCGATCGTCTCGCCGGGCGCGTACATTCAGCCGGGCTACAACGATCTGATGCCTCACACCTTCCAGTCGCAGATCTCGCCTGCCGAGCTCGACCAACTCGTGCAGTATCTGGTGGCGAACGCGCAGCGATGACGACCGCGGCACACCACTCTCCCGAGGTCCACGTTCCTCCGTCGCCCGGGACGGGCATCCATCGGTTCACACGTGCCGGCTGGTTGCGCGTGCTCTGGACGACGCCGCTGTTCTTCGGCATCGGCCTCGGCATCGTCACCGGGCTGAGGTGGCTCGCCGGCTGGGACCCGATCTGGGACGGCGTCCCGATCCTCACCGTCGAGCTGGTGACGACGCCGCTCGGCTTCCTCGTCGGCCTCGGTGGCTTCGACTACTGGGCGTACTACGCCTCCGGGCGTCCGACGCTGGCCGAGGATCACACCGGCCACGGGGCGAAGAGCTGGCGCGACTACTTCCGGATCAACACCGACCACAAGGTGATCGGGATCCAGTACGTCGTGACCACGATCTTCTTCTTCTGCGTCGGTGGTCTCCTCGCGATGCTCTTCAGGGCCGAGTTGGCACGGCCCGGCGACCAGTACTTCAACCCGCAGACGTTCAACGTGCTGGTTTCCGACCACGCGGCGCTGATGATCTTCCTCTTCATCATCCCCGCGTTCGCGGGGCTCGGGAACTACGTCATCCCGCTGATGCTCGGCGCCGCCGACATGGCGTTCCCGCGGCTGAACGCCCTCTCGTTCTGGTTGCTGCCGATCGCCGGGACGATGCTGATCGTCGGCATGGCGGCTCCCGGCGGCGGGCCGTCGGCGGGCTGGACGTGCTACGCGCCGCTCTGTTCACATCAGCCGCCTGGTCAGGTGTTCTTCAACATGGCCGTGCAGTGGGCGGGCGCGAGCTCGATCATGACCGCGCTCAACTTCCTGGTCACGATCATCACGATGCGTGCGCCGGGAATGACCTTCTGGCGTATGCCGCTGCTCGTCTGGGCCAACTTCACGACGAGCCTGCTCGTGGTGCTCGCGACACCGTTCATCGCGGGCTCGCAGTTCTTCGTGCTGTTCGACCGCGTCATGCACACGAACTTCTTCGAGTACCAGCAAGGCGGCTACGTGCTCGGCTACCAGCACATCTTCTGGTTCTACTCGCACCCGGCGGTGTACATCATGATGCTGCCCGGCTTCGGGATCATCAGCGAGGTGATCTCCGTGATGAGCAGGAAGCCGATCTTCGGCTACCGGCTGATGGCGCTCTCGCTGATGGCGATCCTCGTGCTCGGCTTCTCGGTCTGGGCCCACCACATGTTCGTCGCCGGGATGGCGAGCTGGCTGCGCGTCCCGATGATGGTGACGTCGATGGTGATCGCGGTGCCAACCGGGATCAAGATCTTCTCGTGGCTCGCCACGATGTGGGAAGGGCGACTTCACTTCACGACGCCGATGCTGTTCGCGCTCGGCTTTTTGAGCATGTTCGTGATCGGCGGGCTCTCGGGCATCTACCTCGCGTCGGTGCCGATCGACATCCATGCGAGCGACACCTACTTCATCGTCGCGCACATCCACTACGTGCTCTTCGGCGGTTCGGTCTTCACGATCTTCGCCGGCATCTACTACTGGTTCCCGAAGATGACCGGTCGCATGTACAGCGAGCGGCTCGGCAAGCTGCACTTCTGGCTGACGTTCGTCGGCTTCAACCTGACGTTCTTCCCGATGCACTACATCGGGTTGCAGGGAATGCCCCGTCGCGTCGCCGACTACGCGAGCCGCTTCGCCGACATCAACCTCTTCATCTCGATCGCGTCGTTCGGCCTCGGTGCATCGACGCTCGTCTTCCTCTACAACATGGCCCGCTCGTGGGCGCACGGACCGCTCGCCGAGGCGAACCCGTGGCACGCCCTGACGCTCGAGTGGCAGGTCTCCTCGCCGCCTCCGGTGTTCAACTTCGACGAGATCCCGCAGGTCGTCGGCAATCCGTACGAGTACGGCGTACCGGGAGCGCGCCACGCGATTCTCGGCGCTCCGACCCCTGCCCCCGAGCCGGTCGGCGCGGCAGATTAGGAACCACGAGTGGCCGAGCACATCCTCGTGATCGCGAACGAGACCGCTGCGTCGCAGACGCTGCTCGATGCCGTGCGCGGCGAGGCGGGGGCGTCGGCACGGATCACCGTGATCGCACCCGTCAACGAGCCGAACCAGGGCTATGTCGTCTACGACGACACGCGAAGGGCGTCGGCGGGCCGGCGGCTCGAGAAGACGCTGCGCGCACTACGAGAAGCAGGCCTCTCCGCGCAGGGGTTCGTCGTCGAGACGGGCCCCGTGCAGGCTGCGGCCGACGCGCTTGCGCAGCTCGAGCCGAAAATCGACGAGATCGTCGTCTCCACGCACGAGCCCGAGCGGTCGGGCTGGTTGCGCCGCGACGTCGTTGGAGACATCGAGCGGCGCGCCAAGGGGATACCCGTGAAGCACGTCGTCGTCGATCAGGCGGGTGGCGAGGACGTCAACGTGCTCGTGATCGCCAACCAGACGATGGTCTCTCCCGAGCTGCTCGACAGCATCCGTCACCGCGCGGAGCAGGGGGCGGCGAGCTTCCTGCTCGTCTCGCCGCAGGGTGACGACGAGGAGCATGCGGATGCCGAGCGCCGTTTGCGGCTCGCGCTCGGCGAGCTGCGCGGCGCGGGCATCGACGCCCACGGCCAGGTCGTTCACCCCGACCCGTACACGGCGGCGATGCATGTTGTCCACGACGAGCGCGTGGACGAGATCATCGTCTCGACGTTCCCGGGGGCGAAGAGCGGCTGGCTCCGGCGCGACCTCGTGCAGCGGCTGCGCAAGGACACGGGGCTGCCGGTCGACCATGTGGTCTCCACCGGGGCGGCGAGGTCGACTGCATGACGGCCGCGGCCGAGGCACACGCCCACGGCGGGCATCACGGTCCGCCTGCGCCGCACTACAGCTCACGCGTCTCGCCGGCGACGCTCGGGATTCTCCTGTTCATCGGGTCGGAGATCATGCTCTTCGGCTCGTTCTTCACCGCCTACTTCTTCATTCGTGTCGTCAACAACGCGTTCTGGGGCGGGCACTGGCCACCGGCGCCGTACCAACTGCCGGCGTTCGTCGCAGGTGTCAACACGCTGCTCCTGGTCACGTCGAGCTTCTCGATGCACTGGGCGGACAGCTCGATCAAGAAGGGCAATCGCGCCGGTCTTCAGGCCGGCCTCGTCCTCACCTTCGCGCTGGGCCTGAGCTTCCTGATCATCCAGCTGATCGAGTACAGCCGAATCGGGTTCAACACCAGTGACACGGCATTTGCGGCCACGTTCTACGGCTTGACGGGACTGCACGGCGCGCATGTGTTCATCGGGTTGACGATCCTGATGGTGATGATCGTGCGGGCCTTCCGCGGGCACTTCACGGAGGAGCACCATCACGGCGTCGAGCTCGGCGGCATCTACTGGCATTTCGTCGACGTGATGTGGATCGTGGTCTACTTCACGGTCTACATCATCTAGCGTCGTGCACAACCCGCTCCGGAGCGAGCGCGACGCGTTCCGGATGGTGTTGGTGACGATCGTCTATCTCGGGCTGATCGGCATCGGCTGGAAGATCGACAGGTGGCTGGGCACCGCGGTGTTCGCCGTGCTCACCGTCGGCGGCATCGCCTCGCTGGTGCGTTCCGGCCGGCGTCAGGCGCCGCCCGACGGGGCTCCCGCGGCGCGTCCTTCCGGAGCCCGGCGAATAATCGTCCTCGCCGATGACAGCGTCGACGGCTCCGAGCTGCGCGAGGAGCTGCGCCGGCGTGCGATCGGCGGTCGGGCCGTCGTCCTGGTCGTCTCCCCGGCCACCGACCCTCCGGCTCCGGACGACCGGCTTCCGGCGAGCCTGATCGCGATGCGCGCGGCCGGGGTCGACGCGACCGGCGAGATCGGCGATGGCGACCCGATCCAGGCGATTGCCGACGCGCTTCGCACGTTCCACGCGGACGAGCTCGTCGTCTCGACGCTTCCCAGAGGCAGCTCGCCGTGGCTGGAGGACGGTGTCGTCGAACGGGCGCGCGAGCGCTTCGGCCTTCCGTTGACGCACGTGATCGTTGTTCCGGACGGGCCGCGAGCATGACGGCGGCTGCGCTTCGCATCGAGCTGGTCGATCCACTGCCGTTGCGCGACCAGCTGCGCGATGTCCATCGTGCTGCGCTCGGCGCGGGCGCCCTCTCGGACGAATGGGCCAACGAGCGCCTGCCCCGCCATGTCACCCGCCCCGATTTCGTCTTCCTGGTGGCGCGCGACCGTGGCGCCATCGCCGGGTTCGGGTACGGCTACACGGGCGCCTACGGCGAGTGGTGGACCGACCGGGTCGCTCAGGCGCTGACTCCGGCCCAGCGGGCGAACTGGCTCGACCGTCCGCACTTCGAGGTCGTCGAGCTGCACGTGCGGCCCGGCGCCCAACGACGAGGGATCGGCAGTGCTCTGCTCGCTCAGCTGCTCTCGCGGCAGCGGCACCGGCGCGCGGTGCTGACGACCCGGTCGGCGTCGAGCTCGGCGCGGAAGTTCTATGCGAAGAACGGCTGGGAGGAGCTCGCAGACGTCGACTTCGGGCGCGGCTATCCGCCCTACATCGCCCTCGGGAAGCTGATCCGCTACTTCCCGGCGACCGACGCGACGTAGCCGGCGACCGCCTGGATCTGCTTCTCGGTCAGGCGGCCCTTGAACGACGGCATGATGGCTCCGCCCGTCTCGACCTGGCGCGCCACCCTTGCCTTCGAGGGCTTCAACCCGTCGAGGTTGGGCCCGACGTTGCCGGTCGCCCCGGCGTCCTTGAGCGTATGACAGCCGCCGCAGCCCGCGGTCGCAAACACCTGTTTGCCGTTGACCGCTGGTCCGCCGGTTGCGACGGGCGGCGACGGCGTGGAGGGCTTCTGGCCGGCCGCGGTGACGCCGCAGTTCGGGACCGACGCGCACTGGGCGACATAGATCGCGATGTCGTCCGCGTTCTGGCCCTCGTACAGGTTCGCGGGCATCGGCGGCTCGGGGTAGGCGATCTGACCGCGGACGACATCCTTGATCGTCGACTGCGAGAACCCCTGCGCCTTGTCGCTCGCGAAGGCGTCGTCGAGGTTCGGTCCGACCGTACCGGTCGCTTTCGCGTCGGCGAGCGTGTGGCAGGAGCCGCACGAGGGATCGCCCGGTTTGGCGGGCGTCACGAACAGGAGCTTGCCGTGACCGGGATCGCCGGTGGTGACGCGCCCGACCGCGCCGCACCCGGCCGAAAGCACCGCGGCCGCGATCACGAGAGCGGAGAGAAGAGCTCGGCGCAGGGTCAAGACGCGACGATCAGGAGGAGTGTCGGGTCGTGTCGGGCAGTCTCGAGAGCGCCTCGTCGCGCGTGTTGGTGAGGTCGAACACGCGATCGAGCCCGGTGATCTCGAAGATCTTGGTGATGTTCGGGTCGCTGCACACGATCGTCAGCTGACCATCGGCGGCCCGCAGCCTCCTGAGCCCGCCGACCAGCACGCCGAGCGTGGTCGAGTCGATGAACGTCGTCGAGGTCAGGTCGACGATCACGTGTGTCGCGCCCTCGCCGATCACCTCGAGCAGCTGCTGCTTGAACTCGGGCGCCGTGTAGAGATCGATCTCACCTGCCAGCGAGATCGCGTATGTGTCGTTCGCCAGCTGCTCGGTCTTGATGTCGAAGTTCAAGTGCCAACCCCCGGTCGTCTGGCGCCCGTCCCCGGGCCCGCGCCGTCGAGAGTCTAACCGGACGCCTGGGTGGCGGCCTGTGCAGCCGCAGCCTGCTTCAGGGCGGTGATCACGCGCCTCACCTGGGGTGCCAGCGGATCGTTCGGTGCGAGCTTCAGGAAGCGGCGATAGGCGAGCAGCGCAGTCGCCGAGTCGTTGGCGGTCTGAGCCGCCTGGCCGAGCTGAATCTGGAGCGTCGCATCGTCGGGTGACAGGGCCGCGAGCTTCTGGTACGCGGTCTCGGCCTTCGCCGCGGTCGTCTGCAGATTGGTGTAAGCCGCGGAGACACGTGCATTTGCACCCGACGTCACCGCGGCAGCGAGCGGATCTCCGAGCGCGTTCGGATCCTGGAACGCTCGGCCGAGGGGTGTCGTCGACGGTGGCAGGAAGCTGTTCCCCGGAGCGGCGACCTGAGCCGCCGTCTCGGCCGCCGTGTAGTCGTTGCTGTAGGTCGTCGCGAGCGCGGAGTATTGCGACGCCAGCTCGCCAAGCGCGTTCGTGTCCTTCGGATGGAGAGCGGTCAGGTGCTCGAGAGCCGTCACCGCGTCGGACGTCCGCTGCTTCTGTTCGTACGCCGTCGCCAGTGCGCGCCAGTCGGCTGCGCTGTTCGGGTTCTTGGCGACCTTGCTCTGGAGGCTCGAGATCGACGTTCCGCCGCTTCCGCCGAAGTTGAAGGCGTTCTGGAGCGCGTCGCCGATACCGGTCGAGCCGGAGCCGACGCCGAGCAGGACGAACCCGAGCACGAACGTGACGGCGAGACCGACGTAGATCCACTTGGCGTGGTTCCGCAGACGCTGGAAGAAGAGCTCTTCCTGCCACTGCGGCGGCTTGGCCTTGTGCGGGCGCGCTACCGCAGCGGCTGCTTGAGCATCCGTTCTCGGGCGGCGCTTGCGGTGTTGCGTACCTCTTGCCACGTGTCCTCGTCCTCGTTCATGTATCGGGTTTCGCCGTCGACCACCGTTACCAGCACGCGTTCCGGTGAGCCGCCGAACACGACGGCCGCGACCGGGTCCTCCACCGGATGGTAGGGGCTTCCGGCCAGCGACACCACTGCCAGATCGGCTCGCTTTCCGGCCGCCAGGGTACCGACCTGGTCGTCCAGTTGGAGGGTGCGTGCCGCGTCGACCGTTGCCAGGCGCAGTGCTGCCTCGGCGTCGAGCGCTTCCGGGTCCTTCGCCTTCGCCCGGGCGAGGTAGATCGCAGTGCGCATCTCCTCGAAGACGTCGAAAGAGGGCGCCGACGCAGGTGAATCCGTGCCCAGACCCACCCGGAGGCCGGCGGTCCTGAATTGCGCGAGCGGAGCCACCCCGCAGCCGAGCAGCGCGTTCGATCGAGGACAGTGCACGACCGGTACGTCGCGGTCGGCGAGCAGCTCGACTTCCGCCGGCTTAACGTCGACACAATGCGCGCATAGGAGCTCGGGCCCGAGGACCGGCTCGAGTGTGGCGACGCTCCGCATTCCGGTCGGCGGGACGAGCACGGGGCCGATCTGCTCCAGAGGCCCTGTGCCGTGCTCGAGCCACTCGTGCTCGCCTGCGCTCTCGGCGAGATGAGTGCCGACGGGAATCCCGAGCGACAGGCACCAGCGGTAGACGGCGACGGAGCAGGTGTAGGGCGCGTGTGGAGAGATGCCGATGCGGACGAGCGGCGTCTCGTCGACCAGGGCACGAGTCGCCGCGAACTGCCGCTCGGCGTCCGCCGGGTCGACGGCGAAGACCTCGAGGTAGACGACGGCCCTCAGACCGGTAGCCGCCGCCGCGCCCGCCGCGGCTCCCGAGAAGCTGTAGTCGGCCGTGGTCGTGATTCCGGCGGCGAGCGAGTCCGCGGCTCCGCGGAGCGCGATTGCACGCATGTGCTCGCGATCGAGCAGCCGCTTCCGGTCCATGTGCGTGGCGAGCCAGGTTGCAAACGGCGCCCCGTCGCCGAAGCCCGCATACACGGCGTACTCGAGATGAGAGTGCGCGTTCACGAATCCCGGCACGATCGCGGCGTCTTCGAAGTGACGCTCGGCGCGGCCCGTTCCGACCTCGACGATCCGCCCGTCCTCGTACGACACGCGGCCGTCCGCGATCGGCGGCCCGTCGACCGGCAGAACCCAGTCGGCCGACACCTCGGCCGTGTTTCCGCTCACGTGCCGGCGGTCGCGGCGGCCCTGGCCCGCGCTGAGCGGCGGTCCAGCATCACGGAGAGCCAGATCGAGGCCTCGTACAGGATCAGGAGCGGGATCGCCTCCATCGTCGTCGTCACGGGGTCGACGCCGGGCAGCGCCACGGCGACGCAGACGACGACGAAGTATCCGATGCGGCGGTTCTTGCGCAGCTTCTTCGTCGTCAGGATCCCGGTGCGCGTCAGGCCGACGACGAAGATCGGCAGCTCGAACACGAGTGCCATCGCGAGGAGCACCTTCGCCGCGAACGAGATGTAGTCGCGGGCGCGGATGAACTGTCTGTAGTTCGAGCTGTCGTAGTGCGCGAGGAAGTGCGCCGCCGCAGGCAGCGCGAGGAAGTACCCGAACAGGACGCCTGCGACGAGCAAGACGGTCGCCAGGAGCGTGAACAGGCGCACCATCCGTGCGTGCGCCGGATCGAGCGCAGGGCTGAAGAAGAGCCAGCCTTGCCAGAGGATCACCGGGATCGAGACCAGGAACCCGGCGTAGAGGCTGATCCACATCGACGTCATGAACGGTTCGCCGAGGGTGAACGTCGAGAGGCGACGGTCTCCCGGCGGCAGCGCCCGCGTGAGCAGATGGATCAGATGCGTGTGGAAGATGTACGCAACGATGAAACCGACGAGCAGCGCTCCCAGGCAGACGAAGATGCGCTGGCGCAACTCCTCGAGGTGCTCGACGAGCGTCGCCTCCTCGCCGTGCTCCAGGCGACGCGGCAGCCCGGCCACGATCTAGCGCACCCTGCCCTAGTGAACGGTTTCGTTCTCGCGGGGAGTGGTGACGGCCGGATCCGGCGGCGCAGGCGGCAGCTCCGATGCCTGCATCGCTTCGGGCTTGCTCGCGCCCGTCACCGAATCCTTGAATTCCCGCATCCCGCTACCCAACGAGCGACCGATCTCCGGCAGCCGCTTCGCACCGAAGAGCAACAGTGCGACGAGCAACAGGAGGACGATCTCTCCAGTACCGATGTTCGGCATGGAACCAGCCTACCACCCCCATCCGGCTACGATGATTCGCAGGACTGATGGCCAAGCTGGAGCTGAAGAACCTGCACGTCGCCCTCGAGGACGGAACCGAGATCGTCAAGGGGGTCGATCTGACCGTCTCGTCGGGCGAGGTGCACGCGGTGATGGGCCCGAACGGCTCGGGAAAGTCGACGCTCGCGTACGCCATCGCCGGTCACCCGGCGTACGAGATCACCGGCGGGCAGATCCTGCTCGACGGCGCAGATATCACCGAAGCCGGTGCAGACGAGCGCGCCCAGGCGGGGCTCTTCCTGGCTTTCCAGTACCCGCAGGCGATCGCCGGCGTGACCGTCACAAACTTTCTCCGCCAGGCGCTCAACGCCACGCGGAAGGCGCGAGCGGGCGGCGTCGACGATCCGATCCCGGTGCCCGAGTTCCGCACCGAGCTGCTCGCCCAGATGGACCGGCTGAAGGTGAGCCGCGAGCTCGCATCGCGCTACCTGAACGACGGCTTCTCCGGGGGCGAGAAGAAGCGCGTCGAGATCTTGCAGATGGCGATGCTGAAGCCGCGGATCGCCGTGCTCGACGAGACCGACTCGGGCCTCGACATCGATGCGCTGAAGATCGTCGCCAACGGTGTGTCCGATCTCATTGGCCCCGACATGGGCGCCCTCGTGATCACGCACTACCAGCGCATCCTCAACTACATTGAGCCTGACTTCGTTCATGTCTTCGTCGACGGCACGATCGTCGAGGAAGGTGGCAAGGAGTTGGCCGAGAAGCTCGAAGTGTCCGGCTACGAAGAGTGGGAACAACCGAAGGCGGCTGCCTAATGACTCAGACCGAGAGCGAGATCGTCGAAGGGATCGGCTCGGACTACGAGGTCAAGTACGGCTTCAACGTCCCCGAGGACTACTTCTTCAAGTCGGGCCGCGGCCTGTCGCACGAGCTCGTCGACGCGATCTCCTCGCACAAGGACGAGCCGGACTGGATGCGGAAGTTCCGCCACAAGTCGCTCGACTACTTCCTCGCGCGGCCGATGCCGACCTGGGGCGGCGGCCAGTCGCTGCAGGAGATCGACTTCGACAACATCTACTACTACATCAAGCCCACCGAGAACCAGGCGGAGTCGTGGGAGGACCTTCCCGCCGACATCAAGGACACCTGGGACAAGCTCGGGATCCCCGAGGCGGAGAAGAAGTACCTCGCGGGCGTCGGCGCACAGTACGAGAGCGAGGTCGTCTACCACAAGCTGCAGGAGAGCCTGACCGCGCAGGGCGTGATCTTCCTCGACACCGACACCGCGCTGCGCGAGCACGAGGACATCTTCAAGCAGTACTTCGGGACGATCATCCCGCAGAACGACAACAAGTTCGCCGCGCTGAATAGTGCCGTGTGGTCGGGCGGGTCGTTCATCTACGTGCCGCCGGGCGTGAGGATCGAGCTGCCGCTCCAGGCCTACTTCCGCATCAACGCGGAGAACATGGGCCAGTTCGAGCGCACGCTGATCATTGTCGACGAGGACGCCTACGTGCACTACGTCGAGGGCTGCACCGCGCCGATCTACTCGACCGACTCGCTCCACAGCGCGGTCGTCGAGATCGTCGTCAAGCCGCGCGGCCGGTGCCGTTACACGACGATCCAGAACTGGTCGACCAACGTCTACAACCTGGTCACGAAGCGCGCCGTCGCCTACGAGGACGCGACCATGGAGTGGGTGGACGGCAACCTCGGCTCGAAGCTGACGATGAAGTACCCGGCCATCTGGCTGCTCGGCGAGCGCGCGCACGGCGAGGTGCTCTCGATCGCGTTCGCGGGCAAGAACCAGCATCAGGACGCCGGCGGCAAGTGCGTGCACGTCGCCCCTCGCACGACGAGCGTGATCACCTCGAAGTCGATCTCCAAGAACGGCGGCCGCGCCGGCTATCGCGGACTGCTCGAGGTCGCCAAGGGCGCGCACGGCGCGAAGTCGAAGGTCGTCTGCGACGCGTTGATCCTCGACGACGAGTCGCGGTCGGACACCTATCCGTACATTCGCATCGACGAGAACGAGGTCGACATCGGCCACGAGGCGACGGTGTCGAAGATCGGTGAGGAGCAGCTCTTCTATCTGATGTCGCGAGGCCTCAACGAGGCCGAGGCCTCGGCGATGGTCGTCTCGGGGTTCGTCGAGCCGATCACCAAGGAGCTGCCGCTCGAGTACGCCGTCGAGATGAACAGACTGATCCAGCTGCAGATGGAGGGATCGGTAGGTTGATCGTCGAGCGGACGGACTTCGTGTCCGTGCCGGTCACGGACATGGCGCGTTCGGTGCAGTTCTACGGTGAGACGCTGGGTCTCGACCAGGTCGGCGAAGGCGGGTTCCCGGAGTTCCAGCTCGGCGAGAACGTGAGCCTTTACCTGATCGATCCGACGAGCGTCGGCAGCGAGTTCAACGCGCCGCACAGCGCGTACATCGCGCTCCGCGTCGCGGATGTCGCGGAGACGCGCAGCGAGCTCGAGCGCAAGGGCATCGCCTTCGCCGGCGACACCCACGACTCCGGCGTCTGCCACATGGCCTTCTTCCACGACCCTGACGGCAACGCGCTCATGCTCCACCGCCGCTACGCGCCGACCTCATGACGACGGTGACGCGCGACGCCGCCGCGAAGTTGTTCGCGGAGCTGCCGCTGCCGTCGACCGCCGACGAGCACTGGCGCTTCACCGACCTGCGCGGCTTCGATCCCGACCCGGTGCCAGGCACCGGGGTGCCGGGCACCTCGAGCGGGCCGATGCTCGACCTCGCCGTCGCCGGTCGCGCCGCCGCCCACGAGAGTGGGATCGAGATCCTCTCCGCGCCGGCGGGCGTCACCTTCGAGCCGCTTCCCGTCGACTACGACGCGCGGCTGATCCCGGAGGACGACCGCTTCGCGCTCGAGAACCTCGCGGAGTGGCGGCACGGGCTGCTCGTCCGCGTCCCGAAGGGCGTCGAGCTCGACGAGCCGCTCTACGTGACGGTGACCTCGAACGGCGGCTCGCTCTACTGGCGGATGGTCGTCGAGGCGGAGGAAGGCTCGCGGTTCACCCTGATCGAGGATCTCTCGTCGTCGGCGCCGGACACGGTCGCGTACACCAACGCCGTGGTCGAGTTGTTCGTCCACGACCGTGCGAAGGTCGAGTACGTCTCGTTGCAGAACCTCTCGCAGGAGACGTGGCATTTCGGTCGCTACCGTGCGGTGCTCGAGCGGGATGCCGAGCTCGACTGGGTCGTCGGCGGCTTCGGCTCGAAGCGCGGGAAGGTGTGGATCGAGAACGACCTCGCCGGCCCGGGCGCCACGTCGCGCGTCACCGGTGCGTACTTCGCCGACGGCGACCAGCATCTCGACTACGACACCTTTCAGGAGCACATCGCACCGAATACCGAGAGCGACTTCGCGTTCAAGGGTGCGCTCCGGGGGCGGGCCAGCGCGGTCTGGCGGGGGATGATCCGGGTCGAGGAGGGGGCGCAGAAGACGAACGCCTACCAGGAGAACAGGAATCTCCTCCTCTCCGACACCGCGCACGCCGACTCGATTCCCGGGCTCGAGATCATGGCGAACGACGTCCGCTGCACGCACGGGGCCACGCTCGGACGCGTCGACCGCGACGCGCTGTTCTACCTGATGGCGCGCGGGCTCTCCCGCTCCGAGGCAGAACGGCTGATCGTGCGCGGCTTCTTCCAGGACGTGCTCGACCGGATCGAGCTCGAGCCGGTGCGCGAGGCGTTCGGCGCCGCCCTCGAGGCGCGCATCCCGCAGGCCTAGCGAGCTCTTAGGTGCGGGTGCGAGGATCGGGGTGATCCGAGCGAAAGGAGACCCGATGCTCGGTCGGAGAGTCGCCGTCGTGGTGGGAACCGCAGTCGTCGCCGTCACCGGCGGCGGTGTTGCGCTCGCTGCGAATCAGGGCGGCTCGCACAGCACGAAGCCGGCGACGCACGCGCCGTCGAGGCAGTACTCGGCGGGGAGCATGCAGCGGAGCCAGGGGAAGGGCAACTGCCCGAACATGGGCGGGTCGTCCTCCTCGAACGCCTCGTCTCAGCTCTAGGCCGGTGGCAGTCCCCGGGCGCCCGGCGCGTGCCGGGCGCCCGTGTCCCTGGTCAGAGCTCGTGGTTCGAGCGGATCAGGTTCTGCGGATCGACCGCCGCCTTGATCCGTCGGAGCCGGTGGTAGCTGGTGTCGCTCCACAGGGTCTTCGCAGCGCGTTTGCGCTCGGCGAAGTTGAGGTACGTGTGCGGCGCCTCCAGACCGGCGAGTGCCGTTCGCAGGTGGTCGACCGCGGTCTCGACTGCGCGCCCCGCCTCAGGCGTCGGCGTGATGCCGACCGCGAAGAGCAGGAACGGCGCGTCGAGGGCCGCGAGTGCGCCGTGCTCGGCCCGGCTGCGCCCGATCTCCCCTCCGAGCTGACGGATCTCCACCGAGAGCAGCGGAGAGCCCACCGTCGCCGAAACGAGCTCGTCGATCGCCTTCGAATCCAGTTCCTCGAGCGCCATCCCGTCACCGCCTCCCGGCACCGGGTGATCCGGGTCCATGTGCAGGTGCGAGAGCTCCTGTACCGGAATCAGCTCGATCGTGTCCATCACCGGTCCCAGGCCGCGGAGTGGCGCGACGATCTCGCGTCCCTCGCTCTCGCTGCCGCAGTGGATGATCTCGACCACGGCGAACGACTTTCCACGCACCGGCTCCGGGATCTCGTCGAGCGGTGGGAGCTGCAGGATGCGGCCGACAGACGTCGTTTCGTCGGGCAGTCCGTCGGTCCAGGCCCGCCATTCGGCAAGCACGTCGGACGCCCGGTCGATCGGGAACCAGAGGATCCCCGCGTAGACCTCGCGGATCGGGAACAACCTGAACTCGATCGCGGTGACCAACCCGAAGTTCCCGCCGCCGCCGCGCAATGCCCAGAACAGGTCGGGATCGTTCTCGCGGTCGACGCGACGGAATTGCCCGTCGGCGGTGACGAGCTCGATCGCCGTCACGTGGTTCGCCCCGATGCCGTGTTTGCGGCCGAGCCAGGAGAGCCCGCCGCCCAGCGTGTACCCGACCACACCGACGTCGGGCGAGGAGCCGGCGAGCGCTGCGAGGCCGTGGCGTGCTGCCTCCTCGACAACTTCGATCCAGATCGTCCCCGCCGCGGCGCGGGCGATCATCGACTCGGCGTCGATGGCAACGCCGCGGAGGCGGTGCAACTTGACGAGGATGGTGTCGGCGAGTGGGCCGAGCGCTGCGCCACCGTGGCCGGTCCCCTGCGGGGCGATCCGCAGCCCACTCTCCCGTGCGAACTCCACGATCGCGACGATGTCGCCGCTGCTCTCCGGGATCGCGACCGCGGCCGGTCGTTGATCGACCGCGAGGTTCCACGCCTGACGTGCTTCGTCCCAGGTCTCGTCTCCCGGCACGACGACGGCTCCGTCGATCTGTGCGGCGAGGTCGCGCACGTCGATCGCACTGAACTGCTCCCGGCTCCGAGCCTGCGTCATTTCGATCAAGCCTCCTGCGAGTGGTGTCGCAGTCGATCGTCATCGAATCGAGGTGGGTACGCGTCGGCCGTCGAGGCGATCTTGTGGTCGCTCGCTCGGAGGATCGTTGGTCGTCCGCGCGGACGAGGCCGGATCCGAGACCGGGTCAGTCGTGAGGCCTGCGCGCCTCGAGCAGGCGCTCGAGGTCGGCGACGCGTACCTCGAGGCTCGCGAGCCGCTGCTCGAGCGATGACGGCGCTTCGACCGGCTCAGCGGCGGGCTCTTGAGCTTCCTCGCCGAGCTGATGCGCCCAGCGCTCCTCGCGCCTTCCGGGCTGCCGCGGCAGCCGATGCACGAGCTCCCTGTCCTCGAGCGTTGCGAGCACAGGAGCGACGTCGTCGACTTCGTGCAGCCTCGCCGTCCGGGTCTTCAGCTCGGCGGCGGTCTGCGGGCCGCGCAGCATCAGCACGGCGAGGATCGAGACCTCGGCCGGGAGCAGGTCGAGCGCTTCCTGAAAGAGCTGCCGGTACTTGGGCGTGCGCGAGCCTGGGCCGGTCGCGAGCCGTGCGTAGCCGCGCGTGCCGAGGCTCTGGGCCGCCGCGCGCACCGTCTCCTCGTCGTACGTGGTGACCGGGTCCCGACTCGTCGACTGGTTGCATGCGAGACGCAACGCGTTCAACGTCAGCGGGTATTGCTCGGGGGTAGTGCGCTGCTTCTCGATCAGGCAGCCGAGCACACGGAGCTCGGGGTCATCGAGGCGGTGGACGTGCATCGCGACTGCGTCAGGCGCGGACCAGCGGCTTGTACTTGATGCGATGTGGCTCGAGCGCCTCGGGGCCGCGCGTCTCGCGCACCCAGTCGGCGTACTCCGCCCAGTCCCCCTCGAACCAGGTCACCTGCGAGTCACCCTCGAAGGCGAGGATGTGCGTCGCCACTCGGTCGAGGAACCAGCGGTCGTGGGTGATCACGACGGCGCAGCCCGCGAAGTCGAGCAACGCTTCCTCGAGCGCGCGAAGCGTGTCGACGTCGAGATCGTTTGTCGGCTCGTCGAGCAGCAGGACGTTCCCGCCGCTGCGCAGCAGCTTCGCGAGATGAACGCGGTTGCGCTCGCCACCGGAGAGCATGCCGACGGGTTTCTGCTGGTCGCTGCCCCTGAAGTTGAACCACGACGTGTACTGACGCGAGTTGATCTCGCGCTTGCCGAGCAGAACGATGTCCTGTCCGCCGGAGATCTCCTTCCAGACGGTGTTCTTCGGATCGAGATCGGCGCGCGACTGGTCGACGTAGGCGAGTTGCACGGTGTCGCCGATGCGAAGCGTTCCGGCATCGGGCGTCTCCTCACCGGCGATCATGCGGAAGAGCGTCGTCTTGCCGGCGCCGTTCGGGCCGATCACGCCGACGATGCCGGCCGGGGGCAGCGAGAAGGTGAGGTTCTCGACGAGCAGGTGGTCGCCGTAGCCCTTCGCGACGCCGTCCGCGTCGATCACGAGGTCTCCGAGCCTCGGCCCCGGCGGGATGTGGATCTCGACGCGGTCGAGCTTGACGCTCTGCTCCTCGGCGAGCAGCTTCTCGTAGGCGCCGAGCCGGGCCTTCGACTTCGCGTGGCGCGCACGCGGCGCGAGGCGAACCCACTCGAGCTCGCGCTGCAGCGTGCGGCGGCGGGCCGACTCCGTCTTCTCCTCGTGCGCGAGCCGCTCCTGCTTCTGCTCCAGCCAGCCCGAGTAGTTGCCCTGGTACGGAATGCCGCGGCCGCGGTCGAGCTCGAGGATCCACCCGGCGACGTTGTCGAGGAAGTAGCGGTCGTGGGTGACCGCCACGACCGTGCCCTTGTAGTCGGCGAGGAAGCGCTCGAGCCAGAGCACGGACTCGGCGTCGAGGTGGTTGGTCGGCTCGTCGAGCAGCAGCAGGTCGGGCGCCTGCAGCAGCAGGCGGCAGAGCGCGACGCGGCGGCGCTCCCCGCCCGACAGCGTCGAGACGTCGCGGTCTCCCTCGGGAAGCCGCAGCGCGTCCATCGCGTGGTCGAGCTGAGCTTCGAGCTGCCACGCGTCGCGTCTGTCGATCTGATCCTGCACCGTCGCCTGCTCTGCAAGCAGCGCGTCGAAATCGGCGTCGGGCTCGGCGAAGCTCGCCGAGACGGCGTTGAACCGGTCGAGCAGGTCGCGGACCTCGCGCACGCCGTCCTCGACGTTCTCGCGCACGGTCTTCAGCGGATCGAGCTCGGGCTCCTGCTCGAGCAGGCCGACCGTTGCGTTCGGTGCGAGCTCGGCGATGCCCGACGACGTCTCCTCGCGCCCCGCCATGATCCGCAGCAGCGTCGACTTGCCGGCGCCGTTCGGTCCGAGCACACCGATCTTTGCTCCGGGCAGGAACGACAGCGAGATGTTCTGGAGCACCTGGCGGTCGGAGCCGTAGAACTTGTCGGCCCGGTACATCGTGAAGACGTAGTCGCTGCTCACGCGTGCGCCACCATACCTTCATGCCTGTGCGCGAAAACGGTGCCAGGCAAGAGGGTGCCTGGCACCTGCGCACGCGCGGATTCGCCGGTCGGGCGAACTGCCCTCGATACAGTAGCTCTGTGGCCGTAAAGGCAACCTCAGCGCACGACGTGCACCAGGTGCGCGCCGATTTCGCCGTGTTCGACGAGCTCGTCAACGGTCGTCCCTTCGCGTACCTCGACTCGGCGTCCTCGACCCAGAAGCCGCGCCAGGTGCTCGACGCCATGCGCGAGTTCTACGAGCACTCGTACGCGAACGTCCACCGCGGCGTCTACACGCTTGCCGAGCGTGCCACCGCAGGGTACGAGAGCGCGCGCGAGAAGGTCAGGGCGTTCGTCAACGCGCCCTCGAATCGCGAGGTGATCTTCACGCGCAGCGCGACCGAGGCTTTGAACCTCGTCGCCTACGCGTGGGGGCTCGACAACCTCGGGCCCGGTGACGTGGTGGTCGTGACCGAGCTCGAGCACCACGCGAACTTCGTGCCGTGGCAGTTCATCGCCAAGCGGACGGGGGCCGAGTTCGCGCACATCCCGATCGACGATCTCGGCGAGCTCCAGTTGGACGCGCTCGACGGGCTCGCATCCCGAGGCAACGTCAAGGTCGTCGCGAACAACCTCGTCTCGAACACGCTGGGCACGATCAACCCGGTCGAGAAGCTCGCAGAGTGGGCGCACGACCAGGGCGCGATCATGGTCGTCGATGCCGCACAGGCCGCGCCGCATCGCCCGATCGACGTTCAGGCGCTCGGCTGTGACTTCCTCGCCTTCTCTTCGCACAAGCTCTGCGGCCCGAGCGGCGTCGGCGCGCTCTGGGGACGGCGTGAGCTGCTCGAGACGATGCAGCCGTTCAACCTCGGCGGCGAGATGATTCGCTCGGTCGCGCTCGACAAGACGAGCTGGAACGAGCTGCCCTACAAATTCGAGGCGGGGACGCCGGCGATCGCCGAGGCCTACGGCTTCGGTGTCGCGATCGACTATGTGTCCGCCGTCGGCCTGGACGCGATCGAGCGCCACGAGCACGAGCTGCTGGTCCAGGCGATGGAGCTGCTGGCAGAGATCCCGGGCGTCCACGTGTTCGGGCCGCCTGCAGACCGTCGCACCGGGATCGTCAGCTTCGAGCTGGACGGTGTCCATCCGCACGACGTCGCGCAGATCCTCGACTGGGAGGGCGTCGCCGTTCGCGCCGGCCATCACTGCACGCAGCCGCTGATGACACGGCTCGGTGTCGCCGCCACCTCGCGCGCGAGCTTCTACCTCTACACGCTTCCCGACGACGTCGACCGCCTCGCCGCCGGCCTGCTCAAGGTGAAAGAGACGTTCGGTGTCTGAGTTCGATCAGCTGTACCGGGAGGTCATCCTGGATCACTACAAGAATCCCCGGGGGCACGGGATCATCGAGGGCGCCGACGCGCAGGCGGAGGGCGAGAACCCCCTCTGTGGCGACGAGGTGACGATCTCCGTGCGCTTCGGCCCCGACGGCGAGACGATCGACGAGATCGGGTTCGAGGGCCGCGGCTGTGCGATCTCGCAGGCAGCGACGTCGATGCTCACCGAGCTGGTCAAGGGCCGGACGGCGAGTGAGGTCGCCGTGTTGCCGAAGGAGGAGCTGCTCGAGGAGATCGGGATCCCGCTGACGCCGATCAGGCTGAAGTGCGCGATCCTCGGCCTCGGCGTGCTCAAGGTGGCGCTGCACCGCGCCAAGGGGACACCGCTTCCCGAGGAGTGGCGCGGCCTCTCCGAGGGCCTGCAGTTCGATTAGTGCCCGAGGTCCACGTCGCACCGCTGGCCGAATTCGGCCCCGGGTCGGTGAAGATCGTCACCGTCGGCTGGACGTCGATCGGCGTCTACAACTGCGGCGGCGAGCTCTACGCCCTGGAGGATCGCTGCTCGCACGACGACGGCCCCCTCTGCGAGGGCGAATGGGAGGAGGATTCCTGTCGCGTGATCTGCCCGCGGCACGGGTCGGCGTTCGACCTGCGCACGGGGCGGCCGCTCTCGCTGCCGGCCTTCGAGCCGGTGGACACCTACGACGTGGTCGTTCGCGACGGGGTCGTGTTGGTCGTCGTCGCGGACGTGCACCCCTGATTCGCTGCTGGGAATCGACCGACCCGCTCTACGTCACCTACCACGACGAGGAGTGGGGCCGCCCGGTTCGCGACGAACGAGGCCTCTACGAGCGGCTGACGCTCGAGGGCTTCCAGTCGGGGCTCTCGTGGCTGACGATCCTGCGCAAGCGGGAGGCGTTTCGCGAGGCGTTCCGTGGCTTCGACCCCGATGACGTCGCGCGGTTCGGGAAGCGTGACGTCGACCGGCTGCTCGGGGACGCGGCGATCGTGCGCCATCGGGGAAAGATCGAGGCGGCGATCGCGAACGCGCGGGCGACGCTGGCGTTACGTGAGGCCGGGACGCCGTTGCAGGAGCTCCTCTGGGAATCCGCGCCGACCGGCCGGCAGAAGGCGCCGCGGTCGCATGCCGACTGGCTCAGCTCGTCGCCGGCGTCGACCGCGCTCGCGAAGCGCCTACGCGCTGTGGGCTTCCGCTTCGTCGGCCCGACCACCGTGCACGCCGCTCTGCAGGCATGCGGCGTCATCAACGATCACCTTGCGACCTGCTGGGTGCGCGGTGCGGTGGAGCGAGAGCGGGCATCCGTCCTGACCGATCCGCTAAGGTGAGGTCAACCGCGGAAAGGAGGTGGTCCGGCGTTGGAGACTTCGAGTACGGGCAGTGGAGGTACCGGCTCGTAGAGGCGTGTCCCCGGGACCTGACGGGGAATCGCTTAGCCAGCGTGGGGGACTCGCGTTACGCGCCGCCTGATTGATCGGCCGGAAGCGCCTCTACGAATACCAGCTGGTTACCGGACCGAGGGCCGCCGTGAGGCGGCCCTCAGTTTTTGTTGGGAAGGGCACCTGCGGTTCTTGTTGGGAAGGGCACCTGCGGTTCCCTTCCCAAGGCCCATCCCTCCCTTGGCGCCTGGTGTCGCGTTGGCGCACCTCGCCTCCCGGCCGGACAAGCCGGCCTTCGGCGGCGGCCGGCTTGCGCTTTGACGGCGTGTACAACCAGTACTGATGG
This sequence comes from uncultured Thermoleophilia bacterium, assembly GCA_963742605.1. GTDB lineage: Bacteria > Actinomycetota > Thermoleophilia > Gaiellales > Gaiellaceae > PALSA-600. The sequence goes on along the minus strand of CAVUNA010000014.1, from coordinate 162,014 downwards.
AAAGCCTGGTCGAAGACCCGGGACTTGCCGGTGCCGGCGCCGAGCGGACTGCTTGGACACGCGCCAACATGCCCTTGCTCGCCGCGCTCGCGGCTGAGTTCGCAGCGACGCGGCCTCTGGCGGGGCGCCGGCTCGGGATGTGCCTCCACGTCGAGCCGAAGACGGCGGTGCTGGTCGACGTGCTCCTGGCCGGCGGCTGCGAGATCGCGCTGACCGGCAGTCCCGCGACCACGGACGACGGCACCGCCGCCGAGCTCGCGTCGCGGGACGGCATCCTCGTCTGGGCCCGGAAGTCGGACGGCGTCGCCGAGCACCGGGAGCACCTCGACCGGGTGTTGTCCTTCGGCCCCGACCTGCTGCTCGACAACGGTGCCGAGTTGATCGCCGGCTCGGTCACGCAAGGATCGGCGGTCACGGCCGCGACCGAGGAGACGACGTCGGGCGCGAACCGGTTGAAGGCCGAGCTTCGAGGCGGCGTGCCGTTCCCGGTCGTCGTGATCGACGACTCTCCGCTGAAGCGGCTGATCGAGAACACCTACGGCGTCGGCCCGACCGTCGTCGAAGGCTTCATGCGCGCCACGAATCTGCTCGTCGCGGCGACGGTCTTCTGCGTGATCGGCTACGGCGCCTGCGGCCGGGGTGTCGCTCGCGCGCTCCGTGCAGACGGCGCAACCGTGATCGTCGTCGAGCGTGATCCGGTGAAGGCGCTCGAAGCGGCGTTCGAGGGCATGAGGGTGAGCGCGCTCGACCCTGCCCTCGCGGCGGCCGACGTGATCGTCACCGTCACCGGCTCGACGGGCGTGATCGGCCGCCGCGAGGTCGGGCTCGTGCGAGACGGCGCTCTGCTCGCCAACGCCGGGCATTTCTCCGAGATCGCGGTTGCGGAGCTCGGGGCCGGCGCCCGGCTGACGGACGACGTCACCGAGCACGTCGTCGCGGGCCGGCGGATCAGATTGCTCGGGCGTGGTGAGATGCTCAACCTCGCGGCCGCATCGGGTAATCAGATCCAGGTGATGGATCTCGGTTTCGCGCTCCAGGCGCATTCGCTCCGTGCGCTCGCGGCCGATCCCGGGCGCTTCGCGGCCGGGCCGCAGCCGGTGCCGCCCGAGATCGACGACGCGGTTGCCCGCGAAATGCTCGCGTCGCTCTCGGCCTCGACGGCGTGAGCCTGGTCAGCGCGCGGCGCGCCGGAGCTGGTCTTCGAGCGGGACGAGGCGCAGGCCGAACGTTTCGACGGCATCGCTGTTCGAGCAGACATTGTCCCCCGCCTCGAGCATCGCCACCTGATCGGCGGTCAGCGGTGCGCCCGGCGCCCATTGCGTCAGCCTGGCGCCGGCGCGGGCGACCGAGAACGGAACATGGAGGAGCCGCCGTCGCTTGCCGAGGACGCCGGCAATCGCCAGGTAGAGCTCGTTCCAGGTCACGATGTCGGGGCCGCCGAGCTCCCACGTGCGACCAGGCGCCCGCGAGTCGTCGACGATCGTCGCGAAGAACTGGGCGACGTCCTCGAGCCAAACCGGCTGGATGCGCTGTGTTCCGGGGCCGATCACGGTGACGACCGGCGACAGCTTCACCTGCTTGACGAACGTCGGCAGTGCGCCGCCCCGGCCGAAGACGAAGCTCGGGCGGACGAGCACGTATTCGAGCCCCGAGCCCTCCAGCTCGCCTTCGATCGCCCACTTCGCCGCGTAGTAGGGAACCAGCTTGCTGGTCTGCTCGTTGGTCCCGAGTGCGCTCATCTGGACGAACCGCTCGACGCCGGCGTCGCGGGCAGCGGCGATCAACGCGGCCGTCCCCCGGGTCATCACACGCTCGAAGTCGTCGGGCGCGCCCTTGATGATCGCGACGAGGTTGACGACGTGGCTGCAGCCTTCGACCGCCGGCCCGAGGCTGTCGGCTTCGGTCAGGTCCCCGCGCACGACCTCGACGCCGAGTGAGCCGAGCGCGGCAAGGCGGTCGGGGTGACGGGCGAGGGCGCGGACCTCGAGCCCGCGGGCGCGGAGCGCGTCGACGATCGCCGTCCCGACGAAGCCCGTTCCCCCTGCGACCAGGACCTTCACTGCTCGAAGTTCTGCCAGTAGCGGCTCGGCGTCGGCCCGCGCTGGCCCTGGTACTTCGATCCGAGCGCGGTGCTCCCGTACGGCGACGCGGCGGGCTCGGACAGCTGCATGAAGGACACCTGTCCGATCTTCATCCCGTGGTAGATCGTGATCGGAAGGTTGGCGACGTTCGACAGCTCGAGCGTCACGTGACCGTCCCATCCAGGGTCGATGAAACCGGCGGTCGAGTGGATCAGCAGGCCGAGGCGGCCGAGTGAGCTCTTGCCCTCGAGGCGCGCGACGAGGTCGTCGGGAAGGGTGATGCGCTCGAGCGTCGAGCCGAGCACGAACTCACCCGGGTGGAGAATGAACGGCTGGTCGTCCGCGATCTCCACCTGTTCGGTCAACTCCTCCTGCGGCTGCTTGACGTCGATGAACGGGTAGCGGGCGTTGTGGAAGACCCGGAAGTAGCGGTCGACGCGCACGTCGACGCTCGACGGCTGCAGCAGCGAAGTGTCATACGGGTCGATCGCGATGCGACCTTCGCCGATGAGACGCTCGATGGTGCGGTCGGACAGGACCATCGGGTGATTCTTCCATCAGCGCCTCCGCCAGCGTGCGCAGGCCCTTGAGGAACGCCTCTCGCTCGTCGGGGGTCAGGGCGGCCAACGTCCGCACGAACGGGCGATCGCGACTCTCGAGCCACGCCCGCACGTGGCCCGACGTGAGCGCGTTCAAGTCGACGACGGTGCGACGCCGATCGTCGACGTGCTCGCGGCGATGGACGAGGCTCAGGTCCTCGAGCTCCCGTGTCAGCATGCTGGCCGCCGGCAGTGACAGTCCGAGCTCCTGCGCGAGCTCGCCGACGGTGCGCTCCCCTTCCGTGCCGATCTGGGCGAGGACGGCGACGTGGCGGCGCGAGAGCCGGTGTTCGCCGCGCTTCGAGTCGAGGAGCTCGTCGCTCGGGCGGCGGCGCTGCCACAGGCCGCGCATCACGCTCCGCAGCGTGCGGCGCAGCTCGTCGAGCTGGCTGTCTTTCGTTACCATGCGGCATCAGTTATCATCTGATAACTATTATCGAGAGAGATGAAAGGAGGTGAGCGTATCCATGTGTGAAGGACATCATCACCACCACCGCCGCGGCCGTGGCCGCCGCGGGTTCCCCAATCGCGAGCAGCTGGTCGAGCGGCTGACCGGCTACCGGCAGCATCTCGAGAGCGAGCTGGCGAACGTCCAGGAGCTGCTCGAGCGGCTCGGCGACGCTGCCGGCTCGACGCCCGTCGACCCGCAGCCCGAGATCTAGCGCCCCGCGGCCGCCGAAGCGGCCGGGAGGTAGTACCGGTCCGTGTACTCGATCACGGCCCGCAGCATCGAGAACCGTGGCGCGAGCTCGGCGATCGACGCCCTCATCATCACGGCCCAGTCGTCCCGCGCGGCGAAGCGCGGGACGACCTGTCGGGCGAGCAGGTCGTAGAGCTCGGCGGCGTCCGCCTCGTCCGAGATCCCCTGGATCGCCCAGCCGTAGGCGGGGTCGTGGGCTTCCGCCCACCACCCGTCGAGCACCGAGAGGTTGAGGACGCCGTTGACCGCGGCCTTCATGCCGCTCGTGCCCGATGCCTCGTATGGCCGCTGCGGGGTGTTCAGCCAGACGTCGCAGCCGGGGATCAGCAGCCGCGCCAGGTCGATGTCGTAGCCCTCGAGGAACACGACTCGCCCTGCGGCGGGGCCGCGCGACAGCTCGACGATCGCCTGGAGGAGGTCTTTGCCGGCCGCATCCTGCGGGTGCGCCTTGCCCGCGACGACGATCTGCAGCGGGAGGGCGAGCAGTCGCTCGAGGTCGCTGAACACCAGCGCGGCCCGCTTGTACGTCGCGAAGCGGCGGGCGAAGCCGATCGTCAGCAGCGACGGGTCGAGCCCGGTCCGCACCGCGAGACGCTCCCTGAGGGTCGCCCGAATCGCGCGCAGGACCTCGAGGTCGAGCTCGTGCGCCCTCTCCCAATGGCCGCGGGCGGGCGGCGCGTCGAGCCGTACGCCGATGTCCTCCAGCGCTGCCGCGAGCTCGGGAGCAACCCAGGTCCCGAGGTGAACGCCGTTCGTGATGTGACCGATCGCCGCGCGCTCGTTCGGCGGGAGCTCCGCCCACATCGACCGGGCCACTTCGCCGTGCAGCTTCGAGACGGCATTCGCGTGCGCCGAGAGCCGGAGGGCGAGCGGGGTGAGCCCGAAGGTCGCCGACCCGTTGGCGCGGCCGAGGCCGAGCAGCTGTTCGGCCGAGATCCCGGCCTGCTCGGCAGGCCCGCCGACGTACTGCAGGACGAGCTCGTCGGCGAAGACCTCGTTGCCCGCCGGCACCGGCGTGTGCGTCGTGAACACGGTGGTTGCGGCCACCTGCGCGAGCGCGGCTCCTGAGGAGAGCCCGCTCGACACGAGCGTTCGCGCCCGCTCGATCGCGAGAAATGCGGCGTGACCCTCGTTCACGTGGTACACGCGGGGCTCGAGGCCGAGCGCCCGCAGCGCCCGCACCCCGCCGATGCCGAGCACGAGCTCCTGGCGGATCCGATGTTCGCGATCGCCGCTGTACAGGCCGTCGGTCACAGCTTCCGCGTCCAGCAGGTACAGCGGCACCGACCCGACGTCGTAGCGCCAGATCGCCACCTCGACTCGCTCGTCCGCGAGCTCGACGTGAATCGAGACAGGCTCCCTGGTGAGGCCGAAGGCGACCGGATCGAAGGCCTCGGACGCCTCGACCTGACGACCGGCGTCATCGACGGACTGGCGGAAGTAGCCGTGCCGGTAGAGGAGGCCGACGCCGACGAGGGGCAGGCCGAGCTCGGAGGCGGCCTTCAGGTAGTCACCCGCCAGCACGCCGAGACCACCCGAATAGATGGGCAAGCTCGCAGCGACGCCGAACTCCATGCTGAAGTAGGCGACAAGGGTGTCGGGGTCGGCGCGGTCCTGCTCCGACCACCAGGTCGTGACTTCTGTTCGCATCTCGGAGGTCGGCATGGTCCTGCCCGTTGGACGGGCCCGAGGCTAGCGAAGCGGGACGCCTCGTTGCACGACTACCCGGCCGCCCTCCTGGTGACTCGCTACCCTCGGGCGACGATGGCAACGATCCACGCCACCCAGGTCGTCACCGAGATTCCAGGCCCACGCTCGCGTGAGGTGCTCGAGCGGCTCCGCGCCAGCGTGGCGTCGCCGCTCGATGTGACCTTCCCGATCGTCGCCGCCGAGGCACGGGGCGCCACGATCACCGACGTCGACGGAAACGTCTTCATCGATTTCACCGGCGGGGTGGGCTGCCTCAACGTGGGCCACTCCCATCCACGGGTCGTCGCGGCCGCGCAGGAGCAGCTCGAGCGGTTTGCGCATACCGACTACACCGTCGTTCCGTACGAGGTCTATGCGCAACTGTCGGAGCGACTGCTCGCGCTCGCCCCGTTCACGGTTCCGGCGAAGGCTGCGTTCTTCAACGCCGGCACGGAGGCCGTCGAGAACGCGGTCAAGTTCGCACGCGCCTACACGGGTCGTCCGGCGGTGATCGGCTTCGAGGGCGCCTTTCACGGCCGGACGCTCCTGTCGCTGTCGCTGACCTCGAAGACGCATCCGTACAAGGCGGGCTTGGGGCCGTTTGCGCCCGAGGTCTACCGCGTGCCGTTCCCGAACGCCTACCGAGGGCCGTCGGCGGCCGAGGCGCTGGCCGCTCTCGACCGTGCGTTCTCGACGCTCGTCGCCGCCGAGACGGTCGCGGCGATCGTCGTCGAGCCCGTCCAGGGCGAGGCCGGGTTCATCCCCGCCGATCTCGAGTTCCTCGCCGGGCTGCGCGCGATCTGCGACGAGCACGGCATCGTCTTCGTCTGCGACGAGGTGCAGACCGGGTTTGCGCGGACGGGACGCTTCTTCGCGATCGAGCACTTCGGGATCGAGCCCGACCTGATCACCGTCGCCAAGTCGATCGCCGGTGGCCTGCCGCTCTCCGGCGTCCTCGGCAAGGCGGAGATCATGGACGCGCCTGTCGTGGGCGGTGTGGGCGGAACCTACGTCGGCAACCCGGTCGCGCAGGCCGCGGCGCTTGCCGTGCTGGACGTGATCGAGGACGAAGGTCTCGTGGACCGTGCCGCCGCGATCGGCGAGACGATGCGCGCGCGGATGGAGTCGTGGCAGCGCCGTTTCCCGAGTATCGGGGACCTGCGCGGCCTCGGGGCGATGCTGGCGATCGAGCTGGTCGAGGACCCGGAGACGAAGCTGCCCGCGACGGCGCTCGCCGGTCGCGTCCAGGAGGCGGCGCTCGAGCGCGGATTGCTGCTCCTCCGGGCGGGCGTGCACTCGAACTGCGTCCGGGTGCTGGTGCCGCTCGTGATCACGGACGCGGAGCTCGCCGAGGCGCTCGACGTCTGGGAAGACGCGCTCGCAGCGGCGCTCTAGCGGGCGAGGGCTACCCTCACCGGGAGATGGTCGGGGAGGTTCTCCTAGACCGCTACGAGCTCGAGGAGCTCGTCGGCTCGGGCGGCATGTCGAGCGTGTACCGCGCGCACGACCGTCTTCTCGACCGCACCGTCGCGCTCAAGGTGCTCCACGAGCACCATCTGCAGGATCCCGAGCACGTCGAGCGCTTCCGCCGGGAGGCCCGGTCGGCGGCGGTCCTCTCGCACCCGAACATCGTGACGGTGATCGACCGCGGCGACCACGACGGGCGGCAATTCATCGTCTTCGAGTTCGTCGGCGGCGAGAACCTGAAGCGGCTCATCGAGCAGAACCGGCCGTTGCCGGTCGCGACCGCGCTCGAGCTCGCGACGCAGATCGCGCGCGGGCTCTCGTTTGCGCATCGCAACGGCCTCGTCCACCGCGACGTCAAGCCCCAGAACGTCCTGCTCAACGGCGACGGCCAGGCGAAGGTGACCGACTTCGGCATCGCGCGCTCCCTCGACATGCAGCGCGGGATGACCCAGACCGGCACCGTCCTCGGAACGTCCGACTACATCGCGCCCGAGCAGGCCCAGGGTCAACGCGTCGACGAGCAGAGCGACATCTACTCGCTCGGCGTCGTGCTCTACGAGCTGCTCACCGGCGAGGTTCCGTTTCCGGGCGAGAATTTCGTCGCCGTTGCGATGCAGCACATCAACGAGCCGCCGCCGTCGGTACGGGCGAAGCGCGCCGACGTCCCGCCGCGGGTCGATGCGGCGGTGCAGCGCGCGATGGCCAAGGATCCCCGCGACCGCTTCCCGACGATGGCCGACTTCGGGCGCGAGCTCGAGGCCTGCGCCGGTGTCGCCGAGGAGGGGACGCAGATCATCGCGCCGCCGAAGCCCGCCCGGCGCCGTCGCCGTTCCGGGGCGTGGCCGCTCGTCGCGCTCCTCCTCGGGCTGATCGCGCTCGGCGCCGTCGGCGCCTACCTGCTCTTCCGCGGCTTGGGCGGTTCGTCGACGTCGGGAGGTGGAGGCACGCCGACGCTCACCGCGACGACGGCGTACGACCCGAAGGGCACCGGCGTCCCGGGCGAGAACGACGCCGAGGCGCACTACGCGACAGACGGCAACGCGTCGACGTTCTGGCCGACGGAGCGGTACTACGACGAGCAGCTCGGGAAGCCGGGCGTCGGGCTCGTCCTCCACGCTCAGGGCTCCGGGAAGGTGACGAGCCTCGTGGTCACGACCGACACGCCCGGGTTCACGGCCGAGATCAAGGCCGGCAATGCCCAGGATTCGTTCCTGGACGTCGTCTCGGGATCGCAGCTCGTCTCGTCGTCGACCACGTTCAGGATCGGCGGCAGCGCGCATCCGTACTACCTGCTCTGGATCACGAATCTGGGTGCGCACAAGGTGGTGCACGTGAACGAGGTCCGAGCCCGCTAGAACCGCAGCTGTGCGCGCCGTTCGAACCGTTCGACGGCGAGGTCTGCGAGTCGCTGGAGCAGCTCGCCGTACGGGATGCCCGACGCGGCGAACAGCTGCGCGTAGACGCTCGTCGGCGTGAAGCCGGGGATCGTGTTCAGCTCGTTGACCAGCACCTCGCCGTCGTCGCGAACGAAGCAGTCGGCTCGGGCCATCCCCTCGCAGTCCGTGGCGACGAAGGCGCGGACCGCCAGCTCCTGCACCCGCTCGCTCTGCTCGTCGGTGATGCCTGCAGGGACGCGGAGGTCCATCTCGCCCTCGTCGTACTTGGCCTCGAAGTCGTACCACTCGTTGTGCGTGACGACGATCTCGCCCGGAAGCGACGCGATCGGCGTGAGGTTGCCCAGCACGCCCACCTCGACCTCGATCCCGTCGACGAGCTCTTCGACGAGCACCTTCTCGTCGTGCCGGAACGCGAGTGCGACGCCGCGCCGCAGCTCGTCCTCGTCGTGCGCCTTCGTGATACCGATCGACGAGCCGAGCCGCGCCGGCTTCACGAAGCAGGGATAGGCGAACGGGTTCCGCGGCTCGTCCCCCAGGCGGAGCGTGATGTTGCGCGTGACGGGTATGTCGTGGTCGCGCATCACCGACTTGAACACGTCCTTGTCCATGCACAGCGCCGACGCGAGCACGCCGGCGCCGACGTACGGCACTCCGGCGAGCTCGAGCAGCCCCTGGACGGTCCCGTCCTCGCCGAACGGGCCGTGCAGGACGGGAAAGACGACGTCGACCTGCGCGAGCGTCGAGACGACGTCGCCGGGGGGAAGGCGCTCGAGGCTCGTCGAGGCCGTCTCGGCGGCCTGCGGGCCGGGTTGAAGCGATGCGCGCACGGGTTGAAGCTGCCAGCGCCCGCCGCGGTCGATCTCCACCGCCACGACCTCGGCGCCTCCTTGCTCGAGCGCCGCCACGACGCTGTTCGCCGAGGCGATCGAGATCGCGTTCTCGCTCGACCGGCCGCCGAGGATGACGGCGATGCGCCGCGTCACGGGACGGTGGTCGTCGTCTGCGTCGTCGTCACCCCGGTTGCGCCGGTCGGCCCCGTCGCACCGGCGCCCGGCTGCAGCTGGCCGATCGTGATCGTGATCACCTCGCCCTGCTGACCGGTCGAGTTGCCCCTCGGGTTCTGACTGATCACGATCCCGTCCTGGCTCGGATCGGTCACGGGCTGGGTGATCGTGGCGACGGTGAACCCGGCTCCCTGCAGGATGCTGGTCGCGTCGGCCTGGGTCAGGTTCGTCACATCCGGTACCTGGGAGGTGGTCGGCCCCTTCGAGACGGTCAGGACGATCCGCGTGCCCTTCGGCGCCGCCGTCCCCTGCGGTGGGTCCATCGAGATCACGACGCCCTGCGGCTGCTGGTCGGAGGCGGCGTCGATCCGTCCGACCGTGAAACCGAGGCCGATCAGGGCCGACTGGGCGTTCGCGTACGGCTCGCCGGTCACGTCCGGGATCACGATCGGCTTGGCGCCGCGGGAGACGTTGATCGTCACCGTCGAGCCCTTGTCGACCCGGTCCCCGGCCGCCGGCAGCTGCCCCGTGACCGTGTCCTGCTGCTCCCCGGAGTAGATCCGCCGGATCTTCGAGTTGAAGCCCTTCTGCGCGAGCGCCTGCACGGCGCTCGTCAGGTCGAGCCCGACCACCCCCGGAACGGCCACCTGCGCGATGCCGGTCGAGACGATCAGCGTCACCGTCGACGTCTTGTTGATCTTGGCGCCCCCGGCCGGGTTCTGGTCGGCCACCTGTCCGGCCGGCACCGTGTCGTCGGGGCGTCTCAGCACCTGTGGCGTGAGCCCCGCCTCCTCGATCTTGGCCTTGGCCAGGTTGACCTCGAGGCGCGTCACGTCGGGCACCGCCACCGGCTTGGAGTCGTTCAGCTGGTCCTGGATCTTCGTGTACAGGAACCAGCCGCCCGCGGCGGCGGCGACGATCAGGAGCAGCGCGAGCAGCCACGGCAGGAGCGACCGGCGGCCCGGCGGCTCCTCGTAGTCGTAGTAGGGCGTCGGCGGCCGGTAGGCCGGGGGGATCGGCGGCGTCGCCACCGGCCCCGGCTTCGTGACCATCGTTTGTGACGCGGCGACGCCGGCGCCCGCGAGCACCTGTGTCATCGCGTCCTCGGTCTCGCGCGAGACGGCGACGCCGCGGGCGACCCGTGCCAGGTCGGCGTCCATCTCCTCGGCCGAGCCGTAACGCTGGTCGGGGTCCTTCGCGAGCGCGCGCATGACGACCGCGTCGAGATCGTGCGGCACCTCGGGCCGCAGCGTCGACGGCGGTTCCGGGACCTGCGAGAGGTGCTTCATCGCGATCTCCACCGGCGTATCGCCGGTGAACGGCACCTTGCCGGTCAGCATCTCGTAGAGGACGATCCCGAGCGAGTAGAGATCCGAGCGCGGGTCGACGGGTGCGCCGCGCGCCTGCTCGGGCGACAGGTACTGCGCGGTCCCGACGATCGAGCCGGCCTCGGTCATCTGCGACGCTCCGGAGCGGGCGATCCCGAAGTCCGTGACCTTGAGCCGGCCGTCGGGGCGCACGATGATGTTGTGCGGCTTGATGTCGCGATGGACGATCCCGTTTCGGTGTGCGAAGGCGAGCGCGCCGAGGATCTGCCGCGCGTAGTCGATCGCGATCGCGGGCGGTGTCGGGCCGTTCCGGATCAGCAGCTCCTTCAGCGTGCGGCCGTCCAGGTACTCCATCGCGATGTAGTAGGTGCCCTCGGCCTGGCCGCGGTCGAAGATCGAGACGATGCTCGGATGGTTGAGCCCGGCGGCGCTCTGGGCCTCTCGGCGGAAGCGCTCGACGAACTGCTCGTCGGAGGCGTGCCTGTCGTCGAGGAGCTTCAGCGCGACCCGGCGGCCGAGCTCCTGGTCCTCGGCGAGGTAGACGTCGGCCATCCCACCCGAACCGAGCTTGCGCTTGATCACGTAGCGCGTGTCGAAGATCCGGTTGATGCGCGTGTCGGTCGAGGCCATGGTTCAGGGGCTACTGCTTCGACGCCTGCGGGAGGATCGCCTGCATCAGCTCACGTGCGATCGGCGCTGCGACGGAGCCGCCGAAGCCGTTGAGCTGATGCTCGAGCACGACGGCGCCGGCCACCTGTGGGTTGTCCGCCGGCGCAAAGAAGATGAACCAGGCGGTATAGACATGGGGGAGGCCGGTCTCCGCCGTGCCGGTCTTGCCGGCGACCTTGATCCCGGGAATCTGCGCCGCCGTTCCCGTGCCGCCGGTCACGACCGCCTGCATCATCTGGTTGAGCGCGGCCGCCGTGCTCGGCTTCATCGCCTTGCGCCAGACCGTCGGCTTGGTCTTCGTGACCAGGCTGCCGCCCGGGCTGCGCACGTTCTTGAGCAGGTACGGCGTCATCACCTTGCCGCCGTCCGCGACACCGGCCGCGACCAGGGCCATCTGCAGCGGCGTGACCAGCATCCGCTCCTGGCCGAAGGCGAGGCGCCCCGGATCGACCTGTGACGCGTTGTCGATCAGCCGGTGCTTCTTGAAGTCGTAGAGGCCGCTCGGCGCACGCTCGTTCGCGGGCAGCTCGAGCGGCGGCGTCGAGTAGAAGCCGAAGTCCTTCGCCTTGTCGAGGATGCGGCGCGCCCCGATCTTCTGGCCGATGTTGCAGAAGACGGCGTTGATCGAGTGCTGGTAGGCCTCGATCAGATTGACGTTGCCGTACATCTCGGGGCCGTTCTGGTCGGGGTTGCCGGAGTTGTAGACGCGCTGCCCGTACTCGGTGCAGTAACCGGGATCGAAGAACTTCGAATCAGGCGTGTAGATCCCGGCATCGAGGGCGGCCGCGGCGGTGACCGTCTTGAACGTCGATCCCGGTGCGTACAGGCCCTGCGTCGCCCGGTTCAGGAGCGCCGAGGACGACCCCGGGCACGCGCTCGGCGAATGGATGATCGACGCGTAGCCCGCCGACGATTCGATCTTGTTCGGGTTGAACCCGGGCGACGACGCCATCACGTAGACGGCGCCGGTCTTCGGGTTCAGGACGACCGCCGCACCGCACGACCCCGCGAGTGCGGACTCGGCAAGCTTCTGCGCGTTCGGGCGGATGGTCAGCGTCAGGTTGTTGCCGGTGACCGTCGTCCCGCGCAGCTTGTCCGTGAGCTTGTCGATGATCGTCCCGAGGTTGGCGTTCGACGCCGTCAGGTAGCCGTTCAGCTGACGCTCGATGCCCGAGCGCGACCGTCCCTGGGTCGAGTAGCCGACCACCTGCGAGGCGAGCCCGTTGGTCGGATAGCGGCGGAAGTAGAAGGTCTGTCCGGCCTGCTTCACCCGCTTGTTGCCCGCGAGCAGCGTGTGCCCGTCGGAGGCGTAGATCCGCCCGCGCTTGATCTTGAACTCGGCGACGCGCTGGATCGCGTTGTCCTGGCGTGCCGCGAGCCCGGCCGAGGCCCACGACTGCCAGTACGTCGTCGCCGCGATCAAGGCGGCGAGCAGCAGCAGCGCGACGACCGAGAGGCGTGAGATCTGCTTGTTCACGACGGTGCATTCGCCCGGTTGGAGACCAGGAGCAGACCTGCGAGGACGAGGAAGTTCGCCACCACCGACGATCCGCCGTAGGAGATGAACGGCAGCGTGATCCCGGTGAGCGGGATGATCCGGAGCACGCCGCCGACGATGATGAACGTCTGCAGTGCGAACCCGAACGTCAGGCCTGCAGCGAGCAGCTTCGAGAAGCCGTCCTCGGCCTGGAGCGCGACTCGCATTCCTCGCGCGACGAACAGCATGAAGACGAGCAGGAGCGCCGCGGCACCGATGAGGCCGAGCTCCTGCGCGAGCGCCGAGTAGATGAAGTCGGTGTTGACAAAGGGGATGAGCGCGTGCCCGTCGGCCGAGGTGAAGACGCCCTTCCCGAGCCCGGCCCCGCCGAAGCCGCCGTTGCCGATGGAATAGAGCGACTTGACGAGCTGGTAGCTCTCGCAGTCCTGTCGCAGCGCGAGGCCGCCGGTCTGCGGGCAGAAGACCTTGTTCGTCGTCCACGGCTGCAGCCAGATCGTGACGCGCTCGTGAACGTGAGGGATCTTCTCGTAGGCGACGAAGCCGCCGGCCGCGAACAGGCCCATGCCGGCGAGCACGAACGAGAGCCGGTTTGTCGCGATGTAGAGCATCGCCAGGAAGATCCCGAAGTAGAGGAGCCCGGAACCGAGGTCGTTCGTCGCGACCAGCACCAGCATGCAAGCGCCCCAGATCACGAGCAGTGGGCCGAGGTCCTTCAGCCGCGCCTGCGCCAGCACCTCACGCTTCTCGCGCAGGTAGCCGGCGAGAAAGACGATCAGGAAGATCTTCGCGAGCTCACCCGGCTGGAACCTGAACGGCCCGGCCTCGACCCACAGCCGGGCGCCGTTGACGGTCGCGCCGATCCCGGGCAGGCGCGGCAGGTAGAGCAGCACGATCGCGCCGATGCCGAAGAGGTACTTGTACTGCTCGAGCACGCGGTAGTCGCGCCGCAGCCGGAGGAGCGCGACTGCGAAGAGGGCGACGCCGATCACGATCCAGAGCCCTTGCTTGAATGCGTCGCTCGGGCCGAGACGATAGATCTCGGTCAGACCGACGGCGGTGAGCAGCGCGGCCATCGGCAGGAGGTACGGGTCGGCGTTCGGTGTCGCGAACCGGGTGACGACGTGCGCCACCAGGTAGAGACCGAAGAAGAGGAGCGCGTAGGTGAGCGAGCCCCAGCTGACCTCCGCCTGGCGGGCGATGTAGACCGATGCAAACCCGAGCGCGGTCAGCACCCCGACCACCGAGAGGTAGAAGAGCTCGCGGTTGCGGTAGCTCAGCGTGCCAGCCCCCACCAGGCGAGCAGCACGATCAGCGCGACGAGCGCTGCGATCACGAGCGAGGCGAGCAGCCGCCGACCGAGGCCCGGCTCCGGCTCCACGGGCGCCGCGGCCGTTGCTGCGGCGCTTTCCCGGGCCTCCGCGAGCGCCGCAGCCGAGACGACCATCGTGTCGTCGACCGGGGCATGGGCGTTGCCGTCGAGCGCCAGCGGCGGCAACGCGACGTTGTCCTCGGGGTGCAGCGTGTCCTCGTCGTCCGGCTCCGGCGCGTCGGGAACGGTTGCGTACTCCCGCGTCCGCTCGTCCGGCTCCCCGTTCACGCCGACGGCGAAGAGGACCGCCGTGATGTTGTCCTCGCCGCCCCCACGATTCGCAGCCGCGATGAGCGACCGCGCGCCCGCCTCGAGGTTGCCGCGGTGACTGGACATGATCTGCTCGATCTCGCCGCCGTCGACGTAGGACGAGAGCCCGTCGCTGCAGATGAGGAAGACGTCGTCCGCGCGCGCCTCGATCGAGAAGGTGTCGACGTCGACGTCCGGATCGGTTCCGAGCGCGCGCGTGATCACCGAGCGCTGCGGGTGGACCTCCGCCTCTGCCGGGGACAGCTCGCCACGTCGCACCAGCTCCGCGACGAGTGAGTGATCGTCGGTCAGCTGATCGAGCCGCCCGTCGCGCAGCAGGTACGCGCGCGAGTCGCCCACGTGCCCGAACGCCACGCGGCCGTCGGGCTCGACGAGTGCAACCGTGATCGTCGTGCCCATCCCGCTCGCGGCCGCGTCGGTCGTCGCACGGTCGTGTACGCGCCGGTTCGCCTCCTGGATCAGCGCCGTGACTCGCCGCTCGCCCCCGCCGTCCCCGCTGCCTTCCCGCAGCGCGGCGGCGGCCAGGCCGGACGCGACCTCGCCCGCCTGTGCGCCGCCCATGCCGTCGGCGACGGCGAAGAGCGGCGGCTCGCAGACGAAGGCGTCCTCGTTCCGGCGGCGCTTCCGCCCGGTGTCGGTGCTGCCGAAGGACTGGACGACTCCGATCACGACTCGAACCTCAGGTCGGTCTCCCCGATCCGGACGACGTCGCCGGGAGCCAGCCGGCGTTCGCGCGTGAGCCTGATCCCGTTGACGAAGGTGCCGTTCGTCGACCCGATGTCCTCGAGCCACACGCCGTCGCGCCGGCGCTCGAAACGAGCGTGGCGCCCGGAGGCGTACTCGTCACCGGGGAGCGCGACGTCGTTGTTCGTGCCGCGGCCGACGGTGAGGGGCTGCGTATCGACGGGATAGATGTCGCCTCCGTCGAGCGCCGGGCTCTCGAGCACGACGAGCCGGCCGGACGCCCGTTGTGCGGGTCGCGCCGTGAGGCTCGCGGCGTCGAGCGGAGACAGGATCATCGACTCCTGCGGTGCGCGCAGGTCACGGGTCGCGGAGCGGACGATGCGCCAGATGAAGAGATAGAGGAGGACGAGGAACGCGATCTTCAGGGCGAGCAGTGTGGTCTCGACCTGCGCCGATCCGAGAACCGCTCCGCCTGCGGTCACCGCGTCTCCCGCGAGAAGGTGACCTCCGTCGAGCCGATCGTGAAGCGGGTCCCGTCCTCCAGCTTCAAGCGCTTGACGCGCTTCCCCCGCACCTCGATCCCGTTCGTCGAGTCGAGGTCGACGAGCCAGTAGGCCGAGCCCTCCCGGCGGAGCTCTGCGTGCCGGCGCGAGACGTTCGGATCGGGAACCTGGATGTCGGCGTCCTTCGAGCGGCCGACCACTTCGCGCGGTCGCGTCGCCTCGTGACGGCCGCCGTCCCAGGTCAGCACGGCGACCTCGGATTCGATGCCGAGCGAAACCGGCGAGGCAGCCTCGGTTGCCTGGGCGACGGGTGGCATGGGGGCGTACACCATGGTTGCACCCCGCGCGGCCGCTTCGGGCGCCTCGGCCGGGCCCGCCTCGGACTGCGCCAGGCGCGTTGCGATCCCGAACATGCCGACGGCCAGGTCGTCGTCGGTCTCGAGCAGCACCCGCGGCGGGGTCAGGACGGCGTAGTTCTCGCGTCGAGCGTGCTCCGCCAGATACTCCGCCAGTTCGTCGGTGAGCTGCCTCTCGTAGCTTGCGAACTGAGCGCGGTCGGCAGGTGCGAGATAGATCGTGTACTCGTTCGGGACGTAGATGCGCGAGACCGAGACGTTGCGGTGGTCGTCCATCTCCTTGACGAGCTTGCGCGCGAGCTCGACCGGCTGCACGTTCGTGCGGAAGGCGCGGCCGAACACGCCCTCGAAGAGCGATTCGAGCTTCGATTCGATGCTGCGGAGAACGGGCATGGGCAGGCAGGGGTGCTTCCCCGGCGCTCCAGTTTACGGTCTCGAATCGAGGGTTAGAGCGGCCGCCGAAACCCACGCCGCTGCGATCAGCGGGATGACCGCGGCCGCCGGCGCAGTCAGCGCGGTAGCGGCGAGCAGTGCCGCCCCGTAGCCCGCGGCCACCCACGGCCCGCGCCTGCGGAGCAGCGGGAGCACGGCCGCCGCGGTCGCCAGGATCAGCGCCTCCGCGAGCAGGGTTGGATGGGCGCCGAGTTGACCGATCAGCGCGTGCGCGACTGCGGTCGGACGCCTGGAGCCGTCGATGCCGAGGCCGAGCGGCGGTGAGGACAGCTCGAACGGGAGCCGCACGTGCCGGAGACCGGCCACGAGGCCGGCGAGCAGCACTGCGCCGGCAGCCTGGGCGGCCCGGCGGGCGGTGCCGCGGGCGCACTGGGCGGCGAGCGGGATCAATCCCAGCGCGGCGATCGGTGCCAGCAGGGGCCCGACGACGAGGAGCAGGCCGGCGCGAGCGTCGCGCCAGGTGAGAGCGATCCACGCGGCCGCCGCGATCGCGTAGAGCGTTGCGAGACCCGTCGAGATGTTCGCGAGCGGGAAGAACAGGGCTGCGAGGGCCGTGACGAGCCCGAGCCGTGGGCCGACCAGCGTCGCCGCGGCGGCGAGCGCTCCCAGTCCGAGGGACCATCCGGCCGGGTAGAACGGCAGCGCGGCGGTGACCCAGCCGGTCGCGATCCCCGCGGCCGTTGCCGGGAGCACGCGGTCGAGCAGCACGGCACGGCGGTCGAGCGGGGGCGCGGCGGGCCGCGAGCCTTTCGGGCTACGCCGCCGACCCGGCAGCGAGCGCAGGTCGGACGCAAGCCGCCCGGCCGAGGGCCGCCGCTCGGGATTCAGGACGACCGCCCCGGCGACGGTCTCGACGATCCCGCGCGGGAGGTCCGGGCGCAGCGTCTCGAGCGGCGGGGCGCCCTGCTCGATCCGCCGCGTCGTCTCGTTCAGGTCTCCGTGCCAGAACGGGTGCTCGCCCGCGAGCGCCTCCCAGAGCAGGACGCCGACGGCCCAGACGTCGGCCGCCGGAGTGGCGACCGCGCCGCGCAACCGCTCCGGGGAGATGTAGGCGAGGGTGCCCGGGACGTCACCGAGCGCGGTCAGCGTGTCGAACTCGGCCATCTGCGCCAGCCCGAAGTCGAGCAGCCGGATATCGACCGAATCGGTCTCGGCGAGCAGGACGTTCGACGGCTTCACGTCGCGGTGGACGATCCCCCGGCCGTGGGCGTGGGCGAGCGCGTCGCAGATCTGCGCCGCCACCTCGACCGTTGCGCGGTCGTCGAGCTCTCCGGATCGCATCGCCTCGCGGAGCGTCCGTCCCGGGACGTACTCGTAGGTGATGTACACGTGCGACGAGTCATGGGCGAGTGAGCGGATCCGCTGGCAACGCGGGTGGCGCAGCGCGGCCGCCGCTCTGGCCTCGCGCTCGGCGCGATGCCCCGCCTTGCCCTCGCGGGCGACGATCTTGAGCGCGACGTCGAGCCCGCTCCGCTCGTCCCGCGCCAGCCACACGTGACCCATCCCGCCCGAGCCGAGCGGGCGGATCGGCCGGTAGCGGCCGAGGAAGAGGTCGTGCTGGACCGCGGCTTGCGACACGTACAGGGGCTTACACCGCCGGCCGGGCGACTCCTCCACCAGGTCGTTTCCGACCGCGAAGCACTGTACCCTCGGGGGGTCGATGGCCCCCACCGACGACGACATCCACTTCGATTTCTTCGAGGACGAGCCGGCCACCACGGAGGTGCAGCAACCGACCCGAAGCCGGCTCCCGCGGCGGGGTGGAAGCGGCCCTCGGCCCCCGGCCGGCCCGCACCGGAACCTGACGCCGCTCCTCCGTCTCGGAGCGCTCGTCGTCGGGCTGATCGTGCTGCTCGTCGTCTTCGGGCTGTTGCTCCAGTCGTGCACTGCGACCTCCAAGCACGACACCTACGCCCACTACATGGACAAGGTCACCGTGATCGCGAAGAGCTCGGCCGACAACGGCGCAGCCGTCGCAAACGCCCTCGTGACGCCCGGGATCAAGCCCGCCGAGCTCAACCAGAAGCTGCTCGGGATCGCTGCGCAGGAGCAGCAGAACGTGGCAGCTGCAACGAAGCTCCATCCACCCGGCCCGCTGCGCGACGAGAACGGGCACATGATCGAGTCGCTCCAGCTCCGGGTGAGCGGCACGCAGGGCCTGGCGAAGGCGTTCCGGCAGACGGCCGGCTCCACGAAGTCGAGCGACGCGGAGATCCTCGCCGAGCAGGCCGACCGGCTCGTCGCCAGCGACGTTGTCTGGGACGACCTGTTCAGGGCGCCGTCGCAGGTCGAGCTGAAGCGGCAGGGCGTGGTCGGCGTGCCGGTTCCGGAGTCCCAGTACGTCGCGAACCGCGACCTGCTCGGCGAGCAGTCGATGGCAGCGCTCCTGAACCGCATCAACGCCTCTGGGTCGGGGACGACGCCGAGCGGGCTCCACGGCACGAACATCGTCCAGACGAAGGCGCTGCCTTCCGGGACGGTGCTCTCGCAGACGCAGCAGAACACGGTCAACGGCGTCAGCACCAACCTGGCGTTCGCGGTCACGATCGAGAACTCGGGCAACTTCCAGGAGGCAGGGATCAAGGTCACCCTGACGATCCAGCAGAAGAACCCGATCGTGAAGACACAGACGATCGACCTGATCAACCCGGGCCAGCAGAAGACGTTGACGTTCTCGAACCTCGGCGAGGTCACGTTCGCGATTCCCGCGCACGTGAACGTCGACGTGAAGCCGGTCCCCGGCGAGCTGAGGGTCGACAACAACCGGGCCAGCTATCCGGTCCTCTTCTCGCTCGGCTAGACCTTGGTCATGCATGTCTCCGCTTCAACCGCGCTCGTCGTTGCGCTCGCCGGGCTGGCGGTCGGGGCGATCTCGCTCGGGCTCGCCTGGTGGGGCATGGTCAAGGTGCGCCGGGTGCGCGATGCGCAGCGGGTGATGCTGGGCGGCGGCCGGCGAGATCTCGTCGAGTTCGCGGTCACCCTGCAGGGCCGGGTCGACGACCTGCACCGGGCTGTCGACGAGGTCGCCGCCGGGCTGCAGCGGATCGACCGGCGCGTCGACGGGGTCGTCGCGAACAGCTCGATCGTTCGGTACGACGCCTACGAGAACACGGGTGGTCATCAATCCGCGTCGCTTGCGCTGCTCGACTCCGCGCGGACGGGCATCGTCGTCACGGCGATCCAGGGCCGCGACTATGCGCGGATCTACATGAAGGAGCTCGACCGCGGCCGCGCGTCCGTCGACCTCTCGCCCGAGGAGGCCGAGGCGGTAGAGCGTGCCATGGCTCGCTGACTCCTATTTGCGAACGGGCTTTGCGGCCGCTTCGTCCGGTACATTGCGCCGAGGGTGCAGCAGGTTCTTGTTCTGAACGCGAGCTACGAGCCCCTGAACGTGTGCTCGCTTCGACGCGCCCACGTCCTCGTCTACAAGGGGAAGGCGGAGGTCGTCGAGCAGCTCGACCGACCACTCCGCTCGGCCAGCGACACGTTTCGCTGGCCACACGTCATCCGGCTCGTGCACTACGTCCGGGTTCCGCGACTGGTCCAGCGGAAGATCTCGCGCCGGGCGCTCTTCGCCCGTGACGGTTGGCGTTGCGTCTACTGCGGCTCGACCGGCGGGCGGCTGACGCTCGACCACGTGATCCCGCGCTCGCGGGGCGGCGACTCGACCTGGGAGAACGTCGTCACCTCGTGCTCGCCCTGCAACCTGCGTAAGGGGAACCGGCTCCCCGACGAGGTTCAGATGGTGCTCTCGCGCCATCCCCGCCAGCCTGCGCCGGTGCTCTTCATCCGGCTCGCCACGACGAAGATCCCGGACCGCTGGGAACGCTACCTCGCTCCCTATGCGACCTCGACGATCGGCGCCGCCGCCTAACCGCCGTCGCCGGAGGCTCGCGGCAGCTCGGGCCGCTGCTCCCATTCCGACCACGAGCCCGGGTACAGGCGGCCGTCGCGCCCGGCGAGGTGCAGCCGGTGCAGGGGCACGCAGGCGGTCACGCCCGAGCCGCAATAGGCGACCAGCTCGCCGTCCGGCAGCACGGGCAGAGGCTCGTTCCAGGGCGCGTTCAGCGCGCCGGGGATCCGCCCGGGGACACGGTCGGTCGGATTCGGTTCGCCGCGCCACCGGGCCGGGACGCGTGCGTCGACGACGACCAGCTCGGCGGCTCGGCCGGCGAGCTCGACGGCGCCGATCATGTCGTCACTTCGCTCCCGGGGGGTGAACGTCGCCGGCGCGATCTGCTCCTCCCCGCCGCGCAATGGGCCTCGCCACGACTCGAGGTCGATCACGGCACACGCGTCGTGGCCGAAGTGGCGCAGCAGCCACCAGAGCCGTTCGGCGCCGCCGAGAGACCCGTAGGCGACGACGAAGCTCGACGGGCCGATCCCGGCGGCGCCCGCCGCCGCCGCGAACCGGGCCGCCGAGGGCAGTGGATGCCGGCCGTCAGGCCCCGGCGGTGACGAGAGGTCGCGCTCGACGTCGAGGAATGCGGCGCCGGGGATGTGCGCCTCGAGGTACGCACGTCGTCCGTGCCCGGCGTCGTCCAGCGCCCAGCGGCAGTCGACGAACTGGAAATCCACCGTGACATCTGAGCACGCGGCGGCGTATCTCGGGTATGAGACGCATCCTTCTCCTCTCCGTTTCGGCCGCCGCCGTGCTCTTCGTGGTCGCCGCCGTTGCCGGTGTCGGGCGCCCCGCTCCGGCGAGCGGCGCCGCCACATCCGCGGCGCAGCCCAGCCTGGTCACGACCGACGGCCACGGCGACGTCACCGCCGTGCCCGACGAGGCCGTCGTCTCGGCCGGGGTCAACACGCACGCGGCGACCGCGGCCGCCGCGCTGTCCCAGAACGCACAGCTGATGCAACAGGTGATCGCGGCGCTCAAGAGCGCAGGCGGCGCGGATCTCCAGACGCAGGAGGTCTCACTCAACCCGCAGACCGACGATCGGGGCACCGTCACGGGCTACGTCGCGCAGGACACGGTCACCGCCAAGGCCAAGATCGCCGCTGCCGGCGCGCTGATCGACGCCGCCGTCGGAGCAGGCGCGAACACGGTCGACGGGCCGAGCCTCGACGTCTCCGACAGGGACGCGCTCTACCGCGACGCACTCAAGCAGGCGGTCGCCGACGCCCGTGCGAAGGCGCAGGCGCTCGCCCAGGCGGGCGGGTTCACCGTCGGGCCCGTCTTCTCGGTGAGCGAGAGCGGCGCGGCGCCCGAGCCGGTCGAGCGCGCCGCGGCGATGCCGGCCGCAGCGGCGCCGACACCGGTCGAGCCGGGAACGCAGGATGTGACCGCCGACGTCACCGTCTCGTTCCTGATTCGATGACTAGGCATCCGGCCTAGACTCGGTGTGTGACCGACGTCGTCTTCGTCGAGATCCCCTCGGGCTCTCGCAACAAGTACGAGTGGGACGAGGAGCTCGGGGGGATCGCGCTCGACCGGCGCCTGTTCACCTCGATGACGTATCCCGCCGACTACGGCTTCCTCGAGGGCACGCTTGCGTCGGACGGCGACCCGCTGGACGCGATCGTGCTCGTGGGTGAGCCGACGTTCCCCGGTTGCCGGATCCGCGTCCGCGTCGTGGGCGTGTTCCACATGGCCGACGAGAAGGGCGAAGACGAAAAGTTGATCTGCGTGCCGCTGCACGATCCGCAGTGGAGCGTGATCTCCGACATCGACGACGTTCCGAAGCAGCTGCGCAACGAGATCGAGCACTTCTTCCAGGTCTACAAGGATCTCGAGGACAAGAAGCACACCGAGACGCGAGGCTTCGGCGACCGCGCCGAGGCCGCGGTCGTGATCGAAGCGGCACGTCGCCGCGCCCTCGGTTAGAGCGGCAAAAGTTCGCTTGCGCATCACACGGGTGTCGCTTATCGTGGACTGCGACATGTTCGGGATCGCCAACGCAGACGTGACGCCTCGCCGCTGACCGCGGTCGAGGTACGTCTTCGTTCGGTTCTCTTTTTACGCGATCCAAGGAGCATGAGTGCAGGACCAGGCAGTCGTCGTCACGGACCTTCGGAAGGTCTTCACCCGTAGGAAGGGCGTCTTCGGCCGGCGTCATCGCCGCGTCGCGCTGGACGGCGTCACGTTCTCGATGGAGCGCGGCGAGTGCGTTGCGATCCTCGGGCAGAACGGCTCGGGCAAGTCGACGCTCGTCCGTCTGCTGTCCACGCTGCTCCTGCCCGACGGCGGTGCGGCGAGGATCTTCGACCACGACGTCTTCGCCGACGAGCGTGCGGTGCGGCGGCTGGTCAATCGCGTCTCGGTCGAGGCGAGCTTTTTCAAGAAGATGAGCGCAGCCGAGAACCTCGCGTACGCGGCGCGGTTCTACGGGATGACGCCGAGGCAGACACACGTGCAGATCCCGGAGATCCTCGAGCGGGTGGGCTTCCCGCCCGACCGTCGCGGCGAGGCGATGGAGAACCTCTCCCGGGGAATGCAGCAGAAGGTCGCGCTGGCGCGCGCGTTGCTCACGTCCCCGGTGCTGCTGCTGCTGGACGAGCCGACGACGGGGCTCGACCCGCGTTCACGGGCGGAGGTGCAGGCGTTCATCCGCGAGATCCGGGAGCGTCACGACTCGACCATCCTGCTCTGCACGCACGACATGAAAGAGGCCGAGGAGCTTGCCGACCGGATCGGCTTGCTCGACCGTGGCGAGTTGCTGTTCCTCGAACCGGCTGCGGACGTCAAGGCGCGTTTCGGCGTCGAGACGATCGAGGAGGCGTTCTTCGTCGCCACCGGCCGCGAGTTCGAGGACGAGAAGTCGGAAGAGGACGAGGAGAGGGAGGTGTTCGCGTAATGGCATCCGCAGAACTGACCTTCAGCCGCCGGCGCGTGCTCCGCGACGAGCTCGTCGGGCTCTACGGCGTCGTCGAGCGCAACCTGTACCTGACCAAGCGGTACCTGCTCTGGGATCTCGCGTTCCTGGTCTGGACGATCGCGAACACGCTGACGATCGTCTTCATCGCGCGTGGTGTCGGCGTCCCACCGGCCGAGCAGAACCTGCTCGCGACGCAGCTTCTCGTCGGCGGGGTCATCTGGGCGTACCTCGGGATCATCTTCGAGATCGTCACCGAGACCGTCGCGTGGGAGCGCTGGGAAGGGACGATCGAGTACACGTTCATGGCGCCGCTGTCGCGCCCGGTCCACCTGATCGGGATGGGCCTCTATGCGGTGATGTACGGGTTCGTCCGCGCGGCCGCGGTGTTCGTGGCCGTGGTGGCGTTCATCGGCATCCACGTGCCGGACGCAAACTACGCAGCCTCGATCGCCCTGCTTGCGATCGCATCGGTCTCGTTCATCGGGGTCGGGATGATGACTGCCGTCCTGCCGTTGATCTCGCCGGAGAAGGGGACGCAGCTCGGGTTCGTCGCACAGGGGCTGATGCTCGTCGTCTCGGGTGTCTACTACCCCGTGAGCGTCCTGCCGGAGTGGATGCAGTGGATCTCGAAGATCTCGCCTGCGACGTACGCGCTGAGAGGCGTCCGGGCGTCGATCATCGACGGCGCCGGGCTCGCCTGGGCCGACGTCTGGCCGCTGCTCCTGATCGGTGCGGTTTCGATCCCGCTCGGGCTTGCCGTCTTCCGGTCCGGTGAGCGGTACGCGAAACGGAACGGCAAGCTGAAGCGGTCGGGATGATCGAGCTGCGTCTCGCCGAGTCGCCGGCCGACCTGGAGCTGTGGGCTCGGATCAAGAGCACCGTGGTGCCGAACGAGCCGGCTACGGCCGACCAGCTACGAAAGACGGCCGAGCCGGATCGCCTGCTGCTGCTCGCGTCGCTCGACGGGGTCGACGCCGGCTGCGGTATCGCCGCGCGCTCGAGCTTCGGCGGGCGCGCCTTCTGCGCCGCCCGCGTGCTCGAGCCGTACCGGCGGCGGGGTGTGGGCACGGCGCTCGCTCTGGCGCTCGCCGACCATGGACGCGCGCTCGGACGGGACGGCGTGAATGCGTTCGTCGACGCTGCAGACGAGGGAGCGATCGCGTTCGCGCACGCCTTCGGGCTCGAGGAGAGCGACTACCAGCTGGAGCAACTCCGCTCGGTGGCAACGGTGGAACCGGCACCGGACCCGCCCGCGGGCATCGAGCTCGTCTCGCTCACCGGCCGCCGTGAGGAGCTGTTGCAGGCAGCCTGGGACGCGGTCGCGCTCGAGGGCTACGAGGACATGCCGCTCCCGGGGCCGGTCACGTATCGGCTCGACACGTGGCTGCGGGAAGAGGCGACGCGTCCGGACGGGTCGTTCGTGGCGGTCGAGGAGGAGGAGATCGTCGGCTACGCAGGGCTGATCGAGCACGCGAACGGCCCCGCCACCGCCGAGCACGGCCTCACCGCCGTCCGCCGCGACCGGCGGGGCCGCGGGATCGGACGTTCGCTCAAGCAGGCTCAGCTGCACTGGGCTTCGCTGACCGGAGTGCTCGAGCTCGTCACCTGGACGCAGAAAGAGAACGAGGGCATGCAGGCGCTCAACCACAGCCTGGGGTACCGGAACATGTCGAAGGTGCTGACGATGCAGGGCCGCCTTCTCCGATCCTCTTGACGGCCGGCCGCCGTCGCCGCTACGTTGAGGGCGTGCCGCCCCGATGGGCGGTGCTGGGCGATGAGGCCTGAGGACTCCGAGAGTCCTTGGGCCTTTTGTCGTTCTGGAGCGGAAATCGATCACGACACGGGAGAGATCAGGTGACCAAGTACAAGCTGGAGTACATCTGGCTCGACGGGTACGAGCCGACGCCGAACCTGCGCAGCAAGACGAAGATCAAGGCCTTCGACGCATTTCCGGCCCTCGACGAGATCCCCGTCTGGGGATTCGACGGCAGCTCGACCCGCCAGGCGGAAGGCAGCAACTCGGACTGCCTCCTGCAGCCGGTCGCCATTTTCCCCGACCCGGCCCGGCGAAACGGTGCGCTCGTCATGTGCGAGGTGCTCCTGCCCGACGGGAGCCCGCACCCGAGCAACAGCCGAGCCACCATCCCTGACGACCCCGACACCTGGTTCGGCTTCGAGCAGGAGTACTTCCTCTACCGCGACGGCCGGCCGCTCGGGTTCCCGGACGAGGGCTTCCCGCTGCCCCAGGGCGAGTACTACACCGGCGTCGGCTTCAAGAACGTCGGCGCGGTCGCGCGCGAGATCGTCGACGCGCACATCGACCTCTGCATCGACGCGGGTCTGAGCCACGAGGGCGTCAACGCCGAGGTTGCGAAGGGACAGTGGGAGTTCCAGATCTTCGGCAAGGGCTCGAAGCGGGCCGCCGACGAGCTGTGGATCGCGCGCTACCTGCTCCTGCGCCTCTGCGAGCGGTACGGGGTGGATGTCAACTTCCATCCGAAGCCGCTCGGGATCGAGCTCGACTGGAACGGATCGGGGCTGCACACGAACTTCTCGTCGAAGCACCTCCGTGAGGTCGGCGGGGAGGAGTACTTCCTGGCGCTGATGGCCGCGTTCGACGAGCACAAGGACGCTCACATCGCGGTGTACGGGCCTGACAACCACATGCGCCTCACCGGGCTTCACGAGACGCAGGCGATCGACAAGTTCAACCACGGCGTCGCCGACCGGGGAGCGTCGGTTCGCGTGCCGCACAGCTTCATCGAGAACGGCCACCGCGGATACCTGGAGGACCGGCGCCCCAACTCGCTCGCGGATCCCTACGAGATCACAGGGCGTATCGTGCAGACGATCCGGGAGGTGCCGACCGGCGGCGTCGAGGCCTCCGAGCCCTTGGCGGCGGCAGCGGCGTAGCGGCCTCCATTCGAGGAGAGGAGCTAGAGCAAAATGGCGATGATCGAGAGCAAGTTCCGGGCGACGTCCGATCCGGCGGCCCGGAAGTCGGTGCTCGACGACGTGTCGAAGCAGGGCGTCGAGAACGTCCTCTTCTGGTTCTCCGACATCGAGGGGCACCTGAAGAGCTTCGCGATCACCCCCTCCGAGATGGAGGACGCGCTCAACGACGGGATGGGCTTCGACGGGTCGTCGATCACGGGCTTCAACGCGATCGAGGAGTCGGACATGGTCGCGATCCCCGATCCGGCGACCTACCGGCTGTTGCCCGCGCGGCCGGGCGAGGCCCGCGTGGCGCGGATGATCTGCGACGTCGTCACGCCGGACGGAGAGCCGTACGAGGGTGATCCACGGTACGTGCTCCGACGGGCGGTCGAGCGGATGCAGTCGATGGGGTTCGACACGTTCAACGTCGGCCCCGAGCTCGAGTACTTCCTCTTCCGCGACAAGCACGGCACCGAGACGCTCGACGAGGGCGGGTACTTCGCGATGACGGCGCTCGATGCCGCCACCGAGCTGCGCAACGAGACGATCCGGGCGCTCGAGGAGATGGGCATCGGGATCGAGTACCACCACCACGAGGTTGCACCGTCACAGCACGAGATCGACATGCGCTATGCCTCGGCGCTCGACATGGCCGACCAGACACTGACATACCGGCTGATCGTCAAGGAGGTTGCGGCCAAGAACGGTGTCTACGCGACCTTCATGCCGAAGCCGCTGTTCGGCGAGAACGGCTCGGGCATGCACACGCACATGTCGCTGTTCACCGAGGGGCGGAACCAGTTCTTCGCCGAGGACGACGGCTACCACCTCTCCGCGACCGGCAAGCAGTTCATTGCGGGGCTGCTGCGCCATGCACGTGAGATCTCCGCCGTGTTCGCCCAGTGGGTCAACTCGTACAAGCGCCTGGTGCCGGGCTACGAGGCCCCGGTCTACGTGGCGTGGTCGCAGCGCAACCGCTCGGCGCTGATCCGGATCCCGCTGTACAAGCCGGGCTCCGAGCAGGCGACCCGGGCGGAGATCCGCTGCCCCGACCCCGCTTGCAACCCGTATCTGACGTTCGCGGCGCTCCTGCACGCCGGCCTCGAGGGGATCGAGAAGGGCTACGAGCTCGAGGACCCGATGGAGACGAACCTCTACCACCTGACCGCCGAGCAGCGGCGCGAGCGCGGGATCGTGTCACTGCCGGAGACGCTCGGCGAGGCGATCGACGAGTTTGCCTCGTCGGAGCTGATGCGTCGCGCGTTCGGCGCCCACATCTTCGACAACTACGTGAGGTTGAAGCGGAAGGAGTGGGACGAGTACCGGGTCCAGCTCACCCAGTGGGAGCTCGACCGGTACCTGGGGGTGCTGTAGCGCCGATCGGGGAAAACCCTAGCCCCGGTCCCGGCTTGGCGGAGCAGGGGCCAGGCGCTACGCTCGAAAGACCCAGCGCGGTTTGACCCGCCGCGCTGCTGGCGGCAGATCGCGGGGCGTCGTTCTTCGGCGCCCTGTGGTCTTTAAAGGCTGTGGTCTTTTACAGGAAGGTGCGGATCGACTCGCGCTCGACCCGGAGGCCGATCACCCGCGAGCTGTCGTCGATCTGCTCGATCGACTCGGCCGGAACGAGGCGGCGCCGGCGGGCCAGCCAGCCGGAGCGAACCGACAGCGCGTCGGGCTCCTCGGGCGATGTCCCGTACATCGGGCACTCGACCCTGCCGACGATCCGGCCCCGGGCGTCGGCGACGAGGAATCCTGCGGTGCGGCGAAGATCGACGGCGAGCGCACTCACTGCTGGTGACGCTATTCCCCGTTTACGAGGAAACTCCCTCCCCGACCGTAAAGGTTCTGTAAGTGGTTCAGGACCACTTGCCGGACATGGCGAGCCAGGCGACGGCCAGGAGGGCGAGGTAGAGGCCCGAGAGGCCGCCCACCAGGCGCCCGGCCACGGTCGCGCCAGTGCGGTTCCACCAGAACGCGATTCCCGAGGTGACGAGCAGGAAGAGCAGTCCCGTGTCTGCGACGGCGAAGCCGATGTCGATCCAGGTCGGGTCGTTGCCCCCCGACGAGCCGAACTCCTTCGAGTAGATCCATTGCGCTCCGACCCGCATCACGACCCAGGCCGGGAGCGCGACGATCAGGAGCGTGCCGAACGCAGCCCGCCGCAGCGCCGCCACCTCCGGGCGCCGCCAGGCGGCGACCGTCAGCACGAGCACCGCGAGCAGGGCGCCGACGAGGGTCATCGCCCCGAGGACGTGCAGGAAGAGGGGCAGAAACGGGCGGCTGTAGGCGATCACAGGCCCGGTTTCCAGATCATGTCGACGAGCAGGAGCAGCGTCGCGAGACCGGCGAGCCAGGACATCGCGTTCCCGCGCGGATCGCGGAGGATCGCGCGCAGTTCGTCGTCACCGGTGTCTCCGGCTGCGGCGAGGCGCTCGGCGACCTTCCGCGCGCGCTCCTGATGCTTGCCACCGGCGCCGCCGAGCGCACCCGAGAGCAGCCACAGGACGATCGCCGCGACGATCCAGAAGCTCCAGAACTCGAAGTGCAGCTCGTGCACGAGCCAGAGGCCGAAGATGAGCGTCGCGAACGACCCGATCGCGATCACGGGCAGGACGGTGCGAATGAGCCGCAGGAAGAGCGCCGTCTCGCTGGGCCGCTCCGCACGCTGCGAGAGGACGTTCAACACGCCGGCTGCGACAGACCCGCCCACGAGGAAGAACGCTCCTGTGATGTGGAACGTCAGGAGCCACTGCGCCGTGGTCACGGGGAGAGCCTAGTCTGACGCCGTGGAGACGCGTGATCGTCACCTGAAGCTCCTGACCGACACGATCGAGGCGGTCAACTCGACGCTCGATCTGCAGGAGGTGCTGTCCCAGGTCGCGACCAATGTCGCCGCCTCACTCGAGGCGGACGCGTGCTTCGTCTACCTGTACGACGAGCATGCCGACGAGCTCGTGCTCCGGGCCACGCACGGCCCTCCGATCGACGAGCTGACGCGTCGTCCGCGCATGCGGCCCGGCGAAGGCATCACGGGCTCGGCGGCTGCGGCCCGCGCGCCGGTGATGATCGAGCTGCAGGCGCACCTCGATCCGCGGTTCAAGCACTTCCCGAATCTCCCCGAGGACGAGTACGAGTCGATCCTCGCCGTCCCGATCCTGACGCGCGACGGCACCCTGGAAGGCGCGCTCAACGTGCGCACGCGCGAGGCGCGGGCGTTCGTCGACGACGAGGTCGAGCTGTTGCTGGCGATTGCGGCACAGGTGGCGCAGTCGATCGAGCACGCGAAGCTCTACGCCGAGGCCCAGCGGCGTGTCCATGAGCTCGAGGCGCTGGCACGGATCTCGGAGGCCGTGTCGAATTCGCTGTATCTCGAGGAGTCGCTCGAGGCGATCGTCAAGACGACGATGGACGCCCTGCACGCGACGGGCGCAGCACTCGTGCTCGACGACGGCCGGATCGCCTGGCCGGAAGGCGTGGCGAGCACGCACGCGATCCGCCAGCCGTTGCGCTGGCGCAGCCGGCAGATCGGTGAGCTCGTCGCCGACCGGGAGACGCCCTTCTCCCCGGCAGACCGCGAGCTGCTCGCGTCGATCGCGACGCACGCGGCGGTCGCACTCGAGCACGGGCGCGCGGTCCTGCGGGGCGTGCTGGCCCAGGAGATTCACCACCGGGTGAAGAACAACCTGCAGACCGTGGCGTCGCTGCTCCGGTTGCAGGCGCGTGCTGCCGAGGCTTCGGATCCACGGGAGGCCCTCGAGCACTCGGTCAACAGGATCCTCGCGATCGCGGCGGTCCACGAGCTGCTCACGGAGCGGCGCGACGAAGAGGTCGATCTCGCCGATCTCTTCGACCGCCTCCGCGCGATGCTGATCCAGGGGGTCGGCGGCGGCAAGGAGGTGACGGCGGAGCTCGAGCCGGTCGAGCTGCCCGGAGCCCGGGCCACCGCGCTCGCGCTGGTGTTCGCCGAGCTCCTGCAGAATGCTCTCGAGCACGGCGGCAACCGGGTGCGGGTCGAGCTGCAGCGGCGCGGCGCCGACGTCGAGCTCGCCATCGCCGACAACGGCACCGGCAGTGTCGACGGCGTGCCTGTCGGCACCGGGCTCTCGATCGTCAGTGCGCTCGTGCGGGACGAGCTTCGCGGCACGCTCGACCTTCGCTCGGACGGCGCCGGCACGCTGGCCTCGGTCGTCTTCCCGGCGTAGGCGAAGCTCAGTCGAGGGCGCGCTGCACGCGTCGCCCGGCAGCCGTCGGGCGGTACGCGGTCGAGGGCGGCCGGGTCGCGCGAACTTCGCGCCGGATCAGCTGTGCGGACTCGAGCTCCTGCAGCGCCAGCGCGAGCGCGCGCGGCGTGACGCCCGGCAGCGCCGCTCGAAGCTCCGAGAACCGGCGCTCGTCGACGAGCTCCGCCAGGACCGGCACCGACCACTTGTGCAGGAGCGTCTCGGGGTCACCGGCGTGGAGGACGCGGAGCGCAAGCCGTGCCGCGGGCCGCCCGCGCGCGGCGAGGACGTACTCCGGCCGCAGCGGATGGCCGTCACCGGGGTTGCGGGTGACGTACCCGAGCTCGACCAGCCGGTCGAGTGCGCGGCGAAGCGATTCCCGGCCGACACCGAGGCGCCGCTGCAGCTCGACGAATCGCGCTCCCCCTCGCTCTCCGAGCAGCGCCAGTGCGGGGGGCGCCCACCGGTGGTGGAAGAGCTCGATCAGGTCCTCGGTTGACACGGAAGTCTAGTAAGTATAAAAACGGGTGACGATGGCAACCACCAGGGAGGAGTCGCTGATGGCGATCGACTACAACCCCTCGAATTGCGTGATCTCGGTCGGTGTGAGCGATTACGACCGTTCGCTCGCCTGGTACCGGGACGTCCTCGGTTTCGAGCTCGAGTACGAGCTCGCCGAGTACGGCTGGTGCGAGCTGCGGACGCCGTTCTCGTTCAACGTCGGGCTCGGCCAGACCGAGACGGTGGAGAAGGGAAACGTGACGCCGACGTTCGGCGTGCATGACATCGATGCTGCGATCGCGCACCTCCGCGAACGGGACGTGAACGTCGAGGACTGGCACGAGGTCCCGGGGATGGTCAGGCTCTCGACCTTCTACGACCCCGACGGCACGCCCTGGATGCTCGCGCAGACGCTCGACGTCAAGGCGGCGCGTAGTTGAGGGAGCTCGAGTCGTACGCGTTCGTGCTGCTGCGGCGTCCGGCCGGCGCGCCGCAGCTCCCGGAGGGTGGGCTGGAGGCACTCCAGGAGCGGCATCTTGCGTATCTCGACCGGTTGGCCGAGGCCGGGAAGCTCGTCGCTGCCGGGCCGTTCTCGGAGCAGCCGGACGAGTCGCTGCGCGGGCTCTGCTTCTTCGCGACCACCGTCGAGGAGGCGCGGGCGCTCACGGCACTGGATCCGTCGGTGCAGGCGGGCCGGCTCGAGGCCGAGGTGATGACATGGTCGACGCCGAGGGGATCGGTCAGCTTCCACGCCCGGACGAGCGGCTGACCACAACCGTCCGGCTGCGGGCGCGGCCGACCGAATCGCCCCGCCGCAGTCGCGACCACGAGTCGCAGCCGGGCTCCCGTGGCGAGCTGCGGCGACCCGTGCCGAGCGTACGTCCCCCGAGACCCCTGTGCAGCGAACGTCTCGCTCTCGGCCCTCCTTTGCCACCGTTTCGCAAGGGCGGCTGCCGCCGGACCTGTCGCTCCCGGCCGCGTCCGCGCCGGGCCTGGCGTGTGACGTGATCGTGACGCGAGGGCCGACCGTCGCCCGACGGGGCGAAACACCTGCGAACCTACGGCCGTGCGGATCCTGATCGCGGAGGACGAGACGATCATCCGGCTCGACCTTCGTGACCTGCTCGAACGGGCAGGTCACGAGGTCGTCGCCGAAGCTCGCGACGGCGAGGAGGCGGTCGCTCTCGCCCGCGAGCACTCGCCCGAGCTGGCCGTGCTCGACGTCAAGATGCCGCGCCTCGACGGAATCGAGGCGGCGCGGCGGATCCTTGCCGACCAGGCGATCCCGATCGTGATGCTCACCGCGTACGGCCAGGACGAGCTCGTCGGCCGCGCGGTCGAGGCGGGTGTCTTCGGCTACCTCGTCAAGCCCTTCCGCGAGCAGGACCTCGTCCCGGCGATCGCCGCCGCCCAGGCGCGGCATGCCGAGCTGGCGGAGGTTCGCCGCCAGGCCGAGTCGCTGGCGGACGCGCTCGCCGCCCGGAAGGTGATCGAGCGCGCGAAGGGCCTCCTGATGGAGAAGGAAGGGCTCACCGAGGACGTTGCGTTCGCCCGCCTCCGCAGCGCGAGCCAGGCCACCGGTCGGCCGCTGCGCATGATCGCGGAGGCCGTGATCGCTACATTCGAGGTACGTTGACGCACACGATCACCCCACCTCGTGAGCGCACGCGCCGGTCGGATGGGTCGAGGCTCGGAGGTGCATGGCGCGTGATCGTGCTGAACGACGACCACAACACCTTCGAGGGCGTCGCCTTCGCGCTCGCGCAGGTCATTCCGGGGGTCGACTACGACCGTGGGATGGCGATCGCGAATCGGATCCACTCGACGGGACAGGCGATCGTGTGGTCGGGACATCGCGAGCTCGCCGAGCTGTACCACACGCAACTCGAGGGCTACGGTCTGACGATGGCCCCGCTCGAGCGATAGACCCGCTCGACGGCATCCATCGGGTCTTCGCCGCGTTCGGCGGCGGCGATCCGCGCGCGCTGTTCGAGGTGATCGACCCCGACGCCGTCTGGCGCGTCCCCGGCTCGGTCTCGGTCGCCCAGGAGTACCGCGGGCGCGAGCGCATCTTCGAGCTCTTCCGCGAGACCCGCCGGCTCACCGACGGCACGTACCTGAGTGAGCTCCGGTGGGCGGTCGCCGACGACGAGCACGCAGTCGCCGTGTATCGAGCGCGCGGCGCCCGACTGGGCCGGAGCCTCGACATCGACCAGGTGCTCCTGATCGCGCACACGAGCGGCATCTGGACCGATGTGACCGCGTTGCCGACCGACCCGGACGCCTTCGCCGAGTTCTGGGCATGAAGGTCGGCGTCCAGCTGCCCGAAGTGGAGCGCGAGGTGCGCTGGCCGGAATACGCCCAGCTCGCCCGCGCGGCGGAGGAGACCGGCTTCGACTCGATCTGGGTCGGCGACCACCTGCTCTACCGCGGCGACGTCCGGCCCGAGCGGGCGCCGTGGGACTGCTGGACGCTGCTCGCCGGGCTGGCGCTGGTCACCGAGCGCGTCGAGCTCGGGCCGCTGGTCGCCTGCACCGCCTTTCGCGAACCCGGTCTGCTCGCGCGCGCGGCGGCCGCGGTCGACGAGCTGAGTGCAGGTCGGCTCCGGATGGCGGTCGGTGCCGGGTGGAACGAGGACGAGTTTCGCGCGTTCGGCCTCCCCTTCGACCATCGGGTCTCGCGCTTCGAAGAGGCGTTCGAGATCGTGCGGCGCCTGCTCGCCGGCGAGCGGGTCACGCTTCGCGGCCGGTATCACGAGGTCGACGACGCATTGCTCCTCCCACCGCCTGTTCGGCGCCCGCCGCTGATGGTCGGCGGTGACGGCGCGCGGCTGCTCGCGGCGACCCTGCCACACGTCGAGGCGTGGAACACGTGGTTCAACCGCTTCGGCAATCAACCCGAGGGCTTCGTCACCCTCAACCAGCGCATCGACGATGCGTGCCACCGGGCCGGCCGCGATCCGCGCACGCTGGTTCGCAGCGTGTGCCTGCTCGTCGAGGTCGAAGGGGGCGGCGGCGAGCGCGGCACGGACGCGGCGTCACCGCCGATACTCGACAATCAGCTGGCGCCGCTGCTCGGCGAGTTCGACGAAGCCGGGGTTGACGAGGCGATTCTCGTGCTCGATCCGATCAGCGAGCATTCGATCCGCTCTCTTCGAACAGCGCTTCCCACCGCCTGAGCAGCGCCTCGAGGTCGGCGCGGGCCTCGCGGTGGGCGGTGAGGAGGTCGACGTCCGTCCAGTCGACCGCGAGCTTCCTCTCCAGCTCGCCGATCCGCGCCTCCGCACGTGCGACTTCGGCCTCGACGAGCTCGAGCGGGGTGGGCTGCGGCCTGGGCGGGCGTGCGGGCCGCTCGCGTCGCGGCTTCGGCGTCGGCTCGGGTGCCGGCGGTGGTTCGCCGGCCTGTGCGCGCGCGTAGTCGGCGAAGCCTCCGGGGTACGAGACGATCCGCCGCTCCTCGACCGAGAGCAGCCGCTCCGCGACGGCGTCGAGCAGGGCCCGGTCGTGCGACACGAGCAGCACCGTCCCCGGGAACGCCTCGAGCGCGGCTTCGAGCGACTCGCGCGATTCGAGATCGAGGTGGTTCGTCGGCTCGTCGAGGACGAGGAAGTTTGCGCCGGAGGCCACGACGATCGCCAGTCCGAGCCGCCGCCGCTCGCCTCCCGAGAGCGCGACCACGGGCTTCTCGTGCTCGTCCCAGCCCGAGAACAGAAAGCGGCCGAGCAGCGCCTGCGCCTCGGGGCGACGGAGGCCGGTGCCGGCGATCGCCGCCTCGAGCACCGATCCGCGCTCGTCCAGCTCGGCCTCGTGCTGGGAGAAGTACGCCGGGACGACGCCGTGGCCGAGCCGCACCCGCCCCGAAGCCGGCTCTCTGCGGCCGAGGATCGTCTCCAGCAGGGTGGTCTTGCCCGAGCCGTTCGGGCCGACGAGCGCGACGTGCTCGCCGCGTTCGATTGCGAAGCTCGCACCGTCGAGCAGCGGCTTGTCACCCGCGACGATGACCAGGCTCTCCGCGACCACGACGTCGCGGCCGGACCGCGGCGGCTTCAGAAACTCGAATCCGAGCGTGCGCCGGCGCGCATCGGGCGCTTCGATACGGTCGGCCTTGATGCGGTCGATCTGCTTGAGCTTCGATTGCGCCTGCCGGGCCTTCGAGGCCTTGTAGCGGAACCGCTCCACGAATCGCTCGAGCCGTGCGATCTGCTCCGCCTGGCGTTCGGCCTGCTTCTGCAGGTGGATCGCGCGGGCCGCCTGCTCGAGCCGCCAGACGTGCCAGGCGCCGGGGAAGAACGTCGAGCGTCCGCGGTCGAGCTCCAGCACCGCCGTCGTGACCGCCTCGAGGAACCACCGATCGTGGGCGACGAGGATGACCGCCGCGTCGATCGTCCTCAGCATCTGCTCGAGCCACTCGAGCGATTCGATGTCGAGGTGGTTCGTCGGCTCGTCGAGCAGCAGCAGGTCGGGTTGCGCGGCAAGTGAGCGCGCGAGCGACGCTCTCGTCAACTCGCCGCCCGAGAAGCTGTGCAGCGGCCGGTCGAGATCGGCGTCGGTAAAACCGAGACCGCGCACGACTGCCGCCGCCCGGTCGCGCCAGTCGTAGCCGCCGGCATGCTCGAGGCGCGCCTGGGCCTCGGCATAGCGGCGGAGCGTCGCGGCATCGTGTGTGCCGTCGGCCATCCCGTCCTCGAGGGCATGCAACTCCTCCTCGACGGCGGCGAGGTCGGCGGTGCCCGCGAGCACGTAGTCGCGCAGAGGCACGCGGCTGAGCGCAGGCGGGCGCTGGTCGTGGAGCGCGATCCGCGTGCCCTTCTCGAAAGCGAGCTCGCCTCCCTGGAGCGAGGTCTCGCCGGCGATCGCACGGAGCAGCGTCGTCTTCCCGGCCCCGTTCGGACCGGCGAGCGCCAGGCGGTCGCGCCGCTCGAGCTTGAACGAGACGCCGTCGAAGAGCGGCTCGCCGGAGAGCTCCTTGCGCAACGCAGATGCGATCAGGACGGCCACGTTGGTGAAAGTATCCGGACGTGCGCCCGACGACCGAGGCCGACGCCCTGCTTGCGCTGCTCGACGAGACACCCGACGGCATCCTGTTCGTGGACGCCGACGGGCAGATCCTGTTCGCGAGTCGGCCCTTTCGCCGCTCCGCAGCTGCGTTGGGGCTCGGCCTCGAGGACGTGTTCGTGGATCGCCTCCTCGAGCTCGCCGACCGGATGAATGAGCCCTACGCGTTCACGGCCGCCGTCGAGCAGCTTCGCGCCGATGCCGGGTGCGTCGAGTTCGAGGATGCAGCCGTCGGCGGCGCCTACCAGCTTCGTGTCTCGGCGGCTGAGCCCGCCGGCCGGGTCTGGACGCTCCGTGAGGTCACCGGCCAGCGCGAGGAGGCGCGCGCTCGAGACGACCGCGTGGCCGCGCTGGGCCACGAGCTGCGGACGCCGCTGACCTCGATGACGGGCTTCATCGAGCTGCTCGAGGACGGCGGTGCGGGCCCGCTGACCCCGGAGCAGGCGCGTTACCTGGAGATCGTGAGGAGGGCCGCCGAGCGCCTTCAGGGTCTCGTCGGCGAGCTGCTCGACAACGTGAAGGAGGCTTGATGATCGGGATCGTCGGAGGCGGCCTCGCGGCCGCGAAGTGCGTCGAGAGCTACCGCGAACAGGGCGGCGAGGACGAGATCGTCGTCTGGTCGCAGGATCCGCACGGGCCGTACAATCGCCCGCCGCTCTCCAAGCGGCTCCTGCGTGGCGAGGCCGAGCCGGCCGACGCGCTCGTCCATCCGCTCGAGTGGTATGCGGAGCACGGCGTCGACCTGCGCCTCGGCGAGAGCGTGTCGTCGCTCGACGAGGTGCAGGCAGACACGGTCGTGATCGCGACCGGTGCGCGGCCACGCGCGCTCGGCGACGCGCTCGCCCTGCGGACGATCGACAACTCGCTCGAGATTCGACGTCGGGCGAAGACGGCACGGACCGCCGTCGTCGTCGGCGGTGGGTTCATCGGCTGCGAGGTGACCGCTTCGCTGACCCAGCTCGGCGTCAGCGTGACGCAGGTCGTGCGCGAGCCGATGGTGTTCGCCCCGCTGCAGGCGCCGCCGCTCTCGGCCGCGCTCCACGAGACCTACCGCGCGCACGGCGTCGACCTTCTGCTCGAGGCGACGGAGATCCCGGACGCCGAGCTCCTGGTGGCGGGCATCGGCGTCGAGCCGAACGTCGAGCTCGCGCGTGCTGCCGGTCTCGAGGTGCGGAGCGGGGTCGTCGTCGACGAACGCTTCCGGACGGGTCGCCCCGGGGTCTACGCGATCGGCGACGTCGCAGAGTTCTTCGATCCGATCTTCCGGCGGCACCGCCGCATCGAGCACTGGTCGAACGCGGCCTACCACGGCACGACGCTCGGCCGCATCCTCGCCGGCGACGACGAGGCTCGTTACGACATCGTGTCGGCGTTCTTCTCCGAGGAGTTCGGCCGCTCGTTCAGGATGTTCGGCGACCCGTCGGGACACGACGGCGCGCGCCTCGACGGCGACTTTCTGGAAGCTGACGCGGTGTACCGGATCCTTCAGGG
This sequence comes from uncultured Thermoleophilia bacterium, assembly GCA_963742605.1. GTDB lineage: Bacteria > Actinomycetota > Thermoleophilia > Gaiellales > Gaiellaceae > PALSA-600. The sequence continues at coordinate 124,923 of CAVUNA010000014.1, read as the reverse complement.
TGGTAACACGATCGCGGCGGTCGTCGCCGGACAGGACGAGGACACCGAGAACGCGCTCAAGGACGAGATTCGAGCCGGCGCAGCGGCCGCGGGTTAGACGCTAAGGTCGAACAGACGACGACGCGAGGAGGGGCCGATGGCCCAGTCGGACATCGAACAGCTCTCGATCGACACGATCCGCACGCTCTCGATGGATGCCGTGCAGCAGGCCAACGCCGGTCATCCCGGGACCGCGATGGCGCTCGCTCCGCTGGCCTACCTGCTCTACCACGAGGTGATGCGGCACAACCCCGCGAATCCCGCCTGGCCGAACCGCGACCGGTTCGTGCTCAGCGCCGGGCATGCGTGCGTGCTGCAGTACTCGGCTCTGCATCTGTCGGGCTACGACCTGCCGATGGAGCAGCTGAAGCGGTTCCGGCAGTGGGGATCCGCCACCCCCGGTCATCCCGAGCTGGGGCATACCCCGGGCGTCGAGACGACGACCGGCCCGCTCGGGCAGGGGTTCGGGAACGGCGTCGGCCTCGGTTTTGCGGAGCGGTTCCTGGCCCAGACGTTCAACCGTCCGCACCACGAGCCGGTCGATCACCGCGTCTACGTGATCTGCTCGGACGGTGACCTGATGGAGGGCGTCTCGTACGAGACCGCGTCACTGGCCGGCACGAATGCGCTCGGCAAGCTCGTCTACTTCTACGACGACAACCACATCACGATCGACGGGACGACCTCGATCTCGTTCACCGAGGACCGCGCGAAGCGGTTCGACGCGCTCGGCTGGCACGTCGAGCATGTCCCCGACGTGAACGATCTCGATGCGCTGCGCGCCGCGATCGCCGCCGCAGAGGCGGAGAGCGCCAGGCCGTCGATCATCATCGTTCGCAGCCACATCGCCTACGGCGCGCCGCACGCGGTCGACACCGCCAAGGCCCACGGCTCGCCGCTCGGCGCCGACGAGGTGGCGGCGACCAAGAAGGCGCTCGGCTGGGACCCCGACAAGTCGTTCTTCGTTCCCGAAGAGGTGTACGCGCACATGAACGGAGTCGAGCGCGGCACGAAGCTCGAGAGAGAGTGGGACGCGACGTTCGCCTCGTGGTCGCAGGCGTTCCCGCACGAGCGTCGGCAGTGGGACGCAGCCTGGGCGGGCGAGATCGGCGAGTGGACCTTGCCGACGTTCGCGCCCGGTGAGGAGCTCGCCACGCGCGCCGCCGGACGGCAGGTGATGCAGGCGTTCGCCGACGCCGTTCCGACGATGATCGGCGGCGCCGGCGACCTCGTCGAGTCGACCTACACCGAGCTCGTTGGCGGCGGCCTCTTCTCGGCCCGGTGGGCCGGCCGCAACATCGCGTTCGGCATCCGCGAGCACGCGATGGGCGCGATCGTCAACGGGATCGCCGTCCACGGCGGCTGCGTCTCCCCGTACGGGTCGACCTTCCTGATGTTCAGCGACTACATGCGCCCGTCGGTGCGGCTGGCGGCGTTGATGGGGCTGCCGGTCGTGTGGGCCTGGACGCACGATTCCGTCGGTCTCGGCGAGGACGGCCCGACGCACCAGCCGGTGGAGACGTACGCAGCGCTGCGCGCGATCCCGAACCTCTGGTTCATCCGCCCCGGCGACGCCAACGAGACCGCGCACGCCTGGAAGGTCGCGCTCGAGAGGACCGACGGCCCGGTAGGCCTGTCGCTCTCGCGGCAGAAGGTTCCGACGCTCGACCGCTCGGACCTCGCGCCCGCCTCCGGGCTCGAGCGCGGTGCGTACACGCTGTGGGAATCGAGCGACTCGCCGGAGTTGATCCTGATCGCGACCGGCAGCGAGCTCTCGCTCGCGCTCGATGCGGGCCGAAAGCTCGCGGAAGACGGCACCGGCGTACGTGTCGTCTCGATGCCGTGCTGGGAGCTGTTCGCCGAGCAGACCGCCGAGTACCGCGACGAGGTGCTTCCCCCCGACGTCACCGCGCGGCTCTCGATCGAGGCCGGGGTGGCACTCGGCTGGCGCGAGTGGGTCGGCGATCACGGTGGTTCGGTCTCGATCGAGCACTTCGGTGCCTCCGCGCCCGGACCGACGGTTCTCTCGGAGTTCGGCTTCAACGTCGACAACGTCGTCGCGCGCGCCTCAGCGCTCCTCCAGCGGGTGGCGTAGTGCGGGTCGCGGTCGCGTTCGATCACCGCGGTGTGCACCTCCGCGAAGCAGTCCTGGGCGCGCTCGAGGACCACGACGTCCTCGACCTCGGTACCGACACGGACGCGGTTCGGATCGACTATCCGGACAAGGCGCGTGAGGTGGGTGAGGCGATTCAGCGCGGTGACGCCGAGCGTGCGGTGCTCGTCTGCGGCTCCGGAGTCGGTGCCGCGGTAGCGGCATGCAAGCTCATCGGCATTCGCGCTGCAATTTGCCACGACGGCTACAGCGCGCATCAGGGTGTCGAGCACGACGACATGAATGTTCTCTGTCTCGGCTCCGAGGTGGTGGGACCATCGCTCGCCTCCGAGCTCGTGACGTTGTTCCTCGGCGCGAAGTTCAACGGCGGCGACCGCTACGTCGAACGCCTCGAAAAGGTCGCCGCGATGGAAAAGGAGATGAAAGGTGGCCAAGTCACATCTTCATGAGCTGACCGAGCGTGGTCAGGCGGTGTGGTTCGACACGCTCTCGCGCGATCTCATCCACTCCGGCGGCCTGAAGCGGATGATGGACGAGGACGCGGTGACCGGCGTCACGTCGAATCCGACGATCTTTCAGAAGGCTCTCGCCGAGGGCGATGCGTACGACGCCCAGCTGAAGGAGTTGCTCGATTTGGGCGACGACCCGAAGGCGGCGTTCTTCGCGCTGGCGCTGGACGACATCCGCGATGCCTGTGACGTTCTCCGGCCGGCGTACGACTCGAGCGGCGGCATCGACGGGTTCGTCTCGATGGAGGTCGAGCCCGGCATCGCGTACGACACTCGGAAATCGTTCGAACAGGCCCGGTGGATCGCCGCTGAGGTCGCCCGCCCGAACCTCTTCGTCAAGATCCCGGCGACCGAGGCCGGGCTGCCGGCGATCGAGGACTGCATCGCGCATGGGACGCCGATCAACATCACGTTGATCTTCTCGCTCCAGCGCTACAAGGCTGTGGTCGAGGCCTACCTGCGCGGCCTCGAGCGGCTCGTCGCCGGAGGCGGAGATCCATCGCCGGTCGTCTCGGTGGCGTCGTTCTTCGTCTCGCGGGTCGACACGGAGGCCGACAAACGGCTCGAGGCACTCGGACGAAAGGACCTCGAAGGCAAGCTGGCCGTCGCCAACGCCAGGCTGGCCTATCAGCACTATCTGCAGGCGTTCTCGGGCTCGAGATGGGACTTCCTTGCCGGCAAGGGCGCCCGTCCGCAGCGCTGCCTGTGGGCGTCGACCTCGACCAAGAACCCTGCCTACAACGACGTCATGTACGTCGAGGATCTGATCGGGCCCGACACGGTGAACACGATGCCGCTCGAGACGATCGAGGCATTCCAGGACCACGGCCGGGTTCCGGGCGACACGGTCCTCGACGGAGTCGACGAGGCGCGGCAGCTCTTCGCCGACCTCGCCGCCGCGGGTGTCGACTACGACGACGTGACGGCGACGGTCGAGGCCGAAGGCGTGCAGAAGTTCATCGACTCGTTCGACCAGATCCTGGACAGCATCCGTGCCAAGCGGGGCGCGCTTCAGGCTGCATGAGCGCGGAGATCGTCGGGCGGATCTGGGAGCACGACGCGTCGCTGTGGACCGGGACCGACGAGGCCGGGTGGCTCGGCTGGCTCGACGAACCGACCCGGATGGCGGAGGACGTCGAGCTGCTCGAGCAGTTCCTCGAAAGCATCGACGGGCGGTTCGACAACGTCGTGCTGCTCGGGATGGGCGGTTCGTCGCTCGCGCCGGAAGTGCTCCGCCGCACGTTCGGCGTCGACACGTTTCACGTGCTCGACACCACCCATCCGCAGGCGATCCGCGACCTCGAAGCCAAGATCGACGTTCGCCGCACGCTCTTCCTCAGCTCGTCGAAGTCCGGCTCGACGCTCGAGACCCGCTCGCACACCGATCACTTCTGGTCGCTCAACCCAGACGGTGCCAACTTCGCCGCCGTCACCGATCCGGGCTCGGAGCTCGATCGGCTCGCGGCCGAGCGCGGCTTCGCGGCGACGTTCGCCGGCGTTCCGTCGATCGGCGGCCGGTACTCCGCGCTGTCGCCGTTCGGGATGGTCCCAGCTGCGTTGATGGACATCGACGTGGGACGGTTCCTGCTCCGCGCGCGTGAGATGGTCGAGGCGTGCACGTTCACCGAGGGCAATCCCGGCCTCGACCTCGGCGTCTCGCTCGGCGAGAACTGGCGCGAAGGTCGCGACAAGGTGCTGATCAACCCGACGCCGGGCGGCTTCGGTCTCTGGGTCGAGCAGTTGATCGCCGAGTCGACCGGGAAGCAGGGCAGGGGGCTCGTTCCGTGCCCCGGCGAGACCGAGCCCGGGCCTGACCGGCAGGCGCAGGAGGTGCGGGCCGGCGATCCCTACGAGCTCGGCCAGGAGTTCTTCCGCTGGGAGTTCGCAACCGCCGTGGCCGGGTCGATTCTCGGCATCGACGCCTTCGACCAACCCGACGTGCAGGCGGCCAAGGACAGGACGAAGGCGATTCTCGCCTCGGGCGCCGAGCCGTCGGTCGATCCCGTCGGTTCCGCGGAAGAGCTGTTCGCGGGTGCGGAGGCCGGTGACTACGTCGCGATCCTCGGCTTCGTGAACCCGACCGAGGAGAACGAGCGCAGGCTGGCCGAGCTCGCCGACCGGGCTCGCGAGGCGACGGGCTGCGTGGTCACGCACGGCTTCGGGCCGCGGTATCTCCACTCCACCGGTCAGCTCCACAAGGGCGGGCCGAACACGGGAAACTTTCTGCAGGTCGTCGATTCGACGGGTGACGAGATCCCCATCCCGAACCAATCGTTCGGCTTCGGGAAGCTGATCCGCGCGCAGGCGATGGGCGACTTCGAATCGCTGTCCGAGCGTGGCCGTCGCGTCGCGCGGATCAGACTGGAGGACATCTAGATGCAACTCGGCATGGTCGGGCTCGGACGGATGGGGAACGGCATGACGAAGCGGCTCGAGGAGAACGGTCACGAGGTGAAGACGTACGACCCGAAGGTGCCGTCGACCGCGAAGACACTCGGTGCGCTCTGCAAGCAGCTTGCCGCGCCGCGTCACGTCTGGTTGATGGTCCCTGCCGGTGAGATCACCGAGAAGGCGTTTCAGCAACTGCTCCGACTGCTCGAGCCGGGCGACACGATCGTCGACGGCGGAAACTCGAACTTCCGCGACTCCCAGCGGCGGTACAAGGAGGCGCGCAAGCAGAAGATCTCGTTCGTCGACGTCGGCGTTTCCGGCGGCATCTGGGGGCTGCAGGTCGGCTTCTGCCTGATGGCGGGAGGCGACAAGGCGGCGGTCAGGTCGCTCGAGCCGATCCTCACGTCGCTCGCGCCGACCGACGGCTACGCGCACGTCGGGCCGTCGGGCGCCGGGCATTTCGTGAAGATGGTGCACAACGGGATCGAGTACGGCCTGATGCAGGCGTACGGCGAGGGGTTCGAGGTGATGAAGGCTTCCGAGTTCGACCTCGACCTGCGGGAGATCGCCGGCATCTGGCGCTACGGGTCGGTCGTGCGTTCGTGGCTGCTCGAGCTGCTCTACGACGCCTTCGAGCAGGAGGGCAGCGACCTCGAATCGATCCGTGGCTACGTCGAGGACTCGGGTGAGGGTCGCTGGACGATCCACGAGGCGATCGCCGAGGATGTGCCCGTGCCGGTGATCACCGCCGCTCTCTATGCGCGCTTCGCGTCGCGGCAAGAGGAGTCGTTCGCGGCGAAGGTCGACGCGGCGCTGCGCAACCAGTTCGGCGGGCACGCCGTGTTGCCCGAGCGAAAGCGGAAGCGCACGTGATCGAGTTGCTGGAGGAGGAAGTGGGTCACAATCCGCTGTTGGACGGCCTCCGGGTGCGCCGCCGCCCGGATCCGTGCCTGCTCGTCATCTTCGGCGCCTCGGGCGACCTCACGTCGAAGAAGCTGATGCCAGCGCTCTACTCGTTGGCCTTCCGCGGGCTCCTTCCGGAGAAGTTCGGGATCGTCGGCGCGGCGCGCAGCGAGGAAACGGACGATGCGTTCAGGGAGCGGATGAGGCAGGCCGTCTCCAAGCATGCGCGCGATCCGTTCAAGGCGGAGGTCTGGGACGAGCTCGCCAAGGGCATTCGCTACGTCACGCTCGACTTCGCGGACGAGCGGGGCGAGAACGTCCTTCGCGACACGCTCAACGAGCTCGATGGGCAGCTCGGCACGATGGGCAACCGTGTCTACTACTTCGCCGTGCCGCCGAGCGCGATCGGGACGCTGGTGGAGGAGATCGCGAAGCGACGCGCTGCTCAGGGCTGGCTGCGCCTGATCATCGAGAAGCCGTTCGGGCACGATCTTGCCTCGGCGAAGGCGCTGACCGCAGAGATCCAGGAGCACTTCTCCGAGAGCGAGGTCTTTCGCATCGACCACTACCTCGGCAAGGAGACGGTGCAGAACATGCTGGCGTTGCGGTTCTCGAACGGCATCTTCGAGCCGATCTGGAATCGCCAGTTCATCGACCACGTGCAGATCACGGTCGCGGAGTCGATCGGGATCGAGGGTCGTGCCGGCTACTACGAGCAGGCGGGAGCGATTCGCGACATCTTCCAGAACCATCTCTTGCAGCTGGTCGCGATCACCGCAATGGAGCCGCCGATCGACTTCACCGCCGATTCGGTTCGCAACGAGAAGGTGAAGGTGCTGAAGGCGATTCACACGCCGGGGCCGAAGCACGTTGTGCGCGGGCAGTACGGTCGGGGGTTCGTCGAGGGTGACGAGGTCGTTGCGTATCGCGAAGAGGATGGCGTCGCTCCGAACACGATGACGGAGACGTTCGTCGCGGCGAAGTTGTTCGTCGACAACTGGCGCTGGGCCGACACGCCGTTCTACGTGCGGATGGGGAAGCGGCTTGCTCGCCGCGAGACCACGATCGCGATCCAGTTCAAGCGTGCGCCGCATCCGCCCTTCGAGGACGGTTCGTCGGAGGTGTTGCGGCCGAACGTGCTGCTGATTCACGTGCAGCCGAACGAGGGTGTGTCGCTCGCAATCGGGGCGAAGGTGCCGGGCCAGGGAATGGCGATTCGCACCGTGCACATGGATTTTCTCTACGGCGGGACGTTTCGGGAGGGATTGCCGGATGCGTACGAGCGTCTGATCCTCGACGCGATGCTTGGCGATGCGACGCTGTTCACGCGGTCCGACGAGATCGAGGAGCAGTGGGCGCTCGTGGATGCGATCGTGGCGTTCTGGCAACGTGACCGGCCGTCGTTCCCGAATTACGCAGCGGGAACCTGGGGCCCGACGGCGTCTGATGAGTTGCTGCATCGCGACTCGCGCTCGTGGCGGCGGCACTAGCGATGACGTCGGCGAATCCGTTGATCGAGGTCGACTGGTCGGGCGACGACACGACGATCGCGGAGATCGAGCAGGAACTCGCCCGCCTGCGCGACGCATCGTCGGCGGACTCGGCACAGCCGAATCTGAGGACATCGGTGATGACGCACATCGCGTGGGTGCCGCCGGACTGGAAGGGGCAGGCCGAGGAGACGCTCGCCGGCATGGCGGAGCGGCATCCGTCGCGGACGTTGTTGCTCGTTCCCGCTCCGGAAGCGGAAGACGGGCTCGACGCGATGTTGGCGATCCGCTGCTTTCCGGTCGCCGATCGGGCGATCTGCGGTGAGGTGATCGAACTGACGCTGCGCGGCAACCGGGCCGATGCGCCCGCGTCGATTGTCTTGCCGCTGCTCATCTCGGATCTGCCGGTGTTCTGCCGCTGGCGTGGTGAGCCGCTGTTCGGTGCCGGTCCGTTCGAGCAGCTCGTGGACATCGTCGATCGTCTGATCGTCGACTCGAGTGAGTGGGCGGAGCTGAGGTACGCGGAGCTTGCGGAGCTGTTCGGGAGGACGGCCGTCTCCGACATCGCGTGGGCGCGGACGGACGACTGGCGGCGTGATCTCGCCGGCTACTGGCCCGGCATTCGAGAGCAGGAGATTCGCGTTCGCGGTCCGCAGGCGGAGGCGGCGTTGTTGCGTGGGTGGCTGAATGCACGACTCGACCGCGCCGTGCGTGCAGTCGAGCCGGCCGCGGTGCTCGGCGTGCGCCTGGGCGGTGAGGACCTCCCGCCGCCGAAAGCGGACGCGACCACCTCGAGCGACCTCTTGAGCGAGCAGCTCGACCACTTCGCGCGCGACCGGATCTACGAAGAGGCGGTACTGGCGGCGGCTGGGGGGTAACCCCCGGGGTCAGACCCGGGTCTGACCCTGCAAATGGCACAAGAGTGTGGATTCGACCGCTCGGGCATTGCGTCGCGAGGGCCGGCTGGGCACCCTGGCTGCGTGCCGAGACAACCGCGCATCGAACTCGAAGGCGCCACGTATCACGTGACGCAGCACGGGATCGACGATCGGAAGATCTTCCGGGACGACGTCGACAGGGAGAAGTTCTTCACGCTCTTCGAGGACGAGGTGCGCCGAAGCAGATGGACGTGTCTCGCGTACTCCCTGATGTCGACTCACTACCACCTGCTCATTCGATTGGAGAAACTCACGCTGAGCAGCGGGTTTCAACGTCTCAACGGGCGCTACGCCCAGGTGTTCAATCGTCGACATGAGAGACGCGGGCACCTATTCGAGCGTCGCTTCCGCGATGTCATGATCGAGAGCGACGTGCATCGGTGTGAAGCAACGAGGTACATCCACTTGAACGCCATCCGCGCGGACATGTGCGAGTCGCCGGAGGAGCACGTGTGGTCCGACTACGGCAGCACGATCGGTGTTCTCCCGGAAGACCCCATCGTCGACCCGCGGATTGCCCTCGAGCTCTTCGGCGATCGGCTGGACGTGGCCCGCGTGTCGTATGCGGCGTTCGTCGCCGAAGCCGATCCGCGGGTGCGACGGGGTCAGACCCGGGTCTGACCCCGCACGGACCATGGGAAGCGCTAGCCGCTCCCGCGGAGCAGCGCTACGACCTCGTCGTGCAATGCGCCATTCGTTGCGACGACGCTGCCGCCGTCCTCCAGTAGGCCGCCGCCGAACGTGGTGCACCGGCCGCCGGCCTCCTCGATCAGCAGCTGCGCGCCCGCCCAGTCCCACACCCGCGCCTCGCGATCGCTCGCGACGTCGACAACGCCCTCCGCCACGAGGCAGTACTGCCAGAAGTCGCCGTAGCCGCGGTTCGACCACGACCGCTCGACGATCGTGCGCCACCCGGCCGGCATGCCCCGCTGCGAGGTGGTCGACACGATCGCGTCCTCGAGGCGCGCGATCCGCGACACACGACAGGGCTCGCCGTTGACGAACGCTCCCTCACCGCGCAGCGCCCACCAGCGACGCGACCAGAGCGGTGCCGAGATGAGCTCGACGACGACGACACCGTCGCGCTGCAGCGCGAGCAACGTCGCCCAGATCGGCACCCCGCGCACGTACGACTTCGTCCCGTCGATCGGGTCGACGATCCACTTCGCATCCCCGCCGTCGTCTCCAAGCTCCTCCCCGAAGACGCTCTCGCCCCGCCCCGACGCCGCAACCAGCTCACGAATCGCCTCCTCGGCCGCGCGATCGGCGTCAGATACAGGTGTGAGGTCGGGCTTCGTGTCGACTCGCAGATCGAGCGCGCGGAACCGCCGAAGCGTGATCTCGTCGGCCGCGTCGGCGAGCGCGTGCGCAAAGCGAAGGTCAGCGTGCAAGTGCCGCCTCCAATGCGAGCCCCGCGCCGAGCACGAACGCGTCATCGCCCGGACTGCCGACCAGCTGGACCGACGCGGGCAGGCCGTCGTCGGCGGGGCCGGCCGGCAGCGCGAGCGCCGGCCAGCCGAGCGCGTTGAACACGTAGGTGAACCGGACGAACGACGCGCGCGCTGCGACCTCGTCGATGTCCGCGAGTGGCGCGACGAACGCCAGCGTCGGCGCCAGCAGCAGCCGGTGATCCCCGAGCGCGCGCTCTGCCTCGGCACGCAGCGCCTCGCGGGCCCGAACCGCCTCCGCGACCTCCGAGTCGTCGATCGCGAGGCAGCGTTCGATCTTCGGCCGGATGTTCTCCCCGTACAGCTCATCGGCCTCCGCATACAGCTCACGATGGACGTCCGCGATCTCGCGCATGAACACCGCTTCGGTTCCGGCGGCGTCGGGAAACGCGATCGGCTCCGCTCGACCGAACAGCGCCGCCGCCTCCAGCACGCGCTCCCGCACGAGGGGCGCGCATGCGTCGGCCCAGAGGACGCCGACCGAGACGTCGTCCAGCGACTCGAGAGTCGCAACCGCGAGATCGGGAGCCAGCGCGTCCATCAGCTCGACGCAGCCCGCGACGTCACGGGCCATCGGCCCGACGTGATCGAAGCTCGGCGCGAGCGGGAACACACCGCCTGCCGGCACGAGCCCGTAGGTCGGTTTGAAGCCGGTGACCCCGCAGCACGCCGCCGGGATCCGGATCGACCCTCCCGTGTCCGAGCCGAGCGCGCCGTCGGCGAGCCCGGCCGCGAGCGCGGCGGCCGACCCGCCGCTCGACCCGCCTGCCGTCCGTCCAGGCGCAACCGGATTCGGCACCACGCCGTAGTGGCGGTTCTGCGACGTCACGCCGTACGCGAACTCGTGCAGGTTGGCCTTCCCGACGTCGATCCACCCCGCCGCCTCGAGGCGAAGCACCGTCTCGGCGCTCGTCGCCGGGACGTGGTCGGAGAAGACCGCCGACCCGTACGTCGTCCGCACCCCGGCCGTGTCGAAGAGATCCTTCACGGCGAGCCGCCGCCCTGCCGGAGCGTCGACGTCGAGGAGCTCCGTGATCCAGATGCCTTCTAACTCAGCCAGAGGTACACGAACGCAACTCCCACCGTGCCGGCGAACAGGAGCACGACCAGACCGACCAGCGCCCACCCGAACTGCAGGTTCCGACGGGCGAGCTCGGCGTCCGGATCGGCGAGCGGATGTGTCGCCTCGGTGTCGAGCTCGGATGTCGTCTCGGCGAGAGGTTCGGTCATCTAGATCACCGTGTCGAGCGCCATCGCGACGAAGAGCAGCGCGAGATAGAGGAGCGAGAAGTGGAAGAGCTTCGCAGCCGAGCGCCGCTCGAGCGTGCGCCGCAGCTCGAGGGCGTACCAGGCGAAGACCGCGCCGAGCACCGCGGCCGCGATCGCGTAGGCGACGCCGAAGATGCCGAGCGCGGCGGGCACCAGCGTCACGATCACGAGCACGAGCGTGTACCAGACGATCTGCCTCGCCGTCTCTCGCTCGCCACGCTCGACGGGAAGCATCGGGATCCCGGCCCGGGCGTAGTGCTCCTTGATCATCAGTGCGAGCGCCCAGAAATGGGGCGGCGTCCACACGAAGACGATCGCGAACATCGCCGCCGCTGCCCAGCCGAGGTGACCGGTTGCCCCTGCATACCCGACGAGCGGGGGCACGGCACCTGCGGCGCCGCCGATCACGATGTTCTGCGACGTCGAGCGCTTCAGCCAGCGCGTGTACACGAGGACGTAGAACAGATTCCCCGCGAGTGCGAGCAGCGCGGTCGGAAGATTCACGAGCGAGTCGAGCAGCACGAACGAGAAGGCGCTCAGTGCGAGGCCGAACTCGAGTGCACGCTCGGGCGGCACGCGGCCCGATGCGACCGGCCGTTGCTCGGTTCGAGAACCCATCAAGCGGTCAATGTCCCGGTCGAGGTAGTGGTTGAGCGCGGACGCCCCACCACACGCCAGCGCGAGACCGATCATCGTGAAAGCGAACATCGACGCGGCGGGCACCCCCTCCGCTCCGACGAAGACACCCGCGGCACCGGTCAGCAGCAGCAGCGACATGATCCGCGGTTTCGTCAGCGTGACGTAGTCGTGCAGCGGGCCGTTCTCGGGTTCGCCGCGCCAGATGAGCGCCGCGAGCAGGACGGTGGCGCCGAGGGCGATCGCAGCGAAGGCGAGGTGCACGACGCGGCCGGTCAACAATGCCGCCAATCCGAAAAACACCAGCGCCGCGAGCGCGGCCGGCAGGAAGCGGCGCGCCGATACCCACGCGATCGCGACGAGCGCCGCGAGCGGTGGCACGGCGAGCGCCGCGAGCAGGCGATGCGCTGTCCCCCAGCCCGCTGCGCCCGAGACGACGGCAAGCCCCGTTCCCGCGACGGCGGCGACGGCGGCGAGGCGTGCCCAGAAGCCCATCAGAACCCGCGCGTCTCCGCGAGCCGCCGCCGAAGGTCGCGGAGCGGTCTCGCGCTCGTCACGTAGGGCAGCTTGTCGAAGTTCCACGGCGGCGGCGGCGACGTGGTGTACCACTCGAGCGTGTTGGCGACCCAGGGGTCGTTCCCCGCGCGCTTCCCGTGCCGCACCGTCCTGATGACGTTCCACACGAACACCAGCATTCCGATCGCCATCAGGTACGACCCGATCGACGAGGTCATGTTGTAAGCCTCCCACAACCCGTGGTTGTGGTACGTGTAGACGCGCCTCGGCATGCCCAGCAGCCCGAGCATGTGCTGCGGGAAGAACGTGACGTTGAACCCCACGAACACGAGCCAGAAGTGCCACCGGCCGAGTCGCTCGTCGAGGAGCTTCCCGAACATCTTCGGCCACCAGTAGTAGAGACCGCCGAACATGCCGAAGACGGAGCCGCCGAACAGCACGTAGTGCATGTGGGCGACGACGAAGTACGAATCGGTGACGGCCTGGTCGATCGGGAACGCCGCCAGGAAGATTCCCGAGAGCCCACCGATCGTGAAGATGCTGATGAACCCGATCGCCCAGAGCATCGGCGTGTCGAACGAGATGTTGCCGCGCCAGATCGTCGCGAGCCAGTTGATGATCTTTATCCCCGTTGGCACGGCGATCACCATCGAGCTGAGCATGAAGAAGATGTTCAGGCCGACCGGCAGGCCCACGGCGAACATGTGATGCGCCCAGACGAGCAGCGAGAAGAAGCCGATCGCGAGCGTCGAGAACGCGACTGCCTTGTAGCCGAAGATCGGTTTGCGCGCGAAGACCGGGATGATCTCCGAGATGATCCCCATCGTCGGCAGGATGATGATGTAGACCTCGGGGTGGCCGAAGAACCAGAAGACGTGCTGGTACAGGAGCGGGCTGCCGCCCTTGGCGGGGTTGAAGAAGTTCGTGCCGGCCTCGCGGTCGAGGAGCATCATCGTGAGCCCCGCCGAGAGCACCGGGAGCACGATGATCAGCATCCATGCGTAGGTGAGGATGCTCCAGCAGAAGAGCGGGATGCGCGTCCAGCTCATTCCCGGCGCCCGCATGTTGTGGATCGTCACGATGAAGTTGATCGCTCCCGCGGCCGACGAGATCGAGAGGATGTGCAGGCTCAGGATCCAGAGGTCCTGACCGTGGCCCGGTGAGTGCAGCGTCGAGAGCGGGACATAGGCGGTCCACCCGGTGTCCGCCGCCCCGCCCCGGGCGAAGAAGCTGAGCAAGAGCACGATGCCCCCGAGCAGGAACAGCCAGTAGGAGAGTGCGTTCAGCCGCGGGAACGCCATGTCGCGCGCACCGATCATCAGCGGCACCAGGTAGTTCCCGAACGCCGCCGCCACCGGGACGAGGACGAGGAAGACCATCGTCGTTCCGTGGATCGTGACCGCCTCGTTGTACGAGTTCTTCGTCATGAAGCCCTCGTTCGGCGTCAGCAGTTGCGTGCGGATGAGCAATGCGAGAAAGCCGCCCACCGCGAAGAAGCCGAGTGTCGTCCAGAGGTAGAGGACCCCGATCCGCTTGTGGTCGACGGTCGTCACCCACGAGGCGATCCGGCCACGCCGCCAGTCTGCGCGGTAGGGCTGGACCTCCTCGACGTTCACCGCCACGCGATCATCCTCCCGTCTTCGCGAACCGCTTGGTGTACGAGGTCAGTGCGTCGATCTGGGCTCTCGTCCAGTTGTGGCCGACGGCCGGCATCGCTCCCTGGCCGTTCCTGAGCAATGTCGTGATTCGCAGCGGCTCCGCGAGCAGCGGGTTGCCGCCGAGCGGCGGGCCAATGTAGGTGTGGTCGAGGCGGTGGCACTTCTCGCACACGCCACGCCACTCTTCCTTTCCCAGCTGGACACCGCTCTTGTTCGCCAGCCGCTTCGAGATGAACTCGCGGTACACGGCGGCCGGCACGACGACGACGTGGGCATCCATGAGCGCGTGCTGGACTCCGCACAGCTCGGCGCACCGTGCGACGTAGGTGCCGGCCGGTGCCTTGAACCACGTCTTGTTCACCTTGCCGGGGATCGCGTCGTACTTCGGTCCGAAATCGGGAACCCACCACGAGTGGTTGACGTCGTAGTCGAGGCCGACGACGCGTTCGTGCACGACCTGGTTCGCCGGCGCGATCATCGTGTCGATCGAGACGGCACCGTTCGGGTAGCGGAAGAGCCAGTAGAACTGGTGGCCCTCGACGGTGATCGTCGTCGAGTTCGCTGCCGATGCGGCCGGTGCATTGATGATCCCCGGAAGCTCGTAGAAGACGAACGAGGCGATCGCGGCGAGGATCACGACCGGTACCACGGTCCAGATCACCTCGAGTCGCGTCGAGCCGTGAATCTGGGGTCCCTCGGCGGTGCGCGGGCGGCCGCGCCGACGGTACTTGATGACGAAGACGATCAACGTCCCCTCGACGGCGACGAGGATGAGCCCGGTCAGGATCGCGACGAAGATGAAGGCCGACTGCACCCGCTCGGCGTTCGGCGAGGCCGGCTCTCCCGGCAGGAAACCCGCGTTGCCTGCAAGGGCGACAGCGCTGAAGACCAGCGCCACCGCGCTCGTTGCGAGTGTGGCAAGGGCGATCCGGCGCACGCCGAGTGGCATCGTATAGAGGTGGAACCGACGAGTCAGGTTGACCTGCCGGACGACGTGGGGAGCACGTTCGACGTCTTCGTGAACGGTGTGCCGAAGCACCGCGGCGTCGACTTCGACGTCGTCGGGCGTGTGCTGGTCTTCCGGGAGCAGCTCGTCCAGGAGGGCCGGCTCGGATTCTGGCGCTGGCTCTCGATGTTCCTCGGCGTCGCCGGGACCTACCGGCGGCACGATACGGTCGACGTCGTGTACGACCGGAACGGCAGGCGGACGGTGGCGAGCCTGCAGCCGACGATTCGGTAGGTTCGCTCCGTGGCGAGCGTCGACGTAGGTCGGAGGCCGAGGGTTGGTCTCCTGCAGGTCGGCGTCTCGCTGGCTGCACTGGCGGGGATCGTCTGGTGGGGCAGCAGGCAGCACGCGCCCCGGATCTCGCTCGACGTCCAGGCCGTCGCCTGGCTGGCCGTCGCGCTCGGGCTCTACGCAGGCGCGACGCTCCTGCGCGGAGAACGATGGCATCGGCTCCTCACGGGCTCGGACGTCGACCGAGGACGCAGCGAGAGCTATCGCCTCACCACGATCGGCTACATGGGCAACAACACACTGCCCGCGCGCGCGGGGGATGTGATGCGCGTGATGATGCTCGGCTCGCCCAGGCGGATCGTCCTCGGCACGGTCGTCGCCGAGCGCGCACTGGACGCGCTCGCGCTCGCGTCGATCTTCGTCTTCGTCGTCGCGGTGCGCGGTCTTTCCTTCGGCCCTCTGCCGTACGTCGTCGCGATCGGTGCGATCGGTGCGCTGTCGCTCGTCGTCGTGTGGCGCGTCGCCCCTCACAACCAGCGTCTGCTCGCGGCACGGGAGTGGCTTCGCCCGGCCGTCGCGTCGACGCGCGATCTGCTCGGCGGCCGCGGGCTCGTCCTCCTCGTCGTGTCGTTGGTGGTGTGGCTCGTCGAGGCTTCCGTGTACCTGACGGTGGGATCGGCGGTGGGGGTGTCGCTCGGTCTCGTCGGCGCGCTGTACGTCGTCGCGCTGACGAATCTCTCGGCGCTGATCCCGGCCGCACCGGGCTATGTCGGCACCTTCGACGCGGCGGTGCTGCTCGCGCTCGGTTCGCTGAAGCTGCCGGCGCTCGGCTACCTGCTCGTGCTGCGCTTCGTGCTGTTCGTGCCGATCACGATCGCCGGACTCGCCCTGCTGCTCGCACGCACGCCCTGGCGGCGTCGATGACCGCGGTCGCCGAGCGCGTTCGCTCGACGCGGTTCGAAGACGTGTTCGCCGCGCCCTGGGCGGTTCCCGTGGCGCTCACCGCGCTCTCCGCGCTGTCGCTCTACCTGCGCTCGAGGCAGCTCCACGGCGGCTTCTGGATCGACGAAGGGCTCTCCGTCGGCATCGCGCACCATCCGTGGTCGTCGCTGCTGCACGCCCTCCGTCACGACGGCTCCCCGCCCGCGTACTACCTCCTGCTGCGCGTCTGGATGGCGTGGTTCGGCGACGGCGAGCGCGCGACGCATTCCCTGTCGCTGGTGTTCGGCGTCGCGTGCGTTCCGCTCGCGTACGCATTCGGCCGCATGGCGTTCGACCGCATGACCGGGCTCTGCTGCGCGCTGCTGGCGGCGCTCAACCCGTACCTGACCTACTACGCGCAGGAGACGCGCATGTACGAGCTCGAGGCGTTCCTCTCGCTCGTCGTCGGACTCGCCTACCTCGAGGCGATCGTGCGCGGCCGTCGCGCCTTCGCACCGCTCCTGGTGGCAGGCCTCACGCTGATGGTCTACACGCACAACTGGGCGCTCTTCCTGTGCGTGGGCCTCGCGGTGGCGACGGTGGTCGTCGTGCGCGAACGGCTGGGCCTGTTCGCGCTCGTGGCCGGAGCCGTCGCGGTGCTGTACCTGCCGTGGCTCCCCTCACTGCTCTTCCAGATCAGGCACACCGGGGCGCCGTGGGCGTCGGTCCCGTCGTGGCGCGACCTGATCGAGGCGCCGAGCGCCGTGCTCACGGGCGACGGGGCGTACGTCGCCTGTGCACTCGCGGCCGGCGTGGGCCTCGGCGCGCTCGTCCGGGGACGGCCGAGTGCCGAGCGCACGGCGATCCTCGCCCTCTCCGTCGCAACCGGAGTGGCGATCCTGTCGGCGTGGCTCGTCTCGCAGGTGTCGCCTTCCTGGACGACCCGCTACTTCGCGATCGTCGTCGGGCCGCTCCTGCTCCTGGCCGCCCGAGGCATCGTGCGGGCCGGTCGCTTCGGGTTCGCCGCCCTGGTCGTCGTCGTCTTCTTCTGGGCCGGCTACGCCGTCCAGGACAACAAGGAGAACGCGCGCGCAATTGCGGCCGGGCTCGGCACGCTGCATCCGGGCGAGCTCGTCATCTCGACGCATCCCGAGCAGGTCCCCGTGCTTCGCTACTACCTCGGACCGGGGCTCCGCTTCGCGACCACGCTCGGGCCGGTGAGCGACCAGCGGGCGTTCGACTGGGTCGATGCCGTCTCCCGCCTTCGCGGCACCCCACCGCGTCCCACGCTCGACCGGCTGATCGCCTCGGTGCCGAAGGGGCAGGAGTTCGTCGTGATCACGCCGGTCTTCCGCGACTACCGCGCCTGGCGCGCGAAGTGGACGAAGCTCGTCTGGCAGAAGTCGCAGGCGTGGACGTCGCTCCTGCAGGCCGACCCGAACCTGAGGCTCGTGCGCCATCTCGTGAGCAACGAGATCGCGCTCAAGGTCAACTACTTCAAGCCGTTGCAGGCGTACGTGTATCGGCGCGTCGGATAACGTCCCTCGGGCGGCCCGACTCACGATGACGAACGAGAACTCGCAGACAACGCTCGTCCTCGGCGGCGGGCCGGCCGGCCTCACGGCCGCCTACCTGCTCGGACAGGCGGGGTCCGACGCGATCGTGCTCGAGGCCGAGGACCAGGTCGGCGGTCTGGCCAAGACCGTCGAGGTCGACGGCTATCGCTTCGATCTCGGTGGCCATCGTTTCTTCACGAAGTCCGTCGAGGTCGACACGCTCTGGCACGAGGTGCTCGGCGACGAGTTCCTCCTCCGCCCGCGGATGTCGCGCATCTACTGGAACAAGCGGTATCTCGACTACCCGTTGCGGGGGCCCGACGTGATCAGGAAGCTCGGCCCCGTCGAGCTGACGCGGTGCATGGCCTCCTACCTGCGGGCAGCCTCCCGCCGGGACAAGGTCGACGATTCGTTCGAGGACTGGGTCTCGAACCGGTTCGGCCGTCGCCTGTTCGAGCTCTTCTTCAAGTCGTACACCGAGAAGCTCTGGGGCGTGCCGACGACGGAGATCCGCGCCGAGTGGGCTGCGCAGCGCATCAAGGGGCTTTCGTTCTTCTCGGCGGCCAGGGCGGCGTTCTTCGGGAACAAGGGAAACAAGGTCAAGAGCCTCATCTCCGAGTTCCACTACCCGCGCTTCGGGCCGGGCCAGATGTGGGAGGCGATGAGCGGCGCGATCGAGGAAGGCGGCGGAGAGGTGCGTACCGACGCACCGGTCGAGCGCCTCGAGCTCGCGGGCGACCGCATCGTCGAGGTCGAGGCGGGCGGTATCTCCTACACGCTCCCGGACGCTGTCATCTCCTCGCTTCCGCTCCGCACCGTCGTCGAGCTGACCAGCCCACCACCGCCGCCCGACGTGCGTGAAGCGGCGCGGGGCCTCCGTTACCGCGACTTTCTCACCGTGGCGCTCGTCGTCGACGGCCAGGATCTCTTCCCCGACAACTGGATCTACATCCACGAGCCGGGTGTCCGGGTCGGGCGGATCCAGAACTACCGCTCGTGGTCGCCGTGGATGGTTCCGGATCCCGACAAGGCATGTGTCGGCCTCGAGTACTTCTGCTTCGCCGGCGACGACCTCTGGACGATGGACGACGACGGGCTCGTCGAGCTCGCCGCACGGGAGCTCGAGCAGCTCGGGCTCTCGACGCGCTCCAAGGTCGAGCGCGGCTTCGTCACACGCGTGCCGAAGGCGTACCCGATCTACGACACCGATTACGCGACGCGTGTCGCGACGATCCGGCGCTGGCTCGACGGGATCGAGAATCTGCAGCAGGTCGGCCGCAACGGCCTGCATCGATACAACAACTCGGATCATTCGATGCTCACCGCGATGCGTGCCGTCGACAACCTCCTCGCCGGCGCCCACCACGACATCTGGGAAGTGAACGCGGAGAGCGTGTACCACGAGACCGACGTGGCTGACGAGCATCCGTACCGTGCCGCTCCCGAGACGCCCGAGATGAAGGCGTTCGCGGAGAGCGGCCGGGCCGCACCCTGACAGGCGTCATGCGAAGGCTGTTGCTGCCGGCGTCGGTCGTCGCCGGGGCCGCCCTGCTCGTCTGGCTGACGCTGCCAACCGTCTGGTGGGGCCCGCTCAACGTGGACGAGGAGCTCACGCTGCGAATGGCGCAGTTCTCGTTCGGGCACATCTTCCATATCGTCTCGACGCAACGTGGCGGCGGCCCGCTGCACTTCTGGCTCGAGCACTTCCTGCTCCGGTGGTGGCCCGGGCTCCCGGCGCTTCGCGTTCCGTCACTCGTCTTCGCCTGCCTGGCGCTGCCAGGGGCGGCGCTCGTCGTCCGACGCCTCGCCGGCGCCGAGGCTGCGGCGGGGGCCGTCCTGCTGACCGCGGCAGCGCCGATCCCGGTCCTCTACGCGACCTTCGGCCGACCCCACACGCTGCTGTTCGCCTGGCTGATGTGGAGCACCGTCGTGGTGCTCCGTGCGGCGGACGGCGGCGGGACCCGCTGGTGGATCGCGGGCGGATTCCTGCTCGGTCTCTCGGTCTTCGTGCACCCGACGGCTCCGCTCTACGCGTTGACCGCGTTCGCCGCCGCGCTCGTCTACTGCCCCAGGCCGCCGCGCGCGGTCGCGCGCGAGGCCTGGCCGGGTGCGGTGGCGCTCCTCGTCGCGTTCGTGCCGTATTCCGTCAAGACGTTGCACGTCTTGAGCGACCGCTACGGCGTGGGAAGCGGGGCAGGCGGGCGAACGTTCAGCGGCCGCCCTGTGTGGGAGGACGCGCTCCACTTCGTCGCTCCGGGTCGTCACGACGTCAACTACTTCACGGTTCTCGCGGCGTTGGGGGTGGTGGCGCTGGCCGTCGCGCGCCGGCGACGCGTGCTGGCGTTCTGTGCGATCACGGTGGCCGCCCCGGTCATCTTCTTCTCGGTCGTCCCGGCAAGCGGCGACTCGGCGGTCTTCTTCGACCGCTACATGATCCCCGTGACGCCGGCGTTCTTCACCGTCGTCATGAGCGGCTGCCTCGCCCTGGCCGCTCGCGGCGGCAGGCTGAGAGTTCCCGTGCTCGTCCTGCTCGTCGGCGGGTTGCTGGCGATCGAGCTTCGCTACGACGCGCACCATCGCGACGTCGTGCGCAAGATCCACGTCGACCAGGTCGTCCACGCCGTGGCGAAGGCGTCGGCCGGCACGGTGCTGTTCGGCTCGACGGGGACGAGCGGCCAGCTCTTCTCGTCGTTCGACTACGGCCACCCGGCGAACATCCTCGATCACCTCGTCGCGCTTCGGGTGCGCAAGCTGGATCTCGTCGACGACGACTCGTGCGAACGCGCGCTGTCGTTCGTGCAGGGCACCGTGCCCCGTCGCGCGATCTGGCTGTTCTACGCGGCGGGTGGGCCCGAGGTGGCCGGCGGTGAGCACGCCTTCGACGGAGCAGCGGGCGTGACCGTGCAGCAGGTGCAACGGCACTACTTCGTCGTCCGTTCGCGGGCGGCGCTTTCCCCTCGCGCGTTGATCGCGCTCGGGCAATCGCTGCGAGAGCGCTGGAAGCGCGCCGTGCCTGCGAACCTCCGGATCGAGGAGCTGCTGATCGCCGACCGGCAGCTGCTGCAGCGGCCCCCCCGCTGTGTCCCCTACGGCGAGCTCGGCGATCCCGACATCTCCCCGCACTGGCCGCCCGTGAAGACCTCGCACCAGTAGCCACCCTGCCTTGTAGAGTCGGCCGATGACGCGTGTGCTCATCCTCACCGCGAGTGTCGGGGAGGGCCACGACCTCCCGGCCCGCACGCTGTCCGATCAGCTGCGCGCCGAGGACGCGAGCGTCGACGTCGTCGTCGAGGACGGCCTGCGCGCGATGGGCCGCGGCTTCGTGCTCGTCAGCGAGCGGGCTCCCGGCGTCGTCTTCTTCCGCTTCCGCTGGCTCTGGGACGCCGCGTTCTGGCTGTTCGTCGGGCTTGCGCCGACGCGCCGGGCGACGCAGGCGCTCGTGCGCAAGCTCGGCTCGCGCGGCGTGCTCCGGCTCGTGAACGAGGTCTCCCCCGACATCGTCGTCTCGGTCTACCCGACGACGACGGAGGTGCTCGGCGGCCTGCGCCGCAGCGGCCGACTCGACGTGCCGGTGGTCGCCGCGATCACCGACCTCGCGATGATGCACTACTGGGCCGCACCGGGAATCGACCTGCACCTGATCACGCATCCCGAGTCGGCCGCCGAGGTGCAGCAGGTCGCAGGGAACGACACCGTCGTGCGCGCGGTGCACGGCTTGACGCGTCCCGAGTTCGGCGAGCCGCGCGACTCGTCGGAGGCGCGACGGGCCCTCGGGCTACCACTGCGCGGGAAGATCGTCCTCGTCTCGGGTGGAGGCTGGGGGGTCGGCGACCTTCGAAAAGCGGTCGACGAGGCGCTCGCCGTCGAGGAGGTTGCGATCGTCGCGGTGCTCGCCGGCCGCAACGACGAGCTTCGCGAGCGGCTGCTGCGCCGCTACGGAGACGACCCGCGCTGTCGCGTCGTCGGCTTCACCGATCAGATGAGCGACTGGCTTGCGGCAGGTGATGCGCTCGTCCACTCGACGGGCGGGCTGACCGTGCTCGAGGCGTACGTTCGGGGGTGTCCGACGATCTCGTACGGATGGGGCCGTGGGCACATCCGCGCCAACAACGAGGCGTTCCTCCGGTTCGGTATCGCCGACGTCGCGAAGTCGGACCACGAGCTCCGCGTGGCGTTGCGCCGGGCGCTCGCGGGCCGGCCGGCGCCGGCCCCGACGCTGGCGGCCCTGCCGTCTGCGGCGTCGACCGTGCTCGCCCTGCTCGCGTGATCGGCGCGGGCTGGCTGGCGCCTCCGCTTGCGGCACATTCCGACCGGTTGGCCGGCGCGATCGGCGTGGCGTGCAGGCTCGTGGGACGTGACGCGGTCGTGCTCACGTTCGACGACGGGCCGCACGTCGAGGGAACTCCGGCCGTCCTCGAAGTGCTCGACCGTCGACAGGCCCGCGCGACGTTCTTTCTCGTGGGCGAGCAGGTCCGCAAGGCGCCCGCGGTGGCACGCGCGATCGTCGATGCCGGTCACGAGGTCGCGCTTCACGGCGACCGCCACGTGCTCCTGCTGCGCCGGCGCGTCGCCTCTTTCGCCGCCGACCTCGACCGCGCGTCGGCGGCGATCGCCGAGGCGACCGGCGTCGTGCCGACCCTCTACCGGCCGCCGTACGGCGTGTTCAGCCGGGGCACGCTCGCCCACGTGCGGGCGCGCGGCCTCGAGCCGGTGCTCTGGTCGGCCTGGGGGCGTGACTGGGAGCGCCGCGCGACCCCTGCGTCCATCTCACGCCGGGTGACGCGGCGGCTCGGCCCGGGAGACGTCGTGCTGCTGCACGACTCCGATGCCTACAGCTCGCCGGACTCGTGGCGACGGACGGTCGCTGCGCTGCCGTCGATCCTCGACGCCGTGGCGGAGCTTGCCGTGCCCGTCGACGCGGTCACCCAGTCGACGTAACGCCGAACGCCTTCGCTGAACGTCGTGGTCGCCTCCCAGCCGAGCTCGCGGTGCGCCCGCTCTCCGGAGACCTTCGCCGCGCGCAGGTCCCCTGCCCGTCCTTCGACGTGCACGATCGGGACCTCAGCGACGATGTCGCGAACCGTACGAGCGATCGAGCGGACGCTGACATCCTCGTCACGCACGAGGTTGAACACGCGGTTCCGGCCCGCGGGCGCGAGCGACGCCACGACTCCGTCCGCCAGATCCTCCACATAGACGAAGCGGCGCGACTGCGTGCCGTCGCCGGCGATCGTCAGCGGCTGTCCGCGCAGGGCCTTGTCGGTGAAGGCGGCGACGACGGCAGTCGGACGCGAACGGGGCCCGTAGGGGATCCCGAAGCGGAGGATCGTGTGCTCGAGGTCGTACAGCTCCCCGTAGCTCGCCGTGTACATCTCACCGGCGATCTTCGTCGCCGTGTAGAAGTGCTTCGGCAAACCGAAGGGCGTGTCCTCGTCGACGAGCGCCGGGCTCGACGCATCGCCGTACACCCACACCGTGCTCGCGAAGACGAAGCGGCCGACGTCGTGCTCCCGTACCGCGTCGAGCAGTGACTGCGTGCCCCGGACGTTGACCAGGTCGGTCAGCGCGGGATCACGCGCGACCAGGTCGACGTCGGCAACGGCTGCCAGGTGGAGGACAGCGTCGCAGCCGGCGACCGCGCGACGAACGTCGTCCGGCCTGCACAGGTCGCCGATCACGGTCTCGACCGTGCCGGGTGCGTGGTACGGCGATGGAACGAGGTCGAAGATGCGTGGCTCGTGCCCGCGGGCTTCGAGGCGGTCGACCACGTGTGAGCCGATGAAGCCCGAGCCGCCGGTGACGAGGATCTTCACGCGGGCTCGCCACCCGGTCGGTAGTACAGAGGCACGCACCAGTGATTCTCGGCGATCCAGTCGCTCACGGGCAGCTGGTCGCTCCGGCCGAGGAGCCGGTGGCAGGGCTCGTCGTACACCTTGCCCGTCGAGCGCTCGATCGGCTCGAACACGACGTACTTGTAGAGACCGGATGTCATGCCGTCCGGCAGTTGCAGACGCGAGACGTACAGTGGATCGAGGTGCGTCCGCGCCGCGTCGTTCTTCCAGCGGACGATCTCGTCGAGACGCCCGGTCTGGACGATGCCGAGCGCGGCGGTGAATTCGTTCATCCGGAAGTTGAGCCCGTGCAGTGCATAGTCCGGCTTTCCGTAGTTGCGGAAGGCGCGGGCGAGCTCGATCGCGTCGGGATGCCGCGAGACCAGCATGCCGCCCTCACCCGTCGAGATCGTCTTGGTGGCGGCGAACGACCAGATGCCGACGTCTCCCCACGTCCCCGCGCGCCGCCCGTTCCACTCGGCGCCGTGTGCATGGGCGCAGTCCTCGATCAGGAGGATGCCCTCGTTGCGGCAGAGCTCGGCGATGAGGTCGACGTCGAAAGCGAGGTGACCGCCGATGTGCACGAGGAAAACCGCCCGCGGCCGGTGCTGGTGCACCTTGCGCTCGAGATCCTCGAACGACATGCAGAGGTCCTCGCGGTTGCAGTCGACGAACTCCACCTTCGCCCCGGCGTGGAGTGCGGCCAGCGGTGTCGCCATGAACGTGTTCGAGGGGCAGAGCACGGTCTCTCCGGCCACGCGCGCCCACGTCAGCGCGGCGAGGGCGGCCCCCGTCCAGCCGTTGAACGCCACCCCTTCGAGCCCGTTCCAGCGGCCCCAGGCCTCCTCGAACTCGACCGTCAACGTTCCTTCGCTCCAGCGGTCGGCGTCGAAGATCCGGTCCCACAGCTCGTGCAGCCGCGTGCGGTCGCGATGGTCGAAGCCGATCGCGAAGCGCGCGAGATCGGTCGAGATGTCCGAGTCGAGCATCGCGCGGAAGCCTATAGCGGCCGTAGGCCGATCATGCCGAGGCAGGTTCTACACTGCCGCCGTGAACGCCCAGGCGCTGGCGGCACTCGAGCTGCCGGCGGTCGTCGAGCGCCTCGCGGCGGCTGCCGAAACCGAGCACGGAGCGGCGTCCGCCCGTGCGCTCGAGCCGTCGGCCGATCCGGTCGAGGTCGGCCGCCGCCAGTCGCTGACCGCCGAGGCGGTCGCCCTGCTGCGCGCTGCGGCCGAGCCCTCGCTGGCCGGCATCGCGGACGTTCGTGACCTGGTCGAGCGTGCGGAGCGGGGAGGCGTGCTCCATCCGGGCGAGCTCCGGTCCTGCGCGCGCGCGATTCGCGTCGCGCTCGAGGCCCGGCGCACCGTCGACGAGGCGGCTGCGCTGGCGCCGCTTCTGCACGCCGTGCTCGATCCGCTGCCGACGTCGCTCGAGTCGGCTGCGAGTGCGATCGACCGCGCGGTCGAGGAGGACGGCTCCGATCTTCGCGATTCCGCGTCGCCCCTCCTTCGGCGGCTGCGCGCCGAGCTCCGCAACGTCGCCGCGCGTGTCCGCGAGGAGCTCGCGCGAGTCGCGCGGTCCGACGCCGTCGCGGGTGCGTTGCAGGAGTCGTTCCTCTCCGAGCGAGGCGGCCGTCCCGTCCTGGCGGTGCGTGTGTCCGAGCGGGCGAAGGTGCCCGGCATCGTCCATGACGCATCCAGCTCCGGACAGACGCTGTTCGTCGAGCCCTACGCGGTCGTCGAGCTCTCGAACCGTCTGTCGGAGGCCGCTGCGGCTGCACGGGACGAGGCCGAGCGCATCCTCGCGGAGCTCTCGGGTCGCATCGCCGTGCACGGCGGCGACCTGCGGCTGCTCGTGGAGGCCACGGGCGCCGTCGACCTCGCGCTCGCCGCCGGCGTGCTGTCGCAGCGCTGGCACGGTGTGCCGGTCGCCGCCTCCGACGAGATTCGCCTCCTGGCGGCCAGGCATCCGCTCCTCGACCCGGCGAGTGCCGTGCCGATCGACCTCGACCTCGGCGAGTTGCGGACGCTCGTGATCAGCGGTCCCAACACGGGTGGCAAGACCGTGGCTCTGAAGACGCTCGGGCTTGCCGCGATCCTCCATCAGTGCGGCTTGTGGCCCCCGGCCGAACGTGCAGCCTTGCCCGTCTTCGACGACGTGCTCGCCGACATCGGGGATCGCCAGTCGATCGAGATGAACCTCTCGACGTTCTCGGGACACGTGCGGAGCATCGTCGAGATCCTCGACGACGCCGGGCCGCGTTCGCTCGTCCTGCTCGACGAGCTTGCGGGTGGGACCGATCCTGACGAGGGCGCGGCGCTCGCGCAGGCGCTCGTCGCGCGATTCGCCGGTCAGGCACGGCTCACCGTCGTCACGACCCACTACGCGGCGCTGAAGGAATGGGCGAGCAGCGCTCCGGGTGCGGCGAATGCCGCCACCGGCCTCGACCTCGAGACGGACGAGCCGCTCTACTCGCTGGTGCTGGGGCGGGCCGGGATCTCGCACGCGCTGCGAACCGCCGAGCGGCTCGGACTGGATGTCCGGGTTGTCGCGGATGCACGCGATCGGGTCGATCCGCGGCGACGTCGCACGGCGGAGCTGCTCGCCGAGGCCGAGGCAGCCGAGCGCCGTGTCGCGGAGCAGCGGGTCGAGCTCGATCGATCCGTGGGCATGGCGATGGAGCGAGAAGCCGAGCTCGAGCGCGAGCTGGAGTCGCTGCGGGCGTCGCGGGAGCGGGCGCGCGCCGAAGCGAAGGCGGAGGCGGAACAGGAGCTCGCCGAGGTCCGAGCCGAGCTCGACCGGCTCCGTAAGGACGTCCGCGCCGCGCGCCGTCACGAGGGCGAGCGCCGACGGGCGGTCTCGGACGCCGAGCGCGCCCGTGACCGCGCCCTCGGCCGTGCGGCGGAGGGCCTCGGGCGGGTGGAGGAGGCCGTCGAGCGCGTCTCGGCGCCGATCACACAGCTCGCGCCGCTCGCGGTCGGAGACCCCGTCGAGGCGCCGGGGGTCGGAGTCCGGGGGACGATCGTCGCGATTCGCGGCGACGAGGCCGAGGTCGCCGGCGTCGCCGGGCAGCGTGTCCGCATCCCGCTCGGGCGTCTTCGACCGTCTGCCGAGCCCGAGGCTCGAGCCGAGCCGCCGGTGCGCGTCAATGCCGCGGCGATCGGGCGAGATGCTCCCGACGAGCTGGACATCCGCGGCCTCGGGTCGGAGGAGGCGCGAGATCGGGTGCGCGCGTTCGTCGACGACGCCGCTCTTGCCGGCCTCCGGTCGGTCAGGATCGTGCACGGACGGGGGACCGGTGCGCTGCGCTCGGCCGTGCGGAGCGAGCTCGGCGTGCACCCGCTCGTCGCCGGCAGCGAGCCGGACTCGAACGACGGCGCCACGGTCGCGAACCTGTCCTGACCGGACGGAGTTGTGTGTCACATCCGCGTCGGCTTCGTGCCGATTCGCCGCGGGACACTGTCGGACGCGAATGATCGCCGGTACCAGTGGACGACCAACGTTCCCGTCAGATCGGAGTCGCCCATGCACCGAGTTCGTCTGCTCGCCCTTGTCCTCGTCGCCTCGGCGTCGATCCTCGTCCCGCTCGCCCAGGCCGCGTCGCCCGATGCGGTGATCAGCCAGGTCTACGCCGGCGGAGGGAACTCCGGCGCGTCGTTTGCGAACGACTTCGTCGAGCTCTTCAACCGCGGCGGGACGGCCGTCGACCTCACCGGCTGGACGATTCAGTACGCCTCCGCAGCCAGCACCTCGTGGCAGGCGACCGCGCTGGCCGGGTCGCTCGCGCCCGGGCGGCACTACCTCGTCCAGCTTGCCTCGACAGCGGCGGTCGGCTCCGCGCTGCCGACGCCGGACGCAACCGGAACGACGAACCTGGCCGCCTCGGGCGGCAAGGTGGCGCTCGTTCGGAGCGCCACCGCGCTGACGTGTGGCGGGTCGGCGGGCAGTTGTGCGGCTGCCGTCGCCGACCTGGTCGGGTACGGGTCGGCCGCCGACTACGAAGGCACCGGCGCCGCCCCGGCGCTCGACTCGACGACCGCCGACGTGCGTGCGAACGCCGGCTGTACCGACACCGATGTCAACTCCGCCGACTTCGCCGCGTTGGCGCCGGCACCGAGGAACACCACGGTCGCGGCGAGTGCGTGCTCCGGCGCGCCGGTCCAGTCCGGTGGCGCCGGCCAGACCGCCGCCATCGACCTGAACGTCCAGCCGGTGCTCTCGCTGGCGCTCGAACGAACGAGCATCACCTTCGGCCAGGCGGTCACCGGCATCACGCCGAGCCCGGTCTCGGAACACGTCACCGTTACGAGCAACGACGGCGCCGGCTACACGTTGACCGTTCATCGCACCGCCTTCGCTCCCGGTGATCTGCCGCTCGGCCTGGCGGCGACCGCCCCGTCCGGCGCCCAACTCGGGGCAGGCCTCGGCAGCGGGTTGGTTCCGATCCCCGTGGCCCCGGCCGCCGACCTGGTCATCGGCAACGCACAGGCCGCCACCGGCGCAAGCGGCGACGTCTGGCCGACCTCCGTCGGCTTCGCTTCGCCACTGCCGGCGGTCTCGTCGGGCCGATACGCGGCCACGGTCACGTTCACGGCGATTCCCCGGTGATCGCTTCCGTCGCGCTCACTGCAGTGTCGGCCCTCGCGTCCGTTCTTGCGGGCGCGGGGGCCGATCGGCCCCAGCTCGCCCTCTCGGCGTCACCGACCCGCGTCGCGGTCGAAGCCGGTTCATGGACGGCGGTACGCGTCACGAACCCGGGCCGGACGGGCGTCGTCGTCGACATCGCGCCCGCCGGGTTCGCGCTCGACCCACGCGGCCGACCGCGGATCGCTGCCGGCGACGGGACCAGCCGCTGGCTCGTCCTCGCTCCGCGGCGCCTCACGCTCGCCGCGGGCCGGTCGGCGACCGTGACGGTGTCGGCTGTCGTTCCGCGCAACGCAGGCCCAGGGGAACACGACGCCCTCGTCCTGCTTCGCACCCGTCCACGTGCAGGCACGCCGGTGCCGATCGTGATGCAGGTCGGGGTGGTGGTCGAGGTGCGTGTACGCGGACGCGTTGTCCGGCGGCTCGACATCCGCGGCCTGCGGCTGGTGCGGCACGAGCGTCGACGGACGCTCGTTCTGACGCTCTGGAATCGCGGCAACGTCTCGGAGGTGGTGCCGTTGCGTCGCGTTCGGATCGTGCTGCGGCGCGGTCGGCGGGTGCTCGCAACGCTGCTCCCGCCGCGTCGCCGAATCCTGCCGCACAGCATCGCGGTGATGACGCTGCGGTACGGCGGAGGTGCTCACGGCTGGGCCCAGGCGGCCGTGGCCCTGCGACGT
The DNA here is from genome assembly GCA_963742605.1 of uncultured Thermoleophilia bacterium. Lineage (GTDB taxonomy): Bacteria > Actinomycetota > Thermoleophilia > Gaiellales > Gaiellaceae > PALSA-600. The sequence goes on along the minus strand of CAVUNA010000014.1, from coordinate 96,147 downwards.
CCGCGGCCGGGCACGGCGATCCTGCGGAGGACGTACCGGATCCGGCTCTGAGAAGCGCGCACCGTCGCCGATCGGGAGTACCCTTGGCGCATCTCGGCCGCACCGGTTCTCATCAAGCCTCGTCTGCGCGGTGTCTTTCACGAGTTCGGCTTCTACGCCGCGATCGGGCTTGGCGTGCCGCTGGCGCTGACGGCGGAGCCCGGCCGCGCGCGCTTCTCGGCGATCGTCTTCGCGTCGTGCGTCGCCCTCTGTTTCGGCGCGAGCGCCCTGTACCACCGTCCGACGTGGTCGCCGCGTGTGCGGTCGCGGCTTGCTCGTCTCGATCACGCCGGGGTGTACCTGCTGATCGCGGGCAGCTACACGCCGTTCGCGCTGCTCGTGTTCTCCGCCGGCTGGGCCGTCCCGGTGATGACGATCGTCTGGACCGGAGTGGTCACGGCGATCGTGCTCAAGGTCTTCTGGTCGACGCAGCCCAAGAAGGTGTCGGCGGCGATCGGCCTCACGCTCGGCTGGATCGGAGTCATCGCCTTCACGCAGCTGCTGAAGCTGCCGGTCGCCGGTTGGCTCCTCGTTGTGATCGGGGGCCTGGCGTACTCGCTCGGAGCCGTGACCTATGCCGTCCGGCGCCCGAACCCCTTCCCGCGCGTGCTCGGCTACCACGAGATCTTCCACGTCTTGACGCTCATCGCGGCCGGCTGCATGTACGCGGCGGTCGCGTTCTATGTCCTCCCGCGCGGCTAGCGGGACTGCAGATGATCTACACTTGCGGGCGAATTGAGCGAGTCTGGATGGTGCCGGTTTGCGCCTTCTTGCCGTTCATGAGTTTGGCGAGGAGGTGGAAGAGAGATGGCAACCGGAACCGTGAAATGGTTCAACGCGGATAAGGGGTACGGGTTCATCACGCCCGACGAGGGCGGAAAGGATCTGTTCGTGCACTTCAGCGCGATCCAGGGGAGCGGCTACAGGTCGCTCGCCGAGGGCGCGAAGGTCGAGTACGAAGCCCAGCAGGGCGAGAAGGGGCCTCAGGCCGCGAACGTCAGCATCGTCGCGTAGCGACGACGAGTGTGCGTGTGTGCGGCGGGCCTCGTGCCCGCCGCATCGGGAAACGAGACGTGGAAACGAGAGGAGTTCACCATCCCGCAGAAGGAAGAGAAGGTCGAGATGACCGGGGAGATCGTCGAAGCACTCCGGAACGGCATGTTCCGGATCGCGCTCGACAACGGGCACGAAACCCTCGGCTACACGGCCGGCAAGATGCGCCGGTTCAGGATCCGGATGAATCCGGGCGACCGTGTGCGGATCGAGTTGTCGGCGTACGACCTCGACCGCGGCCGGATCGTCTACCGGCTCCGGCCGGGCGACGAGCGCGAGTAGCCCGCCGCCCGAGCCCGATCCTCTAGCTCCCGGTCACCTTGACGGCGCCCCGAATCTCGCCGCCCTGGTTCTTGGCCGTGTGCACGTTGACGTACGCGTCGTGCCCCTCGAGGGCCGCGATCACCGCTTTGCTGAGCTTTGCGGTGCCGGTCTGCCCACTGTGACAGGGACCGCAGAGCGGCACGACCACCGGCCCTGCGACGCCGGGCCTGCCCTTGTGAATGTGGGCCGCGGTGGCCGGGCCCGTGAGCCCGGAGAAGGTCAGCTTCCACTTCAGCATGCCCCCGGTCTTGCTCTCCGTGTAGGAGCCGGTGAACGCGCCCGTCTCGGAAGCCTTGACGCCCGTCGGCTTGGGCGTCTCGTTGCCCGCCTTGAGCGTCGCACTCACCTTGTAGCTGTCGAGTGCGCCTGCGAGGGCGAGCCCGGCCGCCACCAGGAGCACACCGGCTGCTGCGAACGCGAGTAGTACGAATTTCTTCACTTCTCATCCTCCTTCCAACCCTGAGTTGTCCTGGGGTTCTTCGTCGCGACACGGCCGGCTGGTTTGATCTGCGCCCGCTACCGTCACGGCGGTGGGTCGGGTCGCCGGGCTGATCGCGTCGTGTGCGCTTCTCGCCGCGGGAGCTGCGCCCGCCTCGGTGCGCGACGGCTCGGTCTCGTGGCGAACGCTCACCTCGGCTCCGGAAGCAGCCCTCCCTGCCGGCCGGCTCCTGCCGTCGAGCTCATTCACGACCGCCGGCTGGCAGGTCGTCGTCTTCAGCTCGGCGGCCGAGGTCTCGCACGCCCTGCCCGCGTTTGCGCCTCAGCTCAGGGCCGTGCTCACGCGGGCTCGCACGTCGACGAACTTCGGTTACCGCCGTCTCGTGCTGGCCGCCGTGCCGACGCGGTCAGGATGCTGCCCCGTCGAGGTAGCGGAGCTGTCGAGCGCAGGCGGGACCGCAGCGCTGACCGTCCGCCAGGTCGCCTGTCAGTCGTGCAGCGGGAGCGTGGGCCGCTTCCAGTCCGTGCTCGTGTCGGTCCCTCGCGTTGCTTTCCCGGTCCCACGCCGCATCGGCGTCACCGTGCAGGCGCCACCGCTCTGTCCCGCCGGGTACAGCTACGCAGGTTTCGTCAGCGCCCCCGCGGCCGGTCTGACCGCGACGCTGACCATGGGGCGGCTCCCGGCCCTCGTCACCCCCGGCGACCATGCACTTGCCTATGCGTCGATCGTTGCGCGCGATGCGCAGCAGGTTCCACGGGAATGGCTCCAGGCCGGAATCGGCCGTGGAGCGATCGGCGCCTATGCGGACGACGGTCGTGCCTGGATCTACGTCGAGGCTCAGACCACATCCGGCTACCAGTTGACCGAGATCGCGCCGGCCACCGCCGGCGTCCCGGTCCGGCTCGCGTTCAGGGGCAGTGGTTCGGCGTGGGCGGTGACGATCGACGGAAAGCAGGCGTTTGCAGCCGACCTCGGGACGCCGGCGACCGGTACCTCGACCGCCGTCGAGGTCTATCGCGGGAGCGACGGAGGCGCCTGTCCGACACTCGACTTCGCGTTGGCCGGTGTCGCCCCCAAGGGCGATCGCCGCGGCCTGCTGCCGCTGCTCGACCAGACGACAGACGGGTGGACGGTGCGTTTGGGGTAGCGTCCGCGAATCGGAGAGCGCGGCGAGCCAAAGGAGGCTTCGAGATGTCGGATCTGACCACGCAGCTGGATGAGGCCCGCGGGCGGTGGGACACCCTGCGTCATCCCTTCTACCAGCGGTGGGAGCGCGGGGAGCTCCGGCGTGAAGACCTCGCCCTGTACTCGGGGCAGTACCGTCACGCGGTCGTCGCGCTCGCCGACCTCGCTGCGAAGGGCGGGGACAGCGAACATGCCCGTGAGGAACGCGCGCATGTCGCCCTCTGGGACGACTTCGTCGCGGCTTGCGGCGGCCAGGTCGACGAGCCGCTGCCGGAGACGCAGAGGTTGGTGGAGACGTTCGCGGCCGTCGCGCCCGGGGCCGAAGCCGATGCCGTGCTCTATTCGATCGAGGCGTCGCAGCCGCCCGTCTCGCAGACGAAGCTCAACGGCCTCGTGGGCCACTACGGGTTCGCGCCAGAAGCGCCCGGCACCGGCTACTTCCGCATCCATGCCGAGCTCGACAAGCAGCACGCTGCCGAGGCCGCCGATCGGCTGGCGGCGGCCAACGGAAGCTCCGAGGCTGCGCTTCAGCGCGCCGAGTCGGCACTGGCTGCCAACTGGGGGCTGCTCGACGGCGTCGAGCGCGCGCTGTCTCGCTAGTCGAGGCTCAGCGGGCGCCGAACTCGCGCTCCGAGCACGCGCGACAGTAGAAGGCGAGCGCCGGCGGCTCGCACGTCTCCGGATCGTCGGTCCGGTAGGCGCGCCAGCCGCGCCAGTCGACACCGCTCGAGCGCCCGCACTCGCGGCAGGCGACGACGTTGACCGGCCGTTCGTCCCGGCTGTCGGTGCTTCTCGGCCTCTCCCCGGCTCCCACTTGTTGAGAATTGCACGCTGACCGCGGTCCGGCCACTGGCTCTTTCGGCAGCCCTGCATGGACCACCGGCTAGGTGCCGGCTGGGCGGTGACGCTCGAACGAGGGACGGCATCGTGCGATGATGCGTCGGTCGGCACCGGACAAAGGAGCGTTCGTCGTGAAGAGCGCGGACAAACCGAAGAAGCTCCAGAAGAAGGCTGCGCAGAAGACGCTCAAGGAGAAGCGCAGCGAGAAGCGGGCCAAAGAGGCCCAGCGGCAGTAGCGGCCGCGCGCCCGGGTGGCGTGCGGCCGCAACCGCTCGCGCGTCGGGCCTACCCGGCGCGCAGAGCCGCGAGCAGCTCCTGGTGCGGGCTCGGCGAACAGTTCAGCGAGCTGGTCGGAGCGCGGAAGGCGTCTCAGGCGATCTCGAGGTCCTCGATGCCCGGTTCGGGCTCGGGGACCTTGGGATCGAGCCGCTCCAGGGCGGCGACCAGGATCTCGGCTACGGCGAGGTTGCGCGACCAGTTGTGGTCGGCGGGGACGACGTACCACGGTGCCCACTCGGTCGAGGTCTCGCGCAGCGCGTCCTCGTAGGCTTCGGCGAACTCGTTCCAGTGCCGGCGGTCGTCGAGGTCGCCCGCACGGAACTTCCACCGCTTCTCGGGATCGTCGAGCCGCTCCTGCAGCCGGATGCGTTGCTCGTCGCGCGAGAGGTGCAAGAACACCTTCACCACGGTCGTCCCCTCGTCTGTGAGAAGCCGCTCGAAGTTGCGGATGTGGTCGTACCGGCGCCGCCAGATCTCCCGCTCGACCAGCCTGCGTACGCGAACCGCAACAACGTCTTCGTAGTGGGAGCGGTTGAAGATGACCAGTTCGCCGCGGGCAGGGCACGCTGTATGGATGCGCCACAGGAAGTCGTGCGCGAGCTCGGTGGTGGTGGGCTCGCGGAAGGAGACGACGCGGCAGCCCTGCGGGTTCACGCCCGTGAGCACGCTGCGGATCGTCCCGTCCTTCCCCGAGGCGTCGAGCCCCTGGAGGACGAGCAGCACCGACCGGGTCGCTTCTGCGAACAGGCGGTTGTGCAGCACGGCGAGTCGCTCGACGCGCTCGGTCAGTCGAACGAGCCCGGCCTGCTTGTCCGGGGCTCCGACTCTCGCGTCCGGGTCGCGCTTTGCGAGGTGTGGCGGCGACCCGGGCTCGACGCGCAGCTTCTCGATCAGCTCGTTCGCGTCGGCCACGCGTTCATTCTGAACGCCTGGGGGCCGCCGGGGCCGATTCGAGCTGCGGCGGGACGAGGCCGGCTTCGAACGCGACGATCACCGCTTGCACGCGGTCACGTACCCCGAGCTTGCGCAGGATGCTCGAGACGTGTGTCTTGATCGTCGACTCGCCGAGGTAGAGCCGCGTCGCGATCTCGGCGTTGGAGAGACCGCTCGCCAGCAGTCGCAGGATCTCCAGCTCGCGCGTGGTCATCGACGCGAACGCTTCCGGCATCGCATCGGCGTGCGGCCCCGTGTCGGCGAAGCGGTCGAGCAGACGGCGTGTCACCGTCGGCCCGAGCAGCGCGTTTCCGTCGGCGACGAGCCTGATCGCGTCGACCAGGTCGCGCGGCCGGACGTCCTTGAGCAGGAAGCCGCTCGCCCCGGCGCGGATCGCCGCATAGACGTACTCGTCCAGGTCGAACGTGGTGAGGACGAGGACGCGTGCCTTGCTCCCGGCGGCGACGATCTGCCGCGTCGCCTCGATTCCGTCGACGACCGGCATCCGAACGTCCATCAGGATCACGTCGGGCGCGTGCTCCAGGGCGAGCGCGACCGCGCTGTCGCCGTCCTCGGCCTCGCCGACGACGTCGATGTCGGGCCGTGTCTCGAGGATGAGGCGGAAGCCTCCTCGCACGAGTGCCTGATCGTCCGCGATCAGGACACGGATGCTCACCGCTCGTCGCCGAGCGGGATCGCGACCGTGACGAGATACCCGCCCGTGGTGGGTGACCGTGCCTCGACATGGCCGCCGAGCATCGCGACCCGTTCGTGCATCCCGGTCAGGCCGTTGCCCGGGCGGCTCCCCGGCTCCTCGCCGCGACCGTCGTCACGGATCTGCAGCCGAAGCTCGTCGCCGTAGCGAACACGGACCTGCGCGTGCCGGGCGTCGGCGTGCTTGAGGGTGTTCGTCAGCGCCTCCTGGATGATCCGGAACGCGGACAGATCGACCGTCGCGGGCAGCGGTTGCAGCGCGCCCTCGATCTCGAGCGCCACGTCGAGCCCGGTCGCGCGCACCTGGTCGATCAGCCCGTCGAGCCGTGCGAGCCCCGGTTGTGGTTCGTAGCCCGCGTCGTCGTGCAGCGCACCAAGCACCCGACGAAGGTCGGTGAGCGCGGCGCGGGCCGCCGTGTCGATCGCCCGGATCGGCGGACGGGCGAGTGCCGGATCGACCTCGAAGACGTCCTCGGCCGCGCCCGCCTGGACGACGATCACGCTGAGCGCGTGCGCGACGACGTCGTGCAGCTCCCGGCCGATCCGGGCCTGCTCCTCGGCGACGACGCGCCGTGCCTCCGTCAGGCGCTCGCGTTCGAGCCGCTCCGCCTTCTGCTCGATCTCGCGGACGTACGCTCGGCGGGCGCCGATGGCGTCGCCGAGCAGCCAGGAGGCGGCCAGGAAGACGACGTGGAAGGCCGTGCTGCCGAACTCGTCGTCGCCGCTCCTGATCGTCAGTGCCAGGGCGATCACCGGGATCGCGGCGAGCCCGAGGCCGCGCCGGGTTCGAGACTCGTTCGACGCTGCGAGTGTGTACAGCGCGACGCCGAGCTGGAGCGGCACCAGCGGCGAGCCGAGCGCGACGATCGCCACGGCAGCGCTCGTGGTGGCCACGACCGCCGCCAGCGGCGCCTGCCGCCGGCGCAGCAGGGGCAGCGTCCCGAGCGTGACGAGGAGCGCCGTCGCGACCGGGTGCGGGCGATGCGTCGCGACGGCGACGGTCGGCACCCAGACGGCCACGGCGATCGCGAGGTCGACGAGCAGCGGGCGCCGGTGCAGCCAGCTCCAGATCATCTCCGCCTCACGGTACCCCGGCCGGGAGCGCCGTCAGGCGTCGCGGCGCAGCAGCACGACCGCGGCGATCGCCACCGCCACGGCGCAGTACCCGACGAACAACGCCAGGCCCGGGCCGGGGTTGAGGCTGTGCGCGCCATGCGTGAGCGAGAAGATCGAGCGCCCGGCGGCATCCGGCAGGTACTGGGAGATCGCGTTGTTCCAGCTCGTCGGCAGGATGTTCAGCAACGGCGGGATGACGAAGAAGATCGCAGCGAAGGCGGCGATGCCGCCGGCGGTGTTGCGGACGATCGTGCCGATGGCAAGGGCGAAGAGGCCGAGCAGCATCAGGTAGACGGCGCCGCCCGCGATCGCGCGCAGAACCCCTGGATGAGAAAGGGAGATCTGCAGGATGTCGTGGCGCGAGAGGATCGCCTGGCTGCCGAAGAAGGCGATGAGCACCGAGGGAAGCGCCAGGACGAACGTGACCACGGCGAAGACCGCTCCCTTCGCCCACAGCATCGGCAGGCGCTTCGGGACGGCCGTGAGGCTGGCGCGGATCATTCCGGTCGAGTACTCGCCCGTGATCACGAGCACTCCGAGCACCCCGATCGCGAGCTGCGACAGGTTCACGCCGGCGAGAGCGATGTCGAGCGGATGCCGGTCGCGGCGATCGCCCGGGCTCATGCTGCCCCAGTGCGAGGAGGTGACGGCCGCGAAGAGGAGCGGAAGGCCGATCGTCAGCAGCACGGCGACGAGGAGCGACCACCGCGTCGAACGCAGCGAAACAAGCTTCGTCCATTCCGAGCGGATCACGCGCGCCTGCGTGACCCGGCCCTTCGTCGTGAGCCGCGGCAGCGAGATCGCCTTGGCGGCGCCGGTCATGCCGCGTCCGCCTGCACGAGATCGGCGGTCCTGAATTCGACCTCGTCACGTGTCATGTCCATGAACGCTTGCTCGAGCGACACCTGTTGCGGCGTCAGCTCGTGCAGCACGATGCCGTTCGCCGCCGCGACGTCCCCGATCCGGGCGGCTGTCAGCCCGTGCACCTCGAGGACACCGGGCTCGCGCGAGACGACGGTGACGCCGTCGTCGACGACGTGAGTACGCAGCTCCTCGGCCTGCGGCGAGCGGACGAGCACGACGTCCCCGGAGGCCTTCTGGACGAGCTCCTCGACGCTGGTGTCGGCGATCAGCCGGCCGCGTCCGATCACGATCAGGTGGTCTGCGGTCAACGCCATCTCGCTCATCAGGTGGGAGGAGACGAACACCGCCCGGCCCTCCGCTGCCAGCTCCTTGAGAAGATGCCTCACCCACTGGATGCCTTCGGGATCGAGCCCGTTGACCGGCTCGTCGAGCATCACCGTATGCGGGTCGCCCAGCAGCGCAGCAGCGATTCCGAGCCGCTGACCCATGCCCAGCGAGAACTGGCCGGCGCGCTTCCGTGCGACCTCGTGCAGGCCGACGAGGTCGATCAGCTCGTCGACGCGGCGGCGAGGGAGCCCGTGTGTCTGGGCCAACGCGAGCAGGTGGTTGTACGCAGATCGTCCGGTGTGCACCGATCGCGCCTCGAGCAGCGCCCCCACCTCGTGCAGCGGGGCCGAGTGGTCGCGATAGTGCTTGCCGTTGACGTGGACGTCACCCGCAGTCGGCGCGTCGAGACCGAGGATCAGGCGCATCGTCGTCGACTTGCCGGAGCCGTTCGGGCCGAGGAAGCCCGTCACGATCCCCGGCCGGACCGTGAACGACAGCCCGTCCACCGCGCGCTTGCTTCCGTAGTCCTTGGTGAGGTCGGTCGCCTCGATCATCGACGCCACCGTAGCCGCGCACGGCTCCGTCGTTCGACCGAACACCCTCCTCCGAAAGGAGGAGCCGGGTGGGTGGCATCGGTTCGGTAGGTTCAGAACGTGAGCAGCAGCCCCGCGGCCGGCCGGCTGCACCCGAGGGTCACGCTGGCGATTCTCGCGATCAGCGGACTTGCGTATGCGGTGCTGAGCTCGGCCGTCGTCCCTGCGCTGCCGACGATCCAGCGCGACCTCGGAGCGAGCGAGACCGGGATCACCTGGGTCCTCACCGGCTACCTGCTCTCGGCATCGGTCGGGACGGCGATTCTCGGCAGGCTCGGCGACGCCTACGGCAAGGAGCGCGTCCTCGTCTGGACGCTCCTGATCCTCGGCGCAGGCACCCTGCTCGCCGCGGTCTCGCACACGCTCGCCCTCCTGATCGTGGGGCGTGTCATCCAGGGTGTCGGTGGAGGGATCTTTCCGCTCTCGTTCGGGATCGTGCGGGACGAGTTCCCGGCCGAGCAGGTCGCCGGGAGCATCGGCCTGCTGTCCGCGATCCTCGGGATCGGTGCGGGCATCGGGATCGTCGTCGGCGGTGTGATCGTCGAGCACCTGGGCTGGCAGTGGCTGTTCTGGCTCCCGCTGGTGGTCATCGCCGTCGCGGCGTTCTGTACGTGGCGCTTCGTGCCCGAGTCGCCCGTACGGATCCCGGGCCGCCCGAGCTGGCTCGCGGCCGTGCTGATGAGCGTCGGGATCTCGACGCTGCTGATCGCGGTCAGCCAGACGACCGCCTGGGGCTGGACGTCGTCGCGGACGCTCGCGCTGTTCGTCGTCGGCGTGCTGGTCTGCTGCGCGTGGGTCGCTGTCGAGCTGCGGAGCGCGTCGCCTCTGATCGACATGACGATGATGCGGATTCGCGGCGTGTGGACGACGAACCTGACGGCGTTCCTGCTCGGGGCCGGCATGTACTCGTCCTTCATCATCTTCCCGCAGTTCGCGCAGCTCCCGAAGAGCACCGGCTTCGGCTTCGGCGCATCGGTCGTCGTCTCGGGGCTGTATCTCCTTCCGTCGACGCTCGGGATGGTGGTCGTCGGCTTCTCCGCCGGCCGGATCGCGGCCCGCTTCGGCTCGAAGGCCGCGGTCGTCGCCGGATCCGCGATCACGGCGGCGGCATTCACGCTGATCGCCGTCGCCCACGAGCACCCCTACGACATGCTCGCGAGTGCGACGTTGCTCGGCATCGGCGTCGGTCTCGCGTTCGCCGCGCTGGGCAACCTGATCGTCCAGGCCGTCAGGCCCGAGCAGACCGGTGCAGCGGGTGGGATGAACACGGTGATGCGGACGATCGGTGGAGCGATCGGCGGTCAGCTCGCCGCGACGTTCATCGCCGGGCACACCGTTGCCGGTGTTCCCACGGTCACCGGCTTCGAGCTGACGTTCGTGATGGCGGCGTCGTTCCTCGTGCTCTGCACGTTCGCCGGACTGCTCATTCCCGACCGGGCGCAGATGCGCGCCGGTCGGGAAGCACAGCCAGTCCTGGTCGAATCGCCGTCGTAGGTCTCCGGGGTTCTACGCGCCCTCGGTCGCGGGCTCACGCGGCTGCTCGGGCTCACGGATGAAGAGCGCGGAGCGCGTCCAGCTCGGCATCCACCAGTTCGCCCGGCCGAGCAGTGCCATCAACGACGGCACGAGCAGGGCGCGAATCACCGTCGCGTCGAAGATGATCCCGGCCGCGAGGCCGACCGCGAACTCCTTCACCTCGAAGCCGGGGCTCGAGGAGAGCACGAGGAACGCGAACATCAGGATCAGCGCGGCACTTGTCACGAGCTTGCCGGTCCGCGCCAGCCCGAGCTCGATGGCACGTGGTGTCGAGCCGGTCTCGTCGTACGCTTCACGCATGCGCGTGAGCATGAAGACCTCGTAGTCCATCGACAGGCCGAAGAGGAAGGCGAACACCATCAGCGGGATCCAGGCCGTGATCGCCCCGGTCGCCGGGATGTTCCACAGCGACGAGCCGTGCCCCTCCTGGAAGATGAAGACGATGATCCCGTAGGCCGCGGCGAGCGACAGCAGGTTCAGGATCACGGCCTTGATCGGCAGCACGATCGACCGGAACGCCCGTGCGAGCAGGATCAGCGTCAGGATCATCACGAACGCCAGCACGTACGGGAAGTTGCCGTAGATGGCGTGGACGAAATCGCGGTCGACCGCCGCGACACCGCCGAGCGTTCCGCTCGTCCCGTCGAGCGAGTCGTTGACGCGGTTGATGATGCTCTGGATGCCGGGCGCGGCGCCGTCGATCGCCGGGAACGCCTCGACGAGCGAGTCGGGCCCGCGCCGCCACGATGCCGGAGCCTCGGCGCCGACGACGCCCTTCACGGCGGCCACCTTCGCCGCCACCGTCTGCGGGTTGCCATCGTTCTCGACGAGGACGTTGAACGGCTTCATCACGCCGGGGCTGATCCCCGCCGCGGTCAAGGCGTCGCGGCCCTGGATCGCGTCGCCGCTGCCGGGGAAGTGCGCCAGTTGGGCCTCGTTCGGGTTCAGCCGGAGGCCGACGCTCACGAGCACGCCGACGATCACCAGCCCGACGATCGCGACGGGGAGCGGGCGGCGGAGCACGAATCGCGCCCAGCGCCCCCAGCCTCCGTGCTCGGGGTGATCGGGGCTGACGAGGCGTTTCGGCATCACGCGCACGCTGTTGATGCGCGCGCCGAGCACGGCCAGCATCGCCGGAAGGAGGGTGATCGCCGCGGTGACGGAAACCGCGGGGATCAGCATCCCGCCGATGCCCATCGAGCGGATGAACGGGAGCGGGAGGACCAGCAGCGAGAGCAGGCCGACCGCGACCGTGGTTCCCGACACGATCACCGACCGTCCCGCGTGCGTCATCGTCTCGACGATCGCCGACTCGACGTCGGCACCTTCGCGCAGCTCGTCGCGGAAGCGGAAGATCATCAGCAGCGCGTAGTCGATCGCGACGCCGAGGCCGACCAGCGCGATCAGGAACTGGACGATGATCGAGACGTTCGTGATGTACGTCAACGCCCAGACGAGCGTGAAGGTGTTGAGGATCGAGGCCGCCGCGACGACGATCGGCATCAGCACCGCCGGCAGCGTGCCGAACACGAAGAGCAGGATCACGAGCGCCCCGAGGGCACCGACGATCGCCTCGGCCAGCACGCTCGGGCCCCCCGTCTCCCCGTTGGAGCTCGCCTCCTCGAGCGGGTCGTGGCCCGTGACGTGCACCGTGATGCCGGACGGCAGCCCGTTCGTCGCCGCCTCGCGTTCGGCAACGGCGCCGCTCGTCGTCGAGAACTGCGCCGGGCCCGGCGGGTAGATCATCATGAACGTCGTGTGCCGGTCCTTCGATGCGTACATCGGGTTGCCGGTCGAGAAGTAGGAGCTCGTCAGCGAGCCCGGCGTCGCGGCCGCGGCGCGCGCCATCGCAGCGCGGATCGCCTTGCTCTTCGTCGCGTCGCCGCCCGAGTGGAAGACGACGACGTTCGGCGGTCGCACGCCGACGCCGAACGTCTCGAGCGTGCGCTGGCTCGCCTCGTAGGCGGACTTGCCGGGGATCGAGAAGCTCTGGTACCAGCGTTTCGACACCTGGCCGGCGGCGTAGGCCCCGAACAGGGTGAGCGCTGCCCAGACTGCGATGACGTACCAGCGGCGACGGGTGGTGAAGTGTGCGAGGCGCGCGAGCAAGCGAAGCTCCTTCCGGCGAGGACGATCGATTTAAAACGTACACACACTGAAATCTTTCAGCAACAGTAACGAGGACGTTACACTGGCCGGGTGGGGCTGCGAGAGACCAAGAAGCTGCGGATGCGCGCGGAGCTCGCCGGTCAGGCGATGCGGCTGTTCGTCGAGCGCGGCTTCGATCGCGTGACGGTCGCCGAGGTTGCGGCCGCAGCCAATGTCTCGCAGAAGACGGTCTTCAATTACTTCCCGACCAAGGAAGATCTGTTCTTCGACGAGGTGCCCGAACGGGAAGCCGCGATCGTCGATGCGCTGCGCAACCGCGCCCCGGGCGAGTCGATCATCACCGCACTCCGCCGGCTCCAGGTCGGTGAGTGCAACCGTCTCAGCAGCCCGGCGTTCGCCACCTTCGCGCGAATCATCGAGGAATCGCCGGCGCTCCAGGCGAAGGAGCTCGAGGTGATGGCCCACTTCGCGCAGGTCCTCGCCGCCGCGATCGAGGGCGAGGCCGGCGTCGACGAGCGCGATGCACGCATCGCTGCAGGGCTGCTCATCAGCGTGCATCGGCAGCTCTTCCGCGGCGCGCGGAAGCAGGCGCTTGCGGGCAGGCACGGCGCCGCTGCGGCGCGGGGGCTGCGCGACGATCTCGAGCGTGCGTACAGCTTGCTCGAGCACGGCCTCGGTGACCTCGGCGTGGTGCAGAGCGCGGCCGCACACGGGTAGATCATCCGTCCGATAGGTTCGCGCGATGCGCGATCGGGCGAGGGTGGTCGTCATCGGTGGCGGCGTCGGCGGCTGCGCGATTCTCTACTGGCTCACGAAGCTCGGTGTGTCGGACGCCCTGCTCGTCGAGCGCGACGAGCTGACGAGCGGGTCGACCTTTCACTCGGCGGGGCTGGTCGGCCAGCTGCGCGGGTCGCTGCCCCTTACGGCGATGATGATGTGGTCGGTCGAGCTCTACCGGACGCTCGGTGACGAGGTCGGGCTCGAGACGGGATGGCAGGAGGTCGGCTCGCTCCGGCTCGCCTCGTCGAGCGAGCGCCTCGAGGAGTTGACGCGCCAGGCCGGCTGGGCGAAGACGTTCGGGCTTCCACTCGAGCTGATCTCGGCACAGGAGGCGGCGGTGCTCTTTCCACCGATGACGACCGACGGCGTGCTGGGGGCCGCCTACCTGCCGACGGACGGCTACATCGACCCCTCCCAGCTCACGCTCGCACTGGCCGAGGGCGCCAGGCGCGGTGGCGCGGAGATCCTTCGGCACACGCGTGTCACAGGCATCGAGGTCGAGCGCGGGCGGGTGCGTGGTGTCGTCACCGACAACGGCCACATCGAGACCGAGGTCGTCGTCAACGCCGGCGGCATGTTCGCGAAGGAGATCGGTGCGCTCGCCGGCGTGAACGTTCCCCTGGTGCCGATGGCACACGAGTACCTCGTGACGAAGCCGTCGGGCCTGCCGCTCGACATGCCGACCATGCGCGACCCGTCGCTGCTCGTCTACTTCCGCCCCGAGTCGGGCGGGCTGATCATGGGCGGCTACGAGCGCAACCCGGCGCCGTGGGCGCTCGACGGTATTCCGCCCGACTTCAACGGCAAGCTGCTGCCCGAGGACTGGCCGCGCTTCGAGGAGCTGCTGGAGAACGCCCTGCGCCGGGTCCCGTCGCTCGGGGAGATGGAGGTCGTGCGGCTGATCAATGGGCCGGAGGCCTTCACTCCGGACGGCGAGTTCATCCTCGGTCCGACCGAAGTGCGCGGCCTCTGGACCGCGGCCGGCTTCTGCGCGCACGGGCTCGCCGGGGCCGGCGGGATGGGTCGACTCGTCGCCGAGTGGATCGTCGACGGCATCCCGTCGCTCGACACGTGGGAGATGGACTCGCGCCGGTTCGGCCGTCAGTACCGCTCTCTCGACTACACGCTCGCACGCACGCGCGAGATCTACGAGACGTACTACGACGTGAAGTATCCGGGGCACGAGCGGCAGGCGGGGCGTCCGCTGCGGCTGTCGCCGGCGTATGCGCGGCTGGAGGCGCTGGGCGCCGTGTTCGGTGAGAAGTCGGGTTGGGAGCGGGCCAACTGGTTCGAGCCGAACGTCGCCCGCGGCGAGGAGTCGTTACGGCCCCGAGGCTGGGCCGGGCGCCTGTGGTCGCCGGCGATCGGCGCCGAGCATCGCGCCTGCCGTGAGACGGCCGCGCTGTTCGACGAGAGCTCGTTCGCGAAGATCGAGGTGAGCGGCGAGGGCGCTGCGGTGTTCCTCGAGCGCACGTGCGCGAACCGGGTGGCCCGTGCGATCGGAGCGATCACCTACACGCAGATGCTCAACGAGCGCGGCGGCATCGAGTGCGACTTCACCGTCTCGCGGCTGGCGGAGGATCGGTTCCGTATCGTCACCGGGACCGCGTTCGGACAGCACGATCTCGCGTGGATTCGCCAGCACGCGCCCGACGGCGTCGCGGTCGACGACGTGACCTCTCAGTACGCGTGCATCGGCCTCTGGGGGCCGCACGCCCGCAAGATCCTGCAACCGCTGACAACGACACCGCTCGACTTCGGCTACATGCGCCTGCGCGAGCTCGCGATCGGCCCGGTGCCGTGCCTCGCGCTTCGCGTCACGTACGTCGGCGAGCTCGGCTGGGAGCTGTACTGCCCGATGGAGTACGGGCGGCGGCTGTGGGATGCGGTGTGGGAGAGCGGCCGCGGCCACGGTCTCGTCGCCGGCGGCTACAAGGCGATCGACTCGCTCAGGCTCGAGAAGGGCTATCGCGTCTGGGGCGCGGACATCACCCCGGACGACACGCCGTTCGAGGCCGGGCTCGGCTTCGCTGTCTCGCTCGAGAAGGAGTTCATCGGCCGCGACGCCCTCCGCAACGAGCCGGTGCGCCGGCTCTGCTGCCTCCTGCTCGCCGATCCGCGCTCGATCGCCCTCGGCTCCGAGCCGGTTCGAGTTGGCGGCGAGCTCGTCGGCCGCGTCACGAGCGGGGGCTACGGCTACACGGTCGAGCGGTCGATCGCCTACGCGTACCTGCCGGCCAACCGTTCCGCGGTCGGCCAGGCCGTCGAGGTCGAGATCTTCGGCGACTGGATCGCCGGAGAGGTTGCGGCGGAGCCGCTGTGGGACCCGAGCGGAGAACGGATTCGAATGTGATCGACGACGCGGGGCTCGCAGACGTCATCGCCCGCGTCTGGCCGGACGGTGCCGACAGGGTGGAGCGGCTCGGCGGTGGCATCACGAACCACAACTTCAAGATCGTCGCGGGCGGCGAGTCGTTCGTCCTGCGGATCGCCGGCGCAGAGACCGAGCTGCTCGGGATCGATAGAGCGGTGGAGCGGGACGCGTCGCTCGCGGCCGCCGCTCTCGGCATCGCGCCGGATGTCTTCGCGTTCGTCGAGCCGGAAGGTCATCTCGTCACGCGCTACATCGAGGGCGAGGTGGGGAAGGTGGAGACCCGAGAGGCAGCGTCGCTGCTGCGCCGCCTGCACGCGAGCGCGCCGATCCCCGGCCGCTTCGATGCGCTCGCGGTCGTGGACGAATACGCCGCGCTCGCACGGATGCGCGGCGTGTCGCCGCCCTGGGCTTTTGCCGAGGCGCGCGGCGTCGGAGCGGTGATCGCGAGCCGCCTCGGCGAGCGCCCGGTCGTCCCGTGTCACAACGACCTCCTCGCCGCCAACTTCATCTCCGGCCGGGGCCGCACGTGGATCGTCGACTGGGAGTACGCCGGCATGGGCGATCCTGCGTTCGATCTCGCGAACTACGCCGTCTCGAACGGGCTCGACGAGTCGGGCGACGCCGAGCTGCTCGCGGCCTACGGCTCGCAGGAGGCCGAGGTCCATGTCCTGATGCGCTACCTCTCCGATTTCCGGGAGGCGATGTGGGGCGTGCTGCAGCAGGCGATCTCGACGCTCGACTTCGACTTCGCCGCCTACGCGGACGAGCACTTCGAGCGGCTTGCCCGAACGGCGGAGGAGCCGCGGTTTCGCTCTGCGCTGCGCTCGCGCTGACCCGGGTCAGCCGCCGATCCAGGCGTGCGGGGTGGCTTCGCCGGCGAGGACCCGGTGGGCGGGACCGCCGGTCGCGTCGATCACGTACAGGTGCGGGTCGACGTTCGTTCCGCGGTAGCGGTAGAAGGCGATCTGCTTCCCATCCGGGGAGATCACCGGGCCGCCGTCCCAGAAGCCGGTGGTCAGGCGGCGCGATCCGGTGCCGTTCGCCTTCATCCGGTAGACGCTCGAGACGTGCGTCGTCTCCCAGTTGGGCGCGAGCCTGGTGTAGGCGATCCAGGTGCCGTCCGGAGACCAGGTTGCTGTCTGGTCGAGGCTCGTGGTCACAGGAGTGAGCCGGTGCCAACCCGTTCCGTCCGGATGGACGAGGTAGATGCCCGAGGGGTTCGTCGAGCCGGCCTTCTGCCTCGAGTCGGGAACCGAGTCGAACGCGATCCAGGCCCCGTTGGGGGACCACGCAGGCTCCGAGGCGAACGGCACGTCGGTCGGGTCGCCGAGCGTCCTGAGGCCGGTCCCGTCTGTATGCACCACACAGAGCACGATGTTGCCGCCGCTCGACTGCTCGCCGGCGAACGCGACGCTCTTGCCGTCCGGTGACCACGTTGGACGGTTGATCTGGGCCCAACTGTCGACGATCGCGTGCGGGTGGCTCCCGTCGGCGTTCATCACCCAGAGGGACGCCGACCCGCTCCCGACGATCGTGAACGCGATCAGCTTGCGGTTCTTGCTGAACGACGGGTCCTGGGCACCGGAGGGCGCCGCGATCGCGACGAGGCCGTGGCCGTGCGCATCGACGGTGCAGATCTGTCCGCCCTTGCCGTCGCACGAAGCGCCGAAGCCGGATGTGAAGACGATCCGCCCCGTTGCAGGTGGTGTCGCCGGGTCGGCCGCTATCGGCGAGGCGACGACAGCGGCGGCGGCGGCCAGGATGGCGAAGCGCAGCCTACGGCGACCAGCGGCATTCCACAGTCTCGGCTGCATCGCCGACTGAGTCTGAGCGCGACCGGGTCGGGCTCATCGGACTTCCGGCCAGACCGGGCCAGCCGAACGGCTACGGCTCAACGGCCGAAAGCCAGCCGTCCGAGCGACCTCACCCGCCCGGTGCCGTCGAGAACGACGCCGAGGAGGGCCAGCACGAGAGCGGCGATGATCAGCGCGGTGAGGATCAGGCGGTGGCGGCGCATCGCGTCTATGCCGCCACGAGCGTCGGGTGGTCGTGGGCCTGGGTCGGCGCCATCCCGAGCGCGCGACCGAGCGGAGCGCCGAGCAGGAGGCCGATGCGCTGGACGAACGCGGGCGGGAACGGCAGCCGAACGGTGTCGAAGTGCGCGTCGGCGATCACCGCGAGACGGAGCAGGCCCGGCATTCCCTTGCGGTTCGTCTTGCCTGCCTCGGCCAGGGCGAACATGGTTTCGAGCAGCGACTCGAACTGGAGTGCGGGGCGGATGTCACAGACGAACCGCGCGACGTCGTCGCCGGCATTCCAGAACCTGTGTGCTCGTCCGGCCGCCACGATCACGGTGTTGCCGGGGGTGGCCACGATCGTCTCGCGGCCGACCTTGAGCCCGACGGTGCCGTCGAGGACCGTGAACCGTTCCTCCTGGCTCGGGTGAACGTGGGCGGCGGCCACAAAGCCGCCGGGCTGGACCTGCGTCTCGATCACCACGGCTTCGCCCCGGGTCTGACGGGACGTGGCGAGGAAGACGATCCGCTCGCCGGTCACGGGATTCTGGATTGTGTCGCCGGGCTGAACCACGCTGTGACTCCTTCCGAGAGGGCTTTCCCTCTCAGAGCCACCACCGGCGCCGGAGATACCTCTACTTCACCTCGTCCAGCCGGCCGGTCTTCACGTCGTAGACGAAGCCGCGCACGCTGTCCTTGCGGGGGATGAACGGACTGCTCTTGATCCGTGCGATCGACTGACGGACGTCCCCCTCGAGGTCGTCGAACGCCTCTGCCGCCCACTCGGGCTTGATGCCGGTGTCGTCCTGGACCTGGCGCCGGAACTCGTCGTCGCTGAACGTCAGCATCCCGCAGTCGGTGTGGTGGATGAGCACGATCTCCTCCGTCCCGAGCAGGCGCTGGGAGATCGCGAGCGAGCGGATCTCGTCGTCAGTGACGACACCCCCCGCGTTCCTGATCACGTGGGCGTCTCCCTCGGTGAGGCCGAGCAGCCCGTACGGGTTCAGGCGAGCGTCCATGCAGGCGAGGACGGCAATTCGCTTGGCCGGAGGCAACGGCAGATCCCCCTGATCGAACCGTTCTGCGTACTGCTCGGCGTTCTGCAGCAGCTCGTCCGTGACGCTCACTGATCGCTCCTTTCGTCCCCTCGCCGGCCCGGTTCGAGCGGACCTGACGCTACAGAAAGTGAAGTAATACCTGACTGAGCGGTTTCTGCGCCCTGAAGGGGGTCTCAAGGCGGCTCAAGACGTGCCTTTCGGCCCATAAAGTTTTCCTGGCACCGAGCCGATATTCGGGCGATGGCTGCGGTGAGCTCTCGGCGTAAGGATCGTCGCAGGGCGAGTGACGACTGGGTTGCTCGCTGGCTCGCGGCGTGCTCGGACCTGGCCGATCTCGAGCGCTCGAACCCGATGACGGACGCCGTGATCGACGAGATCGACGGTCGCATGATCCGCATCGGCGACCACTGGCTTGCCGATTTCGCGTCGTGCAACTACCTCGGCTTCGACCTCGACCAGGAGATCATCGACGCGATCCCGGAGTACGTCGCCAAGTGGGGCACGCATCCGAGCTGGTCGCGGCTTCTCGGAAGCCCCGTGCTCTACGAGGAGATCGAGGGGCGGCTCACCGAGCTCCTCGACGCTCCCGATGCCCTGGTGTTCCCGACCATCACCCTCATCCACCTCTCGGTGATCCCGCTGCTCGCAGCGAGCGGAAGCGTCTTCGTCGACCGTCGCGCGCACAAGACCGTCTACGAGGGGGCAGAGCTCGCCACGCTGAGAGGCGCCACGCTGAAGCGCTTCGGGCACAACGATCTCGACGAGCTCGAGTCACTTCTCCGCAGCGATTCGTCGTCGGCGCGGTTGATCTGCATCGACGGGGTCAACAGCATGACCGGCAACGTCGCCGACCTCGCCGCCTATGCGGCGCTCGCGCGCGAGCACGGGGCGATCCTGTACGTCGACGACGCGCACGGCTTCGGCGTGATCGGAGAGCGAAGCGACGACGAGACGTCGCCGTACGGCCGCCGCGGGAACAGCATCGTCCGGTACTTCGGCGAGAGCTACGAGAACGTCGTGCTGGTCGCCGGCCTGTCGAAGGCCTACTCGTCCCTCGCCGCGTTCATCGCCTGCCCGCCCGAGATGAAGCGATTGCTCAAGACGGCCGCGCCGCCGTACCTCTACTCGGGCCCGTCGCCGGTCGCCTCGCTCGCGACGACGATTCGCGGGCTCGAGGTCAACGAGCGGCGGGGAGATGCGCTGCGCGCCGATCTCTGGGCGAAGACGCAGCGTGTCCTCGAGCGCCTCGACCACCTCGGCGTCCGGACGCCGAACCGGCACGGCCTGCCGATCATCGAGGTGCCGCTCGGACGCGCCGAGCAGATCGGAGACGTCGGGAAGTTCCTGTTCGAGAACGGCATCTATGTGACGCTCGCGGCCTACCCGCTCGTCCCGCGCAGCGAGGTCGGCTTCAGGGTCCAGCTCACCGCTGCCAACTCCGATGCCGAGATCGACCGTCTGATCGACGTGCTCGGCAAGCTCGCAAACGCCTTCGACCTGCAGTCGGTCACCGAGCAGGCCGCGTGACGTTCGTGCGCCGGATCGCGCCCGGGCGTCGGACGCTCTGGGCCTGGTACATCGTCGCACTGACCCTGCTCACGGGCGCGTATCTCTTCGTGCCGCCGCTCCAGGGCTACGCCGTGGTCGTGAACGTGATCGGCGTCTCGTCGCTGGTCGCGATCGCCACGGGCATCCGGCTGCATCGCCCGAAGGCGGTGCTCGCCTGGCTGTTGATCCTGCTCGGGCAGGGGCTCTACGTCGCCGGCGACTTCTACACCTACACCTATCCGGACCTCCTCGGCGGGAAGGTCGGGTTCCCCTCGGCCGGCGACGCCATCTACCTCTCCGTGTATCCGGCCCTGTTCACCGGGCTGATGCTGCTCGTCCGTCGCCGGGATCCCTACGGTCGCGACCGCGCGGCGATCGTCGACACGCTGATCCTCACGGTCGGCTTCGCGCTGCTCTCGTGGGTGTTCCTCGTCGCACCGAACCTCCACCTGTCCGGGCTGACGATCCTCGCGAAGCTCGTCTCGGTCGCGTACCCGCTCGGCGACGTGCTGTTGCTCGGCGCGCTGATTCGCTTCGCGGTGCAGGCGGGTGCGAAGGGCCCGGCGTTCTACCTGCTCGTCGCCGGCACGGTCGGCCTCCTCGCGACGGACTGCGCGTACAACTATGCGCTCCTCGCGGGCACGTACAACCATCAGCTGATCTACGACGCCGGCTGGCTCGCCTATCTCGTGCTCTGGGGCGCCGCAGCGCTGCATCCGTCGATGCGCGGGCTCGAGGAGCCGGCATCGGACACCCGTGTGCGGCTGACACCGACCCGGCTCGCGCTGCTCGCGTTTGCCTGTTTGATCGCACCGGGCATCCACTTCGTCGAGGAGCTCGGGAACACCGACCTGCTCGTCGTGATCGGCGCCTCGGCCATCCTCTTCCTGCTCGTCGTCCTGCGCATGGCCGGCCTGGTCCGGCAGGAGGAGCGCGCGACGGCGCGCGAGCTCGCGCTCCGGCACGCCGGCCTCGCGCTCGTCGAGGCCGTCGGCCGTGCGGGTGTGAACGACGAGGTCGCCGCCTCGGCCGCCCAGATCGTCGGGCCGTCGGCGAAGGTCCGGCTCGTCCTCTGGACACCCGAGGGTGCGCAGGTCGCCGCCTCGAACGGCGCCGGCTCATGGGACATCTCTCCCGAGGCCGCGGAGTGGCTCCGGGTGCAGCTCGGGATGCGGGAGCACGTCGGGGTCGTCGCGCCGCCCGAGCAGCTGCTCGTCGCGCTCGGTCTGGGAGAGGCGCGGAACACGCTCGTCGTCCGCCTCTCCGTCCGCGACGAGGATCAGGGCGCGATCGTCGTGCAGTCACCGACGCACGTCCCGACGGACATCTTCGATTCTCTCGAGGCATTCGCCTCGCAGGTCTCGCTGGCGGTCGAAGCCGCGTCGCTGGCGGAGAACCTCCATCGCTCGAAGAGCGAAGCGCGCTTCCGCTCGCTGGTCGCGCACTCGAGCGACCTGATCACCGTCCTCGACCAGGACGGTGTCGTCACCTACCAGAGCCCCTCGATCGAACGTGTGCTCGGGTACTCGGTCGAGGAGATCGAGAATCAGCGCTTCGACCGACTGCTTGCGGAGGCCGACCGGTCTCGGCTGGAGCCGATGATCAGCGCCGGCAACGGTGCCGGGACGGAGTCCCACACGTTCGACTGCTCGCTGCGCCATCGCGACGGCCGTTGGCTCCAGTTCGAGGTGCAGCACACCCAGCTGCTCGAGGACGAGCACATCCAGGGGATCGTGCTCAACAGCCGCGACGTCAGCGAGCGCAAGGCGTTCGAGGAGCAGCTCGCTCATCAGGCGTTCCACGATCCGGTCACCGATCTCGCCAACCGCGCGCTGTTCGCCGATCGTGTCGGGCACGCGCTGCGGTCGACCGTCCGCAAGGGCTCGCTGATCGCCGTGATGTTCATCGACCTCGACGACTTCAAGACGGTCAACGACAGCCTCGGGCACCAGGCCGGCGATGCCGTCCTGCTCGAGGTCGCGCGGCGGCTCGAGCGGGCGATCCGTCCGGCGGATACCGTCGCGCGCTTCGGCGGCGACGAGTTCGCGATCCTGCTCGACGGCGTGAGCGGCTCCGAAGAGGCGGCGCTGATCGCCGAGCGCCTGCTCGGCGAGCTCGAGGTCGCGGCGGAGATCGACGGCAAGCAGGTCTACCCGCGCGCCAGCATCGGCATCTGCATCAGCGACGAGGATCTCCTCTCCCAGGACGCCGAGGAGCTGCTCAGGAACGCGGACGTCGCCATGTACATGGCCAAGCGCGACAGCAAGGGGCGCTATCGGATGTTCGAGCCCGCGATGCACGAGCGCGTGGTCGAGCGCCTCGAGCTGCGCGCCGAGCTGCAGCAGGCGCTCGAGCTCGACCAGCTCGAGGTCTACTACCAGCCGGTCGTCCACCTGAGCTCCGGGAGCGACTACGGCGTCGAAGCGCTCCTGCGCTGGCACCATCCGGTTCGCGGCCTGATCCAGCCGGCGCATTTCATCCCGCTGGCCGAGGAGACCGGGCTGATCATCCCGATCGGGAAATGGGTGATCGAGCAGGCCTCCCGGAAGGCGGTCGAGCTGCAGAAGCGCTTCCCGCTGCCCGAGCCCCTCCGGATGAGCGTGAACCTCTCGGTCAAGCAGTTGCAGTCCGACGCGATTGTCGACGACATCACCGAGATCCTCGAGACCAGCGGCCTCGCACCGGCGTGCCTCGTGCTCGAGGTGACGGAGACGGTGATGCTCGCTGACGCGGATATCGCCGCCGAGCGCCTGCATCGTCTGAAGGCCCTCGGCGTGCGCATCGCAATGGACGACTTCGGCACCGGGTACTCGTCGCTCAGCTATCTGAGCCGCCTTCCGGTCGACATCATCAAGATGGACCGCTCGTTCCTCGGTGGGGGCATCGACGACAACGGGCTCGCCGCCGCGATCATGGCGATCGGCGAACGTCTCGGCCTCGAGGTCGTGGCCGAGGGAATCGAACGTCGCGATCAGATCGACTCGTTGCAGAACCTCGGCTTCGGTCTCGGCCAGGGCTTCCTGTTCGGGCGCCCGATGCCGCAGGGCCCGCTCAACGACTACCTGAGCGGCCACGGCGAGTCGATCTCCGCGCAGTTCGACTCCGATGCAACATAACTTCGAGGGCCTCGACCGCCCAGGCGGAACGACCCGCATCGGACTGCTCCGACCGCTCAGGTCGCGCGACTTTCGCCTGCTCTGGGCGGGGATGACTGCGTCGCTCGTCGGCGACGGCATCTTCCTCGTCGCGATCGCGTGGACGGCGTACTCCCTCTGGAACACCCCGGTCGCGCTCTCGATCGTGGGCATCGCGATGACCGTGCCGACGATCGCATGCCTCCTGCTGGGCGGCGTGATCAGCGATCGCTTCGACCGACGGCTGATCCTGCTCTGCTCCGATCTCGGCCGCGGCCTCGTCGTCGGGCTGCTCGCGCTGCTGGCGACGACCCATCAGCTCGACTTCACGATGTTGACGGTGATCGTCGCGGCCTACGGCGTCGGCGCCGCCTTCTTCACGCCGGCATTCGAGTCGATGGTGCCGACGATCGTCGCTCCCGAGGACCTCGCGCAGGCGAACTCGCTCGACCAGTTCGTCCGCCCGATCGCGCTGCGTCTGATCGGCCCCGCGCTCGGAGGTTGGCTGATCGCGATCGTCGGCGTCGGGCCCGCGTTCGCGATCGACGCCGGCTCGTTCATCGTCTCCGCGTTCACGGTCCTCGGCCTGCGGCGCGTCGCGGTCGTCGCCCCTGTACCCGCCTCTGCGGTCGCCGCGCTCAGCGACGGGTGGCGGTTCGTCCGGGGCAACGTCTGGCTCTGGGGGACCTTGCTGTCGGCCGCGATCGCCTACCTCGCCTTCCTCGGGCCGACCGAGACGCTCGTGCCGTACATGGTCAAGAACGTGCTGCACGGGTCGCCGAGCGATCTCGGCCTGGTGTTCGCCGCCGGGGGTATCGGAGCGGTCGGTGCCGCGTTCGTCGTCGGCCAGCGTGGGCAGCCGCGACGCGACATCACCTGGATGTACCTCTGCTGGACGGTCGCGACGCTCGCGGTCGTGGGCTACGGGCTCGCATCGACGATTCCCCAGCTGATGCTCGCCTGCCTGCTGTTCAACGCGCTCGAGGCGGCGGGAACGATCATGTGGTCGACGATCAAGCAGCGGCACACGCCGGCCGGCCTGCTCGGCCGCATCTCGAGCCTGGACTGGCTGATCTCGATCAGCCTGCTGCCGCTGTCCTTCGCGATCACCGGGCCCGTCGCGGATGTCGTCGGGGTGCGAGCGACGCTCGTCGGTGCGGGCTTGATCGGAGCAGCAGCCACGTTCGGCGCGCTGTTCATCCCGGGAATGCGGGACGTCGAAGGGGTGTACACAAGGCTCCCGGCTGCGCCGGCGTCCACCTGAGATCCCCGATCTAGGATTGCGTGAAGTGCGCGCCTTCACGCTCGACAGCTTCGACGCACCGCCTGGGCTGCGCGACGACATCCCCGCGCCGCGGCCTTCGGAGCGCGAGCTGCTCGTTCGTGTCCGAGCGTCGTCGGTGAATCCGGTCGATGTCGCGATCGCAGCCGGCGTGTTGAAGGAGATGGTCGAGCACGCCTTCCCGGTGACGCTCGGCCGCGACTTCGCCGGAGTGGTCGAGCA
Source organism: uncultured Thermoleophilia bacterium (assembly GCA_963742605.1). Lineage (GTDB taxonomy): Bacteria > Actinomycetota > Thermoleophilia > Gaiellales > Gaiellaceae > PALSA-600. Next base: position 71,383 of record CAVUNA010000014.1, on the reverse strand, counting down.
GGCGGGCGCGGGTGTCGATCGCTACCGGGCGGATGACCAGGTCTACGGCTTCCTCCTGCATGCGAATCCGGCCGTCCACGACGGAAGCTGGGCCGAGCTGATCGTCGTCGCCGAGGATCAGTCGGTCGCGCCCAAGCCGCGCGAGGTCGACTTCGCTGCGGCCGGAGCGGCGCCTCTCGCCGGGATCACGGCCCTCGCCGCCTTCGACGCGCTCGCACCGGCGCGGGGCGAGACGCTGCTGGTGGTCGGCGCCACCGGCGGCGTCGGCAGCTTCTTCGTGCAACTCGCCGCCGGCGCCGGGGCGAACGTCGTCGCGCCGGCGCTCGCCGAGGACGAGGCCTATCTGCGAGAGCTCGGCGTGGCCGAGATCCTCGATCGCGATGCCGACCTGCAGGCGACCGTGCGCGAACGACACGCCGGCGGGGTCGACGCGATGCTCGACCTCGTCTCGTACACCGCGCAGGACGGGTTGCTGAAGACGGGCGGGCGGCTGGCATCCGCGCTCGGCGCCGCGGGCGACGGCCCGCTTCGATTCAACCTCCTGGCTCAGCCGACGCCGGCGAACCTCGCGCGGCTCGCCGCGCTGCTCGACGACGGGACGCTACGCGTCCCGCTCGAGCGGAGCTACGCCCTGGCGCAAGCAGGCGACGCGATGCGGACGCTCTCCGAGACCCACGTCCGCGGCAAGCTCGGCATCGCCGTCGGCTGATCGCCGACGTCGACCCTCTAGGATCGACCGGGTGAGGATCAAGGCCGCCGTGCTCGAGCAGTTCGGGGCGCCGCTCGAGATCCAGGAGCTCGAGCTCGCTGAGCCTCGTGACGGCGAGGTGCTGGTGCGACTGGCAGCCTGCGGCGTCTGTCACACGGATCTCTACACGGCCTCGGGCGCCGATCCGTCCGGGTACGCCCCGACCGTGCTCGGCCACGAGGGAGCCGGGGTCGTCGAGCGGATCGGACCCGGCGTCACGTCGGTTCGGCCGGGCGATCATGTCGTCACGCTGTTCTCTCCGCAGTGTGGCGAGTGCGTCCACTGCCTGAGCGAGCGCACGAATCTCTGCCTGGCGATCCGCGAGCAGCAGAACCAGGGCTATCTGCCGGACGGCACGAGCCGGCTGTCCCGCGACGGTGAGCCGATCCGCCACTTCATGGGCACCTCGACCTTCGCCGAGTACACGGTAATGCCCGAGATCGCCCTCGCACGGATCTCGCCCGAGGCGCCGTTCGAGGGAGCATGTTTGTTCGCATGCGGGCTGTCGACCGGGATCGGCGCCGCGATCAACACCGCTCGCGTGGAGACCGGCTCGACGTGCGTCGTCTTCGGTGCCGGGATGGTCGGTCTCGGCGCGGTGATCGGGTGCCGGCTGCAGGGTGCGGCACGGATCGTGTGTGTCGACCTCTCGCCCGAGCGGCTCGCACTCGCCGTCAGGCACGGCGCGACCGAGACACTCGCGGGCGGGCCAGACGCGGTCGAGCGGATCGTCGAGCTGACCGGCGGGTTCGGCGCCGACTACACGTTCGAGGCGACCGGCAACGTCGCCGTGATGCGGCAGGCGGTGGAGGCGGCGCGCATGGGCTGGGGCCTCTGCACCGTCGCCGGCGTGGCCGGCAAGGGAGAGACGCTCGACATCGTTCCCCGGTTCCTGATCACCGGTCGCCGTGTGGCCGGCTCGTCGTTCGGGGGCGTCAAGGGGCGCGACGGCGTCCCCCGGCTCGTCGAGCGCTGGCTGGCCGGCGACATCGACGTCGAGTCGTTCGTCTCGCACCGGCTCAGGCTCGAGGATGTGAACCGCGGCTTCGAGCTGATGGAGCGCCAGGACGGCATCCGCAGCGTGATCGGCTTCGCGTAGCCGGCCGTGTGTGACCTCCACGAGCACGGCGCGCACGGGCTCGAGCCGCTCGAGCACGACGAGTACGTCCTCGACACCCCTGGCATCCGCGCGTTCGTCGGTGCGGTTCGAAGCGCCGTCGGCCGGGCGCAGACGCCGGAGCAGGCGATCGCAGCGGTCGAGCCGTCGTTCGCAGAGCTGCTCTCCCGGTCGGATTGGCTCCCCCGGCGCTATCAGGAGGACGCGCCCGTCAGCGGGATGGGCGGCGGCATCGGGCAGTGGCTGCTGTTCCGCTCGGCCGATCGCTCGCTGTGCCTCTTCAGCCTCGTCGTGCCGCCCGGATCGCGCACGCCGATCCACGATCACGGAGCGTGGGGGCTCGTCGGCCTCTACCGCGGCAACCAGGACGAGGAGCTCTACCGTCCGGTCGACGGCGGGATCGAGCTCGACGCGAGGCGCCCGCTCGAGCCCGGCGACTGGTATGCGCTCCGCCCCCCGCTGAACGACGTCCATCGAGTCGCCACGACCTCGGACGAGACGTCGGTCTCGATCCATCTGCTCGCCAACGACACGGGGTGCGTCTTGCGGCACGTGTACGACGAGGAGACCGGGCACACGCGCCCGTTCCGCTCGGGGTACGTCAACGCGGCGTGCCCGGAGGGCGAGCCGGTCACCTGACGCCGATCGAGAACGCGCCCGGCTCGACGCGGTGGGAAACCGGCTTGCTCGTCCCGCCGTACACCCGGCGCATGATGGTGGCGATCGTGTGTCGGTTTCGTGAACACTGGACGTGCTGGTGCAGGTGACGGCATGATCGGCCCGCGATGAGCACGTGGCCCACGACCACGAACACCAGTCCCTTCGCACCCATCGCGGACTACGGGTTTCTCTCCGACTGCGAGACCTGCGCGCTCGTGGCGCCGAACGGTGCGGTGGAGTGGCTCTGCCTGCCGCGCTTCGACTCGCCGAGCGTCTTCGGGGCGATTCTCGATCGGGACGCAGGCATCTTCCGGCTCGGCCCGGACGGCGTGAACTACCCGGCCGCCCGCCGGTACCTGCCGGGGACGATGGTCCTGGAGACGAGCTGGTGGACGCGGGGAGGCTGGATCATCGTCCGCGACGTCCTTCTGATCGGGCCGTGGCACCACGAGGACGAGCGTTCGCATTCGCACCGCCGCTCCCCGACCGACTACGACGCCGACCACGTCCTGCTCCGGATGATCCGCTGCGTCAACGGCGAGGTGCAGGTCAATCTCGACTGCGAGCCGAAGTTCGACTACGGCTTTCGCGCCGGCCAGTGGAGCTACGACGGGCCCGGCTACCACTCCGCAGTCGTGGCGGCCGAGGGCGCCGCCGTCTCACTCCGACTCACGACCGACATGCGCCTCGGCTTCGAAGGACCGAGAGCGACCGCCCGAACGCTGATGAAGGAAGGCGACGTGCTGTTCGTCGCGCTCTCGTGGTCGGATCACGCTGGGCCGAAGGATCGCGAAGAGGCCTACCGGCGGCTCGTCGGGACGGCGCACCACTGGCAGCACTGGCTCGACCATGCGGAGTTTCCCGATCATCCATGGCGCAGGTACCTGCAGCGAAGCGCGCTCACGCTGAAAGGACTGTCGTACGCGCCGACCGGAGCGCTCGTTGCCGCGGCGACGACGTCCTTGCCGGAGGCCCTCGGCGGGGAGCGCAACTGGGATTACCGCTACACGTGGATCCGCGACTCGACGTTCATGCTCTGGGGCCTGTACAGCCTGGGCTTCGAATCGGAGGCGAACGACTACTTCTACTTCCTCGCCGATGTCGCCGAAGCGGAGGAGGGGAAGCTCCAGGTCATGTACGGCATCGGCGGTGAGGCGGCGCTGCCGGAGCACACGCTCGATCACCTGAGCGGCTACGAGGGCGCGCGGCCGGTCCGGGTCGGAAACGATGCATTCCGGCAGGACCAGCACGACGTCTGGGGTGCCATTCTCGACTCGTTCTACCTGCACACGAAGTCTCGGGACCAACTGCCCGAGCGGATCTGGCCGATCCTCGTCAAGCAAGTCGAGACGGCCCTCGAGCACTGGCGCGACCCCGACTACGGCATCTGGGAGGTCCGCGGCCAGGCGCGGCACTTCACGTCGTCGAAGGTGATGTGCTGGGTCGCGGCCGACCGCGGCGCCCGGCTCGCCGAGATGCGGGGGGACATGGAGCGGGCGGCTCGCTGGCAGTCGAGCGCCGACGAGATCAAGGCGGACGTCTGCGCGAACGCGGTCGATGCGCGAGGGGTCTTCTGCCAGCACTACGAGACCACGGCGCTCGACGCATCCGTGCTGCTGATGCCGCTCGTGCGTTTCCTGCCGCCCGAGGATCCGCGCATCCGGAGAACCGTGCTCGCGATCGCCGACGAGCTCACCGTGGACGGGTTCGTCCTCCGGTATCGCACGGGCGAGACGGACGACGGTCTCGGCAGCGAGGAGGGATCGTTCACGATTTGCTCGTTCTGGCTCGTCACCGCACTGGTCGAGATCGGCGAGGTCGATCGAGGGAGAGACCTGTGCGAGAAGCTGCTGTCACATGCAAGTGGGCTCGATCTGTACGCCGAGGAGATCGATCCGAAGAGCGGGCGTCATCTCGGGAACTTCCCGCAGGCGTTCACGCACCTCGCACTGATCAATGCCGTCATGCACGTGATCCACGCCGAGCAGGGAGAGCGGATCGGGGAGCTGCCGCTCGGGCACGGACGTGACGACGAGCTTTCGGCCACCGGCAGGCACGACCTGAGATGAGGGGGATTGAGACATGAGCGTGGAACGCGAACGAGTCGAGAGCTTCGGTCGGCTCGAGGACGGGTTGCGGCAGGCCGGCGACTGGTACCACTGGGGCCCGTACCTCTCGGAACGCCAGTGGGGGACGGTCCGCGAGGACTACAGCCCGGGCGGCACGGCGTGGGAGTACCTGCCGCACGACCAGGCCCGCTCGCGGGCGTATCGGTGGGGAGAGGATGGGCTGGCCGGCTTCTCGGACATCGAGCAACGCCTCTGCCTCGCGCTCGCACTGTGGAACGGACGCGACCCGATCCTCAAGGAGCGGATCTTCGGGCTCACCGGCAATCAGGGCAACCACGGCGAGGATGCGAAGGAGTACTGGTGGTACCTCGACGCTCTCCCGAGTCACGCATGGAACCGGTGGCGCTACCACTATCCGCAGCGGCCGTTCCCGTACGGCGATCTGGTGGCCGAGAACGCCCGGCGTGGGAAGCTCGATCCCGAGTACGAGTTGCTCGACACCGGCGCGTTCGACGACGACCGCTACTGGATCGTCGAAGTCGACTACGCGAAGGGTGACCCGCACGACCTGCTGATGACGGTCCGCGTGACGAACGCGGGCCCGGACACGGAGACGATCCACGTCCTGCCGACGGCGTGGTATCGCAACACCTGGGCGTGGGACGTCGACGCCGAGAAGCCGGAGCTCCGCGCCGGAGGCGCTGCGCGTCTCGTCACCGAGCATCCGTTTCTCGGCCCGCTCGAGCTCGTGGCGGACGGTGCGCCGACCGTGCTCTTCTGCGACAACGAGACGAACGACGAGCGCCTGTTCGGCACGAAGTCCGCGAGCACCACGCCCAAAGACGGCATCGGCGACCATGTGATCGACGGCGCCGGGACGGTCGGCTCGGGTACCGGCACCAAGGCGGCTTTCTGGCACCGGCTCGACGTCGCCCCCGGGCAGACCGCGACGCTTCGCGTCCGGCTCCGGCCCGCCGATCGCGGCGGTGACCCCTGGGCCGACTTCGACGCGATCGCGGCCGAGCGGCTGGAGGAGGCCGACGACTTCTACGACGAGCTGACGCCTGGCGCCGCCACCGTGGACGAGGCGCTCGTGCTGCGTCAGTCGCTCGCCGGGATGCTGTGGAGCAAGCAGCTCTACTACTACGAGGTCGCGCGCTGGCTCGACGGCGACCCGACGCAGCCCACGCCGCCGGCGTCGCGGCTCGGCGGTCGCAACTCACGCTGGCGGACGTTCGACGCGTTCGACATCATGTCGATGCCCGACAAGTGGGAGTACCCGTGGTTCGCGGCGTGGGACCTCGCTTTCCACTGCATCGCGCTCGCGCGCGTCGATCCTGCGTTCGCCAAGTACCAGCTGACGTTGCTCTGCCGCGAGTGGTTCCAGCACCCGAACGGCGCCCTCGCCGCCTACGAGTGGTCGTTCGACGACGTCAACCCGCCGGTGCAGGCCTGGGCGGCGATCGAGGTGTTCGCGATCGACGGCGGCCGAGACGAGGCGTTCCTGAGCCGGATCTTCGACAAGCTGCTCGTGAACTTCACCTGGTGGGTGAACCGCGAGGATCGCGACGGGTCGAACATCTTCGAAGGTGGCTTCCTCGGCCTTGACAACATCGGGCCGATCGACCGCTCCCACCTGCCCGAGGGGCAGATGCTCGAGCAGTCGGACGGCACGGGCTGGATGGGGTTCTACGCGCTCACGATGGCGGCGATCGCGTCGATCCTCACCAGGCGCGGGCGACCCGCAACCGATCTCGTGCTGAAGTTCCTCGAGCACTTCGCCTTGATCGAGCAGGCGCTCGACTCGCAAGGCCTCTGGGACGAGGCCGACGGCTTCTTCTACGACCAGCTCCGACTCGCGGACGGACGCTCGTTCCCGGTCAAGGTTCGGTCGATCGTCGGCATCCTGCCGCTGCTCGGCGTTGCTGCGATCGACGAGGAGGTCGTCGACCGGGCCGAGCAGATGAACAAGAGGGCCGCTTCGCTCCTGAGTGGCGCGCATGTTGTTCGAGGAACGCCGGGGGAGCGGCGCATGCTGCTCGGCGTCGTCCCGGTCAATCGCGTTCTCCGCTTGCTCGAACGTCTCTTCGACGAGGCCGAGTTCCTCTCGCCCTACGGTCTGCGCGCGATCTCGCGCTGGCACGCGGATCATCCGTTCGAGCTCGACGTCGACGGAACCTCGGCGCGTGTCGACTACGAGCCCGCCGAATCGACGACCGGGATGTTCGGCGGCAATTCGAACTGGCGTGGCCCGGTCTGGATGCCGGTCAACTTCCTGCTCGTCGAGGCGCTCGGGCGCTACGCCCGCTTCTTCGAGGACGAGCTCCGGATCGAGTATCCGACGGGCTCGGGCGTCGAGGCGACGCTGGAGGAGGCGGCGGCCGACGTCCGCGAGCGGCTGATCGCACTCTTCACCGTTGGAGCGGACGGCCGCCGTCCGTGCTTCGGCTGGGTCGAGCGGCTGCAGCAGGACCCCGCGTGGAAGGACAACGTGCTCTTCAACGAGTACTTCCACGGCGACAACGGCGCCGGTCTCGGCGCGAGCCACCAGACGGGATGGACGGGCCTCGTCGCCGAGCTGATCCTGCGCGCGCGCGGCGGCCCCGTGCCCACGCTCGGCGAGCTGATGGCGGCCAACGCCCCGGCACGCCGTTGACGATTCGCCTCGGTCCGCAGGCGTGCGGGACCCTCGACGAGTCGGCGAGCCGCGAGTGGCTCGTCGCCGACGGGGTCGGCGGCTATGCGATGGGGACGGTCGCGGGCCTGCGAACCCGCCGCTATCACGGGCTGCTCGTAGTAGCGGTCGACGGGCCGGCCAACCGCATGCTCGGTCTGGCTGCCCTCGATCCGGTCGTCGTCTCCGGCGACGCCCGGGCGCGCCTCGCGACCGACGAGTGGGGGAGCGGGACCGTCGATCCCCGCGGTCACGAGCTGCTCGTGTCGTTCGAGCTCGCAGAGGGCGTTCCCCGCTGGCGCTGGCAGATCGGCGGCATCGTCCTCGAGCGCGAGATCGCGATGGCGCACGGATCGCCGGTCGTCGCGGTCGTCCATCGGCTGGTTGCCGCCGACCGTCCGGTGCGGCTCGAGCTGACGCCTCTCTGCACCTGGCGAAGCGTGCACGGCGAGCGACACGCGGATGGTCCGCCCGCGGTCGAGCAGACGTCGCGCGGGTTCGTGTTCGAGGGCGCCTACCGCGTCGACGGCCTCGGTTGGAGCGGAGCCGGAAGCTGGTACCGCGACGTTCGTGCGCGTGAGGAGGCCGCACGCGGCCTCGCCGACCGGGAGGATCTGTGGGCCGCAGGCACGTTCGCCGTCGAGCTCGAGCCGGGGGACTCCCACGAGGTGGTCGCGTCGGCGTCGTCCTTCGCCGGTCTGCCGCCGACGGCGACGGCGATCGTCGGGGCCGCGCGTCGCCGTGCCCGTCAGCTCGTGCAGCGAGCCGGGGTCACGGGTGAGGCCGCGAAGCAGCTCGTGCTTGCCGCCGATCAGTTCGCGATCACGTCGGCGGGGCGCCCGACCGCCGTCGCGGGCTACCCCTGGTTCGGGGAGTGGTCACGCGATCTGATGACGTCGTACGAAGGGCTCTACCTGGCGACCGGCCGCCACGAAGAAGGCCGCGAGGTACTGCGCACCTCGGCGGCGACCGTCTCGGAAGGGATGCTCGCGAACACCGCCGACACGGGCTCGCTGGAATACAACACCGTCGACGGCACGCTCTGGTTCGTTCACGCCGTCGGTCGTCACGTCTCGGCCACCGGCGACGACGATCTCCGCGCCGAGCTTGCACCGACGCTCGAGCAGATCGTGCGTCACCACATCGACGGGACGCGCTACGGGATCCGCGTCGATCCGTCGGACGGGTTGCTCGCACAGGGCGCCGAGGGGCTCGCGCTCACGTGGATGGATGCGCGAATCGACGGTGTGCCCGTGACGCCGCGTCGAGGCAAGCCGGTCGAGGTCAATGCGCTCTGGCTTCGCACTCTCGACCTCGTGCTCGGCTTCGAGAGCCTGCGCGACGACGCGGCTTCGTCGTTCGTGCGACGGTTCGTTCGCCCGGACGGCGTCGGGCTCTTCGATGTGGTCGACGGTCCCACGGGCGACGACAGCTCGATCCGCCCCAATCAACTGCTCGCCGTATCCCTGCCGAACGGGCCGCTCGACTCCGACGCGGTCCGCGCCGTCGTCGACGTCTGCCGTCGATCGTTGCTCACACCACTCGGGTTGCGGTCACTGTCCCCCGACGACTCGCGCTACCGGCCGTATCACCGCGGCGGACCTGTCGAGCGAGACGCCGCCTACCACCAGGGCACCGTCTGGCCGTGGCTGATCGGACCGTACGTCGACGCGGCGCGAGCGGCCGGGAGCGCGGTCGACGGCGTGCTGGACGGTCTCGAGGCCCATCTCGACGACTGGGGTCTCGGCTCGGTCTCGGAGACCGCCGACGGTGCCGCGCCTCATCTCGCGACCGGATGCCCGTTCCAGGCCTGGTCGGTGGCGGAGCTGCTCCGTCTGCTGGTCTGACTAGGCCGCGCGGTCGAGCGCGGCGTCGTCCTCACGGGCGTCGTCGATGATCTTCTCGATCTCGGCCTCCGTGCGGCCGGCGCGCTGCGCGGATTCCACCATCAGCAGCAGGTGCTGCTTCTCTGCTTCGTGCTTGTGTACCGACATGGGCGTTCCTCCTCTTTGCGACCGCTGCCCACGCTACGTCCTCGACGTGGTGCGGTGCAGTAAGGGTTCTGTGAACGTTCGGTGATCGGCACGGCCGGGCCGTCCGACCTGCACCATCGGCAGCACTTGCGGCTGCCGACGAAGCACTTTGCGAAACCGCTGCAGGACTGCGATGGCCCGCTGGACACCTGATCGGAGCTTCTCTCCGTCGCCGACGCTGGCGATGGAGGCACCCGGAGATACGCTCGCCTACGCTGCGTTGCCCGGGCCCGACCAGGCGTCCCGCCGGGATGCCACATGAACATGCACGGCATGCCGATGCCCGGCATGAACATGGGCGGCCCCGCCGCAGGCATGTCGGGGTGGGGTTACGGTGCGCTCGTCCTCCTCGGGGCGTTCCACGGCATCAATCCGGGGATGGGTTGGCTTTTCGCCGTCTGGGGGGTCTGCAAGTTCGAGCGCGGCGAGCGGTGGTCGCGGCGCTCACCCCGATCGCACTCGGGCACGCTGCATCGCACGACGACATGCTGATGCCGTCGTCGCTTGCGCCGCTCGGCGCCGCGGTGCTCATTCACACGGCCGCGATGGTTGTGGTCGCCGGCGTGATCGCGCTGTTCGTCTACGAGGTCTTCGGCGTCGGAATCCTCCGGCGCGGCTGGCTGAATCTCGACCGCCTCTGGCCGTACGTACTCGGGGCGGGTGCGGTGGCGACACTCCTCGTCGCCTAGACGCCTCTTTTAGAACGGGGCCCTCGGGCAGGAAGACGCCCGTCGACGGCGGAAACGTCGGGGTGAGCGATCGCGGGGCTCTCCCACCGGACGACGACGCGATTCGCCTTCGCGCATTCGAGCTCTCGCAGGGACGCGACGCGGGGACGGCGGTCGAGAACTGGCTGCGCGCCGAGCAGGAGCTCGGTGTTGCGCACGACTACGACACGATCGACCGCGATCTCGAGCAGCTCGGGATGACAATCTCCCGGCTTCCGGTCGAAGCGGGAGTCGTCTGGCGCCTACGCCTGCCTCGAGGCGAGGTGGTGGAAGAGTGGGAGCCCGGGAACGCCGGGCTCTCGCTTCCGGTGCCGATCGCGCGGTTGGTCGACGGCGTGATCGGCAGCAAGTCGCTCGTTCCCGGTCCGCCGCTCAGCCGTGAGCCCGGTGCGTTGCGGCTGCGCGAGATGATCGAAACGCAACGCCGGGTGCTCGTCGGGCACGACCCAGGAGCACGGCTCGGCGAGGACCCCGAGAACCTTCATCAGCATCGCGTGGCGGGCAGGCGCGCGCGCGCGTTCCTGTACGCGACGAGAGCATTCGTCGACCCGGTCTGGAGGCGCACGCTGACGGAGGGTCTTCGCGAGCTCGGAGAGGTCACCGGGCCCGTTCGCGACCTCGATGTTCTCCTGGAGCACGTTCGCGAAGAGGTTGACGGGTTGCCCGAGGTCGACCAGCCGGGTGCGCTGTCGCTGGTGGCCCGGCTCGAGCACGAGCGCGGCGGGACGCGACAGGAGCTGCTTGCCGTCCTGGACGGCGATCGGTACCGACTGCTGCTCGCGCGACTGCGGCTGCCTCCGAGACTTGCACCCGGAGTCGAGCGCGTTCGCCTCGAGCGCGTTGCCCGCAAGGAGTTCCGTCGTCTCGCGAAGACCGTTGCGCGCCTCGGCAAGCATCCGGCCGATGGGTCGATGCACCGGCTTCGGATCCAGCTCAAGCGAGCCCGCTACGCCGCCGAGCTCGCGTCTCCGGGAGGTGCTGCCGACCAGCGCTTTCTCGACGATGCAAAGTCGCTGCAGGACCTGCTCGGCGAGTACCAGGACTCGCTCGTCGCAGAAGAGCATCTCCGCCGTGCAACCGTCGTCGATGTTCAGACGGCGGCGGCGTTCGTCGCCGGACGCGTCGCCGAACGGCAGGTTGCTCGCCGACTGCTCGTGCGACGGCGCCTCCCGAAGGCCTGGAAGCGGCTGCGCCGCAGCGGTGCCCGGCTCGCCTGAGGCCTCAGTGCAGGACGAGCTTGAGCCCGACGAGCGTCAATCCCATGACCGCGCCGGCGCCTGCCTGAATCGACAGGCCGCGTGGGCCCAGTCGTGACCGCCAGCGACGATCTCGAGAACGATGATGCTTCCTGCCGCGACCCACAGGGCGACCCTCGCTCCGCTGTCGACGGTGAAACCCGTCGCCCAGTTGGATGGGGAAGCGGGCGTCGCCCGCTGGTCGGCGTATCGTCGGCGTGGGTGTCGTACAGGTGAAGCTCTACCCCGATGTTCCGGCGAAACGCCGGTCGACGATCCTGCGCGACGTCGCGACGGTCGTCCTGGTCGCGCTGTTCGCATGGGGCGGTTACCGGGTGTACCACGCAGTCGAGGGCCTGGCGGTGCTCGGTACGGGCGTGAAGAACGCCGGCGTCTCGGTCGAGAGTGGATTCGGCTCGGCGGCCGGTGCGGTGAGGGGGATTCCGCTCGTCGGTGGGAGTCTCGCCGGCGCGCTCGAGAGCGCCGGCCAGGGAAGCGGTGGCAATGTCGCGGCGCTCGGGCAGCAGGGGGAGGACAAAATCCACCGCCTCGCCCTCCTGCTCGGCCTGCTCGTCTTCGCGCTGCCGACGCTGGTCGTGCTCCTCGTGCTGGTCCCCCCGCGGCTCCGGCAGATTCGCCAGCTCGGCGCGGCGAGCGCAGCTCTCGTGGACACGAGTGATCCGGAACGGCGCCGGCTGCTCGCCATGCGCGCGGCATTCGGGCTTCCGTTCGGGACGCTGATCGCGTACACGCGCGACCCGCTCGGCGACCTCGCAGACGGCCGGTACGACCCGCTCGTCGCAGCTGCGCTCGACGAGGCCGGCATCCGGCAGCCGGTCCGCGAGTTGGGGCCGTAGCCAACGCTCAGGCCGGGGCGGGTGAGGCGGCGCGGTTCGAGCGGACGAAGATCGCGTCGACCATGATGTTCAGCGCCCAGATGATGATCGTCGCCCAGACGTAGTTCCAGAAACCGTCGATGTCGAACTTGGAGACGAGTAGCACCGTCAGCCACAGCGTGAACATCGACACGAAGAACCACACGAGGCCCAGGGTCAGGATCGCGAACGGGAGGGTGATCAGCTTGAGGATCGGCTTCAGGATCGTGTTCAGTACGCCGAAGACGGCCGCCGCGATGATCACCGCCCAGGCCGAGCCGTGGAACGTCACTCCGCTCAGGATCCAACCGGTCACGGCCAGCACGGCCGCGTTCGCGGCCCAGGAAACGAGTAGCCACCTCAACATCGCGACGAAACGCTACACGGTGGTGCGGCGAGAATCACCGACCAGCGGGACCGCGTGTTGCGGCGCCCGCGCATCGACCGGCGCCGCGCCTGGCGAGAAGAAGCGTGATACGAGCCTGTGGTGCGTCGCGATCGTGAAGACCGCGAGGGCATAGAGCCAGCCAAGGAGGACGTCGGTGAGGTAATGCTCGCCGCTGTAGACGAGCGCGAACGCCATCGCGACCGGGTACAGCCAGAGGAGGTGCTTCCAACGGGAACGCCCGCGGTCGACGAGGAAGAGGGCGATCAGCATCGTGTAGGCGGCGTGCAGCGAGGGGATCGCGGCCACGTTGTTCGCGTAGAGGGATCCTCGCTTCCAAAACGGCTTGAACGAGATCACCGGGGTATGGCCGCTGACGACCGCAATCACATGGTTGACCGGCGGGATCAGCCCTTCCTGGCCGGCGAGCCATGGTGGCACCGCCGGGAAGAGGACGTAGGTCGCGCACCCGGCGAACGCAAGCGCCACGACCATCCAGGCGAGCCGCCGGAACTCCTCCCGCGAACGCCACCAGAGCACCGCGAGGACGAGCGTCGGGACGAAGAAGTAGCTCACGTAGGTGAGCCAGGTCACGTAGTCGTACCAGCGCAGGTGGCGTCCTCCGTGCCAAAGGTGCGCTTGCAACCAGACGGTCGGAACGACACCCAGCCCGAGGAAACGATCGACGTCGATCTGGGGCCGAGCGTGTAAGGGTAGCCACAGGCCGTCGGCAAACCCACGGATCAGGTCGTAGACGGCGAGCATCACCACGAACGGAAACCAGTCGAAGGCGATCCCCGCGACCAGCTTGCGAAGCCGTCCGATGCTCGTCGCCGATGCGGCGAAGATGCCGCCGATCACGACCACCACGAGCACCTCGCGGGACGCCGGGACGCCGTGCAGCCGGATGATCAGCCAGACCAGCAGCCCGCCGTAGACGAGGACCGGGACCGAGCGAAGCACGCTTGCGCGCGTCGGGCAGCGGAGACGAGCACGGCGCACGAGACCGGACTCAACCCGACGTTGGTTAACGCGCGGTTACAGCGACGTTGCGCTGCGCCGTCGGCCGCCCTGAGGGGCGGACCTGCGTTCGACGGCGTCACGGACGACCTCGCCGATGACGACGAGCGCCGGCGAATCCGCAGTTGCGGCGACTGCCGCAATCGTGCCCAGAGTCCCGAGTCGTGTCTCCGCATCGGGGCGAGAGAGGCGTGAGATGACGGCGGCCGGTTCGTCGACGGCCCGGCCGGAGAGGATCAGGTTGTCGGCAATGTGCTCGAGCCGTCCGAGCCCCATGAAGATGACGAGCGTCCCCGGTGTCTGCGCGAGCCGGTCGTAGTCGAGGTCGGCGTCGTCGGCGGAAGTCCCGGTGAGCGCGGTGACCTGGGAGGCGATGCCTCGGGCGGTGAGCGGTATCCCTGCGAGCGCCGGCAGGGCGGTGAGCGTCGAGATGCCCGGGACGACCTCGACCGCCAGCCCGGCAGCCTCCAGCGCTTCGACCTCCTCGGCACCGCGCCCGAAGACGAACGGGTCGCCGCCCTTGAGCCGGACAACGGCACGTCCGCGTAGCCCATGGCGGACGAGCAGCTCGTTGACCTCGGACTGCGGCAGTCCGTCGCGTTCGATCAGGGCCGCTCCGGCCGCTTCCGCGACCAGCTCGTGGGAGACGAGGCGGTCGTAGACGAGGATCTCGGAGGCGCGGACGAGCTCGAGCCCGCGGACGGTGATCAGCCGGGGATCGCCCGGGCCGGCGCCGACGATCGCGACGGTCACGGCAGCGCCTCGGCGACGAGCTGCTCGAAGTAGTCACGTCGCGCCTCGTAGGTCGGAAACGCGTGTTTCGCCCACGGCCGCAGCGAAGCGAGACGCTGCGCCAGATCGGCGTGCTCGGGCCCGATCCGGGTCGCGATGTCGTCCCTGATCCGCTTGGCGAGTGCGGGTGACGCACCGCCGCTCGAAACCGCGACGACGATCGGGTCGCGTCGAGTGATCGCGGGGAGGATGAAGCTGCACAGCTCGGGATCGTCTGCGACGTTGCACAACGTCGATTGCTCCGCCGCGGCAGTGGAGACGGCCGCGTTCACCTCGCGCCGGTTCGTCGCCGCGATCACCACGAAGCGCCCGACGACGTCGCTGCGCGTGAACGATCTCCGGATCACATTCACGTCGAGCGCTTCGAGCTCGTCGTCGATTCTGGGCGCGACCACGGTCACGGCCGCGCAGCAGTCGAGGAGCCCGAGCGCCTTCTCGGTGGCGATTCGGCCTCCACCGACGACGAGGCAGTCCCGGTCACGGAGGTCGAGGCACGCCATGTAGTAACGAGCGTCGCTCATGTTCCCAGGCTCACCAGCCGGGCGCCGGTGGCGTCGAGCCGGATCGAGGCCTCGATCCCTCCGGCCTCGATCGAGAGGTTGAACGCGCCCGGCGCCACCGCGGCGATCTTCACCGCGTCGAGCTGCGCGCCGCGCAGCGCGTGCAACGCGTCGGTGACCTCGCGTGCACTGTCGGAGCGCAGGCGACCGTGCGGGAGCCGCCGGAGGGTCGCGAGTGCGGCCTGCTCGCCGCCGGGACCGTAGTAGGCGCGAACACGGCCGGTCTGGAGGCCGAGCTCGAGGACGGACTCGAGCAGCTCGGCCGGGTCGCCGCTCACCTCACCCTCGTCGATCGCAGCGACCAGGTCGGCGACGCGCGCCCGCATGTCGTCGTCACGAACCAGCGAGTGCACGGTCTGCGCCTCGGCGAGGGCCACCTCGCGCGCCTCTCCGTGCAGGGTCACGGTGTCAGTCATCGGCCGTGTGATTGCCGAGCAGGGCGTGGAGCTCATGCTCGAGGCCGCCGGTCTCGATCGCGCAATGGATGCCGCACTCCTTCGGGGCGTTCGTCTCCCACCACCAGCGGCCGGCGCGGAGATCTTCACCCGCTTGCGTGGGCCGGGTGCAAGGAGCGCAGCCGATTGACGTATAGCCCTTGTCGTACAGGCCGTTGTACGGCAGCTCGTGCTCGCGGACGTAGTCCCAGATCTCGTCCTCGGTCCAGTCGGCGAGCGGGTTCAGCTTGACGATCGCCCCGTGGTCGTGGTCGATCTCGACCTTGCGGATGTCGCTGCGCGTCGCCCACTGGTCGCGACGTAGCCCCGTGATCCAGGCGTCGAGGCCGCCGAGGTGGCGTTGCAACGGCTGCACCTTGCGGATCTGGCAGCACAGCAGGCGGTTCTCGACGCTGCGGTAGAAGAGGTTCGGGCCGTGCCGCTTGACCATCGCGCCGACGGCGTTCGCGTCGGGCGAGAGGAGATCGAGCTGGAGACCGGGGTAGCGGTCGCGCATCTGTTCGATCAGCTCGTAGGTCTCTTGCGGCAGCCGGCCGGTGTCGACGCTGAACAGTCGGATCGCCGGGTCGATCGCGTAGGCCATGTGCAGCAGCACGGCACCGTCGGTCTGGAACGCGGTCGAGATCGACAGCCGCGGCGAGAAGTGCTCGACGGCCCAGGCGATCAGGGCTTCAGGCGGCTCGCTTTCGAACTCGATGCTGAGCTCGCCGGCCTCGAGGTCGTCCAACAGCTCCATGCTCATCTTCGCTCCTTCGATCGCAGCGGTGCCGGCTCGCGACCCGCGATCCGGCCGAGTTGCTCGTCGGTCGATCGGTCGCAAAACGAACGGAAGCTCTCGCCCGCCGCTCGGTCGTCGATCCAGCCGCCGACCAGCTGGACGACGACGTCGTCGAGCTCGTCGGTCGGCACGCGCCGGAAGACGGGGCGCGCGATCGCGGCCGGCCGGTCGAGGCTGCCGCGCAGGTAGACGTCGTAGGCCTGGTGGGGTTTCCCCGCCGCGTCGCGCACCGTCGTTCCCTGGAAGCCGAGATCGCCGACCCAGTGCTGAGCGCAGGCATGCGGGCAACCGTCGAGGTGCAGGCGAAGCCCGTCGACGGAGCGACCGAAACGCGACTCCAGCAGCTCGACCAGGCCGTCCATGCGTGTCTTCGTCTCGGTCACCGAGAAATTGCAATGCGGCTCGCCGGTGCAGGCGATCGCATCGCCGCGCAACGTGCCGGCATCGAGCGGCAGCCCGGCCCCTGCGAGCCTCGCCGTGGCGAAGGCGAGGTCGTCGACTCCCGTGAGCACGAGGTTCTGCTGGCGGGTGATGCGCACGTCACCGCCGAAGTGCTCGGCGAGGTCGGCGAGGGACGACATCTGGTCACCGCTGACGAGGCCGAGATGAACCGGCACCCCGACGAGCAGCCGGCCGTCGCGCTGCTCGCGAACGCCGAGATGATTGCCCGGCGGCGGCTGCGGCGGCAACGAGAAGTCGTCGAACGACCGGCCCAGCTTCCGCTCGATGCGTTCGCGGATCCCTTCGGGGCCGATGTCGTCGACCATGAACTTCAGACGTGCCTTCACACGTGACACCCGGTAGCGAAGGTCTTCCCGCCATTCGTCGAGGATCGCCGCTGCCACCTCGACCGCCTCGTCTCGCGGCACCCAGATGCCGAGCTCCCGCGCGATCCTCGGCACCGACGACAGGCCGCCGCCGACCAGGACCCCGAAGCCCTCGTCGCCGTCGCGCAGTGCGCCCTGCAGACCGATGCAGTTGATCTCGGGCGCCGCGCAGCTGTCGCTGCAGGCGGTGATCGAGATCTTGTGCTTCCGCGGCAGATCCGAGTAGTCCGGGTTGCCGTAGAAGAACGCTGCAGCTTGCTCGATCACCGGCGTCGCGTCGAAGAGCTCTTCGTGCGTGAGGCCGGCGACCGGACAACCGGTGATGTTGCGCACGGTGTCGCCGCATGCGCCCGCCGACGTGAGCCCGGCTCCGTGCAGTCGATCGAACACGTCCGAGAGAGACGACAACTGCAGGTAGTGGAGCTGCACGTTCTGGCGTGTCGTCAGCTCGCCTTCGCCGCGCCCGTGCCGGCTCGAGATCTCTCCCACCGCCCGCAGTTGCGCGGGTGTGAGGATCCCTCCCGGGATCTTCACGCGCAGCATGAACGTTCCGATCTTCGGCTTGTCGTGGTAGAGCCCCCACCACTTGAGCCGGACGATGTCCTCCTCGTCGATCTGCTCGTAGCCGGATGCGATCAGCGCGGGCAGCTCGTCGAGCATCCGGAGCGGGCTCTTCTCGCGCTTCAGCCGCTCGACGGAGTTCCGCTTGAGGACGGACTCGAGGGTTGGGGTGTCGGTAGCTCTGTCGGCCAAGGCAAACGGGACGCTGAGAAAGAGGGGAAGCGCCCGTTAGCCGGCGATCAGCCGGCTCGGGCGACAAAGACAAATCATCTGCGCCCGGGCGCTCACAGACGTGACCCTACCCGCTCTACTTCAAAAAGTAAAGTGAACCTTTCTCGTTCGATCCCGCGGTGCTTTACAATTTGAAGTGGCGGGTCGGGAGATCGCTAATCGAACAGCGCGGCTGCTTCTTCCACCGCCTTGCGCTGCGCGAGCGCGCGGTTCACGGCGTTGACGACGGCACGAAGCGAGGCGGTCACGATGCTCGGATGAAGTCCGACGCCCCAGATCGGGTCGTCCTCGACGTCGGCCTCGATGTAGGCGGCTGCGGTCGCATCGGCAGCCGCCGCCATCGCGTGCTCGTGATAGTCGCGGATGCGGATTGCGATCCCGAAGCTCTTGTCGAACGCATCGACGAGCGCTGCAATCGGGCCGTTGCCCACGCCCTGGATCTCCTGTGACTCGCCGTCGACGCTCACCTGCGCGACGATCCGGTCTTCGTCCGCGCTCGAGTGGGTGTACGACTCGATCGCGTACGGCCGCGTGTGTGCGAGGTAGTGCTCGTGGAAGGCCGCGAGCAGCTCGTCCGCGCTCAGCTCGTCCCCCCGCAGGTCGGTGATCGACTGCACCTTCTGCGCGAAGTCGATCTGGAGCCCGCGCGGCAGCTCGAGACTGTGCTCCGTCTCCATCAGGTAGGCCACGCCGCCCTTCCCGGACTGTGAGTTGACCCGGATGATCGCTTCGTAGTCGCGGCCGAGATCGGCAGGGTCGACGGGGAGGTAAGGGACGTCCCAGAGCTCAGAGTCGCTGCGCTGCTGCGCGTACATTCCCTTCTTGATCGCGTCCTGATGGGAGCCGGAGAACGCCGTGTAGACGAGCTCTCCCACCCACGGATGACGCGGATGGATAGGTAGCTCGTTGCACTCTTCGACGATCTGCTTGGCTTCGTCGATCCGCGACAGATCGAGCTGTGGGTCGACACCCTGCGTGAGCAGGTTCAGCGCGATCGTCACGAGGTCGACGTTGCCGGTCCGTTCGCCGTTGCCGAAGAGCGTTCCCTCGACCCGGTCGGCTCCTGCCATCAGGCCCAGCTCCGCAGTTGCGACCGCCGTGCCTCGGTCGTTGTGTGGGTGCACGCTCAGGACGATCTTGTCGCGCGCCGACACGTGTCGCTGGAACCACTCGATCCTGTCGGCGTACACGTTGGGTGGAAAGACCTCGACGGTCGTCGGAAGGTTGACGATCATCGGCGCCTCGGGAGTCGGCTGCCACGCGGCCATCACGGCTTCGCAGATCTCGAGTGCGAACTCGAGCTCGGTTCCGTGGAAGCTCTCCGGCGAGTACTCGAACACGACCTCGGTCCGGGACCGGAGCGCGAGCTCCTTGCACAGCTCCGCCGCCCGGACTGCGAGATCGACGATCCCGGCTTCGTCCATCCGGAAGACGACACGCCGCTGCGTCGTCGATGTCGAGTTGTAGAGGTGGACGATCGCGCGCCGGGCGCCGTCGATCGCCTCGTACGTCTGCTCGATCAGCTCTGGCCGCGCCTGCGTCAGCACGGCGATCGTCGTGTCGGCGGGGATGCGGCCCTCGTCGATGAGCTGTCGAACGAAGTCGAAGTCGGTTCTCGAAGCCGATGGGAAGCCGACCTCGATCTCCTTGATACCGAGCTGCACGAGCAGGTCGAACATTCGCTGCTTCCGCCGCGCGTCCATCGGCTTGACGAGCGCCTGATTGCCGTCGCGGAGATCGGTCGAGCACCAGATCGGCGCGCGTTCGACGACGCGGTTCGGCCACGTACGGTCGTGGAGATCGACGGTGGGGTACGGACGGTATTTCCAGTAGGGCATCGGCATGCGGTGACTCCTCCAGTTGGACGGACGACTCCCTTGGTGCGGAGCGCGGACGGTTATGTCGTTCGAACGCCTCCCCTAGCGGGGAAGGAGGAGGGCAAGGGACCCCAGGCCGAAGCGGAAGACGGGCGGATCGAGGCGCGCTTCGGTCATTGCTTCGAAAAGGATAGTCACGGCCGGGCGGCCGGGCAACGTCCTAGGCGTCTTCGGCGTCTCGAAGTGCCTGCCGGCCGACGCGCGTGAGCTCGACTCCGAGACGATGCCCGGAGGCCGAGATCGCCAGGAGCGTTCCGAACGCCACGACGGCGTCGATCGACTCGCGTCCCTGTTTCGTCCAGTAGTCGTCCTGGAGGTTGAGCCAGAGCGCGAACTCGTCGAGCGTGAGTGCGGCGCCGGCACCGTAGGTCAGGGCGGTCGCGCGAGAGGCGAAGGCATCGCCGGTTCCAATGCCGATCTCGTTCAACCAGGCGTACCCGACTCCGATCAGCCCGAGGATCCCGAACGTCATGTGGTGGATGTGGCGGCCGCCGGGTGTGATGTTTCGAAACGGGCCGCGGCCGTCGCGGATCGAATGCGTGATCAGTCGCACGAGGCCGAAGGTGGCGCCGAAGCTCAACGAGCTGATCAGGCGTCGTTCTTCGCGTCCGCTGTGAAAGGAGCGTCTGTATGCCTCCGCGATCTCGTCTCGGCGAGGCAAACGGGGCACCCCGAGATCGTAATGCGGCCGGCAGGCTCGGTTGTCCGCGAGCTGCCCGCCTGCGATAATCTCCCGGGAGGTTGCCTTGAGATGCGGCGCTCGGGCACTGGTGTCGTTTGCCAGGCGAAGGGGGGTCCGAGTGCATCGCGAGTCGAGGAACGGGCAGGGGAGCCGCGACGACTGTCTCGTCAGGTTCTGGCAGGGCTACGTGACCGGGCAGTTCCAGGCGTACCGCTCGACCGAGCCGGAGCCGTTTCTGTGCTCCCGGTCGTTCAGGACGTGGCGGCCGCCGTGGCAACCGAAGGTGGAGCTCGAGGATTCGCAGGCTGCGGTGGCGGCGTTCCAGGCGCTTGCGGCGGAGCTCGCGCGGCGCGGCTGGCACGCCGAGGCCGGGTCGGAGGCGTTCGCGGAGCGCGTCTTCGTCCGTGACCGGGCCGGCGCCGGTCCGATGGGAACGGGCGGCCCTGCGAGCATCGCCGAGCCGTTCGTGCTGCGTGCGCTTCGCCAGGTGGCCGGCGAGGAGGGCGCGACCGCCGCCGAGGTCGGCCGGGCGCTCTACGGCGACGAGGCGTCGTCGGTCCCTCAGCTGCCGCAGCGGGTCGGCACCAGGCTCAGGCGGCTCCAGCTCCAGGGAAAGGTCGATCGTCGCGAGACGAACGGCGTCAATCACTGGTTCCCGACGTCGCCCGACAAGAAGGAACGGCTCGCGACGCATTAGAGGGCTCTAACCTCCGGCACTGTGGACCTGGTCGCCGTCGGGGAGGTGCTGCTCGACGTCACGGCGCCGGAGCTGTCTGCAGGAGCGGTCACCCACAGCCCTGTTCGCGTTCGCGCGGGAGGCGTTCCCGTCCACGCCGCGGTTGCGGCCGCTCGTGCCGGAGCGCGTGCGGCCGTCGTCGGCCGGATCGGATCGGACCCGGCGGCCGCCGCGATCAAGGATGCGCTCGCGCGCGCCGGTGTGGATGCGCAGCTGGCCGAGGACCGCGAGCGGCCGTCGGGGACGTACGTCGAGGCCGGAGACGCGATCGTGGCCGACCGCGGCGCGAGTGCCGCCCTCGCTCCGAGTGACATCCCGTCGCCGCTCGTCGCCGGCGCGGTGCTCGTCTCGGGGCACGCGCTGCTCCACGACGACACCGAGCCGGCTGCCCGGCTGGCCGTTGCGTCGGCGCGCGCGGGCCACGTCGCCGTCGTCGCGGCCTCAGCTCGGTTGATCGAGTCGCTCGGGCCGGCCGTGTTTCACGAGCGTGCGGCGGGCGCGACCGCGGTGTTCGCCAACGCCGACGAGGCCCGCGCGCTGACCGATCTCGATCCGGGCGCGGCCGCCGTCGCGCTCGCTCGGCGCTACCGGATCGCGTGTGTGACCGCAGGCGAAGCCGGAGCGTTCGCCGCGTCCGGCTCCGAGGTCGTCCGGGTCGCCGTCGACCGGGTCGCGGGCAACACCACCGGAGCCGGCGACGCGCTCGCCGGCGTCCTGCTCGTCTCGCTGGTTCGCGGGCTCGAGCTCCGCCGGGCCGTCGAGGCCGCGTGCGAGGCCGCGCTCACTGCCGTGCGGTCAGTCGAGGGTTGACGTGTCGGCGAGCGGAATCTCGATCACGAACGTCGCACCCCCGCCCGCCGTCGGCCGCGCGGAGGCGCCGCCGCCGTGGGCCTCGGCGACAGCTGCGACGATCGAGAGCCCGAGGCCCACGCCGCCGCTCGCCCGGGTGCGCGATTGGTCGACGCGGTAGAAGCGCTCGAACACCTGGGCTGCCTCGTCCTCCGTCAGCCCGGGCCCGGAGTCGCTGACGCTGAGGGTCGCCTTGCCGTCGAGTCGATGCAGGCCGACGGTGACCGGTGTGCCCGGTGGCGTGTGGGCGCGCACATTGGCGAACAGGTTGTCGATCACCTGCCGGAGCCGGTCGCGATCTCCGATCACGGTTGCAGGCTCGACATCGAGATCGACGACCCGATCGACGTCGACGACCCGCGCCGCGTCGACCGCTTCACCGACGAGCTCCGCAAGCTCGACCGGCTGTTGCTCCAGCGGACGGCCTTCGTCCAGGCGTGCGAGCAGAAGCAGGTCGTCGACCAGCAGGCTCATCCGTTCCGTCTCGCGGGTGATGCCCGACATCGAGCGTTCGAGATCGGCGGGCCGGCTGGCCGCGCCACGGCTGAACAGCTCGGCGTAGGCGCGGACCGCCGCGAGCGGCGTGCGCAGCTCGTGTGATGCGTCGGCGACGAATCGCCGGAGCTTCTGATCCGACCGGCGCAGCCTGTCCTCCGATGCCTGGCGCGCCTTGAACGCGGATTCGATCTGGGCCAGCATCGCGTTCAGCGACAACCCGAGCCGTCCGACCTCGGTCCTCGGTTCGGCGCGCTCGACACGCTGCGACAGGTCACCGGCGGCGATCGCCGACGCCGTGCCCTCGATCTCGCGCAGTGGGCGAAGACCGAGGCGGACGACCCAGAGCCCGAGGCCGGCGATCGCCGCGAGCACGCCGATGGTCACCACGAGCTCGATCAAGAGCAGCCGGTGCAACGTGCCGAAGACATCCTTGAGCGAGGTGGCGATCACGAAGACGCGGTTGGGCTGCTGTGGCTCGATCGAGGCGCGTACCCGGTAGCTCGTCGAGCCGTTGGCCGACGAGACGGTGAAGTACGTCGCTCGCTCCGCATCCGGTCCGCCGCCGGCTGCGGGCAGCCGGATCTCGGACGGGAGCTTCGGTGCCGATCCTCCGCCGAC
Organism: uncultured Thermoleophilia bacterium; assembly: GCA_963742605.1. Lineage (GTDB taxonomy): Bacteria > Actinomycetota > Thermoleophilia > Gaiellales > Gaiellaceae > PALSA-600. The sequence continues at coordinate 48,375 of CAVUNA010000014.1, read as the reverse complement.
GAGGAACCCGCTCTTGACGACTCCCCCGGAGAGGGTTCGCACCTCGTACCAGTCGACGCTCTCCGGCGGCGGGCCACCGCCGTCACCGGGAGGCTGGCCTCCTGCCCCCGGGCCAGACGGTTGACCTCGCTGCGGGAAGGCGATGTGCTCGACCTGTGCGTGGCCGGCTTCGAGCGTCTTGTCGACACGGCCGAGCATGAACGAGCGGAGCGAGGCGTAGGTCGCCGCGTCGGCGGCGAGCAGGCCGATCGCCGCGAGCACGAAGACACCCAGCAGCAGACGGGCACGCAGCGACAGGCGCTTGAACAAAGCGCTACTCGGCCTCGAGCATGTACCCCGCCTGCCGGACCGTGCGGATCAGCGGAGGGCCGAGCGCGTCGAGCTTCTTGCGGAGATAGCTGACGTAGGTCTCGACGACGTTCGAGTTGCCACCGAAGTCGTAGCGCCAGACGTTCTGGAGGATCTGGCCCTTGGAGAGAACCCGGCGCGGGTTCAAGAGGAAGAACCGCAGCAGCGAGAACTCCGTCGCGGTCAGCTCGATGCGCGTGTCGCCGCGGAAGACCTCGTGGCGACTCTCGTCGAGGCTCAGGTCGGCGAAGCGCAAGACATCTCCGGGAAGCTCGCCTGCGGTGCGTCGCAACACCGCCTGGACACGGGCGACGACCTCGGCGAGGCTGAACGGCTTCGTGACGTAGTCGTCGCCGCCTGCGCGCAACGCGTCGACCTTGTTCTCGACCGCGTCCTTCGCAGTGAGGAAGAGGATCGCCGTCTTGAACCCCCGTTCGCGTAAGCGTCGGCCGACTTCGATCCCCTCGATGTCCGGGAGCATCCAGTCGAGCACGATCAGGTCGGGGTCGAAGTCGACGACGGCGGCCATCGCCGCACGGCCCGACGCCTCCTCGCGCACGTCGAATCCTTCGTAGCGCAGGGCGGTCGCGACGGCGTCGACGATCGACGGCTCGTCGTCGACGACGAGCACCCTCGCCGACCCATTCGTCTGCTGCTCACCGTTGGTCATGAGCTCAACCTGCCATTGCTTGCTGGGGATGGGCTGAGAATCCGGTCCCGAAAGCTGTGAATCGCCTGAGAGTCTCGTCGAGATGACGAGCTCTTGCCCATTGCCTCGTTCAGGCGGTCGCGCCGGAGGGGCCGGCGAGACCCGTGTGCGGGCCGAATGGCGTTCGCTCCTCGGCGATGCGCCGATCGCGATCGACGTCGATTCGAACCTCGTCCACGTCTGCATCGGCACGTGCCTCGTCCGAGAACCGCTTGCGGAGAACTGCCGTCTGCTCACGGAGCTTGTGGGCCGCGAGTCGATCGCGCTCACGGAGCGCAGCGGCCACATCCTCGTAGACCGCGCCCCCGACGAGGAGGTGGGACAGCTTCATCACGAGTGCGACGAGGTCGAGACAGACGAAGAGCCCGAGCACGAAGATCACATACCTCGAGACCTCCGGATGCTGCTTCTCGATCGCCGACAGCGCCTCCGCCCGTGCGAGCAGGTCCTGGTCGTTCGCGATCTTGCTCACGCGTGTCGTGGACTCGGTCGCCTCGCGGCTCTGCCAGTCGCCGATGTTCGCCTTCAGCGCAGCGATCTTCATCCTGTCGGTAGGCCGGTCCTGCGCAAGCGTCGCCCGCGCGATGTTCGCCTGCTGCGCGTAGTACTGGCACCAATGGCCGCACCCCGTCTTGTGGGTGTGCGAACAGGAGGATTCGTTGCGCTCGCACCCGGAGAGCCGCGTGAACCTGGCGACCCGGTTTTCGAGCGTCGTCTCGTGGGTCTGGATCGTGGCGATCTGCGCGGCCGCCTGCCGGATCTTCGGCTCGTAGAAGGCGATCGCGGACTTCTGCGCGTCTTTCTGCTCCACGGCGGTGGTCTGCGCCAGTTGATTCGAGATCGACGGACCGAAGATGAACTGCACCATCGGCAGTCCGAGGACGAGAGCCAGCAGCAGCGACAGCAGCGCACGCGGGATCGCCAGCAGGAGATTCGTCCGGCGACTCGTCCCGAAGCTCTTGTAGATCAATCGGTCGACGATGCAGATGACGGCGGTCCAGACGGCTCCGAGCCACAGGATGTGCGTGATCGGGATGTTCCACCAGCCGCTACCGGCGACTGCAACGGCGAAGCCGGTGACGCAGGCCATCGCGAGGATCACGAGGCCCTGAGCCTCGAGGAAGCTCTGCTCGCTCGGAACGAGCGCCAGCACACGGCTGTCGGCACCCGCGAACCACGATGCCCAACCAAGCTTCCGCCGGCTCTTGCCTTTCGAGGAGGGGCCGCCTCGTTGCGTCGTGATGTTCATGCAGGTCATCTCGCTCCAGTGCCGCGCATTGTCGGCGTACCGGCCGCCGGTCGGCACGAAAATGCCGACCCATCAGTTCTAACCCAGCACCTCTGCTCGCAGGCTGACGCAGTTGCGTCAAATCGTGCCTGTCCCGCCAAGTCGCTAGCGAGATGCCGGCGCGCCGAGCAGTCGCCGGTACGCGGCTTGGACCGGCTCTCCCGGAGCCACGCCCAGCTCGTCGCGCAAGCGTAGGCGCAAGGCTTCGTAGACGAGCAATGCCTCGGCGGCGTTTCCCTGGCGCTCGAGCGCCTCCATCAGCAGTGCAAATGCGCTCTCGCGCAGCGGCGCCGCACGCACGACGGAGGACGCTGCCCGCTCTGCCCCGGCCAGCTCGGTGCCGCCGATGCCGAGGCAGGCCGTCGCGTAGCACTCCAGGGAGCGCAGCAGAAGCTCGCCGAGCGTGCGGCGCCACTCGTCGATCCAGGGCGCCTCGTACTCCCCGAGCAACGTTCGCTTCGCGACGAGCTGCGCGCCGAGCGCGGCGGCCCAGGCGCGCGGCCAGTCGCGGAGCGAGCACGCAGACTCGGCCTCGTGCACCGCGGCCACCGCTCGCTCGACGTCGACGACCGCCTGTGCTGGAAGCATGAGCTGGAGCTCGCCCCGCCCCGAGAGAACGTCTTTCGGCAGTACGCCCCGGAGCTTCGACAGGACTGCTGCGAAGGCATCGGCCGGATCACGCGGGAGCTCGCCGGACCAGAGGGCGTCGACGAGCTCGTTGCGCGGTGCGGATCGTCCGGTCGCGGTTCAGCACGAGGTAGGCGAAGAGCAGCCGGCCCTGTCTGCCGGGCAGCCTCGTCTCGAGTCGCGAGCCGTCGAGCTCGACGACGTAGCGACCGCACAACTGGATCGTTGTCGGGCCCATCCGTGAGGACGATAATCGCCGGAGCGAAGGCGTCTCAGCGACCACATCGCGACCGAAGGAGAGCGGATGGCCAGACAGGTCAAATGCGAGTGCGGCTACACCGCGCGTGCCGAAACGGACGACGACGTTCTCGCGGACATCCGCGACCACATGCGCTCCGACCATCCGGAGCTGCTCGAGCAGGTCAGCGACGAGCAGATCGTGAGCTGGATCGAGATCGTCTCCTGAGTAGACAGTCGCCAGGGGTAAGGTGGCAGCGTTCGATCGGCGAGAAAGGAGCGAGTGGATGGCGACCAAGGCCGACTTCACGGAGCCCGAGTGGGAGGCGATGCAGAAAGGGATCTCCGGCGCGGGAATGCTGGTTGCGATCTCCGACCCGGGGTTCTTCGACACGTTCAAGGAGGCGAGCGCACTTGCAAAGCACCTCGCCGCTGCACACGCTCAGAGCGACAGCGAGCTCGTGCGCGAGCTGGCGACAGTTCACGGAAACCCGTTCGGTCTGACCGCGTCACCTCAGGAGGTCGAGCAAGGCACCGTCGATTCCCTGCACGCGGCGGTGGCGGCGCTGGAGGCCAAGGCGCCGGACGATCTCCCCGCGTATCGGACGGTCGTCCTCGATGTCGCTCAATCGGTGGCCGAGGCGGCGAAAGGCGTCGCACCGACCGAGACCAGCGCGCTCGAGAAGGTGAAGGCCGCCGTCGGCGGTTAACCGGTGCGGGCGTCCGCCGCCCCGTCGGTGCGATCGAGCGCATCGAGTCGGCGCATGTCGTCGTCGCTCAGCTCGAAGTCGAACACCTGCGCGTTCGAGCGAATGCGATCCTGACGGATCGACTTCGGGATGACGACGGCCTGATGCTGGAGTGCCCAGCGCAGCATGATCTGCGCGGGAGTGCGGTCGAGGCGTGCGGCGAGGTCAGTGATCTGTGGGTCGCGGAGGCCAGCCCCGCGCTCGAGCGGACTGTAGGCCTCGAACACGATTCCGTGTCCGAGGCAGTAGTCGAGGAGCCGGCGGCGGAAGTGGAACGGGCTGAATTGCACCTGGTTCACGGCTGGCGTCTTCGCGCCGCCTCCGACGAGCGACCGCAACTGGTCGAGGCTGTAGTTGCTGACGCCGATCTCTCGCGCCAGGCCCTGCTCCTGCAGTGACTCGAGCTGACGCCAGTAGCGGCGGTGAATGAGCGGAGTCGGCCAGTGGATCAGGTAGAGGTCGATGTAGTCGAGGCTCAACCGCCTCAAGCTCTTCGCCAGCTCGCGCACCGCGCTCGGGTACACGGGCATCAGCTTCGTGGTGACGAATACCTGCTCGCGTGGCAAGCCGCTCGTTCTGAGCGCAGCGCCCACACTCTGTTCGTTGCGGTACAGCGACGCGGTGTCGATGTGCCGGTAGCCGGCGTCCAGGGCCCACTCCACCGCCTGCTCGGTCTCGCGCCCGGCAGCCATCTGCCAGACGCCGAGTCCGAGCACCGGCATCTCCGTACCGCCGGGAAGCGTACGAGTCGGTTGCGCGGCGGCCGAGCTAGACCCCTTCCTCGACGGTGATTCGACCCTCATCGGCGGCCTTGCGGAGCGCAGCGTGATCCTTCTCGTTCTGGTCGGCGTAGGCTACGGCGAATTCGGAGACGGCTTGGTCGAAGACCGCGCCCTTGCCCAGGTACTCGCCGATCGCGACACGGTCGCCGGAGCGCGCGTGCGCCCGGGCGAGCGTCCAGCCGCACACCTCCGCGTAGGCCTCGAGGCCCTTCGGCAGGATCGTGTCCAGGTCGACGGAGGTCTTCCAGTCCCAGAGCTGGCGGAAGTAGAAATCGCGGGGATTGCCGTCGAGGGTCTTATCGGCGTGGAGCCAGCCGAGAAAGATGTCGCTCACGGCTTGCATCAGTCGCTGTCCCTCGACGACGCGCTGGCCGTGGTTCGAGAACTCGGTCTTTCCGAGTATGGGCTCGAGCACCGACTCCTGCGCCTCCTTGATCTGGAGGAACAACGGGTCGCCGTTGTTGAGCCCGAGCAGGAGGACGATGAAGCACCGCGTGCCGACACTGCCGACGCCGACGACCTTGCGCGCCAGGTCGACGATCTCGAACTGCTCGAGCAGATGGCGGCGGTCACGCTGCAGCGTGCGCCGGTAGTTGCGGTAGAGGCCCCGGAGCTCGTGCTCGAACTGCTCGGCGGTTACTGCCGACCCTTCGGCAAGCTCTGCGATCGGGACGATGAGCGGCGGGTCGGAGACGATGCGCGCCTGACCGTCGACCTCGTACGTGAGCTTCGAGAACGCCTTGAGGCTGTCCTTCGTCCGCGCCTTCGCCTCGGTCTGTGCGAGCCTCTGCGCCTGCTTCGTCGCCTGGCGACGGCGCAACTCCTGCTCCAACCCGGCCGCGTCGAGTCGCGAGTACCAGAGCTCGAGATTGTTCATCGCCGCGAACCGGCGCATCGATTCACGGTAAGCGCGGACGACCCCGAACACGGCCGTCTTGCGTTGGAGATCGGTGAAGTTCCGGTCGCGCCCGGCGATCTCGAAGCTCGCGGCGAGCCGCTTCACGTCCCACTCGAATGGGCCGGGGAGCGTCTCGTCGAAGTCGTTCAGGTCGAAGACGAGTGTCCGCTCCGGCGACGCGTACCCGCCGAAGTTCGCAAGATGTGCGTCGCCGCAGAGTTGCGCCTGCAGTCCGGCGCGCGGCGTATTCGACAGGTCATGCGCCATCACGGCCGCCGCTCCGCGATAGAAGGTGAACGGCGAGACGAGCATGCGTCCGTAGCGGATGGGCACGAGCTCGGGCACACGCGAAGGCGCCTGCGCCGCGAGAATCGCGACGGGATCACGGTCTGGAAGCAGGTCGAACGACGAGTGGCTCGCCCGCGGGCACTCGGCCCGGGCGGCGCGGCCTCTCGCGACCCGTTCGGCCACGGTGAAGTGCGGGATGGCCGGTGGGAGCTCCGGCCCCGCTTTCGCCGTTGCCGTCTCCGCCACGTCCGTCATCACGACCTCCGTTCTCTCGCCGTCCGGGTCAGCTTCCGAATGATGCCCTGATTCGTCACTCCGGGGTGTTGTGCGACGGCCCGCCGACCTCGAACGGTGTCCAGACTCCGACGTACATGACGTGCATCGTGATCCCGGCCGCGGCGTGGCCGAGATTGTGGCAGTGATCCATCCAGAGCCCGGGGTTGTTCGCGCGGAATGCGACGCTTCAGAACAGGGCGACGAGGCTACGTCGCGAGACGAGATCGTCGATCGTGTCCTTCGCTGGGCGCTCCTCGTAGCGGCTTGCCGCGTCGAGCACCTTCGGAAGGATCGTCAGGTCGCCGACGGTGTTCAGGAAGACCCCGCTGCGGCCAAGCACCCAGTGAACGGCGACGTCGATGTCAGCCTGCTCTCGTAGCGGCTCGTACCAGGTCGAGGCCGTCGGCGCGCGACCGTTCCACGGCGCGAGGCTGATCGCCTTGATCGTCTGGACGGCCACTCCCCGCTGCTTGCAGACGGCAGCGAGCTCTTCGAAGTCTGCGGCATAGCCCTCGTCGCGAATCTGGATCGCGCTGTACGGAAGCAGGACCGAGTCGAACGGGAACCGCTCGAGGCTTCGACGGTGCATTCTGGGCGCGCTGAGCCCGTGCCCCGTGACGCCGATGAAGCGCACGAGGCCTTCCTCCCGTGCTTCGAGCGCCGCCTCGAGCGCCCCGCCGTCGCCGAGCGCCGCCTCCCACTCGATCACGTCGACGAGGTTGTGGAGCTGGAGCAGGTCCACGGAGTCGACGCCCAGTCTGTCGAGCGACCGTCGGATCTCCTCGCGTGCGCCGGCTCGATCGCGCTGACCGGTCTTGGTCGCCAGGAAAAGTTGCTCACGCGCCCGGGACAGCCAGGGGGCGAGGCGGAGCTCGGAGTCCCCGTACGAGGCCGCGGTGTCGATGTGGTTGACGCCGAATTCGAGCAGTGTCTCGAACGCGCGATCGGCGTCGCCTTGTGATACCGAGCCGAGTGCGGCCGCTCCGAAGATCGTGCGCGTGCTCTCGTGTCCCGTCGAGCCGAACGGCGCCCTGGCGATCATTGTTCGACCATAGACGATTCACAGAGGTTCACCCCGATGACTGGAGTCTTCCGCTGCGCGGCACTTGCGATCCTCGGTACGGTCGCGCTCGTCCTGCTCGATGCGGTCGCGGGACCGGGCGCCGCACGCGCCGGGACCGAGGTGGTGCAATCCACACGCGTGTCGGTCGACCAGCCCGATGAACAGCACGGGCCGCAGATCCACTTCGTGTACGCCGTCCCGGCGGGCGGGATCGACCGCAGCTTCGACGTCGACGGCACGCTCGACCGCTGGGCTGCGAACTTCAACGACTGGTTGGCCGGCCAGACCGGCGGCGTCCGCCTGCGACTCGACACCTTCGGCGGCGTTCTGGACACGACCTTCGTCCAGCTCGAGGAGACCGACAGCCAGCTCGACGCGATGGGGTTCCCGGAGACCCCGTTCATCGAGAACGAGGTGTCGGCGGCCGGCCTCGACGATTCGTCGAAGAAGTACCTGATCGTCTACGAGGGAGCCGACAACTTCGGCTTCTGCGGCAACGCGGTGGGCAGCGCATCCGTCGTCTTTCTCGAGAGCTGCAACTTCTCCGACTGGCTGAGCATGCTGATCGGCCACGAGATCTTCCACCTGCTCGGCGCCGTCGACACGTGCGCTCCTCACTCCGGGATGTATGAGGAAACGGACGACAACCCCGACGACCTGATGGCGTTCGACGTGCCGTTCCAGTCCGTGGCGCTCCTCGACCCCGGCCACGACGACTACTGGGGCCCTCCGGGAGACGACAACCTTCCGGCCGCCTGTCCGGCCGGTGCGAATGTCGCCAACAGCGACTACCTCACCTCACACTCCTTCTACACCGTTCGGGTGCGGTCGACCGTCGGCGGGGAGGTGAGCCTGTTGCCGGCCGGCGCGACGACCGGGACCTGCACCGCCGCCGGGCCTTGCTCGGCCACGTTCATCGCGGGCACGTCGCTGACCCTGACGCCGATCGCAGATGCCGGCTATCACTTCCTGCGCTGGGACAGCGCCCGATGTCCACAGCGAGCCGCTTGCACACTCGTCGTCAATGCACCCGAGGACGTCGGCGCCGGCTTCGCGGCCGACCCGTACGTGCTGGTCAGGATCAGGGGCTCCGGCAGCGTCCGGATCCCGAGCATCCAGCGGACGTGCACGAAGTCGCGCTGTCGATTCCAGCTCTCGTACGACACCTCCACCCCGATCGTCGCCGTCGCAGCGCACGGAACACGGTTCAAAGGGTGGGCGGGGGCCTGCCGTGGGAAGCGCACGCGCTGCGTTCTCCACACGACTGTGAACGCCACGCTGACCGCAACCTTCGCCGCGAAGCACACCGGGTAGGCGGTCGAGCGCCGTTTCGTTCCGTCCTCCTGCGGGACGGCTTCCGATTCATTCGTACGGACGAGTGTGATTCGGCCGCGTGGCCGACGCGCTAAGAACATTGCAGGCGCACACTTGTGTGATGGCCGTACTGACCTCGCGAACGAAGAGCACGGTGCTCGGGGTTCCGGGTGTCGGAGGGGTTCTCGCGTTGCCGCTCGCTCTCCTCGCAGCGGGGCTCGGAGCGGTCGCCGGCTGGGGGGCGTTCTCCGGTGACCGCCGCATCGGAGTGGCCGCCGCCTCCCTCTTGCTGTTCGGTGTCTACGAGCTCGTGCGCGCGGTCGCCGTTCTTTATCGCCGCCGCCGCCGCGCCGACGATTGGCTGCGGACGGCCACCGGGGAGGTCGTGCCCGAGGCCTACGTGTGGCGGGCCGCCCAGCTGACCTCGTCGCGTGAACGGCGCCTGCTCGCGAGGTCGCTCCGGCTGGTCGCCCAGCGCGCGCTCGATCGATCGGCCGTAGCGCGCCCGCTGCGACTGACCGCTGCGCGTGAGCGCCGGCTTGCCCTCGAGGCGCTCGCCAAGCGGCTGGAGCGCGAGGCCGAGCCGGTGACACCGGCGGGGATGTTGCGCGTCGTCGATCTCGTCACCGCCGGAGGCGGTCCGCTCTGGGGGACGAACGAGGAGGCGCTCGGCGAAGCGATCGACACGACGCTCAGGCTGCTCGCGCCGAGCTCAGGCGGATGCGCCGGTGTGCGTGCGGCCTGAGCTCTGACCGTCGTTCGCCAGAGTGCGGAGAAAGTCGATCAGGCCGGAGAAGTAGACGTCTTGATCGTCGTACAGCGCGAGGTGGCTTCCATTGGGGCAGAAAAGGTACGTGCCGTTTCGCACCCGGCCGGCCATCATCTCCATGTGATCCGGGTCCATCGTGTCGTGTCGGGCGCCGATGACGAGCGTGGGCACCTCGATCTCGGCTAGGTCTGCAACCCGGTCCCAGTCGGCCAGCTTGGCCTCGGCGCTCATCCCGAGCTCGCTCGGCCCCTGCATCGGCACATAGATCTCGGGGTTGAAATGAGCGAAGGCTCGCTGGACGGGGTCGGGCCACTGCTCCGCCGGCATGCGCAGCGTGTGGTGCTCGTAGTAATGCGGGATCAGGAGCTCGAGATAGCGGGGATTCTCGGTATCTCCGGCGGCCTCGAGCGCCTGGATCTGGGCCAGCACCTCCTGATCCATCGCCGGCATCAGAACTTGCTGGGCATAGGCGGTGTAGGCGGGAGCACTCGCCATCATGTTCGAGATCACCAGTCCACGCAGGTGCTGCTGATGAGCCAGGGCGTACTCGATGGCGAGAAGACCGCCCCACGACTGGCCGTAGAGGACGAAGTTCTCGCGGCCCAGCCCGAGTGCTCGCCGGACCTGTTCGACCTCGTCGACGAATCGGTCCAGCTCCCACAGCGAGGGATCGCTCGGCTGGTCGCTGAAACCCGCGCCGAGCTGGTCGTAGTAGTAGTACTCGATGCCCGCTCCCGGGAGGTAGCTGTCGCATGCCTCCAGGTACTCGTGGGTGAACCCGGGGCCACCGTGGAGGAGGAGCAGTTTCAGGTCGGGGTTGTTGCCGATCCGCTTCGTCCACACCGCGAATCGCCCGCCCGGAGTCTCGATCGGTATCCGGCGCGCCCCGCCGCTGAGACGATCCTCACGACCCGTGTAGTCGAGGTAGCCATGGCTCGTAGCTCTCATGTGCTCGCGACGCGATCGTACGGGTGGCGATCGCCTCGTACAAGCAGCCGACAGAGGTCAGCGCCGGAAAGCTTTGCTCGTGCGAACGGCGAAGGCGACGCGCGCGGAACGCTTGACGGTGAACCTGACGGTGACGGCCGCGGTGGAACCGTCGGCGTCCGTCACCTCGAGCGGCAGGGCATAGGTGCCGGGATGCGTCGGCCTTCCGGTCAGCACGCCGCCGGCCAGCAGATGGAGCCCTGCCTTGTGCAGCAAGCCGAACCGCGTCGTCCAGTGCAGCGGGGCGGTGCCGCCGCCGGCATGAAGGCGCCGGTCGAAGCGGACGCCGACGCGGGCGACGATGCTCTGCGCGGGAACGACGAGTGCCGGGTCAGGCGGAGGGGGCGGCGGAGGAGGAGAGAGTGCGGCGAGGATCGCCTGGTGGATCCAGGTCGCGATCGCGACCCCGCCGGCGGGCCGCAAGTGGATGAAGTCGTTCTGGTACCACTCGGGATGGTTCGCGGAGTAGCTGTTCCAGTCGAGCACGGTGAGCTCGGGATGCTGCCGGGCCGCGGCGGTCAGGACGGCGTTCTTCGCGACGTACTCGGGTCGCACCTCGTGGAGGTTCACCCAGAGGACGTGCTGGACTCCGTGATTGCGAAGGGTGTCGAGCGTGAGCTCGACGTCGCTCGCGAAATGGTCCGGCAGGTCGTTGTAGCCGTCGACGATCACGACGATCGGCCCGAGCTGGTCGATCCAGTTGTTGATCACGGCGAGAGTGGTCGGTGGTTCCGATCCGTCGAAGACACAGCTGTCGCCGTTCAGTCGCCGGCAGACTGCGGCATCGATCTCCAGGTCGAGCCCGTCCGACAATGCAGCCATCGCCGGCGAGTTGCTCCAGGTGACAGCGGTCAAGACCGAGTCCGAGATCACCGTCACGCGCGGCTCGGCCGGAGCCGCACCGGTGGCGGCCGGGAACAGGCACGGAAGAGCCAGGGCGGCGGTCAGGGCCGCCGCGGCTGCGCAAAAGCGGCGTGAGAGAAGGATTTGGGACATCGGGCGGCGGGCGATGTTGGCAGAACTTCGTCAGCGCAGCGCGGAGCCTCAATGGTCAGATCGAGCTATCTCGTGCCCGAGACCAGGTGTTGCCCGAACGCAACGCGTGCTCGCCGCGGGTCAGCCCGGCAGCTGTCTTGCTCGCCAAACGCGGTTCACGCCCGCGTATGCGAGCGTTGCGGCAGTGATCCCCAGGAGGACATCGACGACGTAGTGGTCGCCGGTGTACACGACCGCCGTCGACTGCAAGAGCGCATAGAGGAACGCAATGGCGATGATCGGACGCCGCCACCGCGTTCGGCCGGCTAATGCCGCCGCGAACAAGAAGACGACCCACGCGTAGCCCGCGTGGAGCGACGGGATCGCAGCGTACGGGTTCTTCGGGATCAGACGTGTCAACGTTGCGTCGGCGAGACCGCTGGTGCCGGCGGAGACGGTCGCACTCGGGCGGGTGATGTGGACGAGTGGCGGTGTCAGATGCCGCTGTGCTGCTGCCCATGGTGGAGCCGCGGGAAAGACGAGGAAGACCAGGCACGCCGCGAACGAGAGCACGAGCATGGTGGCCGCGAACCGGTAGAACAACGCACGGCGCCGGAGCCAGAGCGCAAAGCCGAGCAACGGCGGGACGATGAAGTGGAGACGCGTCATGATCACCGCGCTCCTGGCCGGCAGTGAGTCCCGGGCCGTACCGAGCAACCGTTGGAGCTCGACGGTCGGGACGCGGCCGGCGAAGAGGAATCGCTCGACCGACAGTTGGGGCCTGGCAAACGGCGAAGGGTGAATCACGTGTGCAAGCCCGCGGCAGGTGGAGTACAAGACCAGCAGCAGGGCAAACGGGACGAAATCGACGAGGTACTTCTTCGGTTGCCGCAGTACGAGAGCAGGTACCAGCAGCACGACCAGATAACGGTCCGGCGTCAGGCCGAGACCGAACTGCGAGACCGCCAGCACGAGAGCGAGAAGCAGCGAGACGAGGGCGACGATGCCGCTTCGTCGCGTCAGGTCTGGACAAGGTGGGCCCCAGCGGCGCTTGGACTCGCGCTCCTCGGAGTCGGCCTGCGTCTGCCGTTCCTCGACGCGCCGCTCACGGCCGACGAGGGGGGCTATGCCGAGATCGCTCGCCTCTGGGCCCGTGGCCACGGCCTCTACGGCGGGAACTGGGTTGATCGGCCTCAAGGGTTGCTGGTCGTCCTTCGGTTGCTGGAGTCCGCTGGTATCACGACTACCGTCGGGCTCCGTCTCGTTGCGGCGGGCTTCGCCGCGATCCTCGTCCTGCTCGCCTTCGCGCTGGGCGCGGCAGCCGGCGGGAGACTATCGGCCCTCGTAGCCGGTGCGCTCACCGCTTGCGTGGGTGCATCACCGTTCATCGAGGGGTTCACGCTCTCGGGTGAGCTGGTCGCAAGCATCTTTGCGGCCGGGGCGGTGCTCGCGTTCGTCTGGCACGAGCGGTCAGGTCGGCTTGGCTGGCTTCTGCTCGCCGGCGTCGCCGCCGGTGCGGCATGGATGGTCAAGCAGTCGTTCTTCGACGCCGCCGTGGCGATCGCACTGTCTCTTTGGGGAGCCTGGCGCCGTGCCTCGATCTTCGCACTGGCCTGTCTGTTCCCGGTGCTCGTCGGCGTCGTTGCCTCCCATGACCCTGCGGCCTGGTACCGCAGCGTGATCGCCTACGGCCTTCATGCGTCGGGTGGTGAATCGCTGCTTCAGCGGCTGAAGCATTTCGACACCTCGTTGGTTCCGGGAGCCAAGGCGCTGCTGCCCGTGGCGATCCTCGCGGCTTTCGGTTGGCGGCGGGCACGAAGGCTCTTTCGGCTCTGGCTCGTCCTTGCCGGGGTTGGTGTCCTCGTCGGCGGCAACTTTCGTCCGCACTACTACCTCCAGCTCGTCGTGCCGCTCTCTCTGGTGGCGGCCTTCGTGGGCCTGAAGGCTCGGACCCTGTTCGCAACGGCGGCGGTGGCGGTGGCAACCGTCGCGGTTGCCGAGCCGCTGTGGGGCGCCACCGATCCGGCGCAGGCCCGAGCGATCTGGCCGTTCGACGGACATCTGCTCTCCGACGGCGCGGTCGCTCGCTACGTCTCGCATCACTCGAGACCGGCGCAACACATCTACGTGCTCTGGGCTGCCGCTGATCTCTACTACCTTGCCGATCGACCCCCGATGTCCCCATACCTCTGGCTGCGCAATGTCCAGACGATTCGAGGCGCGGTCGCCGGGATTCGGCGTGACCTCGCCGCAGGTCGCGCCGAGCTCGTCGTCGCCGAGCAGCCCGCGGCCCTTGCCGATCCGTCTGGAAGGACCCGGGCCGTGCTCCATCGGAGGTACCGGCGTGTGGCGAACATCGACAATGTCACGATCTACAGGCTGCGAGACTCTCCCGGATGACCGTGGCGCGTCCGACGCTCGTGTTTGCGATCCTGCTCGCAGCGGCGGCCGTCGCGTTTGCCTCGCCGTTTCGGCAGCCGAACTGCAACACGAGCTCCCACTACGCGCTCGTTCAAGAGCTCGCGGCCGGCGTTCCGACGATCGACCGGATCCATGGTGAGTCATGCGACATCTCCTGGTCACAGGGGCACTACTTCGCGAACAAGGCGCCGGGCCTCGCGCTTGTCACCGTGCCCTGGTACGAGGTCGTCCGTGCACTCGGGCTCATTCATGCCGACCCGGCAGCGCGCGCTTCGTTCCCGGTCGCAATGCGGGCGATCCCGCGGCGCGATCTCTGGTTGATGAGCCTCTGGGGCGCGGTCCTGCCCGCCCTCGGTTTGCTCGTCCTCGTCTGGCGGACTGCGGAGAAGATCGAGCCGGGGTCGGGGATCGCCGTTGCTGCAACCCTTGGTTTCGCGTCGATTCTCCTGCCGTTCGGCAGCCTGTTCTTCTCCCATGCGCTCGCCGCGTTCCTCGCGTTCGCCGCGTTCGTGCTCGTCAGGGAGGATTTGGGCCGAGCCTCGTGGCGGGTGTTGGCAGCCGGTGTGCTCGCCGGCTTCGGCATCGTCGTCGAGTACCCACTCGCTCTCTTCGCACTCGCGTTGGGGGTCTACGTGGCGTCGCGGCGACCCCGCGTGAAGAATGCCCTCGCCTTCGTGGCCGGGGGGGCCATCGGGCTCAGTCCGTTGCTGCTCTTCGATCTCTGGGCCTTCGGCTCGCCGTTCCACCTCTCCTACACCGGGGCCGTGCTCGTCCCCGGAGTGAGCGGGCATGATCTCCTCGGCGCGAACTCGACGGGTTTCTACGGGGTGACGTGGCCGACGCTCCACGGCGCCCTGCAGATCATGGTCGGCGTCCGTGGTCTTCTCTCGCTGGGTCCGGTACTCGCGCTCGCTCCACTCGGGGTCGTCTTGCTCTGGAAGCGCGGGCGCCGACGAGAGGCGGCCTTCATCACCGCCGTCTCTCTTCTCTACCTGGTCTACAACTCCGCCTATTACAGCCCCCTCGGCGGGGCGACACCCGGCCCCAGGTTTCTCGTCTGCGTTCTCGGGTTCGCTGCTCTGGCACTGGCCCCGTTGGTGCGCCGCATTCCCCTGTCGTTCCTTGCCTTGTACACGTCGTCAGCGGTCGTCCTGCTCATCGCGCATCTGACACAACCCCTCATCTCCGCCCCCTACAACACCGGAGACTGGTGGCAATGGATCAAAGGCGAGGGCTACTCGTCGATGGTCTTCGCGCCCACGTCGCATGACTGGCCCGCTGCCTTGCCGCTGACGGTGGCGGCGCTGGTCGCGCTCGGAGCCGTTGCCGCGTCACTGCTGCCGAACGCGCGGACGGACGTTCTACCGGCGGCTGTCGCGCTCGGCGCCTGGTGCATCGGGCTCGTGTTCCTTCCGCAGCCGGAGCGGTTCCGGTCGGGTGGGTTCGCAGCCGCTGCCGCCATCTTGGGCCTCGCGGTGTGGTTCCTCCAGAGACAGCGTCGGGCGATCACCGCGCCGAACAGCCGGTCCTGATGAGGATCGTCGAGACGAGGGCTACTTGAGGATGTTCACGGCCCGCGCGACGACCATGACTGCCAGGCTGAGGCTGATCGCCGACTGAGCGAGCATCAGCATCTTCGCCCAGCGACTGAGCGGCATCGTGTCGGTGGGGCTGAACGCCGCCGCGTTCGTGAACGAGACATAGAGGTAGTCGAGAAACAGGGGGCGCCACGCGCTTTGCGACAGCCTCGGTTCAGTCTGTTGCGGAAAGAGGAAGTCCCACCCGGCCGGCTCGCACTTCGGCCTCTCGACCGGTCCGCCCCCGTCCAGCTGCCAGTACCAGAGCGCAAACAGGAGGACGTTGACGACCCACAGGTGAACCGCTGCGCGCAACAGGGTCGGCGCGTTCGCGTGCGCGCCGTTGATGAGCAGATGAACCAGCAACAGGATCGACGCGGCGTTGACCGCGCTGACCAGTGCGATCAGTGCGAGTGCGAGCCAGCGGCGCGTGACGTGGGCGCGATGACCGTGCCAGCCGAGAGCGCTCATGAGCCGCCCGCCGGGAGGAGACACGAGAAGCGCCAGGAGCACCAGCACCGTCAGCCCCGGCACGAGCCACCGCCCGACCGTGAACGCGCCCGCAGACGAGCCCGCGATGAACCGCCGAGGGAGATCGGCGTACAGGACGGCCGAGGACACGATCGCGGCAGCGGGCCAGATCGGCGACTCGCCCAGCGAGTCGGCTTCCCCCGCGATCAGCCGTCGCGCGCCCACTTGGCCCGAGGTTAACCGGCGGGCAGGCTGAACTCACTGTCCCGTCGACGCCGGCACGAAACCGGATCGCGACTCCGGCCGTATCCAGTGCACCTCCTCCAACTCACGAAAGGACGTTCATGAAGCGCGTCTCGCTTTTGCTCGCGATGGTCGTAGGGGCGATTGCCATGGCCGGCGCCGGCAGCGCCGCGACTTCGAAGCTCTCCGGCGTCGCGGGTCCCGGGTTCACGATCACGCTCAAGAGTGGCGGCAAGATCGTGAAGTCGCTGAAGACAGGCACCTACACCGTGGTCGTCTCCGACAAGAGCTCGAGCCACAACTTTCATCTGTTTGGTCCCGGCGTGAACAAGACGACATCCGTCCCGTTCACCGGCAAGAAAACCTGGACCGTGAAGCTCAAGCCCGGCACGTACACCTACCAGTGCGACGTCCATGCCTCCGTGGGCATGAAGGGGTCGTTCAAGGTGAAGAGCTAGCCAGGGCCACCTCGCCAAGCGTGCTCATCGCCTTCGCTCAAGGGTTCGACGTGATACGCGACAGGCCGCGTTGCCGACCGTCGACGGTGAGTCGGGCGAGAGGGGCGCCAAGGAGATAGTGGTCGAGAAAGTCGGTGGTGGTGCGGGCGACGATTGGAGCCCATTGGTCGTCCGTCGAATACGGAGGAAGGTGGCTTGCGCCGAGTAGCCACAGCAGGAACTTCGGTCTACGCATGAGCCGGTAGTAGTCGGTTGTGTCGCTCGGGTAGTTGAGCGGGTCCTTCGTGCCTTGCACCGCCAGCAAGGGCGGCGACCCGAGCGGAGGCCGCGTGAACCCGCGGAGTGCTGCGCCGGAGAGGATCACGGCTGCGTCGACGCGGCGGTCGAGAAAGCGGCGGTCGTATGCGGCTGATAGTGCCGTCTCGGCGCCGTCCGACTGTCCTGCGAAGGCGATCCTCGTCGGGTCGATCAGACCGCGCAACGGGCTTGCCGGTCCGGTCAGGCGGGAGACGACGAAGCTCATGTCGCCGGGCTGGTTCGGCAGGTCGCTCTCGTCGGGGCCTCCGGGTGCGTCTGGGTTCTCCACGGGAAACACCGGAGCGGCGACGGCATAGCCGGCGAGCGCCCACGAGTCGAGCAGGCGCGAGTAGATCTCCGGCGACACGGCGAATCCGTGGGCGAAGACGATGAGCGGAAAAGGGGCTTGGCCGTGCGCCGGGTAGCGGACGTAGGTGATCAGAACCCGGGGCCCCGAGGTGCCGTTGCGGAAGTGTGCGCGGCGAGAGGTATCGACCAGTCTGAGGACACGAAGCTGCACGGCCGGCCGCCCGCTTGCGACGACGTCTGCGGCGAGGCAGCAGGCCGCCGCCGAGAGGCCGGCAAGTAGGAGGGGGACGCGGCGCATTGGGGTTACCCGGCGAGGTGCGGGCTCACTTGAACGGCACGGCGAAGGGGCCGGGCAGGCGTCTGAAGATCGCGAAGAAGTCTCGGTCGTCTGGTACGAGGTATCGCGTTGCCGGCTGCTGGTAGTTGGGAACGATCTTGGTCGGCGTCAGACCGCCACCGTGGGTATACGTGATCAACGTCGGCCACTCGGGGTTGATGTCGAGTTGCATCGCACGCACCGCGCCGGCTCGCTGCAGGATCTGCGCGAGCGTGACCACCGTCTGATAGTCCGCAGCGGCGTAGATCAGGTTGCCGTGGCGGTCGATCCCTGCTCCCGTACGCCAGACGCGGACCGCGTTGCCAAGTGTGAAGCCCCACTGTGTACTGTCGTTGAGGGCCGGGTTGAGGCGTCCGTTGTCGACGATCAGCGGCAGGCTCTGCCGGGCGAACGCTATCTGGGGCCCCGCAGTTGAGCTGCCGTGCCAGGTCCGCACGTCGACACGACCGTCGCGGTACGAGATCAGGGTCGCAAGACCGTCTTTCAACGGCTCGTACTGCATTCCGTTGATAGACGATCCGTTGTTGCCGTCACGAAAGATGAAGCCGCCGTTGAAGGTGGCGAGCAGCCGCCAGCGTTGGCTGTACGGAACCTGCATCGGGCCGCGGACAGGTGCGTTCGGCGGCTCGTAGCGGCCAGGGTAAAAGGCGACCGAAGTTCGTGTGTGGTCGAACCAGGCGACGTACGCGACGATTCGCGGATAGTCCACCTCTGGCCGGAACGTCGTGAGGAGGACCGGCGAGCGTCCGCGGACGAGCGGGCCGGTGCCTTTCCAGACCCCCTCGCCCGGCAGCACGTGCGCGAAGACAGGCTCGATCCGTCGCGGCTCCACCGCCGGCCGGTGCTGTCCCGCCGCCTTCGTCGCCGGCGCACCGGCGACGCCGACCGTCGGCAGCGTCTTGAGCTGAGGGCCGCCCTTCTTCGGTGCCTTCCACGTGTAGTAGTAGTGCTCGACCTCGTCGACGAGCCAGTTGCCGTGGTGCGCCCGCAGCCACTCGACGCTGCGTGGCCAGAGCGGCAGGCTCGACGGCTTCAGCATCGCCGTCGTGTAGGAGTAGATCACCGGCACGAGAAGCACGAGGACGGCCAGCGTGACGACTCGGCGAACATGCTGTCGCCGCCGCTTCAGCTTGCGGCGGCGGGCGAGGCGGGCCGATTGTTGGATGGAGCCGGTCGATTCCAGAGCTGGAACGCTAGGCCGCATCCCGTGATAGCGACATGAACGACGTGAGGCGTTTTGCGCGCGTTGCGTCTTTGGTCAGACCTGGGCGCGAGGCGGTCCACTCAGCCTTCGCGGCCGAACACGGTCGAGAGCTTACGCGGGCGGCGCGCCCTTTATCGTGTTGTGAACCTTCGCGTAGCGTGGCTCGATCGGCCCCATCCCGACCGATTCCCCGGCGGATGCGACCTGGCTCTGAGCGAAGTCTTCGAACGCCTTCGGCGATTCCCAGACGTCGGCGACCAGGAACCCGCCGTCGTCGGTCACCGCCGCCACGTGGGACACCGCCGGATGGTTGGCGTCGGCCGCGTGCGCATCCATCCCGGCGATCATCTGGTCGTACTGGTCCGGGGTGAGCTCGTCGATCTCGAGGTACACCAGGACGCCGGACTCGGTGCCGGCCCCCTGCGGGATGTGGTTGTGGACCTGCGCGATGCGGGGCTGTGCCTGCGGCATCCCGGCTTCGGCAAGGGCCGCTCCGGCACGGTCGTCGAAGAACGTCTCGAGCGCGGTCTCCGACTCCCAGACATCTGCGATCACGATCCCGTCCTCGGTGACGGCCGCGACGTGGGAAACGAGTCCCTCGGGAGCATCGTCCTCACCGGTGATTCCCATCAGGTCGTTCGCGCGCTCATACTGCTCGAGGGTCCCACCCGGAACTTCGAGCATCATCAGTACGGCCACCCTTGCCTCCTTCAGTCGCGTGGTCAGTGCACGAGCACGTGACCTGCAGCGCCCGCCTCCCGGCGATACTAGGGCAACGGCAAGGTCTCTCCGCCGCGGGCGTTCGCTTTATGCGTCGAGGGCGAGCAACGGCAGACCGGGATCCGGCACGGCATGCGGGTGTAAGAGAAACGCCAGCTGGCGAACGCCTTCTGCGAGACGCGGCGTCGGACGCGAGTAGAACGAGTCGCCGTCGACGATCACCGCCGGGCACGGAAGATCGAGCCCGCCCGATCTCGACTCAGCCTCGCCGACGTCGAAGCCGCACGGGCCGAGAATGACGAGCTCCGGTTGAAGCGACCGCACTGCGTCCCAGCTCGTCACGTGCGAAGGCTCGCCGGCTCTGCCGAGAACATCGGTTCCACCGGCCAGCGTGATCATCTCCGGGAGCCAATGCCCGGCACAGAACGGCGGCTCGATCCACTCTGCGAAGAACACTCGCCGCTGCGGAAGCTCGCGCACCGACGTCGCAACCCCTTCGAGAGTGGCTCGCATCGTCTCGACGATCGCGTCACCCACGGTGACGACACCGAGACGTGACGCGAGTGTTCGAACGCTCGCCATCACCTCGCCGAGCGTTCGCGGGTCGAGTGACAACACCTCGGCGCCGACGGGGCAGGCCGATTCGAGCTCTCCGCTCGAGACCGCGCAAACCGCGCACAGGTCCTGCGTCACGATCAGATCAGGCTTCAGCGCGTCGAGCAGAGCGGCGTCGACCGAATACAGCGAGCGACCGTCGCGAGCTGAAGCACGGACCGCCTCGTCGATGGCGAGGCTCGACATGCTCGCCGAATCGATCTTGGTCGCAGTCACGATCGGCTTTCCGACCACCTCCGCCGGCCAGCGACACTCCTCCGACACACCGACCAGCGAATCGACCAGGCCGAGCCCGGCGATGATCTCCGTCGCGCTTGGCAGGAACGAGCAGATCCGCACCGGAGGCTCTACGGGGCCGTCGGGTGGAGCGGGGTGGTGCTGATCTCGGCGCGCTGCTGAGAGGCGCGTGCAGCCGCAAAGCCGACGAGCTTCCGCTGCCGCTCGTCCCACAGCTTCAGGCGTGTTGCCCGTAGGCCTTCGTGCAGCGAGATCGTCGGGACGTTGTGCAGAGCGGCGTTCTCGTCGTGGGCTGCCTGCAGGTTGTAGTTCGGGATCCGTGCATTCAGGTGATGGACATGGTGGAAGCCGATGTTGCCGGACAGGAACTGCAGGATCTTCGGCAGCTTCAGGTAGGAGCTGCCCTTGAGCGCCGCGTCGTCGTAGCTCCACGTCTCGCTCGACTGCCAGTACGTGTCCTCGAACTGGTGCTGGACGTAGAAGAGCCAGATGCCGATGCTGCCCGTCACCAGCACTGCCGGCAGCTGGACGATCAGGAATCCCCTCCAGCCGAGAAGCACGCAGAGCGTGACGATCAGGACCGCCAGAGCGAGGTCGGTTCCGAGTGTGCTTCGCCGAAGCCGTCGCGGGGCCGACCAGGAGACGATCCGCGGCTCGAGGACGACGACCCAGAGAGGGCCGAGCCCGAACATCACGAGCGGGTTCCGGAACAGCCGGTACCCGAGCCGTCCCCACCACGGCCGGGCGCGGTACTCGTCGACCGTCAGTGTCTGGACGTCCCCGACGCCCCGGCGGTCGAGGTCACCGGCGGTCGCGTGGTGAACGGCGTGCTCGCGCCGCCACACCGCAAAGGGGGTGTAGACGAGCACGCCCAGCGCCGCCCCGAGCATGGCGTTCGTGCGCTTCGACGGCAGGAATGAATTGTGCGCGCAGTCGTGGAAGACGATGAACGTGCGAATGAGGAAGCCCGAAGCGAGCAGCGAGAACGCGAGCGCGAGCACGATCGAGAACCGGAGCGCGAAACATGCCACCGCCATCAGGCCGAGGTACGGGACGACCGAGGTGAGGAGGTTCGAGACACCCTGACCGATTCGAGGCACCGCGTACGGTGCGAGGGCCGCGCGCAGGGATCTCTCGCCGGGCGTCGCGGGAGCCGCGGTCATCTGATCGGCAGAGGAGGGATGTTGGACGGCGTCGGAGATCTCTCCCGAGGGTAGCCGGTGTCACGGACTGATGGTCGAGAGCCGGTCGCGGTGAACGACCTCGACGTTCGACGGTCTCCCCACCAGATCTCCCGCGTCGACGGACGCGATCCCCTTTGCGAATGCGACGCCGTCGGGCCCGACGAGCTCGACGCCGTCTCCCGCGCGAAGATCGTCGTCCCAGCTGACCACCCCGACGGCGAGCAGGCTTGCGCCCGACTCGAGCACTGCCCGACGGGCCCCGTCGTCGACGGTGATCCGCCCGGTGACGCGCTTGCCGTGACGCAGCCAGAGCTTGAACGCCGGCTCGGCTTCCGCCGCCGCGAAGCGGGTGCCGCGCAGTCCGCCCGCGAGGACCGCAGGCAGGGCGGCTCCGGCCTGATTTCCCTGGGCGATCACGGTCGGGATGCCGGCGGCGGCGGCGAGCTCGGCGGCGGCGATCTTGCTCTTCATCCCGCCCCGACCGAACGGGCTGCCCGGCCCGAGCTCGGCCGAGCGCGCCAGGGCGCCGTCGGCGATCAGCTCGCCGTGCTGCAGCACCCCGGGCACCGAGGTGAGCAGGACGAGTTGGCTCGCTCGTATCAGCACCGCGACGTGCGCTGCGAGGGCGTCGTTGTCGCCGAAGCTGATCTCGTCGGTGGAGGTCGCGTCGTTCTCGTTCACGATCGGCACGACACCGAGACGAAAGAGGGCGGCGAAGGCGTTCCCGGCGTTCACGTAGGCTCGCCGTTCGCCGATCTCGGCGCTGGTCAGCAGGATCTGAGCCGCATCGACACCGTGCGCGGCGAGCGCGGTGTGCCAGGCGCGTTGGAGTTGCGGCTGACCGATCGCCGAAGCGGCCTGCAGGCGCGGGAGGCTGCTCGGGCGCCGCGCCAGGCCGAGCCTGCGGAGACCGAGGGCGATCGCTCCCGAGGACACGACGCAGACCGGCGTTCCCGTCGCGACGATGGCGGCGATCTCGGCGGAACGGGCTCGCAGGAGCGACCTGCGCGGACGGCCGCGATCGTCGACGGTGAGGCTCGAGCCCAGCTTGACGACGAGCGGCCGCTTCAACGGCGTTCGGTCCCGTTGCCGACGACGCGATACTGGCGCAGCCAGAGGTCGCGGTATGTGACGGGCCCACGGGGGCCAGGCAGATGATCCACGTTGATTCCGGTCTCGGGCGCGCCCGTGAGTGCGAATCCGTCGGTGAATCGCGTAGTTGCATTCCAGAGGGCGACCGTCCCGCGGTACGACGAGAGGAACCGGTCCGCCGCCGCCGGATCCTCGGTCACGATCGCGGCGGCAAGCCCGGACGTCTCGTCGTTCGCGAGCGAGACTGCTTGTTCGAGCGAGTCGACGACATGCACCGTCACCGAAGCGATGTGGTCGGCGTCGTTGGCCCACTCGTGCCCCAACTTCGTGGGCTCGCGGACGACGACCCCCAGACGGTCGAGTACCGCCTGCAGTCCCGGCAGCAGGCCCGTCGCAGCGCGGTCGACGAGGAGGAGGTTGAGGCGGTTGCAGACGCCGAGGCGATCCAGGCTTGCCTCGACGAGCTGCTCGGCCTTGGCCGCATCGGCGGCCGCGTCGATGTAGAGGACACCACCACCCTCCGCGTGAGCAAGCGTACGAACGCCGTGGCGCGCCGCCTCGCGCGCCAGCGCCGCGGTGGTCTCACCGCTGCCGCGGAGGATCACGAGCGGGAGTAGCTCCGGCAACGAGACGAGGAGCCGCGCACCTTCCCGTTCGGGCGAGCGCACGAGCCCAACCGCGCCGGGCGGAAGGCCGGCCTGCGCGAGCGCCGGGTGGAGCACCTCGTCGACGAGCGTCGTCACCGTGCGCAGGGCAGCGCTGCCGGTGCGAAGGACGCAGGCGTTCAACGATTTCAGGAGCTGGCCGGCGATGTCGACCGCGACGTTCGGCCTGGCCTCGAAGTTGGCGCCGACGACGCCGACCGGGATTCGCTGCACGAAGACGCGCAGCCCGTTCTCGAGCTGCCATGAATCCTCCTCGCGAGTGAGGGGCGGTAGGGACGACAGCTCCAGCAGCTGCTTTGCGAGCGTGGAGATCCGGCTGCCGTCGAGGCGAAGCCGATCGATCGATCCCTGGTCGAGCCGTCCCTGTGCCGCGGCGACGTCCTCCTCGTTCGCGGCCGCGATCGCCCCCGCGCGTGAGGTCACGAGCTCGGCCGCCAGGGCGAGGGACGTGGCGACCGCGGCGTCGGTCAGCGCGCCGACCGCGCTCTGCGCCGCGGAGGCCTCGTGCTCGATCGCCTGCAACAGCTCCATTCCTGTCTTGCAGACTGCGGAAAAGGCAGCGTGTGCGCAAGCCGCGCCGGCCGGCGTTCGCTACCCGGGGGACGAGGGTCGACCGCTGGGTGCGTGGATGACGATCACAGGAATGTCGGCGTGGTGGAGGACGTGTTGGCTGACGCTCCCGATCAGTGCTCCGACGCGGCCGACACCACGCGCGCCGAGCAGGATGGCGTCGTAGTCACCGTTGTGGGCCTCGGCGACGATCTCCGGCCCCGGTTTGCCCTGCCGGAAGACGGTCGTGGCAGGAACGTCGTCGGGGAGGCGGCGGACGGCTTCGCGGAGCACTCGCTCGGCTTCGACATCGGCTTCGTGTTGGAGCCGTTCCGGGCTGATCACCGGGCTCCCGTAGGCGCTT
This sequence comes from uncultured Thermoleophilia bacterium, assembly GCA_963742605.1. Classification (GTDB taxonomy): domain Bacteria; phylum Actinomycetota; class Thermoleophilia; order Gaiellales; family Gaiellaceae; genus PALSA-600. The sequence continues at coordinate 24,322 of CAVUNA010000014.1, read as the reverse complement.
CGCATCACCTTCGGCGCGACGCTGATCAACGTCAGTCGACCGTTGTCGCGTCGGCTCGCCGTCATTGCCGCGGCGAGCGCGAGCTCCGCATTGTCCGAGCCGTCGATCGCGACGAGCAGGCGGTGGAAGTGCAGCTCCGCGAGATCTGCCGGCGGCGAGGGTGTGTCGCTCAAGTCGATCTATTATCGCCGGATGCTCAGGGCGCTCCCTCTTCTCGCGAGCAGCGATCTCCAGGCGACGGCGAAGTTCTATCTGCGACTCGGCTTCGTGAGCAAGGGAGCGCCGCCCGAGGAGTGGGACTACCTGATCATCGAGTACAAGAGCGGGGAGCTCCACTTCGTCGGGCCGCTGCTGGGCGAGCGGACGGCCGGCAGCTGCTTCATCTACGCCGAAGACGTCGACAGCGTCTACGCCGACTGGACGTCGAAGGCCGGCGAGACTGCGCGCTTCACTCCGCTGAGCTTCACCAACTACGGGATGCGGGCATTCACGATGTTCGACCCGGACGGCAACGAGATCCGCGTCGGCTCGCCGGCACGGTAAGTCGGATCGTCGCCTAGGGGCCCGGGGCGAGGAGCGCGCCGCGCGCGACCTCGTCGTGTCCGCTTGCTTCACGAAGGACGAGATTCAGCTGCACCCTGCGACGAGGAGCGCCGTCAGCGCGAGGCAGACCATTCCGACCCCGGCCGCAGTGCGACCGCGCAGCGGGTTTCGCACTCGCATGCGGGCTGGCCAGAGGACGATGGCGAGCATCGGGATCGCGTAGAGGAGCCAGCCGGCCGCCTCGCCGACGGTCGGCTGCGGCTGGAGCCCAAGGACACCGGTGAGGAGCGAGCTCGCCACCGTCCCGGGCCGAACCAGCCAGCCCAGATCGAGCGCGCGACCCTGGAGGCTGTTGAGCCAGGTTGCCTCGTGCGCGGTGTGGATCGCCGACATCACGAGCCCGGCCGCGACCAGGACGAGCGCGACCCCGGTGATCCGGAAGAACCGCGATAGGTTGAGCCGGACGCCGCCGCGATAGATCCCCCAGCCCAGCCCCGTGGCGACGAGCACGCCCGCGACGGCGCCGATCCCCGCCGAGGTGGCATTGCCGGACGCCTGGAAGGCGGCGAGCAGGAACACCGACGTCTCGATGCCTTCCCGCACGACCGCGAAGAACGCCATCGCGACCAGCGCCCAGGTCGAGCCTCGCGCGAGCGCGGAGGCAGCGCTGGCACGGAGCTCGCCCGCGAGGCCGCGGGCGTGCTTGCGCATCCAGAGGATCATGAACGTCACCATCGCGACCGCGACGGCGGCGACGATCGTCTCCAACCCTTCCTGCTGAGCCTGCGGCAGATCGTCGTTGAGAATCTGCAGGCCGACGGCGACTCCGACGCAGAGAACGACGGCGACGGCGACACCGAGCCACATCCAGCGCAGCGCATCGCGCCGGCCTTCCTGGCGGAGGAAGGCGCCGATGATGCCGACGATCAGGGCCGCCTCCGTCCCTTCCCTCAGTCCGATCACGAACGTCGGCAGCACCTAGTCCGGGCTCGCTTCCATGCGGGTTGTAAGGCTACCCTTACAACAGGCGGCAGACAACCCTGCAGAGCGGGTTCAGCGCCGGTGGAGCACGACGGGATCGGGGCCGATCGAGATCGGGTCGGCCACGAGCAGGTACTGCACGTCGGGAAGGGTGATCCCGGGCGCGCTCGCCGCGTAGAGGTACGTGTTGCGGGCTCCGGGCAGCACGATCCTCGAAACGGACAGCTCGTTCCAGAGATCGATCGCGCAGCGGTCGCGGAGCTCCGCTCCGAGTCGATCGGCCCTGTCGCCCCAGCGGTCGGCGGTGATCTTCGAGTCGAGCCCGACGAACCGAAGCGTCCGGCCGCCGCTCAGGCCGACCGCGATCACGTCGGGAAGGTCGAACCTCACACTTCCGGCCCGGTTGTCCGCGACCGCCCGGATCAGGACGAGCGGGTCGTGCAGCGCCTTCGCGCATGCCCGCGCCTCCGGGGCACGTGCGGCCGGCGCAGGGAGCGTCAACGTCATCGTGGCCTTGCCCTGTCGAAACACGTACAGGTAATGCGCCGTCGACGGGGCCGCAGGTTTGGCAACGGCCGCCCCCACGACCATCGAGACGATCCCGAACAGGAGCGCCGCACGCCAGCGCATCACCCGATTGTGCGTCCTTGGCGGTCCCGGTTCAACCCGCCTCCCTGCTCAGTCACCCCACCAGTCGTCGTCCGAATGGACACCGTCGCCGCCTTCTGGCCGGTCCGACCCGATTGCCAGCACCTCCAGCCCGTCGGGGCCGGCTGCAAAGCCGCGCATCGTCTCCGGGGCCACCCGCACGACATCCCAGCGGCGAAGATCGTGGAGCTCGTCGTCGAGCTTGACTCGCCCCGATCCGCCGAGGACGACATAGACCTCTTCCTGCTCCCGGTGGCCGTGTCCACGCGAGCTGCGCCGGCCGGGCGCCCAGCGGAAGTGGCTGAGCCCGATGTGATCCGACTCGATCGCGCCGCGGGCGAACCGAACCTCGAGCGTCGATCCTCCCTCGGCGGCTTGATTCTCCAGCTCCATCAGGTTGACGATCGTGTAGCCGGGCACTTGACCTCCTTTGCTCGTGGCAGCGGGCGCCGCCGATCCCGATCAACGTGCGGCGCGTTCGGTACGGCGGTGATTCACCAGCGGCCCACCGCCTCGCCGCCCCACTCTTCGGGAGCGACGTCGCGGACGGACTGGGTCAGCTCCCAGCGATGTCCGGCGAGATCGGTCAGCACGCACGAGCGCTCGCCGTACTCCCAGGTCTTCGGCTCCTCGAGCACCGAGGCGCCGGCGTCGCGCGCTTGCGCGAAGGCGGCATCGACATCCGGTACTCGCACCTTGATCACGTGGGCGGCGCTGCCGGCATCGGGCGCGACCTGCTCGCCGCGGGCTTCGGCGACGACGACCGACCCATCGGTGCCGACCCGGAGTTGCGACCGGTGCGACTCGCCGATCCGCACTCGCTCCTGAAACCCGAAGGCCGCACCGAGCCACGTCACGGCCGCGCGCACATCGGGGTAGAACAGCACCGGTGTCACCGTGGCGGGCGGCGCAGACCGATTCGTCAACACGGCGCGAAGTCTAGGCCGGTCAGGGCGGCTCGTCGTCAGGTACGGAGGTAGGTGTCGCTGCCGTCGAGCCAGTCCGCGCGCGGCGGCGTGAAGACGTCGACGTCGAGTGTGTCCTCGAGCGCCTCCGCCGCGTGCGGAACGTTTCTCGGAATCGTCAGCACCTCCCCGGCGGCGACGTCGACGATCTCCGACTCGTCGTCGCCGAGGCGGAACCGCAGCACACCTTCGAGGATGTAGGTGATCTGCTCGTTGTGGTGCGAATGCTTCGGCACGATCGCACCCTTGGCCAGATAGACGTGCGCGATCATCATCGAGTCGCCGGTGATCAGCCGGCGGCCGATGCTCGGGTTGAGCTCCTCGCGCGGCAGGTCGTCCCAGCGGTGGTGCCTCGCGCCGGTCACGGCGCTCATGCGTCCCGGGCGATGTGGGACGTCGAGTAGACGTCCTTACGCGCGATCGCCCCGTCTCGGATCGGCATCACGTCGACGCCGTCCCACTCGATCCGGCGACCGTCGGCGGTCGTCGCCTGCGCAGTCCATTCACTCGTGCAGAAGCCCTCGGCCAGGTAGAGGCGCCGGGAAGTGAAGCGCATGTCGGGCCAGCGCTCGAAGATGCGAGCGATGTGGTCCACGACCGCGTCCCGCCCCTCCACCGCCTGCTCCCCGGCCGTGTGGTTCTGGAAGACGACATCCTCGGTGTAGAGGTCTCTGAGCGCGCCGACGTCCTGGCTGTTCCAGGCCTCGTCGTGGCGGTCGATCAGCCTTCTCGTTTCCTCCGACATGCGTGCCTCCAAGCGCCGTTTTAGGCAGTTCTACCTGCCTCTGGGCGGTTCCGCGAGACGTCCACAGCAGGACGCGAGCGGGCGTACAATTTCTGGTCCGGTGACGGTGACGGCCAACCTTGCAGTCGAGCCTCAGCATCTGCGTGTCTTGATCGCGAACGAGAGACGTGACCGGCTGGAGTTGCTGGCCCAGGTCGTGATCGGCCTCGGACACGATGTGATCGCGCGCGAGATCTACGTCAAGGAAGTGGGCGCCGTCACCGCCAGGGAACACCCCGACGTGGCTCTCGTCGGGCTGGGCTCGAGCTCCGAACATGCGCTCGAGTTGATAACCGAAATCGTCCGCGAGGCTTCTTGCCCGGTCATCGCGATCCTCCACGCCGACGACCCCGCCTACGTCCGCGAAGCTGCCAAGCGCGGAGTCTTCGCGTACATCATCGACGGAACTGCGGATGAGTTGCAGAGTGCGATCGATATCACGCTGCAACGATTCGCCGAGTACCAGAGCCTGCAGGGAGCCTTCGGGCGTCGCGCACTGATCGAACAGGCGAAGGGAATCCTGATGGAACGGCACTCGATCAGCGCGTCTGCTGCCTTCGAGCGACTTCGCGATCACTCACAGCACAACGGCCGAAAGCTGAGCGACGTCGCTGCCGCCGTGGTCGAGAGCCATCTGCTTCTGCTCCCGTTGACAGCGCAGTCACCTCTGCCGGTCAAACCCTCGTAGCAGCGGTTTGCTCGGGGTCACGCGTCTTCGCAATCTCGATACCGGCGGTAGAGGCGGGGAAGGTGCGCCTTCGGGTCGAGGAAGAACTCGTCCGCATCCACATCGATCCACTCGTCGTCGGCCGGGCTGTCGAGCCGGGCGGCTCCGACGAAGTGGGTGACAGCGGTCACGGCAGGCTTGGGCGACCCGTCGGCGCGCCAGAGCCCGAAGAAACGCTCGTGTACCGCCAGGTCGAGCGGTGGCGACTCCCAGATGGACGCGTCGTAGTCCGCGTAGCACCACAGCATCGCACCGATGCAACCGGCTTCGCGGAGCGCGACGAGGGCGCGTCCGGTGTACGCGGCCGCAGTCTGCTCGTCGACGAGCGTCGAGACGCTTTGTCGGCGGGCGCTTTCCCCACTCGGATCCCCGGGCCGGTAGGTCGGTAGGCCGAACTCGGAGAACAGCACGTCGCGGCCGTTTCCCAGCCAACGGGTGATGTCGGCGAGGAAGGGCAGCAGGCGCTCGTCGGTGGGGCCGTCAGCCCACCGGGCGTAGATCGGGTAGCCGTGCATGGAGAGGAAGTCGCAGGCCTCGGAGACTTCGTGCGGCCCGAGCTTCCGGTCTTCTTCCAGGTCCTCCATGTGCAAGCCGACTGTGATCGCCGCTGTCGCGTCCGCCGTCCGGATTGCCGAGGTGATCCGCTCGAGCCAGTTCAGCGCGGTCGACCGGCTCGGCGGCACCACGCAGTTCGAGTTCTCGTTGCCGAGATCCCACGCCCAGAGGGCTTCGTGGCCCGCCAGGGCGGCGGCCGCCTCCCTGGCCATCAACGCCTGGGCGTCGGCGACGACCGGGTCGGTGTACCAGTTCCGCAGACCGCCCGTGGCGACCTTGCCGGTCGACACGACCCGAAAGCGGCGGTCGCCGTCCGATCCCCCGAGCGCCCACGGCGGAACCCAGTTCACGCCGCTCATGTGCCCGGTGAAGAGCGTGGGCACGATCGCCAAGTCGGTCCTCGCTGCGATATCCGCGACCTCGACGAGCCGGTCGAGCAGCCGAGCGTCCACTGCGTCGGGCGCGGGCTGGAAGCTCTCCCAGATCAGAAACAGCCTGACCGAATCCAGACCGCTCGCGGCGATACGCGCGAAGTCGGCGGCGACCTCCTCTTCGTCGAAGTCTGTCCACCACCCCATCGCCGTGCGCGCCGGCCAGTAGTTCACGCCGACGCGAAAACGCCCGCTGCGATCCGAGCTCGGGGTCAGCGCCTGCCCCGATGCATGCGCAGGACCTGGCGATAGACCGCGAGGTAGTCGTCCACCATCCGGTTGGAGTCGAACCGCTGCTCGACCGACGCGCGCACTGCTCCACGGTCCAGGGTGTTCGAGGCGCCGACGGCTGCGACTGCTTCGTCGAGCGAGTCCACGAGAAAGCCGTTCTCGCCTTCGCGGACGATCTCGGGCATCGATCCGCGCGAGCTCGCGATCACCGGTGTTCCGCAGGCCATCGCCTCGACGACGCTGAACCCGAACGGCTCATCGAAGTTGACCAGATGCAACAGTGCCCGCGCTCGGCCGAGCAGTTCGCCACGACGATCGGGACCGACCGGCCCGATATATCGCACGCGCGTTCCGTCGACGTGGGGCTCGACGAACCGTGTGAAGTAGTCCTGATCCTGGATGATTCCGGCGATCGTCAGCGGCACACCGGTTCGTCTGGAAACCTCGATTGCCTCGGCGGTCCCCTTCTCCGGGTGGATTCTCCCGAAGAACAGGAGATAGTCCCGCGGGCCGGCAGCCACCTCGAATGCTTGCATCTCGATGCCGTGGTGAACAGTCGCCACGTACGTGAGGTTCTGGTTTCGGTCGGCGTCGCTGATCGCCACGTAGTAGCCGACGTCGTTGTACTTCTCGAAGACGGGGACGATCCGTTCCGACGAGAAGCCGTGAATCGTCGTGACCACCGGTGTGTCGACCAGACGGCTGTAGGTGAGCGGCAAGAAGTCGAAGCTGTTGTGGATGAGGTCGAACTCGTCGGCCCGCTCGAACACCGCCGAGAGATGAAGGCCCTCCCAGACCTTCGCGTCCAGCTCCGGATCCTCCGAGTATCCCGTTGGCGCAGTCCCCACCAGGCGCGCGCGCGTGATCGAGTCTGCCGTTGCAAACAGCGTGACGTCGACTCCTCGGGCGACCAGCCCTTCCGTCAGGAGCGACACGAACTGCTCCCACGGCCCGTAGTGGCGCGGTGGCACGCGCCAGGAGATCGGGGCGAGCATCGCGACGCGAAGCTTGTCGGAGCTAGGTCGACTGCGGATCGGGTTCCTCGTCGGGCCCAGGTTCGATCGGCTGCGCATCGAGGAGGTCCTTCTGCCGCAACGCTTCGGCTTCATTCGCTTCGTCGGTGGTCAGCGGGCCGGTCGGCGGCCGGTGTCCACCGGGCAGGCGATCGAGGAAGGCGCGCAACCTGCTCATGCCGACACGGTAACTGTGGGGTAAGCGGCCTCGGCTGCGACCAGCGACCGAACGAAGAATCCGCCCAGCTGCGCGATCCCGTTGAGGCTGTCCAGGTCGAGGCGTGGGTTCGCGTGTGCGAGTGCCGGGGTGACCGTCACGCGGGCCCTTCGTGCGCTCTTGAGGGCAAGTGACTCGGCGACCGGAAAGTACGTGTCACGCGGCGCCGTCGCGATCTCGATCGGTGCGCGTATCCGTGTCGCGACACGCACGGGAGAGAGCAGCTCGATCGTGCTGCGAATCTCCCTGGGAAGGGAGTCATGGAGGTCGTCGAAGCGGGCCGGATCCTGATTCGCGAGCAGCTCGCGCACCGAGTTCGTCGCACGGTCGAACGGATCGGAGGGACCGGTGCGCAGTGGGGCCAGCGGGTCGTCGGACGCCGTGTCGAGCGTGCGCACCGTGCAGTTGAATCCAGCGGCCGCAGCGGTCGGCGGAAGCATCGCCGCGATCGATCGTCCGAGGCCGACGGCGAGCGACGGGGGCGTCGGATATGCGCTCAGAACACCTGCGTCGTCTCGGTAGACGCCCGTCGTTGCGAGCATCATCACCTTGCGAAGGTCGGTGAACGGTGCGATGCATGCGACGAGCGAGACCCGTGAGGCCAGCCGTTCGTCGGCCGCGACCAGCAGCGCGAGCGTCGCGCCGACGGAGACACCGACGAGTCCGACCCGACCCTCGCGCGTGTCGCGCGCATCGGCGATCTCCTGTGCACACTCCACGGCTGCTGCAAGCGTCGCGGGGGTCAGCTCTCCGCGGGAAATCCCGGGGAGGTCGGGTATGAACGTCGCGTAGCCGGAGCGCGCGAGCGCGAGAGCCAACCGCCGGACGACCGGGTGCGCTCGCCCGTCGGGCGTCGCGCCGTTCGCGAACAGGAAAGCCGGCCACGGTGGCGGCCCGCCGGGACGGACGATCGTCGCCGGGACGCCTGCGAGCTGCTCGTCGGCGATCCGGGGCGCGACACCGAAGCGGCTGAAGATGTCGGCGCCCGGAATCCTGAGCGTCGCGGCGAGGATGTGTGCGGTCTGCCGCTGCGCACGGCCAAGGCGGCGGAGCTCAGGCAACCGGGACATGTTCGTGCCTCCTCCGCACCGTCAGCAACAGCGAGCCGGCGATTCCGATGAATGCGGCGATGAGTGCACAGCTCGTGAGCAGAAGGCCGGCGGCGAGGGAGAAGTTGACGGCGTGCGCGCCCGACACACCGAGACCGACCAGCACGCCGGAGGTGGCGCCGATGCTGACGAGTGCGCCGCCGGCGGTGATCGGAAGGATCGACGCCGCCGCGGCCATGCACAGAACGACGAGCGCGAGTGTCGGTGAGAAACCGACCCCGAACGCGATCAGCAGCAAGGTGTTGCCCGTTCCGCGCATCAGCCAGCAGCCGAGCAGGAACCCGCCCGCGCTGAAGGTCGAGCGCCACGCGGTGTGCTCTCCGACCCGCCGGCAAATCGACTCGAGTCGCTTCCACCGCGAGATCAGCGGTAGTTGGACCAGACGCCTTCCCGCGATGAGAACGCCGACGCACCCGACGCAAAACAGCAGGACGACGATCAGCGGCGCGCGGAAGACGGCGCCGGACGTGGCGAGCGCCGCCGTCGCGAGAGGCAACATCGCGACCGCGTCAACCAGGCCGAGCGCGACGATCGACAGCCCGATCGCCTCGAGGCCGACGCGAACGCCGCCCAGACGTCGCAGCGTCGAGATCTTGACGACGTAGTCGAGCCTGAAGGGGAGTATCACGCCGCTCGCCGCCGCGGCGCCGCAGGCAGCAAGGCACCGGCTACGGTCGGGACGCTCGGCGATCGGGAACAGGCGCTGCCATCCGAATGCCCGCAGGACGAAGCTCGCGAGATACGCGCCCGCGGCGGCGAGGACGACATGCGGGCGGGCGCCGTCGAGCGGCCAGCTCGCCGTCGACAATCGCCGTGCAACGAGGACGCATGCCACCACTGCAAGTGCGCTGAAACAAGCTCCGCCGACGCGAACCAGTCGACGACTTGTCAGCTGAGTGTTCACCGCCACGGTCATGCGCGCGGCAGGACGAAGAAGGCCACCGCTCCGTACTGGCACGCGACCGCGATGACGACGAGCGCGTGGAAGATCTCGTGGTAGCCGAACGTCTTCGGGAACGGATCCGGACGCTCGAGCGCGTAGACGACGGCTCCGATCGTGTAGGCAACTCCGCCGGCGGCGAGAAGCATGGTGCCGGCGGCCCCGATCTTCGCTGCGATCTGCGGAATCACCAGCAGGGCGATCGAGCCGAGCCCGAGGCACGTCGCCGCTGCGACCCACGGCGGCGGGTTGCGCCAGATCACCTTCGCCGTGACTGCTGCAGCGCCGCCTGTACAGACCAGCGCGAGCACCGGGATTCCCCAGGCTGTTCGCAGGACGAGCAGCGCAAATGGCGCGTACGTCCCGGCGATCAGCCCGTAGATCATCGCGTGGTCGACCACTGCCATTCGGTTCTTCGCGACGGGACTCCACGAAACGCGGTGGAAGAGGCTACTCGTCCCGAACATCGCTACGACGCTGAGCGCGAACAGGACCGCAGCCACGCGTGCGATCGGCGTCGATGCCTCTAGCGTCAGCATGAAGCCGACCGGGAGCGCCGCGTAGAACGCCAGCATGTGCGACTGGCCACGGTAGCGCGGGGTCGCGTTTGCCACGACCGCGCCGCCGGAATGGGCGACAGGCGCGAAGGCGTGCAACTCATCCATGTCCGCTGCCGCCTCCTTCGGTCAAAGCTCTCGTCGCCGACCGAGGGGTTGCGGTCGGACAAGAAATGCTCCGACCCGCTTTGCTGAGGGCGGATAATTCGCGAGACGCGCGCCTTGTGCCTCGCGTGTAAAAGTGCAGCGCCGGTGTTTGAGACGCTCCGATCGAACGGTAGCACCGAGTCGAGCGCTTCGAGCGAAAGGCGAAGAACCGTCAGGCTGCTAGTCTGGTCGCGGTAGCGGCGTAAGCACCACCGCCGCGAGGCGTTGTCGGGTCTCACGAATCGTGGCTCGACGGAATTTCCTCCCACAGAGCACGCGGGTTGGAGTGAGTCCGGCCGATCCCGCTTGGATCGGCGACCCGTCTCACCTGGAGGAGGACATGTCCGAAGCATCACTGTTGCCGCTTCTGCCGAGTCCACGCCAAGCTGTCCCCTGGGACTTCGACGGCAGCGAGGCGGTCGAGATCGTCACACCGGACGCGTACTGCGCGGGCCTGCTCGTCGAGCAGGCGATGCCACCTTTCCCGGCGGAAATCCTTGCCGGTACCGGCTGGATCGTCCGGTTCGAGGCGCCGCCGAGCGGCGGGGAGTGGATCGTCGATCTTCTCAGCCTGGTCGAATGCTGGTTGCGATCGGTGCCACTTCCCTGCGCCAGGGCATCGCGTGGAGGTCGCACCTTCCTGATTCGCGACCCGACGACCGGTTTCCATTGACGTCCGGCGAGGTCCACGTTGCAACGCCCAATGCGCCTCGGCAGAGTGGGATCGCCGGCGCGGGTGAGCCGCGCGCGCAGCGTCGGGTCAGAGGCCGCCGGCGGGCCCGCCTCTACCTCGTCTCGGTCCTGCTGGTCGCGCTGGCAGGGCTCATGGTCGTTCTCGGGTCGGCCAACACGCGTGAGGTGACGCTCAGCTGGGCGGTCGGATCGACCGACGTCTCACTCGCGTGGGTCGTCCTCGCCGCCGCGATCGGCGGATGGGTGCTCGGAGTGACCACCGCCGTCGTTCTGCGCTATCGAACACGGCGGCGCGCGTGAGTCGGTCCCGGTGCTGCACGGTTACGTGTAGAGTGAGGTCAGCGCGTTGGCTCTAGCTGTTGAAGCCGCCGAGGCTCTTTGCACGTTCCTCTCCGACTGTGACCCTGGCCTGACCGCCGCAGTGCGCCCATTCGAGCGCTCTGCCCTGTAGGAGAACTGAAGGAGCATCACATGTATGCAACCATTCGTCGTTACGAAGGTGTCGACATGGGCCGGAAGAACGAGGTCGTCGGCAAGGTCAAGGAGACGCTCGTGCCGCAGCTTCGCAAGCTGCCCGGTTTCGGCGGCTACTTCCTGATCGAGGACGGCAACGGCGTTCTTAGCTCGCTCGGTCTTTTCGAGACCTCCGAGCAGGCTGACGAGTCGACCAAGCTCGTCTCGAAGTGGATCACCGACGAGAACTTCGCCACGGCGATTCCCAACGCTCCGAAGATCACGAGCGGCAAGGTCGTTGCGCAGAGCGACGGCATGGTCGCCGTCCACTAGCTCGAGCGGACTTCGCCCCACGAGGGGCCCAGTAAGGCTGGGGCCCCTCGCATGGCGCGTTGACGCTGTGTGGAGAGGAGCTGGCGGACATGGAACGGCATCCGGACACGAACTCATTCGATCTCTTTCTGGCTCAGGTCGGTCAGGTTGCGCTGTTGAGCGCGCCCGAGGAGATCCAACTGGCGAAACGGATCGAGCGTGGCGACGACAGCGCGAAGCAGGCGCTGGTGCTGGCAAATCTGCGACTGGTCATCTCGATCGCGAAGCGCTACCGACATCACGGTGTCCCGTTTGTCGATCTGATCCAGGAGGGGACGATCGGGCTGGCCCGGGCGGCCGAGAAGTTCGATTGGCGGAAGGGCTACAAGTTCTCGACCTACGCAACGTGGTGGATTCGCCAGTCGGTTTCCCGTGCGATCGCAAACAACTCGCGCACGATCCGCCTTCCCGTTGACATCGATGCGAAGGTCCGCGCCGTTCGGCAAGCCGAGTTCGGCATTGGCGATCAGGGCCGGCAGGCCACGAGCGCGGAAATCGCAGCGCTTGTCGGGTTCACGCTCGATGAGGTCGAAGTACTTCGATGTTTGCCGCCAGAGCCGATCTCACTCGCGACACCGATAGGTGACGACGGCGCGACCGAGTTCGGCGATCTACTCCAAGACCGCACCTCGGTCCCGCCCGAGGATTCAGTTCATGCCGAGCTTCAAAGCGCGCTCCTCTCGAGGTGTCTTGCGAAACTCCCGGACCGCAGCCGGCGTGTGCTCGAGATGCGGTTCGGTCTGAACGGCAACGAGGCCTGCAGCCTGAAGCAGGTCGGCCTCGTTCTCGGCCTGACGGCCGAGGGCGCCCGGCAGGTCGAGGCTGCCGGGTTGAGGGCACTCCGCAATCTCGGCGAGAGCCGCCATCTCCGCGAGTTCGCCCACGACCAATCGTCTGAAAGCTAGACGGCTGCGTGCTGCGCGCTGATACGGTGCAGGAACGGCACTTTGCTGAGCGTACGGCGTATTCGCAAGCGTAGACCGGGACGCAGCTTTCGTTCCTCTCTCGTTTACGACGCGGATCCACTCGCCGGCGAGGGCCGACCCAAAAGGGGAGGCCATCATGGCCGCACCGATTCTCTCCAGCTCCAACGGCGTCGAGCGCGCAGCCGATCTGCCGCTGTCCGTCGGTCAGCGCAAGGAACTCTTGACCTCGACGCTCGAGAAGAAGGTCGAGCAGGGGTACCAGATCGAATCCCAAACCGATACCGCGGCGACCGTGTTCACCAAGGGCCACCGCCGCTGGTTCGGGTTGATCGCCGGCGGTGCCGATACGCGCCAAACTCTGTCGATCGACGACGAAGGTCGGATCACGACGCGGCCTGCGTAGTCCGCGCATCGGCGAGTCGTTCAACCGCCGCGGTCGCGGCGTCTGCGCTGCGGTAGTCGCGCATCGTCTCGGCGAGGTGCTCGGTCCGGCTGCGGACTGTCGGGTCGGCCAGCACTTCGTCGACCGTCGCGCGCAGCTCGAGCGGCGAGGCGTCCGGTGACAGTGAGCGACCGAGACCGAGCTCGACCACACGGCGCGCATTCGCCGGCTGATCGCGGCCGAGCGGGAGACAGATCACGGGTACGCCGGCGGCGAAAGCCGCGAGCAGCGTCCCTGCGCCGGCGTGTGTGAGCACGATCGCGGCGCCGGGCAGGACGGCAGCGTGTGGGACATACCCGCGCACCTCCACGCCGTCGGGGGCGGTGACCTGGTCCGGCGGCAGGTCGTTGCCGGTGCAGATCAGGATCCTCAGCTGCACCGGGTCGAGCGCGGCCGCGATCCGGTCGAGAACGGCCTCCTGTGCCATGTACGACGTTCCGAGCGTGACGACCACGAGCGGTCGTGGGTCATCGGCCTCCCACGGCGAGCTCCAGCCCGCATCGGGCGGGTCGTCGTTGAGCGGGCCAACATGGACGACGTTGGCCGGCGGCGCCGGCCAGTCGTCGAACTCGCGTGGGACGACGACGATGCCCGCTCCCGCACGGCGGACGAGCGCCACCGTCACGGAGTCGGGGCCTGTCGGCAGCGATTCGAGGCCGAGCTCGACTCGCGACGCATTGACGGGCTCATACCAGCGTTGCCTCGCCACGTCGTCGTCGCCGGCGCCTCCATGGAAACCGTAGATCGTGTGGACGAGTAGCGCGGTTGGGGCCTTGGCCAACTCGGCAGCCGCCACGACCGAGCGCAGGAGATAGTCGACGACGACCACGTCCGCCGGCTCCCGCGCGAGCTCCGCGGTGAATGCGTCTGCGAGCTCACGGCCGAACCACAACCGCCGCAGGGCGTCCCACTGATCCTCGGCGCGGCGTCCCTGATCCAGCTCCAGCTCGGGCGGCGACGGGCAGTGGAGACAGCCGGCGCCTGCGATCCGAGCGGAAAGCCCGGCAGGTCCGAAGATCCGAACACGGTGGCCGCGCTGCGCGAGCGCGCGACCGACACCGATCGCAACCTGCGTCGCGCCGCCCGCCTGCCAAGTCGCGATCAGCAGCTCCACGAGTTCGCCAAACGTAGCCCTTACCGCGACCGGCAGGGCCCAGCCGTCGTTCGTGTTACGGCTTTCGCGCGATGACTGCTAGGGTGAATTGTTAGCGGCGTCGTAAACAGCGGCGCTGACGCGTAGTCGTCAGCCTCAAGTGTCGCAGGCTGGCAGATTCTCCCCCCACTGACGTCGCGGGTCGGAGCCGGATGACGGCTGACCTCGCCAGTGAGGTCGGCGCTATGCCTTGACCGCCGGGAGGGAGACAGTCTTTGATGGAAGCCGAAGAACAACCCAAGATCGAGACGGTGGGGACGACGAGCGCACAACCGTTGGGCGAAAGCGACGCGGGGACCGAACCGAATGCCGCTCACCTTGACTTCGGGGAGTGGCACGGCAAGAGCTTGATCGACATCGACGGGATGAAGATCGGCAAGCTTCAAGGCGTCTACTTCGACGTCGAAACCGATCGAGCGCAGTTCGCCACGGTCAAGGAGGGCGGTTTGCTGGTCAGGCGTCATCTGACCTTCGTTCCGCTGACCGACGTGACGATCGGTCCGGACAGTCTCCAGGTGACCGTCTCCAAAGCCCAAGTCAAAGAGGCACCCAGCATTGAGCTCGAAGACGATGAGCTGTCCCAGTCGGACGAATCAACCCTGTACCACCACTACCAGCTGAACTACACGCCATCGACAACGCCGAGTGGTCGCCGACTCGCCCGCCGCTGAAGTGGAAGGCGCTGTCGCATACGGCTCCCTGGATGGGGATCCGGTGGATCTCTTTCTCGCGCAGATCGGCAGGGTGGCGTTGTTGACCGCGCCCGAGGAGATCCGACTCGCCAAGCGGATCGAGCGGGGCGACGGTCTTGCCAAGCAGGAGCTCGTGGTCGCAAACCTGCGCCTCGTGGTCTCGATTGCCAAGCGATACCGGTACCAGGGCGTCCCGTTCCTGGATCTGATCCAGGAGGGAACGATCGGGCTCACCAGGGCCGCCGAGAAGTTCGATTGGCGCAAGGGCCACAAGTTCTCGACCTACGCGACATGGTGGATCCGCCAGTCCGTCTCGCGCGCGATCGCAAACAGCTCGCGCACGATCCGACTTCCCGTCCACGTCGATGGGATGCTCCGCGCCGTTCAGCGGACCGAACGAGATCTTCGGCACCAGCGCCAGCCGACGACGAGCGCCGATATCGCCGTCGAGGTCGGCTTCACGGTCGACGAGGTCGAGTTGCTGCGGCGTCTACCGCCGGAGCCGATCTCACTCGCGACACCCGTAGGCGACGACGGCGCGACGGAGTTCGGCGACCTGCTCCACGACCGCACCTCGGCCCCTCCCGAGGAGTCAGCCCACGCTTCGCTTCAGAGCGCCCTGCTGTCCAGGTGCCTTGCGACCCTTCCCGATCGCAGCCGGCGCGTCCTCGAGATGCGGTTTGGGTTGAACGGAGCACCGGCCCACAGCTTGAAGGAGACCGGGCTCGTGCTCGGCCTGACCGCCGAGCGCACCCGCCAGATCGAAGCCGCTGGACTACGGATGCTCCGCGCCCTCGGCGAGAGCCAGTACCTGCGCGAACCGGCGACGAACAGCCAGGACGAGAGACGGGAGTTCTGATGAAGGCGAAGCTGTTGCGCGACACGGGCGACATCATCGAAGGGACGGAGGTCGAGATCGTTTCGAGCGCTGGGACGAACGATGCGCGATCCGACAACGGTGTGCGAGGACGGGGCACCAACGTCGCGCCGGTCTACGAGGTGATCGACGTTGAAGGACACGCCGAGCAGGTCGACACGCGAGACCTCGAACTGCAGCTGTAGCGGGATCTACGGACGTGCCGTCAATGCGTCATCAGCTTCTCAGATCGGCGAGCCGCGGAACGATCTCCGCGACCTTTCCTGCGACGAACCGGGCGGGCTCGTCGGTGAGCAGTGAGACCTGGACGTGTTGCATGCCGAGCGCCGCCAGCGGCGCCATCGACGCCACGAAAGCGTCGACGTCGGTGTCGGGGCCGATGCGCGCGATCGTCGTGTTCTTGATCTCGGAGCGGTCACGGCCGACGTCCTCGCAGTGCCGTGCAAGCACGTCGAGCTTGTGTTGCACCTGCTCCGGTGACGGTGAGAACAGGTTGTTCATGTCCGCATAGCGGGCGACGAGGCGGAGCAGCTTGCGCTCGCCGCCGCCGCCGATCAGGATCGGAGGTCGCGGACGCTGAACCGGCGGCGGGACGTTCAACGTCTCGTCGAGCTGGTAGTGAGCACCGTTGTACGGACCGTTGTCGTGGCTCCACATCTGCAAGCAGATCTGCAGCGTCTCCTCGAGTCGCTCGAGTCGCTCGGCGATCGGATAGAACGGCACACCGAGCCCGACGTGCTCACGCTCGTACCATGCTGCACCGAGGCCGAGCATCGCCCGGCCGCCCGAGAGGACGTCGAGCGTCGTCACGATCTTCGCCAGCAGCCCCGGATAGCGGTAGCTGACACCCGTCACGAGCAGACCGAGCGTCATCGTCTCGGTCCGCCCGGCCACATAGCCGAGCGTGGTGTATCCCTCGAGCATCGGATCCTCGGCGCGCGTGAACGCCTCCATCTGGAAGTAGTGATCCATACAGGTGAACATCGTGCAGCCCGCCGTCTCGGCTGCCTCCGCCGTGTCCCGCACATGGGCGCGCAACGCCTCCGGTCCACCCGACAGGGTGAAGTTCATGAAATGGATGCCGACGTCCATCGCGTCACCATAGCCGCGACCCCCGGCATCTAGCCCAGCCTCGCCCACGTGGCCTCGTCAACCTGGGTCGGGCCCCTTGCGGAGGCCCGACCCAGCCGATCGTCTACGGGTAGTTCGCGACGCCGACTGCTTGGTCGGCGTTCGCAGCGGTCGACGATCCACCGACCCCGTTGATCACGGACAGGATGCCGCCGCTTCCCTCGGTGGCGTTCAGGAAGACGGTGAGGATGTCGTGGAACTGAACGCCCGGCGTGGTGGGCGCCTGGAACGCCTGCGTCGCGAAGATCGGGATGCCCTGGTTGAAGAACGAGTAGCTCCCCATGCCGTAGCCCTGGAAGCTTCTGACATTCGGCGACACGAGGAACGCGGCATAGCCGTCGGTAGTCGGGCTCGACATCCACGCCGACTGCGACGGCGGGTCGTACGGCATCTCGTTCTGGAAGAAGACGTCCTCGCCGTTCTGCCCGTTCCAGATCACCTCGAACTTCTGGTAATGCTCGGCAAACAACCCGTACGCGGACACGTTGTCTCCGTTGACGACGACGCCCGTGTCGGCCTTGTTGCTGTTCCAGCCGACGCCGGCGCCGTGGTCGGCGCGCCACGCCCAGATGTCGTCGAGAATCGCGTTGTCCGTGTTCACGACGAGGCTGGTGGTTGCCTGTCCCGGCTGCGCTCCGCCGATCCGGAAGAAGACATCCGAGAGCAGTGTCGGCGACTGGTCGCGCGTCGGGATGGCTTTGCCGCCGCCGACCCGCACGAGCACCGGCGAGTTGACCGGCCCGGCGTCGACGATCAGGCCGGACACCTCGATCCCCGGCGAGCTGGTGGTCTCGAGGGCGGCGTTCCCGTTCGTCGGGATCAGCGTCGCGAAGCCGAGACCGAGCACGACGGTGTGCGCGTAGATCACCTCGATCGGACTGGAGAGCTTGTACACGCCCGGTGTCAAGATGAGGTTCTTCCCGAGCGCAAGCGCGAGGTTGATCGCCGCCACGGGTGTCGCGGGATTCGCGACGAAGAAGCGGCCGATCGGGATCGACGTTCCCGCCTCGCTACCTGCCGCATAGTTCGGACCGACCGAATCGCGTTGCACGGCAGGGACGAACACGCTGTATCTCCCGGCCTGATCGACGGTCAGGAACGGCGGCTCTTGCGAGACCGGAGTCGTCGCGACCGTCGTGTACTGGTTCGTGCCCGGGCCGAAGCTCGTCTCCGGCGCTCCGTTGTCGCCCAGGAAAACCTGGTTCCAGACGCCGTTCGACCACGAGCCGATGCTGCTGTTGCGGGTGAAGAACTGCTGCTGCCCGAAGCTGCCGACCAGCCCGTTGAACTCGTCGTTGGCGAAGAAGCCGCCGCTGACAAAGCCACGGTTGCAGTAGTCCTGCAGGATCAGCGCTCCGTTGACGATGACGCTTCGCATGGGCGCGGCCTGCGAGACGCCCCAGAGGTCGTTCGAGTTGTTGCACCCAGCGTCCTCACCGGTCGCAGGCGCATACGCCGGAGGCGTACTCGGTAGATGGACGTTCAAAGTGAGGTTCGAGAGCGAGCGCCAGAAGTTGTTCAACCCATCGCATGCGCCCGAGCCGTCACACTGGTTGAACACATCGACGGCGCCGTTGATGATGACGTCGTTGGGTGTTCCGCCGAGACCGGCTACCTCCGTGTAGTAGCCGAGTTGGAAGACCAGCGGACTCGCGGCCGAGCCGTACGTGCCCGGCTGGAAGAAGACGGCGTAACGCTGCGAGCCAAACTGGTTCGGCACCTGCTGCGTCGAGATCGCGTCCAGCGTCGCCTGAATCGTCACCTGCGGCATGGACGGGTCGAACACAACGACGTTCGGCCCGAAGCTCGGCGGTGCAGCAGTCGACGCGCGACCGGCTCCGATCAGCGCGGCGATCGCGGCGACGACAAGCAGACCCCCGGCGAGCCGGAAGTGCCCGGTGGTTCCTCTCATGACGTTTCCCCCTTCGAATCGTCTGCGGCGAGCAACGACGATAACGCACCCCAGCCGGGAACAGCCCCGATGCCGGCGCGTCAGCCGAGCAGTCGGCTCAGGGCGCGTAGCGGAAGATCGCTGCGACCGAGCCTTCGCCGGGGATGTCGTCACGACGGACGGCGAGCACCCTGCCGCCGTTCAGCCAGACGCGTCGCGCGATTTCGTCGACGACGCCGTAGTTGACTGCGTCGTCTGCGTCATCGGTGGTGACGGCACCCGTCTCCTCGTCAATGCTGCCGGGGACGACCTCGTCGATGTCGACAAGCACTGTGTCGACCAGACCGTGGGTCGCTGCGCGCGCCACGTCGGTGATGTCGGCCGAGGCACGTCGTTGAGCCGATCGGAGCGCATACAGCTCCTGGATCTTGCGCAACTCGGCGGCGTACAGGTCATCGAGCACCTGCCGGGTGCGCTCCGCGAGGTCGGCGTCGGACATGCTCTCGGGACTGCCCTGAATGCTCGCCGACACGAGGTTGGGGAAGCTGTTCACCGATCGGTAGATCGAGTCGATCGGTTCGGTTGCGGCGAGAATCAACGGCAGGTCGAGCCCGTTGAGCAGCGGACGGAGAGCCTGGTCGATCTGGCGTGCGTACTGGCGCATGCGAGTCTTCTGGCCTTCCGAGCCCTGGACCCTGCCGCTGGGCGCCCGGTCTCGAATCGAGGACTTCCCGACCGCGCTCGCGACGTCAGTTGGCAAGTCGGTGAGTTCGACCTCCATCGGCTCGAGGTCGGACGTGATCTCGAGCAGGCGGACACTTTGCTGGGCGAGCGCGAGCACGAACGCGGTGTTCGGGAAGGTGACCGCGCGCAGCAGCGGCTTGAGGTGGAATCGGTCCGACACCTCGACCAGGTTGACGAGGTGGTTCGCCAACCGGAACGTCGTGACCGTGGTCGGCGTGAGGAACACTGCCAGGCTGCGCGCCTGGTAGCGCCAGAACTCGTCGTCGTCGATGAGATCGCCGATCTCCTCGTCGATAGCCGCGACGTCGTCTCCGGCTGTGCCCGCGCGCTCGAGTTGCCTGGAGGCTTCGCCGGCGAGATTCTTCAACTCGATCCGCTCTGCCTCGCCGCGCGACAACGGGTTCGTCGCCAGGTAGATCGAAACACTGGACAGCTCGCGAGCCGCGAGAAGGCGTTCGATCTGGGCGTGCGTAGGGACGTCGGTGTGGAGGATCATCCGGGCTCCCGTCGATCGGTAGCACTCGGAACCTACCTGTCGCGAACCGGAGACTTGTGTTCGCTACGGCACGTGCACCAACAGCCCTGCGTCCGGGTGCCTTCGTAGGGTGGGCTGGCCATGGGCATGAGAGACACGCTCATCGTCGAGACCGAGGCGGCGTTCACGATCCTGGGCCTGTTGTTGGTGTTCTTGCCGATGTTCCTGACGGTGCTCACCCGAACTGAAGGAACCGCCAATCTGCGAGGCCCTCACGCCGTGGTGGTCGCCCTTGCCTGGGCTGTTCCGCTACTGATCGTGATGGCGGGCACGGACGCGACGCTCGGGTTGTTCGCTCTCTGGGGGCACACGTCGGACGCAAAGCCCACCGCGCTGCTCTTGGTCGTGCTGACCTGGCTGGTTGCACTGCTCGCGGTGGTCGCGGTCAAGCTGCGCGCCGCCTGAGTCCGCGGTTACGCTGGCCGCTTGAGGACGGTGGCTGAGCGGCGAGACGTGGGACTCGCTGCGAGGGAGCGACTGAAACGAGGCGACCTCGCGACATGGGAACGGGCGCGGCGGTCGACCCACTGTCGATTCTTGCCGGCCAGGACGCGATTCGCCGCGTTGATCTTGTCCCGATCCGCTACGGCCGGATGGCGGCGTCCCCGTGGAGCTTCTATCGCGGGGCCGCGGCGGTGATGGCCTCCGACCTCGCGTCCCGTCCGAATACGGGCCTGACGGTGCAGCTGTGCGGCGATGCTCACCTCCTGAACTTCGGACTCTGGGCTACACCCGAGCGGCAGCTGTCGTTCGATCTTCGCGACTTCGACGAGACGCTGCCCGGACCGTTCGAGTGGGATGTCTCACGGCTCGTCACCAGCGTCGTCGTCCTGGCCCGCGAGAACGGGTTGAAGGAGAGCGTCGCCGAACGGGCGGTTGCGGACTGTCTGCGCGCTACCGTCAGCGCATCGCCGAGTACGCGCGCTCGACGCCGCTCGAGATCTGGTACGACCTCATCACCGCCGACCAGCTGATCGCGCTCTACAAGCCGGCGGAGCAGGAGCAGGTCACGTCGCACATCAAGAGGAAGGCCCGGAAGCGCACGAGTGCCGGTGCCGCGCGAAAGCTCACCGAGACGATCGGAGGTCGCTGCAGATCACCGAGGATCCGCCTCTGCGAGTCCGCCTGCAAGCCGACGAGCTCGCGCTCGAGGACGCGGTCTTCAGCGCCTATCGAAGCTCGCTGCCGGAATACCGCCGCCAGCTGCTCGACCGCTTCTCCTTCGTCGATGCCGCGCGCCAGGTCGTGGGCGTCGGGAGCGTCGGGATGCGAGTGTTCCTGGTGCTCCTCACCGGGAGAGACGGGGCCGACCCGCTATTTCTGCAGATCAAGCAGGCCGGCTCCTTCGGTGTACGAGCCGTATTGCGGCAAGAGCCAGCATGCGAACCACGGCCAGCGAGTGGTGGTCGGCAAGCGTCTGATCCAGAGCGCGACCGACATCTTCGTCGGGTTCACCTCGGTCGGCGCCGACGACTTCTACGTTCGGCAGTTCCGCGACATGAAGGTGATTCCGCGCGCAGACCTCGTCGCACCGCGCCTCGCCGAGTTCGCGACCGCATCCGGGCAGGTGCTCGCCCGTGCCCACGCTCGCACCGGCGACCCGATCGCGATCGACGCCTACATCGGCAAGGGCCGCCAATTCGACCAGGCGCTGGGTGAGTTTGCCTCCAGCTACGCGCGCCAGACCGCGCGTGACCACCAGCAACTGAAAGACGCAGTCGCGAACGGAGCGATCGAAAGCACGGACGAATAGCGACGTTGGCAACTTTCGAGCTCCTGATACCTTGACCGAGCGGTCGCCTTCTCGGCGGCCGGGAGATTCAGCTTCTCGTTCCTCCTGGCTGCAGGCGTTTCGAGTCTCTCGCATCTCGAACCCGCTCCACAGGAAGGAACTTCACATTGCTTCAGTCATTCGCCGCTCTCGGCGTGAGCGCGCCCGTGATCGAGGCCCTCGCCCGGCGCGATATCCACACGCCGTTCGCCATCCAGACGCTCGTCCTGCCCGACGCGCTCGCCGGCGTCGACGTCCTCGCGGCGTCGCCCACCGGCTCGGGCAAGACACTCGCCTTCGGCATCCCGCATGATCGAGCGCACCGCCGGCGCGACCGCGCATCCCGGCGCGCTCGTCCTCGTCCCGACGCGCGAGCTCGCCTCGCAGATCGTCGACGAGCTTCGGCCGCTCGCCGGCGCGCGCGGCCTGCGGATCGCCGCGGTCTACGGCGGCACGTCGGTCCACCGGCCAGACAAACGGCCGCACGCGGCGCGGACGTCCTCGTCGCCACGCCGGGCCGGCTCAACGACCTGATCGAGCGCAGGCTCGTCTCGCTGCGGGAGGTCCGCGTGCTCGTCCTCGACGAGGCCGATCGCATGCTCGACATGGGCTTCCAGCCGCAGGTCGACCGGATCGTCAGGGAGATCCCGCAGAACCGGCAGACGCTCCTCTTCTCGGCCACGCTCGACGGGCCGGTCGCGGCGCTCGCGCGGACGTACACCGTCAAGGCGGCGCGGTTCACGACCGGCGCGCAGGTCGAGAACGTCGCGCGGCGACGATCGGACACGAGTTCGTGGCCGTCACCTCCGAGGACAAGATCGACGGCTCGCCGAGCAGCTCGGGCGCGAGCGCGGGCTCGCGCTCGTCTTCGTCCGCACGAAGTACGGCGCCGACAAGCTCGCCCGCAAGCTCGACCGCCTAGCACGACATGCGCGCAGCGGTGCTGCACGGGAACATGTCGCAGAACGCGCGCGAGCGGTCGCTCGTCGCAGTTCGGCTCGGGCCGCGTCGCGACGCTGATCGCCACCGACATCGCGGCGCGCGGGCTCGACGTCGACGAGATCACGCACGTGATCAACTTCGATCCGCCGCCGCACCGCCGACGACTACGTGCACCGCGTCGGCCGGACGGGCCGCGCGGGCCGCACCGGCACCGGCGTGACGCTCGTCCTGCCGGAGCAGCGTCTCGACGTCAGCCGCTTGGTCGGCACGCTCGGGCACTCCGCCGAATTTGCCGCATCTGGCGTTGCCGTTCCCAGCCCCACCACGAAGGGGCTGAGGAGCAGGCGAGGAGGGTCACCCCGGAGCGCAACCCGCAGACCGCAGCCGAAGAGCAAGAGCAGTCGTTGACGTTGGCTCTTCAAGCTGCGAAAGGCCGGGCCGCTGAGGGCGGCTCGCGAGGTAGTGCCTGTTTGGTGAGGACGTTGCCGTTGGCGTCGAGTGTTTCGAGGTATGCAGCGTTGTCCGGTTGCGGGGTTTCTGTGTTGTCGGAGGCGAAGAGGTTGTTGACAACCGGTGTGGAGTCGAGGACGTTGCCCGCGGCATCGAGGAAGGCGACTGTTGCGACGCCGTCGGCTGCGACGCCGAGCAGGATGTGCGGGAAGGTCAACGCTTTGACGTCGTCAGAGGGGAAGTTGTCGGCGTTCAGGTCGCAGAGGACCCCTTTGCCGGGTGTCGTGGTGACGTGCTCGGCGGCGAGGCAGAAGTCTCCGCTTGTGTTCCGTGCGGCGTAGAAAGCGATCCCGTTCAGCGTGCCGAGAGACTGCATCGTCGCACCGACATTCATCTGCTGAAGCGCCTCGTCGAGTCGCGAGTCGCCCCGGCAGAACAGAGCCCGTTGGGACCGAGGCTCCCTGGTTGGAGATGCCGAGCAGGTTGCCCAGTTCGCCCGCGAAGGCGACGGCTGGCACGGCAACGGCCACGGCCAGCGCGACGACAAGCGCGGCTCGACGCGCAGGCAATGGCTCGGGTGCCGGCAGCGGTGTCCCGGTCGGAACGGGATTGGCCGCCGCGAGGCGGGCGATCGGGTCGTTTCTCATCTCATCGCTCCTTGGTGGACGGGCCGAAACGATGCGGCGTCTTCGAGCAGCGCAGCCAATCGGGCTCTGGCACGGTGGTAACGCACGCGGGCGGCGACCTGGGAGCAGCCGAGGACGGTTGCAGCCTCACCGAGCGAGAGCCCTTCCCAGGCAACAAGCCGTAAGACCTCCCGATCACGTTCGCCGAGCTGGGCGAACGCGGCCGCCAGCGCGGAGTCGCCTAGCGGCTCTGGATCCCGAGCAACCGCCGTCTCGACGGGCGCGATGCGTGCGCGCCGGCGCCGTTCGTTCGCAAGCGTCTTCCGCGCCACCCCATACAACCAGGGAAGCGGCGAGTGCGGAACGTCCTCGATCCGACGCAAGCAGACAACGAACACATCCGCGACGACATCATCGACGACCTCCGCGGACACCCGCGCGCACGTACGACTCGACCGCGCCACGATGAGCTGCATAGATCTCCTCGAACCGCTGCATCTCACTGCACCTATGTCACAACCACGCCGAGCGTTACACCGCAACCGGTGCGCCGGTACCGCTAACCGACGCCCGACGTCCGCGTCATGAGACAGCCAAGCGGGCTCGTGCCGCTGACACGTCCAGAGCCTTGAGGCCACGCTCGAGCTCCTCTCGCGTGGGCCAGGCGAACCCGAGGCGGAAGAGGCGCCGGTCCTGATCGAACCAGTGCCCCGGCCCGACATACGTTCCGTGCTCCTCGAGCAGTATCCGATAAAAGCCGTCGATGTCGACATCGA
>CAVUNA010000013.1:0-13648 GCA_963742605.1 uncultured Thermoleophilia bacterium | reverse complement strand
CGCCGTGAGGGCTACGGCATGACGGCGCGGGAGGCGATGGCGTGGGGGCGACCGGTGGTCGCGACCCGGGTCGGGCGGGCTCGCTGATCTGGAGGGCAAGGGGTGCTGCTCGTGCCCGCGGAGGACATCGGAGCGCTCGTGGGGCCGCAGTCTCGTGCGCTCTCGCGCGCGACGGCGAGCGCGGCCTGATCGGTGGGCCGCCGGCGCGACTGCGCGCGAAGGCCGAATTCTCGTATCGTGCTGCCGCCTGTGACCTCGCTCGGACGTATGCAGGCGCTTGTGTGCGGCCAGCATGAGAGACGCCGGCAACCGCGTTTGGGCAACCCGCGACGTGGAGCCACCACTCTCGGTCGCGCGACGAAGCAATCAACCCGTCAGGACGGTTCGGACTACCTGCGAAGACCGAAGCCGACGTCTCTTGTGACGCAGGCGCGTTGGAAGGGGTTGATGGTTTTCGCCGCTGCCCGAGAGGAGGATGCCGACCTGTCCGAGGTTGTCGACGGGCCGTGGATTTAGCCCAGAAGGGACATCGGGCTCGATGCCACGAGCCACGCGCGTTTCCTCCTAGGTGGTGGTAGCGCTCTACGCCGTCGCGAAGACCGTCAGCATCAGGTCATCCCAGCGCGCAGGTGCGAAGGGCCGGACCAGTCGGTGCCAAGACCTGGGACGGCTCGCTGATGACTTCATCTCGGTGCGATTGAAGCCGGCCCGATCCAGAAGACGCTGAAGTGAAGCAGGTGAAGAAAGCAGAAATGTCATGTACCGCACATACAAGGCTGGCGAACAGGGCTCCGCCTGGAAAGCGTTGATGCGATCAACCGATGGAACTTGAATCGCCAGTACTCGCTGCTCCGGAGAAGCCGGCGGATACGCACAAGCTCGAAGAAGACGTCTGTCATGTGCTCGAGTACATGCCAAGCCACGACAAGATCGAATCCTGCGTCCGGGCGACGAACTTCCTCAAGGTTTGGATAGACCGCCGCACCAGTCAACTCCCGGGCACGCCGTGCTGCAACCTCAGACAGCTCAACACCGGCCGGATCCCAACCTGTCGCGGCGCGCAGCTTCCAGCAGTAGCCCGCGATTGCAGCCCACGTCAAGCATCGTTTGGCGAGGGCCAGCAACGCGACCAGCGATCCCGGCGAACATCGCCGGACGCGCGAGGATCTCGCGAGTAAGATCCTCGCCCTCGAACTCGTAGAAAGCATTCGTCGCCTCAAGTCGCTCAAGTGCCGCAACGGACATACGCGGATCGAGATAGCCGAGCCCACAGTGCGAACATGCCATGATCGTGAGCATGCCGCCCGGGAAATTCGAATCTGGATCACGGCGCCACACCGTCCGAGTCGACGAACCGCATGCCGGACAAGCCTTCACTGAAACGATGTCACTAGCCAAATCTTCAGAGATCATGCCGCAAGCGACTCCCTACGAGAATAGTCTCACGGCCTCCGCGCCATCAGGAGGAGACTTTGTTCTCGGCCGACTCGTGGACGGCAGTGCGCCGTCCCCCAACTACATCTAGGCCCGCCCGACGAGCGGCCGTCGGTAGGAAACAGAGCTCTCTCAACGCGTTCTCGAACATGGATCCGGTGCGCTCCCAGTTGCGCCCAGCCATATCAGCGGCGCCTCGTTGTGCTAGCCGGATCCGGAGCGTCGGGCTCTTCGACAAGCCGTGAGAGTGCGTCGGCGAGTGCGCCAGCTTCGAACGGCGCGAGCAGGCGTAGTTCCTCGCCCGCCGCGATCATGGTCGAAACATTCGGTGAGTCAAGTTCGACAACGCCGCAACCGCATGCCATGCCTTCAAATGGCACGTTCGAGATGTTCGTGAGCGAGAAAGTCAAAGAGAATGTGGGCATCATTCATTGCCTTTGCGACCGCGGCCGCATCGATGACGCCGAGGTTTCTGCAACCGGAACGGAACGGCGCCGAGTTCCTCGGTCCGACTGCCGGAAGAACAGGATGTCTACCTCCGGGTGTCGACGCTTGAGCTCTGCGAGCGCGTTGACGCCCACCTCATAGCCGCGCCGAGGAAGACTAGGCCGAGCAAGAAGAGGACACACGGTATCCCCTCCCGCTCCGCCGGGCTCCGCGTCATCGTGAAGTGCGAGTCCAGGGCGAAGTCGACAGCCGTCGACGGCACCCCGGTGAGCTCTTGGATGCGCCGCGCGAGATGCTCGCCGAGACAGATACGTCGGAGAGGGAGCGAGTAGTCAACTCGGCCCTCCGGTATTCATGGGGCGAGTCCTCATGAAAGCTCGGCTCAAAGTCCTGAATGAAATAGCCTTTGAACCGCGAGAGCGGATGTTCTGCGACTGTGTACGCGGTCGGCCAGTAGGTTGCGAGCGAGATGTCCGCCTCGGGAATCTCGTGATGTTCGATGAGCACCTCTGCGTTGGGAGGAATGCCGAAAGCGCCTTCGATGAACTGCACAATTTCCTCGCGGCTCTTCCCGTGTAGATGTGCAACGGGTTTCACGATGAGTCGTTGTCGGTGACCGCGCTCACCGAGCACGGATGCGATTCGGAAGATGTTGCGATACCCGCCGCCATTCTGACTGATCGGCGAGTACAGGATCCAGTTGATAGTCAGAGGAGCCTCAGGACGGGACGTCAAGTGCCGAAGAGCTTTCAGGTATGACAGGGATTGCGCCTTCGTCGTGTGTGTGCTGAGAGCGGCCTGGCGTGCGCGCTCGCCAAGGCGATGACGGAGACTCGAATCATCCAACAGGGCTGCCAGGGCCTCGTACCATTCCCCCGGTGACTCGGCGAGAAGGCCGTTTTCTCCCGTCTCGATTACACGCCGGAAGTCGGGCCGTGGGCTTGCAACTGTCGGTCGAGCGACGAGTGCGGCCTCGAGCCACTTGACAGAGCTCTTGCACTCGGTAAAGGCGTTATCCGGCTCCAGAGGGGCAAGGTTGATATCTATCGACGCCTGAATATCGGCGAGGTGCGACCATGGCTGGAGTGGCATGAACTTCACGCGTTCGTCGTCAAGGGAAGCAAGCGAATCATCCACCCTCAGCGGGCCGACGATGCAAAGCTCAGCTTCCGGGCGGTCGCGTAGCGTGGCGAGAACTGCCTTCGCGGCGACCGCGAAGTCTTGGCGATGCGTCGCGGTTCCGCTTAGGTAGCCAACTGTCACTCGCCCCGCGTCGCTCGCGCCATTCGCGACCAGACGCGATCCCGTTTCCACCATCGCATTGCTCGCGACGTTGGGCGTCGTGACGGCCGGCACGCCGAGGCCGCGAATGCGCTCTGCGAGCGGCTCAGTGCTCGCGGTTGCACCCTTGCAGTGTTCGAGCGTGCGTCGGTAGCGGTGGACTCCTTCCACGTAGAGCGTGGCGTCGTCGGGCGGGAGTTCCGACAACGCGGCGACGTCGCTCAAGGCGTCCGGCTCGAACACGAGGTCATCAGTGTCGAACAGGACTTCTTTCCCTACCTGTTGCGCGCGATCTATCAGCCTGGACACATCGTCCCCCCATGGGACGCGGTGGAGAACCACGAGCTCGTGCCGCTCTAGGGCTTCGACGAGATCGCAGTCGCCATGACGTACGACAGTTGTTGTGCCGCCCAGAAGTTCCAGTTGCTCGGCTTGGTGATTGCATCGGTAGCGGACGCTGACGTCTGGCGCACCCGAGACGAAGAGGACTGCGGCCGAGCGGCGGCGGTATCTTCTTCTCGTTCTGAGGCGTCCGTCGAGCGAGGACGCGATGCCACGGCCAAGCCGGACGCCGCCGCGGAAACGCGTGTTGAGCACCGATGGCAGCGCCCGCCACCTTCGCCCTAGTGTCGCTGCGGCGGCGCGTGTGGCTAGCTCAGCATCGCGTCGTTCTAGCGCGTCTTCAAGGGCCGCCACTCGCTCGACCCATTCGCGCAGCTGTACTGCGTCGCGTCGTTCAAGTGCTTGCTCAAGGGCCGCCACTCGCTCGACCCATTCGCGCAGCTGTTCTACAGGAGCGAGGTATGCGACGCCCGCAAGGGCTGGAAGCGGCTCGTTCGAGGCCAGCGCGACCATGTAGAGTTCGGCCCCGCGACCCAGGGGCGTCGTCTTCCAGACGCTGAGATCTAACAGCGAATTCATGGCTTCAGCTGCGTTCTCATCCGTCAGGACCGAAGCTAGCCAGTCGTGCTGTCGGTAGAGCCGGACCTGCGGAAACTGTGCGCGCAGGAGCCCTTCAAACTCATCCGGCGCTAGCTCGTGAAGATGATGCGGGTTCCCCGGCACCGTGACATCGCGGTTCGGAGAACTGATCACCAAGATGCCGTCGGGCGCCAGCACCCTCTGCAATTCGAGTATCACGTGCTCCTGAGGCAGCACGTGCTCGAGCAACTCGAAGGCGACGACTAGATCGAAGGAAGCGTCGTCAAACGGGAGTGACCGGACATCGCCAACCGCCACCGACGCTTCCGGCGCGGCAATCCCCGCGGCGCGAATTGCGGATGGGGAAATGTCGACCCCGGCCACGGCAGCCGCACCGGCTTCTAACAGCAACCGTGTCCCATAGCCTGTTCCGCAGCCGGCATCCAGGACACGACGGCCTTTCGCAAGCGCCAAGGCCCACCGGTAACGCGTCAGGTGCTCGGCCTCGATTTCGGTACCGGCCATCAACTCCGGCACGTAACGCTCCGGAGTCTCGTTCACGTAGCCAGCTAAGGCCCGGATGTCAGAGTGGTTGGTCAACGCGCCTGAAGGAAGCCGTCGAGGAAGACTAGTCTCCTGCCGGCGATCACCCAGGGTGCAACCCCGCTGACACGCGGGCCTCTTGTCGACGGAGAGCCTGCGGTGCGTAAGAGGTGATCACATCCTCGGTGGACCCCACCTGGCGCACAATGCCGCTTTCCAGCAGGAGGGCCCGATCGCAATGCTGTTCGACAGCACGGAGATCGTGTGAGACGAAGACCACGGTCTTGCCGGCTATGCGCAGTTCGCGGAATGTGGCGAAGCACTTGTCCTGGAACTCCTGGTCACCGACCGCAAGAACTTCGTCGAGCAGCAGGATGTCGAAGTCGACCTGAATGGCGATCGAGTATGCGAGCCGTACTTGCATCCCGGAGGAGTAGTTCTTGAGCTTCTGGTCGAGGTGCCGGCCCAGCTCGGCGAAGGAGACGATTTGGTCGAAGCGATCCTCGACGTCCCGCTTCGACAGTCCGAGTAGCGCCGCGCTCACTCGTATGTTGTCACGGGCATTGAGCTCATCGTTGAAACCGACTCCGAGCTCGATGAACGGCGAGAGCATACCGTCGACCACAACCGACCCACTATCGGGGCGAAAGATCCCGGCAACGATCTTCAGCAGCGTCGACTTGCCGCTTCCGTTGTGACCGATCACGCCAAAGCACTCACCGTGGCGGACCTCAAACGAGACGTCGGTGAGCGCGTGATTCTCCTCGTAGTCGATGCGGTGGAACGGGTGCAGGAAGACCTCCTTGATCGAGTTCCGCACCTCGTGGGGAAGGCGGAACGACTTCGAGACGTGCTCGACCTGGATGGCCGCCCGCATCAGACGCGCTCCGCCAGATAGGGGCTTTCTCTTCGGTAGAGCAGCGCAGCGGCGACGAGGAAGAGAAGACAGCAGCCGAGCGGGAGCAGGTATCCCCAGGGCGATCCGTAGACCTCGCTCGCCACGATCGCCTGCGGCGAGTCGAGGATGATCCGGCGGATGTCCTGCATCACCTGGACGAACGGGTTCAGGAACGCGATCTTCTGCGCCCACACCGGCAGGAACCCGACCGGATAGACGATCGGCGTGGCGTAGAAGAGCAGCTGCAAGCCGAGCTCCCAGACCTGCCGAACATCGCGGAAGCGGACGAAGAGCACCGCGAGGATGACCGACACGGCGAGCGTGAACAGGTAGAGCTCGACGAGCAGCACCGGCAGCAGCAGCCAGGCGGGCCGAACCGCGATCAGGTTAGCCGCGACGAAGACCCCCACGGCCGCCGCGTTGACCAGGAAGGTGATGCCGGCGGTCAGCGTTACCGAGACAGGAATCACGAGAAGTGGGAACGCGAGCTTGCGCAGGAGCGACGACCGGGCGACGTACGACGTCATCGCGAGCGAGGTGGCGTCGGAGAAATATGTCCACAGCACGATCCCGATCAGGAGGTAGATCGGGTAGTGGTGGAAGCCATTCTTGAGCGCGAAGAAGCGCCCGAAGACGACGTAGAGCACCGCGAAAAGCGCGAGCGGCTTGATGATCGACCAGACGTAGCCGAGCGCCGAATCGGCGTACTTGAGCTTGTACTCAGCGGCCGAGGTGACGTGCAGGATCCTGACCTGATGCCGGATCCGCTTCCGGAGATTGGGGCTTCGGGCAGCGGCGATCACGGCGGCTAGCGTACCTCCGGCGGATGCGCCGTCTGGTCGCCGCGGCGCCGGCGGTCGACTCCGACCAGCGCTCGTCGACCGAGGCCCGTCATGCCTCGAGTCTCGAGGGCGAGGCGGGCGCGGACGTTGAGGTAGGAAGCCTGCCGTAGGGCGGTCGTCACGGGTCGTGTCGCGTGTGCGCTGTCGCCTCGGAGCAGCGTCCGCAGCGGTTCCACGACGCGCGGCCACGCGAGCTCTGAACGCAGCTGTCCGAGGCCACTCCGTGCCCGGTCGCGCTCCTTGGGCTGGGCCAGCTCGGCGATGCTCTGCGCCCATCCCTCAACGTCGCCGACCTCGACGACGCGACCCACCGACCGCTCTCGCACGAGGTCCGCAAGCGTGTCGCCGGTGGTCGTGATCGTCGGCAGATCGGCCCAGAAGCAGTCGAGGAGCCGCGTCCGGAAGGCGAACCGCGTCTCGAGCTCGTCGAAGTGCGCCGAGACCCCGACGTCCGCCTCGAGCAGGTAGCTCGCACGCTCGTCGTACGGTACCCAGCCGAGGTTGAAGAAGACACTTCGGTCCCGGAGGCCGAGCTCTTCCGCCAAGGCGATGGCCTGTCGCGTCATCTCCATCTCGGGCATGCCCGGGTTCGGGTGACGGGTACCCAGGAAGTAGAGCTTGACGCCGGGATCGGCGAGCTGCGCAACTCCCCGGATTACCGTGAGTGGATCGAACCAGTTCCAGATCCCGCCCCCCCAGATCAGGAGAAGGTCGTCCGGCTCGATCCCGTCGACGACGCCGCGGAGTACGTCTCGATCGTGCTGCGGTAGCGACGGCTCCAGCCCGAACGGGACGACATCGACGAGGCTGCGGAGCGAGTGATCCTCCTGGTACCGCTTGGCGCCGACGCGGCCCAGTGCAATCAGCGCGCCGAGCCACATGTCGCGCTGACGCTCGCTCGCGCAGATGAACGCGTCACCGCATTCCAGCGTTACCCGCTCGGTCTGCTCGTTCAGCCGCCGGTACCAGCGGGAGGCCCTGCCCGGCTGCCGCGCATACAGGGCGAGCTGCTCGATCGTCGGCGGGGAGTAGAGGTCGTAGACGGCCCGCGTCCCCGACCGCGTCAGGTCGAGCATCGTGGGAATCGGCAGGCGCTGGGCGACGACCGCGTCGAAGCCTTTCGCGAGGCGGGTCATGCGCGAGGCGTGCCACGGATTGCGGACGACCAGGTCGAATCCCTCCCCGGCTCGCTTCGTCGAGAAGGGGGCGCACAGCGTCACCTCGTGCTCGCTTGCGAGTTGCTTCGCGAACGACCACGACCGGATGCCTGGCCCGGCCATTGTCTCTCCCACCTTGTCGTTCGCGACGACGAGCACCCGCATCAGGCGCACTAGGCTAACCGGATGTCGAGCGGAGCCGATTACTGGGAGGTGCAAGGCAGGATCGCCGCGGAGTCCGAGCTCGACGCCGTCTGCTATCCCGGGGCGCCATCCTCGCTCAACCGCTACGCGAGCTGGTCGCAGCGGCGAGCGTTCGAGGCGCTGCTACGACGGGTCGGTAGCCTCGGCGGCGCGCCCGTGCTCGACGTCGGCTGCGGCACAGGCCGCTGGTCGCGGCTTCTGGCTGGTCGGGGGGCCGAGGTGGTGGGTATCGATCGGAGCAGTGCGATGCTCGAACAGGCACGGTGTCGCTCTCCCGACTCGATCGAGTTTCGGCGGATGTCTGCAAGGGAGCTCGACTATCCGGCGGGAACGTTCGCGTTCGCGTGCGCCGTCACCGTCGTGCAGCATCTGCCCTACCCGGACCAGCTTCGGGCGATCGCCGAGCTCGTCCGGGTCGTGCGGAGTGGCGGGCACGTGCTCACAGTCGACCGGACCGGAGCGGGGAGCGCGTTCTCGGCCGTCTACGGCACCTATCCGCGCTCACGCGGCGAATGGCAGGCGGCGTGGAAGGCGGCAGGCGGAGAGCTGGTCGGCGCTCGGCCGCAGGAGCTGTCCTGGCCGCTCGTTCCCTTGCGGCGCCTCTCCGAGCGGCGCGAGCCGGGCGGCGATGCGACGCCCCGCCGCGGTGGCCGTGGCTGGCGCCGGCAGGCACTGAACGGGCTCGTCGCCGCGTGCTACCCGCTCGAACTTCTCGGCGGAGTCTGGCCGGGAGCGCCGAGCGAGCACGTCGCTGCGCTCTACCGAATCCACTAATCCATTCCGGCCAAAGCCCAGGCGAGAAACCGGTCGCGGCCGCTGAGCGTCCGCCGCTCGCGCACGATCTGCGGAAGCTCTTCAGCCACCTGCACGAGGGCCGGCGCGACGAGCCTCGGATGGATTCCGAGCCGAAGGAACTCTGCGAGCAGTACGCGAGCTGCGTCGCGGAGCGGCAGGCACTTGAACGCGAACCGGATCAGGTTGTGGTGCGAGGAAACGAGCCGCCGGGGCAAGACGTCCGGCGTGGTGACGGAGCCGATGCGATGGCGGACAACGGCCGCGGGGACGTGCACGCTCGACCAGCCGTGCAGCCACGCGCGCCAGCCGACGTCGAGGTCCTCGAAGTCCATGAACATTGTCTCGTCGAAGCCGCCGAGCGCCAGCAGGCGCTCCCGTCGCGCGATCATCGCTCCTCCGTTCGCGCACAGGGTCGATACCACGCCGTCGGCAGGCGCCTTCAGGTCGATCCGGAAGCCGGGAACTAGCTCGCGTAGGAGCCTCCCGCGGCTCATCGTGGTGCGACGATGCACGTAAGCCGAGCCGTCCCATGACAGCTGCGTCGGATCGGCCGCGAATCGCCGCTCGTCTGCGTCGAGTGCCTCCGCGAGTAGGGCGACGCAACGGGGGTCGAATGCAACGTCGTTGTTCGCGAGCAGGACGTATTCCGCCCGCGCCTCCTCGGCGCCCCGGTTGTAGAGCCAGCCCAGGCCTCGGTTCGGCACCCGCTCGACCCGCGCCCCCCACTCGTGGGCGAGCCGGTCGCTGCCGTCGCTGGAGCTCGCGTCGGCGACGATCACCTCCGAGGGCATCTGCGTCTGGTACTCGAGGCTCCGGAGACACTCGGGAAGAACGTCGCGGCCCTGGTAGTTGCCGATCACGACGGCGACGTCCGTCATGCGAGCTCGACCTCCGCGAGCGCTCGCGCGACGGCGTCGGTGAACACTGCCATCGAATGCTCGCGCTCCACGTACGCCCGGCCGTGCCGGCGTAGCTCTTGGGCGTGTCCAAGCACGTCCTCGACGGCGGACGCAATGTCCACGGCATCGAACGACGCCGCGATCCGCCCGCCACCAGATGCGCGGACGAGCTCCTCGGGCCCGCCGCACGGGCTCGTGACAACGGGCAGCCCCGCCGCCATCGCCTCGGCGGCGGCGATGCCGAAGCCCTCCTGCCACGACGGCAGCACAAACACAGCTGCGCGACGCAGCTCGGCCGCCACGTCCCGCACCTCGCCGGTCGCGACCACGTTCGACGGCAGAGGAAGACGGGGCTGTCGGCCGACAAGACGTATCGTCGCGTCGGGGAGCAACCTCGCAAGTTCGAGCAGCGCTGGTGCGTTCTTCCTCGGATCGTCTCCTCGGCCAACGAAGACGAGGGTTCGTCGCTGCAGGGCGTCGTGCCATTGGTCGTCCGGCGCGGGCCGGAACCGGTCGAGGTCGACCGGGATACGCAGAAGGCCGATCCGCCCGATCTCCAGGCCGCCGGCCTCCGCTACTGCGCTGCGCGTGGCCGGGCTCGTGGCGTAGACGCGCGCTGCACCCTGGAGTGTCGTCCGCTCGAGCCTGCGCAGCACGGGAACGCTTGCGGCAGCGGCCGCGCGGCGGAGCCCGCCGAGCAGCCGGCGCCTTCCACGCCACTCCTCACCGATCGTGGTGCCGATCCAGCATCCGTAGGGCAGGCCGCACCTGGCTGCGGCGGCGCCGGTGTGGGCCATCGTCGCCACCACCCAGACGTCTCCGGCTCTTTCGAGGCAGGGGACGAGGGTGCGCTCCGCCGCCAGCTGCCGAAGGGCCTCGACCCGACGCCATGTGAGTCGTTTGCCGTGAAGCGCTGGGTGCTCGTTGAAGACGAGCCGCGGCTCCCGACCGAGCCGGCCGACCGCCGCCGCGAATGCCGCGGTCTGCACGCTCCCCCCGCCTCCGAACGCAGGGTCCTGCGTGGCCACCGCGACGTCGGGCTTGGTGGCCGTCATCGGGAAGACGGTACCGAGCCTCCGAAGGGATGGTTGGTTGTCGGCTTCGGACTGACTCGGCATCCTGTCTAGAGTCGGGCTCATGTCCGGGCCGAGTCGTCCCCGCATGCTCGTCCTCAACCAGTACTACTGGCCGGGCGTCGAGGCGACCGCGCACCTCCTGACTGAGCTGTGCGAAGCCTTCGCGCGCGACTTCGAGGTTACCGTCGTGACGGGACGCCTCCGCGACCATCCACACGACCCTCGGTCGGAGCTGCGGAACGGCGTGCGGATCATCCGGGTGCCGTCGCTCGCGTTCGACCGCGCTCCGCTTGTGCAGCGCGGCGCCAACTACTTCAGCTATCTCGGGCTGACCGCGGCCGTGGCGTTGGGCACGCCGCGACCGGATCTCCTCATGTGCATGACCGATCCCCCGATGGTGGGGGACGTGGCGCTGCTCGTCGCCCGCTGGTTCCGCGCGCCGCTGCTGGTCGTGAGCGAGGATGTTTTTCCCGAGATCGCGGTTCAGCTCGAGCGGCTATCGAACCCGGCGCTGGTCTGGCTTCTCGGCGCGATGACGAGGTTCTACCTGGAGCGCGCCGATCGCGTAGTGGCGATCGGGGAGCGTATGCGGGAACGCCTTGTCGCGAAGCATGCGGACCCGAGTCGTATCCGGGTAATTCCGAACTGGGTCGACACGCGCGCGGTCATGCCTCAGTCCCAAGACAACCCGTGGGCTGCCGAGCACGATTTGTCAGAGCGCTTCGTCGTGATGCACTCGGGAAACGTCGGTCACGCCCAGGACCTCGACACGCTCGTGCGTGCGACCACGTTCCTGCGCGACCTGGACAACCTGCAGGTCGTGATCATCGGTTCGGGGGCCCGTCACGCGGAGGTTTCGGGGCTCGCTACGCGACTGGCCGCCGACGCCGTTCGGTTCCTGCCCTACCAGCCGCGGGAGCGGCTCGCGGAGTCGCTGTCCGCCGCGGACGTCCACTTCGTGGGGCTCGGAAGCGGGCTTGCAGGATACGTCGTCCCAAGCCGGCTCTATGGAATCCTTGCGGCCGGACGGCCGGTGCTCGTCGCGGCCGACAGCGACAGCGAGACGGCACGCGTGGTGACGGAGGCGCGCTGCGGCGTCGTTGTGCCGCCGGGGCGACCGGAGCTGGTCGCTGCGGCGATCCGGGACTTCGCGGCCGGCGCCCACGACGGCGCGGAGATGGGACGACGGGGACGGCTGTACGTCGAGGCCGAGGCAGATCGCGACGTGGCAATCGACCGCTATCGGAAGGTCGTCGCGGAACTGCTCGCATGATCGTCGAAGTCGCCCTAGGAACGTCGGGCAGCAGGCATCGACGACGCCGGGCACCGGGCGGCGCGACCGTCTATCTACACTCGCGCCGTGGTCGTCTTCGTCGTGCTCTTCTGGCTTTCGCTTGCGGCTCTCGCCTGGACCCACGTCCTCTATCCGCTCGCCGCTATCGGGCTCGCGCGGGTCACGTCGAGGCCAGTTCACGGCGCCGATGTCGAGCCAACGGTCGCAGTGATCATCGCCGCGTACAACGAGGAAGCGGTGATCGCGCGGAGGCTCGAGAATCTGCTCGCGCTCGACTATCCGCTCGAACGTTTGCAGATCGTCGTCTCCTCCGATGCGTCCGATGACCGCACCGAGTCGATCGCGCTCGAGTTCCCCGGTGTCAAGGTGATCTCGAACCCTCGCGGCGGCAAGGTTGCAGCACAAGACCGCGCCGTCCGCCTAACGGACGGCGAGATCGTCGCGTTCACCGACGCGAACGCCGTCTGGGCACCCGACGCGCTGCGCCGCCTGGTCCGACCGTTCGCTGATCCCGACGTCGCGTACGTTTGCGGACAGCTGCACATCGTCGGCTCGGACGGCGCGAACAAGGAAGGTCTCTACTGGCGTTACGAGATGGGAGTTCGCGGCGCCGAGTCCCGGCTCGGATCGGTGACGGGTGGGAACGGCTCGATCTATGCCGTTCGCCGGTCGGACTACGTCGAGGTCGATCCGCGGTTTGGGCACGATCTGGCCCTCCCCTACCTGATGGTGCAGCACGGCCGTCGCGCGGTGTACGAGCCGGCCGCCGCTGCGCACGAGAAGGCGACGCCGACGAACGAGACCGAGTATCGCCGGAAGGTGCGCATGTTCGAGCACTGCTGGCTGATCGTCGCGAAGGGTCGAATGTTGCGCAGGCTGGGAGGGCGCTACCGCGTCGCGATCGTCTCCCACCGCCACCTCCGTTACGCGTCGGGCATTCTCCACCTCCTTCTGCTCGCCACGTCGCTCGCGCTGATCGCGCACGGTTTCGTCTACGACCTCGTGCTCGCCGCGCAGCTCGGGCTCCTGCTTGCGGCGGCGGTGGGCGTCGGGATCGCGCGGTACTACGTTCTCGTCACCTGGGCGACGCTGGTGTCGCTCTGGAACTACCTCCGACGCGGCGTTCCGGCGACGTGGGAGGCGGCGGAGGGGACGCGTTGATCCGTGTGCTCGACGTCGCCATTGCCGGAACCGGGCTCGTCGTCGCGTCGCCGGCTCTCGCGCTGGCCGCGCTGGCGGTGAAGCTCGAGGACGGAGGCCCCGTCCTCTACAAGCAGACGCGCGTCGGCAGGGGCGGCGTCGACTTCGAGTTGCTGAAGCTGCGCACGATGGTTGTCGGCGCTGAGCAGCTCGGCGCCGGCTACGCGGTCGACCGCGGCGACTCGCGGATCACACGTGCGGGGCGGGTGCTTCGCAGACTCTCGCTCGACGAGCTGCCGCAGCTCTGGAACGTCGTGCGCGGAGAGATGTCGGTGATCGGGCCGCGGCCCACATTGCGTTACCAGGTCGACCGCTACGACGAGCGCCAGCTGCACCGGCTCGACGTGAAGCCCGGCATCACCGGCTGGGCGCAGATCCACGGGCGCGCGTCGCTGCCCTGGTCCGAGCGCATCGAGCTCGACCTCTGGTACGTCCGCCACCGAGATTGGAAGACCGATCTGCTGATCCTGCTGCGCACTCCGCTCGCGCTGTTCGGCGGCACCTACAAGGGCGAGACCGGCGGTTGGCAGACGTAGGTGTCGTCGGCCTGTCGCTGCTGACGCTCGCGCCGGGCCAGGTCGGCGGCAGCGAGGTCTACGCACGCGAGCTCGTGCGAAGTCTCGGCCGGGTTGGTGAGCTCTCTTACCGAGTCGCGGT
>CAVUNA010000012.1:0-14145 GCA_963742605.1 uncultured Thermoleophilia bacterium | reverse complement strand
CGGCGCGCGAGGCGATGGCCTGGGGGCGACCGGTCGTCACCACCGGGGTCGGCGGGCTCGCCGATCTCGGCGACGCGACCCTGACGGCCGCTCCTGGACAGCTCGGACTGTCGCTCGCTCATCTGCTCAAAGACGATCAAGCTCGTCGCTCGCTGGGTCAGCGGGCCCGCTCGTTCGCGCGCGAACGGCTCGCCCTCGAGGCCGCAGCCGCAGAGCTCTATGGCACCTACTCGAGCGCGTTGCAGCAGCCTCGAGCTTCTACTTTCTGATGTGCGAAGTAGTCCGGTTGAGTCCATCCGGAGCAGCACCACAGCGACGGTCGCCGGCAGAAGGAACGCTGCGACGCCGGGTGTTCTTTGGCTCAGTATCGATCCAGACAGTTGCTCGTCGTGGACAATGCGAGACACTCACGCCGTTGGTTGCTCTGCGGTTGCCAGCAGCGGTTGCCCAAGGTCGCGCTGATCATCCAGAAGCATGAGACTGCGAAGCAATCGCCCTCAAGCCAGTGAGAGCGTAGTCGGCGACTCGGCCGGTCGGCGCGCGGCATCCGAGCCCGGTCTTTCACGCTCCGGCGATCACAATCGGGAGGGAGAGCTACGCTCGCCCCGCCGTGAATGGAGTCAACAACATGGGGCCTCGGCGACCAGCCTGGCGGCAGAGCTGATGAAACGCCGGGCAATGATCGAGGGCGCAGTGTGCCCTTGCCCACGTTGAGAGTGCCGACAGTGCGTCGTGCAGGCGGCGGTAACGCAGCGGGTCCGGCGGTGTTGCTGGGTGTCTTGGCTGTCGGCTTGTGGGTGATTTCACCACGCTTCGCGATCAGAGGACCGTCGTTGATCGACGATTGGGACGCTCTCGTTTCTGCACCGGCCGAGCTGCACGCGCTGGTTCACTTCACCTATCACGTACAGTCGCGCTTCTATCCGGCCTGGATCCTCTGGAACTGGATCCAGTGGCGCGTTCCTGGGGCGCCCGGCAACATGTTCGGGCCGAACCTTCTAGGAGTCGCGCGCCTTGCCCTCTTGATTCTTGGAATGACGGCCTTCGCCTGGATCATCGTGCCACGGCGCAAGCACCCGCTCGAGCGAGCTTTCATTTGCGCATTGCCTGCGCTTCTCATCGTTACCGTGCCGGGGTTCGGGGTGGACCTGGCTCGGTTTGGACCTCAGGAGCCTGCGCTTGTCGGCGGCATGATGTTCGGCGGCTCGCTCCTTTACTTTGGTGGGCGCGAGCTCGCCGCCGAGCCTGTGCGGATGCCGGTTCGCGCGTGGCTCTGCGTGGCGTTCGGCTTCTTGGGATGGTGCTACGGCGTCTTCAGTAAGGAGACATCGGTCTGCGTTCTGCTGGCGCTGCCGTTAGCGATCGTGCTCCTCCGTGGCGTCGCACGGCAACGCTGCCGGAGGAAATTTGGGGTCGCGGCCAGCATCGTTGCGCTCGCGTTGCTCACGGTGCTCGTGATGCTCTACGAGGTCCTGCGGATTGTCCAGCGCGGCTCACTTGAGTACGGGGCTCACGTCAAGACCGGGGGCGGCGCCGTTTCGGTCTTCGCCCACGCGCTGCGCGTAATGCCGCACCAGATGATGAGCGTTACCGGCGTGGTGGTGCTCGTCGTAGTGCTCGTCGCGGTCGCGATCGGAGCCGTGTCACGGCCGCGTCGGCCGGATTGGTTGCTTGTGACGATCTTAGTCGTTGCGCTCGCAGCACTCGAGATGAGTGTCCAGACGGATTTCTACGAGAGTCGCTACTACCTCCCATCGGCGGCGCTGCTTGCGGTCGGAGCCGCTCGTGCGGTTGGAGGCCTTCCCTCGCGTTACCTACGACTGTTCCTCGCTGCCGCCTGTGTCTTGGCGCTCGTGTCGGCTACGAAGGCACACGTGCAGGTGGAACGATGGGCTGAAGCGGATCAGCAGGGCGACGAGATCGTCGGCGCCCTGCGCGCGGCCACAGACGATGGCTGTCGATTGTCGATTCTGGGTATCGACGAGGAACGGACGCAATCAATCGCGGCTCTCGTCCGATACCGACGGGGGCAGGTCGACTGCTCCGGCTTGGGGCGCCACGTGCTTCTTGGCCCATTGACGAACGAAACGCCACAGGCTGCCTGTGCGCCAGCCGGCACAAGAACTGTCGGCACGTGGCCCTTCCTGGGCTCCGACCAGGTTGTTCTTGTCCGCTGCGTGCCGAGCTGATCGTTCCCGGTCGCGGCGACCCGATCCACTTGCTCGGACAGGCTGATCGTTTTCGGCACGACCCGCTCGAAAAGCCGCGCTCCCGGAGAAGCCTTCACGAGAGCTTCTCGTCGGCCAAGCATCTCGTGCGCACATGTGCCCTCGTCATCGAGAGGCGCGGCTCGCGCCGCTCGACACGTCGCCAGTCGGTCGACCGGAAACGAGAGGCTCCGGAGCAGTCGAACTGGCCCGACGAGGGCTCCGTTATCCTGAACGTCGTGTCGAGTCGCGCGGTGACGCCGCCGTCGGTCGTGATCGAGCCGCGGCGGAGCTACTCGCTCCGGCTCGGGGAGCTCTGGACGTACCGCGAGCTCCTCTACTTCCTGATGTGGCGAGACATCAAGGTCCGCTACAAGCAGACGGCGCTCGGTGCGGCGTGGGCCGTGCTCCAGCCGCTCCTGCTGATGGTCGTGTTCACGATCTTTCTCGGGCAGCTGAAAGGCGTCGGCCCGCACGGGATCCCCTACCCGATCTTCTCCTTCGCAGCGCTCGTTCCATGGACATTCTTCTCGAGCTCGCTCGCGGCCGGCGCAAACAGCCTCGTCGGCAGCTCCAGCCTCGTGTCGAAGATCTACTTTCCCCGGCTGCTGATGCCGCTCGCGGCGTGCTGCTCGTTCCTGCTCGACTTCGCGATCAGCTTCGTGGTCCTGCTGATTCTGATGGCCGCATACAGCTTCCCGCCTTCTGGTCGAATCGTCCTGCTGCCGGTGTTCACGCTCTATGTCGTGGTCGCTGCGGTCGGCGCCGGCCTGCTGCTCGGGGCGCTCAACGTCCGCTATCGCGACGTCCGCTACGCGGTGCCGTTCCTGGTTCAGCTGTGGCTGTTCGCCACGCCCGTTGCGTATCAGTTCTCGGTGGTCGGGTCTCAGTATCGGTTGATCTTTGCGCTGAACCCGATGGTCGCTGGTATCGAGGGATTCCGTGCAGCTCTGATCGGATCGGCCGGAATACCCCTCGAGATCTATGCCATCTCGACGGCATCGATGATCGCGATGACAGTTTTTGGCTTCCTCTACTTCAGGCGCGTTGAGCGAACGTTCGCGGACGTCATCTGATGACCGTCGTCATTCAGGCAACAGGCCTTTCGAAGCGCTACACGATCGGAAACACGGCCGGCGGTTATAGCAGGCTGACCGAGGACATCTCAGACGTTTTCGCACGTCTGCTCCGGCGCCGCCCGGGTCAGCGTGTCGAAGCCACCTCTCGTGAGCTCTGGGCCCTCGACGACGTGTCCCTGGACATCGAAGAAGGTGAGATCGTCGGCGTCATCGGGCGGAACGGCGCCGGAAAGACGACGCTCCTGAAGGTGATGGCGCAGATCACCGAGCCGACGCGCGGCCGTGCGGTCGTTACTGGGCGCGTCGGATCTCTGCTGGAGGTCGGGACCGGTTTTCATCCTGAGTTGACCGGCAGAGAGAACGTCTTCCTGAACGGCGCGATCCTCGGAATGCGGCGTACAGAGATCCGGGCAAAGTTCGACGACATCGTCGGCTTCGCGGAGGTGGAGCGCTTCATCGACACGCCTGTGAAGCGGTATTCGAGTGGGATGTACGTGAGGCTTGCGTTCGCCGTTGCCGCGTTCCTCGAGCCCGAGATTCTCTTCATCGACGAGGTGCTCAGCGTCGGCGACCAGGCGTTCCAGCAGCGGTGCATCGGACGAATGGGCGAGATCGCGCACAGCGGCCGGACCATCCTCTTCGTCAGCCATAACCTGGCGTCGGTCTCGGCGTTGTGCACGCGCGTGTTGTTGATGGAAGGCGGCCGACTTGTCCGTGACGGTGAAGCCGACGATGTGATCGGGCACTACGTTTCGGCCGTTCAGTTGCGGGCCGGAGATGACCTCGAGCAACGTGAGGATCGACAGGGAGACGGCCGGCTGCGTGTCGTCCATGCCGAAGTCCTGGGGCCGAATGGCGGCCCGGCTCGCACCGGGGCCGATGCGGTCGTGCGGCTCGAGTACGTGACGAAGGCAACTGGGTACGACGTGACCGCCTCGATCTCCGTGGAAGGGCCGCTCGGCGAGCCGGTCTTCGTCTGTTCGAGCCGGGTAACCGGCGAGCAACTGATTGCCGACGACCTCAAAGGAGAGCTCGTGTGCGACCTTCCCGACCTACCTCTTCTCCCGGGGCGATACACGTTTACCCCGTACATCGAGGTCAATGGCGTACTTGCAGACTGGGTGCGTAACGCCGTGTACTTTGACGTCTTTGAAGCCGATGTCTTTGGCAGTGGGCAACTGCCGCCCACCACCCATGGCAGGGTCGTGGTGCCCCACAGCTGGTCGGTTCGCACTCGATCCGGTCGGCACGCGGTGAGCTGAGGAGAGGGACCTTCAGCGCGCCTCTTCCACCCGGGCATCACGGGTCAATACGCGTTGGGTGCCCCGCCGAATACGCCGCAGCGCGCGGTACGCAACGTCCGGAACCGCGGACAGCGGTCCCAGGTACGCCTCTTCAAGTTCGCGTTGTACACCGCGGTATTCGGCGGCAAACAGGTCGGGCCTAGCGGACTTCGTGTCGCCGTGTAGGTAGCGCACCGCCAGTTCTCGCTCGATGCCGGCGGGCACAATCCCGTTCAGCGCGCAACGAAGGCCGAACTCGAGGTCGAACACATACTGCAAGTCCTCTCGCAACGGACCGATGTCTCGGAAGACATCCCTTCTCCAAAATGACGAGGCCTGCGGCGCGTACCAGGTCTCTCGGATCATCGTACGTCGGGGCATTGTCGGTGGCTCCGGGTCGAGCACTGCATGGAGCGAGCCGTCCGTGTTCTCATAGCGACAGCGGCCGGCGCACCAGCGAGTGTCATCTCGCATGGCCTTTGCTACAGCTTCCAGGGCGCCAGCAAGGTAGTAGTCGTCGCTGTTGATATACGCGACGATTTCGCCCGTGGCCCAGCCA
Source organism: uncultured Thermoleophilia bacterium (assembly GCA_963742605.1). Classification (GTDB taxonomy): domain Bacteria; phylum Actinomycetota; class Thermoleophilia; order Gaiellales; family Gaiellaceae; genus PALSA-600. The sequence continues at coordinate 9,017 of CAVUNA010000012.1, read as the reverse complement.
AGGCCTTTGTTGATGGCGTGGGCCTGCCCGCGGTCCTGCTCGCTGACCCACTTCGTCAGCCGAGAGGAGTAGCGCTCGAGAATCGCGACCGAGTCGTCGGTCGAACCACCGTCGACGACGATGTACTCGAGGTCGGGGTAGCCCTGGTCGATGACGGAGCGGATCGTGCGCTCGAGGAACTGCGCTTGATTGAGCGAGGGGGTGATGATCGAGATTCGCGGTGGGGTCATTGCTGCTGGCTCAACGTGCTGTGTCACGCCAGAATGGCGTCGAGAGTTGCCTCGACGACGTCGAGGGGTGCCTCGAGATTCCCGTTGCCCGCGTCTCGACCGATCACGTACCAGTAGTCGTGACCGGCTGCGTCAGCGAGCGCGAGGTTGCAACGATTCAGGTAGACGGGAGCGAACAGCTCCACGAGCGACAGACGTGGGGAGAACAGCGTGTTGACGTGCGCGGCTCCGTGTGGACCTATGACGACCGACGACTCCGCGAAGAGACGGATCTGTTCTGCTAGCTGCATGGCTTCCGGCGAGACCCACTCGAATCCTCGACGTCGGAGGAGTTGCCACAGCGGTCTCTCGTTGACGACTCGCCTCGTCTTGGCGGCCGCACGACTGATGTAGAGACGCCGGCCCGCCTTCTCAACCTGTTTCGGTCCGAGTCGGTTTCGCAGCCAGCTCACCACCCATGGAGAGGGATTGCCGGTATGCGCAGCGGGTGACGGCACGAGCAATGTGTCGGCTTGGACGTGTTGCCGGCGGTAGGGGGACGTCCTCTCAAGCGAGATACCGAGCTGCGCCAGCGAGGCGGTCTGAAAGCCGTTCAGACGCTCGGGAACGATGAGGGTCGCCTCTCCGGCGAGGCCAGATCGTTCGAGGACCGCGTAACGTGGAAGCGCGTCGAGCATCCAGTGAAAGAAGTTCTCGCTCCACAGCGAGATAAGGGATGCATGTGTCCCGGTGAGGTGCGCCGGCGTCCGAAGACGCGATGCCGCGGGGAGCGAGAGCCTCAACTGCTCGAGATCCCAGGCGGTCTCTGTGACCACCTGCCCGTCGGCGGTGATTGCCACCCCGGAAGGCGTGGCGAGTCGACCTTGCCGGAGCGACAGCAGCCAGAGAGGTTTCGAGGGCTTCGCGTGCGCGGGCGAGAATACATCGCATACCTGCCCGATTGTCCGGCCGCCGCCAGCCGTGGACGGCTTCTCGTCGCCGAGCATTTGCGTCTGCGCACCCTCGGCCTCGCCATCGACCCAGTGGGCAATCGAGCAGAACGTTGTCGGAGCGTCAACGCCCGGAAGCAGGTGCCGATCGCGAAGCCCTCCGGCCGCTCTTTGAAGCCGCCGCCTGCCCTGTCGCGAGAGCTTCCCAGCAAGATCACCGGCTCTTCCCGTCGGTCCTGCCACGGACGCCAACATAGCCCGCATAATTGCCTGGGTGTCTGACACGAGCCCGCTTCGGTTCATGCGTCGAGTGACGCGGGGCTCGCTTCGTCGCGCCGGGTTCGACGTTGTGAGGTACGACGCGGAGAGGTTTCCCGAGCTTCGGCGGATTCAGCTGATCCGCGAACGCCATGCGAGTCTCGTTCTCGACGTTGGCGCCAACACTGGCCCCTTCGCTCGGGGTCTGCGTGACGCTGGCTACTCCGGGCGCATTGTGTCCTTCGAACCGCAGTCCAGCGCCTACAGCGAGCTGGCGGTTGCCTGCGCGGATGACCCACGCTGGGAGTGTCGGCGCGTCGCACTGGGAGACCGTAATGGCCAGGCTGAGCTACACCTTGCCGGCAACTCGTCGAGCTCGTCGCTCCTCGATATGTCCCCTCAGCATCTCGCCAGCGCCCCCGAGTCGCGCTTCGTCGGTGACGAGGTCGTGGCCGTTGCTTCTCTGGACAGCCTTCGCCACGAACTCGTCCAGCCCGGCGACCTCGTCTATCTCAAGGTCGACGTCCAGGGATTGGAGCTCGAGGTGCTGCACGGGGCCGTGGAAACATTGCGGCAAGTCGTCCTTGTCGAGGCGGAACTCTCGTTCGTTCAGCTATATGAGGGCGCGCCTCTGTTCGCCGAAGTCATCGAGCATCTCGCGATGAAGGGGTTCGGCGTACTGGCCCTGGACCCCGTCTTCCTCGACCCGACTGATGGACGTGTTCTGCAAGTCGACGGACTTTTCGGGCGGTTAGCCGGGTGACCGAAGCGTTCTGCACGCTCTTCGACGTCAACTACGTTGCCCGCGGGCTTGTGCTCTGCCACTCGCTCGCACGGTACTGCCCATCCACCAGTCTTTGGGTGTTCTGCATGGACGCGAAGGTGGAAACGGTGCTTCGGCGCCTTGAGCTGCCGTCACTCACCATCGTCTCGCTCTCCGAGCTCGAACGCCACGATCCTGCACTGCTCGCAACAAAGAGTGATCGCACACAAGTGGAGTACTGCTGGACCGCGACGCCGGCTGCATGTCGATACGTGCTCGAAACAGAGCCCGGGGTCGAGAGAGTCACCTACCTCGACGCCGATCTGATGTTTCACTCCGATCCGCAGCCGCTATTTGACGAGCTGGACGACGATGCAGTGCTGATCGTCCCGCATCGGTACGCGGAGGCCTATCGGCACAAAGAGGCGACAAGTGGAACGTTCAACGTCGAGTGGCTCACGTTTCGACGCGATCCCGACGGACTAGCGGCTTTGCACTGGTGGCACGAGCGCTGCATCGAGTGGTGTTATTTTCGCTGGGAGGACGGCAAGCTCGGCGACCAGAAGTACCTCGAAGACTTTCCGAGGCTCTTCTCACGTGTGCATGCCCTACGGCATCCAGGCGGCGGTCTCGCCCCGTGGAACGTGACCGGCTACAACCTGACCGACCACGACGGGCAGGTGTTGGTCGATGGCCAGCCGCTTGTCTTCTACCACCACCATTCGCTCCGGCTATTCCACAGAACCTTCGCGGCGCGAGCTGCAGTGGCTCTCGGCAGGCTGCGACCCGGTGTGCCGCCTGTTCGGCTCGACTGGACAACTAACTACCCCGTCTCCGACGTCGAGCTGCGTCTTGTGTGGCAGCCGTATCTTCGCGAGCTTGGTGGCGCATATCGCGCGGTCGGAGCATTGCCCGGCGTCGAGACGTACCCGGTTCGGGAACTGGCTCGGAAGATCGTCGGTTTCGGACGTCGCACGGTCCGCCGAGTGTTGGCGGACTTTTCACCGTATCGGTGGCTGCCAGGCGCGGCCGAACGCCATCGGAACAGTTGGCGCAGTGGCGACGTCGCCAGGCAGATGCTCGAGCTCACCGACCAGCAGCTCTCCACTCCGGAGGTCGTTGCTCCCTATGTCGCGTTTCGCGACCTCGTTGCTCCACTGATCGCGGACCCATCCTTGCCGCGACCGGCGCGGATTCTCGACATCGGTGCTGGTGCAGGCGCCTACGGCGAGCTCCTCGACCGCTGGTGGCCCGGGCGATTCGACTACGTCGGTGCTGACTACTCCGACGAGATTCTCGCGGTGGCGCGCAAGCGGTGGCCTCAACGGACCTTCTTGCGGAAGGACGTCTTCGAGCCTGGAGCGCTCAATGGATACGACATCGTCATGGCGAGTGCGTTGCTCGACGTGCTGCCTGAAGTCGATCTGGGACTTGACGCGTTGCTCGGATCCGACGCCACCTGGGTGGCACTCCATCGCCAGCGGCTCGACGCACGACGATCTCATGTCGAGGTCGCGACGGGTTATCACGGTCAGCACACCTACCGTGCGTATGTCACGCGTGCACAACTCGAGCACGCAGCGCGGAGGCATGGTCGGCGGATTGCAGGCGAGGTGGTCGTCGACGGCGACGTGCGCTCGTTCCTGCTCGCTCGCCCGTGATCACGCTGTTCTCGGTTCCGAAAGCATTTGCCGGCCAGACTGCGACGATTCAGCACAACGCGCTCCAGAGTTGGCTGGCGCTCGACGGCGTTCAGGTGATCCTGCTCGGAGACGAGGCTGGAACAGCAGAGACTGCCGCCGCGGTTGGCGCAGAGCACATCCCCGATGTCGCGACGAGCGACTTTGGAACACCGCGGCTCGATGATGTCTTTACGCGCGTCGACGCGATCGCCAGGCATCGCCTCCGCTGCTTCGTGAACGGGGACATCATCCTGCTCGACGACTTCCTGCTTGCGGCGAAGCGCGCGAGTGAAGAGGCGGACGGCGTCTTGATGATTGGTGCCACGTTCGATCTCGAGATCAAACGACCACTCGCGCTCGCCGACGCCGGTGTGAGGGCAGAGTTGCGAGACCGTGCCTTGACCGAAGGTGTCTCGCGCGGAGCGACGGCGATCGATTACTTCGTGTTCACGGCCGGCCTGTTCGATCCAGTGCCGCCGTTCGTCGTGGGTCGTGCCCGCTTCGACAATTGGCTCGTGTGGCGCGGGCGTGAACGGGGCCTTGTCGTCGACGCATCACGAGCTGTCGTTGCTGTGCATCAGCACCACGACTACGGGCATGTCCCTGGAGGTCTCGACGAGGCGCACTTCGGCGCGGAGGCGGAGCGCAATCTCGAGCTGGCCGGGGGCAATCGTCATCTGTACACGATCTATGACGCCTCACACCGGCTGACTGCCGATCGGCAGCTGCGGCGGAACCTGGGCGCGTCTGGTCGGATGCGGGAGAACCTCCGCAAGATAGCCTGGAAGCTCGCACGCCGATAGCCTCAGCCTGCGTGTCGCGCCCTCGGATTCTCGTCCTGAACCAGTATTACCGACCCGGTGTCGAGGCGACGGCAAACCTGCTCGCCGACCTGTGTGAAGCGCTCGCCGAGGATTATGACGTAACGGTCGTCACGGGACGGCTGCAAGGTCGCGACGACCTGCCTCACACGGAGATGCTGAACGGGGTTCGAGTGCTGCGAACGCGATCAACAAGTTTCGACAGGACCAAGCTCTCTCAGCGGGGGCTCAACTATGCGACTTATCTCGCGGACAGTCTGATGCGGTCACTCTCGGTAGATCCGCCAGGGCTCGTGATGTGCATGACGGACCCGCCGATCGTGGGGGACCTTGGCGTGGTGGTATCACGCCGATTCGGTGCGCCGCTCCTGGTGATCAGCGAGGACGTCTTTCCCGAGATCGCCACCGAGCTCGGCCGGTTGACGAATCCGGTAGCCGTTCAGGTGCTGCGGCGCCTGGTCGCGTTCTACTTGAAGCGCGCCGACCACATCGTGGCGATCGGCGACCGGATGCGCGAACGTCTGATCGCGAAGGGTGCCTCGCCCGAACGGATCTCGGTCATTCCCAACTGGGTCGACGCTGCCGCAATCGTGCCCGGCCCTCGTGAGAACGACTGGACGCGTGCGCAAGACCTGACGGATCGGTTCGTCGTTATGCATTCTGGCAACGTCGGCCACGCTCAGAACCTGGACAACCTGGTTCGCGCCACAACATTCCTGCGTGATCTCGACGATCTGGCCGTCCTGATCGTCGGGTTTGGTGCCCGTCACGTCGAGGTGGCTGAGCTTGCGGATCGGCTGGAAGCCGACAAAGTGCGTCTGCTTCCGTACCAGCCGCGCGGGGTGCTACCCCAGTCGCTCGGCAGTGCGCACATCCACTACGTCGGTCTCGCGAAGGGGCTCGCTGGCTTCGTCGTCCCCAGCCGGCTGTACGGGATTCTCTCGGCAGGACGGCCGGTGATTGTCGCGGCGGATCCGGACAGCGAGACGGCTCGTCTGGTCGAAGAGATCGGCTGCGGTGTCGTCATTCTTCCGGACCGTCCCGATCAGCTTGCCGAGGCGATTCGGGACGCGCACGACGGCAAGATCGACCTCGAAGAGATGGGCAGACTAGGGCGAGCGTACGTCGAGCGGGAGGCTGACCGACCAGTCGCGCTCGCACGTTACCGGTCGCTCGTTGCTGAGCTGATCGGCGCTTGACTCGATGAGGATTCTGCAGGTGACACCCTATTTTGCCCCGGCGTGGGCATATGGGGGGCCGCCGCGAGTGATGACCGATTATGCGGTGGGTCTCGTTGCACTGGGCCATCAGGTCGACGTCTTCACCACCGACGTGCTTGACGCCGAGCACCGTGCCGCGCCCGCGCTGGAGATGATCGAAGGCGTTCGAGTCCACCGGTTTCGGAATGTCAGCAACCGGCTCGCTTGGAGCACGAAGAAGTATCTGCCGTTCGGGCTTCCCGCCGCCCTGGCACGAGTTGCAGGTCGCTACGACGCCATTCACGTCACTGACACGCGCACGTTCCTCACAGCATCGGCGTTTCTGTCGTCCTTCTCCCGGCACGTGCCGCTCGTCCTCTCTGCACATGGCTCGCTTGGCCGGTCCGAAGGTTTGCGTCGAGTAGTGAAAGGGGTCTACGACGGCGCCCTCGTTCGACCCATGCTTGCGCGATCGCAGCTGCTCCTCGCCCAGACGTCACATGAGGCTGCAATGTACGAGGAGCTCGGCGGGCGTCCTGAGGCGACGAAGCTTCTGCCCTTGCCGTTGCCGCCGATCGGAGTGCTGCCAGAGCGCGGTGCGTTTCGAGCATCGATCGGAGTTCCCGCAGACGAGCGCCTGCTCCTGTTCGTCGGTCGGATCGTCCACCACAAAGGTCTGGATTTGCTGATCGAGGCCGTTCAACCCTTGCTTGGAGGCGGTATGACACTCGCAGTCGTCGGCCGAGACGACGGGCAGCTCTCCGAGTTGCGACGGCGATTCGCGGCCGCGTTCGCCGACGGGCGCGTGCGGTTTGCAGGGCCGCTGTACGGAGACGACCGCTTCGCTGCATACGCCGACGCGGATGTGTTCTGCCTGACGCCGCCGCATTGGGAAGAGACGTCCGTCGCGTCGCTGGAGGCTGCTGCGATGGGAACTCCCGTCGTGCTGAGCCTGCAGGCGGAGTTGCCTGGAATCGAGGAGGCTGGGGGCGGGTTCATGGTCTCGCTCGATTCCGCGTCGATTAGGGAAGCCATTCTTCGTGTGCTTGAGCACCACGACGAGATGGGTCTGCGCGCGCGGAACCACGTAATCGCTCAGCACGATCGGACGTCGGTCGTCGCACGCCTTGGCGGATACCTCTCCGAGCTCGTTGCATCGTCGGCGTAGACTCGCCGCGCGATGAGCTCGACCAGTCGCTATCGCTGGATCCCACAACCGGTGCGCAGAGCCCGTCGACGCTGGGAGATCATGCGGCGCCAGATTCCGAACGTTCGCCGTTACCACAGCGTCCGGACTGCGCCGCTCGTTTCGGCGCGACACATCTTGTTCAACCGCGAGCTGGTGAACTTCACGTATGAGATCGACAACGTCGATGAGCTTGTCGCCATGGTCGCTCGCCTGCTCGGCGAGGATCGGGCGCATGTCGCGGTGTTTGCGAATGAGCTCGAAGAGGACGACGTGCTTCGACACGAGTTGCGCGACAAGCTCAGAGACAGGAGGGACCGCAATAGTTCCATGCCGTTTGGACGTCGCGTCGGCTGGTACGTTCTCTCGCGTCTGTTGAAGCCGCGCGTCGTCGTCGAGACCGGCACCCACGACGGTCTCGGCTCGGTCGCGATCCTCGAAGCGCTCGAACGGAACGCCGCTCAAGGGCCGGCCGGCCGGCTAATCTCGATCGACATCGATCCGATGACGGGCTGGCTCGTGCCCGATCGGCTAAGAGGTAGGTACGAGCAGCTTCATGGTGACAGCGTCGACGTGCTCGCTGGACTCACCGACCGAGTCGATCTTGCCGTTCTGGACAGCGCACACACGTACGACCATGAAGTCCGCGAGCTGGCTTTGCTGCGCGCCCGTACCGGACACGCAATGGTGCTCGTCAGTGACAACCCCGCAACGAACTCACTCGCGGACTACGCCGCGGCGAATGGACTTCTCTACGACGAGTTCCAAGAGCAGCCGCGCGGACACATCCATCCGGGCGCTGGTCTCGGATTGGCCGTGCCTAGAGCGGCGTGGCGCTCCAATAGCTAGCTGTCCTACCCACGGACGTTGTGAACGCGGCTGATCGGTGGCCGGTCGCCGAGTGAGCTGTGTGGTCGTTGCCGGTTGTAGTGGTCGAGCCAGTGTGGCAGCGCCTGGTTGCGCTCGCCGTGTGAGCGGTAGGCGAGTCCGTAGGCCCATTCGCGCGCCATCGTTTGGTGGAAGCGTTCGACCTTGCCGTTGGTCCGTGGCCGGTAGGGCTGCGTGGTGAGGTGTCGGATGTCGTGGCGTGCGAGCAGTTCGCGGAGTGAGCGGTTCTTGGTGTAGCTGAAGCCGTTGTCGGTCATCAGCCGCTTCACGGTGATGCCGTGGTCGGCGAAGTAGACGAGCGCGCGTTCGAGGAAGCCGGTGACGGTCGCGGCTTTCTCGTCGTCGTGGAGCTCGACGTAGGCGAGCCTGGAGTGGTCGTCGACGATCGCGTGCGCGTAGTCGTAGCCGACCCGTGTTTCGGGCCGCATCCAGTTGCGTGAGCGTTGCGAGCGGTCGCCGGTCGCGCGGTGGCCTGGCCGGAGGAAGCGTGCGTAGCGGCTTGTGTCCATGTGCAAGAGCTCGCCGGGGCAGGGCCACTCGTAGCGGTTGGCTGGCTCCCGTGGCGCGCGCAGGGGCCGCGAGATCCCAGCCCGCTTGAGCACCTTCCAAACGGTTGAGTGCGCAAAGCCGGTCGCCCCTGCAACCAGCCGAGGGCCCCAGCCCGTCTCGCGTCGACAGGCGCAGATCGCCTCCTCGAGCTCAGGTGCCAACTGCTGTGGCGAGCGCCACGGCCGACTCGAGCGATCAAGCAAACACGACAGGCTTCGCCTGGCCTCTTCACTCGAATCAAGCCAGCGGTGCCACCAGCGGTGCGCGGTCGCCGGCGAGACGTTAAAAGCGGCGGCCGCCTGCTTCAACGACAGACCCTCCTCGATCGCCCGCACCAAAGCGAAACGGCCAGCCAATCCGAGCTTGGCGTTAGCGTGCAACAACATCCGAGCCCTCCTTTGAGCGTGAGTCCGGGAAGACCCACAGCCTCAAAGGAGGGCCGGATAGAACCTCAGCCGTTCACAACCTGTGTAGGCGGGACAGCTAGCCCGTTGCGGCCAGCGCGACCTCAT
>CAVUNA010000011.1:0-10551 GCA_963742605.1 uncultured Thermoleophilia bacterium | reverse complement strand
GGCGCGCGAGGCGATGGCGTGGGGGCGACCGGTCGTCACCACCGGGGTCGACGGGCTCGCCGATCTCGGCGACGCGACCCTGACGGCCGCTCCTGGACAGCTCGGACTGTCGCTCGCTCATCTGCTCAAAGACGATCAAGCTCGTCGCTCGCTGGGTCAGCGGGCCCGCTCGTTCGCGCGCGAACGGCTCGCCCTCGAGGCCGCATCCGCAGAGCTCTATGGCACCTACTCGAGCGCGTTGCGGCAGGGTGGCCCGAAGAGGCCTCCGTTATCCTGAACGTCGTGTCGAGTCGCGCGGTGACGCCGCCGTCGGTCGTGATCGAGCCGCGGCGGAGCTACTCGCTCCGGCTCGGGGAGCTCTGGGCGTACCGCGAGCTCCTGTACTTCCTGATGTGGCGAGACATCAAGGTCCGCTACAAGCAGACTGCGCTCGGTGCGGCGTGGGCCGTGCTGCAGCCGCTCCTACTGATGGTCGTGTTCACGATCTTCCTGGGGCAGTTGAAGGGCGTCGGCCCGCACGGGATCCCCTACCCGATCTTCGCCTTCGCAGCGCTCGTTCCGTGGACGTTCTTCTCGAGCGCGCTGGCGGCCGGCGGAAACAGCCTCGTCGGCAGTTCCAGCCTCGTATCGAAGATCTACTTTCCGCGGCTGCTGATGCCGCTCGCAGCGTGTTGCTCGTTCCTGCTCGACTTCGTGATCAGCTTCGGGGTCCTGCTGGTCCTGATGGCGGGGTACAGCTTCCCGCCGTCTGGTCGAATCGTCCTGCTGCCGGTGTTCACGCTTTACGTCGTTGTCGCTGCGATCGGGGCAGGCCTCCTGCTAGGGGCGCTCAACGTCCGCTATCGAGACGTCCGCTACGCGATCCCATTCCTGGTTCAGCTGTGGCTGTTCGCGACACCTGTCGCGTACCAGTTCTCGGTGGTTGGATCTCAGTATCGCCTGATCTTTGCGCTGAATCCGATGGTCGCGGGTATCGAAGGGTTCCGTGCAGCGCTGATCGGGACAGCCGGGATACCCGCCGAGGTGTATGCGATCTCGACGGCTTCGATGATCGTGATGACGGTGTTCGGTTTCCTCTACTTCAGGCGCGTTGAGCGAACGTTCGCCGACATCATCTGATGAGCGTCGTCATTGAAGCAACCGGGCTGTCGAAGCGCTACACGATCGGAAACACGGCCGGCGGTTACAGCAGGCTGACCGAGGACATCACAGATGCCATCGCCCGACTCTTTCGTCGACGGCCGGGTGAGCGTGTCGAGGCCACGGCGCGTGAGCTCTGGGCGCTGAACGACGTGTCGTTCGAAATCGATGAAGGCGAGATCGTCGGCGTGATTGGACGTAACGGCGCGGGAAAGACGACTCTCTTGAAGCTGATGGCGCGGATCACGGAACCGACGCGTGGGCGCGCCATAGTCACGGGACGTGTCGGTTCACTGCTTGAGGTTGGAACTGGCTTTCACCCAGAGTTGACCGGTCGAGAGAACGTCTTCCTGAACGGTGCAATCCTCGGAATGGGGCGGAGCGAGATCAGGTCAAAGTTCGACGACATCGTCGGGTTCGCCGAGGTGGAACGGTTCATCGATACACCGGTCAAGCGGTACTCGAGCGGCATGTACGTGAGGCTGGCTTTCGCAGTGGCCGCGTTCCTCGAGCCTGAGATCCTCTTCATCGATGAAGTGCTCAGTGTCGGCGATCAAGCATTCCAGCAGCGGTGCATCGGCCGGATGGGCGAGATCGCGCGCAGCGGTAGGACAATTCTGTTCGTCAGTCATAACCTTGCGTCCGTCTCCGCGTTGTGCTCGAGGGGCCTCCTGATCGATGGTGGTCGCTTGGTTCGAGATGGCGGGGTCGCCGAGGTCGTTGACCACTACGTGTCGACGGTGCAATCTCTCTCCGGAGAGGATCTTCAGGACCGTGTCGACCGGCAGGGCGACGGGCGTCTCAGAATTATCCGCGCTGATGTCGTCGGGCCGAACGGCGGGCCTGTGCGTACCGGCTGTGACAGCGCGATACGGCTTGCGTACGAGACTGACGAGGCTGGCCGCGAGATCACGGTTTCTGTCGCGATCGACGGGCCGTTGGGTGAGCCCGTGTTCTTTTGCTCAAGTCGGGTCACGGGCGACCTCCTGATCGCGGCCGATCAGACAGGTGACCTCGTTTGCGAGTTGCCCGATCTGGCGCTGCTGCCTGGCCGGTACACGCTGACGTTTTACGTGGAGGCAAACGGCGTCGTCGCTGACTGGGTGCGAAACGCCATATTCTTTGACGTCTTCGAGTCCGATGTTTTCGGGACCGGGCAACTGCCACCAACCTCATACGGAAGGGTTGTCGTACCGCATAGCTGGTCGGTGCGCAAACTCGACCCGGTGGATGCGCGTCCCTGATTCGGTAAGGCGTTCGCTCGCCTGGCCGCTGAATCGGGGTCGCGCCTTTCGCGCAACTCGAGAACGCTCAGTCAAGAACATCGCGCGCAGGAACACCAACGCAGCGTTCGAGGAGATCTACGGTGCCGACGACCTGATCTCGGAATACCTTGGGCCTGAGCGCTTGGCGTTCTATGCGGAGGTCGCGGAGTTGTGTTCGGCAGCCGAGCCGCGCCGAGTCATCGACGTCGGCTGCGGGACGGGTCATCTGCTTGCGGCGTTGGTCTGTCTGCGGCCAGAGATCGAGTCGGTAGTCGGCGTCGACTTGTCCGAGTCCGGGATACGCCGCCTGCGCGAGGTCGTCCCGGAAGCTCGCGGCTACGTACAGAGCATCTACGACCTCGACCTTGGCGGGGAACAGTTCGACCTCGTTCTCGCGACGGAAGTACTCGAGCATCTTCGCAGGCCAGCTGAGGCGCTCATGGCGCTCCGAGTGCTCTGCGCACCCGGAGGGAGAGTGGTCATCACGGTTCCGGACGGGGCACGGGACGACTGGGAGGGCCACGTGAACTTCTGGAGCGAGGACGAGCTTCGCGTCTTCCTTTCAAGCGCCGGCTCTGGCTGCGTGACACGCCTTCGAAGCGGCGATCTCATGGGCGTCGTCGAGATCTAGCGGGCGCCGGTACCACGTCTCCAGAGGCGTCCCTCCGGCGAGCTGTGCTCGAGGAGGAACGATGCGTTTTCGAGGGTTGACTCGAAATCCTTGTGTTCGTGGTGCATCGGGTTCGAGACGTTTTGAACGAACGGCGAAGATTCCAGCAGTCTCCCGCCGTCGCGAATTGCCGGAAGCAGGCTCTCGGTCAAGAGTCGTTCAAGGTCTGCGACGTGCTCCAGGACGTCGATTGCCACGACAAGGTCGTACGTCTCGGCCGCGATTGGGCGCCAATCGTCCAGGACCCTTACACGATCGGCGAAGCCATACGCATTGAGGCGGTAGGCAACGAAATCCTTCTGGAGTGCCGAATGCTCGAGATAGTCGACGGTCCATCCTGCTGCAGCCATGGCCAGAGCGAGGTTCCCCGTTCCTCCGCCGAAATCGAGTGCTCGGCCGGGTCGGATCCCACGGTCGCGAAGGAGCTTGAGCTGAGGAAGCGGGTCGTGAACAGCATTCCCGAACAGATACGTGGACGAGGCGAGGTAGAACCAGGCGTCGAGTCGGCGCTTGCGCGGTGTCGTGTACCACTCGGCTCGAAAAGAGTCCGAACGGCGTCTAAGGAGTCGGTCGACCTCGTCAGGGGGGAGCCCCGTGTAGTTCACGAGGTCGCGGCCGACATCGAAGGAGGTAGCTCCTACGGCGAGCGCTGCCGGAGGTTCGATGTGCTCGTAACGATGGACGCGCAAGACGAGCTCTCGACCAAGCTGGGCGATGCCGCCACCGGCCACAACCGTCGCCAGCTCGCGCGCAGCCGCTGTGCGGATTCGAGCTCGGCCGGCGACGCGCTTGAGATCGAGAAGCGCCGCCGAGGCCGAGAAGGCGCGATGCTCGCTCACCCTGCCAGCCTAAGCGACCTGATCATCGTACTGAGTCTCACGCTGCCGATCTTGCATTCGCGTGTCGAAGCAGACGTCGCAGTCGGCGGTGTGCTCGGTAACCGATGTCGGACGCGATATCCGTTGGGCCGAGGTATCGCTGCTCGAGTTCCCGTCGGACGCCTTCGTATTCGTCCGCGAAGCGCTCGGGATGGAAGGACTTTGCGTCGTCGTGCAGATAACGGACTGCGAGCTCTTGCTCGATGCAAGATGGCGTGATGCCTTCCAGCGCACACCGGAGACCGAACTCAAGGTCGAAAACGTAGTCGAGGTCTATGCGTAGCGGACCGACGGTGGCGAACACGTCGCGCCGCCAGAACGATGAAGCCTGCGGGACATACCAAGTCTCCCTGATCATCGTGCGCCGCGGCATTGTCGGGGCCATCGGTCTGAAGATCGTCTCGATCGAACCATCCGCATGCTCGTATCGACACACGCCGGCGCACCAGTTGATCCCGGTGCGCATTGCCTCGGCCGCGGCCTTGAGCGAGCCTGGCAGGTAGTAGTCGTCGCTGTTGATGTAGGCAACGATCTCGCCGCATGCCAGCTCGAGGCCCTTGTTGATCGCGTGAGCCTGTCCGTCGTCCGGCTCGCTCGACCACGCTGTGATTGCGCTGTCGTATTGCTCGAGAATCTCCACTGACCCGTCCGTCGACCCCCCATCCACGACGATGTATTCGAGTTCCGGGTACCCCTGATCGATGACCGAACGGATCGTGCGTTCGAGGTAACGCGACTGGTTGAGCGATGGGGTGATGATCGAGATCGTGGGTAGGCGCATATGAACCTCTGAGGCTACGTTCGATCCTTCGGTCAGCCGGATCGAGGCGTCGGGGCAAGTATCGCCCCGACGAACGGGTTTGCGACCGACTGCCACCTACGCTCAGCCGCGATAATCCGCTGGTGCCCGGCTCTGTTTGGACGACTCTGTGTCGCAGCCTGCGGGCACCTTTGCGTCGCACCGGATTCGACCTTGTTCGCTACGACCCCGGTCGGACTCCCTCTGGCAGGCGCCTAGCGATGATCAACGACCGAGGGATCGATCTGGTCCTCGATGTGGGCGCGAACGCAGGTCCTTTTGCGACAGCGCTGCGCGACTCGGGATACCTGGGACGGATTGTCTCTTTCGAGCCTCAGCGTTCTGCCTTCGCAATTCTCGAGTCGGTTTCCGCCGGTGATGCGGCCTGGGACTGCTACCGCCTTGCGCTCGGAGCCTCGGACAGTCGGCTAGACCTGCACGTGGCTGGGAACTCGTCGAGTTCCTCATTGCTCGAGATGACCGAGCGTCACGTTGCTGGCGCTCCTGAGTCCCGTTACGTCGCATCCGAGGTCGTCGCTGTCACCAGGCTCGACTCCATGCGCGCCGACATCGTGAAGCCGGATGATGCTGTCTACCTCAAGATCGATGTCCAGGGCTTCGAGCTCGAGGTACTGCGCGGGGCCGAGGAGGTTCTAGACCAGGTCGTCGTCGTCGAGTCTGAGCTCTCGTTCACGACGCTGTACGAGGGAGGCGCCGTCTTCGCAGAGGTTCTGGCCTATCTCGGCGAACACGGATTCGACCTCATCTCCCTCGACCCGGTCTTCGTCGATCCCCGGACCGATTCACTGCTCCAGGCCGACGGTATCTTCGCTCGCCCGCAGGCCCGATAGCGGTCGACGACTATCCTCACGCGCCGTGGCTCACGCGTTCTGCACGCTTCTCGATATCAACTACCTCCCCCGCGGGCTTGTACTTGCCAGATCGCTCGCGCGGACCTGTCCCTCCTTCCGACTCTGGATCTTCTGCATGGATGCCGAGGCCGAGACTCTCTTGCGGCGGCTCGACCTGCGGTCGACGACGATCGTTCCGCTCGCGGAGCTCGAGCGACATGATCCCGCCCTGCTTGGGACGAAGGGCGATCGGACGCAGGTCGAGTACTGCTGGACCGCGACCCCTGCTGTCTGTCGTTACTTGCTCGAGACCGAGCCCGGCGTCGAAGCGGTGACTTACCTGGATGCCGACCTGAGGTTCTTCTCCGATCCACAACCGCTCTTCGACGAACTGGGCGACGATGCGGTTCTGATCGTCCCGCATCGCTACGCACCCGAGTACCGGCACAAGGAGGCGACGAGCGGAACGTTCAACGTCGAATGGCTCACCTTCCGACGAGATCCCGACGGACTTGCGGCGTTGAACTGGTGGCACGAGCGCTGCATCGAGTGGTGTTACTTCCGTTGGGAGGACGGTAAGCTCGGCGACCAGAAGTACCTGGACGATTTCCCGAAGCTCTTCTCCCGTGTGCATGCACTGCGGCACCCGGGTGGCGGTCTCGCCCCATGGAACGTGTCTAACTACGAGCTGAGGGAGGACGACGGGCTGGTACTGGTCGACGGCGAGCCTCTCGTCTTCTACCACTACCACTCGCTCCGCCTGTTTCGGCGGACCTCTGTGTCGCGGGCTGCCGTGGGCGTCGGCCGACTGCGATCGGGCGTGCCGCCGGTTCCGCTCGACTGGACGACCAACTATCCCGTCTCCGACGCCGAGCTGCACCTGGTGTGGGACCCGTACCTTCGCGACCTCGGCGACGCCTATCGCACGGTGGGATCATTGCCTGGCGTCGAGGCGTATCCGCTTCGCGAGTTGGTGTTGAGGATCGCCGGGCTCGGACGTCGCGCGGTCCGCCGCGCGAAGGTCGATCTCGATCCAGTCCGGTGGCTCCCGGGCGCATCCGAGCGATATCGGAACAGTTGGCGAAGCCGCGACGTCGCCCGCCAGATGCTCGAGCTCACTGATCAGCAACTCCGGGCTCCCGATGAGGTTGTTCCCTATGTCGCGTTTCGCGAGCTCGTAGCTCCGTTGGTGACCGATCCGTCGGTGCCGCACCCCGCGCGGATCCTCGACATCGGTGCCGGAGCCGGTGCCTACGGCGAGCTCCTCGACCGCTGGTGGCCCGGGCGATTCGATTACGTCGGCGCCGACTACTCCGATGAGATTCTCACGGCGACGCGCAAGCGGTGGCCTGATCGGACGTTCTTGCGCAAGGACGTCTTCGAGGCCGGGGCGCTCGACGGGTACCACATCGTCATGGCGAGTGCGTTGCTCGATGTGCTGCCCGATCCCGAGCCGGGACTCGATGCTCTCCTCGGATCCGACGCCGGCTGGGTGGCGCTCCATCGCCAGCGACTCGACGAACGACGATCCCATGTCGAGGTCGCCACTGGTTATCGGGGCCAACACACTTACCGTGCCTACGTCACGCGTGCGCAACTCGAGCAGGCAGCCCGGAGGCACGGCCGGCGGATCGCAGGCGAGGTTGTCGTCGACGGCGACGTGCACTCGTTCCTGCTCGCTCGCTCGTGATCACGCTGTTCTCGGTCCCGAAATCATTCGTCGGACAGACGGCGACGATTCAGCACAATGCCCTCCAGAGTTGGCTTGCGCTCGGCGGCGTCCAGGTTGTCCTGCTCGGAGACGAGACCGGAACGGCGGAGGCGGCCGTTGCGGTTGGCGCAGAGCACATCGCCGGTGTTGCGACCAGCGACCTCGGAACGCCTCTGCTCGACGATACCTTCGCACGCGTCGATGCGATCGCGAAGCACCGACTTCGCTGCTTCGTGAACAGCGATGTCATCCTCCTTGACGACTTCCTCTCGGCGGCCGGCGTGGTGAGTGAAGCGGCAGAAGACGTACTCATGGTCGGCGCAACGCTCGACCTCGTGGTCGATCAATCGCTCACGCTCGGCGATCCCCGTGTGAGGGCGGAGTTGCGCGACCGCGCACTGGCCCACGGCGCGTCGCGCGGGGCAACGGCGATCGACTACTTCCTCTTCACCGCGGGGCTGTTCGATCCGATTCCGGCGTTCGTCGTGGGTCGTGCACGGTTCGACAACTGGCTCGTGTGGCGAGCACGGGAGCGGGGCATCGTCGTCGACGCATCACGAGCCGTCGTCGCAGTGCATCAGCACCACGACCTACGAGCACGTGACTGGGGGCCTCGACGAGGCGCACTTCGGCGTCGAAGCCCAGTCGCAACCTCGAGCTGGCAGGGGGGAAGCGGCACCTGTACACGATCCACGACGCCTCGCACCGGCTGACGGAGCGGACGGCCGACTGCGCCGGAACCTCGGGCGCGACCGGCCGCATCCGCGAGAACTGGCGCAAGATCGCCTGGAAGTTGTCGCGTCGATAGCCTCCGCCAGCGTGTCACGACCGCGGATCCTCGTCCTCAACCAGTACTACCGCCCCGGTGTCGAGGCGACTGCCAATCTGCTCGCCGACCTGTGTGAGGCGCTTGCCGTCGACTACGAAGTCACGGTCGTCACCGGCCGGCTGCAGGGACGCGACGATCTGCCTCACACGGAGATGCTGAACGGCGTCCGGGTGCTGCGAACCCGATCGACCAGCTTCGACCGAACGAAGCTCTCGCAGCGCGGGCTCAACTACGTCACCTATCTCGCGGACAGCCTCGTGCGATCGCTTTCGATCGAGCCTCCACAGCTCGTCGTGTGCATGACCGACCCGCCGATCGTCGGTGACCTGGGTGTGGCGGTCGCCCGCCGATTCGGTGCGCCGCTGCTCGTGATCAGCGAGGACGTGTTCCCGGAGATCGCGACCGAGCTCGGCCGGTTGACGAACCCGCTCGTCGTGCAGGTCCTGCGACGCCTGGTCGCGTTCTACTTGAAGCGCGCCGACCACATCGTCGCGATCGGCGATCGGATGCGTGAGCGCTTGATCGCAAAGGGTGCCTCGCCCGAACGGATCTCGGTCATTCCCAACTGGGTCGACGCTGCGGCGATCGTGCCCGCCCCTCGTGCGAACGACTGGGCGCGCGATCAGGCGCTCGCTGACCGTTTCGTGGTCATGCACTCGGGCAACGTCGGCCACGCCCAGGACCTCGACAACCTCGTCCGGGCGACGACGTTCCTCCGCGACCTCGACGACCTCGCGGTTCCGATCGTCGGGTTCGGGGCCCGGCATGCCGAGATCCAGGCTCTTGCGGAGCGGCTCGACGCCGACAAGGTCATGTTCCTGCCCTATCAGCCGCGCGAACTGCTCACGCAATCGCTGTCGAGCGCCCACGTCCACTACGTCGGCCTGGCGAAGGGGCTGGCAGGTTTCGTCGTCCCGAGCCGGCTGTACGGCATCCTCTCCGCCGGCCGGCCGGTGATCGTCGCGGCGGATCCCGACAGCGAGACGGCTCGCCTGGTCGCAGAGGTCGGCTGCGGTGTCGTCATCCTGCCCGACCGTCCGGATCTGCTCGCAGCCGCGATCCGGGACGCGCACGACGGGAAGGTCGACCTCGAGGGGATGGGCAGGCTCGGGCGAGCCTACGTCGAGCAGGATGCGGACCGGCCGGTGGCGCTCGCGCGGTACCGGTCGCTCGTCGCCGACCTCGTCGGCACCTGACTACCCATGCGGATTCTCCAGGTGACGCCCTACTTTGCCCCTGCGTGGGCCTACGGGGGGCCGCCGCGAGTGATGACCGATTACGCGGTCGGGCTCGTTGCGCTCGGCCACGAGGTCGACGTCTTCACCACCGATGTGCTCGACGCCGACCACCGCGCAGTCCCTGTACTGGAGACGATCGAGGGCGTCCGGGTGCACCGATTTCGGAATGCCAGCAATCGGCTCGCGTGGAGCACGAAGAAGTACCTCCCGTTCGGGCTCCCAGCTGCACTCGCACGCGCGGTAGGCCGGTACGACGCCATCCACGTCACCGACGCGCGCACGTTCCTGACGGCGTCGGCGTACCTGTCCTCGTCCGCACGGAATGTGCCGCTCGTGCTCTCGGCTCACGGCTCGCTGCCCCGTTCCGTTGGCTTGCGGGGGGCCTTCAAGGACGCGTACGACCTCGCATTCGTGCGTCCGATGTTGCAGCGCGCGCCGTTGCTGCTCGCGCAGACGGATCACGAGGCGGAGCTCTACGAGCGACTCGGCGGTCGGGCAGACGCGGTCCGTTTGCTGCCGTTGCCGCTCGCGCCGATCGAAGTCGACCTAGAGTCGGTGCGCGGGACGTTTCGCAGGCAGATCGGCGTTGGCGAGGACGAGCACCTTCTCCTCTTTCTGGGGCGTATCAACCGGTTGAAGGGGCTCGACCTGTTGATCGACTCTGTCCGAACGCTTCTCGGCGACGGAACGAGTCTCGCTGTGGTGGGTCGTGACGATGGTCAGCTTGCGGAGATCGAGTCGCGTTTCGCGGCGATGATCGCGGACGGTCGGGTGCGAATTGCAGGGCCGCTGTACGGCGAGCACCGCTTTGGCGCATATGTGGACGCAGACGTCTTCTGTTTGACGCCTCCGCACTGGGAAGAGACGTCGGTTGCCGCACTCGAGGCTGCTGCCTGCGGCACAGCCGTCGTGGTCAGCAAACAGGCGGATCTTCCGGGGCTCACCGAGGCAGGTGGGGGGTTCGTCGTTCCGCTCGACCAGGCGAGCATCGCCGAAGCGGTGAAATCCTCGCTTGCCGATCCTGTTGCTGTCGGATTGCGAGCGCGTCGTCACGTGCTCGCGCAGCATGATCGCGACGCGGTCGTCGCGAAGCTGGACGAATATCTGCGGTCGCTGGTCTAGTCGCTTGCCGCCAGCGCCGCCGCCACCACCTCGTCGATCTCGGCGTCC
>CAVUNA010000010.1:0-4763 GCA_963742605.1 uncultured Thermoleophilia bacterium | reverse complement strand
TGTGGTCGGGCGAGAGTGGCAGGCTCACGACGCGCTCACACAGCCGCTCCGCCACGGGGAAGCCGCCCTCGACGTCGAGCTCGGTGTACGCCGGCTGGCGGTGGATCGGCGTCGGGTAGTGCACGCCCGTTCCGATGCCGTTCCGCTCGAGCTGCCCCCTCAACTCGTCGCGCCGCGAAGCCTGGATCACGTAGAGGTGGTAAGCGTGGCCTCTTCCGGTCCCGACAGTCGGCGGGACGATCTCGGTGCCGGCAAAGGCCGCGCCGTAGCGCGCGGCGAGCTCCCGCCGCCGGGCATTTGCCGCGTCGAGCTGCGGCAGTTTCGCCGAGAGGATCGCTGCCTGCAGTGCGTCCAGCCGGCTGTTCAGCCCGTGGAGGACGTGCTCGAAGCGGGCGCGCTCTCCGTAGTTCCGCAGGAGGCGCGCTTGCTCATCGACGGTGTCGGCGGAGGTCACGACCGCGCCCGCGTCGCCGAGGGCGCCCAGGTTCTTCGTCGGGTAGAAGCTGAATGCCGCGGCGCGACCGATCGAGCCGGCGCGTCGTCCGTCCCACGTCGCACCGTGCGCCTGGGCGCAGTCCTCGACCACGACCAGGTTTCGCTCGGCGGCGAGCTCGAGGAGCGGTCCCATGTCGGCCATCTGTCCGTAGAGGTGAACCGGCAGTAGCGCCCGCGTGCGCAACGTCAGCCGCCGCTCGACCTGCTCGGGATCGAGCGTGTAGGTCTCCGCGTCGACATCGGCAAGCACAGGAATCGCGCCGGCACGCTCGATGCCGACGATCGTCGGCACACACGTATTCGCTGCCGTGATCACTTCGTCCCCTGCACCGACACCGCAGGCAAGCAACGCGATCGTGATCGCATCGGTGCCGGATGCGACGCCGACCGCGTGTGTCGCGCCGCAATAGGCTGCGAACGCGCGCTCGAACTGCGCGTCCTCGTCGGTGAGGATGAATCGCCCACTCGCGACGACACGGGCGATCGCGGCGTCGAGCTCCGGACGCAGACGCGTCGTCTCTCGTGTCAGGTCGACGAGCGGGATCGTCATTCGGGGTCCCAGTAGTGCGCCCCGTGTTCACGGTAGAAGTCGAGTGTCAGCTGCAGTCCGAGCTCGACCGGCACGGTCGGCCGCCAGCCCAGGTCACGCCCGATCGCGGCCCAGTCGGCGTAGAAGTCGCCGATGTCGATGCTCTTGCGATCCGCGGGGAACGGGACGACGCTGACGACTCCGCTTCCAGCGGAGGAGACGACGAGCTCCGCGAGCTCGAGGAGCGACAGATCGCGCTCGCCTCCGAGGTTGTACACGCGCCCGTTCGTCTCGTCACTCGCGGCCGCGAGCAGGAACGCGGCGACCGCATCATCGACGTACGTGAGATCGCGGCGCTGGGCCCCGTCTCCGAAGACGAGGATTTCTTGCCCTTCGAGCGCGAGCTTCAGCCAGATGCCGAGGAACGTCTGGCGGGCATCGCGCACCCGCATCCTCGGGCCGTATGTGTTCGTGAGCCGGAGAGCGGTCGTCCGCAGCCCGTAGACGTTGCCGTACAGCAGGTGGAACCACTCGCCCGCCGTCTTGTTCACGCCGTTCACGTCGACGGGCACGATCGGGTGTGACTCGTCGACGGGGAGGTGTTGCGGCCGGCCGTAGATCTGTCGCGTGCTTGCGAACACGACCTTGACGGCCGGGTTCTCGTGTCTGCACGCCTCGAGGATCGAGAGCTGGCTGCGGCAGTTGATCTCGAGATCGGTGTAGGGATCGAGCATCGAGTCCAGGTGACTCGTCTGCCCCGCGAGGTTGAAGAGATAGTCCTGATCGCGGACGAGGACACGCAGGCTGTGCTCGTCACGAACGTCCGAGATGTTGATCGTCACCCGATCCTCGATCCCCGCGACGTTGTAGAGCAACCCGCCGTACTCGGGGACGAGCGAGTCGATAAGGACGACGTCGGAGCCGAGCTCGACGAGCTCACGGGCGAGGTTCGAGCCGATGAATCCGAGGCCGCCCGTGATCAGTGCGCGTTTGCCGGCGAACGAGGGCTCGAGCTCCGGGCGAATCACCGGTGTGCCTCGAGGATCTCCACGAGCTCGCGCATCCTCGTCGCATACGTGTGATCCCGCAGAGTCCGCGCCTGACCGGCCGCCGCGATCTCCTGCCTGGCATCTTCGTCGGCGAGGTAGCGACGCGCACGAACGACGAGATCGTCGGCGTCTCGATACGCGATCACCTCGTGGTCCGGCTCGAACAGCTCGGACAGGTTGACCTTCGCGTCGGTGAGCAGCAACGAGCCGACACCGGTGCTCTCGTACAGGCGCATGTTGTTCGCATATTGGCGCGCGGCGCCGATGTGACGGTTGAGAACGATGCGAGACGAAGCCAGCACCCGGTACATGTCGAGGCCCCAACGCTCGCCACGGTAGCGGCGCCTCACGGGTGACCAGGGGGCGCGGCCACGAAGGTCGTAGCCGTAGAATTCGATCGGCAAGTGCTTCGCGGCCTGGGCGAGGACGCTGTTGCCACTGCGATGGCGAACCGCGTTCAACGCACCGACGAACGCGATCTCGCGCTCAGGTGCCACCGGGCCGAGACGATCGAGCACGCGGGGGTCGAACCCGATCCGGAAGTATTCGGAGGCGACGCCGAGGCGACGGAAGTCCTCGACGAAGTGGGGGAACGACGTGAGCAGGAGGTCGTACCTGCGCAATCGCTCGGCGTCGGGCGCCTCGCTCGCGATCTGCCCTGTGACGAAGGCTCCCTTGTTTCTCAGGGCGTCCATCGTCTCGTCCGAGAGGACGTGGAGGTTCTGCAGGTAGACGACGTCCGGACTGAAGTCGTCGATCTGGTGGAGCAGGGTCTCCTCGCCGAGCGTCTCGGCGTCCAGGCCATGCTCACGTGCCCAGGCGGCCTGCA
The DNA here is from genome assembly GCA_963742605.1 of uncultured Thermoleophilia bacterium. GTDB lineage: Bacteria > Actinomycetota > Thermoleophilia > Gaiellales > Gaiellaceae > PALSA-600. Next base: position 1,861 of record CAVUNA010000010.1, on the reverse strand, counting down.
GCGGCGCGCAGTCGACGACCACCTCATGGGCAACATGGCCAAGCTCGCCGAGGTAGTGCGAGTAGGCGTCGGCGGTGCCGAAGAACGTGCCCATCAGTGCGCGCCATTGCTCCTCGTATGTGCGGTCGGCAAGCCCTTCGTGCCGGCTGTAGTGGGCGGCCTGGAACGCCGCGTAGCAGGTATCGACGACGAGGATGCGCATCGGGAGGCGCGACGAGGCTATCTACACTCGCGCCGTGATCGTCATCGTCGTGCTCTTCTGGGTTGCGCTGGCGGCTCTGGCGTGGACGCACGTCCTCTACCCGCTCGTCGCGATCGGGCTCGCACGGGTCGCGCCAAGACCGGTTCGCGAAGCGGATGTCGAGCCCACGGTCGCGGTGATCGTCGCCGCGTACAACGAGGAGCCGGTGATCGCACGGCGGCTCGAGAACCTGCTCGCGCTGGACTACCCTCCCGAGCGGCTTCAGATCGTCGTCTCGTCAGATGCGTCCGATGATCGGACCGAGGCGATCGCGCTCCAGTTCCCCGGCGTCAAGGTGGTCCCAAACCCGCGCGGAGGCAAGGTCGCCGCCCAGGATCGCGCGGTTCGTCAGACCGAGAGCGAGATCGTCGCGTTCACCGACGCGAACTCGACCTGGGCTCCCGACGCGCTGCGACACCTCGTTCGACCGTTCGCCGATCCCGACGTCGCCTACGTCTGCGGGCAATTGCAGATCATCGGAGCCGATGGCGCGAACCAGGAAGGCGTCTACTGGCGCTACGAGCTCGGCGTTCGCGACGCCGAGTCCCGGCTCGGATCGGTGACCGGCGGCAACGGATCGATCTATGCCGTTCGCCGGTCGGACTACGTCGAGGTCGACCCGCGGTTCGGCCACGACCTGGCGCTCCCCTACCTGATGGTGCAGCACGGCCGGCGGGCGGTTTACGAGCGAGCCGCTGCTGCGCAGGAGAAGGCGACGCCGACGAACGAGACCGAGTATCACCGCAAGGTCCGCATGTTCGAGCATTGCTGGCTGATCGTTGCCCGCGGCCGGATGCTGCGCCGCCTCGGGCCTCGGTACGGCCTCGCGATCTTCTCGCATCGCCACCTGCGCTACGCGTCGGGAATCCTGCACGTCGTTCTGCTCGCGACGTCACTTGCGCTGATCGCGCACGGCTTCGTCTACGACCTCGTGCTCGCTGCGCAACTCGGGTTGCTGATCGCGGCGGCGCTCGGCGTCGGGATCGCGCGGTACTACGTCCTGATCACGTGGGCGACCCTCGTCGCGCTCTGGAACTACGTGCGACGAGGCGTTCCCGCGACGTGGGAGGCGGCGGAGGGGACGCGATGAACCGTGTTCTCGACGTTGCGATTGCCGGGGCGGGTCTGGTCGTCACGTCACCGGCGCTCGCGCTCGCCGCGCTCGCGGTGAAGCTGGAGGACGGAGGGCCGGTTCTCTACCGACAAACTCGCGTCGGCAAGGGCGGTGCCGACTTCGAGCTGCTGAAGCTGCGCACGATGGTCGTCGGGGCCGAGAAGCTCGGTGCAGGCTACGCGGTCGATCGCGGCGACGACCGGATCACACGCGCCGGCGGGATCCTGCGCAGGCTCTCGCTCGACGAGCTGCCGCAGCTCTGGAACGTCGTGCGCGGCGAGATGTCCGTGATCGGGCCGCGTCCCACGCTGCGCTACCAGGTGGAGCGGTACGACGAGCGCCAGCTGCACCGGCTCGACGTCAAGCCCGGCATCACCGGTTGGGCGCAGATCCACGGGCGCGCGTCGTTGCCCTGGTCCGAGCGGATCGAGCTCGACCTCTGGTACGTCCGGCACCGAGACTGGAAGACCGATCTGCTGATCCTGCTGAGGACGCCGCTCGCGCTC
>CAVUNA010000009.1:0-271089 GCA_963742605.1 uncultured Thermoleophilia bacterium | reverse complement strand
GATCGGCCAGCACACCTTGCAGAAATTTGACGCGCTCCCCGGACTGAGGATCCGAGGATTGCCTTGGCAGCTCACGCCGCTGTCGGGTTGCTTCCTGCTTCATCGCCCTGCGCCCCCCTGAGTGAAAGGAGGGCTTACCGAGGCTCCACTGGGACCGCTGGCGCGGTCCCGCCCACTGATCGTGGCACGCGTTCAGTCTCTCCGCCCGCCCGGCGGCGAGAATGACCTTGGCGGCGTTGTAGTCGCGATCGTGAACGCCCCGCACGTCAGGCACTGTCCACTGACCGACCTGTAAGCCCAGTTCGTCTGGAGGCGGTGGCCACATGTCGAGCACATCTTGCTCGACGCGAGCCACCGCGACAGCGGTACACGGTACGGCCGCAGCGGTCGGCTTTCTCGCCGAGGATCCGCACAAACTGACCCCACCCGGCATCGCTTATTGCCCGAGAGAGGCGACGGTTGGCGACCATACCCACGATGTTGAGGTCCTCGACGTGGAGCACTTGGTTCTCGCGAACCAACGCCAAAGCCTGCTTGTGGTGATAGTCGCGCCGACTGCGCGCTACCTGATTGTGCGTGGTGGCGACTTTGCGCCGCGTCCGTTGTCTGTTGACTGATCCTTTCTGCCGGCGGGACTTCTCCCGCTCCAACCGCCGCAGTTTGCGTAACTTGCGACCCAAGTGCTTCGGATTTGCAATGTCCGTCCGCATCCCGTCGGTAGTGGCGATCGTCGCCAACCGAATGAGGCCGACATCCATACCGGCCTCCCGAACCACCACCGGCAGTGGCGTGACGGGAACATCGACGACAAAACTCGCGTAATAGTGGCCGTCCGGTTCGCGGATGATCGTGACACTCGACGGTTCGCTCGGCAGCGCGCGAGACCAGCGCACTCGAATGTCGCCAATTTTCGCCACAAACAAGTGTCCGCTGACACGGACTCTGAATCCGTTGCGAGTCAGCCGAAATGACTGTCGAGGGTCCTTTCGCGATTTCATGCGCGGACGGTCCAACTTGCGACCTCGTCGCTTGCCCGATCGAGAGTCGAAAAAGTTGCGCGGCGGCACCAGCGAGTCGTTCACTGACTGCACCAACGCCACGCTGGGGACCTCGGCCAACCACGCCCGCTCGCTGATGGTCTTCGCTTGGGTTATCACCAGGGATTGGATCTGACTGTCCGACAGCTTCACACCGGCGCGGTAAGCCTCGTTGCGGGCTCGCAATGCGTCGTTGAACACCACCCGGGCGCACCCGAACACCCGCGCCAGCATTCCCTGCTGAGCAGGCGTCGGTTCGATACGGTACCTGTAACGCATCTGCACACGACCACCGTAAGACTGACGACCGACAACCCGGACCGATCACCGCGCCCGACATAGCGTGTAAGCGTTCAACACCTGCCTGGGGTTCGACCTGAAGTCCGGGGATTGCACTCGACGAATCTAGTGTCACCTAAATCACCTCCATCTGGGTTGCATTTAGTATACCTAGGCGTTTGCCTGGGTATAGCTAGCAATATCTAGCTTCAGGCTCAAGGAGGAGTTATGACCAGTCACGCGAGTTTTCAAGGCCGCGACGCTGTCATCGTCGGTGCCGTCCGTACCCCGATCGGCAAGGGCAAGGCCAGCGGCGCGCTGCACAACGTGCTGCCCGCCGACTTGCTGGCGCACAGCCTGCGTGAACTGGTGGCCCGCACCGGAGTGGACGGCGCGCAGATCGACGACGTCATCGCCGGTGCCGTCACCCAGGTCGGCGATCAGGCCGTCAACATCGCGCGCAATGCGCTGCTGGGCGCCGGATTCCCCGAGACCGTTCCAGGCGTCACCATCGACCGGCAGTGCGGCAGCAGCCAGCAGGCGATCAGCTTCGCCGCTCACGGTGTGATCGCCGGCGCCTACGACTTAGTCATCGCCGCCGGCGTGGAGTCGATGAGCCGCGTCCCGATGGGCACCCAGGTGCTGCCGGGCAGCAACCCGTTTGGCGACGGCATGGCCGCGCGCTACCCCGAAGGCCTGGTGCCGCAGGGCATCAGCGCCGAACTGATCGCCGCGAAGTGGGGCTTCTCGCGCACCCAGCTCGACGAGTTCTCCGCCGGCAGCCACGAAAAGGCCGCGCGGGCCACCAAAGACGGGCTGTTCGAGAACGAGCTGATCCCGATCGCCGGGCTGTACACCGACGAGATCATCCGCCCGCCACCACGGTGGAGACGCTGGCCGCGCTACACCCGGCGTTCTACAGCGAAGCGATGAAAGACGCGCTTCCCGCAGATCGATTGGGAGATCACGCCGGGCAACTCGTCGCCGTTGTCCGACGGCAGCGCCGCGGTCCTGATCACCACCAGTGAGGTCGCGCGCAAGCTCGGCCTGCGTCCGCTGGCCCGGATTCACACCACGACCGTGGTGGGCTCCGACCCGCTATACATGCTGACCGGCGTCATCCCGGCGACCGAGAAGGTACTGCAGCACGCCGGCCTGACGCTGGCCGACATCGACCTGTTCGAGGTCAACGAGGCCTTCGCACCCGTCGTACTGGCCTGGGCAAAGGACGTAGATAGGGAGCAAACCGGCATCCTTGAGCGGACCAACGTCAACGGCGGTGCCATCGCGATCGGCCACCCGCTGGGCGCCAGCGGTGCCCGCATCATGACCACACTCGTCAACGCGCTGGAACAGCGCGGCGCTCGCTATGGGCTGCAGACGATGTGCGAGGGCGGCGGCATGGCCAACGCCACCATCATCGAGCGGCTCGGCTAACCCCGATTGCCCTCAGCGACCCCCGCGCCAACTTCCCTGGCCGAGCGCGGGGGTGTGGACGTTATGTCGTCCTGTCATGCGGAGAGAGAGCGCGGGCCGTTCGACGCGACCGAGCTAACACTTGAAGCACCCGCGCCTATCGTGAGTGATCGCACCGTCAAGCGAACTAAAACTTCACCTCAAGATCCTGGCGAGCCAACCTGCGAACGCCCCAGAAGTACGTGACGAGTGGCATGGTGCACCACAAGAGGTTCAGGACCACGAACTTGATCCACATCTCCACTGGACTCGTCATGCTTTGCAGATTGTTCGCGATCTCTACCCCGAAGTAGACCGCTGGCAGCGTGACCTCCACGATCATCCCGCCCATGATGAAGGAGAGCTGAATGCTGGTGAACCGCTTACCATTCCGGAAGAACTGCACCATCGCATACGCCTCGAAAAGTCCAATGAAGAAGGCGATCCACTCAAGGACGACGATGAGCGGGTCACCGTTCAGGTAACGTGCGTCGCCTCCGAGCAGGATGGGTGACCACATGTACGTCCAGACAGACCCATGCTCAACACCGTCCCTGATCTGATCGAAGAACAAAAGCCACGGCAGTTCCCAGATGAATCGTGCGATCAGAGCGATGAAGACCCAGACGATCACCATCGCGCCTAAACGCTCCCACTTCGTGCGGTCACGTTGACCTGGAAGCGGTAGCCACGGTAGGGCAAGCGCCGTCAAGAAACAGCCCACGACGAATACGACCAACGTGGTGGATGCGACAACGTGTGACACCCCGACATGAAATTCGAGGTACCAGAAAACAATGTGGATGACGAAGAAGAAAGCCAGGACACCGAAGAGCGACTTCTGTAGGGACGAGAGTCCGCGCCGCTGCGGTGAAACTTGCTTGTCGTCGGCGCTGATCGTCTCCGTCATGATTCGGACCACTGGCGGATAAGCTGCACACCCAAAGCATGGCACACGCCATGTTTCTGTAGCAAGGGTCGCCCCGCGCGATCCCGCAGTTCAGCGCCTGCGGAGCCAACGAACAGCGACCGTCTGAGCAGTGTCCTAAGCTGACTTTGATGATGCAATACGGTGAACAGGGCGGACTGCGACGGTGACTGCGGACAGACGCACCGCTCCGCGTCGTCCGATCACTGGGCGACAGGAACGGGGGGACCGGACCCGAGCGCTACTCATTGACGAGACGGTTCGGTGCATTCGCGAGGAAGGCTTCTCGGCGGCTAGTGCTCGGCACATCATCGAACGAGCTGGCGTGAGTTGGGGTGTCATTCAGCATCATTTCGGGGACCGGGACGGTCTGCTGACTGCGGTGATAGACGATGCCGTCGACCGTCTAATCGCATCGCTTGAGGTGTTGTCTGATCCGGTGCGGGTCACAGACACAGAAGAGTTGGTGCGGGCGACGTGGGAGGCATTCGCGAATCCAAAGGCGATGGCCGGGTTGGAGATTCTCATCTCAACCAAGGAGTTGCGCGTCGGTCTTGATAAGCGGCACATGGAACGTCTCGGCGAGGCCCTGGCGGCCTTGCTTGCCCGTTTGAATACTGGTGCCACCCGTGAACATGCCGTCGCGTTGGGCATGCTGCTCTGGGCGACACCGGTAGCGATGATGATCGCCGAAATGTTCGCGACGCTTCCGCTAGCCACGAAGGATGCCCAGAAGGCGGTCGCCGATCTAATCGATGCGCATCGCTGAGCCATTGGCTCCGATCGCCTGGGCTGTGTTGCGCGTCGTCAGCCCGGCGCTTACAAGTGCGCGCAACGGCGGCGCCATCGCGATCGGCCACCCGCTGGGCGGCATGGCCAACGCCACCATCATCGAGCGGCTCGGCCAGAGAACCCCTCTGCAGGGCATCGGTGAAGCATCCGCGCTAACGGATGCGAAGCCCATCGAGCAGAGCGCTGAGGGCTTGCACTCCTTGGTCGCGTGCGGCGCTTTGATTAGGTGCGTTCGCGATCATCAGAGCCGCTTCGTCGGCGGCGGCGAGCAGTATATGGGCAAGAGCGTCAATGGGCTGATTGGGCGCAAGGTCGCCTTCGTCGACGGCACGTTCAAGCATGGCGCGAATGGCCCCAAGCCCATAAAGGCTTTCCAATTCGCGCCACCTAACCCAACCGAGTACGGCTGGACCGTCGATAAGCAGTATCCGCTGAACGTGAGGGGTGAGCGACGCATCGAGAAAACCAATCAGGCCTTGCCGCAATTGGTTTAGCGCGCCGTCCGCAGGGTCGGCGAGGTTTTTTGCTGCCTCAATCACAAGGTCCTGTTCGACTGCGATGAAGGCCGCTTCGAATAGCGCCTGCTTATCCGCGAAGTGGTGGTAGAGCGCACCACGGGTGCCGACACCGGCCTTTGCAACGACCTCTTCGGTGCCCGTGCGGTGATAACCCTTTTCGACAAACAGCTGCCGGGCAGCGGCAACGAGTGCGGCGCGGGTGGCTTCTGCCTGCGCCGCCCGACGCGACTTCGTATCTAGCGCCTCGTCATCAGGTGCCATCGCGTCAGACTATTGCATACAAGTCGCAGGTCACATACAGTCCGAATGTCACATACAGCCTGTAGGTGATCTTTGGTCGCTCAGCCCGACGTGGAGGTTCTGGGATATGTCTGCACCTGTCGATGTCGTCCGCAAGTTCTGCGCGTTGATGGAGAAGCGCGACGCAGAGGCGCTGCGACCGTTGATCGCTGACAACGCCGTCTATCAGAACGTGGGCATGCCTGCATCGAACGGCGTGGACGCCATCGTGGAAAACATGGCAGCGCAGTTCGCGATGTTCCCCGATGCCTACGCCTTCGAAATCGTGAACGTGGCCAGCGACGGACCAGTAGTGCTGACCGAACGCCTCGACTACATCCAGGCACCGGACGGCAGCAAGCCAGCAGTCCCAGTGATGGGCACCTTCGTAGTCGGTGACGGCGGAAAGATCACCCGCTGGACGGATTACTTCGACGTGTCGCTGACCGTGAAACTCCTTCAAGGCGAGGACATTAGCGCCCTGGTCCCCGCAACCGCATAGGGAGTTCGGCAGCCTTCGGCTGCCAGTGGCCTCGCCGCAGCCCGTCGTGCTCGCCTGGGCCCACGACACCGGAGCCGATCTAGCCAAGACCAACGTCAAGGGTGGTGCCATCGCGATCGGTCACCCGTTGCGCGCCAGCGGTGCCCGCATCATGACCACACTCGTCAACGCTCTCGAACAGCGCGGCGGTCGATATGGGCTGCAGACGATGTGCGAGGGCGGCGGCATGGCCAACGCCACCATCATCGAGCGCCTGAGCTAGAGGCGGCTTCGCCGACCAAGGTCAGCAGCGATGTTGGCCATACCGTCGGGTTTGTGGCCGCGGAACCAACGAACTGAAAGCTTCAGCCGATGGGTCTCAATTGAGGTAGTCCACTACGCGTGCCCGAGCCCGCCGGTCTTGCGACGCTTTAGTCGAGCGTCGCGAAGAAGCGATGCTTCGGAGCAGGAAAGGATCGCAATGCCTCCCACGAAATATCAAGTCATGAGCGGCGACACCCTCACGGGGCTGGCCAGACGCTTCTACGGAGACGGCAGCCTCTTTCCCGTCATCTCAGTCATCAACCACCTCGCCGACCCGGATCAAATCGACGTCGGTCAACAACTGCTGATGCCCTACGTCACGTACCGCCACCAGGTGAGGATTGAGGACGGGAAAGAGAGTCTGGCACAACAGTTTTACGGTGACCCGAGCCTTTACGAGATCATCCCGATCGCCAACCACGCCGCGCAGCGGGACTTTGTCGTCGGCGAGTGGCTGCTGATCCCCGATCTAGCCCAACGCGGGCGGTCACCAGGTGGTATCGGGCGAGACGTGGGAGGTGCTCGCGGAGCGCTGGTACGGCGAGTCCAACCTGTGGCCGATCATCGCGATCGCCAACCACATGGAGAACCAGGAACCACCAATCGGTCAGGCCATAATCCACCCGCGCCTGAACTGGCGGCACACCGTGGTCGACGGCGACACCCTGTGGCAACTCGCTGCCTACTACTACGGCGACACGGGCGATGACGGCTCCACACAAACCATGGTTGAAATGGTCGCGGCGGCAAACCGCATCGACGATGCCGACCAGGTGCAGGTCGGACAGGTTGTATTCTTCCCGTCGTTTGACTAAAACCCCTACGCAAGCGATTCGCGCGCACGCCCAGGAGGTCACAGGCTTTGTGCGCGACGGGATGCCGCCGATGATGCGGGGCATGATGGGGCCCGGGACGATGGGGCCGCATTAGGGACACTGATGTGGGCTGAAATGAGCCTAAGCTTGCTGGCGCCACCGACGAATATGCGCTTGGCTGAGCGACATGGGCGACGACCAGCACCAACCAGATGCCGCGGCGAATGAGGAATCAATGCACACCGCCGAGCCGCACGCCAACCACAGCACCAGCCGGCTGAATCGCCTGCGCGCAGCGGTGCTGGGCGCCAACGACGGCATCGTCTCGGTGGCGGGAATCGTGGTCGGCGTGGCCGGGGCCACCCCGCTGCGCGGTCCGATCTTCACCGCCGGGCTGGCGGCCGTGGTAGGCGGTGCGGTGTCCATGGCCCTGGGCGAATTCGTTTCGGTTTCGAGCCAGCGCGACAGCGAGACGGCGCAACTGGCCATCGAGCGAAACGAATTGCGGCACATACCCGATGCCGAATTGGCCGAACTCACCGCGATCTATCAAAGGCGCGGCCTATCGGCCCCGACCGCCGCGCAGGTAGCCAAAGAGCTGACCGCACACGACGCGCTGACCGCGCACGCCCATGCTGAACTCAACATCGATCCCGAAGACTTGGCCAACCCATGGCAGGCCGCGGCGGCGTCGGCGGCTTCGTTCGTCATCGGAGCGCTGCTGCCGCTCCTGGCTATCCTGTTGCCTCCCAACGCGTGGCGAGTCCCGGTGACCTTTGTCTCGGTTCTCGCCGCGTTGGCGCTCACCGGCGCACTCAGCGCCCGGATCGGCGGAGCAAAAGTATGGCGCGCCGTGCTGCGCGTCGTAGTCGGCGGCGCAGTGGGACTCGCTTTCACCTACGGCGTCGGACATCTTTTCGGCGCCGCAATCCAATGACGGGCCGGTGGTCGCCGCGACGATTCAGTCGGCGTCGCGGAGTCGTTCGTTGCCGCCATCTCACGCGAAATGTCGGCCTGCTCCCGCTCGGCGGTGCTTCTTAACCGCTAGGCCCGATCGTGTTGGCGTTGCAGTCGCTCAGTTCGCGACCCATAGCCGTGCCTTCGCCGACGGGGATGCGCGCCCGCCGATCGGCGATCTGATTTCTCTGGTCAGCGAACGCCTCGCGTCGTGCGAGCTGAGCCTCGTGGTACGCGAGCGCGTTCTCACGCTGGTCGAGTTCGCGCAGGTGCATCGGCACCGTCGTCAGCCTCCACTGCTCCCTCCTTCGCTGGTGGAGCCGTCGACCTGCGCCGCGGGAACGGCACATTGTTGTTGGGCGGCCCGCAGGATCGAGCCTGCGGTGCTGAATGCGAGTTTGGCGCGGTCGGCGACGTCAATGGGCAAGTTGGCGGCGCAGCGCATCAGCATGATGGCCAGTGCGCTATGGGTTGCGTAGGAGATGACGAGCAGATTGGCGGAATGACGTGTACCACGGAGCGTCATTACGTGCTGGCGCTTGTGCTCCCACCCCCGCCAGTTGAGGTCCGGTGGCCGTTGCAGCGGTGACCAGTTCACATTGATCGAGTCGATGTCGCCAAGCAATGGCGTCAGGACCGCGACGAGGTTTGGCAACTCATTGGTGATGCGATCTGCGTGGGGCCACCATGCGCCGTCGATCTCGTGGCCGAGTTCGACAGCCACCGTTAGCCGAAGGGAATTGGCCTGGCATCGGCCAACCGCGGGACCAATCATCGTCGCGCCATAGTGGGGACCGCAAGGTTCACAAGTGGCTTCCTTCGCAGTCGGCAGAGCGTCTGCCCCGAGCGCGGGCCAGGCGGAGGAATCGCATTGCCCGTAGAGATCACCCGCGGCGAATCGTGGTGAACCAACGCTGACAACGAAAAGGCTCAACATGAGCGTACGCCAAGCACATTGCTCAGTGTGCTCCATCGCCAAACATCAGCAATCCGCGGCTAATCCGGGCGGTGGACTGGGCCAGACTTCGCCGCTGCTTCATTAACGTTGAAGGTGCTCTCCTTCGTCCACCTTCAACGCTGCCGAACGCAAGTCGAACGGTACGCCCAGACCGGCGAACCAACCCCATACGCACCCCACCGGCTCGCAAATTGGCCACTGGCTGCCCCGTTTGTCGACTTACGGCGGTTGAGCTGTTAGTCGGCGCGTCGAACTGGCAGAATTCGAAAATGCGCCCTCTTGATGCCCGTCATCACGAACCACTTCTGTTGCGTCACAATGTGTCTCACGGTAGCCGAGGGGCCGGTTATGACCTCCACTAGCACCTTCTGGCTATTTCCGCTGATCGTCGCCGGCGGAGTGCTCCAGGCGGCATGGGCGGACCGATGAATAACGCCCTTCGTGTTTCGCTGGTGAACCCGTGGCTGGCGACGCTGGTGTCTTTCGTTCTCATCGTGCCGATTTTTCTCGTGATCGCTGCGGTGTTCGTTCGGCCACTCCCGACCGTCGCCGGGCTTGCCAACATGCCCTGGTGGGCGCCGTTGGGCGGAATCGTCGGCGCCGTCGCGGTGGTTGCCGGTCTGCTGTTCATCGGGACGGTAGGCGCGGGAACCTATGCGGCACTGACCGTGAGCGCCAACCTTCTTATGTCAATACTCATCGACCACTTCGGGTGGTTCGGGATCACGGCGCACTCAATTACCCCGCAGCGCGCTCTCGGTGCCGTAGTGCTGGTCGCCGGCGTCATTCTGGTGACCTCGGGGTAGGTCGAGGATTTGCGCAGCGCCGTCCGGCGTTGCCACGGAGCGCCCGACTTGGCGGCAGAGGTCAGCGGCTTCGGTCACGAGCTCGCGATTGGTCGGGGTGCGGTCACCGGAATAAAACTCGAGCCCCACGTGGAGGTGTCCGCCCCGTTCGAGGGCCAGTTTGGCGATGGGGTTCGCGCACAGGTCACCGCCGACGATCGATGCGGCCCACGGAATGTCGCATCCGTCAAGCAATTCCAGGTAGGCGTCAAGCGCGCGCTCGGTCGGGGGTAGCCCGAAAGGCGCCCCGAGATAGCCGCGTTCGGTGGAGAAGTACAGCTTGATCATCGTCCCCTGCGGCAGTCGGCCCGCGCGCCACCACGCGAGGGTGGCCCGAAGGAACCCGGGTTCGTAGATGGCCAGACTGGGGCCCAGTTTCGCCTCGCGACAGATCTCGAAGGCCCGGCGGATCGAGTCGAATGAGTTGCTGTAGACCAACGGCCCCGCAGGTATGCCGTCGGTGTCGGTGCCGCCAAGGTTGACCGATCCGGGGTCGGTCAGCCCGACGCGCAAACCGGCCGCGGCGAGCGGGAGGAGGTGTTCGTAGGAGATTGACGATCCCTGCTCGAAGTGGACCGTCGGATACAGCAGGGCATCCGGCCGGGCAGCCAGGACGGGGCGCCACGCTTCCAGGTAACGCTCGACGGCCTGCTCCACACTGAGGCCGTAACGATCGATGTGGTTGTGGATGATGGCCGCGCCGGCCTCGATACAGGCGAGAGCGTCTGTGACGATCTCCGCCGGCTCGACAGGCACGTGGGGATTGGTCGCCTTCGATGTGACGCCGTTGATCGCGCATTCAATGATGACCGGATTCATCGGTGATCCCCTGTCGCGGTGAGAGCTTTGCTGTTAGGAAGTAGATCATGGCGACGGCGACGCTTGGGCCCTGCGATGACCAAACGTGGAGCTCGCTGCTCACCCAAACCTATTTAGTGAGCGCTTTTGCCTGACTCTGACGGGATCGCGCTCCACTATGAGCGGATCGGCGACGGCCCGCGGCTGTTGTACTGCAACGGATCTGGCACCACTGTGGATGCGAGCCGCCCGCTGCTCGAGAAGTTGTCGGCGGGATTCGAGCTGCTGGCCTTCGACTACCGCGGCATGGGGCGCAGTGCGCCGGTGAGCGCGCCGTATGCGATGGCGGACGTCGCCGCGGATGTGGCCGCGCTGCTCGACGAAGTCGGCTGGGAGCGAACGGCATTGGCCGGATTGAGCTTCGGCGGCATGGTCGCGCAGGAATTCGCGGTGACCTTCCCGGACCGGATCGACCGGTTGGCCCTCTTGGCCACCTCACCCGGCGGCGACTTCGCCTCCTACCCGCTCGAGACGCTGGCGGACCTGCCGCCCCTCGAGCGCGGTCTGCGGTCCCTGAATCTGGCGGACCGGCGCTGGACGGCCGAATGGTTCGCCGCGCACCCCGAAGATGCGGCGCTGGTGGGCACCCTTGCCGCAGACATGCCCGCCGAGGAGACCGCGGATCAGGCCCAAGGGCGCCTTCTTCAGCTGCAAGCGCGCTCAGGTCACGATGTACTTGATCGGCTGCACCGGGTGAACTGCCCGACTTTCGTGGGAAGCGGCCGCTACGACGACATCGCACCGGTGGCCAACGGCCAGGCCATCGTCGACCGGATCAGCAACGCCAAGCTGCACGTCTACGACAGCGGCCACCTTTTCCTGTTGCAGGACCCGGCTGCCTGGCCGGAAATCGCCGCGTTCTTGGACGCCTGAGCCGTTCACTACGGGTTTGCCTGCGGGGTCACCAGGAACTTCTCGCCGGTCGCCCGCTTCACGTAGGCGTGGAATGCGTCGGGTTTGAGCATGCCGGCAAGTGACACCTCCCGGGTGTAGGCACTGGCGAACGTGGTGGTGAGTTCGGCGGCCACGCGGGCCCGCAGCCTGCCGAAGTCCTCGGCGCCGAGGCCGCCAAGGAACGGCGTCAGCAGCCACCCACCGATACCCCACGCCATGCCGTAGTTGCGGGTGAGGATCGTCGGACTGGTGTCGAGTCCGCCGTAGATGTACACCTGCTTGTGCACGCTCGACCCATAGCGTGAGTACTCCGATGCGTTCGCGCTCGCAGCTTCCTCCATGCCAGTGAGGATCTGACTCGCGAGCGTGCCCCCGCCCGTGGCATCGAACGCAAGCGTCGCGGACGTCGCCTTGAGGGCCTCGACGAGGTCGGTCGTGAAGGACGGCGATTCCGAGTTGCAGACATGAACGGCGCCGAGGGACTTCAGCAGTTCCTCTTGGTCGGGCTTGCGAACGATATTGACCAGCGGCACCCCGTCCTTGATGCAGAGCTTGACGAGCATCTGGCCCAGGTTCGACGCCGCAGCCGTGTGGACCAGGGCTGAATGACCCTCGCGGCGCATGGTTTCCAGCATTCCGAGAGCTGTCAGCGGATTGACGAAGGACGACGCCCCGTCCTTCGCCGTCGCCCCTTCGGGCAAGACGAGGCAAGCGGAGGCATCGACCCGCCGATACTGCGCGTACATTCCGCCGCCGGCGGTACCCACGGTTTTGCCGAGAAGTCCCTGGGCAGCCGCGGACGACCCGGCGGCCACCACGGTGCCCGCGCCCTCGTTGCCCACCGGAAGCGGCTGGTCCAGCCGCGCGGACAGTCCCCTCAGCGCCTCCGGAGCCAACGGCGCGGTGACGGTCGGGCGCTCCGGCGTGCCCGCCACCGTCGCGGCTGACATGTCGGCGCCGGCAATGAGGACGCCCAGGTCGGACGGGTTGATCGGCGAGGCTTCAATGCGTACCAACACCTCATTGCCGGTCGGCGACGGAACCGGGACGTCGTGCAGGGAGAGCTCGAGGGTGCCCTGCGACGTCACCAACGAACGCAGTTCCAACGCATTGTCCGGCGAATCCGCGGTCATCGGGCGCTCCCCTCATTCCATGTGTTCGACCCATTGCGCCCGAGAGGGTCCCGGCTCGAACGGGTCGCTGAAGTATTGCGTCTCGTGGATGACTTCGCCGTTGTCGAATTCCATGATGCTGACTACGTAATTCGGCTGCCCGTCATACGTCATGACGAGTTCGCTGATCCACAGATCGCCGCCACCGAGTATGCGCCGCACGGTGAAGCGTTTCGCGTTCGGCTGGGCCTCGCGCGACGCCTGTATGTTTGCCCTGCCACTGATGCGCTCCCCTGATTGCGGATAATCGAGAACCCCGTCGGCTCGGTAGATTTGGTGCTCGACCACGAAATCGTTGGCGTCGGAGGCTTCCCAGTGCCGCCGCAGCGCGGCCCGCACGTCGTCATCAGCCATTGCTGCACCATAACCCGCACAGGATTGTCTTGTCTCCTCCGCCGTCGCAGGCGTAGCGTTCGACGGTGATGGATCATGTAGCGGTGATCACCGGGGCCAGCCGTGGAATCGGCGCGGCGACCGCACTAGTACTCGCGGAGAACGGGTTTCGGGTGGTCGTCAACTACCGCTCCAGCGCCGAGGAAGCCGCTGAGGTGGTCCGATCCGTGACCGCGGCCGGCGGCGAGGCCCTGGCCATCCGGGCCGACGTCACCGTCCCCGACGATGTTGCCGCGCTGTTCCAGCAAACCGAACAGCAGTGGGGCCAGGTCGACGTGCTCGTGCACAACGCGCTAATTCCTTACGATGTAACCTCGTTCGCCGACCTGAGCTGGGAGCAGCTCGGCGGCAAGCTGGACCGAGAGCTGCATGCCGCCTACCTGGTCACCAAAGCCGTTGTGCCGGGCATGATTTCTCGAAACTATGGTCGGCTGGTCTTTCTCACCACGGTGCTTTCCCGTCGGCCTCGGCAGGGCATGATCACGGTGGGCACGGCGAAGGCCGCGATGGACCAGTTCGTCCGCTACGTGGCACTCGAGCTCGCGCCGCAGGGAATCACGGCTAATCTCGTTTCGCCCGCCACGGTGGCTGATACAGCAGCGAGCGGGCTGTTGAACGCCGAAGAGTTGCGTCACATCGGCGCGACCAATCCCATGGGGCGCAACGTCCGTCCCGACGAGATCGCCAAGGCGGTGGCCTTCTTGGCGAGTGAGGATTCCGGCTTCATCACCGGCCATTGCATGGAGATCAATGGCGGCCTCGCCATGGACTAAACGCGCCTGAAAGGGGCTGTGGCGTGGAGACGATCGATCTGGCCTACGTAGGGCGTGGTCTTCATGAGGAACTGGTCGCCCACGTCGCCGACCAGGAGGGCTACTTCGAAGACGAGGGAGTCCACGTCGCGATCCGCGACGGGGTGGGCTGGCCTGCGCAACGGTTGCGTCGTGGCGCGGTGATCGGTCTTGGCCGAACGCTGGTGTCGCGGCTGACGGACGGGATCGCATGGACGGCGCTCAGTTTCAGCACCGATCGTCCGCTGTTCTGGTTTCTCGGCAATGCCCAGGTGAAGTCCATGGCGGAGCTTCGCGGGCGACGGCTGGCGGTCCACCGCCCCGCCGACCCTCCCGGTACGTTCGCCCGGATCGTCCTGCGTAAGCACGGCCTGGACCCCGACCATGACCTGGAGTGCCTGGTGCGGCATCCGGGTGACTACCAGATGGATTTGCGACGGCTGCGGGACGGTTCGATCGACGCCGCCTACGTGGGCAGCACGCTGTCCCCCGAGCAGGTCGCGGCCGAAGAAGGGTTTCACGTGTTGGCGTGGGTCGGCGATCACTTCCAGATCCCCACCGTCGGCGTCGTCGTAGACCCCGCCCACCTCCCGCTGGACAGCCCGGCCGTGCAAAAGCTGGTACGGGCCAACCAGCGGGCATTGCAGATGCTCGCCGAACGGCCGGACCGGGCGGTCTACTACGTCAACTGGTTCCTCGACCGGCTCACCCGTGAGGAAGCGCAGCAGTACTACGAACGCTATGTCGGGCCATATTTCATTCCCGACCGCCAGGTGAATATCGAGCTGGCGCAGCAAGCGGTCGATGCGGTCGCCGACGAACTCGGTGTCGCCTCAGGCGACGCCGCGCAGATGTATCCAGCCTAGGCGGCCCGGCCGTCCCGACTGTCGCCGAATCGCGTTGCCGCGGCGCGCTTTTGGCGCCGCCACGACCGTACCGTGGCGATGGCGGTCTTCAGCCCGCGGCGGCGTCCGGTCCTGGGATCGACGCCCGCGAAACCGGGCTCCAACTCGGCGAACATCCGCTCGCTGCGGGTCTCCGGCGCGTTGTCAGTGTCGTCGCTGAGGTACTTGTTCGGCAGCGACAGTTTGGCGATCGTGCGCCACGTCTTGCCGTATTGCACCAGGAAAGAGCCTGTGGTGTAAGGCAAGTCGTATTTGTCGCACACCGCGCGCACCCGCACCGAGATCTCGTGCAAGCGGTTGCTCGGCAGATCCGGGTACAGGTGGTGCTCGATCTGGTGGCACAGGTTGCCGCTCATGAACCGCAGGACGGGGCCGCCCTCGAAGTTGGCGCTGCCCAGCATCTGGCGCAGGTACCACTGGCCCTTCGTCTCGCCGATCATGTCGGTTTTGGTGAATTTCTCTGCGCCATCGGGGAAATGGCCGCAGAAGATGACGGCGTTGGCCCACACGTTGCGGATCACGTTGGCGACCGCGTTGGCGGTCAACGTGGACCGGTATGTCGCGCCGGGCGACAGCGCGGTCAGCGCCGGGAACGCGACATAGTCCTTGAGCACCTGGCGGCCGGCCTTGGCAAGGAACTCGTCGGTCCTTTGCCGGGCTTCGTCGTGTTCCATCCGCTTCTTGACGATCTTGCCGATCTCCACGTGCTGCAAGCCGACGCCCCATTCAAAGAGGAGCGCGAGCAGGGTGTTGTACAGCAGGTTGAAGATGTTGAAGCGCTTCCAGCGCTGGTCTCGGGTGACGCGCAGCAGTCCGTAGCCGACGTCGTCGTCCATCCCGAGGATGTTGGTGTACTTGTGGTGCACGAAGTTGTGGGTGTACCGCCAGTGCTTGGACGACCCGCTCATGTCCCACTCCCACGTCGAGGAGTGAATCTCGGGTCGTTCATCCAGTCCCACTGGCCGTGCATGACGTTGTGGCCGATCTCCATGTTCTCGATGATCTTGGCCACGCCCAGGGTCAGGGTGCCCGCCCACCAGGCCGAGCGCCGTGAACTGGCGGCCAGTAGCACCCGGCCGGCCACCTCCAGGGCTCGCTGCCCCGCGATGGTGCGGCGGATGTAGCGCGCGTCCCGTGCGCCGCGTCGAGTCTTCAATGTCCTGGCGGATAGCGTCCAGCTCAACGGCCAGGCTCTCAATGTCGGCGTCCGTCAGATGCGCGAATACGTCGACGTCAGTGATCGCCATCGTGTTCTCCTCTGCGGTTGTAGGGCCTTCACCTACGCTATCGTAACCTACGATCCCGTAAGTTACCAGTGAGTAGCTTTTAGATGTCGATCGTGCAATCGCCCGAGGCGGACGAGATGCAGGTCTGGATCCGCGAACCCGGTTCGTGTTCCCGGCCGGTGCGCAGGTCACGGACATGGCCGTCCACCAGGCCGACCACGCACGACTGGCAGATACCCATCCGGCAGCCGAACGGCATCAGCACACCGGCGCCCTCGCCCGCATCCATCAGCGAGGTCGCCGCATCCGCCGCGACGCTGCGGCCACTTCGGGCGAATGTCACCGTGCCGCCCGCTCCGGCGGGAGCGGCCTTGGAGACCGCGAACCGCTCCAGGTGCAGCTGCTCACCGATGCCCGCTCCGGACCAGACCTTGTCGGCCTGGTTGAGCATGCCCTCCGGCCCGCAGGCCCAGGTCTGGCGGTCGCGCCAGTCCGGCACCTCCTGGCTCAGCCGGGCAAGATCGAACCGCCCCTCGGTGCGGGTCTCGCGCACCCGTAATCGGTAGCCGGGTTGATCGGCCGCCAGCGCGGCTAGCTCGGAGGCAAACATCACATCAGCCGCGGTAGGCGCGGAATGCAGATGGATGATGTCGCCAATTTGGTTGCGGCGCAACAACGTCCGCAGCATCGACATCACCGGCGTGATCCCGGATCCGGCGGTCAGGAACAGAATCGACGGCGGCGCCGGGTCGGGCAAAACGAAGTTGCCCTGGGGGGCGGCCAGCCGCACGATGGTGCCCGGCTCGACGCCGGCCACCAGGTGGCTGGACAGGAAGCCTTCGGGCATCGCCTTGACGGTGATCGTCACCGTCCGGTCGGTGGCCGAACCGGACGCACCGGCCGGGCTCGACGTCAGCGAATAGGACCGCCAGCGCCAGCGCCCGTCCACCAAAAGCCCGATCCCGATGTACTGGCCCGGCTGGTAGTCGAAGCTGAAGCCCCAGCCCGGCTTGATCACCAGGGTCGCCGAATCCTCCGTCTCCCGGCGGACCTGCAGGATGCGGCCGCGCAATTCGCGCGCCGACCACAGCGGATTGGCCAGGTGCAGGTAGTCGTCGGGCAACAGCGGCGTGGTGATGCGCGCGGCCAGCTTGCGCAGTGCGTGCCAGCCGGGATGCCGGTCGGCTCCGACGACGGTAGGGCGGGTGGTCTCGACGACGTTGGCGGTGACCGGCGCGTATTTCTTACTCATAAGGGGCTTCGCTTTCGCCTGTCTAATGCGTCCCTACGGTACCGTAACCTACGGTACCGTATCCAGCTCGCGTCAGAGCAGGTCAAGCAAAAACGGCAGCTCCTGGGTGGCGTACCAGGCCAAATCGTGGTCCTGCGCGTCACCGACTACGAGGTCCGCGTCCACGTCCCCCAGGTCGGCATCGTCGATGACCGCGATCGCCGCCGTGACCGCCGGCTCGGCGTCGGAGTTGTCGACGAAAGCGGCGACGACCCGGTCGATGGGTACGGGCGCGGCGAGGCGGACGACGGCCTCATCGAGATCGGGACGGCAGGTGGCCTGATCGACGTCGGCCGCCAGCACCGCGCGCCGTCGTAGCGTCTCCGGGTCGTCCGCGAGCAGGCGCAGTGATGCCAGCGCCGCCTCACGCAGCGCCACCTCGGCGAGTTCGTCGTCGTCGCCCTCGGCGTAGGCCTCGCGCAGCGTCGGGGTCACGGCGAATGCGGTGCCGTTGACCGGCCACAGCGAGCCGTCGGCGACGAGTTGCTGCAACATGGCCACGGTGGCCGGGATGTAGACCCGCATCATCCGATCAGCGTGGCCGCGTAGTCGTCGACGTACTTCGACAGCTCGCGCGGCGGGCGCTGGTAATTGCCACTCACCACCGGATGTGCCGGCAGCTTGACCTTGGGCCGCTTGACTTCCGTGTAGTCGATGGAGGACAGCAGGTGGTGCATCATGTTGAGCCGGGCACGCTTCTTGTTGTCGGATTCCACGACATACCACGGGCTGTTTGTGGTGTCGGTGTGCACCATCATCTCGTCTTTGGCGCGCGAATAGTCCTCCCACCGATACACCGATTCCAAGTCCATTGGGCTGAGTTTCCATTGCCGGACAGGGTCTTTGCGACGGGCCTTGAACCGGCGTAGCTGTTCGTCGTCGGACACCGAAAACCAGTATTTGCGCAACAGAATCCCGTCGTCGATCAGCATCTGCTCGAAGATCGGCGTCTGCCGCAAGAACAATACGTACTCCTGCGGCGTGCAGAAGCCCATGACCTTCTCCACGCCGGCGCGGTTGTACCAGGATCGATCGAACAGCACGATTTCGCCCCTGGCCGGTAGATGCGCGATATAGCGCTGGTAGTACCACTGACCGCGTTCACGATCGTTGGGCGCAGGCAATGCGGCGATCTGCGCTACGCGAGGGCTGAGGTATTCGGTGATCCGTTTGATCGCGCCGCCCTTACCCGCGGCGTCGCGGCCCTCGAAAATCACCACCACACGTGCGCCGCTAGCGCGCACCCACTCCTGGAGCTTTACGAATTCCGTTTGCAGACGGAATAATTCGGCTCCGTAGACTTCATTCGAGATCTTGCCTGTGGCGTGGGCGCTCGATTTATTCTTCTTCGGCTTCGCCGGCGCGCCATCGGTTCTCGCGGTACTCATAGCAACGAATGTTATCGCTAAGCAGCGCTTTTGACCCGCTTGGACGATCCGGGACTATCGGGAAGCTTCCAGCAATTCCTCGAGCGATTGCTTTAGCAGTGCCGGCAGAAGATCGACATCGCTCATCGCCTCGCGGTCGGCATTGATACCGAAATACAGCATCCCATTGTAGGACGTCACGCTGATCGCGAGCGCCTGGTCCTGCAGCAGCGGCGGCACGGCGTACGTCTCGAGCAACTTGGTACCGGCGATGTACATCTGGGACTGAGCGCCGGGAGCGTTGGTGATCAACAGGTTGAACGTCCGCCGCGAGAAGGTGGGAAAGCTGGTCGCCACCCGAATACCCATGGCGTGCAGGGTGGGTGGCGCGAAGCCCGACAGCGTGACGATGGTCCTGGCGTCGACCAGGCTCGCCGCCGTCGGGTTCGATTCGGTGGCGTGGGCGATCTGCGACAGCCGCACGACGGCGTTGCCCTCCCCCACCGGAAGATCCACCAGGAAGGGCGTCACCTGACCGATCGCCTGGCCGGGACCGGTGTTGGCGTCCAGCGCGTCGTCGGCATACACCGACAGCGGCGCCATCGCACGGACCGTCGCGGTCAGCGGCACCCCCTCACCGCGGGACATCAACCAGTTGCGCAGGGCGCCGGTGACCACCGCCAGCACCACGTCGTTGACATCGCAGTCGTACCGCGCCCGCACCGTCCGGTAGTCCTCGAGCGTGCCGCTGGCGACGGTGAACCGGCGATGGCGCGAAACGGTGGCGTTCAACGGGCTGCTGGGTGCGGTGCCGCGCGCCAGCAGCCGCGCGACATCGAAGACCCGACGACCGGCGTCGATGAGTTGCCCGGAATTCGTTGCCATTCCGGCGATCGCGGACCCCACGGTCTGCATTTGTACGCTCGGGCCCGTCGCCAAGTCGGCCAGCGCACCCAGCAGCAGCCGGGTGTTGCCGGGGTCGCGCTCCGGTATCCAGATGTCTTCGGGGAACGGCGCGGGACGCCGCGTGCGATCGACGATGACATGACCGATCTCCAGCGCGCTCATGCCGTTGATGAGTGCTTGATGCGATTTTGTGTAGAGCGCGAGGCGGTTTTTGCTCAGGCCTTCGACGAGATACATCTCCCACAGCGGCCGCGACTTGTCGAGCGGCCGCGCGGCCAACCGGGCGATCAGCTCGTGCGAGCTGTTCGTCGCTGCCCGGCGACGGCAGCGCCGAGCGCCTGACGTGATAGGTGATGTCGAAGTCCGGGTCGTCGATCCACACCGGCCGGGCCATCGGGGCGACCATCACTCCGCGGACCTTCTGCCGGTAGCGCGGTATCTGGGGCAGCCGCTGCTCGACGGCGGCCAGCAGCGTCTCGTAGCTCAATCCGGCGCGTGGGCGGCGCAGGATGGACAACGATCCGACGTACATCGGGGCGGCCGTGTTCTCCAGCCGGTAGGACGCCGCGTCTGCCGGGGACAACCGGGTCACCATACGGCCCTGTCCTCCT
The DNA here is from genome assembly GCA_963742605.1 of uncultured Thermoleophilia bacterium. GTDB lineage: Bacteria > Actinomycetota > Thermoleophilia > Gaiellales > Gaiellaceae > PALSA-600. Next base: position 251,007 of record CAVUNA010000009.1, on the reverse strand, counting down.
TGTCGATTCGTCGCGGGCGCGAGCCCACCGTAACCGCACGCTCGGGCCCGCCGACAGCTCGGTGGCGGCGGGTACGCGCCGGGCCCGTTTGTGCGATGATGACCCGCACAGCCCTCGTCTGCCACTCTCCTGCAGGCTTCCCGTTCGATCGATGCGTTGGAGAGTGCCCATTGACCAGTAGCTTCGCAGTCACGCCCGTCGCCGAGTACGAGCCGCCCACCCGCAACGTCGAGTGCCGGCAATCGTCGCGCGCGACGTCGCGGCGCCGCGCCCCGCGTGCGCCCGGCCAGCGCGGCAATCCGCACCCGCGGGCCGCCACGGCTCGCGAGGTCATGTCGCCGTCCATGCGCCGGGCGGCGGTCTTCGCCGACGCCGCCCTGCGCCGGGTGCTGGAAGTCATCGACCGGCGCCGTCCCGCGGCCCAGCTGCGGCCGCTGCTGGCACCCAGCCTCGTCGACTCGGTGCTGTCGGCCGGCCAAACTCTGGGCGGACGGGGCGGCGCCGCCGTGCTGAGGCGGATGCGGCTTCAAGCAGTTGGAGACCCGGCGACCGCGGCCGAGGTCTTCGGCAGCTACAGCCGCGGTGACCGCCTGCACGCGATCGCCTGCCGTGTCGAACAGAAGCCGGACAGCCGTTGGCAGGTGGTTGCCCTGCACATCGGATGACGCGTCAGGTGGCAGGTGCCGCGCCCCGTGGAAGCGGGCCACCGGTGAACCGGGCGAGCACCGGGCCCGCTATAGCCATGACGAAGACATACGACGTCGCCAGCGCTGCCACCTCGGGGATCGAGGCGCCGACCAATCCGATGATGATCAGCGAGAATTCGCCCCTGGCGATGAGCGCGGTCCCCGCACGCAGCTGACCACGACGTGCCACTCCGTCGCGCCGGGCCGCGAAAGCCCCGGTAGCCACCTTGGTCGCTGCAGTGACCAAGGCCAGGATCAGGGCCACCGGAAGCATCGGAAGCAGCTCCTGCGGATCAACCTGCAGGCCGATTGCAAGAAAGAAGATCGCGGCGAACAGGTCGCGCAGCGGGCCCAGTACCTTGCGCGCGCGGTCAGCGGTGTCGCCGGTCAGGGTGAGACCGACCAGGAACGCACCGACGGCGGCCGACGCATGTAGCGACTCGGCCAATGCGGCCACCATCAGCGCGATTCCCAGGACTCTCAGCAAAAGCTGCTCGGAATCGGAGTGTGCGACCAACCGACCGAAGTGATGGCCCCAGTAAAACGACGCGGCAAACGCGCCGACGAGAGCGCTGACCGCCACCAGCATGCCGGCCACTGCCTGCAGCCAATTGCCACCGGACGCCAGCACTGCGAGCAGCGGCAGGTAGGCCGCCATCGCGAAATCCTCGAGCACCAGCACCGACAGCACGGCCGGTGTCTCCCTGTTGCCGAGCCGGCGCAGGTCCTCCAAGAGGCGCGCGATCACACCCGACGAGGAGATGTAGGTGACCCCGGCCAAGGAGAGGATGGCAGTCCCGTTCAGGCCCAGCAACCAGCCGGCGACGGCGCCGGGCGCGGCGTTGAGGACGATATCGACACCGGCCGACGGAAGGTGATGTCGCATGCTGCTGGCGAATTCGGTGGCGGAGAAGTCCAGGCCCAAAGTCAGCAGAAGCAGAACAATGCCGATGGGTGCGCCCGACATGATGAACTCGCCGGCCGCCGCCACCGGCCAGACGCCGCCTTTACCTAGCGATAGACCCGCCAGCAAATAGACCGGTATCGGGGACAACGCGAATCGGCGGGCGACAGAGCCGAACACCGCAATTCCGGCCAGGAGGGCGCCGAGCTGGAATAACAGCGCCCCCGAAATCTGCACTGGCTCAGCCTTTTTCGGCGATCTGTTGAACGGCGGCGATAGCCTCTTCGGTGCCGATCACGATCAGCACATCTCCCGCCCGAAGTGCTTCGGCCGGACCTGGCGAGGCGAGCACATCCTCGTCGCGTACGATTGCGACGATCGAGGCTCCGGTACGGGTGCGGGCGCGTGTGTCGCCCAGCTGGCGGTCTACGAACGGGCTGTCCGGCCCGATGTGGACTTGACCCGCTTCGAGTCCGGGCACTTCGCGAGTCAATTCGGTGAACCGTTCAGCGATCCTCGGCGCGCCCAGAATCTGGGCTACGGCGTCGGCCTCTTCGTCGTTGAGCCGGAATACCGGCCGAGCCTGGTCCGGATCGTCACGCGTGTACAGAACGACGTCGAAATCACCGCCGCGCCTGGCGATTATCCCGATCCTGTCACCCGTGCGAGAGGTGAATTCGTACCGCAAGCCGACGCCCGGAAGCAGCACCTCCTTGACATCCATATCCTCAACATACCGAGGTTTGGTGGGCGAATGCCTCGAGATGGAAGCGATACCGGGCAGTCTCATAACACTTGAGGCGCGCTAGGGTTGGCGGATGGACGGCAACACAGTCAGCGTCGAGCGCGTCATCAAAGCGCCGCCCGACAAGATCTTCGCGCTAGTGGCCGACGCGGGCAAGCATGCCAGCATCGACGGTACGAAATCGGTGAATCATGCTTCGGAAGCGTCGGTTCCGTTGTCGATGGGTACCAAGTTCGGGATCGCGATGCGGGGCCGCAAGGAGACACTGTTTCTTCCCTACCGGACGACCAACACCGTCATCGAGTACGAGCCGGACCGCCGCATCGCGTGGAAGACGACGTTCGCCGGCGGTCGCGTCGGTGGCCGCATCTGGCGTTACGAACTCGAGGCCGCCCCCGAGGGCACCCTGGTGCGCGAAACGTGGGACGTGTCGCAGGACAAGCAGAAGTGGATGATCACCAGCGGCTCGATTCCCCAAAAGACCGCCGAGGGTATGCGCGCGACGTTGGAGCGGATCGCCCAGCTCCTCGAAAGCTAGTGCTGGCCAGCCGCTTTGGGCGCGCGCCCGCGTGGGCGAGGTAGCAGCATCGGCACATCGCGGCGATAATCGCGGTATTGGTCACCGAGCTCGGCCACCAGGTCGCGCTCTTCCATCTGCACCGCGACCAGGATGTAACTTGTCATGCCGACCGCGAAGAGCAGATGCCCTGCCGTCATCGTGGGTGCCGACCAGAACGCGATCAGGAAACCGAGCATGAGCGGATGACGCACCAGCCGATACAGCGACCGGGTGCGGAAATCGAGGTTGGTGTAAGGCTTTTCGCGCGCCGCCAGATACACCTGTCGGAGCCCGAACAGGTCGAAGTGGTTGATGAGGAACGTCGATGTCAACGCCATCGCCCAGCCGAGCCAGAACAGCACCCACACCACCAAGCGGCCGGCCGGAAGGCTGCACATGCCATATCGACCGCCGGCATCGTGCGCCATTGCCAATAGAGCAATAGCAGCACGGCATTCGACAGCCACACGTAGGTGCTGCGCTCGATCGCGGCCGGGACGAATCGCGTCCACCACCGCTTGAACCCCGGTCGTGCCATGACGCTGTGCTGGACGCCGAATAAAGCCACCAACGCCGTGTTGACGACGATCGCCTGCCCGATCGGCGCGGCGATCCCGTGATCGACGGTGCGCGGCACCAGGAAACCGCCGACGAACCCGACCAGGTACAAAAAGACCACTAGGAACAGCGCGTAAGCCGCCCCGCCATAACCGATTGTCAAGTAACGCTTCATGACTCCAATTGTCGGCGGCGCGGACACGCCCGCATATAGGTCGTTTGCCTCATTTTCGCCCCGCGGGCTCTAGTCAATACTGACTAGTTCGGCGGCTTGCGGGTGTCGGCGCACAGCCGCAAGCCGTTCGCGCCGGCTGGCTCCGGCGCCTCCGTTGCGCTGCACCTGCGCCGAGCCGTCGTCGGACGGGCGCGAATTGGATTGGCCTGGTTACACGAACGGTAGACCGTCAATCCCATCTTTGCCGAACAACACCCCACCCGAGCCGCCGGCTCCCCGGTGCGTTCTCGAACCCGGAATTGCCGCCGTTGCCGCCATCGCCGATCAGCACCGCGTTGCCGCCCTTCCCTCCGGCGCCGCCCCGCACGTCGGCGGGAGTCTCCCCGCCCGCACCACCAGTACTACCATTGCCGAGCAGCCCGGCCTTGCCGCCGGCACCGCCGTCACCGCACTTGGGTTGGCCCGTTGTCGTTGAGGCCAAGCCGCCGGCGCCACCGTCCCCGCCACTGCCGGATAAGGATCCGGCGGCGCCGCCGGCGCCACCACTCCCGGCGACGACGCCGGCGCCGCCGGTCCCGCCGACTCCGCCGTCGCCTCCCAGCGTGCCGCCGTTGCCGCCGGCGCCACCGCCTCCGCCGTCCGAGTTGTTGGAACTTCCACCGGCGCCGCCAGCGCCGCCAGGTGCCCACAGCCCACCGTTTCCGCCGGCCCTCGCCGTGCCCGCCAGCACCTGCCACCCCGCCGTTCAACGCGACCCCGCCCGATCCCCCGGCCCCGCCGGTGGCGAACAGGCCACCCGCGCCGCCGGCGCCGCCTTGACCGCCGCCCGTCCCCTCGCTTCCGATGCCGCCGACCCCACCGGACCCTCCAACGCCGCCGAACAGTCCGCCGGCCCCACCGTTGCCTCCCGCGCCCCCGGCGAGCGCCACCCCACCGGATGGCTGGCCGCCTCCATTCCCCCCGGCCCCGCCCTTGCCACCGAACAAGCCGCCCGCGCCGCCGTTACCGCCCTTTTGGCCATTCGCGCCCTGACCGCCGCTGCCGCCGTTGCCGATCAACCAGCCGCCATCAACACCGTTTTCCCCCGTCCCCGGCTTTCCGTTGGCCCCGTTGCCAATCAGCGGTCGCCCAGTGAGAGCCTGGCTGGGCGCATTGACCGCGCCGAGCACGTCTTGCTCCAAGGTCTGCAGCGGATTGGCGTTGGCGGCCTCGGTCAAGGCGTACTGTGTCGCGCCGCCGCTCAAGAGCCGCACGAACTGTTGGTGGAATGACGCGGCCTGGGCACCGAGCGCCTGATAGGTCTGACCGTGTGCGCCGAACGCTGCCGCGATCTCCGCCGATACCTCATCGGCGGCCGCGGCAAGCACGCTCGTCGTCGGCAAAGCCGCGACCGCATGCGCCGAATTCAGTGTCGAGCCAAGGCTTTCCAAATCCTGAGCCGCCGAAGTCAGCAGTTCCGGGACCGCCACCAAATAAGCCATCATCACCCCTTGGACACAGCGAGTTGAATGCGTCGTAGCAAACGAATTCAATGGGGCCAAGGCTAGGCAGCTCAGACTGCCCTTGCATCAGGGAAACCCTATAGTTTGGCGATCGGATCAAGAAGCGCCGTCCGCAGCGTCGTCGGTTTAGCGCTTAGCGCCTTTTCACCGATTTCGGCGGCTTGGCGCCGCGTCCTTGTTGGCGCGCGGCGGCACGCCGTTCGCGTCGGCTGGCCCCGGCGGGCACCCCGGCCGGCGTCTTGTCGGCGCCGCCGCCGTTGCGCTGCACCTGCGCCGAACCGTCCTCGGACGGGCCAGAATAGGTCAGCGCGGGCGCTTCGTCGTCAATTCCCTTGGCGCGCAACGTCGTCGGAGGTTCTTCGCGCACCGCCGCAGGAGCTTCGTCCGCGGCGTCCTCGGTGCCCAGTGCCGCCAAACCTTCAGGCGCTTGCACGGGCGCCACCTGCGGGGCGGGCACCGCCTCCACGCTGACGTTGAACAGGAAGCCGACCGACTCCTCCTTCATGCCGTCGAGCATGGCGGTGAACATGTCGAAGCCCTCGCGCTGGTACTCGACCAGCGGGTCGCGCTGCGCCATCGCGCGCAGCCCGATGCCCTCCTTGAGGTAGTCCATCTCGTAGAGGTGCTCGCGCCACTTCCGGTCGATGACGTTGAGCAGCACGTTGCGCTCCAGCTCACGCATCGCGCCCTCGCCCGCTAGCTCCTCGAGCTCGGCTTCCCTTGTGGCATAAGCGCGTTCGGCGTCTTTGAGTAGCGCGTCCAGCAACTCGTCACGGGTCAGCTCGTCACGCTCGGAGTCGTCTGGGCGGGTGAGGTCCTCGTGGCTGATTCCCACCGGATACAGCGTTTTGAGCGCGGTCCACAGCGTGTCGAGATCCCAATCCTCGGCGTAGCCCTCGCTGGTGGCGCCGTCGACGTAGGCGGTGATGACGTCGACCAGCATGTCGGTGGCCTGCTGCTGCAGGTTCTCGCCTTCGAGGATGCGACGGCGCTCGGCGTAGATCACCTTGCGCTGCTGGTTCATCACCTCGTCGTACTTGAGGACGTTCTTGCGCATCTCGAAGTTCTGCTGCTCGACCTGCGTCTGTGCGCTCTTGATCGCCGGGTCACCATCCGGGATTCGATCGGCACGTCCTCGGGCAGCTTGAGCCGGGTCATCATCGTCTCGAGCTGGCGCCGTTGAAGCGGCGCATCAGCTCGTCGCCGAGCGACAGGTAGAACCGTGACTCGCCGGGGTCGCCCTGGCGGCCGGAGCGGCCGCGCAGCTGGTTGTCGATGCGCCGCGACTCGTGGCGCTCGGTGCCCAGCACGTACAGACCGCCCGGCCTCGATCACTTCCTTGGCCTCCGCGGCGGCTTCCTCCTTGACCAGCGGCGTCCTCGTCCCAGGCCGCCTCGTACTCGTCGGGCGTCTCCACGGGTCCAGGCCGCGGGCCCGCAGGCGCAGGTCGGTCAGGAAGTCGACGTTGCCGCCCAGCACGATGTCGGTGCCGCGGCCGGCCATGTTGGTGGCCACGGTGACCGCGCCGCGACGGCCCGCCTGCGGCGACGATCGCCGCCTCCCGCTCGTGGTACTTGGCGTTCAGCACGTTGTGCGGGATGCGCCTTTTCTGGAGCTGGCGCGAGAGGTATTCCGAGCGCTCCACGCTGGTGGTGCCGACCAGCACCGGCTGGCCCTTCTCGTAGCGCTCGGCGATGTCGTCGACCACCGCGATGTACTTGGCCTCTTCGGTCTTGTAGATCAGGTCGGACTGGTCGTTCGCGGATCATCGGCTTGTTCGTCGGGATGCTGACGACGCCGAGCTTGTAGATCTCGTGCAGCTCGGCCGCCTCGGTCTGGGCGGTGCCGGTCATGCCGGCGAGCTTGTCGTAGAGCCGGAAGTAGTTCTGCAGCGTGATGGTGGCCAGCGTCTGGTTCTCGGCCTTGATCTCGACGCCCTCCTTGGCCTCGATGGCCTGGTGCATGCCCTCGTTGTAGCGGCGGCCGATCAGCACGCGCCCGGTGAACTCGTCGACGATGAGCACCTCACCGTCGCGGACGATGTAGTCCTTGTCGCGGTTGAACAGCTCCTTGGCCTTCAGCGCGTTGTTGAGGTAGCTGACCAGCGGGGAGTTGGCGGCCTCGTAGAGGTTGTCGATGCCGAGCTGGTCCTCGACGAACTCCACGCCGAGTTCGGTGACGCCGACGGTGCGTTTACGCAGGTCGACCTCGTAGTGGACGTCCTTTTCCATCAGCGGCGCCAACCGCGCGAACTCGGTGTACCAGTTCGACGCGCTGTCGGCCGGACCCGAGATGATCAGCGGCGTGCGGGCCTCGTCGATCAGGATGGAGTCCACCTCGTCGACGATCGCGTAGTGGTGCCCGCGCTGCACCAGGTCGTCGAGCGAATGGGCCATGTTGTCGCGCAGGTAGTCGAAGCCGAACTCGTTGTTGGTGCCGTAGGTGATGTCGGCGTGGTAGGCCACCCGGCGCTGCTCCGGGGTCATCTGGGCCAGGATCACCCCGACCTGCAGCCCGAGGAAGCGGTGCACGCGGCCCATCCACTCGCTGTCGCGCTTGGCCAGGTAGTCGTTGACGGTGACGATGTGCACGCCCTCGCCGGCCAGCGCGTTGAGGTAGGCCGGCAACACACAGGTCAAGGTCTTGCCCTCGCCGGTCTTCATCTCGGCGACGTTGCCCAGGTGCAGCGCGGCCGCGCCCATCACCTGCACGTCGAACGGGCGCTGGTCGAGCACCCGCCAGGCCGCCTCGCGGGCCACGGCGAATGCCTCGGGCAGCAGGTCGTCGAGGGTCTCTCCATCGGCGAGGCGCGTGCGGAACTCGTCGGTCTTGGCCCTGAGCTCGTCGTCGCTGAGCTTCTCGACGTCGTCGGACAACGCGCCGACATAGTCGGCCACCCTTTTGAGGCGCTTGACCATGCGACCTTCACCGAGGCGCAGCAACTTAGACAGCACAGGCACAGCTATGTCCCCTGTTGGTAGGAGTCTTCTTCTACGAGGCGACTCCCATCGTAGGTGACAACCGTGCGATGACCGCCGCTCCTCAGGAGAGTCTGATCAGGCCGTAGTCGTAGGCGTGCCGACGGTAGACCACCGAGGGACGTTCGGTCTGCTTGTCGTAGAACAAGAAAAAGTTGTGCCCGACGAGCTCCATCTCGTAGAGCGCATCATCGACCGACATCGGCTTGGCCTCGTGCTCCTTGGTGCGCACGACGCGGCCCGGCGCGTGATCCTGGTCGAGGAAAACCGCTTCGTGTTCGTGCGGCTCGGTCGCTTCGTGATTGAACGCCTGCTCCGGCACCGGGAGCGCCCGCGGTGGCCTCGGCCACGGAAACCGGCCTCGATGTCGCCGTAGTGGACCTTGCGCCGGTCCTTGCCGCGGCGCAGCCGGCTGTCCGAGTTTGACGACGGCCGACTCGAGGGCGGCATAGAAGCTGTCGGCACACGCCTCGCCCCGGACTACCGGCCCGCGACCCCGCGCGGTGATCTCGACACGCTGACAGGACTTTACGCTGGCGACGGTTGCGTTCATGATTGAGCTCGACATCGAACAGGTAGATGGTCCGGTCGAAGCGCTCCAATCGAGCGAGTTTCTGCGAGACATAGATGCGGAAGTGGTCGGAGATCTCGACGTTGCGGCCTTTGTACACGATCTCGGCGGTCGGCTCGACGGCGTCGGTCGGTTCGGTTGCTTCGTCGATTCCCACCGGCGCACGGTCCAAGAACCTGACTGGATTCCACGATTGGCCTTGACCATACGCGACAACTCGTTTCTCTTTTCACGTCACGCGCGCGTTGCGCGGCGGCTTTGATCAGGAACGCGCCGACGGGGGTTGGAGCGGCTCACGTCACGATCACCGCCAAGGCAGCCCGCCGATGCAAGGGGTCGAATACTCACCTCCTACCGGGTGGCGCCTCAACCAGAGGAAACCTGCTAAAGCGCGACGATTGGTCACTATTAGTCCCTGAAGGTTGTTTTCGACGTTAGCTCGTGTTCGCCCCGGCGTGCCACTCTTTGGCCGAGCTGTTGCGAGTTCTTCACATGTTCTCAGGCGAATCAAGCGAACGCGATGGCTAACACCGCGGCCACCCGGACCCCGGCGGCCTGCAGGACCCGGACCGACTCGCGCGCGGTCGCCCCCGTGGTGACGATGTCGTCGACGACCACGACTTCGGTGCCGGGCGCCTCACCGCGCAGCAGGATGCGGCCCGCGACATTGCGCTCGCGGGCGGCCGTCGTCAGGCCCACCGAGTCGCGCGCCAGCGCGCGCGCATCCGCAACGCCCGGACGACGCTGATCTCCGGATGCCCGGCCACCGCTGCTACGGCAAGTTTGGTGACCGGGTCGCCGCCGCGCCTGCGCGCCGCCCAACGCCGCGTCGGCGCCGGCACGATCGTCAGCGGCGTCTCGAGCATGCCCCACACCAGCAGTCGGTGCACGCCGACGGCCAGCGCGCAGGCCAATGGCGCGACGAGGTCACCGCGGCCACGTTCCTTCATCGCGAGGATCGCCCGGCTGGGGCACCGGCGTAGCGGCCGAGCGCGAACACCGGAACCTGCGGGTCGATGCGCGGGTTCACCACGTGCGGCTGATCCGCGGCGACCGAGAGGTCTGTGGTGCAGGCGTCACACCAGCGGGTGGCCGGCGCGCCGCAGCCCCCGCATTCCAGCGGCAGGATGAGGTCGAGCATAGGCGCCATTGTGACCGGCGGGGGTGACATCAATCGGTTTTGAAGTCGGTCTTGAACAGCGACGGCCAGGCGAAGCTGAGCGCGCCCTGGCTCAACTGGCTGATGAAGGTCTTCCAGATTCCTGAGCGGCAAGTCCATCCGCCACTCCGGCAGCAGCCCCGAGATGTGCAGCGATTCCGCTCCCAGGTCCACCTCGGTGACCAGCAGCCCGTGCGGCAAGTCGGGCAGCGGCACCGCCTGCGCGGGCGTCCGTTCCGGCAGCTTCCAGCGCTTGGGCCCGGTGAGCAGCGCGCGCGGCCGGACCCATAGGGTCGTCCCGACCACGTCGACGTCGACCTCGAGGCTTCCCAATCGAGGTCGGCGCGCCCAGTGCAGCTGCGCTGTGCTGTCGGCGTTGAGCTGCGCGTGCAGCCGCGGCGCCGCCTGACGCAGCATGTCGTCAAAGACCTTGGCCGGCAGCTCCGTTGACAATTCGACCGGGGCGGCGATCACCAGCGCGGATGCCCGGGCGGATGTGCACGTTGCGCAGGACGGCCACGGCGCGCTGCAGGTGTTGGTCGCTCCATTCGATATCGCTTGCGGCCACCCGGATCTCACCCAGCTGGCCGACGGTCAAGCCGCCGGGCTCGAGCTCCGCGTCCAGCTCGGTGACGGTCAACGTCACGTCGACCTCGCCCATCCGAATCGTGACTCGCTTGCCGACGAGCAGCTGCTGCAGTGTGAAGAACAGCGTCCGGTACGGCACCGTCACGGCCTGCGCCGCTCCATCGGTGACGGACGGCAACCCGGTGGACGACCATAACGAGCCCAGCATGTCCAAAGCGCGGAACGGATCATCCCAACGCAGGCGGGGAACTTTGGGTGACATGGGCGGCGACTCCTCATTGCGAGGGTAGCCCCTGGCTCAGCCCGGCAACACCGGCACAGCCCCGGCCACCGTCAACCCCGCCACCGGCGACCAGCCCCGCCCATTTTCCGCGACGGACGCCGAATACTGAAGCACGCCTTCGAGACCCGCGACGTACACCGTTGACGGGTTGGCCGCGATCCCCAACAGCGGAACTTGTAGACCGCGCGACGGCGCATCGGAATTGACCCCGTCGAGGTTCACATACGACACCGGGTGGGCGGCGTCGGTGCGGGTGACCACGACGTCGTCGCCGGTTCGCCAGGACAGCGACACCACCGAGGTGCCCAGCCCGAAACCGAGCCGCCGCGGGTAGGTCAGCGCGAACTGTCCGGCCTGGGTCTGCTCGACGCTGGCCAGGATCACCTGGCCGCCGATCACCAAGGCGGCGCGCGTGCCATCCCGCGACAACTGCAGATCGGTGATCGGCCCCGGGAAGCTGGTGGCCACCGCCGCCGAATCCACCGGGATGCGTGCGGGCTGGCCCGATGCCGGTTCCTGAATCGCCCGCAGCACATTGTTGGTGTCGACCACCACCCAGACCGCGTCGTCCAGTGACCAGCTGGGCCGCGACAGGCTGTGCCCGTCGGCGGATTGGACCGCCTCGGCGCCGAGATCGCCGATCCACAGCGAGGCGGCCATGTCCGGTTCGCCGCGTCGCAGCGTCACCACGGAGGCCACCTGGCGCCCGCTGCGCGACAGCGCGGCACCCGTCTGGTCGCCCATGCGTCCGAAGGCTCCGGGCACGTTGGTGGCGCGCTGACCGTCCAGCCCGACCAATGACCCGTTGAGCAACGCGTGTAAGCCGGCGCCCGCGCCGTCGCCCACGCCCGGGTCGGTGGCGGCGACATCGGAGGTGGTCCAGCCTTCGGCGAACCTGTCGTCCAGCGGTGCGCCGTCGGCGTTGATCACGTAGGGCCCTCTGATGTCCGCCCGGGCCAGCGTCCAAATGATCTGCGCGGCAAGTTGCCGGCCTGTGCGGATCGGTGGTGGACAGTTCTCTCCAGATCGACCCGCGCACCACCGTAGCCGCGCCCGATCCCGCTCTTGCCGCCGTCGGCGCGGGTGACCGGGCCGCGCAGCCGCAGCGGCGGCGCGAGCAGGTTGCGGACCGTGTGCGCCATCTCCGGTCGCGGCCCGGCCAGCAACTTGGAGACCAGCTCGGTGGCGAGCTGATCGTGGTCGGCGACCGCGACGTAGCGCGGATCGGGAACCACGGTCTTGCCGGTCGGGTCGGCGAAGTACAGCGTGTTGCGTTTGTACGTCGACCGGAACTGCTGCCAGTCCAGGAACACCCCGTTGGGCAGCCGGTCGATGCGCCAGCCCCCGGACGTCTTGACCAACTCGATCGGGCCCGGATCCGGCAGCACCCCTTCGGCGGTGACGAACACCCCGATGTCGGACAACGAGCCCAGGATGTCTGCCCGCATGGTCGCCGAAACCTTTTCGGCGCCGCGGGTTTCCACGAACACCACGTGGTCGATCAGCAGGGCGCTGCCGGCGTCGTCCCAGGCGTTGGACGCCGACTGGGTAAGGAACTGCCGCGCCGCCAGGTGCCGGTTCGCGGGATCGGCTGTGGCCTTGAGGAATTCACGCAACAGCACGTCGGGATCCATGCCCGGGGTCGGTTTGGGCAGGTTCGACGGCGCCGGCCGCTCGACGGTGCCGATCGCCTGCGGGGCCGACGAGCTGGGTATGCCGGCACAGCCGGCGAGCAACACCGGCAGCATCAGCAATGCCAGGAGTTTTCTGCGCATCTACCCGCTCCGCTCGGCGGGCTCGGGCTGGCGCTGACGGTCCCCGTCCTGCGGTGCGGACGGCTGCGGAATCGGTTTCATGGGAAGCGGACTGGTGGTGACCTTGTGACCGCGAACCAGCGGCAACGTCAGCCGGAAGCAGGCGCCCTCGCCCGGCTCACCCCAGGCCTCCAGCCGGCCCTGGTGCAGCCGCGCGTCCTCGACGCTGATCGCCAGACCCAGCCCCGTACCGCCGGAGCGCCGCACCCGCGACGGGTCCGAACGCCAGAACCGGCTGAACACCAGCTTCTCCTCCCCCGGCCGCAGCCCAACCCCGAAGTCGCGCACCGTGACCGCGACCGTGTCCTCGTCGGCCGCCATCCGGATCCGCACCGGCTTGTGCTCGGCGTGGTCGATGGCGTTGGCGATCAGATTGCGCAGGATCCGCTCAACCCGGCGCGGGTCAACCTCGGCGATCACCTCTTCAGTGGGCATGTCCACCTGCAGCTCGATGCCGGCGTCCTCGGCCAGGTGGCCCACGTTGCCCAGCGCGCTGTTCACCGTGGTGCGCAGGTCGACCGCCTCGACCGACAGCTCGGCCACGCCGGCGTCGTGCCGGGAGATTTCCAGCAGGTCGTTGAGCAGCGTCTCGAAGCGGTCCAGCTCGTTGACCATCAGCTCGGTGGACCGGCGCAGCGTGGGATCCAGATCGTCGCTGTGGTCGTAGATCAGGTCGGCGGCCATGCGCACGGTGGTCAGCGGGGTGCGCAGTTCGTGGCTGACGTCGGAGGTGAAGCGGCGCTGCAGGTTGCCGAACTCTTCGAGCTGGGCGATCTGCCTGGACAGGCTTTCGGCCATGTCGTTGAACGACAACGCCAGCCGGGCCATGTCGTCCTCGCCGCGCACCGGCATCCGTTCGGACAGATGCCCCTCGGCGAAACGTTCGGCGATCCGGGATGCCGACCGCACCGGTCCCACCACCTGCCGGGACACCACCACCGCGATGCCGGACAGCAGCACCAGCAGCACCAGGCCGCCGGTGGCCATCGTGCCCCGCACCAGTGTGACGGTGGCCTGCTCGTTCTTCAGCGGAAAGATGAGGTAGAGCTCGAGGTTGGCCACCTGCGATGACGTCGGCGTGCCGACGATCAGTGCCGGCCCGGAAAAGCCCTCGGTGTGCACGGTGGCGTACTGGTAGGCCGCCTGCCCCGCCTTGACGAAGCCACGCAAAGCGTTGGGCACCTGATCGACGGGCCCGGCCGAGCTGGCCGCGCGCGGGCCGTCACCCGGCACCGTCAGCACCGCGTCGAACGCACCGGCGAGCCCGGCGCCCGAGGCCGGGGTCGGTTTTCGAGGTCAGCGTGTTGCGGGCCAGCTGCAGGCTGCTGTCCAGCGACCGCGTCTCCTCACCGTTGACGATCCCGCTGACCGTGGTGCGCGCGCGCTCGATCTGCTCGGTGGCGGCCCTGACCTTCACGTCGAGCACCCGATTGGTGAGCTGGCTGGTCAGCACGAAGCCGAGCGCCAAAATCACGACCAGCGACAGTCCCAGGGTCAACGCCACGACTCGCAGTTGCAGCGATCGGCGCCACGCAATGGCCACGGCTCGGCTCACCGCACCCACGGCGCTGGCCATAGGGCCGGTGCGCCCCCAACGACTACGAGTGCGTTGGCGAGAGCCCCAAATCAACCTCGGCACTCCTCAGCATCGCGACGTCCCCCGCAAGCGGCGTCGCCGCCGCGGATCACGGAGGTCCGGCCTTGTATCCCACTCCTCGAACGGTCAGAACCACGGTCGGGTTCTCAGGGTCTTTCTCAACCTTGGCCCGCAGACGCTGGACGTGCACGTTGACCAGGCGGGTGTCCGCCGGGTGCCGGTATCCCCACACCTGTTCGAGCAGTACATCACGAGTAAACACCTGCCGCGGTTTGCGCGCCAACGCCACCAGCAGGTCGAATTCCAGCGGTGTCAGGGAGATCTGCTCGCCGTTGCGAGTGACCTTGTGCGCCGGCACGTCGATCTCGACGTCGGCGATGGACAGCATCTCGGCGGGCTCGTCGTCGTTGCGGCGCAGCCGTGCCCGCACCCGGGCCACCAGCTCCTTCGGCTTGAAGGGCTTCATGATGTAGTCGTCGGCGCCCGACTCCAGGCCCAGCACCACGTCCACGGTGTCGGTCTTGGCCGTGAGCATGACGATCGGAACGCCCGAGTCGGCGCGCAGCACCCGACAGACATCGATGCCGTTCATGCCGGGCAGCATCAGGTCCAGCAGCACAAGATCGGGGCGTAGCTCGCGCACCGCAGTCAGGGCTTGAGTGCCGTCGCCGATGACTGCGGTGTCGAAACCCTCCCCGCGCAGCACGATGGTTAGCATCTCGGCCAGCGAAGCGTCGTCATCGACGACGAGAATCCTTTGCCTCATGGAGTCCATGGTGTCACCAGATCGGGACAAAGTCGGCGCACCACACGGGCGTTTCGTGCCCGATAGCGCCAAATCGTGACAGATTCTGTGCTATCCGGACGCGAAAGTGGCTGCCAACCGGTCCGGATCGACGGCGGCATCGACGACCAACCATCGCCCGCCCCACCCTGCGGCGGCCAGACCCGCGTACACCGCGCCGGTCCGCTGCTGAAGTCCGTCGTCTCGTTCGTAGGCGTCGCGCACGCGGCCCGGTTCGGTGTCGGCGCGGCTGCGGGCGCGCTGGCCGGCCAGCTCGTGGGGAACGTCGAGCAGCACCTGCCAGTCGGGTCGGGGCAGCGCGAACCGGTGGTATTCGAGCTCGCCAACCCACGCGACCGCCTCCCCCGCCGCGTCCTGATGGAGGCGCGCCGCGCTGTAGGCCGCGTTGGAGGCGACGTAACGATCCAGGATCACCACGTCGTGGTCATGCCGCAACGCCTCGATCTCCTCGATCGCGCCGGCGCGGTCGAGCGCGAAAAGCATGGCCATCGCATACACCGACGACGCCAGGTCGCCGTGCTGACCGTGCAGCGCTTCGGCCGCGATGTCCGCGGTCGCCGATTGGCCGTAGCGCGGGAACGCCAGCGTGGCCACCGACTTCCCGGCCTTTTCGAACGTGGCCCGCAACCCTTCGGTTAACGTCCGCTTGCCGGCGCCGTCGACCCCTTCGATCGCGATCAGCACGGCGCGAGCCTAGCCCGCGACTCCCGCGAGCGTGACGCTGCAGTCACACTCGCCGCCGAACGTGACTGTGCAGTCACACTCGGCGACAAGAGATCAGTAGCGGTAGTGGTCCGGCTTGTAGGGGCCCTCGACGTCGACGCCGAGGTACTCGGCCTGGTCCTTGGTCAGCTTCGTGAGCTGGCCGCCGAGGGCCTCGACGTGGATGCGGGCCACCTTCTCGTCGAGGTGCTTGGGCAGGCGGTACACCTCGTTGTCATATTCGTCGTTCTTCGTCCACAGCTCGATCTGGGCGATCGTCTGGTTGGCGAAGCTGTTGCTCATCACGAACGACGGGTGCCCGGTGGCGTTGCCCAGGTTGAGCAGCCGGCCCTCGGAAAGCACGATGATCGACTTGCCGGTGTTGCCGAAGGTCCACAGGTCGACCTGCGGTTTGATGTTGAGCTTGGTCGCGCCGGAGCGTTCCAGCGCGGCGATGTCGATCTCGTTGTCGAAGTGGCCGATGTTGCCCAGGATGGCGTGGTCCTTCATCGCCTTCATGTGGTCCAGCGAGATGATGTCCTTGTTGCCGGTCGCGGTGACGACGATGTCGGCGTCGCCGATGGCCTCCTCGACGGTGACGACGTCGAAGCCCTCCATCAGCGCCTGCAGCGCGTTGATCGGGTCGATCTCGGTGACGACGACCCGTGCTCCCTGGCCCTTCACCGCCTCGGCGCAGCCCTTGCCGACGTCACCGTAGCCGCAGATCGAGGACCTTCTTGCCGCCGATCAACGCGTCGGTGCCGCGGTTGATGCCGTCGATCAAGGAGTGCCGGGTGCCGTACTTGTTGTCGAACTTGGACTTGGTGACCGAGTCGTTGACGTTGATCGCCGGGAAGGCCAGGTCGCCGGCCGCGGCGAACTGGTAGAGCCGCAGCACGCCGGTGGTGGTCTCCTCGGTGACACCCTTGACCGACTCGGCGATCTTGGTCCACTTGTCCTTGTCGGTCTCCAAGCGGTTGCGCACCAGGTTCAGGAAGACCTTCCACTCCGCGGAGTCGTCTTCCTCGGCGGGCGGGACGACACCGGCCTTCTCGTACTGCGCACCGCGCAGCACCAGCATGGTGGCATCACCGCCGTCGTCGAGGATCATGTTCGCGGGCTCGCCCGGCCAGGTCAGCATCTACTCGGCGGCCCACCAGATACTCCTCCAGCGTCTCGCCCTTCCACGCGAACACCGGCGCGCCCTTGGGCTCCTCCGGGGTGCGTGACTGCCGACGACCACGGCCGCGGCGGCGTGGTCCTGGGTGGAGAAGATGTTCACGAGACCCAGCGGACCTCGGCGCCCAGCTCGACCAGCGTCTCGATCAGCACAGCGGTCTGAACCGTCATGTGCAGCGAGCCCGAGATGCGCGCGCCCTTGAGCGGCTCGCTTCCGCATTCGCGCGCGCAGCGACATCAGGCCGGGCATTTCGTACTCGGCCAGATCGAGTTCCTTACGGCCGAAATCCGCCAGCGACAGGTCGGCGACCTTGAAATCGATGCCGTTGCGGACGTCGGCGGTGAGCGAACTTTCGGTCGTCGTCATGGGCGGGCTCATCCTTTTACTTAGCCTGGGTATCTTCTTCCGCCGCCACTCTAGTCGGTGCGATTTAAGGCCCTGAGTCGATCACCCCGTGGCGCTCCACGAACGGCGCCAACAACCGGGCCAGGTCCGCGGCGACGTCATTGTCGGATTCGGGTGGCATCGACACATAGCTCAGGCACAACCGAACGATGGCCCGCGAAATCACCCCGGCGTCCTCGTCGCTGATCGCGACCCAGGTCTGGTTGAACGCCAACACCAGTCGCGCCGAGGCGCGGGTGATGATGGGCGCGCTGTCGGTGGTAATGAGCTGCAGCAGATCTGGTTTCGCGACGCCGGTCAGCAGCGAGATCACCAGCGGATCGGCCGCCGACTCGGCGAAGAACTGCCGAAAACCCTGCAGCAGCGCGGCGTGGATGTCACCGACGTTGGCTTCAATGGTGCCTTTGATGGTGTCGACCAGGCGATCGGCCAGGCGCAGGGCGTAACCCTGCGCCAGGCGCTGCCGCGAACCGAACTCGTCGGAGATGGTCTGCCGGCTGATGCCCGTCGCGCGGGCCACGTCCGACAGCGTGATCGACGACCAGTCCCGGGTCAGCAGCAGGTCGCGCATCGCGTCCAAGACGGAGTCCCGCAGCAGTGCCCGTGAGGCCTCGGCGTAGGGAGTCCGCTTCACAGGCGCGACAGTATCGGTCACGGACGTGCCATTTCCACCATGAAGAAGTCCGACTTGGCCGCGCCGCAGTCCGGGCAGCTCCAGTCGTCGGGGATGTCGTCCCAGCGGGTGCCCGGCGCGATGCCGTCTTCGGGCCAGCCCAGCGCCTCGTCGTACTCGAAGCCGCACTGGGCGCACTGATCAGCTTGTAGTCGCTCATTGAGTTACTCCAATCTCTTTGTCCGATTCCTCCTCGCGCCGCTCAGGCGGCGCGCATCGTCATCGAACGAACTCCTCGAAATCCGGCTTCTCGCGCACCGCGCAGTCGGGACAGCACCAGTCGTCGGGAACCTGCTCCCAGCCGGTGCCCGCCGGAAAGCCTTCCCTGGGTTCGCCTTTCGGCCTCGTCGTAGATGTATTCGCACACCGGGCACCGATACGCGGCGCTCATGCCGCCACCCCGTGGGGGGCCAGCAGCTTCCGGGCCAGGCGTCGGTTGCAGGTTGACCTTGCTGATGTCGCCGTCGTAGTGGTCGAGCACCCGGTGGTCCATCACCTTGCGCCACAGCGGGGGGAAGTAGGTCAGCGAGATCATCGACGCGTACCCGCTGGGCAGGTTGGGCGAGCCCGCCATGCTGCGCAGCGTCTGGTAGCGACGGGTCGGGTTGGCGTGGTGGTCGCTGTGCCGTTGCAGGTGATACAGGAACAGGTTCGTCACGATGTGGTCGGAATTCCAGCTGTGCACGGGCGCGCAGCGCTACGTAACGACCGTTCTCGTTGTGCTGCCGCAGCAGCCCGTAGTGCTCGAGGTAGTTCACGGTCTCTAAGAAGCTGAAAATCCGAACACCGCCTGCAGATCACGAACGGAGGATCACCCGGGCCGAAGACCGCGATCAGCACGCCCCACAACACCACCGAGATGAGCCAGGCGTTGAGCACGTCGTTGTGCATCGAGATGCGGTGCTTGGGGCTCCATGGGTTCTGTCCGAGCCGGCGGATGCGCTGCGCCTCCAGCTCCCGGCCGAGCGCAAGCTGCCACAACGCTGCGGGGCAAGAAGCTCCACAGAGACTCACCGAAGCGGGCGCGCGCCGGGTCCTCGGGTGTGGCACCCGCACATGGTGACCGCGGTTGTGCTCGATGTAGAAGTGACCGTAACAGGTCTGCGCCAGGGTGATGTTCGACAGCCACCGCTCGAGCGCGTCCTTCTTGTGACCGATCTCGTGCGCGGTGTTGATACCGACGCCGCCGAGCGCTCCGACGGCGACAGCGCGACACCGATCTTGCCGACCAGGCCCAGCCCGCCGGCTGATCCTGTCTCGGAGCCCAGCCAGCACAGATCCCGCGGCGATCAACAGGTAGCGCCCAAGACCACGCTGAGTAGCTGGAACGGGATGTAGATGTAGGTGCAGTACCGGTAGTACTTGTCGTTCTCCAGCCGCTCCATCGACCTCCTCGGCGGATTCTGCCCGTCGGGTCCGAAGAACCGGTCGAGCACCGGCAACAGGACATAGAGCAGGATCGGCCCGATCCACCACCAGACCTGTGCCGCGCCTGCCAGCCGAGCCGATTCAGGCCCCAGATGATCGGCAGCATCACGAACAACGCCGTCGGGGCCACCAGTCCGATGAGCCACAGGTAGCGCTTCTTGTCGCGCCATTCGGTTGCAGGCTCTCCCGTCACATGCAAAACGTCTTTGTTCATGATTTGACAATATATGGCTCTGCGTCTTGTGTCTAGACAAAAATAGCATGTTTGTAAAGCACCCAGGGCATCGAGACTGCGACCAGAGTGCCGATTAGGCCTTGGATTCAGGCGGTCGCTGCAACAAATGCGGACGGGTCTGACAGTAGTCGGTCGAGTTCTTCGGCGGGGGTGCGCCAGTTGTGGCGTTTGCGGGGTCGGGCGTTGAGTTCGGCGGCGACGTTGTCCAGGATCCCGGGGCCATGAAAGGACAGGTCAGTGCTTTTGGGGAAGTACTGGCGTAGGAGTCCGTTGGTGTTTTCGCTGGTGCCGCGCTGCCAGGGAGTGTGGGGATCGCAGAAGAAAATCGGCAGGCCGGTGGCCTCGGTGATCTGGGTGTGTAAGGCCATTTCGCGGCCTTGGTCCCAGGTCAGCGAGCGTCGCAAGATTTCGGGGATTTCGGGGATCTTGGCCGTGATCGCCTCGGCGAGGGTGGCCGCGGTGTGATCGTCGGGCAGATGCAGCAACATGACGAATCCAGTGGTGCGTTCTACCAGGGTGCCGATCGCGGATTCACCGTGAGCGCCCACGATCAAGTCACCTTCCCAGTGGCCCGGAATCGCGCGGTCATCAGCCTCGGCGGGCCGCTCACTGATGTTGATCATGTCCCGCAACTGGCCACGATTATCAGTTGTGCGGCGTCCCTGGGGTTTTCGCTGTGTCCGGCCACTACGCAGCGCGGTCTTGACCAGTCGCGCCAGCTCACCGCGGGGCTGCACGTACATGGCCTGATAAATCGTTTCGTGTGACACCCACATCTCCGGATCATCGGGGAAATCCTCGCGCAGCCGGTTGGCGATCTGCTCTGGACTGTGGCGCTTTCTCAAGCGTCGCACAACCTGCTTGAGCAGGGCCGGGTGCGTGTCCAGCTTGCGTGGCTTCGGGCGTTTGGCGTTGGCATCGGCCGCGTCCTGGCCGACCCGTGCGCGGTAACCCGAACTCGTGGCTCCGCGTCGAGCTTCCCGGCCAATCGTCGAGCGATCTCGCCCCAGCAGCCGCGCGGCCGCGGCTTGCGAATGTCCGGCTTCGAGCAGTTCCTCCAAACGGCAGCGCTCCAGGAACGACAACGAGCCCCCTCCCGCCACAACACGTTCGAGCCCAGCGGGAAAAGGTGTTCTTGGCACGAACCCAGCCTGCTCGACCCAGCAGCGTGCAGCGTTTTCTGACACGCCGGCAATCACCGCAGCCTGTGTCGGAGTCGATCCCGACCACAGCGCCCCCCAGAATGTCTTCTTGACCTGCGGCGAATACCGCGTGCCGCAGTGCTTGGGATTGCGCTGATAGCCCGCAGCCTTGGCCCACTTGCGGCCCGTGGCACCCGATACCCCGGCCACCGTCGCCGCCGCCGTCGGCGCTAAACCCGACTGCAGCGCCTTCCGGAATTCCTCCCGAACCGCCGCCGCCACCTCGACGTCCAACTTCACACCATGACCACGAAAGGCCATCCAGCAACACCCCTTGAAATAATCAGGTGTTGCAGCGATCACTTGAGCCCAAGCTCGATCTTTTGCGCGGTGGATGCAGAGTCAATCGCGGTGTCGGTGGGGACTGCCACCATGCGCGCATGTTGCATGGCCGCGGACCCTTCGTTGGCGCCGAGGCGCTTGCCGCTGGGCAACTCAGCTGGTACGAGCTGCGCAAGTACTACCGGACGATCATGCCGAACGTTTACCTGGACAAACGGGTCGGGCCGTCGCTGCAACAACGCGCCATGGCTGCCTGGCTGTGGTCGCATCGGGAGGCGGTGGTAGCGGGTGCCGCGGCGTCTGCGCTGCACGGCGCCAGGTGGGTCGACGACGATCCGCCGGTCGAATTGATCTGGCGTAATGCGAGAGCGCCGCAAGGCGTGGTGACGCGCCACGACCTGCTGTTGACTGACGAATTCCAGACGCTTGACGGTCTTTGCGTGACGACACCGGAGCGCACCGCTTTCGACATCGGCAGACGCGGAACCCTAGGCCGCGCCGTCGCCGCCCTTGATGCGCTGGCCGCGGCCACCGACTTCAAAGTGAGAGACGTTGAAGCGCTTGCGCGCAACCACCGACATGCGCGTGGCCTGCGCCAACTGGAGGTGGCGCTGGGTCTGGTCGACCCCGGAGCTCAGTCGCCGAGGGAAACCTGCCTGCGGCTCCTCCTCATCGACGCCGGCTTCCCCAAACCGCGGACCCAGATCCCGGTGCTGGGCCCCGACGGTTTTCTCCGGTACTTCCTCGATATGGGCTGGGACGACATCATGCTTGCGGTCGAATATGACGGTGCACAGCATTGGACGGATCCACGCCAGTACGCCACCGACGTCGACAGGCAGGAGTATCTCGCCGAAATCGGCTGGACCGTGATCAGGGTGGTCTCGCGACACCGGCCCTACGACGTGATCAACCGAGTCCGGCACGCCTGGGACGCTCTGACGCAGCGCTGACTCTGCGCTGGCCGTGCGCCTCACTCGAACATCCCCGCAGCCAGCGCAAAGTCAACAGCTCGGAAGGGGCGCCCCCGCGGCGTGGGAGAATGCTCGGGTGTTGCGTTGGATCACCGCTGGGGAATCGCACGGCCGAGCGCTGGTGGCCGTCGTCGAGGGAATGGTCGCCGGCGTCGGGGTCACGTCCACGGAGATCGCCGACCAGCTGGCCCGACGCCGTCTCGGGTACGGGCGCGGCGCGCGGATGAAGTTCGAGCGCGACGCGGTCACCATGCTGTCGGGGGTGCGCCACGGCGTCACGCTGGGCGGTCCCATCGCGATCGAGATCGGCAACACCGAGTGGCCCAAGTGGGAAACGGTGATGGCCGCCGACCCCGTCGACCCGGCGGAGTTGGCGGACAGCGCGCGCAACGAACCGCTGACCCGGCCCCGGCCAGGCCACGCCGACTACGCGGGGATGCTCAAGTACGGCTTCGACGACGCCCGGCCGGTGCTGGAGCGGGCCAGCGCCCGCGAGACCGCCGCCCGCGTGGCGGCCGGAACCGTCGCGCGCGCGTTCCTGCGCCAGGCGCTCAGTGTCGAGGTGCTTTCGCACGTCATCGCGATCGGCCCGTCGGCGCCCTACGACGGGCCGCCGCCGCGGGCCGAAGACCTGGCCGCCATCGACGACAGCCCGGTCCGCGCATTCGACAAGGCGGCCGAACAAGCCATGATCGCCGAGATCGAAGCGGCCAAGAAGGACGGCGACACCCTCGGCGGGGTGGTCGAGGTGGTGGCGCTGGGCCTGCCGGTGGGGCTGGGATCGTTCACCAGCGGAGACAGCCGGCTGGACAGCCAGCTGGCCGGCGCCGTGATGGGTATCCAGGCGATCAAGGGCGTGGAGATCGGCGACGGTTTCGAGACCGCGCGCCGCCGCGGCAGCCACGCCCACGACGAGATGTATCCCGGTCCCGACGGGGTGATCCGTTCGACCAATCGGGCCGGCGGGCTGGAAGGCGGGATGACCAACGGCCAGCCGTTGCGGGTGCGCGCGGCGATGAAGCCGATCTCCACCGTGCCGCGGGCGTTGGCCACCGTCGACCTGGCGACCGGAGACGAGGCCGTCGCGATTCACCAGCGCTCCGACGTCTGCGCCGTGCCGGCCGCGGGCGTCGTGGTCGAAACCATGGTCGCGTTGGTGCTGGCCCGGGCGACGCTGGAGAAGTTCGGCGGCGACTCGTTGACCGAGACCCGCCGCAACATCGAGGCTTACCGGCACGCGGTGGCCGAGCGGAAAGCGCCCGCCGCGCGGGCGTCAGGTTCGTAGCCATGGCACCCAAAGCGGTACTCGTCGGCTTGCCGGGCTCGGGCAAGTCCACCATCGGGCGGCGGCTGGCCAAGGCGCTCGGCGTCGACCTGCTTGACACCGACGTGGCCATCGAGCAGCGAACCGGCCGGAGCATCGCCGACATCTTCGCCGCCGATGGGGAACAGGAATTCCGGCGCATCGAGGAGGACGTGGTGCGTGCGGCACTGGCCGAGCACGGCGGCGTGCTGTCGCTCGGCGGTGGCGCGGTCACCAGCGCGGGGGTGCGCGAGGCGCTGGCCGGGCACACGGTCATCTACCTGGAGATCAATGCCAACGAGGGCGTGCGGCGTACCGGCGGCAACACCGTGCGGCCCCTGCTGGCCGGGCCCGACCGCGCCGCGAAATACCGCGCCCTGATGGCAGATCGGACTCCGCTGTACCGCGGCGTCGCAACCATGCGGGTCGACACCAACCGTCGCAATCCCGGGGCCGTGGTCCGTTACATCGTGTCCCGGCTGCAGGCACCGGCTTCAGAATCAGCGCAGGCCGCCCAATGACCGACCCCCACGCACCGGTCACCGTGCAGGTGGCCGTCGACCCGCCGTACCCGGTGATCATCGGCCGGGACCTGTCCGGGGAAGTCGACAAACTGCTTTCCGGTCGGCACAAGGTCGCGATCCTGCATCAACCGGTGCTGGCCGAAACCGCAGAAGCGATCCGAAACCACTTGGCCGGCAAGGGAGTTGACGCGCACCGCGTCGAGATCCCGGACGCCGAAGCGGGCAAGGACCTGCCCGTCGTGGGATTCATCTGGGAAGTGTTGGGCCGCATCGGACTTGGCCGCAAAGACGCCATAGTCAGCCTCGGCGGCGGGGCCGCCACCGACGTCGCCGGCTTCGCCGCGGCAACCTGGCTGCGCGGCGTCTCGATCGTGCA
The DNA here is from genome assembly GCA_963742605.1 of uncultured Thermoleophilia bacterium. Taxonomy (GTDB): domain Bacteria; phylum Actinomycetota; class Thermoleophilia; order Gaiellales; family Gaiellaceae; genus PALSA-600. The sequence goes on along the minus strand of CAVUNA010000009.1, from coordinate 226,799 downwards.
CGTGCCCACCACGCTGCTTGCCATGGTCGACGCGGCCGTCGGCGGCAAGACCGGGATCAACACGGAGGCCGGCAAGAACCTGGTCGGCGCGTTTCATCAGCCGCTCGCCGTGGTGGCCGATCTGGTGACTCTGGAAACGTTGCCGCACAACGAGATCGTGGCCGGGATGGCCGAAGTGGTCAAGGCCGGGTTCATCGCGGACCCGATGATCCTGGACCTCATCGAAGCCGACCCGCAGACCGCCCTGGACCCTAAGGGCGACGTGTTGCGGGAGCTGATCGTGCGGGCGATCAAGGTCAAGGCCGAAGTCGTCGCCGCCGACGAGAAAGAATCCGAGCTGCGCGAAATCCTCAACTACGGGCACACTTTGGCGCACGCGATCGAGCGTCGCGAGCGCTACCAGTGGCGACACGGCGCCGCCGTGTCGGTGGGCCTGGTGTTCGCCGCCGAGCTGGCCAGGCTTGCCGGACGCCTCGACGACGCGACGGCGCTGCGGCACCGCACCATCCTGCAGTCGATCGGCCTGCCAGTCAGCTACGACGCCGATGCCTTCCCGGAACTGCTGGAATACATGGCCGGCGACAAGAAGACTCGCGCCGGCGTGCTTCGGTTCGTGGTCCTCGACGGACTGGGCAAGCCGGGTCGGCTGGCGGGACCCGACCCGACGCTGCTGGCGGCCGCCTATAGCGAAGTTGGTGCGTCATGACCGTGCATGTCATCAACGGCCCCAACCTGGGCCGGCTGGGCAAGCGTGAGCCGGATGTCTACGGCAGTACCACCCACGATGAGCTGGCGTCGCTGATCGAACGCGAAGCTGCCGAGCTTGGGCTCAAAGTGGTTGTGCGGCAAAGTGATAGCGAGGCCGAACTGCTGGACTGGATCCACCAGGCCGCCGATGCGGGCGAACCGGTGATCCTGAACGCGGGCGGTTTCACGCACTCGTCGGTGGCGCTGCGCGACGCCTGCGCGGAACTGAGCGCACCCTTGATCGAGGTGCACATTTCCAATGTGCATGCGCGCGAAGAGTTTCGGCGCCACTCCTACCTCAGCCCGGTCGCAACCGGTGTGATCGTCGGGCTGGGGGTGCAGGGCTATCTGCTCGCCCTGCGCTACCTGGCTAGTAGCTAATCCTTCTTCGGTGTTTCGCCGGCGTCACGCGTCCGGATCACCTCGGTCTTGTCCTCGCTACCGGACGAGCCCCATGAGCCGGTGGGCAGGTTGAACGATTCGGTGGGCGCCTCGCTCGCACCGGTGGCGATCGTTTCGGTGGGTGCCTCACGCTCCGCTGTGGCGACCGCCGAACGTTGCTCGGTCGGAGCCTGGGCGCCCTTGTCGACCGGGATCTCACCGGTGGGGGAGTCGTCGGAACGAACGGCGGAGAACACGTCGGTGTCGGCCGCGCGCTCGCCAGGCCCGTGGTGCTTCTCCGGTTCCTTCTCGTACTGCCGATCCACCCGCCACCGCCCGACGGCCACACCGATGACCCCGGGCAGGAACACGATGAGCGCGGTGAACGCCGCGAACGTGGTCACCTCGTTGAGCAGGCCACCGGTGTAGATCGCGGTGTAGAACATGGCGATCAGCCAGCACACCAAGCCGCTGAGGAACCCGGCGACCAAGCCGGCGAGCAGCCAGGTCATCGCCAGGTCCCCGCGACGGTCCGGATCCGGATTCGCCGTGGCGTCGGCCCGGCCGTCCCTGACTCCCCAGAAGGCCACGCCGACGACGAAGATCAGGAGCAGCACAATGCTGATCAATCCCGACTGCGTCTGCCATGCGTCGATCAGTGCCCCCTGAACCAGTCGGAGCACAACCATCGCACCGGCGAACACCAATCCGCGCAGCATCCAGTCCCTCATGGAGTCTCAGCGTAGCGAGTAGCGTCAAGACCTGTGACACATTCCCAGCGTCGACACAATCTCAAATCGGCAATCGAGGCCACCGGGCTGGACGCGATGCTGGTCACAGACCTGATCAACGTGCGCTACCTGTCGGGCTTCACCGGTTCCAACGGCGCGTTGCTGGTGTTCGCCGACGACCGCGAGCCCGTATTGGCCACCGACGGCCGGTACCGCACCCAGGCCGCGCAACAGGCGCCCGGGCTCGAGGTCGTCATCGAACGGGCCGTCGGGCGGTCGCTGGCCGGTCGGGCCGCCGCCGACGGCGTGAGCCGGCTGGGCTTCGAGAGCCACGTGGTCACGGTGGACGGCTTTGATGCCATCCAAGACGCGATCAAAGACGCAGTTGGCTCGACGGAGCTGGTGCGGGCGTCGGGGACCGTGGAGGGGCTGCGGGAGATCAAAGACGCCGGCGAGTTGGCGTTGCTGCGGCTGGCGTGCGAGGCGGCCGACGCCGCATTGGGCGACCTGATCGATCGTGGCGGCCTGCGGCCGGGCCGCACCGAAAAGGAAGTGGCCCGCGAGCTGGAATCGCTGATGCTCGACCACGGCGCCGACGCGATCTCCTTCGAGACGATCGTGGCCGCCGGGCCGAACTCGGCAATCCCGCACCACCGCCCGACCGACGCCGTGCTGGCCACCGGCGATTTCGTCAAGATCGACTTCGGCGCGCTGGTCGCCGGATATCACTCCGACATGACCCGCACCTTCGTGCTCGGCAAGGCCGCCGACTGGCAGCTGGAGATCTATCAGCTGGTCGCCGACGCGCAGCGGGCTGGCCGGGAGGCGTTGCATCCGGGCACCGAGTTGCGCGACGTGGATGGTGCCGCGCGCAAGCTGATCGCCGACGCGGGCTACGCGGAGAATTTCGGGCACGGTCTGGGACACGGCGTCGGCCTGGAGATCCACGAAGCGCCCGGAATCGGCGCGACCTCGGCCGGCACGCTGCTGGCCGGTTCGGTGGTGACGGTGGAGCCGGGCGTCTACCTGCCCGAACGCGGCGGTGTGCGGATCGAGGACACGCTGGTCGTGGCCGATGAAGGGCACACGCCGGAATTGTTGACGCGGTTCCCCAAGGAACTGGTCACCCTGATCTAACGATGACTAAGACCCGGTCGCTTGCCTTGGTCGCGGGTGCCTACGTTGTCGCGGTCGCGGTGGCCGCGGGTTGGCTGTTGTGGGGCCCCGGCACCGGGAGGCCCTGGCTCGATGCGTTCATCGCCGATGTGCTGGCCACCCTGGTGGTGTTCGCCTTCAGCCGCGCTTACGGGAATTCGAGCTTCTACGACGCCTATTGGAGCGTTATCCCCCCGCTGTTGTTGTTCTACTGGTGGCATGCGGGCGGGCTCGGCGTCGGTTCGCTGCGCTGCTGGCTGGTCGCGATCGTGGTGCTCTACTGGGCGATCCGCTTGACGGCCAATTGGGCATATGGGTTTCCCGGTCTGCACCACGAGGATTGGCGCTATCCGATACTGCGCGACAGCGCCGGTCGCTGGGAGTTCCTGGCCGATCTGTTCGGGCTGCATCTGATCCCGACGGTGCAAGTTTTCCTCGGAATGTTGCCGGTGTATGTCGCTGTGACTCGGCCCGGCATAGGCCTGATGTGGCTGGCATGGATCGCCTTCGTGGTGGGAATCGCGGCCGTGACTCTCGAGTTGGTCGCCGATGTGCAGATGCATCGCTTCGTTGCCGAACGCCGACCCGGCGCGGCGATGGATCGCGGGCTGTGGGGCTGGTCGCGCCACCCGAACTACTTCGGCGAGATCAGCTTCTGGTTCGCCCTGGCGTTGTTCGGAGTTGCAGCGTCGCCACGCGACGCGTGGTGGCTCGGCGTCGGTGTGCTCGCCATGGTTGCGATGTTCCTCGGCGCGAGCATCCCGATGATGGAGAAACGCAGCCTCGAGCGCCGGCCCGAATACCAGGGCGTCATCGACCGGGTGCCGCGCCTGGTTCCGCGACCGCCCCGGAAGGCGTCCGAAACGCCATAGCAGAAGCTGCGGCAGCCGCCCGGCAGAGGCCGCCGGAAGTTACGGGGAGCCGGCGCCGCCATGGCCTCGTGCGCCGGCGAAGCCGACGTCGCCGCCTGCCGGGCCGGAAGGGACCGGACCTGGCTGGCCCGCGGCACTGGGGGTGCCCGCCATGCCGTGAAGCCGCTCGACAAGTCCGCCCGACGCTGCGGCGACCGCCTCCGGGACGGCGAGTGAATTCTCATCCATTCCGGAGAACGAGGGGTCAGTAGTGCACTACTGGACGTTCGCCGAGGCGGCCTTGAGGTCGGTGCGGGACGCGTGCCGCCGGGCACGGGTAATCTCTACGGGGTGCCCGCTCTGGCACGACGTGATCATGGGCGGCGATGAGCGTGATTTCACACGCCCGCGGCGGCGCCGCGCGGCCGACACCAAGTTTTCACACCATCTGTACTAGATCGGAGATTTAGAAGACCGTGGCAAGCACTGCTGACTTCAAAAACGGACTTGTCCTGGACATCGACGGGCAGCTGTGGACCATCACCGAGTTCCAGCACGTCAAACCCGGCAAGGGCCCGGCCTTCGTGCGCACCAAGCTCAAGAACGTGCTCTCGGGCAAGGTCGTCGACAAGACCTACAACGCCGGCGTCAAGGTGGAGACCGCGACCGTCGACCGCCGTGACACCACCTACCTGTACCGCGACGGCACGGACTTCGTGTTCATGGACAGCGAGGACTACGAACAGCACCACCTGCCCGAGACTCTGGTCGGCGACGCCGCGAACTATCTGTTGGAGAGCATGCCGGTGCAGGTGGCCTTCCACAACGGATCGCCGCTGTACCTCGAGCTCCCGGTGACGGTCGAGCTGGAGGTCACCCACACCGAACCGGGCCTGCAGGGCGACCGTTCCAGCGCGGGCACCAAGCCGGCCACCCTGGAGACCGGCGCGCAGATCCAGGTGCCGCTGTTCATCAACACCGGGGACAAGCTGAAGGTGGATTCGCGCGACGGCAGTTACCTGGGACGCGTGAACGCCTGACCATGCCAGGCGATAAGCCCGCCAAGCCCGTAAAGGGACGCCACCAGGCCCGCAAGCGGGCCGTCGACCTGCTGTTCGAAGCCGAAGCCCGCGGCCTGAGCCCGGTCGAGGTGGTCGACGTCCGTACCGCGTTGGCCGAGGCCAAGCCCGAGGTCGCGGCACTCAACCCCTACACCGTCGCTGTCGCGCGCGGGGTGGGCGAGCACGCCGCGCATATCGACGACATGATCACCTCGCATCTGCAGGGCTGGACGCTGGACCGGCTGCCGGCGGTGGACCGCGCCGTCCTGCGGGTTGCGGTGTGGGAGCTGCTGTACTCCGACGACGTGCCCGAGCCGGTCGCCGTCGACGAGGCCGTGGAACTGGCCAAGGAGCTGTCCACCGACGAATCGCCGGGCTTCATCAACGGCGTGTTGGGCCAGGTCATGCTGGTGACGCCGCAGATCCGCGCGGCCGCCCGGGCGATCCGGAAAGGCGCCTCATGAACCGGCCCCAACTGAGCAGCCTCGAGCTGCGTGCCTCCCTCGCCGCGTTCCTGGCCGGCGCGGTGGTCATAGGCGCCGTGGTGTGTGCTGCGTACGGATGGACCATCGTCGCGTCGGCGACATCGATCTTCGCGCTGGGCGTCGGCGCGTGGCTCTACCACTGCATCGAACGCGTGGTGGTGGCGAATCGGATCAGCACGGTTCGAACGGCGGCCAAGCCGCTGCAGCCGCTGCTGCCGGTGATGGCGGCGCTCATGGGCCTGACGCAGGGCGTAGTGCGCTCGCTGGCCGATGTCACCGAGCTGCCCGCGCGACGCTGGGAGCTTCCGGTTTTGCGGTGGGTGGAAAGCACGCGCGACAGAGGCCGGATCGCCGACGATGACGACGAGGCGGATGACTGACCGCCTGCTCCGGTCGCTCTGAGCCCGGGTAGGCAAACCGCCGCGCGGGCCGCGCAAGCGGGACACAATGGTTGCTGTCCCATGATGGAAACCCGGTGCCACGTCCCAGCTGCCGCGATCGATCGCGCCTGCGGACGACCAGTACCCGGTAACTATTTGCGTCCCGCGCGCGATACTTACGAATGCACCAAGGACAGGTGACGACATGAATCGAAACGGTGCCCGCCCGCGGCGGCTTCGAGTCTCCGCGCTGGCGGCGGTGGCCAACCCGTCGTACACGCGCATCGACACGTGGAACCTGCTCGACGACGCATGCCGGCACCTCGCCGAGGTTGACCTCGCCGGGCTGGACAAGGCTCACGACCTGGCTCGCGTCAAGCGACTGATGGACCGCATCGGCGCCTACGAGCGGTACTGGCTGTACCCCGGCGCAGCGAACCTGGCGACTTCCGCGCTCACCTGGAGAGCCTGTCCACGGTGCGGCTCAACGAAGAGGTGTCGCTGGCCGTGCGACTGCTGAGCGAATATGGCGATCGCACAGCGCTTTTCGACACTTCGGCGCCGCTGGCCGATCAGGAGCTGGTGGCTCAGGCCAAACAGCAGCAGTTCTACACGGTATTGCTCGCCGACGATGCCCCGTCCACGGCCCCGGACTGCCTGGCCGAAAGCCTGCGGGCGCTGCGCAACCCGTCCGACGACATCCAGTTCGAGGTCTTGGTCGCCCCCAGCGTCGAGGACGCCATCACCGCGGTCGCACTCAACGGTGAGATCCAGGCCGCGATCATCCGCCACGACCTGCCACTGCGCTCCCGCGACCGGGTGCCGCTGATGAACACGCTGCTAGGAGCCAGCGACGACGCGGTCAGCAGCGAATGCGCCCAGGACTGGGTCGAATGCGGCGAGTGGATCAGGGAACTGCGGCCACACATCGACCTCTATCTGCTCACCGACGAGTCGATCGCGGCGGGCAACGACGACGAGCCCGACGTGTACGACCGAACGTTCTACCGGCTCAACGACGTCACCGACCTGTACAGCACGGTGATCGCGGGATTGCGGAATCGGTACTCCACACCGTTCTTCGACGCGCTGCGCGCCTACGCACAGGCGCCGGTGGGCCAGTTCCACGCGCTGCCCATCGCGCGCGGCGCCAGCATCTTCAACTCGAAATCGCTGCAGGACATGGGGGAGTTCTACGGCCGCAACATCTTTATGGCCGAGACCTCGACCACCTCGGGTGGACTGGACTCGCTGCTCGACCCGCACGGCAACATCAAGAAGGCGATGGACAAGGCCGCGAAGACGTGGCGTTCCGATCACACCTACTTCGTCACCAACGGAACATCGACGGCGAACAAGATCGTCGTGCAGTCCCTGACCCGGCCCGGCGACATCGTGCTGATCGACCGCAATTGCCACAAGTCGCACCACTACGGTCTGGTGCTGGCCGGCGCGTATCCGCTGTATCTCGAGTCATACCCGTTGCCGCAGTTCGCGATCTACGGCACGGTGCCCCTGAGCACCATCAAGAAGACGCTGCTGGACCTGGAGGCGGCCGGGCAGCTGCACCGGGTACGCATGCTGCTGCTCACCAACTGCATCTTCGACGGCGTGGTCTATAACCCCCGGCGCGTGATGGAGGAGGTGCTGGCGATCAAGCCCGACATCTGCTTCCTGTGGGACGAGGCCTGGTACGCGTTCGCCACCGCGGTGCCGTGGGCCCGGCAGCGCACCGCCATGGTGTCGGCGGAGCGGCTCGAGCAGACCTTGGAGTCGCCGGAATACGCTGAGGAATACCGGGATTGGGCCGCGTCGATGGAAGGCATCCCGCGGTCGGAGTGGGTCAATCACCGGCTGCTGCCCGACCCGGCCCGGGCGCGGGTCCGGGTGTACGCGACGCATTCGACGCACAAGTCGCTGTCGGCGTTTCGGCAGGCGTCGATGATCCACGTGCGCGACCAGGACTTCAACTCCCGCGCCCGCGACGCGTTCGGTGAGGCGTTCTTGACGCACACCTCGACGTCGCCGAACCAGCAGCTGCTGGCCTCGCTGGACCTGGCTCGCCGGCAGGTCGACATGGAAGGTTTCCAGCTGGTCCGGCAGGTCTACGACATGGCGCTGGTGTTCCGGCACCGCGTCCGCAAAGACCGGTTGATCAGCAAGTGGTTTCGCATCCTCGACGAGTCCGACCTGGTACCCGAGGAGTTCCGGGCCTCGGCGGTCAGCTCCTACCGCGAGGTCAGGCAGGGCGCACTGGCCGAGTGGAACGAGGCGTGGCGCTCCGATCAGTTCGTGCTGGACCCGACGCGGGTCACCCTGTTTCTCGGTAACACGGGAATGAACGGGTACGACTTCCGCGAGAAGATCCTGATGGACCGCTTCGGCATTCAGATCAACAAGACCTCGATCAACAGCGTGTTGCTGATCTTCACCATCGGCGTCACGTGGTCGAGCGTGCACCATCTGCTCGACGTGCTGCGCCGGGTGGCCACCGATTTCGACCGGGAGAAGCAAGCGGCCAGTGCGGCCGACTGGAAACTGCACGAGCGGCGAGTGGAGGAGATCACCGAGGATCTGCCGCACCTTCCCGACTTCAGCGAGTTCGACATCGCGTTCCGTCCCGTGGACGAGTGCTCGTTTGGCGACATGCGGGCGGCATTCTATGCCGGATACGAAGAAGCCGACCGCGAATACGTGCTGATCGGCACGGTCGGCCGGCGGCTCGCCGAGGGGAAGAGGCTGGTGTCCACCACGTTCGTGGTGCCGTATCCGCCGGGCTTCCCGGTGCTGGTTCCGGGGCAGGTGGTGTCCAAGGAGATCGTCTATTTCCTGGCCCAGCTCGACGTCAAGGAGATCCACGGCTACAACCACGAGCTTGGGTTGTCGGTGTTCACCGAGGAGGCCCTGGCCCGGATGGAGGCGCAACGGAATGCGGCCACGGCCGCGGTCGGTGCCGCCGTCCCGGTCTTCGAAATCTCCTCAGATGTGTCGACACGAAACGGTGACAGCGCCGTGCGGGCAGTCAGCGAAGACGTCTGAACCCGGCGACGGCGCCGCACTTTACGGGCGGACCGCTGAGAAATCGTTGAGAAGTGTTGCGGTGCTTCGTTATACGGCAGCCTCGTTGAGAAATCGCTGAGATCGATAGTGACCAGCGCTTTTGCGTACGGAGCCCGTCGGCGTCGGATCAGGTAACGAATTCGTTAAGTGCTTATATACCAACGAATTTAGGCTATGGACTAAGCGATCACGCTGCGGCCTAAGAACTCGCTGTGAATTTCGGGCGCAGCGCCAATTACGTCTTCGTCATGAGATAGCAACGCCGCCAAAGCATTTCGCATGCAAGATGAAGTGTGATCGCTGTCCAAAGCCAAGCATCATCTTGGAATTTCCTGAGCATTCAATGCGCTGACCTGCCTCGAGGCGGCGAGTACCTGAAATGCGCTGGCACTATTTCGTTTATGACGAATCCCGCGGACGGCACGCCTCAACCCCGCGTGGGCCGGTGGTCAATCTTGTTCGTCTCGCTGGGCGTAACGGCGAGCTCGTTTCTTTTCATCAATGGCGCTGCGTTCCTGATCTCGTCGCCAGGGGTGCGCCGCGGCATATCGCTGACGGACGCCGGTCTGCTGGCATCGATGCCCAGTTGTGGAATGGTGCTCACGCTGGTGCTGTGGGGCTATGTGCTGGATCGCGTTGGCGAGCGGATCGTGCTGACGATGGGTTCTGCGCTCACCGCTGTCGCGACCTGCGCCGCGGCGTCGGCTTCGTCGTTGGTATGGACAGGGGTCTATCTGTTCCTGGGTGGCATGGCCGCGGCGAGTTGCAACGCCGCCGGGGGGCGGCTGGTGTCCGCGTGGTTCCCGACGCGGCAACGCGGCCTGGCGATGGGCATCCGGCAGACCGCCCAACCGTTGGGAATCGCGCTGGGTGCGTTGGTCATACCGAAGCTTTCCCAGCGAGGCATTCATCCAGGACTGATGTTCGTCGCGCTGATCTGCACGATGGCGGCGGCGGCCAGCGCGATCTGGATCGCCGATCCGCCGCGGAAAGCCCGCAGCGCGGCAACCGAGCAGGAACTGGCCAGTCCGTATCGGAGATCGGCTGTGCTATGGCGAATCCACGCGGTGGCCGGTCTTTTGATGATGCCCCAGACCATCACGGTGACCTTCGTCATCGTCTGGCTGATGGATCGCCACGGCTGGTCGGCTGCTGCGGCCGGAGGTTTCGTCACCCTGTCTCAGGTACTGGGCGCCGTGGGACGAGTCGCGGTGGGGCGCTGGTCCGATCGCGTCGGCTCGCGCATGCGTCCGGTCCGTGCGATCGCCATCGCCGCGGCTCTGGCCCTGTTCTTGCTGGCGTTCACCGACAGCATCGGCTCGAGATGGGATGTTGTGCTGATGCTGTCGACTTCGTTGATCGCGGTGCTCGACAACGGTTTGGAGGCCACCGCAATCACCGAGTTCGCCGGCCCGTTCTGGAGTGGACGCGCGCTGGGCTTGCAGAACACGACTCAGCGAATGGTGGCTGCCGCCGGACCGCCGTTGTTCGGCTCACTGATGGCGGCCGCCGAATATCCAGCGGCCTGGGTGCTGTGCGGGTTGTTTCCGTTGGCGGCGGTACCGCTGGTGCCGTGCCGGTTGCTTGCGTCCGGGTTGGAACCTTCAGCCGCGGATTCGGCTCACCGGGATCGGAAAGACGGGCTCGCCACCGCGATGGCGCAATAGCACCACCGCCGGGCGTTTGCGCTGGTCGCCAGAGAAGCGCTGGTGGCGTAATGCTCCGGCGGGGGTTGCTGGAGCCTTGTTCGCACCCCGGATTGGCGCGCAAAGAACCGTTAGCGTGACGACGTGGGTGTAGCTGTACCGATCCGGGGTCCCAGAGCCGACCGTGCGCGCCGCGTCGCCGACGTATTACGCCAGCAGATCCATGCCGGCGCCTACCCCGACGGCCTTCCGCCGGAAAGTGAGTTGGCGGCCGAATTCTTCGTGTCGCGCAACACCATTCGCGAGGCGCTCACCACCCTGAAAAACGAGGGGCTGATCGAGCGCGGTCCCAAGGTCGGCACCCACGTCGCTCAGCGCAAGTACGACCACGGGCTCGACGCGCTGCTGGGACTGAAGGAAACCTTCAAGAACCTGGGCGGCATCCGCAACGAGGTGCGCGCCGCCATGCCGGTGGCCGCGCCGCCGTCGGTGGCCGGCCGGCTGCGGTTGGAACCCGGCGAGTCGGCGGTCTTCATCGAGCGACTCCGTTACCTCGGCAACCTGCCGCTAAGCCTCGACGTGACCTACCTCGCGCCCGATATCGGGTCCGAGATCCTGCACCACCCGCTGGAAAGCGTCCTAGAAAAGCAAGACCTGTTCGCGTTGATCGAGCAGGTGAGCGGGCAGCAACTGGGCTCGGCATCGTTGGCGCTGGAAGCCATCGCCGCCGACGCGCACTCCGCCGCGACCCTGCAGGTTCCCGACGGCGCGGCGCTGCTCATGCTGGAACGGCTCACCAGCCTCGACGACGGCAGACCTGTTGACCTGGAATACATCCGTATGCGTGGAGACCGAATCACCATGCGCGGCAACATGTTTAGGAGCAACGCATGACGCTGGTCAACAATAACCGGGCCGATGTTCCGGTCACCATCGACGAGTCGCTGTGTATCGACGGCTGTACCCTCTGCGTCGAGATTTGTCCGCTGGACTCGCTGGCCATCAACCCCGACACTGGCAAAGCGTTCATGCACGTGGACGAGTGCTGGTATTGCGGCCCGTGCGCCGCACGCTGCCCGACCGGCGCCGTCACCGTCAACATGCCGTATCTCCTACGGTGATGCGGATTCCCGATCTCACACCGGTCCGGCTCGATTGCGACGTGCTGGTCATCGGCGGCGGCACCGCGGGCACCATGGCCGCACTGTCGGCCGCCGAGCGCGGCGCTCAGGTCCTGCTCCTGGAGAAGGCTCACGTGCGGCACTCCGGCGCGCTGGCCATGGGTATGGACGGGGTGAACAACGCCGTCATCCCGGGCAAGGCCGAGCCCGAGGACTACGTCGCCGAGATCACCCGAGCCAACGACGGAATCGTCAACCAGCGCACCGTGTATCAGACCGCCACCCGGGGGTTTGCCATGGTGCAGCGGCTGGAGCGCTACGGCGTGAAATTCGAGAAGGACGAGCACGGCGAGTACGCGGTGCGCCGGGTGCACCGGTCGGGTTCCTACGTGCTGCCGATGCCGGAGGGCAAGGACGTCAAAAAGGCGCTCTACCGGGTGTTGCGGCAACGCTCCATGCGGGAGAAGATCCGCATCGAAAACCGGCTGATGCCGGTGCGGGTGCTCACTTCGGAAGGGCGGGCCGTCGGGGCCGCGGCCCTGAACTCGCGCACCGGCGAATTCGTCGCCGTCGGCGCCAAGGCGGTGGTCCTGGCGACCGGGGCGTGCGGGCGACTCGGCCTGCCCGCGTCGGGCTACCTGTACGGCACCTACGAGAACCCCACCAACGCCGGCGACGGCTACTCGATGGCCTATCACGCGGGCGCGGAGTTGTCCGGTATCGAGTGCTTCCAGGTCAATCCGCTGATCAAGGACTACAACGGTCCCGCCTGCGCGTATGTCGCCAACCCGTTCGGCGGCTACCAGGTCAACTCCGACGGCGAACGGTTCGTCGACTCCGATTACTGGTCGGGGCAGATGATGGCCGAGGTCAAAAGCGAGATCGACTCCGCCCGCGGACCCATCTACCTCAAGGTGTCGCACCTGCCCGACGAGACGTTGACCGCGCTGGAAAACATCCTGCACACCACCGAACGGCCCACCCGCGGCACCTTCCACGCTAACCGGGGTCACGACTACCGCACCCACGACGTCGAGATGCATATCTCCGAAATCGGTTTGTGCAGTGGTCATTCCGCCTCCGGGGTGTGGGTCGACGAGCATGCCCGCACCACGGTGCCCGGTCTCTACGCCGCCGGCGACCTGGCCTGTGTTCCGCACAACTACATGATCGGGGCCTTCGTGTTCGGCGATCTCGCCGGTACGCACGCCGCGTCCACCTGCGCGGAAGTCGAGGCGCCACAACAACTCCCGGAAGACCAACTGCGCGACGCCACGAGCCGATCTACCGGCCACTGCGCCACCCCGACGGGCCGCCGCAGCCCCAGGTCGAATACAAGCTGCGGCGCTTCGTCAACGACTATGTTGCACCGCCGAAGACGGCTGCTAAATTGTCGATCTCGGTGCGCACCTTCGACCGAATGCGCCGCGAGATCGCCGACATGGGCGCCCGCACCCCGCACGAGTTGATGCGGGCGGTGGAGGTGTCGTTCATCCGGGACTGCGCCGAGATGGCCGCCCGGTCCTCGCTGACCCGTACCGAATCGCGCTGGGGCCTCTACCACGATCGGGCCGACCTGCCGGGCCGCGACGACAGCAAGTGGGGCTATCACCTCAACCTGCGAAAAGACGCCGACGGGCAAATGGTGTTTCTCAAGCGCCCGGTGGCCCCGTATTTCATCTCGGTTCCGGAGCTGGACGGCCTGCCGCCTACGGACCAGACCGTGCAGCAGGTGCAGCAGCCACCGCTGGTCGGCGGGCAAGCACCGGCCACCACCCGGTCCCGAATCGACCAGACCGCAACAGCATTCGATCCGCCGTCCCCGCGTATCGCCGAGGTCCTTGCTCTCGACGAGCCGACGATCGATGATCTGCGTCCATACCTGGCCGATGCCGACGCCGGGGTGCGACGAACCGCGGTGGCCACACTCACCGAGCACACCCCGGGCGGCTACGCGCCGGAGCTGTTCGCCGCGCTGGACGACACCGACGCGTCGGTGCGCCGGACCAGCGCCGACGGGATCCGGGAGCTGGTCGAAGTGCTGCCCGGCGCCGAGGCCGCCCGGGCCCACCTGACGTCCGGCGACAGCGTGGTTCGGGCGGCCGCGGTCTATCTGCTCGCCGCGCGACGGGCCGGCGACGCCGGCCAATACCGCGGCGCGCTCACCGATCCCGATCATCGGGTGCGCATCGAGGCGGTGCGTGCGCTGGTGTCGGTGGACGACGTCGACGGAGTCGTCCACCGCCACCGGCGATGAGAACCGTGAGGTCCGCATCGCGGCGGCGGCCGGTCTGGCCACCCTGCACGACGGTGCCGCCGCGGTGAGCGCGCTCGTCGCCGATCCACGATCCGCTGGTACGCGCGGCAGCGTTGGCCGCGTTGGGTGAATTAGGTTGCAGCGCAGACGAATTTGCTGCTGCGTTGCTCGGCGACCTGCTGCTACAGCCTTGAGCATGACCTACCTGGCTGCCCCGATTCAGGTCCGGGGTAGCCTGCTCACCCGCTGGAGAGCCCTCAGCGAGCAGACCTGTTCGCGTTGATCGGCGGGTTAGACGATCGGCATTGGCTCGGCATCGTTGGCGCTGGAGGCCATCGCCGCCGACGCGCACTCCGCCGCGACCCTGCTGGTTCCGACGGCGCGGCGCTGCTCGTGCTGGAATCGCTCGCCACCTCGACGATTGCAGCCGGTTGACCTGGAATACGTCTGTTGTGCGTGGATACGCTGATCGCCATCGCCGGCGACATGTTCTGGTCGACGCGCTGACGCTGGTCGACTAGACCGCGCCGACGTACCGGTCGGCGTTGATGCAGATCGCTGTTATTGACAGCTGTCGCCTGTGCGTCAAGATCTATTGCTGGACTCGCTGGCCATCGACCCCGACACCGGCGAAGCGTTCATGCACATGGACGGTCTGGTATAGACCGTGCGCCGCACGCTGCCGGACCGGCGCCGTCACCGTTGATCATGCCGTTCTACCTCGGTGATCGATTCCGATCTCACGCCGGTCCGGCTGATTCATCCATGCTCGTCGTCGGCGGCGGCACTGCAGCACCATGGCCGCACTGTCGGGCGCCAGCGCAGCACCAGGTCCTGCTCCTGGAGAAAGCTACAGCATTCAGCACTACGGCGCGCTGGCCATGGGTATCGACGGGGTCGACGACGCCGTCATCCGGCAAGGCCGGCCGAGGACTATGATGCAGTGATCACCACGCCAACGACGGAATCGTCGACCGGCGCACCATGTCTGACCGCCGCCTGGGGTTTGCCATGGTGCAGCGGCTGAAGCGCTACGTGAAATTCAGGAGCAGAGCACGGCGAGTACGCATAGCGAGTTACGCGGTTCGGTTTCTACGTGCTCCCGATGCAGAGGCGAGGGACGTCGAAAAGTCGCTGTCTGGTGCTGCGGCGACGCTCCATGCGGGTGATGGTCCGCATCGAAGCCGGTTGATGCCGGTGCCGGTCTCACTTCGGAAGGTCGCCGTCGGGGCCGCGGCTTGAACTGGCGCACCGGCGAATTCGTCACCGTCGGCGCCAAGGCGGTGATCCTGGCGACCCGGCGTGCGGAATCGAACAGCCCACATCGGCTACCTGTACGGCACCTTCAAGATCCACCAACGCCAGCGACGGCTACTCGATGGCCTGTCGCGCGGCGCTCAGTTGCCGGTCTCGAATTGCTTCCAGGTCGATCCGCTGATCAGGCTGTGGCACGGTCCGCCTGCGCGTATCGCAACCCGTTCGGCGGCTACCGGTCACTCCGACGGCGAACGGTTCGTGGACTGCGGTTCTCGTAGGGGCAGATGATGGCCAAGATCAAAAGCGGATCGACTCCGCCCGCGGACCATCTACCTCGATTGACGCTCCTGCCCAACGAGAACGTTGACCGCGCTGGAGAACATGCTGCCGCACCGCCGAATCAGCCACCGCGGCACCTCCTTAGTTCAGGGTCACAACTCACGCTCCACGACGTCGAGATGCATATCTTCCGAATCGGTTTGTGCTGGTCGTTCCACTGCGGGTGTAGATTGACGGCGCTGCCGTCGCCACGGTGCCCGGCTTCTACGCCGCCGGCGATTCTGTCTGGCCGTTCCGCACAACTACATGATTCGGCCTTCGTTCAGCGGTGTCGCAGTTCGCGCGCCGCGTCCACCTGCGCGGAAGTCGAGCGCTGGCAACTACAAGACCAACTGCGCCACGCGCGCGGCTGATCTACATTCATCGCCCACCCCGACGGCCGGCACCAGGTCAATTTAAGCTCCGGCGCTTCGTCGAACGACTACGTAGCACCGCCGAAGACGGCCGCCAGATTGTCGATCGCGGTGCGCACCTTCGACCGAATGCGCCGCGAGATCGCCGACATGGGCGCCCGCACCCCGCACGAGTTGATGCGGGCGGTGGAGGTGTCGTTCATCCGGGACTGCGCCGAGATGGCCGCCCGGTCCTCGCTGACCCGTACCGATCGCGCTGGGGCCTCTACCACGATCGGGCCGACCTGCCGGGCCGCGACGACAGCGAGTGGGGCTATCACCTCAACCTGCGAAAAGACGCCGACGGGCGAAATGGTGTTTCTCAAGCGTCCGGTGGCCCCGTATTTCATCTCGGTTCCGGAGCTGGACGGCCTGCCGCCGACGGACCAGACCGTCCAGCAGGTGCAGCAGCCACCGCTGGTCGGCGGGCAAGCACCGGCCACCACCTGGTCCCGAATCGCCCAGACCGCAACAGCATTCGATCCGCCGTCCCCGCGTATCGCCGAGGTCCTTGCTCTCGACGAGCCGACGATCGATGATCTGCGTCCATACCTGGCCGATGCCGACGCCGGGGTGCGACGAACCGCGGTGGCCACGCTCACCGAGCACACCCCGGACGGCTGCGCGCCGGAGCTGTTCGCCGCGCTGGACGACACCGACGCGTCGGTGCGCCGGACCAGCGCCGACGGGATCCGGGAGCTGGTCGAAGTGCTGCCCGGCGCCGAGGCCGCCCGGGCCCACCTGACGTCCGGCGACAGCGTGGTTCGGGCGGCCGCGGTCTATCTGCTCGCCGCGCGACGGGCCGGCGACACCGGCCAATACCGCGGCGCGCTCCACCGATCCCGATCATCGGGTGCGCATCGAGGCGGTGCGGGCGCTGGTGTCGGTGGACGACGTCGACGGAGTTGTCACCGCCACCGGCGATGAGAATCGGGAGGTCCGCATCGCGGCGGCAGCCGGTCTGGCCACCCTGCACGACGGTGCCGCCGCGGTGAGCGCGCTGGTCGCCGATCCCGATCCGCTGGTACGCGCGGCAGCGTTGGCCGCGTTGGGTGAATTAGGTTGCAGCGCAGACGAATTTGCTGTCGTAGAAAAGGCGCTGCAGGCGCCGGCCTGGCAGGTGCGACAGGGTGCGGTGCGTGCGCTGGCGGGAGCGGTCGCCGAAGTTGCCGTGCCGGCGATTTCAGCGCTGGCGCGCGCGGTCGCCGACACGCACCTCGATGTGCGCAAGGCGGCGGTACTCAGCCTGACCCGGTGGGCCGGCGAGGCCGCCGCCCGCGACGCGCTGGGGACGGCGCTCAAGGACAGCGACGCCGATGTGCGGGCCTACGCCCGCCGCGCGCTGGACAGCGAATCGAGTGTGCACTGACGGTTTCGAGTGTGCGCTCGTCAGCGCAACGCCTTGGCGTAGAGCAGGCTGTCGCGCGGTTCGGGCCCGATGGTCGGGTATACGGCGTGGCGCGCCAACCGGCCCTCCAACACGAAGCCCGCTCGCTCGAGCAGGCGCGTCGAGCGCTCGTTGTCGACATTGCAGGTGGCCCAGACGCGGTATACGTCGCGGTCGGCTTCGAGCGCGGTGATCAGCATGTCGAGCGCCTCGGACATCAATCCCTTGCCCCACCAACGCCGCCCCATGCAGTAACCGATTTCGACGGAGTGGCGCATTCGGCGTCGACAGCTGGCCAACCCGATGACCTCGTCGCTGTGCTTCAGCGCGATGGCCCAGGTCTGCTCCTCGCCACCGATATTGAGTTTGTCGGCGATCACCCGCCGCGTGGTGGCGACGTCGGGGTGCGGGGTCCACAGCAGATATTTGGTCACCTGGGGATCGCGGGCCACCCGCTGGAAGATCGCCCCGGCGTCGTCGAGTGTGGGCGGGCGCAGCGTCAGCCGCGGCCCGTCGATGCGACTGGGTGGGTAGTCGACCATACGGCTAAAGACCCAGCGCGCTATAGGTACGGCGGACGAATTTCGGTTGTGCGGTGCGCAGTTTCGCCAACGAGGTGTTCCCGGCTACAGCGGTGGCCGCGTCAACGCTGAGGTCGGGGCAATTTTGGATCAGGTACAGCAGAATCAGGTCGGCGGACGGGTCGGCCTGCCACCACGTCCCGTAGGCACCGGGCCAGGTGAAGGTTCCGGGCCCGCCGGGCCCGAACAGCGGGGCCGACTTCGCCGGATCGGTCACCACCGACAGGTTCAACCCGAATCCGCGCCCAACCCAGTACGGCGCCCCCAGGAAGCTATGCCGCTTTTGTTCGTCGGTGAGCCGGTCGGTGCGCATCAGGCGCACCGACTCCGGCGACAGCACCCGCACACCGTCGATTGTCCCGTCCCCGAGCAGCATTCGCACGAACCGCAGGTAGTCGTCGGCGGTCGACCACAACCCGCCGCCGGCGTTGCTGAACGAGGGCGGCTTGATATGTGGTGGACCCATCACGCCGTGCCGCAGCCGGCCCTCGTCGTCGACCTGGTACATGGTCGCGGCGCGGCCGCGTGCTTCGGGGGAGACGAAGAACCCGGTGTCGGGCATGCCCGCCGGACCCAGGATGCGTTCGTCGAGGACTTGGTGGAAAGGCTTGTCATCGATGCGGGAAATGATGACGCCCAGCAGATCGATCGAGTGGCTGTAGGTGACTTTATCGCCGGGCTGATGCACCAGCGGCAGCGCCGCCAGATCGTTCAGCCAGGCATCGGGGCCCTGATTGAACGGCAGTCGCATGTACGCCCGCGAGATCGGCCCCGATACCGAGAATGAGTAGGCCAGTCCGCTGGTGTGGGTCAGCAGATCCTCGATCAGGATGGCCCGGTTGGCCGGATGCGTCCGGTCCAACGGGCCGTGCGGGTCGTCGAGCACCTGCACGTTGGCCAGCTCCGGCACCCAGCGGGCGATCGGGTCGCGCAGGGTCAGCTTGCCCTCGTCGACCAGGCTCATTGCCGTGGCCACCGTCACCGGCTTGGTCATCGACGCGATGCGGAACAACGTGTCCCTGCTCATGGATTGGCCCGCGTCGACGTCCCGGTAACCGATCTCGTTGACCTGCAGCACTTCTCCGCGTTGCCAGACCACCGTCACCGCGCCGGCGAGCAAGCCGGCATCGCACACCTCCCGGATCGAGGCCTGATTACCGGCGAGATTCGGGTGATTCACCCGGTCCAGGTTAGCGTTACCGCCCCGAGCGTCGCTGGCCCGGCCAGGTCACGGCGGCGTTGGCCGTGGATCGGCGCTCGCCGAACCGGCACCGAATCCCGCCGTGGCCGCCCCGAGGGCGGCGGCGAGCAAACAGCCGGCGATCAACTGCCTGAGGTTCATACGCTGTGGTCCTCCTGCGGTGTCAGTTGTCGCAGTCGCTTACCCGGCGTCGGTGGGGCCGAAACTCGAGGCTTAAATCTCATGACGGTTTCGGTTGAGCAAAGTTACTGCAGCGTACCGGCGATGGAAGGGCAGATATTGCCTGTTCGGCTATAGTGTTGGCTCCTATGACCGGACGGAGAAGTTACGAGAAGCTCTGGCGCACAGCGCTTCACGTGACCTTGTCGGTGTTTGTCGTTGCGATCGGCATCGGCGGCGCGCCCGTCGCTCGTGCGGCTGCGGCCATGGCGACGTTGTCGGTGTCACATGCGTGGCAGACCGGCTTCATCGCCAGCTTCACCGTCACCAACCCGAACATGGCGCAGCTCAACGATTGGCGGATTGACTTCGACATGCCGGCGGGCCAATCCGTCTCGCACGCGTGGAATAGCACGATTACCCAATCTGGAACGCACTATGTGATTACCCCCGCGAATTGGAATCGCAGCCTTTTGCCCGGCGGTTCAGCTACGGGTGGTTTCCGAGGTGTGCTGATCGGTACTTTCACACCGCCGTCGAATTGTCTGATCAACGGGCAAGTTTGCACCGTTAGCGGCTGAAACTCAGTCGCGACGGTGCGCCCGGACGTACCAGAACGCCATTTCGACCTCGTTGCCGTCCTGGTCGCGGCGGACGGTGGTGGGCTCTAGGGAGTCGATGTCCCAGCCCGCGCCGCCGAAGACGTCGCGCAGCGTCTGCTCGGGTGGCGCCCGGCCGGGTGGCCCGGTGCAGCGCGGCGGCGTCGTCGTCGAGGAAATGGAACATGCCTATGTCGATCACGGTGCTTTTACCTGGACTTGGTCGGGAACACCGACCTTGGTGGCCTCGCTCGGCCAGGTCCAACCCCGGCAGTCCTATTGCCGCTTCTCATGCTGAACAAATGAACGGAGATGACGGCGAGTCTGATGATCCGATGCCCCGGCCTCGCCGTCGGTGTGTCTGCCTCGCGTGTAGTCGCCTTGCCACTCCACTTGCTCTCCCGCGGCGACCCTCGCTACCTGTTCGATTTGCTTCGCCGCGTCACGTGAGCGAAGAAAGAATTCATGCTTGCGCTGCAGATCTTCATCAGACTCGATGCGCCTGAGTTCAGGGGCGAACTCTTCAAGCTCGGCTCGGCGCTGCGGGACGATCATGCAGATCGGCTCGTCGACCTCGAATCGCACCGGCATCAGTTTGCGGGTGAGTTTCCAGCTCATGCTGAAACTCGCGCTTGCCCAGTCGGTTTCGACTATGCCCTCTAACGCGCACACGCCGTCCTTCGGATAGTTTGCCGGTCCGCGGACCAACAAGTTGTAGCCCGCAGGAGTGCGAAACAGCATCGGCAGATGCCAGGTCAGGATGCCGTCACCGAAATGGCTGATGGGCAGGAACTGATCGGCGTCGCTCTGATCGGGTTTGATCATTACGTCCACGTCGTTTTCCTGACCGAGCCACGTGGCGGTGAACGCGCACCGATTGCGTAGCTCCCAGCCGCTTTGGTTAGCGGTGAGCATCGGCAAACACCGATTAGGCCAACCTTTACGCGTCTCTGACAGCTTTGACATCCACGTCCGACTAATCGGTGCCGGGGTAATCTGCGGGGCGGTATCACGGGTGATGAACCCGATCAGTGGACGGGCCGGCCTGTTGGACTTGTCACTCATGCGATCCTCGATTTGCTCGGGACACCGGTTGCAACAGACGTTGGCGTTCCCGGGAAACATAGCGCACGTCATGCTTCGGCGGCTGGGCCCGTTAGTAATCCGAACAGTATTTACTTACAACTCGTCGGGGGGCGGTGGTAACCCTCTTTGTAGGCCGCTGCGATGCCACCGCGGCGCAGCGAAAGGCTGATCACCGCGTTCTGGCCAGCTCCGGGATGGCGTTGACCCGCCGGATGGCCGTGGCGATTCGTCGGCGAACTCCCGTCGCCCTTTAAAATCTCTCGTCTCAAAGCCGTCTACCAGCTGCCCAACCTGCCTAGAACATCGTTCCGTTTAGGTTTAGTGGGTGGACATGCCGCCGTCGATCACGGTGTCGAAGGCGTCGCTGTATATCTCCAATTTGGTCGAGTCGGCCGTCGCGAATTTGACCGGTCACCAGGCATCCGTTCTTGGCCAGGTAGATGGCGTTGTCGCCGAGCCCGCAGCCGATGTCGAGGACATCCCGCGCACCCACCCGCCGGCCTGCCACGCGATGAGATTCTCCTTGGGCGCCTTGAGATCCCACGGTGGAGTAGTCATCGGCGGGATGCCTTCGCCGGATGTTCTTCGATGACACCAGGTACCCGTTCAGCATCGTCGCGCTGCGCAAGGCGATCAGCCTCGGGATCGATCGTGAGCAGCTCTCGCAGTTTGCCGAGTACGGCTACGCGCCGCCCGTCGACGCACTCGGGATCAACCGCGTGTGGTCGACGTGGATCAACAAGGACGCAGCGTCCGAGTCGAACTGGCTCGCGACCTACAACCCGGGGGCGGCGCGGCGAATGCTGCTCGCGGCGGGGTTCAGCTACGACGCCGACACGCTCGTCGACCCGAAGGGGGATCCGGTCGTGATCCACGGGTCGGTGGTGGGCAATTGGGTGGACTATTACGCCGACTGGAGGCTGATCGAGCGCGACCTCGGCTCGATCGGCATCAAGGTGAACGTCGACCTCCGTCTTAACTTCGACTCCTGGTTGAGCGACGCAATGTCCACCAAGCGTGCGACTCTGCTGTGGAGCACGGCGGTCGATACCGACTCACCGTACTCCTACTTCGAAGAGCATCTCGATGCGGCCTCCTTCGTGCCGTCCGGTCACAGCGCCGAGCTGACCGGGAACTGGGAGCACTTCCGGAGCGCCGAGGCAACACGGCTCCTCGCAGCGTTCAGGGCGACCCCCGACCTCGCCTCCCAGTATCCCATCGCCGGCAAGCTCGAGCAGATCTTCCTGCGGACGCTCCCGTTCGTTCCGCTGTTCGCCCAGCCGACCTGGTCGACGTACAGCACGCGGTACTTCGTCGGTTATCCGTCGGCCCAGGACGACTACGTCGACCCCTACTTCACGGATGTGGCCTACGTGGTCGCGTTGACGCGAATCAGACCGCGCCCCTGATTCGGGGCTCTGCTCCTCGCGAAGATCCGACAAACGTCGTATGGGCAATACCGGCCGGCCGAGGCACGATCGTCGGGATGCGCACGGTCGCCGCACTTCTCGTCGCCGCCGCCGCGACAGCCGGGACTGCTCACGCTGTGCAGCTGTCGCAGACACCGGCCGGATACTCGCGCGCAGTGACGCACATCTGCGCGGGAGCGCTGCTGTTCGACGGCCGGCACCAGATCGGGACGCGCGCAGGAGCGATCGCCGTCTCGAACGACATCCGCGCAACTGGCACGAGACGCCTCGGGCGTGTCGCCGCCGTTCCCAGGCCGGGCGGCACGACAGCGCTCGCCGTCCACTGGATCGCCGTCGAGCGCCGGCTGGTCGAGACCTACGCAGCGACCTATCTGCAGATCTGGGACGAGATCGAGCGCGCCAACTCACCTGCGCAGCGAGCAGCGCTTCCGCGTGCCCTCCGCGCCCTGATCGCGCGACCCGACAACCTTCAGCACCAGGCGGGAAGACTCGAATTGCTGCTCCGTGTGCCCGACTGCACCGGTGGTCAGCCGGGCGAGCCGCCGCAGGCGTCCCAGATCGACCTCGGCCCGTAAGAGCTCGCCGGCGATACCGACAGCTGCCCTCGCTACGGTTGGCCCGTGAGCACGATGCCCGCGATGCCGATTCGCAAGCGCATCGCCTTGATCGCCCACGACAACCGCAAGCCCGATCTGGTCGAATGGGCCGTCTTCAACCGGGGCACGCTCGCCCACCACGAGCTCTACGCGACCGGGACGACCGGCGCGCTCGTCGCGTCCGAGCTCGACCTACCGGTGCATCTGTTCCTGAGCGGCCCGCTCGGCGGCGATCAGCAGGTCGGAGCGGCGATCGCCGAGGGCCGGATCGACTTTGTCGTCTTCTTCTGGGACCCGCTCGAGCCTCAGCCGCACGACGTCGACGTCAAGGCGTTGCTGCGAATCACCGTCGTCTGCAACATCCCGATCGCCTGCAACCGGTCGACTGCGGACTTTCTCCTCTCGAGCCCGTTGCTGGACGTGGCGTACCGGCCCGCAGCGGCACAGACGTAGAGCCTCAGCGGCCGGACAGTCGACGTTCTTCGTCGACGGTCAGCTCGGCCGTCGGGAGCACCTCGAGCCGCTCGTCGGGAATGACGTCTCCACTCTCGACCGACAGACCGTAGGTCCCGGCCGCCAGCCGTGCCTCGGCTCGCTCGAGAGCCGCCAGCTGCTCGCGAAGATCCTCCTCGCGCCCTTCGTCGAGCTCGTCCTGGTAGAGGTCGGAAGCCAGATTCCCGGGATCGAACTCGTCGGCCGGCTCACCGTCGTCCTCGTGCGCCGCCCGGCCCAGCCCACGCTCGATCCGCCGGCGCTCGGCGCTCAACAGCTCGCGTGCCCGCTCGGTTTCCATGTGGCGAAGAATATGCGCCCGGGGCGGATCAGAGCTTTGCGTACGTCTGCTGGGCCAGCTTGAGCACCTTCGCGGTGCCGCCGGCGCCGTTCGCCACCCAGACCTCGGCCCAGTAGGCGCCCTTTGTGAACGTCACGGCGACGAACCCGTAGCCCGGCTTGTTGTTCGTGGCCAGCTTCGCGCTCGCTCCGAGCCCCGACGCCTTGCGTGACACCGTCCCGGCCGGCCATGCGGCCGGCCTGTACGCCTTCGGGGCCACGGAGACGACCGCCTTCGCCGACGCGTACGTCCACGTGCAGTTCTTCGCCACGATCCCGTGGACCTTGGTCGACCCCGGCGTCCCGAATTCCGGGGTGTCCGAGGAGGCGTCGAACGCCGCATTCACCGCACCCGCGGTCACGGCCGAACAGGGGTCGAGCGGCTGCTTCGCAGCCGCGGTCGCAACGAGGAGCAGGCCGAGAGCGAACAGCGCGGCGATCGCAGGCCCGAGCCGGCGGAGGAGAGCGGTCCGAGATCTCATAGACGCGGGACTGTAGCGGTTCGAGGCCCGGCTTCGACGTCGAAAAATGACGCCGACAGCCCCGTATCATCGGTCGGTGGCTCCAGAGACGATGCTCGCCGCGCGCTACCCCACCGGCGGGCCCGACGCCGGCAAGCTGGAGGTCGTCGAGGTCCCGCGGCCGGAGCCCGGCCCCGGCCAGGTACTGGTGCGCATGGCCGTCGCGGGGGTCAACCCCAGCGACTGGAAGTCCCGGCGGCGCGGCGGCACGACCGCGGGACTGGACTTCATCGTCCCGGGCCAGGACGGCGCCGGCGAGATCACCGCGGTCGGGGCAGGCGTCGAACCGGCACGCGTCGGTCAGCGCGCCTGGATCTTCGAGGGCCAGTGGCAGCGTGCGGAGGGAACCGCAGCCCAGTGGATCGCGATCGACGGCACTCGGGCCGTGCCCCTGCCGGATGCGATCTCGTTCGAGCAGGCTGCGGGGCTCGGGATCCCGGCGATGACCGCGCACCGCTGCCTGCACGCCGACGGACCGATCGGCGGCACGGCCGTCCTCGTCCACGGCGGGGCCGGCGCGGTCGGACACGCCGCGATCGAGCTCGCCCGGCACGCCGGTGCCCGTGTTGCGGCAACCGTCAGCTCGGCGGAGAAAGCCCGACTCGCACGCGACGCCGGGGCCGAGCTCGTCCTGAACTACCGGACCGAGGATGTCGCCGCCGCGGTCCGTGCCTGGGCGCCGGACGGGGTCGCGCGCATCGTCGACGTCGATGTCGCCGCGAATCTCGGGATCGACACGCAGGTCGTCGCGGCGAGCGGCGTGATCGCCTCGTATCTCGTGCGGCCCGAGCCGGTCGTGCTCGGCCGCGAGCTGATGGCCAACAACGTGGTCGTGCGATTCGTGCTCGTCTACTCGATGCCCGAGGAGGCGAAGCGCGCCGCGGTCGAAGCGATCGACGAGGCGTTGCGGGCCGGCGCGTTGACGCCCCTGCCGACGACACGCTTCCCGCTCGGCGAGGTAGCCGCCGCGCACGACGCCGTCGAGAGCGGCGCGATCGGGAAGGTGCTCGTCGACCTTAGAAGCTAGAGCCGGTCGAGCAGCTCGCCGATGTTCGCGACGATCTGGTCCGGCCGCTGCAGCGCAGGGAGCCGGCCGAGCGGCGCCCCGCCGGTGATGCCGGTTTGCACCAGCACGGTGTGTGAGCCGCCGAGGTTGCCGAGGGCGATGTCGAGCGCGACGTCGTCGCCGATCACCACAAGCTCGCGGGCCGGAAGCTCGAGGCGGCCCACGATCTCGCGAACGGCCGGGCGAGATGGCTTGCCGACGATCGTCGGCTTTGCACCCGTGACCTTCGCGAGCGCCGCCGTCACCATTGCGCCCCGGCTGAAGATCGGGCCGTCGGCGCCCGAGTACGCGGCCACGTAGCTCGCGGTGAGAAGCGCCGCGCCCCTGGTGATCGCGCGGGCGGCCCGTTCGAGCACGCCGAAGTCGAAGTCGGTCGGATGGGCGACGAACACGACGTCGAACGGGTCGGTCGGGTCGACCACCTGCACGCCTGCGGCCACGAGCCGTTCGTGGATCGCCGGGGTGCAGAACGCGAGCACGCCGGCACCGGCGTACCTGTGTCCCAGGAACGAGATTGCGGAGCAGATCGGTGTCAGCACCTCGTCGTCGCGGACGTCGAGCCCTCCCTCGCGCAGCTCGGTCGCGAGCACCTGCGGCGAGACGTGACTGGCGTTCGTGAAGATCACGAACGGTCGCCCCGATTGCCGGATCGCGCCGAGCAGCTCGTGGGCACCGGCGATCGGCTCGTGCCCGGTCCGCGTCCGCTGGATCAGCGTTCCGTCGAGGTCGAGCACGAACCCCCTCGCCCCCCGCAAGGCCTTCATCCGCGGCGCCACAAGAGGTTCGTCTCCCCTTTGCTCAGGCTGAGATAGGACACGTCGGGGCGTTGCGCGAGCCCGCGGAGGAGCGTGACGAGCGGGCTGCGCCGACCGGGGACGGCCGCCGGTGCGCCGCTCACCATCGCGTCGACCTGCTCGGCAGGCATCGTCAGTCGAAGCAGGAGCTCCTCGTCGGAGATGTGCCCGCCGAAACGGGCACGCGCGCCCTCGAGGCTGAGCGGCTCGACGTGGCGGAGCTCGGCTGCGCGCGGCAGTGAGAGCACCCGGTCGGCGACAGCCGGCGCCGGTGGCGCGGGTGGTTCGCCGAAGTGCCCGAGGAAGTAGCGGACGATCTCGTCGGGAACGTCGGCGTAGCGCTCGGCGCCGCGGTGAACCGCCATCACGTTCATCACCGCCTGCGTGACGAGGAACTGCGCGTACGGCGTCACGACGATCGGGTAGCCGAAGTCGGCACGGACGCGGCCGATCTCCTCGATCGACTCGTCGAAGAGCTCCGGACGGCGCATCTCCTCGAGGTGCCGGCGCATCGTGGTCACCACGCCGCCGGGAAGCTGATGGTGGTAGTAGCCGGCGTCGTACTCGGCCGGAACGCCGAGCGGGAGGCCGCGCTCGACGGCCAGCCGGCGGAAGTGCGCCGACACGGCTGCGAGCGCGTCCCGGTCGAGCGCGTGCGAGAAGCCGGAGGCCTCGAGGTTGCGCAGCGTCGACTCGGTCGCCGGCTGCGACGTGCCGTTCGCGAGCGGAGCGACGGCGGTATGGAGGGTGCCGAACCCGAGTTGCGCGCCCTCGACGTAGACGAGCGGGGCGAGCCCGATCGTGCAATGGCTGTGCAACTCGACCGGGCGGCCGGCAAACGCCCCGAGGAAGAGCGGGGCGAGCTCTCGTACGCGATCGACGGTGAGCAACCCGCCAGGGTCCTTCAGATAGAGCCGATCGACGTCCGGCATCGCCGCGACCGCCGCGGCGCGCGTTGCGTAGTGCTCGTCGTTGTGAACCTCGCTGATCGAGTAGGTGAGCCCGATCACGACCTCTTCCGCTCCCTCCTCCTTCGCGAGGCGCGCGATCTCGGCGAGCGCACGTGGGTCGTTCATCGGATCCGCGATCTGCACCCGTCGAATGCCGTTGCGAACGACGAGGCGCAGTGCCAGGCGGATCACGTCTTCGTCCGCAGGCTCCCAGGAGATGAAGCGCATGCCGGTGGTCAAGAAGGTCAGGAGCGTCCGCGGCATCGCCGCGCGCATCAGCCGAATGCGCTCCCAGGGATCCTCGTGATGGAAACGCACCGAGACGGCCATGTGCGTGCTCGAGGTGAAGTCGAGAGCTCGATGCCCCACCCGGTCCAGGGTCGGCGCGATCGAGACGACGTCGGGTGTCTGGAGGCCGGTCGCGCCCCACAGGCTCTGGTTGCCGTCGCGGGTCGTCGTGTCGACCAGTTCAATCGACTTCATCTCGAACCTCGATCCGGAAGAGCGGCTGCCCGAACTCGACGAGCTCGGCGTTCGCGGCGCAGATCTCGACGATCGTGCCGGAGACGCCCGCGACGATCGAGTTCATCATCTTCATCACCTCGATCAGGCAGACGACGGTCTCCGGCTCGACCCCCGTGCCGACCTCCACGTACGGGGCGGCGCCCGGCGCCGAGGCACGGTAGAAGACGCCGAGCATCGGGCTCTCGATCGCGTGTAGCTCGCCCGCCGGCTGCACGATCGCGGGCGGCTCGGGCTCGGCCGGCACTGGCTGTTTGCCGCGGCGCACGTGCAGCTGCAGCTCGGGGGTGTCGATCCGCAGCTCGTCGAGCTCCGTCTCGTCGATCAGCCGGAGGATCTCGCGGACGTCGTTATCGTCGAGGGTCATCCCCGCTCCGGCGCCGGCCAAGCCGGCGCCTCCGCTCCTTGCGAGCCTCCGTCGAGCCTACGGCTCATGCCCCGCTCCGGCGCCGGCCAAGCCGGCGCCTCCGCTCCTTGCGAGCCTCCGTCGAGCCTACGGCTCATGCCCCGCTCCCGGGCTTCACGCCGAGCGTCGACATCACCATCGCGAGCGCCGAATCGCCCGTCGGACCGGACGCGCGTGGAGCGACAGCCGTCACCGGTCGCGCCTGGACCACATACGTCCTGCCGGCACGGTCGATCGCCCACTCGACGTCCTGGTGCGTGCCGAAGTGGCGCTCGACATCGCGCGCGACACGCACCAGCGCCGCAAGCTGCTCACGGTCCAGGCACGGGGCGTCGACTCGGTCCGCCGGCACCTCCACACGTACCGTCCCGGCCCCACTCGGGTCGGCCCGGTACTCGAGCAGCTTCGCGCTGACCGACCCGCGGACGACCTCGCCCGTCACCTTGCTGACGAGCCACTCGTCGGGCGTGACCTCACCGCCGACGACTGCCAGTCCGAGCCCCCAGCTCGCGTCGATCGCGACGACGCTCGGGTCGCCGCTCACCGGGTTGCACGTGAACAGGACGCCGGCGACTTCCGCGTCGACCATCCGCTGAACCGCGACACCCATCGCGGGCGCCCGTGAGCTGTCGCCGAGTCGCGCGCGGTACGTGATCGACGGCGGGCTGTGCAGGCTCGCCCAGCAACGCTGAACCGCGACGCAGAGCCGTTCCGGGCCGCGCACCCAGAGATACGTCTCCTGCTGGCCGGCGAACGTCGCCTCGACACTGTCCTCGCCGAGCGCGCTCGAGCGCACGGCGACCGGCGGGTCGTCTTCGCCGGCTTCCGCCGCCACCTCCTGGTAGCGATCGAGCACCTCGGCCCGCAGCGGCTCGGGTAGATCGGCGGCGCCGATCGCCGCCGTCAGCTCGGCCGAGGCGGACTCGACCGCCCCGAGGTCGTCGGCGTCGAGCCCGGCCAGGACGTCGTCGACCCGTCCGCGCAGACCAGCGGCCTCGAGGAACGCGCTGTAGGCGGCGGCCGAGATCGCAAACCCGCCGGGCACCGGGATGCCGCCCGCGAGCAACTCGCCGAGTGCGGCGCTCTTGCCGCCGAAGCCCTGCTCGTCGCGCAACCTGAGGTCGGCGAGCGGCACTGTCGCCGCGTGCACTCAGGATGCCTCGTCGAGGATCTCGACCACGCCGGTCGCACCATCCACCCGCAGCAACTGGCCCGTCTTGATGACGGACGTCGCGCGCCCCGTGCCGACGACCGCGGGCTTGCCGTACTCGCGTGACACGATCGCCGCATGCGACATCACGCCGCCGATGTCGGTGACGGTTGCCTTGATCTTTGGGAAGATCGGCGCCCAGGCAGGTGACGTGATCGTGCAGACGAGGATCTCGCCGTCCTGGATCGAGCCGAGCTGCGTAGGGTCGTTCAGTACCCGCGCACGGCCCTCGACCGTTCCGGCCGAGGCGGCGGCGCCCTGCAGTCGGCGCGGCGCTCCCTCGAGCGACGCCGCCCACTCCTGGAGGCGCTTCGGCGTGACGCCCCACAGCATCACCGCCATCGGATCGTTCACCGACTCGGGCATCGCGCCGAGCGCCGGCGGTGGTGTCCACTCCTCGAGACGCGCGAGCAGGGCACGCCGTCGCGCGACGATCGGCGGCCAGTAGTCCGGGCCGAGCGGCGGCCCGCCGGTGGCCCACATCAGGCAGAGCTCCTCGAGTGCCGACATCACCTCGTGGCGACCGAGCTGGAAGACGTCCTCGCCGTCCGCAATCCAGCCGTGGTCCGCGAGCACGGCACCGAACTCGCGCACCTTGTTGTAGTAGCTCGTCAGGAACCAGTAGTCGCAGTAGAACTTGTGCTCCTCGACGTACGGGAACACCGTGCGCGAGAGGCCGAGCAGCTCGGCGAACGGCCCTTTCGCGTCCTCCGGCAACAGCTCCGCGTAGCCCTCGGCGATGCGGTCGCGCTCCTCGCGGAGCCTCTCGATCGGCCGCTCGACATCCTCGCCCGCGACGAGCGCGGCGACGTGCCCGACCAGCGAGGCGAAGGGAATCGTCGGGTCGTCGTTCCAGCTGCGGTAGTAGTGGTAGAGGCCGTCGCCGGTGGCCATGTTGAACCAGGGGTCCTTGACCTGCTCGAGCTCGACGAGCCACGCGCGGCCCGCGTCGCTCGCTCGCAGCTCGTCCTCGATCGCCGCCGGGGTTCGTCCCTGCACGAACGCGCCGGCGAGACCCGTGTCGACTGCGAGACGAGCGAGTCGACGAAGCTCGGCGTCGGGCCGGAAAAGCAGCACATCGATCCCGGCGATCATCTGCGCGATGTGCTGTTCGGGGATGTCGGGCAGCTGTGCGCGGCAGAACTCGGAGAAGGTCAGATAGGCGCCGTAGCCCAGGAGCAGGAACTCGAAATGGTGATGCCACATCAACTCGCCCAACCGCAGGGTGCGCTGGTAGCCCTCGAGCAGCGGCACGTAGCTCGAAACGCGGTCGTTCTCGAAGACGAGCTCGTCGGGCTCGTACTCGGGCAGGTCGTGCACCTCGATCGCATGCAGCTCGGCGATCAGGTTCTCCATCTTCGTTCGCCACCCCGCGTACAGCTCGTCCCAGTTGGCGAAGTAGTGCCCGGCACGGCGCTGGAAGTACTCGGCGCGCTCGGCGATCTTCGCGGGGTCGGTGACCGGGTTGACGGTGATGTACACGTAGCCGTTCACGATCCGGTAATCGACCCCCATGGCGGGCGGGACGGCGAACGCGCGGTTCTGCCAGGCGCCGACGGCGTAGTACGGACCGTCGATCGAGACGATGTCGAACGCCGGCATCGGCATCGGGAAGTGCATCGAGTTCCAGAACCAGAGGCGCCCCTCGTCGATCTCCCGACGCTCCTCGGTGAAGAGCGTGTAGTAGGGGTAGAGCTCCTGCCAGCCCTCGCACCCCGGCGGCGTCTCGATCGAGAACGGGCTGGGAAAGGCGCTCACTGCGCCCGACGATGTCGTCATCCGAACGCTCCTCTTCGTGCCCGCCGGGGCGGCGAGCTCGCCACGGAGCCTAACGGGAGCGGCGTGCTCAGTTCTCGACCGTGACGAGCGTGCCGACCGGGGTGTACGGCCAGACAGTCGCAGCAGCGGCAAGCGGCAGCTCGACGCATCCGAGGCTCTGCGGCGTGCCGAACGACGCACGGTTGAACGCATGCAGTGCCTCGCCGCCATGGAAGTAGCTGATCCAGCGGATCCCGGGGTCGTTGTAGTGCGACCCGTCCGGATTCGTGCCGCTCATCGTCCCGACAGGGATGTGCTCGAACACCGGCCACGTGCCGAGCGCGGTCGGTGCGGCGGGGACTCCCGTGTTGCCCGGAGAGGTGAGCACGGTGCTGCCGTCATGCCACAGCGTCAGCAGCTGCGGCACGTTCCGATGCACGTAGACGTAGCTGTAGCCACCACCGTGATGCTTCCCCGCAAGGGCATCGGCGAGGAGCGCCTGCCAGACCTTCGGCCCGACGATTCCATCGACGCTCAGATCATGCTCGTGCTCGAACATCATCACGGCGCCACGAACGATCTCGTTTGGCCGGCCCGGCTGCCATAGCGCCTCCAGCTCGGGCGGCGTCCCGGGATACCGCCAGGTGAACCGGCCGGCCGGCGGCGAGACGGCGGCTGACAGCTGCGCCCGCGGCGTGGACGGGGTCGACCCGTCGGCGGGCGTCCAGGCGAGCGGCAGGTAGCCCTCCAGGGCGAGGAGTTGCTGCAGGCGCAGGAAGGAGGCCGGCGCGACCGACCAGCTCACGGCGGCGGCGTGCCGAGGGGTGCGTTTGCCGGCGCCGGCCACGACGAGCTCCCGCGGAAAGCGAAGACGCACGGACGCCGTGAACGGCAGCCCGAACCGGCCCGAGGGCCGGAAAACCAGGGAGTGGCTGTCGGTTCGGATCCAGGTTCCGCGAAAGCCCGCTGGAAGCTGCGGGACGCTCGTGCCGAGGACGTCGGACACGGGCCGCGAGAAGGTCAGCCGTAGGGGTGTCAGCGGCGCGACCCGCGTTCCCGGTGCAGGTTGCGCGAGCACCACGGGCTCGTTCGCCGCCGGGAACCACGTCACGCGCACCGGCGCCCCGAGGCGCTCCCACCGCCGCGCTGCAGTCGAAACGTCCACCGAGCCCGCTGCGCTCGACGTCGGCAGCACGACCGACGTCGCCCCGAGATCGGTGTGGACCGCACCGAGCGACACCTCACTCACCGTCGTGTCGAAGCGCACACGCGGATGGCCGCCGGTCGGGACGGTGAGCCACGGCAGCCGCACGTGCGCGACCGGTGTCCGAACGGTGATCGTCTCTCGCCGCTGCCGCCCGAGCGCCCAGCGCAGCCACCGCGGTCGACGCACGGTCACGGTGACCGCCACGACCTCGCCCGAGGGGACGCTTCGCCGCGGCGTCAGACGGCCGTTGCGGAGGGCCAGGGACACGGGCTGACCGTTCGAGCCCGTAGCTGTGACGGCCGCGATCGACCCGGCGAAGGGCTGGACCGAGACGCGCGCGAGCGCGACCGGGTCTTCGGCGATCCGGACGCCGGAGAAGGCGAAGACGGCGCCGGCGGCCCCAGCTGCCACGAGGACGACCACGGCGAGCGCGATCCACCACAACCGGCCGCGGCGCCGGGCCCGGCGCGGCGGCGACAAGCGGCGTTGCGGTGCGAACGGTGACTCGACGTTCGCCATCCGGCCAGGGTAGAGGCGACGGCGACGGCGTCGTCGGACGATAATCGGCGCTTGTCCCCCACCCGGCGCATTCCCGGGCTGACGCTCGTCGAGCACGAGTTCTCGACGCCGCTCGACCACGCCGACCCGGACGGAGAGAAGCTCACCGTGTTTGCACGGGAGCTGGTCGGTGACTCGCGGGGAGCGGAGAGCTTTCCCTTGCTGGTCTTCTTCCAGGGTGGCCCGGGCTTCGAGGCGCCCCGGACCTTCAGCGTCCCGGCAGCGAACGACTGGCTGCACCGGGCCCTGCGCGAGTACCGGGTGCTGATGCTCGACCAGCGCGGGACCGGCCGCTCGACCCCGGTCGGACGACTCGCCGGACTGCGCGCCGAGGATCAGGCGGCCTACCTGACGCACTTTCGCGCAGACTCGATCGTGCGCGACGCCGAGCTCGTCCGCGAGACTCTCGGCGTCGAGCGGTGGACGGCGATGGGCCAGAGCTTCGGCGGTTTCTGCGTGCTTGCCTACCTGTCCGCCTTTCCCGGCTCGCTGCGCGAGGCTTTCATCTGCGGCGGGCTGCCGCCGATCGGGCGTCCGCCGGACGACGTCTACACCCGGACGTACGCGCACGTGCGCGAGCGGTGCCGGCGGTACTACGAGCGCTACCCGGACGACCGCGAACGCGTCCGTGCCGTCCACCGGCAGGCTGCCGACGGGTCGATCACGCTGCCGACGGGAGAGCAGCTGACCTCACGCCGGTTCCGCCAGCTCGGTCTCATGCTGGGGATGAGCGACGGCGCCGAGCGCCTCCACGCGATCGTCGAGCTTGCCACCGATTCGCCCGCGTTTCTGTTCGACGTCACCAACGGCAGTGACTTCGCACGCAACCCGCTCTACGCAATCGTTCACGAGTCGTGCTACGCCGACGGCTGCGTCACCGCCTGGTCGGCCGAGCGCACCTTGCCGAGCGACTTCGACGACGTCGAGCTCTTCACGGGCGAGCACGTCTACCCGTGGATGTTCGAGGAGTACACCGCGCTGAAACCGCTTCGTGAGGCCGCGGAGCTGCTCGCTGATCATCCGTGGCCCAGGCTCTACGACGAGGCCCAGCTCGCGGCCAACGACGTGCCCGTCGCAGCAGTCATCTACGGGAACGACATGTACGTCGATCGCAGCCTGTCCGAGGAGACGGCAGGCCGGGTCCGGAACCTGCGGCGGTGGCTCACCGACGAGTACGAGCACGACGGGATCCGCGCCGACGGCGCGCGCATCCTCGACCGGCTCATCTCGCTCGTGCGGAACTAGAGTCGATGGGGCGAGTGCCGTGTCGACACTCGCCCCGTCGAGCTCAACCGAGCCTCAGAGATCGGATCGTTCGCCGTAGCCCTCCCAGCGCGCCGTCAGCGCGTAGAGGACGATGATGTTCAACGCGATGATCACGAGGGTCCACAGCGGATACCCCGTCGAGCCGAGCCAGCCGAGCTGGCCGAGGATGTTCAGGGCGACCACCACGATCGTGAACCAGCGCGCCCAGCCCGAGCCGCTCCAGAGCGCGAACCCGGCGAGGACGAGCACGATGCCCCAGAGGAGCGTGATCCAGCCCCAGGTCGTCGTGTCGAACACGACGAGCTGGTTGCCGTGGATCACGTAGTACTGACCGCGAATGATCGCGATCAGGCCTTCGAAGAAGTCCAACATTCCGACGATCAGCATCACGACCGCCGCGAAGCCGATCCAGCCTGCCATCGGTTGCTTCACCTGCTACCACCTCCACCTTCAGTCTTCTTGCACCTTCAGTCTTCTTGCCATGCACGCGGTTCGACATGCCCGACCGCGTTCCTACGAATGACACCCTCTCAGACTGCGGCGATCGGCTCGTCCACATCAGCCGTGCGGGTGATACCTGCAGCCGCGTAGGCGTCC
The DNA here is from genome assembly GCA_963742605.1 of uncultured Thermoleophilia bacterium. Lineage (GTDB taxonomy): Bacteria > Actinomycetota > Thermoleophilia > Gaiellales > Gaiellaceae > PALSA-600. The sequence continues at coordinate 192,211 of CAVUNA010000009.1, read as the reverse complement.
GCCTCGTCGAGCGTCTCGTGCTCGAGGAGCTTCACGACGAGCGAGTCGAGCTTGTCGCGGTTTTCGCGGAGGAGCGCCACAGCGTCCTCGTGGGCGGCCGCGACGAGCCTGCGTACCTCCTCGTCGATCAGCTGCTGCGTCTCGGCCGAAACCTCGGAGACGCCCGGTAGTTGAGGGCCCTGGCCGTCGGCCGGGATCACGGCGATCGTCCCGATCGCCTCGCTCATCCCCCATCGCCCCACCATCTGACGCGCGATCTGTGTGAGCTGCTGGATGTCCGACTCGGCCCCCGTGGTGAGATCGCCGAACACGACCTCCTCTGCCGCGCGGCCGCCGACCGCCACCATGATCTTCGCTCGCAGCTCCTGCTCGGAGTAGTTGAACCGGTCCGCGTCGGGCGCGGCGAACGTCACCCCGAGAGCGAAGCCGCGCGGGATGATCGAGATCTTGCGCACGGGATCCGCACCCTCCGTGAGCATGCCCACGATCGCATGACCACCTTCGTGATACGCGGTGCGACGCTTGTCGGCCGGGCTCAGCATCACCTTCCGCTCCGCTCCGAGCACGATGCGCTCGAGCGCGTCGGTGAAGTCGGACTCCTCGACGCGCTCGTGTCCGCGTCGTGCCCCGAGCAGCGCCGCCTCGTTGACGAGATTCGCGAGGTCGGCACCCACCATCCCCGGGGTCGTCGCCGCAATCCCGCCCAGGTCGACGTCGTCGGCGAGTGGGACGCCGCGCGTGTGCACGCGCAGGATCGCCTCCCGTCCGTTTCGGTCGGGCGCCTGCACGGCAACCCGCCGGTCGAAGCGCCCGGGACGCAGCAGCGCCTGGTCGAGCACGTCCGGCCGGTTCGTCGCTGCGATCACGATCACTCCTGTCGACGAGTCGAAGCCGTCCATCTCGGTGAGGATCTGGTTCAGCGTCTGCTCTCGCTCGTCGTTGCCGCCGCTGAACCCTGCGATGCCCGAGGTGCGCGACCTGCCGATCGCGTCGAGCTCGTCGATGAAGATGATCGCCGGCGCCGCCTCCTTCGCCTGCGCGAACAGATCGCGAACACGGGACGCGCCGACTCCGACGATCGCCTCGACGAACTCGGACGCGGCCAGCGAGAAGAACGGCGCGTCGGCCTCGCCGGCGACGGCGCGCGCGAGCAAGGTTTTGCCGGTGCCCGGTGGCCCCGAGAGGAGCACGCCGTGCGGAACCCGCGCACCGAGACGGCGGTATTTCTCGGAGTCGCGCAAGAAGTCGACGACCTCGGTCAGCTCCTGTTTCGCCTCGTCGATCCCGGCGACGTCGGCGAACGTCACACGGTCGCCGGACGGCTCATAGCGGCGAGCCCGCGCGCGACCGAACTGCCCGAGGACGTTCTGCATCCCTCCGGCCCGCCGCGTCGCCCAGTAGATCAACCCCACGAGCAGGATCGTCGGCCCGAACCCGACCAGCACGCTCTCCCACAACGGCGCACCCGTCTGCAGCGGCTCGGCGTTGACGACGACACCCTTCCGCTCGAGGAGCTGTGAGAGCGCATCCGTGTCCGCGAACGTCGGGATCTCGGTCTTGAAGCGGCTGGTCGGCTTCGATCCGGCGTAGGACTGTGCCGAGCCGAAGTTCCCCTGCACGGTCGTCCCCTTGGACGTAATCGAGGCCACGTGCCCCGCACGGACCTGCTGGAGGAAATACGGGCTGTACGGAACGCGAACCCGGGCCGGGGCGCGGGTCGCCCGCGAACCGAGCCAGTAGTTGACGACGAGCAATCCAACGATCCACGCGACCCACCATCCGATCCGAAACCGCGGCCGGGGCGGCTTCGCGGCGGCCTGTGGCCCGCCGGCAGCGGGTCCCGTGCTCTTTGGACGCTGCGGCTGCGGGGCCGGGACACTCACGCGCGGATCATGGCATTGCGGGTTCGAGCGCGTCGAGGCCACGGAGGTCGACGCAGGTGATGCCACGAACCGTGACAAACACCATCAGCACGCTCCCACAGGTGCGGCATCGTGCGACCGTGCCCGGCGCCCGCAGGTAGACCTCGAACTCGGCAACCGCGGCACTCTTCCCGCAGCTTGCGCAGGTCCCTGTCGCGGCAGTCGTCTCGGCTCCGAACACGTCGAACAGCTGTCCGGCGATCGCATTCCCGTCGAGCGCGTCCGTCATGTCGGCCCGAACCGTTCGGTCCTGATCCTTCCCGGATCGTGCCCCAGCCCGACGAGCCCACCTGCGGCAGCCTCGACGAACCCCGTCGGCCCGCAGACGTAGACGAGTGGACGGTCGGCCGGCGGCCAGCTCACGTCGGCGAGGAGCTCGTCGTCGATCCGGCGCGTGTAGCCCTGCCATCCGGCCGGATGCTCGCGGGTGAGTGTGAACCGGATGTCGATCTCGTCCTCGGCAGCGATCCGCAGCAACTCCTCGCGGTAGAGCACCTCGGGAAGCGAACGCACCGAATAGAGCAGCCGTACCGCGACGTTGCTCTCGAGCGCGCGATGATGGCGAAGCATCGATCGGAGCGGCACCACCCCCGAGCCCCCGGCGATCAGCAGCAAGGGGCCTCCAAGAGGCTCGTCCCAGACGAAGTACCCACCGATAGGCCCGCGAAGCTCGAGCTTGTCGCCGGCGCGAAGCTCGCCGGTCAGGTACGGCGACACCTCGCCGTCGTCGAGCCGCTCGACGGTCAGAACGAGATAGCCGTCCTCGGGAGCAGATGCGATCGAGTAGCTGCGCTGCGCCTGGTACCCGTCCTCCGCGGTCAGGCGCACGTCGACGTGCTGCCCCGCCTCGTGCCCGCTCCAGTCGGGGAGGTCGAGCACGATGCTCCTGGCGCCGGCCGTCTCCTCGAGCAGCTCGACCACCGTCGCGAGCTGCCAGTTCAGTCGCCTGCGTAGCGCTGTTCTTTCCATGGATCGCCGTAGTTGTGGTAGCCGTAGCCTTCCCAGAATCCCGGCTCGTCCTCGTTTCGCAGGTCGAGGCCGCGCACCCACTTTGCGCTCTTCCAGAAATAGAGGTGCGGCACGAGCAGCCTGGCCGGCCCGCCGTGCTCCGGCTCCAGCGGCTCGCCGTCGTACCGAAAGGCAATCCATGCCTTGCCGTCGCTCAGGTCCTCGAGCGGCAGGTTGGTCGTGTAGCCGCCGTCGCTGAACGCAAGCGCGTATTCCGCCCCGGTCTCGACGCCGTCGAGCAGCGTGTCGACCGAGACCCCGGTCCACCCCGTATCGAGCTTCGACCACTTGGTGACGCAATGGATGTCGACCGTGATCGTCTCGCTCGGGAGCTCGAGGAGGTCAGCCCAGGTCCACGACACCGGCTGATCGACGGCGCCGCGGATGGTGAAGCTCCAGTCGGTGAGAGGCGTATGCGGCGTCGGCCCCGCCGAGAGCACCGGAAAGTCGGTCGTGAGGTACTGGCCAGGCGGCACGCGCCCGGCCTCACCCGACCGGCGGCGGCCCTGGAAACCCCGCGAGACGGGTGTCATCCCTTCGCCTCGATCGCCGTTGCAGCCATCGCTCGACGCCTCCTGCTTCGGTGTGGCAGCCGCTAACGCTATCCCGAGCGGGCACTCGCCCGCAGTGGGATCAGGCCTCGGCGGTGACGGGAACCGACTCCGACTCCGCCTGAACACCCCGCCTCAGCCCGACGAACGCGACGACGGCGGCAACGGCCATGATCACGGCCATCACGTGGAGGACCGAGCGGGTCGCGTACGCGAAGTCGAGGCTGACGAAGTGCGGGATCGTCCCGGTCCCAGCCCGTGGCCCCTGCTGCGACAGGGTCGACGCCTCCGAGGAGGCCTGCGCCCGGGGCAAACCCTGCGCCACCAGCGAGGTGGTGAGTCGCGAGTGCATCTGCGAGACGAGGAGGCTGCCGAGGGCGGCGATGCCGAGACTCGCGGCGTAGTTGCGCACCGTTTGCGTGATGCCCGTCGCCTCCCCGTAGGTGAACCGGGAGGCGCGGTTGACGGCGTCGGTGCTGGCGGGGCCGAGCATGAAGCCCATGCCCGCGCCGGCGAGGATCACGTACCAGACCTGGTTCCCGAGATCGAGGTCGGTCACCTTGTCCGCCCACAGCCAGAACCCGACGACGGCCAGCGCGCAGCCGAGCACGACAGGGCGCTTGGCACCGATGCGGTCGAGCATGCGGCCCCCGATCTGGGCGGCGACCACGAACCCGAGGAAGAAGTACAACAGCACGAGGCTCGCCGACGACGCCGACTTGCCGAGCGAGATCTGCGCGTACTCGCTCGCGAAGAAGAAGACGGGGATGAAGACGATGTTCGAGACGCCGAGGACGAGGTTCTCGACGAAGAACGGGCGAATGCGGAAGATGCTCACCTCGATCAACGGAGACGAAACGCCGCGCTCGTACACGAAGAACACCACGAGGAGCAGCGCGCCGACGACCACGCACGCGATCGTCTTCGGGTCCGACCAGCCCCAGGTGCCCGACTGCTGGAACCCGAAGATGCTCAGCGCGACACCCGAAGCGATCAGCACCAACCCGGGGTAGTCCATGCGAGCCGGGCGGTGCTCCGTGACCGGCCTCGAAACGGCGATCAGGATCAAGGCGACGATCGCGACGGGGATGTTCACCCAGAAGATCGCGCGCCACGTCCACTGCGTGAGGTATCCGCCGAGCACAGGCCCGATCGCGGTCAGTCCGCCCGCAATCCCGAAGAACAGCGCCAGCGCCTTCCCGCGCTGGTGCAGCGGAAAGGTCTGCACCACGATCGCGAGCGCGGCCGGGAACATCAGCGCACCGCCGACGCCCTGGAGAACCCGGAAGGTCACGAGCCACGCCTCCGCCACACTGCCCTTCGGTGTGAGGCCGCAGAACGCCGACGCGCCCGCGAAGACGACCACACCGATCGTCACCATCTTCCGGTGGCCGACCGTGTCGGCCAGGCGGCCACCGAACGCGAACAGCGCAGCCAGCGAGAGCAGATAGGCGTTGATCGCCCATTGCATCCCGGTGCTCGTCAACCCGAGCTCCCGCTGGATGTTGGGCGCGGCGATCGAGACGATCGTCTGATCGATGAAGGTCATCGAAACGGCGAAGATCATCGCCGCCAGGACCAGGTTCCTCGACTGCACCCGACCCGCGCTCACGACTCGCCTATTCTGACTCGCCGGCGGCGACCACGGCGTCGGTCACCACATCGATCGCCGCCAGCCTGCCTGCGAGCTCGTCACCGAACCCGTAGCGGGCAGCCAGCTCGGCCGGCGCTGCATAGTCGATCCTCGTCTGCTCTCCGTCCGCCCAGATCAGCACCTTCAGCGGCAGGTCGAGCGCGGCGAGCGGAGCGGCCTCCATCACCGGCGTGCCGGCGAGCGGGCTGCCGAAGATGACGACTTTGGTGTCACGGAGCTCGAGCCCCGCCCCAGCGGCCTCACCGCTGCGGTCGATCACCGCGAACACCTTGACCCGTTCGCGTCGAGCAGTGCGGTCAGGCGCGCCACGCTCTCGACGACCGTCCACGGGCTGAGCTTGGTGACCACGTGGATCTTTTAACACTCTCCAGACGCAGGGGTCCACAGCGAAGTGTTAGGCGTTGGTGATGACCGACTTCGCGGCGTCGACGGTTCGTGAACAGCTGAACGCAATGCGGTGACGCCGGCGCGAAAACGGCGTGGAAACGGGGTCGTCGTCCGCAGACGCCGATACACCGGGACTCATGACCACCGACAGCGCACGCTGCGACCTTCACGTCCACTCGCGCTACTCGACGGACAGCGGGAACTTCGCGCTCCGCCGCGCCCAGCTCGGCGAGTCGTACACCTACCCGGAGCGCATCCTTCGGGTCTCGCGGGAACGGGGCATGAGGTTCGTGACGATCAGCGATCACAACACGCTGGAAGGCGCACTTCGGATCGCACATCACTCCGACACGTTCCTCTCCGTCGAGGTGACGACCCGCTTCCCCGAAGACGATGTCCCCCTGCACGTGCTCGTCTGGAACCTGACCGAGGACGATCATCGCGATCTCCAGCCCCTTCGACCCTCGGTCGTCGAGCTCGTCGGCTTTCTCCGCGAGCGGCAACTCGTCCACGCACTTGCACATCCGCTCTACCGGATGGGACCGCCGCTCACGCGCCACCACGTCGAACGGATGATGCTGCTGTTCTCGATCTGGGAGACCCGGAACGGGGCACGACCGAAGGAGGCGAACGAGCTCGCCGCGCGGCTCGCAGCCGGCGTGACTGCCGAGTCGATCGCCCGCCTGGCCGACCGCCACGGGATCGAGCCGGTACACGACGGCCGAATCGCAACGACCGGAGGATCCGACGATCACGGCGCCTTCGACATCGCAACGACATGGACGGAGGCGAAGGGCGATACACCCGAGGAGTTCCTCGCGTCCGTCCGCTCCTGCGACTCGATGCCGGGCGGAGAGCACGGCACAACGGTCAAGCTCGCGCACGCGGTCGCCTCGCTCGCGGTGCATGCGTATCGCGAAGCCGGCGGCGAGCTCGACTCGCGCCTGGCCGAGCAGATCTCGATCTTGTTCGATCGGGATTCCGAGGACGCGGCGCAACGGCACGCGGAGATCCGCGGGGCGTCCGTGCACCTCGTCCGACTGCTCGGTGAGCGTGGCCGTCGCGGCGGCATCGGCCTCCGGGAGCTCGACCTGCTGGGCACACGTCTCGCGGCCCTGGCGTCGGCCGCGGCGCTGCAACTCCCCTACCTCGCTACGGCCCGGCACCACGCCGGCTCACGGGCGGGGCTCAACGAGATCGACGAGGCATTCTTCGGACCGCGGGAGGAGACGCGTGAGATCAGGAGCCTGGTCTTCACAGACACCTACGACGAGGCGAACGGTGTCGCCGGGACGATGCGGAGGCTGGCAGCCGAAGGAGCCGCCGGTGTGCTTCCGATTCATGTGGCCACGGCGCGCGCGCACGCGGCGGAGCAGCACCTGATCACCTTTCCGCCCGACTGGACGCTTCCACTCCCCACGTACGAGCAGCTCGAGCTCCGCTTCCCGCTGATCACGGACGTCCTCGAACGCACCGAGGCCGAGCAACCGACGTTGATCCACGTGGCCACCCCGGGCCCGGTCGGCTTCTGCGGCCTCGTCGCGGCGAAGCTTCTCGAACTGCCGGTCGTCGGGTCGTACCACACCGAGCTGGGCCCGTACGCGCTGCATCTCACCCGCGACCTGCTCGTCGCCGAGGCAATCGACCTCTGGGTCGACTGGTTCTACCGACAGTGCGACATCGTGCTCGCACCGACCGCGCACCTGGCCGCCTCCCTCTCCACCCGGGGTGACTACGACGTCGCCGTCTGGGGCCGCGGCGTCGACACGCAGCTCTTCTGTCCGGAACGCCGGACCGAAGTCGATCGGCGGCAACTGCTCGGAGACGGAAGCCTCCTGCTGCTCTCGGTCGGACGGGTCTCGCGCGAGAAACGTCCCGATGTGCTCCTGGAGGCATTCGCGCGAGTTCACGCGCGCGCGCCCTGGCTCCGCCTGGTGATCGTCGGCGACGGCCCGGCGCGCGCAGAGCTCGAGGCGACGGCACCGGCCGGAGTGACCTTCCTCGGTGAGGTTCGCGCCGAAGCGCTCGCCGACATCTATGCCTGCGCAGACGTCTTCTGCTTCCCGAGCACGACCGACACCTTCGGACAGGTGCTGCTCGAAGCCGCCGCGTCGGGGCTGCCCTCGGTCGCCGCCGCTGCAGGAGGAGCGATGGAGCTGGTCGCCGACGGTGTGACCGGGCTGCTCGCGCCGCCGGGCGACATCGGCGCCTTCGCCCAGGCGCTGCAGCTTCTCGTCGACGACACGCTGCTCCGCAGGCGCCTGGCGCAGCAGGCGCTCGCGCAGGCACGTCGGCGAACGTGGCCCGCGGCACATGCGCAGCTGCTCGACGCGTATGTGTCCGCTCTGAACGGACCGGTCGTGCGCCGGCCGGCGCGCATCGCAGCGTAAGACGCTCAGACTTCGCAGTAGCATCCGCCGGATGCGGCGGCTGTTCGTCCCGGGGCTCGGAGCTCCACCGGCGATCTACTCGCGGGCGCTCGACCCACGCTGGCGGGTTCTCACACCGCCGAGCTTCGCGCAGAGCAAAGGGTCGCTGCACGCACACGTGGCCGGGCTGGTCGACGAGATTGACGCGTCGCGCGAGCCGGCGACGATAGCCGGGCACTCGATGGGCGCGGCGATCGCGATCCTCGCAACCCTCGAGCGGCCCGAGTCCGTCGCTCGTCTCGTCCTCGTCGCGCCCGCGGGACTGCCGCTGACGAAGTCCGTGCGGCAGAGCCTCGCCGACTTCGCACGGCAGCTCACGGCCGGCAGCTACCCGCTCGCCGCGACCGCCGGTGCCGCCGGCTCCGCCCTGCGGGCGCCGCGTGCGGCGATCCGGCTCGCCGCCGCTGTCCGCTCGCTCGACCTCACGTCCGAGCTTCGACGGCTCGCCTCCCTCGGCATCCCGAGCGCCGTCCTCGGCTGCACCACCGACACGCTGACGCCGGTCGAGCACTGCCGACGGATCGCCGAACTGGCCGGAGGCGGCTATCGCGAGCTTGGTCTGCCGGGAGGTCACGTCTGGATGCTCACTGACCAGGCGTCGTTTGCCTCTGCACTGGCTTGAGACTGAAGAAGAATGAGGTCGGTCCAACTCACCGCTGCCGTCTTGGCGCTCGCGGTCCTCGCCCTCGCGGTGGCGGCGGCGGGTCGTGCCGACGGCGACCCGGCGAGCGACTACCTCCTGAGCCAGAAGGTGTTCCTTCCCTTCGACGCGAAGATCTCGCAGACCGACAAACAGCGACTCGTCGCGACCGTCGCCCAGGCGAGGAAGTCGGGCTTCCCGATTCGGGTCGCCGTCATCTGGAGCGACTACGACCTCGGCTCCGTCACCGTCCTCTGGCGCAGGCCACGACAGTACGCACGATTCCTGGGTGCCGAGCTGGGCTTTGTCTACAAGGGCCGGCTGCTCGTCGTCATGCCGAATGGATTCGGGTTCAACCGGCCCGGGCACAGCCCTGTCGCCGAGAACGCACTTCTCGCGAAGATCAAGATCGCACCGACACCGGATGGCCTCGCGCAGGCGGCGACCTCAGCGGTCGAGCGCCTGGCGGCGGCCGGCGGCGTGAGCGTCTCGCCACCGCCCGGCGTGGTGTCGTCGCCGAAGCGACACGCCGGCAGCCGGCTCGCGATTGCGGTCGCGATCGCGCTGGCACTCGGTCTCGGTCTGCTGCTGTGGCTACTGGTCAGCCGTCGTGCAACAGCGCGCGTCAGTGGCTGAGCAGGACCTCAGGCGCCTCGGCGCCGTGGTCATGGGCGCTGCGTGACCTCGGGACGCCGCCCAGGACGGTAACGAGCAAGAGCGCCGCGCCGAAGGCAAGCGCCAGCGAGGCGGCCCCGCGCTCGAGCCATGCGGGGAACGCGGCGAGCACGAACGGATCGCGAAGCGTCGCAACGAGCACGAGCCCCTGGTAGAGCGCGACCACGCCGATCACGACTCCGGCAACGGTTCGCCAGTCACGCCGAAGCCATAGCGCTCCGAGGGCAACGGCGACGAGACACGTGAGCACGGCGAGCAAGAACTGACCGACCGAAACCGACGGCCGGCCGTACAGCTCACGACCGAGCCGGCCGGCGGTCGAAGTGGCGAGCGCCGGCCCGGCGAACACCCAGCCCGCGATCGACCCGAGGCCGGCGGCCGGCAGCCGAAGCAACGCCGGGACACATGCGACGAGCAGCGCGAGCGGCCAGAGCCACAACAGCGACGGCCTGGGCGCCTGCCGGAGAGTTCCGCCGATCCGGGACCGCCTCCCGTCGAGCACGAGCGGCACGATCCAGTGACCGAGGTCCCGCGACGCCGACGAGTGTGCCGCGAGCGCCAGACCGTGTAGCCGATCCTCGTGCCAGGAGGTCGAATGCCCGCTGGTGATCGACCTCCAGTGCGCCGGCATTCGCGCCGCAGCGCTGGGCGGCGTGACCGGACGTGCTCGGTTGAGGAAGTACGTGGGGGAGTGCGTGTTCACCTCGACCCCGCGTGAGGAGAAGCGAAGATACGGCTCGCCGCGCAGACCGACCACGATCACGGTCAGCCGCCGCGGAACGCGCAGCCACAGACGCTGGTCGCCGTCGACGACCTTCGCCTGGAGTCGGCTCGGAACAGAACTGATCTCGGCGCGATAACTCGTCGCCGTCGGAGCGATGACTCCCGCGTGCGCCGATGCACGGCTCGGCAGGGCTCCCACGGCTACGAGCGCCAGGCAGACGGCGGTGCTAGCTCTGCGCACTCGCCAGCTGCCGCACTGTCCTCGCCACATCCGCCGCCTCGAACGGGAACAGGTAGAGCGCTCGTTGGTAGCCGCGCCGATCCAGCAGGAAAACCTCTTCCGAGTGGCTGATGTTATGGACCGTGACTCCCGCGACCGTCCTCGTCGAGTCCAACACGCCGACCTCGTACGCGCGCCAGACGCGCCGGAGCGCGCTCGGCTTGCCGACCGCCCAGTGCCAGTCGCGTCCGAGTTTCCACTTCGCGTCGTCCTCGAGCAGGTAGCGGCGTGCGTCACCCCATTGATCGACGCTGACCGAGACGACCGCAGGGCGATCGGAGGTCGGCAGGTCGGCTTCGACGGAGTTGATGACCCTCGCCTCGAGCGGGCAGAGATTCCGGCAGAGCGGGTCGATGAAGGTCACGATCACGGGACGGCCCCGGAACCGCGCGACCGACACGGGACGGCCGCTCTGATCGATGAGTGAGAACTCGGGAGCACGCTTCGCTCCGGCAGCCCACGTCGCCTGCGGCGCACCGGGCGCCACCGAGCTGATCGGCGCGGCTCCACGACGCGTCAACAGCAGCGAGATGACGATGCCCGCCAGGACCGCTGCCGCCAGGGCGGCAACCCAGACGGGCCAACGCAGGAGACGCGACGAGTGGGAGCGGCTCGGCGCGGCTTCCGGACTTTCCGCAACAACGGGGTGCTGCGTGGACAAGACCGTTGCCAGTATCGCCGATCTGGCGACGGCGGGCAGAGGGTCGAACGGTGTACTAGCGTCGTCGATGTCATACACTCTTCTCGCACGCGCAGGGTGGATCGTTGGACGTCTGCATTCGAGGATCGAGGGGAACCGAACGTGGAACCAAGGACTTCACTGACGGCGGCCGCACAGTGGCTCGACGAAGCCGTGCGGGAGGCTCGGCTGAAGCACGAGCAGCTGCGCCGGAGGCGGCCGTCGGGCAAAGCCGCAACCGAGCGGCATCACTCCGCCGAGCTCGCCCAACGCGCGTAGCCCCCGCCTCGGCCCAGCTGGTGGTCGAGACGCCGTACGGCCGCGCGTCGGCCCACGTCACGACTGCCGACGAGCCCCGGGGAGCGCTCGTGCTCGGACACGGTGCCGGAGGAGGCATTGCGGCACGCGACCTGGTCGCCGCGTCCGACGCAGCACATTCTGCAGGCTTCTCCGTCGCGCTCGTCGAGCAGCCCTACCGAGTTGCCGGGCGACGTAGCCCGGCTCCGGCACACCAGCTCGACGCCGCCTGGGTGGCCGTCGTCGAGCACCTGGCCGGGACCGACCTGCGCGGGCTCCCGGTCGTGACCGGCGGCCGGTCGTCGGGAGCCCGCGTCGCCTGCCGCACCGCGTCGGCCGTCGGTGCCGTCGGCGTGCTCTGTCTCGCGTTCCCACTCGTCCCGCCCGCCCGCGCCGGCAAGGAGCCCGCACCGAGCCGCCTCCCGGAGCTCGACGCGGTGACCGTGCCGGTGCTCGTCGTCCAGGGGACGGGCGACCGCTTCGGGATGCCCCCGCCGGCCGCTCGCCGCACGGTCGTCCAGGTGCGCGGCGACCACAGTCTCCGCTCGGATCCCGGCGCGCTCGCCGCGGCCGTCGGCGATTGGCTGGCAGCTCTTCTCTAGCATCGGGAGCATGAGCTGGGACGAAGGGATGTCCGAGCGGTACGACGAGTGGTCTGCGGACATGACTGACGACGTGCCGTTCTACGTGGGCCTGGCGCGTGAGGCGGACGGAGCCGTCGTCGAGCTCGCGGTCGGCAACGGCCGCGTGGCGATTCCCGTAGCACGCTCGATCGGCCGTCGGGTGATCGGGATCGACTCGTCTCCCGCGATGCTCGCGCAGGCCCGGACTGCGTCCGCCGAAGCGGGAGTTGAGCTCGAACTGCGGCTCGGCGACATGCGCGACTTCGAGCTCGGCGAGCCGGCGGCGCTCGTCTACTGCCCGTACCGCGCGCTCCTGCACCTGCCCACGTGGGACGACCGGCGGCGCACCTTCGAACGCGTCGCCGCCTCGCTCCGGCCCGGCGGCAGATTCGCGTGGAATGTCTTCGCCTTCGACCATGCGATCGCCGCCCGCCTCGACGGCGCGCACGTGCTCGAGCCCGTTCCACACACGCTCCAGTACGCGGTCGGCGACAACCGCATCGACATCGTCCTGGACGGCGGCGCCACGAGCTCGCTCTGGTGGGCGACGAAGAACGAGTGGCTCGGGCTGCTCGACGTCGCGGGCCTCGAGCTCGAGACGCTCGACGGTGACTTCACGGGGACTCCGGTCGACGACGAGAGCCGCGAGTACGTCTTCGTCGCACTGCGCCCATGACTGCCCGGGCCGCACCGTTGATCGCATCGCTCCTCCTGGCCGCGCTCGCTGCGACGGGCTGCGGCGGGTCGAAGCGCAGCTCGCCGACGACCACGGCCTCGGCCCCTGCCGCTTCCGGCACCGCCTGGCTGTGCCGTCCCGGCCAGGCCGGGAATCCGTGCCTCGCGAACCTCGCGACGACGGTCGTCGCACCGAACGGCACGACGCACGCCGTCCGTTCCTCGCCCGCGAAGAGCCCGCGGGTCGACTGCTTCTACGTCTACCCGACGGTGAGCAACCAGTCGACGGTGAACGCGAACCTCCAGGTCGGGCTGCAGGAGACCGCCGTCGCCGTCACCCAGGCGTCGAGGTTCTCGCAGGTCTGCAGGGTCTACGCGCCGGTCTACCGCCAGATCACCCTCGGCGCACTCGACCACCCGCGACGAATCACGCTCGCCGACGCGAGCATCGCTTATCGAAGCGTCCTCTCTGCGTTTCGCGACTACCTCACCCACTACAACCATGGGCGCGGCATCGTGTTCATCGGCCACTCGCAGGGCGCGACCATCCTGATCAGGCTGCTGCAGCGTGAGGTGGACGCGAACCCGACCCTCCGCAACCGGCTCGTCTCGGCGCTGATCCTCGGTGGAAACGTGACCGTGCCGAGGGGCAAGACCGTCGGCGGCGACTTCGCTCACATCCCCGCCTGCACCTCGACGACCGAGACGGGTTGTGTCGTCGCCTATTCGAGCTTCGCGAGCAAGCCGCCCGCGAACAGCCAGTTCGGCAGGACGAGCTCCGACGCAGGCGTGCAGCTCCTCGCACCACGCACCGTCTCGCCTGCGCTCCGGATCATGTGCGTCAACCCGGCCTCGCCGTCCGGCGGCACTGCGCCACTCGATCCGTATCTGCCGACGTTCGCGCTGGGGGTCCTCTCGCCCGGGTCGGCGGCAACGGTGCAGACGCCGTGGGTCGCCTTCCCGGATGCCTACTCCGGCCGCTGCGAGACGTCGGGAGATGCGACCTGGCTCCAGGTCACGCGCACGCCCGGCGCCGCCGCGGGTCCGGCGCTGACGCGGGCCGAGCAGCCGGAGATCGGCTTGCACGTTCTCGACGTGAACCTCGCGCTCGGCAACCTCGTCCGCCTCGTCCGAACCGAAGCGGCGGCGTACCGCCACAACGGGTAGGTCTAAGTCAGGTCGTCGAGCTGGAACTTCGCGTGCACGGCGCGCACCGCGGCCTCGACGTCGTCCTCGCTGACCACGCACGAGATGCGGATCGGGGACGTCGAGATGATCGCGATGTTGATGCCGGCCTCGGCCAGCGCGTCGAACATGTCCGCCGCCACGCCGGGATCCGACTTCATCCCGGCCCCGACGAGGGAGACCTTCGCGATGCGACGGTCCGCGGACACGCCGCCTGCGTCGAGCATCGCGGCCGCCGCCTGCAGCACCGGTTCCGCGCGATCGAGGTCGTTCCGCGGCAGCGTGAACGAGATGTCGGTGCGACCTGCCTCGGAGGCGTTCTGCACGATCATGTCGACGTTGATGCCGGCCTCCGCCAGCGGGCGGAAGAGCGCAGCCGCGATCCCGGGCCGGTCGGGAACGCCGGCGATCGTGACCTTCGCCTCCGATGTGTCGTGGGCGACGCCGGACACGATGGCGCGCTCGAGCATGTCCTCCTCCTTGACGATCCAGGTGCCGTCGCCGGCGTGGAAGGACGATCTCACATGGATCGGCACACCGGCGTTGCGAGCGAGCTCCACCGAGCGCAGCATCAGCACGCGGGCGCCGCACGCGGCCAGGTCGAGCATCTCCTCGTAGGAGATCGACTTCAGCTTCGATGCACCCGGGACGATCCGCGGGTCGGCCGTGTACACGCCGTCGACGTCCGTGTAGATCTCGCAGACGTCGGCCCGGAGGGCGGCGGCGAGCGCGACGGCGGTGGCATCCGAGCCGCCCCGCCCGAGCGTCGTCACGTCCCGCCCGGGCGAGATGCCCTGGAAGCCGGCGACGATCGCGATCTTCCGCTCACCGAGCGCCCGGCGCACCGGCTCCACTCGTACCTCCACGATGCGCGCCTGGCCGTGCGCCCCGTCCGTCACGATTCCCGCCTGATCCCCCGTGAACGAGACGGCCGCGAGCCCGAGCTCGTTCAGGGCGATCGACAGCAGCGCGATCGAGATCCGTTCGCCCGCCGTCAGGAGGACGTCGAGCTCGCGCGCGTTCGGTGAGCTGGACAGCTGCCGGGCAAGGTCGAGGAGCTCGTCGGTGGTCGCTCCCATCGCCGAGACGACGACGCACACGTCGGCGCCCAACTCGGCCGTCGCGGCGATCCGGCGCGCGACGTTCTCGATTCGTTTCGGATCCCCCACCGAGGTCCCGCCGAACTTCTGGACGACGAGACCCACCTCGATACTTTATCTTTTGAAGCCTGATGACCGAGATCCGCATCCCTCCGGTGCTCCGCCCCGAGGCCGCCGGCAACCGCTCGGTCGCCGTCGACGCCTCGACGGTCCGCGAGGCGCTCGGCCGTCTGGTCGCCGAGTATCCGGCACTCGAGAGCCGGGTGCTCGACGGTGAAGGCGTCCCGAGCTTCCTCAACGTCTTCGTGGACGGAGACGACGTGCGGCTGCTCGACGGATTGGAAACGCCGGTCGAGGCGACGTCGACGATTCTCCTGCTGCCGGCGGTCGCCGGCGGCGCCGGGCTGTAGACTCTCGACACGATGCACGGCGCGACCGAGAAGATGCTCGTCCTGATCACGGTCATCGCCTGCGCGCGACTGGCCTAGCCGGACACACCCGTCCTTCCGGCTAGAGCCCGACCAGTGGACGGGAGCCAGGTGACGATGACGCCGTTCGCGCTGCGCTGCCGCGTGTGCGAGGAGGAGTCGCCGCCCGAGCCGCTCGACGCCTGCCGCCGTTGCGACGGCCCGACCGACGTGACCTACGACTGGGACCGCGTGGCACGCCTGGCGACGCGGGAGGCTATCGCACGCGAGCCGGCCTCGCTGTGGCGCTACCACGCGCTGCTGCCGGCAGGCGCCCGCATCGAGCACGGTGCGGGCTGGACCCCACTTCGTCGGGCCGAGCGCCTGTCCGACGCGCTCGGCATCGACCTGCGTCTGAAGCTCGAGGACCGGAACCCCACGCGCTCCTACAAGGACCGCCTCGCCGCGATCGCCGTGTCGGCTGCGCTCGACCATGGTGTCACCACACTCTGCTGCTCCTCGACGGGCAACCTCGGTGACGCCGTCGCCGCGGCCGCTTCGTCAGCCGGGCTGGAGGCGGTCGTGCTCGCCCCGGTGGGCGGCGAGTCCGCCGCGGTCGCCGCACGCCACCCGGGCGCCCACGTCTTCGCCGTCGACGGAACGTACGACGAGTGCCGCCGGCTCGAGCTCGAGCTGGGCTCGCTGTTTCCTTGGGGATTCGTGAGCGGGAACCTGCACCCCTATGCATCGGAGGGCGCGAAGACGATCTCGTTCGAGGTCGCAGAACAGCTGGGCTGGCGGCTACCCGACGCGGTCGTGTGCCCCGCGGCGAGTGGGACGCTGTTCTCGAAGCTCGCGCAGGGGTTCACCGAGCTCGTCCGTGCGGGGCTCGCCGACGAGCCGATGCCCCGGCTCTTCGCCGCCCAGGCCCAGGGCTCGAGCCCGATTGCGGATGCCTTCGCCGACGATCGGCGGATCTCGCGCGTCGAAGCCGACACGACGTTCGCCTCACTCGCGGTCGGCGACCCGTCGTACGGCGACCTCGCGATCGGAGCAGCGCGCGCCACCGGCGGTCGGATCGTCGCCGTGCCGGCCGAGGAGATCCGTGCGCACACGGAGCTGCTCGCAGCGACCAGCGACGTCACCCCGGACGCCTCCGGCGGCGCCGCACTCGGCGCTCTCGTCGAGGCAGTCCGGCGGGGCGAGATCCAGCCCGGAGCACTGGTGGTGCTGGTCGTCACCGGCGCGAGGCCCGAGCCGGCGGACGGCGACGAGTCGCGCGCGACCACGGTGAGGCCCGATGCGCGCGACGTCCTGGCGGCGCTCGGCCTGCGCTCCTGACCGGAGAAGATGAGCGACACCGCCGCCCCGCTCCGCCGCGACGTCCGGTTGCTCGGGACGATCCTCGGCGACGTGCTCGTCGAGCAGGAAGGCCGCGGGCTGCTGGAGCTCGTCGAGCGCGTCCGCAAGGTCGCCCGTGACGCGAGACGTGACGGCACCGTCGCGACCGCCGACGTGGTCGACGATCTCGACCCGGACGCACAGGCTCTCGTCCTGCGCGCCTTCGGCCTGTACTTCCAGCTCGCGAACCTCGCCGAGCAGCACCACCGGCTCAGGCGCCGCCGCGAGGACGCACACGACGGACGCATCCCCCGGGAGTCGCTCGAGGATGCGTTCGGTCGCCTGGCCTCCGTCCCGGACGATGAGCGACGCACTCGCGCGGCGACGACGTCGATCCGGCTCGTCCTCACCGCCCATCCGACCGAGGCGACGCGACGGACGGTGCTCCTCGCGCACATCAGGATCGCGGAGCAGCTCGTTCAGCTCGACGACGCACGACTCTCGGCCGACGAGCGTCGTGCGGCCGAGCAGCGCATCGCGGAGGAGGTCACGCTCCTCTGGCAGACGGACGAGGTGCGGCACGACCGGCTCCGTGTCACCGACGAGATCCGCCACGGGCTCTGGTTCTTCGAGCACAGCCTGATGTCAGCTGCGACCGATCTCTTCGGGGAGTGGCGCGAGCGGCTTCCGGGCGCGCCGCCGCCGATCTCGTTCGGCACGTGGATCGGCGGCGATCTCGACGGGAACCCGGCGACGGGCGAGGCTTCGATCCGGGAGGCGCTCGATCGCGCCCGCGGGCTCGCGCTCGAGCGCTACCGGACCGAGGTACGAGCACTCGCCGTCGAGCTCGCACCGGCCCGCTCGCTCGTCCGCATCTCCGACGAGCTCGAAGCCTCGCTCGCGCACGACGAGAGGGAACTGCCCGGCTACGCGGCCGAGATCGGAGCGCGCAACGAGCTCGAGCCGTACCGGCGGAAGCTCTCCTTCATGTGGTGGCGACTCGGCAACGACGGCTACCGGCAGCCGGAGGAGCTCCTCGCCGACGTCGGCGTGATCCGCGCGAGCCTCGCAGCCAACGGCGGCGCCCGGATCGCCGACGGCCGCATCGCTCGACTCGAGCGGATGGTCGAACTGTTCGGCTTTCACGTCGCTTCGCTCGACGTGCGCCTGCACGCCCGCGATCTCGAGGGTGAGCGGGCCCGAAAAGCGGTTAGTGCGGCTGCCGAGGCACGCCGGCGGTTCGGGCCGCGCGCCGTCGACACGCTGATCGTGTCCGGAACCTCGAGCGTGGCGGACGTCGTCCGCGCGCTTGCGCTGACCGACGAGCCGCTCTCGGTCGTCCCGCTCTTCGAGACGATCGACGACCTCGAGCGCGCCCCCGAGATCCTCGACGACCTGCTCGCGGACGAGCGGTTCGCCGCCCGGGTCGCCGCCCATCGCGGCAGCGTCGAGGTCATGGTCGGCTACTCCGACTCGGGCAAGGACGGCGGCTACCTGGCTGCGCAGTGGGCGATCTACCGCGCCCAGGAACGGCTCGCCGACGTCGCGCGCGGACGAGACGTCGAGCTCACGATCTTCCACGGCCGCGGCGGCAGCGCGGGCCGCGGCGGCGGCCCGACGCACGCGGCGATCGCGTCGCAGCCGCCCGGGCACCCGCCCGGGCGGGTCAAGCTCACCGAGCAGGGCGAGACGATCTCGTTCAAGTACGGCCTCGAGGGGCTCGCGCGCCGGAACCTCGAGGCCGCGCTCGCCGGCACGCTCCTCGCGACGTTTCCGGGGCAGGTCTCAACCCTCCCCACGGAGGCCGACCGCCTGGTGCTCGACCGGCTCGCCGAGAGCTCCCGGGCCGCATATCGGCGTTTCGTCTGGGAGAACGACGCGTTCGTCGGGTTCTTCCGCGCCTTCACTCCCGTGGCGGAGCTGGCGCTGCTCGAGATCGCGTCGCGGCCGGCTCGGCGTCCGGACGACGCCGACTTCCTGGCGTCGCTGCGCGCAATCCCCTGGGTGTTCTCCTGGACGCAGAACCGCGTGTTGCTGCCGGCGTGGTTCGGATGCGGCACCGCGTTCGCGGCGGCCGGAGACGAGACGCTGCGCGACCTCTACGAGCGCTTACCGTTCTTTCGGACGGTCGTCGACAACCTCGAGATGACGCTCGCAAAGTCGAGCCTGCCGATCGCGCGGGGCTATCTCACGCTGGTGGAGGACCCGTCGCCGTTCGAGGTGATCGCCGCCGAGCACGAGCGCGCGGTCGCGGGTGTGCTCGCGGCGACCGGCGTCTCGCGGCTGCTCGAACGCCAGCCGATGCTGCGGCGCTCGATCGATCTTCGCAACCCCTACGTCGACCCGATGAACGCGGTGCAGGTCGGCCTGCTCGGACGCCTGCGGGCCGGCGACGACGGCGCGCAGCTCCCGCTGCTGCGCTCGATCGCGGGGATCGCAGCGGCGCTACGAAATACCGGCTAGGGCCAGGCACCGGTGCCAGGCACCGGTGGTAAGTGTGTGACGCTTCGTGCACAGGGGTTGCGGCAGCCACGACATCGGTGCGATCCTGCCGCTCGTTGGACGCCGCGGGGGTTGTCGGGAGGACACCGCGACGGACTTGGCTCGCTCGGGCCGACTCGGCGACGCGCTCGGCCGGCAGGTGGGATGCCTGCCGGAGGCGGCCGCTGCATGGGCCCGCGCTCTGGCGGACTTGCCGACTCCGTCCGCTACGAGATAGCGGCGAGATCGAAGCGCGGGCGGTACGTCGCCTCGAACGCGTCGATCGCCGCCTCCCGCTTGAGCGTCCGCGCGATGTCGTCCAGCCCGAGGACGAGCGTCTCCTGCGAGTGGGCGTCGAACGCGAACTCGAGCCTGAGCCCGTCCGGGTGCGTGATCTGCAGGCGCTCCAGGTCGACCGTGAGCTCGTTCCGCCCCGCCACCGCCTCCCGCAGCAGTGCGACGTCCTCCGGCGGAAGCGCGATCGGGGCGAGCCCGGTGTTGACGGCGTTCGTCCGGAAGATGTCACCGAACGACGGAGCGATCACGACACGGAAGCCGAAGTCCTCGAGCGCCCAGGCCGCGTGCTCGCGCGACGAGCCGCAGCCGAAGTTGCGTCCGGCGATCATGATCGCCGCATCGCGGCTCTCCGGCCGGTTGAGCACGAAGTCGGGGTCGCGCATCCAGTCGAAGAACAGGAACTCGCCGTACCCCGTCCGCTCGATCCGCTTCAGGAACTGCTTCGGGATGATCTGGTCGGTGTCGACGTCGGGCCGGTCGAGCACGACGACACTGCCCGTCACAGCGGCGAGCGGCCTCATGCCAGCTCCCGCACGTCGGCGAACCGCCCCTTGAGCGCGGCTGCGGCGGCCATCGCCGGCGAGACGAGGTGCGTCCGGCCGCCCGCACCCTGCCGGCCCTCGAAGTTGCGGTTCGAGGTCGACGCGCAGCGCTCGCCGGGCTGCAGCACGTCCGGGTTCATGCCGAGGCACATCGAGCAGCCGGCGCGCCGCCACTCGAAGCCCGCCGCCTGGAAGATCGCATCGAGCCCCTCCTCCTCGGCGCGGCGCTTCACCTGCGCCGATCCGGGCACGACGATCGCCTGCACGCCGTCGGCGACGCGGCGGCCGGCGACGACCTGCGCGGCGACCCGCAGGTCCTCGATGCGCGCATTCGTGCACGACCCGATGAACACCTTGTCGATCGCGACCTCGACGAGCGGCGTCCCGGGTGCCAGATCCATGTAGCGGAGCGCCCGCTCCACGGCCTCTCGCTGGTCGGGGTCCGAGAACTCGGTCGGGTCGGGGACGACGCCGTCGACCGGCGCGACCATCCCGGGATTCGTTCCCCAGGTCACCTGGGGCTTCAGCTGCGAGACGTCGATCGTCGCCGTGTCGTCGTACGAAGCGCCCTCGTCGGTCGGCAGGGCGCGCCAGGCGTCGAGCGCAGCCTCCCACGCCGCACCCACGGGCGCGCACGGCCTGCCCTCGAGGTACGCGAACGTGACGTCGTCCGGCGCCACCAGCCCGGCTCGTGCGCCGGCCTCGATCGACATGTTGCAAACCGTCAAACGCCCCTCCAGCGAGAGCGCGCGGATCGCCTCGCCCGTGTACTCGATCACGCGCCCCTGTCCGCCCGCGACGCCGATCTGGCCGATCGCGGCGAGCACCATGTCCTTCGCCGACAATCCGAACGGCAGCTCTCCGACGAAGTCGACCTGCATCGTCCGCGGCAGCGCCTGCGGCAGGGTCTGGGTCGCGAGCACGTGCTCCACCTCGGACGTGCCGATGCCGAAGGCAAGCGCGCCGAGCGCTCCGTGCGTCGAGGTGTGACTGTCACCGCACACGATCGTCATGCCCGGCTGCGTCAACCCGAGCTCCGGGCCGATCACATGCACGATGCCCTCGCGTCCGTTGCCGGTCGCGAACAGGAGGACGCCGAAGTCCTCGCAGTTTCGCCGCAGCGCCTCGAGCTGCGCGCGTGCCAGCGGGTCGGTGATCGGGCCGTCCAGCGTCGGAACGTTGTGATCCATCGTCGCCACCGTGAGGTCGGGGCGCCGCACCGGCCGCCCGGCGACGCGCAGAGACTCGAACGCCTGCGGGCTGGTCACCTCGTGCACGAGATGCAGGTCGACGTACAGGAGCGCCGGACCATTCGCCGACCGATCGACGACGTGGGCGTCCCAGATCTTGCGAAACAGCGTGCGCGCGCTCACTTGACCTCCGCGGGGTAGGAACCGAACAGCCGCAGCTCGCGCGTCTCGGCCCGCAGGTCGCGCAGCGCCGGACGCACGATCGGATCGAAGACGTGACCGTCGAGGACGACGTCGAACCGGTAGCGCCACGGCGAGTTCGGCAAGGGTCGCGAGACGAGTTGCACCAGATTGACGTTGTAGCGCGCGAACGCCCCCAGGGCGTGGAACAACGCCCCCGGCCGGTGGTCGGTGACGAAGGAGAGCCCGGTGCGCCAACCGTCGGCTCCCGCGACCTGCGTGTAGGGGGCGAGAGCGACGAAGCGGGTGAACGCCGCCGGGCGGTCACCGACGTCGTCGGCAACTACCACGAGGTCGTAGTGGTCCGCCGCCTCACGGCTGGAGATCGCGAGCTCCTTCGGATCACGCGACTCGGCCACTTCGCGGGCGGCGTCGGCCGTCGTCGCCGAGGGGATGCAGCGAACGTCGAGATCGGCGAGCAGGTCGCGGCACTGGTCGAACGCCGCCGGATGTGACCGAAGCGTCGTCGCACCCTCCAGGGTCGAGCCTGCGACACCGACGAGGCAGTGGAGAATCGGGAGCGACGTCTCCCGCACGATCGAGAGCGGCGCACGGTAGAGCAGGTCGTGTGTCTCGGCGATCGGCCCGACCAGGGAGCTCTCGATCGGCAGCACGCCGAGGCTGACCTCGGCGGCCGCCGCCGCGTCGACCACGGCGGTGAAGCTCGGCAGGCCGACGGAGCGAACGGCGTCGGGAACGAGGACGGCCGCGGCCGCACCACTGTGGCTGCCGGCAGGACCGGGGTAGCCGACGGTGATGCTCACCGGACGCCGCTCCCACCGGTGGCGACCGCACGCGCCGAGAGAGACGCCAGCACCGCGTCGCCGAACGACGCCGTCGTCGCGTCTCCGCCCAGATCCGGGGTCGGATGGGTCGTCAGTGTCTCCTCGACCGAGGCGACCACCGCTTCGGCGAGGTCGCGGCGATCGAGCGAGTGCTCCAGCAGAAGGGCGAGCGACCTCAGCATCGCCGCGGGATTCGCGACACCCGTGCCGGCGATGTCGGGGGCCGACCCGTGAACGGGCTCGAAGATGCCGGGGCCGCCGTCGCCGAGGCTGGCCGACGCGGCGAGACCGAGGCCTCCGGTGACGGCCGCAGCGACGTCGGAGAGGATGTCGCCGAAGGTGTTCTCGGTCACGATCACGTCGAAGCGGTCGGCGTTGGTCACGAGCTCCATCGCGGCACTGTCGACGAGTGCGTGCCGGAGCTCGACGTCGGGATAGTCCGCCGCCACCTCGGTGACGACGCGCCGCCAGAGGCGGGAGGTCTCGAGCACGTTCGCCTTGTCGACGGAGACGAGCGAGCCGCTACGGCCGCGCGCGAGCTCGAACGCGCGGCGTGCGATGCGCTCCACCTGCGACGGGTGGTACTCGCACGTGTCGAAGACGGTCCCGTCGGCGAGTACGCCCCGACGCCCGAAGTAGAGCCCCCCGACGAGCTCGCGCACGATCAGCAGGTCGATGCCGGACGACTTTGCTGGACGAAGGTTCGCGTAGACGTCGAGCGCCTTGCGCAGCCCCATCAGCCCCGCCTCCGGACGCGGCCGACCACCGTCCCACTTCGGGCCGCCGACCGCGCCGAGCAGGATGCCGCGTGCCATCCGGCAGGCCTCGAGCGTCGCCGGAGGCAGCGGGTCGCCGACCTCGTCGATCCCGGCGCCGCCGAACGGGAAGCTGAGGACCTCGACGTCGAGCGGCAGCTGCTCGAGCACACGGACCGCCTGCGCCGCGACCTCGGGCCCGATCCCGTCGCCGGGAAGAGAGACAATGAGATCACTCATCGCTCACCTCGCGCTTCACCAGGTCGAGCACGAACCGGTGCAGCTCGCCGAGCCCTTGCTCGGAAAGCGGGCCGCCGTTGACGCGCTTCAGATACTGCGCGAGCCACGCCTCGCGTGCCGGGTCGAGGAAGTCGATGCCCCGTTGCTCCTTGTACCGACGCAGCTTCTCGACAGCCTGGATGCGTGCGTTGACGATGCCGAGCAGACGCACGTCGAGCGCCACGATCTCGTCGCGGAACGACTTGATCACCGGATCCTCCGCCGCAGCGGCCGCAGGCTCGCGCTCCGGCATCGTCATACAACGACCCCCAGCTCGGCGAGCAGCTCGTCGACGTCGGCGGAGATCTCGATGCCGGCGCGGACGTCGACCACCTGCGGCGTCTTCAGCCCGGTTCCGGTGACGAGCACGACCACCCGGTCGCTCTCCCCGATCGCTCCCGCCGCCGCTGCTGCCCGCAGCGCGCCGACGGTCACGCCCGCCGCCGTCTCGCCGAAGACACCGCTCGTCGAGGCGAGCAGCGACATGTTCGGGCCGACGTCGGCCTCCGGCACCGCGTAGACGGCGCCGCTCGAGGTGCGGGCAGTCGCGATCGCGAGATCGCCGTCGGCGGGTGCGCCGATCGCCAGCGAGTGCGCGATCGTGTCCGGCCGGACGGGAGACACCGGCCGCTCGTCGGCGAAGGCATGTGCCACCGGTGCGCATCCCTCCGCCTGCCCGCCGTACAGGCGCGGGCTCTCGCCGGAGACGAGGCCGAGCTGCCGAAACTGCTCGAAGCCCTGCCAGAGCTTCGTGAAGAGCGATCCGGAAGCGATCGGAGCAACGACTGCGTCCGGCGTCTCCCAGCCGAGCTGCTCGGCGATCTCGAACGCGAGCGTCTTCGATCCCTCTGCGTAATACGCGCGAAGATTGACGTTGACGAACGCCCAGTCGAGCTCGCCGGCGAGCTCCACGATCAGGCGCGAGCAGTCGTCGTAGCTCCCGTGGACTGCGTACATCTCGGCACCGTAGACCCCGGTCTGCAGCATCTTCTCCGGCTCGACCGTGCTCGGGTAGAGCACCACAGAGCGCATGCCGCTCGCCGCCGCGCGTGCGGCCACGGCGTTGCCGAGATTGCCGGTGGACGCACAGGCCAGCGTGTCGGTGCCGAGCTCGACCGCCTTCGAGGCCGCAACGGCAACCACACGATCCTTGAACGAGTGTGTCGGGTTCGTGTGATCGAGCTTCAGCCACAACTCCCCCACGCCCACCGCGTCAGCCAGCCTCGGCGCGGCGAGGAGCGGCGTGAAGCCCGGGCCGCTCGCCGCATCGTCGGGGGCGGGCACGGGCAACAGAGCTTCGTAGCGCCACAGCGAGCGCGGCCCCGCCTCGATCCGGGCACGCGTAGCACGACTGGCAACGTCCGCCCAGTCGTAGACGGGCTCGAGCGGGCCGAAGCAGCGCACGCACGTTCCGCTCGCGACCGCCGGATACTCCGCCTCGCAGACCCGACACCTCAACGTGTCGACGGGCATCTCCCCTCCTCTGCTCTCACGCTGTCCTCGCCCCTTCGGATGCGGAGCCGACGCTCGCCGCGTACTTGGCGAACACTCCGTTCGTGTAGCGCGGCGCAGGCGGCCGCCACGAAGCCGCGCGGGTGGCCAACTCGTCCTCGGGCACGTCGAGGAGCAGCCGACGACTCTCGACGTCGATCTCGATCGCGTCGCCGTCGCGGACGTGCGCGATCGGGCCGCCACGGAACGCCTCGGGAGCGATGTGGCCCACCATCAGCCCATGGGTGGCGCCCGAGAAGCGACCGTCGGTGATCAGCGCAATCTCGTCACCGAGCCCCTCGCCGACCAGAGCCGCCGTCACGTGCAGCATCTCGCGCATGCCCGGCCCGCCCGCCGGGCCTTCGTACCGGATCACGACGACGTCACCCGGCCGGATCGAACGCGCCTTGACGGCTGCGAAGCAGTCCTCCTCCGACTCGAAGACCCGAGCGGGGCCGCGGTGATGAAGCCGTTCGTGGCCCGCGAGCTTCACGACGCATCCGTCGGGTGCCAGGTTTCCCCGCAGGATCGCGAGCCCGCCCGTCGGCTTCAGCGGATGGTCCCACGAGACGACGACGTCCTGGCCGGGACGCTCGTGCGCCCCGTCGGCGATCTCTCGCAGCGAGCGACCGTCGACGCCTGAGACGTCCTCGTTGACGACGCCCGCGCGCACGAGCTCGCGTGCGACCAGGGCGACGCCTCCCGCCCGATACAGGTCGGTCGCGACGTAGCGCCCGCCGGGTTTGATGTCGGCGACGATCGGCGTGCGCGCCGAGATGCGGTCGAAATCGTCGATCGAGAGCTCGACGCCGGCCTCGGCGGCGATCGCCAGCAGATGCAGGACGCCGTTCGTCGAGCCGCCGGTCGCAGCGACCGCCGCAATCGCGTTCTCGAAGGCCTCACGCGTCAGAACCTGTGACGGACGCCGGTCCTCCTCGACGAGCTTCATCACCAGCTCGCCGGCCTGCACGGCCGCCTCGGGCTTCCCCGGATGGGTGGCCGGGATGTCGTTCAAGCCACGAGCGCTGACGCCGAGAAAGTCGAGCGTGGTCGCCATCGTGTTCGCCGTGAACTGGCCGCCGCACGCCCCGGCCCCCGGGCAGGCGACACTCTCGAGGGCGTGCACCTCGGCGTCGGACGCGGTTCCCGCAGCGTGCGCCCCGACGACCTCGAAGACGTCCTGGATCGTGACGTCACGGTCGCGATAACGACCCGGCGCGATCGAGCCGCCGTAGAGCACGAGCCCGGGCAGGTCGAGCCGCGCGAGCGCCATCACCGCGGCAGGGATCGTCTTGTCGCACCCGACGATGCAGACGAGACCGTCGAACAGGTGGCCGCGCGCAACGAGCTCGATCGAGTCGGCGATCACCTCGCGCGAGACGAGCGATGCCCGCATGCCGGCGGTGCCCATCGACACCCCGTCGGAGATCGAGATCGTGTTGAACTCGAGCGGCGTGCCCCCGGCGCGGCGGATGCCCTGCTTCACGTAGCCGGCGAGCATCCGATGGTTCAGGTTGCACGGCATCGTCTCGATCCATGTCGTCGCGACACCGACGAGCGGGCGGGCCAGGTCGTCATCGGTGAAGCCGACGCCCTTCAGCATCGCGCGCGCCGGCGCGCGGTCGACACCGTCGGTCAGCGCCGCACTGTGCCGCTTCGCAGGATGCGTCCTGTCGTAGACGCTCACGCGACGTGTGCCCCC
The DNA here is from genome assembly GCA_963742605.1 of uncultured Thermoleophilia bacterium. Classification (GTDB taxonomy): domain Bacteria; phylum Actinomycetota; class Thermoleophilia; order Gaiellales; family Gaiellaceae; genus PALSA-600. The sequence goes on along the minus strand of CAVUNA010000009.1, from coordinate 165,873 downwards.
TCGGGCGCCACGCGAAGCGTGAGCACCGTCGTGTCCGCAGGCAGCGTCGACTCGAGCTCGCGCGCAACCGCCCCGGCGCGCGCGGGCTCGGCCCAGACGACGACCGACGGGCCCGACCCCGAGAGCGTCACGCCGGCTGCACCGACGGGCGGCCGGTCGCGCAGAACGCGCAGAAGGGGCGCGCCGTCGACGCGGTACTGCTCGTGCAGACGATCCGAGAACGCGTCGGCCAGCAGGCTCGCGTCGCCCGAGGCGATCGCAGCGCCGAGCAACGCTGCGTGTGCCGCGTTCACCGCCGCATCCTCGTGGCTCACGGTCGAAGGGAGGCCGTTGCGCGAGTATGCGGTGTTCGTCCGCTGTGCGGGCACCGCAATCACCGGGGTCAGCGGCAGGCCGGAGGCGATCTGCGCGACACGCCGCTCGCCCCGGTGCCGCCAGGTGATCGACACTCCGCCGAGGAGCGTCGCGGCAAGGTTGTCCGCGTGCCCTTCGAGCTCTTCGCCGAGCGCGAGCAGCTCCGGTGCCGAGAGCTTGCGGTCGGAGACGGCAGCACCGGCGACGAGGCCGATCGCGATCGCCGCCGCGCTCGACCCGAGACCGCGCTCGAGCGGAATGCGATTGACGAACCGGAATTTGAACCGGTCGGGGGCCGCGACGAGCGCGAACGCACGAAGGGTCAGATGCTCGGCATCGGCGGTGAGCTCGCCGGCGCCTTCACCCTCGATCTCGACGACCGGCCCCTCGTCAACCTCCTCCACGACAGCCTCGTTCCAGAGGTCGAGCGCGGCGGCGGCGGCGTCGAAGCCGGGGCCGAGGTTCGCGGTGGAGGCCGGCGCCAGCGCGCGGAGCGTCATCCGAGCACCTCGAGAATCGCGTCGAGGGTCGCAGCGACGGTCGCGGACGAGGACTGGTCGACCGTCTCCGTGTCCTTGAGCCCATGCCCGGTGACGATTGCGACTGCGTTGCGCGCCTCGCCTGCGCCCAGCTTCGCCAGCGCCGCGATTCCGGCCGCAGACGCCGGCTCACAGAAGACGCCCTCCTCGGTCGAGAGCCTCCTCCACCAGTGGCGCAACTCGTCCTCCTCGAGCGTCGCCACCTGCACGCGACCGGAGGCGACAAGACGCGCGACTCCTTCGGAGTGCGCAGGCTCGGCGATCCGGATCGCGGAGGCCCAGGTCGTCGCTCGCTTCGCCGCCTGACCGACCACGAGCCGGCATGACGCTCCCGCCTCCTCCAGTCCGAGGGCGACGGCGCTCACGTTCCCGCCTCCCCCGAACGGAAGCGCGATCACGTCGGGCACGGCACCGAACTGCTCGATGATCTCGTGAGCGACCCACTTCTGGCCCTCGATGCGATTGCCGTCCGGGCTCGCCGAGTTGACGAGCACGAATCCGTCGCGGGTGCAGAGCTCGAATGCAAGACGCAGCGCGTCGTCGAAGCTGCCGCGAATCTCGATCACACGTGCGCCGGCCGCGGCCGCCTGTGCGCGCTTCGCGGTCGCGGTGCCCCCGGCCGGGGTGAGCACGATCGCCTCGAGACCCGCGCGCGCGGCGTAGGTCGCTGCGCTCGCCGCCGTGTTGCCGGTCGACGCGCAGACGACGGCACGCGCACCCGCCTCGAGCGCGCGCTCGACGGCGACGACCATGCCGCGATCCTTGAAGCTGCCGGTCGGGTTCTGACCGTCGCACTTGAGGTGAAGCTCGAGCCCGAGCGCCTCGGAGAGCCTGACGGCCGGCACCAGGGGCGTCGACCCTTCGCCGAGCGAGAGCGACGAGACGGGCGCGGTCACGCCCATCCGAGCTCCGTCACGCCGCGTTCCGAGACGACCGGCAGCGGCAGCGAGCGCTGGTGGACCTCCGGGAGGTCGCCGAGCGCGTCGAGCGCGTCGGCCAGGGCGCCTGCGCGCGCCTCGTGCGTCACGACGTGCAACGCGGCACCCGACCCGTTGGCGTGCTGGACGAGGCGTGCGATCGAGATCTCCCGCTCCGCGAGCTCCTCCGCCACGCGCGCCAGCGTCCCGGGCCGGTCCTCGACCGACAGGCGGAAGTAGAACGGCGACCTGCTGTCTCCCGAGGGCAGCTTCGGCAGCTGCCGCCACGCCGCATCGTTCTGCAGGAAACCGGTCCCCATCGTCCCGAGCACGCTCGTGATGTCCGCGACCACGGCCGATGCGGTTTCGATGCCGCCTGCACCCGGCCCCTCGAGCGTGATCTCTCGGATCGCGTCGCCCTGCAGCATCACCGCGTTGAACGCGCCGTCGACCTTCGCGAGCGGATGCTGCTGGTCGACGAGCGCAGGCCGCACGTTCACGTCGAAGTGCCCGTCGACGAGCCGCGCGGTGCCGATCAGCCGGATCACCATGTCGAGCTCGCGCGCCGCCGCGACGTCGAGCGGATCGATCGTCGTGATGCCCGAGTAGTCGACATCCTCGAGATCGACGCGTGACTTGAACGCGACGGTCGCAAGGATCGCCATCTTCGCGGCGGCATCGGCGCCGGAGACGTCATCGGTCGGATCCGACTCGGCGAACCCGCGCTTCTGCGCCTCCGCGAGCGCCTCGTCGTACGTGCGCCCAGCCTCCATCTCGGTGAGCACGAAGTTGGTCGTGCCGTTGACGATGCCGAGGACGCGGTGGACGTTCGTCACGACCAGCGACTCGCGAAGCACCTTGATCACCGGGATGGCTGCGCAGACGCTCGCCTCGAAGCGCAGCTGAACTCCCTGCGAGGATGCGGCGGCGAAGAGCTCCGCCCCGCGACGTGCCACGAGCTGCTTGTTCGCCGTGACGACGTGACGTCCGCGCCGCAGCAACTCGAGCACGTAGTCGCCCGCCGGCTCGAGCCCGCCCATCACCTCCGCGACAACCGCGATCGACGGATCATCCGCGATCTCGCGGAAGTCGCCGGTGAGCACACCGCCCGCGGGCGGGTGCTCACGCTCCCTCCCCGGGTCGCGCACGAGCGCCTTCACCACACGCAGGCGGTGGCCCGTGGCCCGCTCGATGTCGTCAGCCGAATCGGTCAGCAGCCGGTTGACGGCGGTGCCGACCGTCCCGTATCCAAGGAGCGCTACGGGTGTGTCAACGGACGCCATGCACCTCCGCGGTCTCCTCGCGGACGTTCAGCGCCCGCAGGCGTGCACCGACCTGCTCGATCTGGGTCTCGGCCAGCTTCTTGCGGTACTCGTCGAGCGAAGGTTGTCCCCGGTCCATCTCTGCGATCCACTCGCGCGCGAACGAGCCGTCCCGAATCGCTGCGAGGACGGCGCGCATGTTCTCGCGCACGTGCTCGTCGACGACCCTCGGCCCCACTGCGTGCGACCCGTACTCGGCGGTGTCGGAGATCGAGTAGTGCATGCGCTCGATCCCGCCCTCCCAGATCAGGTCGGTGATCAGCTTCAGCTCGTGGAGACACTCGTAGTACGCGATCTCGGGTTGGTAGCCGGCCTCGACCAGCGTCTCGAACGCCAGCTGGATCAACTGCGTGACGCCGCCGCAGAGCACGCTCTGCTCGCCGAACAGGTCGGTCTCGGTCTCCTCGGCGAAGGTGGTCTCCACCATCCCCGCGCGCGCGGCGCCGAGCGCGGCGCCGTACGCGAACGCCAGCTCGAGCGCGCGCCCGCTCGCGTCCTGCGCGACAGCGACCACCGCCGGAGTCCCGTAGCCCTCCTCGTACAGCCGGCGCACGATGTGCCCGGGCCCCTTCGGCGCGACCATGATCACGTCGTGGCCCGCGGGCGGCGCGATCCGGCCGTAGTGGACGTTGAAGCCGTGGGCGAAGAGCAGCGCGGCGCCGGGCTCCAGGTTCGGAGCCACCTCGGACTCGTACAGCGCCGGCTGGGCGCCGTCCGGGACGAGGAAGACGACGAGCTGCGCTCCACGAACAGCGTCGGCGACCGGCCTGACCTTCAGCCCCGCCTCCTCGGCCGCCGCCTTCGATGCACTGCCCTCGCGCAGGCCCACTTCCACATCGACGCCCGAATCGGCCAGGTTCAGCGCGTGGGCATGGCCCTGGCTGCCGTACCCGAGGACGGCGACCTTGCCGTCGAGAAGACCGACGTTTCCTTCTTTCACGATCTCGGCCATGCGGTTCCTTTCTGGTCAGACTTGCACGGAGGGACTGGAGGTACGCACGGAGGCGCTCGGGCGACGGAGCCCGACCCGCCCGGTGCGCACGAGCTCGCGAACACCATACGGGCGGACGAGCTCCTCGAACGCCTCGACCTGGTCGGGACGGCCGACGAACTCGAAGGTGATCGCGTCGCGGCCGATGTCGGCCACGCGGGCGCCCGCAACCTGGCTCAGCGCCACCAGATCGGCCCGGCGGTCGGGCACAACGGTCACGGTGATCAGCGCGAGCTCCCGTTCGACCGCCTCGTCCGGCTTGAGCTCCGTCACGCGAAGCACGTTCACCAGCTTGTGCATCTGCTTCTCGATCTGCTCGAGCGAGTGCTCGCTGCAGTCGACGCGAAGCGTGAGGCGGGAGATATCGGACCGCTCCGTCGGCCCGACAGCGAGGCTCTGGATGTTGTAGCCCCGGCGCGAGAACAGCTGCGAAACCCGCGCCAGCGCGCCCGGCTTGTTCTCGAGCCTCACGGAAATGGTGTGTGTGCTCATACGACCCGCACCTCTTCATCGGGCGCCTCGAGGATGTCGACGGCGGCGGCGCCGGCCGGCACCATCGGGAAGCACTTCTCCTCCGGATCGCAGCGGACGTCGACGACGGCAGTCCGCCCGGCCGAGAACGCGGCTGTGAGTGCCGCGTCGAGATCGTCCTCGCTCTCGACCGTGAAGCCGGCACAGCCGTAAGCCTCGGCGAGCTGCGCGTAGTCCGGGACGGCATGCGTCAGGTGCGTCTGGGCGAAGCGCTCGTCGTAGAACATCTCCTGCCACTGTCGCACCATCCCGAGCCACCCGTTGTTCAGCACGACCGCGACAACGGGCAGCCGCTCGAGCGCGGCGGTCGCGAGCTCCTGGCACGTCATCTGGAAGCAGCCGTCGCCGTCGACGCACACCACGGTCGCGTCGGGGCGTGCGGCCTTCGCGCCGATCGCCGCGGGCAGCCCGTAGCCCATCGTCCCGAGGCCGCCCGACGTGATGAACGACCGCGGCCGGTCGCAGACGAGGTACTGCATTGCCCACATCTGATGCTGGCCGACGCCCGTCGTCCAGACCACGTCTTCGGCGCGCGTTGCCGCGAGATCGCGGAGCGCCTCGACGGCCGTTTGCGGCTTGAGCACGCCTTCGCTCTTCGTGTAGCGAAACGGGAACTGCTCGCGCCAGTCCTCGACCTGTCGCAGCCACGGCTCGTGACCCGGCCCCCGGCCCTCGCGCACCCGCTGCAGCTCCTTGCCGAGCTCGGTGAGCGCGATCGAGAGCGGCCCGACGACGGGAATGTCGGCGTGGCGGATCTTCCCGACCTCGGCCGCATCGATGTCGAAGTGGATCACCTGGGCCCCGGGCGCGAAGGCGGAGACCTTCCCCGTGACGCGATCGTCGAAGCGCGTGCCGACCGCGATCACGAGGTCGGACTTGTTGAGCGCCCAGTTCGCGTACTTGGAGCCGTGCATCCCCGGCGGGCCGTAGTTGAGCGGGTGCGAGTCCGGCAGGCAGCCCTTGCCCATCAGCGTCACGACCGCCGGGAGCCGCGCCGACTCGACGAGCTCGAGCAGCTCGGCGCACGCGTCGGCGTTGAGGACACCGCCGCCCGCATAGACGATCGGACGCTCGGCGGCCGCGATTGCCCGGGCGGCCTCCTGCACCTGCTTCGGGTGCACCTTGCGCGGCGGCTTCCAGCCGGGCAGGTCGACCTCGTCCGGGTAAGCGAAGTCGAGCTCCGCCTCCTGCACGTCCTTGGCGACGTCGACGAGCACCGGCCCCTGCCGGCCTGTCCGGGCAACATGGAACGCGGCCTTCAGGACGTGCGGCAGCTCCTCGACGTCCTGCACGAGCCAGGAGTGCTTGACGATCGGCATCGTGATGCCGGTCGCGTCGGTCTCCTGGAACGCGTCGGTACCGATCAGGGACGAGCGCACCTGCCCGGTAATGCAGACGAGCGGCGTCGAGTCCATCCAGGCGTCGGCGATCGGCGTGACGAGGTTCGTCGCGCCCGGGCCCGAGGTCGCGATCGCAACGCCGACCTTCCCCGATGCGCGCGCATAGCCCTCGGCCATGTGGCCGGCGCCCTGCTCGTGGCGGGCCAGCACGTGCCGAACCGAGGTCCCGCGCGCCATCGCGTCGTACGTCGGAAGGATCGCGCCGCCCGGAATGCCGAACGCGACGTCGACGCCCTCGTGCTCGAGCGCGCGCAGGATCGCGTCCGACCCCAACATCTTCGTCTGCTTCGTCATCTCCATACCTCGTCGAAGTGGTCGACATCGGTGCGCGCCTGCGGCAGCAGCTCGAGCACCGCGTCGGTGAACGAGCGGGTGTCACGTGGCGCGACCTCCGAACGCGATGATGCCGCACCGACTGCCCGCTCGAGCGTCCGCGAGGAAGCCCGTCGCTCGAGGCCCTCGGCCAGCAGGAGCGAGGCCGTCAGCAGCATCCCGGTCGGATCGACGACGCCGAACCCGGCGACGTCGTCGGCCTCCGACGAGCCCGGCGCGAACACGCCGGGGCCTTCGTCGGCCAGCCAGGCGTGCGCAACCGACGCCTGCGTGCCGGCGAAGTGCGCCGCGGCGTCGACGATCCCCGAGTGCAGCTGCGCCTCGGTGACGATCACGTCGAGCTCCTCGGGGCGCTCACGCAACCGGATCAGGGTCACGCCGAGGCCTGCCTCCTCGACCTCCAGGCCGTCGTGCCGGGCTCGTCCGCGCTCGACCGCCTGACGCCAGTCGGCTGACTCGCCGACGGTGAGGAGCCGGCCGCGCCGCGCGCTCGCACAGGCAAAGGCCCGCTCGACCGCGACGTCATTCGCCCACTCGCCCACCGGAGCCATCACGACCAGATCGCAGCCCGGCCCGAGATGGATGCCGGCGACGCGCCAGGCGAGCTGCAGGTCGGCCTTGACGCCCTCGAGCGCCGGAGAGGCGGACGAGGCGACGAGGATCGCATCCGCGTGACGGTAGCGAGCGCGGGTCTCCGCCGGCAGCGGGTGGCCCGAGCGCGTCACGGCTTCGCCGGCGAACGGGAGATGGACGTCGTCGAGCGACCACCCGTGGAGCCTGGCCACGCCGTCGAGCGCCCGCGTCGCCGCGGCCATCAACTCGGGCCCGACGCCGTCGCCCGCCAGGCACGCAACGGTCTTGCTCGTCATGCGGGGACCTCCTTGAAGACATCGTCGAGAGACACCAGCGCACCGCGGTCGGCGAGCCGCTTGAACCGCTTGAAGGCGGCATCGACCTGGTCGCGGTCGAGCCTCCGTCCGGCATCGGCGCACGCACGCGCGAAGGCGTGGCGGCCCGAGTGCTTGCCGAGCGGCAGGGTGACGGCCGTGCCCAGCTCGGCCGGGTCGATGATCTGGTACGTGCGAGGGTCCTTGAGCATGCCGTCCTGGTGGATACCGGCCTCGTGGGCAAAGGCGTTCGCGCCCACGATCGGCTTGTTCCGCGAGACGTCGTAGCCGGTGAGCTGCGCGACCAGCGCCGACGCCGCGGAGATCATCCGCGGATCGACTCCGGTCTCGACGTCGAACAGATCACGACGCACACGCAGTGCCATCACGATCTCTTCGAGCGACGCGTTGCCCGCGCGCTCCCCGATGCCGTTGACCGTGCACTCCACCTGAGTGGCACCGGCGCCGATGCCGGCCAGTGAGTTGGCGACCGCGAGGCCGAGATCGTTGTGGCAGTGAGCCGAGAGCTCGATCTTCGCGAGAGCCGGGCAGCGCTCGAGCAGCTCCTCGAACAGTCCCGCATACTCGCCCGGAGAGGTGTAGCCGACGGTGTCGGGAAGGTTGATGACCGCCGCCCCGGCGGCGACGGCCGTCTCGCAGGCCTCGACGAGGAAGTCACGGTCGGAGCGGGTCGCGTCCTCGGGCGAGAATTCGACCTCGTCGACGAGCCCGGCTGCATAGCCGACGGACCACGCGATGCGCTCGAGCACCTCAGCGGGCTCGAGCCCGAGCTTGCGTTCCATGTGCAGTGCGCTCGTCGCGAGAACGAGGTGCACGCGCGTCCGCGGCGCAGCTGACAGCGCGCCCACGGCCGCATCGATGTCGTCGCGGGTCGTCCGTGCGAGCGAGGCGACGGTGACGTGCGAGACCGCCTCCGCGGCCGCCGCGACGCCGGAGAAATCGCCCGGCGAGGAAGCCGCGAAGCCTGCCTCGATCACGTCGACACCGAGCCGCTCGAGCATCAGGGCGATCTCGCCCTTCTCGTCCGGGCGCAGCGCGATGCCCGGCGACTGCTCGCCGTCTCTCAGCGTGGTGTCCAAGACCTTGATCCTGCGCACTCTCACTCCTCGGTCGGCGCCCGCATGCAGGCGCACTTCTGCCGCTTGACGGTCGGCGTGTGCGGCGTCGATTGGCCGCGTGAGTGCGATCTCCCCCTAGAGGGGGAGAATCGAAATGACCGTAAGGACGACGACGCCGTCGGCGGGCGAAGTGCGCAGCTGAACGTCGCGAGTGGTCATCTCTTACGGCAGTGTGCCCAGCCCTGGAAGGGCTGTCAAGCGCAACGCTTCACTTTCGGAAGTGAGGAAACCGCTAGCGGCGGGCGGAGGCAGTGCGCCCGGTCGCCGGCTCGGCGACCATCCACGAGCGGCCGAAGCGCCGCATTTCGCGGATCACGGGGAGGAGCGCCCGCCCCTTCTCGGTCAGCTCGTACTCGACGCGGGGGGGCGATTCCGGGTAGCTCCAGCGGACCAGCACCCCCTGGCGCTCGAGCATGTCGAGCCGCTCCGAGAGCGTCCGTGGGCTGATCCCGGGGCAGGCGTGCTCGAGCTGCATGAACCGGCGAGGCCCTTCCGAGAGGTCGTGCAGGATCAGCGCCGTCCACTTGGTGCCGATGATCTCCGCCGTCGCGGCGACGGCGCAGCTGCCGTCATGCACGTCGTTCATCGTGCGCTTCATCGAGCCGCAGTCTACTGGCCGGGGCGGCTCGTAGCTATCGAAACAAAAGCGGCATTGCCGCGCGGCGCCCGACGGACGGCGCCGTCCAGCCAGCCGCGCACCGCGTCCGCGCAATCACGACCCTCGCGGATCGCCCAGACCACCAGCGACTGGCCGCGGCGGGCATCGCCGGCGGCGAACACACCGTCGACCGAGGTCGCGTAGCGCGATGCGTCGGCGTTCCCACGCGCGTCCCGCTCGACGCCGAGTTGCGCGAGCAGCTCCGGCTCGGGGCCGAGGAAGCCCATCGCAAGCAGCACGAGCCCGGCCTGGTGCGACTCCTCGGTTCCCGGCACGAGCTCGAACGGCGGCACGCCCGTGTTCCGCTGCCAGTGGATCCGGTCGACCCGGCCGTCGGCGCCGGTGAGCATCGTCGTCGAGATCGAGAAGTCACGGGCGCCGCCTTCGGCGAGCGCGTACGACGTGCGCAGCTTCATCGGCCAGCGCGGCCACGGCGTCAACTCGTCCGGCCGCCCCGCGGGCGGTTCGCCGAGCAACTCGATCTGCGTCACCGAGGCGGCGCCCTCGCGATGTGCGTGCCCGACACAGTCGGCACCGGTGTCCCCACCGCCGATCACGATGACGTGCCGGCCGGCGGCGCTGATCGCACCGCCGGCCGACCCGGAGACGACACGTGCTCGGTCGTACAGGTAGTCCATTGCGAAATGCACTCCGTCGAGCTCGCGCCCGGGAACCGGAAGGTCGCGCGGCACGCGCGCGCCGGTCGCGATCACGACGGCGTCGAAGCGCTCCCGCAGCTCGTCGCCGTGCACGTCGGCGCCGACGTCGACGCCGTAGACGAACTCGACGCCCTCGGCAACGAGTTGCTCGACACGGCGGTCGACGAGTCGCTTCTCGATCTTGAACTCGGGCACGCCGAAGCGCACGAGCCCGCCCGCGGCCTCGTCGCGCTCGAACACGGTCACCGCCTCGCCGGCGCGCGCGAGCTGCTGCGCGCAGGCGAGCCCGGCCGGCCCGGACCCGACCACGGCGACGCTCCGGCCCGTGCGGGTCGCAGGCGGCCGCGCCGTGATCCAGCCCTCCTCCCAGGCTCGGTTGACGATCGCGAGCTCGACCTGCTTGATCGTCACCGCATCGCCCTCGTTGATCTCGAGGACGCACGCCGCCTCACACGGCGCCGGGCAGAGGCGGCCGGTGAACTCGGGGAAGTTGTTCGTGCGATGCAGTTGGCCGATCGCCTCGCGCCAGCGGTCGCGGTAGACGAGGTCGTTCCAGTCGGGGATCAGGTTCCCGAGCGGGCAGCCGTGGTGGCAGAACGGCACGCCGCACTCCATGCAGCGTGCCGCCTGCTCACGGATGCCGACCACTGGGAGTGTCCCGACGAACTCGCGAAAGTCTCCGACGCGTGCGCGAGGATCGCGCTCGGGCGCCGGCTCACGGTCGTGCTCGAGGAAGCCGCGCAGCTTGCCCACTACGCTGCCGCCTCCGTCTCGCCGGTGAGGAAGCCGACGCCGCCGGCCGAGACCGCCTCGGCGAGGACACGCTTGAAGTCGTGCGGCATCACCTTCACGAACCGTGCGGGCGCGCTCTCCCAGTCCGCGAGCAGGCGGGCTGCGACGGGTGACCCGGTTCGCCCGGCATGCTCCGAGACGAGCAGCCGGAGCGCCTCCTCGTCGGTCTCGTCCAGGGGATCGAGCGCCACCAGCTCCGTGTTGCACCGTGAGGCGAAGGTGCCGGCCTCGTCGAGCACGTAGGCGACGCCGCCGCTCATCCCGGCGGCGAAATTGCGTCCGGTGGGGCCGAGCACCGCGACCCGGCCGCCCGTCATGTACTCGCAGCCGTGGTCGCCGACGCCTTCGACGACGGCGTGCGCGCCCGAGTTCCGCACGCCGAAGCGCTCCCCGGCAAGCCCGCGGAAGAACGCCCGGCCGGCGGTGGCGCCGTAGAGCACCGTATTGCCGACGATCACGCTCTCCTCCGCCGCAAAGGCAGCGTCGTCCGGTGGACGAACGGCGAGGACACCGCCCGAGAGCCCCTTCCCGGCATAGTCGTTCGCCTCTCCGACGAGCGTCAGCTCGATGCCCGGGGCGAGCCAGGCGCCGAACGACTGACCCGCCGACCCGTCGAGCCGGATGCGAATCGTGCCGGGCGCGAGGCCGGCACGTCCGTGCTGCTTCGTGACCGCGTGCGAGAGCAGGCCGCCGACCGTCCGGTTCGAGTTGCCGAGCCGGAAGCTCCCCGCGAACGGCTCGCCGCGGTCGAGCGAGCCGCGAGCGGCTTCGATCAGCTCGAAGTCGAGTGCGCCGGCGAGCGGAGAGACCTGCTGGCGGGTGCGTCGAAGCGGCGTGCCCGACGGCGCGTCGGGTGCGCGCAGGACGTTCGACAGGTCGATGCCGCGTGCCTGCCAGCGGGCGATCGCGTCGTCGGGCTCGAGCAGGTCGACGCGCCCGACGAGGTCCTCGAACCGCCGGACACCGAGCTGCGCCATCAGCCGGCGCACCTCCTCGGCGACGAAGAAGAAGAACTCGATCACGTGCTCGGGACGGCCCTGGAAGCGCGCGCGCAACTCGGGATCCTGGGTCGCGATCCCCACCGGGCACGTGTTCAGGTGGCAGGCCCGCATCATCACGCACCCGGTCGCGATCAGCGGCGCCGTCGCGAACCCCATCTCGTCGGCACCGAGCAGGGCCGCGATCACCACGTCGCGCCCGGTCTTCAGCTGCCCGTCCGTCTGCACCCAGATTCGCGAGCGGAGGTCGTTCAGGACGAGCGTCTGCTGGGTCTCGGCGAGCCCGATCTCCCACGGGATCCCGGCGTGCAGGATCGACGAGATCGGCGACGCGCCCGTGCCCCCGTCGTGCCCGGAGATGAGGACGTGGTCGGCGTTCGCCTTGGCGACGCCGGCGGCGACGGTGCCGACGCCCACCTCGGCGACGAGCTTCACCGACACGCGAGCCGCCGGGTTCGCGCAGCGCAGGTCGTAGATCAGCTGCTTCAGGTCCTCGATCGAGTAGATGTCGTGATGCGGCGGCGGCGAGATCAGGCCGACCCCGGGCGTCGTGAGCCGGACGCCGGCGATGTAGGCGTCGACCTTGTGGCCCGGCAGCTGACCGCCCTCGCCCGGCTTCGCGCCCTGCGCCATCTTGATCTGCAGCTCGTCCGCGTTCGTGAGGTAGTCGATGTTCACGCCGAAGCGGCCCGAGGCGACCTGCTTGATCTTCGACCGGCGCTCGTCGCCGAACCGGGCCGGGTCCTCTCCGCCCTCGCCGGTGTTCGACCGGCCGCCGATCCGGTTCATCGCCACGGCGAGGGTCTCGTGCGCCTCGCGCGAGAGCGAGCCGAGCGACATCGCGCCGGTCGAGAAGCGCTTCACGATCTCCGCTGCGGGCTCGACCTCCTCGAGCGGCACGCCGCCGTCCTCGGCGAGCCGGAAGCGCAGCAGGCCGCGGATCGTCGAGGCACGCGCGGATGCGGCGTTCACCGTCTCCGAGTACTGCTCGTACGTCTCGAAACCGCCGTTGCGGACCGCATGCTGGAGCAGGGCGATCGTCTCCGGGTTCCACTGATGGTGCTCGCCGCCGGAACGCCAGGCGTAGAGACCGACGACCGGCAGGAACTCGTCCGCCGCTCCCGGGTACGCGCGCGCATGCCTCGCGAGCGCGTCGACCGCCAGCTGGTGCGCGCCGATCCCGCCGATGCGCGACGGCGTCCCGGTGAAGTAGCGGTCGACGAGCTCCTGGGAGAGCCCGACCGCCTCGAAGATCTGCGCGCCGCAGTACGACGGGACGGTGGAGATCCCCATCTTGGAGATCGCCTTCAACAGCCCCTTGCCGATCGCCTTGACCGCCCGCTCCCGCGCCTCGGCCGGGGACAACTCGAGCACGCCGTCCGAGACGAGATCGTCGAGGGTCGCGAGCATCAGGTACGGGTTGACGGCGGCCGCGCCGTAGCCGATCAGCACCGCCACGCTCTGGACGCTGCGCGGCTCGCCCGACTCGACGACGAGCCCGGCCTGGAGCCGGGTGCCCGCGCGCACGAGGTGATGGTGCACGGCCGCCGTCGCGAGCAGCGAGGGCAGTGCAACACGCTTCGGCCCGACCGAGCGATCCGAGAGCACCAGGATGTTCGCGCCGGCGAGCAGCGCCCCGTCGGCCTCTGCGCAGATGCGAACAACGGCGCTCTCGAGCCCGGCAGGGCCCTCGTCGACGGGCCAGGTGGTGTCGATCGTCGCTGCCCGGAAGACATCGGAGTCGACCGCGCGCAGGCGCTCGAGCTGCCCGTCATCGAGGATCGGGTTCTCGATCACGAGCTGGCGGGCGTGCTCCGGTGACTCGCCGAGCAGGTTTCGCTCCGAGCCGACGAGGGTCTGCACGCTCATCACGACCGCCTCGCGGATGGAGTCGATCGGGGGGTTCGTCACCTGCGCGAAAAGCTGCTTGAAGTACGAGTAGAGCAGCGGATGGCGTTCGGAGAGCACCGCGAGCGCCGTGTCGTTCCCCATCGACCCGACCGCCTCCTCGGCGTTCGCGGCCAGCGGCGCGAGCATCACCTTCATGTCCTCCTGCGTATAGCCGAACGCCAGCTGCAGGCTTCGCAGCGGCTGCGCGAGCGGCCGTCCAGCGTGCTCGGGCAGGTCGGCGAGCCGCACCGACCCGCGCTCGAACCAGTTGCCGTAGGGCCGGAGCGCCGCCACGTCGCGCTTGACCTCCTCGTCTGGGACGACCCGGCCGGCCTCGAGGTCGACGAGGAAGAGCTTCCCCGGCTGCAGCCGCCCCTTGCGCTCGACCTGGCTCGCCGGCACGTCGAAGACACCGGCCTCGGACGCCAGCACGACCCAACCGTCCTTCGTCTCGAGCCAGCGGCCCGGCCGGAGGCCGTTGCGGTCGAGCGTCGCGCCGATCACACGGCCGTCCGTGAACGCGAGCGCCGCAGGACCGTCCCACGGCTCGATCAGGCAGCCGTGGTAGGCGTAGAAGCCCGCCAGCTCCGGCGACAGGTCGCCCGGCCGGTGCGCCTCCGGCATCATCATCATCAGCGCGTGCGGGAGCGACCGGCCCGCCAGCACGAGGAGCTCGAGCACGTTGTCGAACGTCGCCGAGTCGGAGCCGCCCGGCCGGATGACGGGAAGCACCTTCGCGAGGTCGTCGCCGAAGAGCTCCGAGGCGAGCTGCGACTCGCGCGCCCCCATCCAGTTCGCGTTGCCACGAATGGTGTTGAACTCACCGTTGTGGGCGACAAAGCGGTAGGGATGCGCGAGCTCCCAGCTCGGGAACGTGTTGGTCGAGAACCGGGAGTGGACGAGCGCCAGGCCGCTCGCGAATTCGGGATCCTGCAGGTCCGGGAAGTACCGGCGCAGCTGCGGCGCAGTCAGCATCCCCTTGTAGACGATCGTCCGTGCCGAGCAGCTCGGCACCGCGAGGTCGGCGCCCGCAAGCTGTTCCGCGACCCGCCTGATCACGTAGAGCTTGCGCTCGAAGGCCTCTCGATCGTCCGCGAGCGCGCCGGACGCGCGGATGAAGAGCTGCCTCATCCGCGGGGCATGGAGCTGGGCCGTCGCGCCTGCCTCGGTGGGCACGACCGGGACGTCCCGCCAGCCGATCACCTCCTGCCCCTCGCCGGCGACGGTCGAGGCCAGCAGCTCCTCGAGCTCCTCGCGACGCCGCTGGTCGCGCGGCAGAAAACAGACGGCGACGCCGTACTGACCCGGCGCCGGCAGGTCGAGCTGCCGAGCGAGAAACGCGTGTGGGAGCTGGACGAGGATTCCGGCGCCGTCGCCGGTCTCGGCGTCCGCGCCCGCGGCTCCGCGGTGCTCGAGGCGCTCGAGCGCGGCCAGGGCGCGCACGACGACCTCGTGCTGTGAGCGGGCGTCCAGGCGTGCGACGAACGCGACCCCGCACGCGTCGTGCTCGAATGCCGGGTCGTACAAGCCGTGAGCCTTCGGCTTCATCTCCGCTCCTTTTGTGCTGCTAGTCCGGCGGGGAGCGGTGGAGATTCGCCGGCTAGCCCTGTCGCGGGCGCGCGAACGTGAAAATGTGCTTCGAGACGACGTTCGAGTTCGCGGCGCGGCGGCTCATCGCTTCAAAGAGTAAAGAAACGACGGCGGCGGCGCAAACGGGGGATAGTTCGCGAGCAATGCTCGACGAGTTCACGCTCCTCGACTGGAAACGGCGCGTTTTCGATCTCTACGCCTCGGTCCGTACGGATCCCGAGCCGGAAGGTGCCTGGCACCGGTGGCGCGTCGCGCGCGACGAGCTGTTCCGGACGCATCCGCAGTCTCCGGTCCAGCCCACGGAGCGCTCGTCGTTCCCGGGGCTCCCCTACTTCGACTACGACGCGGCGTTTCGCGTCCTGGCCACGGTCGAAGGGGCCGAGCCGGTGCTGCGGGAGATCGCGACGTCGGGCGAGCGACCGTATGCGTTTCGCCGCTTCGCAAGCGCACGCTTCGCGCTCGGCGGAGACGAGCAGGCGCTCGACCTTTTCTGGCTCGAGGGCTACGGCGGCGGCCTCTTCCTGTCGTTCGCCGATGCGACCAGCGGCCGGGAGACGTACGGCGCCTGCCGCTACCTGCTCGACACGGTCAAAGGCGCCGACCTGGGCGAGCTCGACGGCCGGCTCGTCCTCGACTTCAACTTCGCCTACAACCCGTCCTGCTCGTACGATCCTCGCTGGGTTTGCCCCCTGGCCCCGCCGGAGAACCGCCTGCGGTTGCCGGTGCGGGCAGGCGAGCGCGTGTAGGGATCGGATCAAAGATGCTGTCGACGGCGGACGGCCCACACCCACCAGCCGCCGACGAGCAGGAGCAGCAGGAGCGGCAGCACGAGCGTCAGCACTGCACCGATCTGAAACGAGGCGACGAGCATCAGACCTCCCGCGGTCGAAGGTCTTCGGCCGGTCGAAGGCGACGCGGGCGACGGCTGTCGATTGCGGGCTCGAGCCAGGAGGAGACCGCGAAGAAGAGGGCAATCGTCAGCGGGATCGAGCCGGGAACCCACATCACGCCGGCCGCGAGTTGCTGGTCGGCGAGCGCCGACAGGCCGCCCGGACGGCTTGCGAGGTCCATGTAGCCGCTGTACAGGGCGTGTGGAGCGAGGCCGAGGACCACGGCGAGCAGCCAGCTGACGAGCATCGCCCCTGCGCCGTACGCGACGCGGCCGAGCTCCGTGAGCTGCGGCCGCGGGCTCGGCAGCAGGTGAGCCCAGAAGAGCAAGGCGCTACCGAAGAACAACGCATGCTCGAGGTTGTGTACAGGGCCGTCCTTGAGCGTGAGGTCGTAGAGCAACGGGAGGTGCCAGACCAGCAACATGCCGTTGAAGAGCGCGAACGCCGGCCACGGCGACGCGACCCAACGCGCCGCCCCGCGGACGGGCGAGAGCGGCTCCCCCACCAGCACCGCGCGTGCCGCGGGGCGTCGAGCGCCGATCGGGAAGGGGCGCACGATGCGCGGCCACGGCCGGCCGAGCAGCAGGAGCGGAGGCGCGACCATCATCAGCAGGATGTGCTGCACCATGTGCACCCAGAACAACGTCGTCGCGTACGCGTCGACCGGCGAGTCGACGGCCAGCGCCAGCGTGAGCAGACCCAGGTAGAAGGCGCCGCCGCGGGCGCGCTTCGCGGCGTCCGCCGGTGTGGCGCTCGCCCGTCCGCCGAGGAAGTACAGGACGCCTGCGGCGACGATCGCCGCCAGCGGCCACTCGAGCGGCCAGTTGGACGCGCGTAGCATCAGATGAGGTAGAGGATCACCCAGGTGATCACGGCGATCACGGCGAAGAACACGGCGTAGAACGACATCGCCTCGAGCGACGGCCGAACGAGCGAGAGTGGGTCCTCGATGTCCGGCTCGGTGCGGTCGGGATCACCCGAGGCCTCTCCCGGCCCGGGGGCGCCGTGGAGCGTCTTGCGGTAGCGAATCGACGTGGCGAGGGTCGTCTCCAGCCAGTACACGAGCCCGAGCACGAAGAGCGCCTGGAAGCCCGTCCAGCCGACGTAGACGCTGGCGTACCCGCCCTCGGTCGGCCCGAATCCCTGCGTCGCCCAGCCCGCGATCTGGACGACGATCGAAGCGATCAGCGCCGCGAGCGCGATCGCACCCTTCACACGCCAGGCCGGACGGCGCTCGGCCAGATGGTCGCGGTACCCGAGCCGGACGAGCGCGGCCGCCAGGACGATCGCAAGCGTCACCAGGACGCCGACGGTCTGCGGTGGATCGACGTGCGGCGGACGCCAGAGCCCGTGCGAGTTCAGCGACCGGAGGTAGAAGTATGCGAACAGGAACGCAAAGAAGAAAAATACCGTTGCGGATGCCCACAGACGGGAGGCGACTCGGAGGTTCGACGCCATGATCTCCGGCGGCTCGCGCTCGACGACCGAGTAGGCGGTCGTGCTGCCCGCGAGCTCGCTCATCGCGTCTGCCTCGCCGGCGAGATCACCGGACGGGCGGGCAAGCCCGCGCCCTCGCCGTACGGGTACGGGTCGGGGCCGAACGTCGGGATGCGATCGAAGTTCTGGACCGGCACGGGCGAGGGCAGCTCCCACTCGATCGACTTGGAGTCCCAGGGATTCGCGCCCGCCGGGACGCGGGCGAAGAACATCGACCACACGAAGTTCGCGATGAAGATGAGCATCGAGAAGCCGAGGACGAATGCGGAGATCGAGACCCAGACGTTGGCACCCTGCAGATAGCCGGCGTACGTGACGGAACGACGCGGCATGCCGAGGAATCCGATCACGAGCAGCGGGCCGAACGTCGAGTTGAACGACACGAACATCAGCCAGAAATGGACCTTCCCCCACCGCTCGTTGATCATGTAGCCGGTCATCTTCGGGACCCAGTAGTAGATCGCCGCGAAGAAGGTAAAGATCAGCCCGCCCATGATCGTGTAGTGGAAGTGGGCCATCGAGAAGAAGCTGCCGTGCGTCGTGACGTCGCTCGGGACGTCGGAGAGGAAGACGCCGGTCAGCCCTCCGATCAGGAAGTTGAAGAGCCAGGCCAGACAGAAGAGCATCGGAACCGTCAACCTGATCCGGCCTGCCCAGAGCGTGCCCAGGGCGCACAGGAAGATGAAGCCGGTCGGCAGCGAGATCAGCTCGGTCGAGAGCATGTAGAACGGTCGGAGGTCGGCGTTGATCCCGCTCACGAACAGGTGGTGCTGCCACACGAGGAAGGAGAGCAGCGTGATCCCGAGCATCCCGCTCACCGCGAGGCGGTAGCCCCAGACCGGCTTGCGCGCGAACACGGGGAGGATCTCGAGCAGAATGCCCATCCCGGGCAGCGCCAGGACGTAGACCTCCGGGTGGCCGAAGATCCAGAAGAGGTTCTCATACAGGTAGGAACTGCCGCCGGTCTGCGGATTGAAGAACCCGGTCTGCGCCGTCCGGTCGAGCAGCACCATCAGCAGCGCCGAGATCAGCACGGGCGCCGCGAGCACCATCAGCACCGCGGTCGAGACGGTTCCCCACACGAACATCGGTAGGCGGCCCCATCTCATCCCGGGCGCCCGCATCGTGACCACCGTCGCGATCATGTTCAGGCCGAGCAGGCACATCGAGAGGCCGACGAGCGCGAAGAACGCGATGTATGCGTCCATCCCCCAGTTCGCCTGGTTGGCGAGCGGCTCGTAGCCGGTCCACCCGGTCGGGAACCCGCCGAACACCCACGTGGTCATCAGGATCACGCCGCCGCCCATCAGGAGCCAGAAGGTCAGTGCCTCGATCCGCGGGAAGGCCATGCGCCGGGCGCCGATCATGATCGGCAGCAGGTAATTGGCGAACGGGCCCAGGATCCCGCTCGTCATCATCCCCATCATCATCGTCCCGTGAACGCCGACCAGGGTGAGGTAGTTGTTCGCGTTCCACGCGTGCTGGTCGGGGGTCAGAAGCTCGTAGCGGATGAGCATGGCGTTCAGCCCACCGATGAAGATGAACACGCCGATGCCGACGAGGTACTGCAGCCCGACCACCTTGTGGTCGGTGCACAGCCCGAAGTAACGGCCGACGCCCCCGGTCTCCTTCTCGCGGACGCTGGCGGGCTTGCCGAGCACCCGCTGCACCGGATAGTTCGCGAATCCGAGTCCCACCAAGAAGCCGAGCACGCCGACGAAATACGCACAGAACAGCGCGATGTCGTTCTGCCCCGTGTCGCCGAAGTAATCGATGCTCTTGCCGTGGATCTGGTGGCCGAGCACCCACCCGACGTAGAACCCGACGAGCCCGAGAACGACAGCGCTGAGCAGGTTGAACCCGAAGAGGCGGCGCACGGTCAGCCTGCCCGGCCCGTCGGCTGCGGGTTGTAGTACTTCGTGTACGCCGGGAGCTCCTTCGTCACCTCGCGGAACATCACCTGCTGCTTCGCGATCCAGCTCGCGAACTGCGAGTCGCTGACGACCCGGCCGGTGTCGAACATGTAGCCGTGAAAGAGCCCGCACAGCTCGGCGCAACGAATCGAGAACGTTCGCACGGTCTTCGGCTTCACGTAGGCGACGTTGTCGACGCCCGGGTTCGCATCCGCCTTGACACCGAGCTGATAGGCCCAGAAGGAGTGGATCGCGTCGAGCGACGTGACGTGGAACGCGATCTGGCGGTCGACGGGGATGACGAGTTGCGGCGTCTCGACACCGCCGTACGTCGGGTAGCGATAGGTGAACTCCCACTGTTGCGCGATCACCTGAACCGGCAACGCAACGCCGGACGGCTTCGACAGCGGCGTCGGGCCCTGCCCGCCACCGGCGCCGTTCGAGGTGAGCAACGTGGCCGATCCGAGGATGGCGAGGAAGAGCACGGCGATCGACGTCGTGACGAGCCAGATCACCTGCAACCGCGTGTTGCCGCGAATCGGCGCCCCGTCACGCTTCACGTCGTCGTCGCGAACGCGGAAGACGACCAGCACGTACGCGAGGTACACGAGGATGAACATCGTGATCGGCGTCAGCAAGACCAGCATCACGATGTTCGAGAACACCTGCGCCTTGGCCACGTCGGTCGCCTTGCCGGGCGGCATGTTCGGCCCGAGGACCCAGATCACGAGCGGCAGCGCGATCAGCGTCGCGACTGCGGTGAGGATCCCGATGCGGAGCGCGTGACCGCCGCGGCCGGCGCCGGTCGGCTCAGACGACATTGATGAACCCGTCCATGTAGCCGATGGTCTGCATCGGGCCGCCGAACCCGTAGAGGAACCCGGCGGCGCAGGGCACGAAGCACTGCCAGCGGTAATGACCCTTCGGGCCCGTACGGAACGTGAAGGTGATCGTGTTGTGCGCGTTCGAGAGACTGCACGGTGCGAAGTCGCACTGGTTCTTGGCGTCGTCGGCAACGCCCTTGAGCGGGACGAGCACATCGAACGCCGGGATTGCGAACGTGTGCGAGGCGTCGTCGGGTGGGATCCTGCTCATCGCCTGCCCGTTCACCGTGAAGGTGCCTCCGACGAGACCGCGGGACTGCGAGAGGAACGGGTTGCGCAGTCCGCTGTTACCGTCGAACTGGTAGATCGTGACGTGCACGAGCGCGTTGGCGGGAAGCTGCCAGACGGTGGTTCGGACCCACGTGCCGTTCTCGCGGGTCAGATACGAGACCCAGTTCGGATTCGGCGAGAGCTTCGGCCCGACCGCGGCCACCGTCTGCAGCGTCAGGTTGACCGACGGGACGTTCGCCGCAGCGGGTGAGTAGGGCGTCGGGCCGTTCGTGAGGAACGCGATGTACAGGCCGATGAGCAGCGAGACGACGACGACGGCAGCCGCGACGACGACGCCCTTGCGTGCGTTCGAGCTCACCGCGATCGCGTATACGCCTTTCGAGCGCGAGAAGCACGTTTGTGACGAAACTGTCATCTCGCTGTCATCTCCCCGTCACCTACGGCCTCACATCGATCTCTCAGCCGTCGTTCAGCCGGTTCTCGATCGCTGCGCCGAGACTGGGCGCATGACACTCACAACACTGATCACCATCAACGCGCTCCTCGCCGGGGCCGTCGTCTTCGTAATCGTGTGGCTGCTCGGCTCGGCGATTCGCACCGACCGCGATACCGGCACGTCGGCGCGGACCTCGGCCGAACCGGCCCGCCTTCGTGCGGGCGCCGAGCGCGTCGCTGCCTAGCGCCGGCCGATGATCGTCTGCGTCGGCGGCGTTATAGACTCGCCGCCGACGCAGAATGAAGATCCTGGTCATCGAGGACGAGCCCCGGATCCTCGAGTTCCTGCGCCTCGGGCTCGAGGCGGAGGGATTCATCGTCGAGGGCGCCGAGGACGGCGCGGCCGGTCTGGCGGCGGCTCTCGCCGAGCCGTACGAGCTCGTCGTGCTCGACCTGCTCCTGCCCCGACTGGATGGTCTCCGCCTGCTTGCCGAGCTGCGGCGCGAGCGCCCCGACTTGCCGGTCCTCGTCCTGTCGGCGCGCTCGGACCTGCCGACCAAGCTGCGCAGCTTCGACCTCGGAGCCAACGACTACCTGTCGAAGCCGTTCTCGTTCGACGAGCTCGTCGCGCGCGTGCGAGTGCACGTTCGCCGCGGCCGGGATGCAGCCGACGGCGCGAGCCTGCGGATCGGCCAGCTCTCACTCGATCTCGCACGGCGCCGCGCCGAGACCGAGGCAGGCGGCATCGACCTCTCCGACCGCGAGTTTCGGTTGCTCTACCACCTCGCGGTTCACGCGGGCGAGATCGTGAGCCGTGAGCGCCTCCTGTCCGAGGTCTGGGGCTACTCGTTCGATCCGGGCTCGAACGTCGTCGACGTCTGCGTTCGCCGGTTGCGCAAGAAGCTCGGGCCGGCCTGGCCGATCGAAACAGTGAGACATGCCGGCTATCGGCTGGCCACGGCCTAGCCTGCTCGAGCTCGGCTGGGCGGTGCTCGTGGCCGTCTGCCTGATGCTGATGATCCTCTCCCCGCCGTGGGAGACGATCCCGTTTCACGTCATCTGGATCAGCCTGACGCTCTTCTACGGGTTTCGGGTCTGGCGGACGTCGACCACGGCGGGTGTGCTCGCTGCGATCGCGATCGCCTCCGGCGCTCTGATCCTTCGCGACACGTTCGACGGCAAACAGCCGTGGGGCGAGTTGTTCGAGGTACCGCTGCTCTCGGCGATGTTCCTGGCAATGGTTTGGCACGCGCGCCGCCGCGTGCAGGCACTGGCGACAGCCAAAGCGCTCGCCGACGAACGCGCCTCGCTCCTCGAACAGGAGGAGCAGCTGCTTCACGACGTCTCTCACGAGCTCCGAACGCCGGTCACGATCGCGCGCGGTCACCTCGAGCTCCTGCAACGACGCCTCGACGAGGAGGCACCCGAGCTCGACGTCGCGTTCGACGAACTGGCACGCATGGAGCGCATCGTCGAACGCGTGCTCCTGCTCGCTCAGGCGGAGCGCGCCGACTGGCTCGTGCGCGGGCCGATTCCCCTGGTCTCGTTCCTCGAAGACGTGCTGATGCGCTGGGCGGGCATCGCCCCTCGGGCGTGGCGGCTCGGTGAGATCGTCGACGTGACGGTGACGGCCGACGAGACGTGGATCCGAGCCGCCTTGGATGCGCTGCTCGAGAATGCCGTCGAGCACACGGACACCCACGGCCAGATCAGGCTCTCGGCCCGAGGCGACCGCGACTCCGTCGTGATCGCGGTCGAGGACAACGGCTTCGGGATCCCGCCGTCACAACTCGGGCACGTGTTCCAGCGCTTCGCGCGGGCCGACGAATCGCGGTCGAGGCGCGCCGGAGGATCCGGCCTCGGCCTCGCGATCGTCGCGGCCATCGCCCGTGCCCATGGCGGCTCGTGCACGGCCTCGAGCGGTGACGGCACGACCGTGTTCGAGCTGCGGCTGCCGCTGCACCACGCCTGGCGGGGCGATCGCGAAGAGGCTCCCGGGCCGCTGCTTGCCGCGGAACCTGCCGCCGTCGCCGGATCTGCTTCAATCGGCGGGTGACCGCGCTCTACCGCAAGTACCGGCCCCAGACCTTCGCCGAGGTGGTCGGACAGGAAGCGGTCGTGCGGACGCTCACGAACGCGATCGAGCAGGACAAGGTCCGTCAGGCGTACCTTTTCGCCGGCCCGCGCGGCACCGGCAAGACGTCACTCGCGCGCATCCTCGCCAAGTCGATCAACTGTGCTCACGGCCCGACGGCGACGCCGGACGGCACCTGCCACTCGTGCGTCGCGATCACGGCCGGCACGTCGCTCGACGTCGTCGAGATGGATGCAGCGTCGCAGCGCGGCATCGACGACATCCGCGAGATTCGCGACCGCGCGGCGCTGCAGCCGGTCGAGGGCCGCATGAAGGTGTACATCCTCGACGAGGCACATCAGCTGACCGATGCCGCGTGGAACGCGCTGCTCAAGCTGATCGAGGAGCCGCCGCCCCACCTCCTCTTCATCTTCTGCACCACCGAGCTGCAGAAGGTGCTCCCCACCGTGCGCTCCCGCTGTCAGGTCTTCGTCTTCGAGCGCCCGCGCCTTCCCGACCTCGTGCGCAAGCTGCGGCGGATCGCGGACAGCGAGGGCATCGAGGTGCCGGACGCCGCCCTGCACCTGCTCGCCCGCAGCGGGCGCGGGGCCTATCGCGACGCCGAGTCGACGCTCGACCAGCTCGCCTCCGCGACCGGTGGCACCGTCGGCGTCCAGGACGTCCTCCAGCTGCTCGGCACGGTCGAGGACGAGGTGCTGTTCCGGCTCTGCGACCTGATCGTCGACAGCGACAGCGCGGGCGCGCTGACGTTCCTCGAAGAGCTGTCCGAGCGCGGACAGGATCTGGGCCGGCTCGTCACCGACCTGCTCGAGCACCTGCGACACCTGATGCTCGTCCAGCATCTCGGCGAGGTACCGGGCTCGCTGCCGGTCACCGACGAGTCGCGCGAACGTCTCCGCGAGCAGGCGAACCAGCTTCCTCCGCCGGCCGTGATCCGCCTGATCGACCTGCTGGCGGTCGCCGTCGACGACATGCGCCAGGGCGGAGACCCCCGGCTGCCGCTCGAGCTGGCACTCGTCAAGGTGACGCGTCCGGCTTCCGACCTGTCGCGAGAGTCGGTCGCATTCCGGCTCGACCGCCTCGAGGCCGGGGCGCCAGCTCCATCGCCGCCGACCCGGGCCGAGCCGCCAGAGCCCGTCGCCCACGGCGACGCGGAAGCGGCACCGACGGCGTCGGTCGACCTGGGACAGCTCCAGGAGGCATGGCGGCGCTCGATCCTGCCCGCGATCGAACAGCGCTCGATCCCGATCGGCAAGACGCTCGCGGAGGCGCACCCGGCGGGGCTCGCCGGCGACACGCTGACGCTCGAGTTCCCCCAGACGGCCGCGTTCCATCTACGCCTCGCCGAGGATCCGAAGAATGCGGCGATGCTGCGTGAGGCGCTGTACGAGGTGACGGGGCGCGAGCTCGCCGTCACCTTCGAGCTCGGGGAGAGCGAGGAGGCGACCGAGGTCGACGACGCCCCGGCCGGCGAGGAGGACGTCCTCAAGCTGCTGCAGAGCACCTTCGACGCGCGGGAGCTTGACGAATGAGCGGCTTCGATTTGGACGCGCTGATGAAGCAGGCGCAAGAGATGCAGGCGCAGGTGCAGAAGCTGCAGGAGGAGGCGGGCAACGAGATCGTCACCGCCACCGCCGGCGGCGGCATGGTCACGGTCACGGCGACCGCAGCCGGCGAGATCAAGCAGATCGAGATCGATCCGAAGGCGATCGACCCGAGCGATCCGGAGCTGCTCGCCGACCTGGTGACCGCCGCGGTCAACGAGGCGCTCCGAAACGGCCAGGCGCTCCTCGCCACGAAGCTGGGCGAGGCGATGCCGCCCGGCCTCGGCGGCCTCCTCCCCGGTCTGTAAGCCGACCCGCAGGGGCACAATGCAGGCGTGTACAGCCCGTCGGTCGAGAATCTCGTCGCCCAGCTGACGCGTCTCCCCGGGATCGGGGCGCGCACAGCCCAGCGTCTGGCGTTCCACATCCTGCAGCGTCCGGCCGACGAGGCGCTGGCGCTGGCCGGTGCGCTGACCGACGTGAAGGAGCGCGTCCGCTTCTGCAGCGAGTGCGGCAACCTGACCGAGGAGGAGCGCTGCGGCATCTGCACGGACACGCGCCGCGACCACGCGCTCATCTGCGTGGTCGAGCAGCCGGTCGATCTCGTGTCACTCGAGCGGACACACGAGTTCCGCGGTCTCTACCACGTGCTCGGCGGCGCTCTCAGCCCGCTGGACGGTGTCGAGCCGAGCGACCTGCGCATCGACGAGCTGATCGAGCGCGTCGAGGCGAACGGCGTGCAGGAGGTCGTACTCGCCACGAACCCGAACATGACGGGCGAGGCAACCGCCGCGTTCCTGGCCGACCGGCTACGCGGACGCGTCCGCGTCACGCGGCTCGCCAGCGGGCTCCCCGTCGGGGGCGACCTCGAATATGCCGACGAGGTCACCCTCGGCCGCGCGCTCACGGGCCGCCGCGAGATGTGACGGGTCCTTTTGGCCGAGCGCGCCGACGGCGAGCGTCAGGAAACGCTCCGCTCGGTAGGCGATCCAGAAGCAGAGAGCGGCGACCGGCAGCTCCGCGAAGACCGCTTCGATGATCGCCGTCCGCGTCTCGGCTCCGTGGCTCTCCAACACGACGTCGAACCAGGCGTCGGCGAGCAGGAGCGTTCCGGTGGCGGCCGCGAACGCCGCGACCCACGGCGAGCGGCGCCACGCGGCGACCGCCGTTCCCGCGAAGCCAATGGCGAGGGCGATGTCGAACCCGGTCCACGCGACGTCCCAACGGCGGGAGAGGTGCTCCGGCGGCAGCGACGCCGACAGCCAGATCGCCCACGGCACGAGGGCGATGCCGATCGCGCCGAAGACCGGGACGACCCAGTCGCGCATGGTTCTCGAGCGGTGACGCAAGGCGTCCCTACACTGTCGCAGAATGGCTGTAGCCGAGTACGAAGCGATTCCGACCCTCGGGACTGCGCCGCGTTCTCCGGGCGTCGTCGTGATGAAGTTCGGCGGCACCTCGGTCGGGGATACGGCGCGGCTGAAGCGCGTCGCCCGCCGGCTCGTCGCCGCGCGCGAATCGGGCAGCAAGGTGGTCGGCGTCGTGTCGGCGATGGGACAGCAGACCGACGAGCTGCTCTCGCTCGCGCATGACGTCTCGGCGAGCCCGCAGCCGCGCGAGCTCGACATGCTGCTCTCCGTCGGGGAACGAATCTCGTGTGCGCTCGTCGCGATGGCGATCGTCGACCTCGGGCACCGCGCGATCTCGCTGACCGGTTCCCAGGCGGGCATCGTGACCGACTCGTCGCACACGAAGGCGAAGATCGTCGAGGTGCGCGCGCGCAGGATCCACGAGGCGCTCGACCGTGACGAGATCGTGCTCGTCGCAGGGTTCCAGGGTGTCTCCAGCGAATCGCTCGACGTGACCACGCTCGGTCGCGGCGGCTCGGACACGACGGCGGTCGCGCTGGCCGCAGCGCTCGGAGCCGGCGCCTGCGAGATCTACACCGACGTCCGCGGTATCTTCACCGCGGATCCGCGGCTGGTGCCGGGAGCGCGCAAGCTCGATCGTGTCAGCTTCGAGGAGATGCTCGAGATGGCCTCGTCGGGCGCCGGCGTGATGATGGCGCGGTCGATCGAGATCGCGAGGACGCACACTGTCCGTCTCAACGTTCGCTCCTCGTTCGAGGACGACGGCGGGACGTGGATCACGGAGGAGGACGATCCGATGCTCGAGAAGGCGCTGATCTCGGCAGTCGTGCACCAGCGGCAAGAGACGGTCTACCGCACCCGAGGCACGACACCGGCTCGGCTCTTCACCGCGCTTGCCGAGGCGAATGTCAACGTCGACACGATCCTGCAGGAGCGCGAAGGCGAGGTCGTCTTCTCGGCGCCGCCTGAGGACCGCGAGGCGGCCGTCGGGGCGCTCGACGGCCTCGGCGCAACATGGGAGGCACGGGACGACCTCGGCAAGGTGTCGGTGATCGGTGCCGGCATGAAGAGCCACCCGGGCGTGGCAGCGCGCACGTTCGCGACGCTCGAGCAGGCGGGCGTCACGCCTGCTGTCGTCTCGACCTCGCCGATCAAGATCGCCTGTCACGTCGAGGCGTCGCAGGTCGATGCCGCCGTGCGTGCGCTCCACGAGGCGTTCGACCTTGCGTGAGCAGCGCCGCATCGGCGTGGTCGGCGGCACCGGCGCGGTGGGCACGGTCACGCTCGACCTCCTGCGGGCGCGCGGCTTCGAGCACGTGCGCGTCTTCGCGTCGGCGCGGTCCGCCGGCAGGCGACTCGGTGCGGCGACGGTCGAGGAAGCGACGCCCGAGGCACTGGCTCGCGGCGACATCGACCTGTTCCTCTTCTCCGTCGGCACCACCGCCTCGCACGAGCTCGTCCCGCACGCGGTGCGTGGCGGCGCGATCGCGATCGACAAGTCGGCTGCGTACCGGCTCGCGCCGGACGTGCCGCTCGTGGTGCCGGAGGTGAACGGCGGCCGCGCGCTGGAGAACACCGGCATCGTCGCCAACCCGAACTGCTGCGCAATCCCGCTGACCTGCGTGCTGAAGCCGCTCCACGACGCGGCCGGGCTCGTCCGCGTGCGCGTGGCGACCTACCAGTCGGTGTCCGGTGCGGGCGCCCAGGCGATGGAACGGCTGCGCACCGAGCCCCAGGACGAGCACGACCTGCGCATGGACTGGTCGTTCGACGGCGAGGAGTTCGACGAGGAGGTGAAGCTCCGCGAGGAGACTCGGAAGATCCTCGAGCTGCCGCACCTGCCGGTGCAGGCGACGTGTGTGCGCGTGCCCGTGATGGTCGGCCACGCCGAGGCGGTGTGGGTCGAGCTCGAGGACGAGCTCACTGCCGAGCAGGCGCGCGGGCTGTTCGAATCCGCGCCGTCGGTCCGGGTGGAGAACGTCCCGTCGCCGGGCAAGTCGCGGGGCGGCGACGAGGTGCTCGTCGGGCGCATCCGCCGCGACCCGACCGTCGACCGCGGCCTCGCGCTCTTCATTGCGTCCGACAACCTGCGCAAGGGCGCAGCTCTGAACGCAATCCAGATCGCGGAGCTCCTCCTCGACCGCGAGCGCGCGGCGGCTTGAAACCCGGTGCCTGGCACCTAGGTGCCAGGCACCTGAACTTCGTTTCTCAGGGGCGCGGCGCGGGGACGGGCTCGGGGACGCCGAAGGCTTCCTTCACGACGCGCAGCACCTTCTCCCGCGTCCCCTCGGCGACCGGCTGGAGTCCGCCGAGCTCGAGCCGCGAGAGCGACACGCGCCCGGCCGCGCGGAGCACCCGGAACCCGAAGTCCGCCAGGAAGTCCTGCGGGAAGACGGTCCGGTGCACGCGGAAGCGCTCGTAGCTCGACTCGCCCTCCGAATAGCGATATGAAAACGCCTCGAGGCCGCGGAAGCCGCGCTCGCGCGCCTCGCCGATCGCCGCCAGGAACAGCGACTGCAGCACCCACGGGCTCGACGGATCGACGAGATAGGCGCACGTCACGAGCATGGCGTCGTTCGACGGCGGTCCTCCCGGCAACTCGTACGCGCGCGGAAACGATTGTGCCGGGCCGTACTGCATCGACGCGAGCACGCGCTCGTCTGC
This sequence comes from uncultured Thermoleophilia bacterium, assembly GCA_963742605.1. Lineage (GTDB taxonomy): Bacteria > Actinomycetota > Thermoleophilia > Gaiellales > Gaiellaceae > PALSA-600. The sequence goes on along the minus strand of CAVUNA010000009.1, from coordinate 137,350 downwards.
GTCGTAGTAGACGGTTCCGAATGCGCCGAACTCGAGCTCGACCTTCTCCATCCACCGGTCCTTGTCGAGCGCGCGCCGGCCGCGCGTCTGCCACCAGACGCAGTCATGGCAGACCGACGGGGCCGTCTCGAGCGTCAGCTTGGTCAGCCCGGCGAGGCGTGTCGGCATCAGCGGCGCGCGACGTCGTCGACGACGACGTGAACGGCGACGGGTCGGACGTCCGTCATTCGCTCGAGGTAGTCGAGCACACGGTGCTGCACCTCGGCCGCGACAGCCGGAATGTCGGCGCCGTAGTCGACGACCACGTGAACCTCGATCTCGCCGTCGGAGGCACGGGCTGCACGGCGCTGCTTCGTGTGGACGCCCGGAACCTCGGCCGCCGCATCGACGGCGTACCGTGCGAGCACTTCGGAGGAGATCACGCTGTGTCCTTCCACGGCTCTGTCGTACATCGTAGGACGAGCTCGGTGGCCTCGGGGCGCGCGAAGTAGCGGAACGGAACGAATGTCGTGCCCAGGCCCGGCGAGACGTGCATCGTCGTGGTGCCGCGCCCGTAGACGCCCTCGGGGTAGCGGGCCCGCGGATGGGCGAGCAGCAGCCGGCCGCCGGCGTACGGGAGCACGATCTGCCCGGCGTGAAGGTGCCCGGCGAGAATCAGGCTCCAGCGACCGGCCGGCGCGAAGTCGAGGACGCGCGGGAAGTGGCAGAGCAGCAGCCGGAAGGGGGCGTCCGACGGCGCGAAACCGCTGCCGCGCCGAGCGAGCCAGAAACGCGGATCGACGCCCGCGACCTCGATCCGGCATCCCCGCTGCACGATCTCGACACTCTCGTCCCGAAGCAGCCGGCCGGAGCCGATGCTCTCCAGCGCGACGGGGCGCGAGAACGGGTCCCGCGTCAACGCGTGGTCGTGGTTGCCGAGCACGACGAACGGCGAGCCGAGCCGTCGCAGCAGGCGCTCGAGGAGCGGCGTCCCGCGCGGTCGTGAGACCAGGTCGCCGGTCACGCACACGAGGTCCGGCTCGCGAGCGGCGACCCAGTCGACGGCTCGCTCGACGGCGACCCGGCCGCGCGACGGAACGCCGAGGTGAAAGTCCGAGAGGTGGGCGACCCGGAGCCCGTCCAGAACGTCCGGCAGCCCGGGCACCGGCAACTCCAGCACCCGCAGCCGCACCCAGCCCGCCTCGAACGCACCCCAGCCCAGCCCTGCGAGCGCGACCGCGCCCGCAGCAACGCCGGCTCTGCGCGTCCGCCTCAGGCCTGGATCTTCTCGAGCATCGGCTTCACCGACACCACGTGCCGCTTGAACCTGAGCTCGGACTCCTCAAGGCCGGCGGCGACCCCGACCAGCTGCGAGAGATGCAGGATCGGCATCTTGAAGTCGCGACCGGTCGTGGCCTTGAGCTTCGACTGCCACGCATCGAGCGAGAGATGGCACAGCGGGCACGGGGTGACCATCGCGTCGGCTCCGGCCTCCACCGCCTGCTCGATCGGCAGGATCAGCTCGCCGAGTGCCGTCTCCTCGCGTGCCTGGATGATCGGGAACCCGCAGCACTTGATCTTCGCCGGATAGTCGATCGCCTCGCCCCCGCAGGCCTCGATGATGCGCTCGAGCGACCACGGCCGGTCCGGGTCCTCGAATCCCTGGATGCGCGATGGTCGGAGAATCTGGCAGCCGTAAAACGGGGCGATCTTGAGCCCCTTGAGGCCACGGTGCGCGGCCGTCTTCAGCTTCTCGTAGCCCTCGCCCTCGGCGATCTCCCAGAGCAGGTGCCGCACGTCGACGTCGCGCTCGTACGCTGGAACGCCGATCGAGACCAGGTTCTCGTTGATCCGGGCGCGCAGGTCGGTGTCGCCGACGAGCATGAAGTTCGCCTGCCGCAGATTCAGCGTGCACACGTTGCAGACCGTCAACAGCGTGTCCACCCCTTCGGCAGCCGCGTAGGCCAGTATGCGCGCGTTCAGGTGGAGGTAGTAGTCGGGTTCGGCCTCGTGGATGTCGCCGGCGCCGCAGCACGTCACCGATTCGAGCTCCACGAGCTCGAGGCCGACCTTCGGTGCGAGCGCCTGCGTGGCCGAGTCCAGCTCCTTCGCCGAGAGCGAGGCGAGACAGCCCTTGTAGTACGCGACACGCTTCATGCCGTCGCCGCCCCCTCCTCCCCTGCGATGTAGGGGCGCGGGAACGCGCCCGGGCGTTCGTAGATCTGCTCGAGCGTCTCGTCCGAGCCGTGTCCGTGTGCCAGCTTCGCGAGCGCTCGCTCCCCTTGGACGATGCCGGCGTATCCGCTCACGCCCTGGTCGCGAACCAGATCGTGCAGGCGCCGCGCCTGACCCACGTTCTTCGCCACGTGCGGAGGAACCGGCGGCGGGACCTTTCCCTTGACCGCCAGGTCGAGCGCGAAGCGGGTCTGCTTGATCGCCGCGACGACGCCTTGTGTCTTCGGGACGAGCTCGGTCTCCCGGAGCCAGCCCGTCGTCTTCGCGGAGACGACGAACCACCTCGCGTGCTTCGCGCCCATGTCGCCGTCGATGCCCTCCTTCATCGACTCGGCGCCGAGCTTGGCGATCGCATCGCGCGGATCCACGCCCTTCGGGCACCGCTCGTTGCAGAAGTAGCAGCGCGTGCACTCCCAGATGCCGTGCTCGCCGTTGAGCGCATCGAGACGCTCGACCTTGTGCCCGTCGCGCGGATCGCCGACGAAGCGCATGGCCTTCGCGAGAGCCTGTGGCCCGATGAACCGAGGGTCCGACTCCATGGCGTTGCACTCCGAGACGCAGCACCCGCAGTTGATGCAGAGCGACTCCTTGTGGATCACGTTCATCCGCTCCTGGCGGATCAGGTTCTCCTTGCCGTGCGGAGGCTCGTCATAACCGGGACGGAGGAACGGATCGACGCTCCGGAACTTCTCCCAGAAGGGCCCCATGTCGACCACGAGGTCCTTGACGATCGGCAGGTTGCCCATCGCGGAGATCACCGGCACATGTCCCGCCTGCGCGACGTCGTACATCCGCACCTGGCACGCGAGGACGGCTGCGCCGTCCATGCGCATCCCGCACGAGCCGCAGATCATCATCCGGCAGCTCTTGCGGTAGGCCAGCGTGCCGTCGTGCTTGTCCTTGACGATATCGAGGCAGTCGAGGAGCGTCGCCTCCTCGGGCGCGTCGACCTCGTACTCGGCCAGCTCACGCTCGCCGCTGCGCGCGTTGTAGCGCCAGACCTTCAGGCCGACCTGCACGACTAGTACGTCCGTTCCATGGGCTCGTACTCTGTCACGCGGACCTCGGAGTAGGACAGCTGCGGCGCGCCGTCGACCCACTGGGAGACGGAGTGCTTCATGAAGTTCTCGTCGTCGCGTGTCGGATAGTCATGAGGGCGGGCGTGGGCGCCGCGGCTCTCCTTGCGCGCAAGGCCCGCCTGCACCATGCACCAGGCGAGGTCGAGCATGTTCCCGAGCTCGATCGCCTGCGTGAGGTCGTTGTTGAAGACCTCGCCCTTGTCCTCGATCACGACGCCGCGCCCGTAGCGCTCGCGCAGCCCCTCGATGATGTCCAGTTGCTCGAGCATCTGGTTCTCGCGACGGAACACGCCGAAGTTCTCGAGCATCGACGACCCGAGGTCGCTGCGGATCTGCCACGGCCGCTCGCCCTCGCTGACGTCGAGAAGATGACGCAGCTCGCGTGCGGCGTCGGCCTCAGCGCTTTGCGGGACGTCGATCGTGGTGTGCGAGAGCGCCCACTCCGCGGCCGCGCGACCGGCGCGCCGGCCGAACGTGATCGTCTCCATCAGCGAGTTCCCACCGAGCCGGTTCGCCCCGTGCACCGACACACACGCGACCTCGCCCGCGGCGTACAGGCCTGTCAGCTCGGTCGCGCCGTCGTTGTCGGTCTCGACGCCGCCCATGTGGTAGTGAGCCCCCGGTCGCACCGGGACCGGGTCGTAGATCGGGTCGACGCCGGCGAAGGTCATCGACAGCTCGCGCGATCCGGGGAGCCGCTCGATGATCCGGGCGGCGCCGAGGTGGCGCATGTCGAGGAAGACCGACCCGTCGACGCCACGCCCCGCATCGATCTCCGTCTGCTCGGAGCGTGAGACGACGTCTCGGGACGCCAGCTCCATCGCGTTCGGCGCGTAGCGCTTCATGAACCGCTCGCCGTCCTTGTTGATCAGGTACGCACCCTCGCCGCGGCAGCCCTCGGTGAGCAGGATCCCCGTCGGGTACAGCGTCGTCGGGTGGAACTGCATGAACTCCATGTCCTTGAGCGGGAGCCCGAGATGCAGCGCCATCGCGGCGCCGTCGCCGGTGCACGCGTACGCGTTCGTCGTCGTGCGGTAGATGCGGCCCTGACCGCCGGTGGCGAGGACGACCGTCTTTCCGCCCACCGTCTTCAGCCCGCCTTCCACGAGATCCCAGCAGATCACGCCCTGGCAGCGGTCGTCGTTCTCGACCAGCTTCCAGGCGAAGAACTCCTCGTAGACGGTGATCCCGCGCTTCACGAGCTGCTCGTAGAGCACCTGGATCAGCACGTGGCCGGTGATGTCGGCCGCGAACACCGTGCGCGGCGACCCGGCGGCGCCGAACGGGCGCTGTGCGAGCTTTCCGTCCTCCCGCCGCGAGAACACGGCGCCCCAGTGCTCGAGCTGGTAGATGTCGCCGGGCGCCTCGCGGCACAGGATCTCGATCGCGTCCTGATCGCCGATGTAGTCCGAGCCCTTGACCGTGTCGAAGGTGTGCGACTCCGGCGAATCCTCCGCCGCGTTCCCGAGCGCGGCGTTGATCCCGCCCTCGGCGGCGCCCGAGTGGCTCCGCGTGGGATGAAGCTTCGAGATGACGCCGACATCGGCGCCGGCATCGTGTGCCTCGATCGCCGCCCGCATGCCGGCGCAGCCGGCACCGACGACGAGAACGTCGTGCGTCGCTTCCACGTTTACGGACGCTAGCGGAAGAGTTGCCGCAGCCGGCCGAGAAGGCGACCGGTGTGCGGAACACCCCGCGTCGCTCGCTCGCGCGCGAGGTCGGCATTCGCCCAGGCACGCTCGCGCATGCTCCGCGTCGGGTACCGCGGCTTCCAGAACGTGGGCCGCTGGCGTGTCATGCCGGCTCGGTCTCGAGGATCCAGAGCGGCCCGTCCGCGCACTCGAGCCGCTCGGCGCCGTCGGCCTCGGTGGGGCTCGTGTCGACGAGCCGGCTCCTCGTGCCGTTCCGCTCGAGGATCGGCCCACGGTTCGGGATCGGCGGCATGAAGTTCCACGCGCGCGTCTGACGGTGCACCTCGGCCGCCGTCGCGGCCGGGTCGACGTAGCGGTAATCGTCCTCGAAACCGCTCTGGTAGTCGCCGCCCGCCTGCGGATCGCCGCGGTCGCCACGGGCGAGGCGGTCGAAGGCGACCGGAAGCAGCTCACCTGCCACGGGTATCAACTTGTCCAGCAGCGACGGGAACGTGTCGCCGTCGTCGATCGGCACAGGCTTTTGCGCGAGCAGGTTCCCGGTGTCGAACGACGCGTCCATCAGGTGGTAGCTCAGGCCGATCTCCGTCTCGCCGTTGCGCACTGCCCACGCGATCGGGAACGGGCCGCGGTAGCGGGGCAGCAGCGACGGATGGCCATTCACGATCCCGAGACGCGGCACGCCGATCGCCTCGGCAGAGAGCCTCCACGGGAACGTCGTGCAGAGCCCGAGGTCGAGATCGTAGGCGGAGAGCAGCCGCACGAGTGATCGATTCGAGGCCGCAAACAGGACGTCGAGATCATCCGGATCTTCGGCGACGTGCTCGGCGGCGAACGGAACCGGCGGCGCGCCGGGGCGCATACGCCGCGGCGTGATCACGCAGACCGGCTCGTGCCCGAGCTGGCGCAGAAGCGCGCCGTATCCGCGCGCGATCTGCGGGACGACACAGATGATCGCGACGCGCCAGGACGCCGACATGAACTACAGACGCGGCCCGGCAGCGCGGATCGCCTGGTCCGCGTCGGCGAAGCGGGCGGCGAAGTTGTCGACGAACATCTGGGCGAGCCTACGTGCGGCGGTGTCGTAGGCGGCCGGATCGTTCCAGGTCGATCGCGGATCGAGCAGTCTGGCGTCGATGCCCGGCACGGCGGCCGGGACGGTGAACCCGAACAGCCCGTCGGTACGGAACTCGGCGTCGTCGAGCTCGCCGGCGAGCACGGCGCCGAGCATCGTCCGGGTGGCGGCGATCGGCATGCGGCTGCCCTCACCGAACGGCCCACCGGTCCAGCCCGTGTTGACGAGCCAGACCGCGGCAGGATGCGCATCGAGCTGGGCGCCGAGCATGCGCGCGTACACCCTGGGCGGCTGCGGCAGGAACGGCTGACCGAAGCAGGTCGAGAACGTCGGCTGCGGTTCCGTCACGCCGATCTCGGTACCGGCGAGCTTGGCGGTGAAGCCCGAGAGGAAGTAGTACAGCGCCTGGTCGCGCGAGAGGCGCGCGATCGGCGGCAGGATCCCGAAGGCATCCGCGGTGAGCAGAACGACCGATCGCGGATGCCCTGCCCGCTTGGCGGGAAGCGCGTTCGAGATCAACTCGAGCCTGTAGGCGGCGCGTGTGTTCTCCGTCTTCGAGTCGTCGTCGAGGTCGAGGCGACCGTAGTCGTCGACGGCGACGTTCTCGAGCACGGTGCCGTACGAGTGGACGGCGTTCCAGATCTCCGGCTCGGCATCCTGCTGCAGGCGAATCGTCTTCGCGTAACAGCCGCCCTCGACGTTGAACACGCCGCCCGGCCCCCAACCGTGCTCGTCGTCGCCGATCAATCGGCGCGACGGATCGGCGGAGAGCGCGGTCTTGCCGGTGCCCGAGAGCCCGAAGAACACCGCGACGTCGCCGTCGGCGCCGACGTTCGCCGAGCAGTGCATCGGGAACACCCCCTCGAGCGGAAGCCGGTCGTTCATCACGGTGAAGATCGACTTCTTGATCTCGCCGGCGTAGAACGTGCCGCCGATCAGCACCTCGGTGCGCGTCGGGTGCAGGACGACGAACGTCCCGGTCCTCGTCCCGTCCACCTCGGGGTCGGCCTCGAGATCGGGCGCGTGCAGGACGAGCGCCTTCGGCTCGAACGACTCGAGCTCGTCGTCGCCCGGCTCGATGAACATCGTCTTCGAGAACAGCGCGTGGTACGGATGTGCGGTCACCACCCGAACGCCGATCCTGTGCGCCTCGTCGGCCCCCGCCCACGCATCCACGATGTACAGCTTCGAGGCGTCACCGAGACGGCGCGTCACCTTCTCGCGCAGGCCGTAGAAGTGCTCCTCGGAGAGCTCGCCGTTCACCTCACCCCACCAGATGCGCTCCTCGGAGGCCGGCTCGCGGACGATGAACTTGTCCGTCGGCGAACGTCCCGTATGCAGTCCGGTGTCCACCACCAACGGTCCGCCCTCGCCCAACCGCCCCTCGCCGCGCGCCAACGCATGCGTGTACAGCAGCGACGTCGTCGGATTGCGATAGACGCGGCCGGTCGCGTCGATCCCGTGCCCGGCCAGATCCACCTGCCCAGGAAGCTCGGTCGTCGTCATTGACGGGAGCCTATGGTATGCCCAGCGCGATTCCCTAGATCTGCCAGTCGCCGTCCCGCAGTACCGCGACGCGATCGCCGGATGCGGTCAGGCCGTCGACTTCGAGCTCGGGCGATCCCACCATGAAGTCCACATGCGCGCCGCTCCGGTTGATCCGGTCGACGTCGCTCGCCTCGACCGCGAACTCGAACCCGCCGCCGAGCGCGATGTGGCTGGCAGCGTTCTCGTCGAGCAGCGTGTCGTAGAACACGGTGCCCAGCGGCCCGATCCTGCCGCCCCGATCGACGAGTGCGACCTCGCCCAGACGGAACCCCTGGTCGTCCACGGCCAACTGCGACCGAAGCGCATCGGCACGCGCGTCGGCTGAGATCTCAACCGCACGACCGCCCTCGAACCGGACGCGCAGGCCCTCGATGCTCGAGCCGTTGCGCAACATCAGCGGCTTCGTGCTCGTGACGTGTCCCTCGGTACGCGCCGGATCGGGCGTCGTGAAGATCTCCTCGGTCGGCAGGTTCGGAAAGTGGCGGATCCCGTCGCACGTGACGAAGTCTGCGCCCAGCCACCGGTGGCTCGGAAGCATCCCGATCCGCAGGTCGGTCCCCGGTCCTCGCAACTCGATCGCGTCGAACCGGCGCACGCTGAGACGCTCGGCGGATGCGTTCAACTCCGCCATCCGCTCCTCCCAGGCCTGGTGTGGGTCGTCCTCGTCCAGTCGTAGGACGTGCTCGAGCTCCTGCCACAGCTTCTCGAGCGCGTCGCCGTCCGCCAGCTCGGGGTAGACGAGCTTCGCCCACGCGGGATGCGGGCACGGGACGATGCACCAGTTGGTCGTGCGGTCCGAGATGATCCGCGGGATCTCGGTCAGGAACGGGAGACGGTCGCGACCGGTCAGCTCTGGGTCGAGACCATCGAGCAACCCGGGTGCAGTGGCACCGGCGATCGTGATCCTGGCTCCACGGCCTTCGGCGTGCTCCAGCATCCGCTGCCCGTACCACGACGGAACGAACTCGATCGTCTCCGGGCTCGCATGCGCGATCCGTGCCCGCTTCACGTAGGGGTCGAAATAAGAGACGTCGACGAACAGCGCGCCTCGGTCGTAGGCGGCCGCCGCCACCGCACGCGCCAGCGGTTCGTGGCCGAGCTCGCCCGACACGATCACGGTCTGGCCGGGCTGAACGTTCGCGCCGTGCACGGCGAGCTCGGCGAGCGGTCGGAAGCGGGCGGGATCCACCGGCAGGCGATCCTACCCGCCGCGCCGAACACGGCATGGTGACCCTGGACGCTGCGACCGAGCGCTTTCTCGACCGGGCTGGATTGTCTGCGGCGACGCGGCGCGCGTATGCGTCCGACCTGGAGGAGTTCGGGTGCTGGTTCGGCCTTGACTCTCCGGTCGAGGATGTCGACCTGCGCGTTCTCGCCGACTGGGTCACCGAGCTCGGACGAGCCCGTCCGGGCGGCAAGCTCGCACCCGCCACGATCGCGCGCAAGCTCGCATCGGTGCGCGCCCTGCTCCGCTTTTCGCTCGGGCCGGACCGGATGCCCGACGGGGGCTCCCTCGCACCGCGGCGCCCGCGCCGGCTGCCTGACGCGCCCAAGACCGTCGAGATCGACGCGATCGTGGGCCGCCTCGACGGCGAGACCGCTCTCGCGATGCGGAACAGCGCGCTCGTCGAGCTCGCGTACTCGGCGGGCCTGCGAAGCGCCGAGACCGTGGGCCTCGACCTCGGCGACGTCGACTTCGAGCAGGAGCTGGTGCACGTGCGACGCGGGAAGGGGGCGAAGGACCGTGTCGTCCCGCTCGGGGAGGAGGCCGCGCATCTGATCGCGCGCTACCTGCACGAGGGACGACCGCAGCTCGTGCGCGGCGCCGAGAACGCGCTCTTCCTCTCGGCCCGTGGTCGACGGCTCGACACCTCGACCCTCCGGCGCCTCGTCCCGCATCCACACCGCCTGCGCCACGCATTCGCCACGCACCTGCTCGAGGGAGGCGCCGACCTGCGCACCATCCAGGAGCTCCTCGGGCACGCGTCGCTGTCGACGACGCAGATGTACAGCCACGTCGACGCCCGCAGGCTGCGACGGGTCTACGACCATGCCCACCCGCGATCCTGACCTCGAAGGCTTCCTGGCGCTGCTCGCCGCGCGCCGGGCGCCCTCGACCGTGGAGGCGTATCGGCGCGACCTGCACGCGCTCGCAAGCGCAGTGGACAAGCCGCTCGGCGAGGCGACCGTCGACGACCTCGAGCGGTGTGTCGCGCAGCTCCGCGCCGACGGTCTCGCGGGAGCGACGATCGCGCGTCGGACTGCAGCGGCGCGGGGCTTCTACAAGCACCTCCAGCTGATCGGGCGCCGGGACGACAACCCGGCTGCGGCGCTCTCGCTCCCACGCCGCGCCCGCACGCTCCCGAAGACCCTGTCGGCGGGTGAAGCGGAGCGCCTCATCACCGCGGCGCGCGGAACGCAGCCGCGCGATCTACGCGATCATGCGCTCGTCGAGCTCCTGTACGGCGCAGGCCTCCGCGTCTCGGAGGCGGTGGGGCTCGGCAAGAGCGGTGTCGACCTCGACGGCCGGCTGGTGCAGGTCGTCGGCAAGGGCGGGAAGGAGCGGATCGTCCCGGTCGGCCGCCCCGCCGTCGAAGCGCTGCGCCGCTACCTGTCGCGCGGCCGGCCGTACCTCGACACCCGCCACCGGCCCGAGCTGTTCCTGAACGCGCGCGGGGGTGGCTTGACCCGGGCGGGCGCCTTCCTGATCCTCCGCCGGCTCGCGGAGAAGGCCGGGCTCGACCCGTTGCGGGTGCATCCGCATCTGCTGCGCCACTCGTTCGCAACGCACCTGCTCGAAGGCGGCGCCGACCTCCGTTCGGTGCAGGAGATGCTCGGGCATGCGGACCTGTCGACCACCGAGCTGTACACCCACGTTTCCGACCGGCGACGCCGGGCCGTCTACTTCGACGCCCACCCGCACGCCCGCCGGCGAACGGACTGAACGATTGAGTTACGGGCGCGTCTTGCGGCGCAGCTCCTGCGCGACCTTCGCCGCGAGCTGACGTAGCTCGCGAGGCTGCTCGTCGTCCTCGCCGAGGCTGGTCAGGATCTGGATCGTGTCGGGGCGCGCAGAGCCGTTCCGCAGCGCAGCCACCGCCAGCCGTCGCACGGCCTCGTTCCCGTCGTTGGCCACGAGCTCGTGCAACAACGGCCGCACGTCGTTGACGACACCCGGATGGTCGCGCGAGAGGAGCTCGAGAGCGAGCAGGGCGGAACCGCGAACGGCAGGGCTCTCGTCTGCCAGCCCGCGGCGGAGCAACTCGGTCTTCGCGCGAAACCGAAACTGGCCGATCGCGCGAAAAGCAACGGCCCGCTGCCTGAAGTCGGCCGAACGGGCCGCCGCCTCGAGCTCCTCGTCGAAGCGAGAGCGCAGCTGCGACAGCTCGCGCTCGTTCCCCTGCTCGGCGAAGGCGTCGGCCTGAACCGCCGCCTCGGCGAGCGAGCTCAAAGCTCGTCCGGGGTGCGGGCGGCCGGCCCGATGTAGACGGCCGACGGACGGAACAGGCGCCCGGTCCGCTTCTGCTCGAGGATGTGCGCGGACCACCCCGCCACCCGGGAGCACGCGAACATCGCGGGCGCGAGCGGCGGCGGGATCTCGGCGACGTCGAGGACGATCGCCGAGTAGTACTCGACGTTCGTCGCGAGCACCCGGTCGGGATGCCGCTTCTGCAGGGCGGCCAGAGCGACCTGCTCGAGCTGCTCGGCCACCTCCACCTGCGGCGAGTCGAGCTCCTTCGCAGTCTGCTTGAGGATCCGCGAGCGCGGATCCTCGGCGCGATAGACCCGATGCCCGAAGCCCATGATCCGGCGGCCGCTCGCAAGCGCCTCGTCCACCCAGCGCTGCGGGTCACCCATCGCCTCCACCTCGTCCAGCATCGGCTTCACGTAAGCCGGGGCGCCGCCGTGCAGGGGCCCCGAGAGCGCACCGACGGCCGCCGAGAGCGCGGCGCCGCAGTCCGCGCCCGTCGACGCCACGACCCGCGCCGTGAACGTCGACGCGTTGAGGCCGTGCTCGGCCGTGCAGATCCAGTACGTGTCGATCGCCCGGACGTGCTTCGGATCGGCGTCGCCGCGCCAGCGGAGCAGGAACTTCTCCGCGGCGGTCTTGCCCCGGGCGACGACGTCGTCGGGCACCGGCTCCGGGTGGCCGTCGGCCACGCGCGCCGACCGAGCCACGATCGACATCACCTGTGCGGAAAGACGGCCGAGGTCCTGACGCGCCTGATCGTCCGAGATCTCGTTCAGCTTGCCGAGGCTCCACACGCCCGAGAGTCGAGCGATCTCCGCCTGGAGGTCGGCCGGCGCATCTCCGGTCAGCCGTGCCGGGTCGTACGGCTCGGGGTCGGGCATCCGCGATGCGAGATCGCCGTCGACGAGCAGGCCCCAGACGTTCTCGTACGGATAGCGGCCGACGAGCGGCTCGACGTCCACACCGCGGTAGCGAAGAGACCCGCCGTCGCGATCCGGCTCCATGATCTCGGTCTCGACGGCAACGACGCCTTCGAGCCCGGGCTTGAAATCGCTCGTCGCGCTCACGGCGCAGATGACAGTACCGAACAGGCTGATCGATCGGATAGGTAGGCTCGGGCGCGGCCATGGCGCACCGCGTGACGCTGATCCACGGCGACGGCACCGGCCCGGAGCTGACCGAGGCCACTCGTCGCGTCCTCGAGGCAACCGGTGTCTCGTTCGAGTGGGACGAGCAGCCGGCGGGTGAGGAGGCGATGCCCGAGCACGGCGGCAACCCGCTGCCCGAGCAGACGCTCGAATCGATCCGCGCGAACGGCGTGGCGCTCAAGGGGCCGATCACGACACCGGTCGGAGGCGGCTTCCGGTCGGTGAACGTCGGCCTGCGGAAGTCTCTCGACATGTACGCGCAGGTGCGGCCGTGCAAGACGTATCCGGGTGTGCGCACACGTTTCGACCACGTCGACCTCGTGATCATCCGCGAGAACACGGAGGATCTGTACGCGGGAATCGAGTACGAGGAGGGCACGCCGGACGCCGAGGAGTTGATCGCCTGGATCGAGTCGAAGGGCGGTGCCCTGCGCTGGCGCGACGCCGGGATCTCGATCAAGCCGATCTCGGTCACCGGCACGCGCCGGATCTTCGAGTTCGCGTTCGACTGGGCGCGTCGGAACGGCCGCAGGCAGATCACGGCGGTTCACAAGGCGAACATCATGAAGTTCTCGGACGGTCTCTGGCTGCGCGTCGCGCGTGAGGTCGCGGAGGAGAACCCGGACATCGAGTTCAACGACCGGATCGTCGACAACATGTGCATGCAGCTCGTGCAGCGCCCGGAGGAGTACGACGTGCTCGTGCTGCCGAACCTCTACGGCGACGTGCTCTCCGACCTGTGCGCAGGGATGATCGGCGGGCTCGGCGTCGCGCCGGGCGCGAACTACGGCGAGTCGGTCGCGGTCTTCGAGCCGACGCACGGCTCGGCGCCGAAGTACACGGGGCAGAACAAGGTCAATCCGATCGCCGAGCTCCTGTCGGGGATGTTGATGCTGCGCCATCTCGACGAGGACGATGCGGCGCGCCGTTTGGAGAGCGCGATCGCCGCGGTGATCGCGGATGGACGGAGCCTGACGTACGACATGAAGCCGACCCGCGACGATCCGACCGCGGTCGGGACGAGCCAGGTCGCAGATGCGATCATCGAGAGACTGGAAGGACGGGAATCGTGAGCGAGAGGCGCAAGGTGACCGTGGTCGGTGCCGGCAACGTGGGCGCGACCTGCGCACAGGTGCTCGCGGTCTCCGACTACGCCGATGTCGTGCTGGTCGACATCAAGGAGGGCCTCCCGCAGGGCAAGGCGCTCGACATCAACCAGATGGGCGCCGTGCTCGGCTACGAGCCGAACATCGTCGGCTCGAACGACTACGGGCCGACGGCCGGCTCCGATGTCGTCGTAATCACGGCGGGCCTGCCACGCTCGCCCGGGATGAGTCGAGACGATCTCGTCCAGACGAACGAGAAGATCGTGAAGGACGTCACCGAGCAGGTCGTCGCGACCAGCCCGGACGCGATCCTGATCGTCGTCTCGAACCCGCTCGACGCGATGTGCCATGTCGCCAAGAGCGTCTCGGGCTTCCCGAAGGAGCGTGTCTTCGGTCAGGCGGGCATCCTCGACACCGCCCGCCTGAAGACGTTCATCGCCTGGGAGACCGGCGCGTCGGTGCAGGACATCGGCGCCGTCGTGCTCGGCGGGCACGGCGACCAGATGGTGTCCGTGATCTCGGCGACCACCGTCGGCGGCGTGCCCATCCGGAAGCTCGTCTCCGAAGAGCGGATCGCCGCGATGGTCGAGCGCACCGCGAAAGGCGGCGGCGAGGTCGTACAGCTGCTCGGAACGTCCGCGTGGTACGCGCCGGGGGCGGCTGCAGCGCAGATGGTCGACTCGATCATGCTGGACTCGAAGCGCGTTCTCCCCTGCACCGCCTATCTCGAAGGCGAGTATGGGATCGACGGCCTCTACATGGGCGTTCCCGTGAAGCTCGGCTGCGCCGGGGTCGAGCAGATACTCCAGGTCGACCTCGACGAGACCGAGCAGGCCGCGCTCGCCGCCTCCGCGGGAGCTGTTCGCGAGGTCGTCGGCGTCCTGACGACGTAGCCTGCTCGCGTGAACCGGCGCGGTTGACAGCCCCTCCCGGCCGGGGCGAATGACCCGAACGGACCGGAGCCCGCCTCCGCCCGGCGCTGTACCTTGGCGCCGATGGACCTCGGTCTGCGCGGCAGGACGGCGATCGTCGGCGGAGCCTCGTCCGGGCTCGGCCTGGCGTCGGCCGAGGCCCTCTCCAGCGAAGGCGCCAACGTCGCGATGTTCGCGCGACGGCGGGACGAGCTCGAGCTGCAGGCGAACCGACTGGGTGCGCTCGCCGTACGCGGTGACGTGACCAATGCGGCAGACCTCGAACGGCTCGTCGAGCGAACGGTGCAGGCGTTCGGCGGCATCGACGTGCTCGTCTGGAACGCGGGTGGGCCGCCCGCGGGCAGCGCAACCGCGATCACCGACGAAGGCCTCGAGGCGGCATTCGAGCTCATCCTGCTCCCGGCCGTCCGCCTGGTGCGGCTCGCTCTCCCATGGCTCGCGAAGAGCGAGGCGGGACGAATCGTCTTCATCACGTCCGGCGCGATCAAGGAACCAACCTCGCACCTCGCACTCTCGAACACACTGCGGCCCGGGATCGCCGGTTTTGCGAAAACGCTGTCCCGGGAGCTCGGCGCGGAGGGGATCACGGTCAACTGCGTCGCTCCGGGCCGGATCGACACGCCGCGGATGACGGAGCTCTACGGCGATGCCGGCCCGCCCAGCGAGGAGATCGAAAACATCCCCCTCGGCCGGCTCGGCGCGCCGAAGGAATTCGGGGACGTGGTCTGCTTCATCGCTTCCGACCGCGCCTCGTACGTGACGGGAACGACGCTGGCGGTCGACGGAGGGGCCTCGCGCTCGCTCCTGTGAAGAAGCGGATCTTCACACCCGGGCGGCTGCTCGCACTCGGCCTCGTGCTGCTCGCCGTGACGCTCGCGCTGGTCGTCCTGCCCTCGAGCCAGTACATCTTCCTGCCGGATCGTGCGCACCCGGTCAGCCCGCTCGTGTCGGTACCCGGAGGACACGACCCCGCCAAAGGGGGCGTCTACTTCGTCGACGTCGTTGTGCGCAAGGCGACGCTGCTGGAGCGGCTGTTCGGCGGGCTTCATCGGGGTGCCCAGCTCTACCCGGCATCGGCGATCGATCCGCCGGGCGTGTCGGACAGCGGCCGCGCGCGAATCGACCTCGAGGACATGCATCGTTCGCAGCAGATCGCCGCCGCGGTCGCGCTCAAGGCGGCGGGAAAGAAGGTCGTTCTGCGCGCGAACGGCGCCCTGATCGACGCGGTCGAAGCCGGACTGCCTGCCGACGGCAAGCTCCAGCCCGACGACGTGATCACCGCGGTCGACGGCAACACCGTCCGCGATCCGCGCGGGGTCTTCAACGCGATGGCGAAGCATCACGTAGGTGATGTCGTCAACTTCACGATTCGACGCGGCAAGCAGACGCTGCTGGTGCCGATCAAGACGGTCGCGTCGCCGACGCCGCCCAAGCGCGCGGTGGTCGGCGTGCTGCTCGAGACGGCGGTCGACGTCCACCTCCCGATCCCGGTGCGGATCGACGCCGGCGGCGTCGGCGGCCCGTCCGCCGGCCTCGCGTTCGCCCTCGACGTGCTCGCGAAGCTCAAGGCCGGGGTGCTCCACGGCCACCGCGTGGCCGCGACCGGTGAGATCTTCCCGGACGGGTCGGTCGGGCCGATCGGCGGAATCAAGCAGAAGACGATCGGCGCGCGCGAGGCGGGTGTGGACGTCTTCCTGGTGCCGGCTGGGGAGAATGCGCGCGACGCCCAGAAGGAGGCGGACGGGCTGCGCATCGTGCCTGTGAAGACCTTTCCACAGGCGTTGCACGCGCTGGCGACACTGCCCGTCACGGGCTAGGAAACCGGCCCGACCGGCGGCATCGGAACTCGCCGGAAACTGCACGTTTTCCGTTTGGACAAGCCCTTTCCCGGACCGAGAGCCCGGCGTAGCATCCCCGCCTCGGAACGAGCCCCGCCATCGCTCCTCTTAGCCCCCGGAAGGATCCGAGTGACCCCCAAGGACCCCCCGACCTGCGACGACTGCTACTTCCGCCGGGGCGGGCTCTGCGCGATGCGCCCCGAGCAGATCTGCCCGACATTCCGCCCGAGCGCGTTGCGGCTCATGCCGCAGCCCGCACCGAGGCTCGTCCCGGTGGCGACCGTCGCCGCCGGCGCCGTCGCGTAGGCTCGGGTCGGCGTGACCGACACGCAACCCACGCCCGTACCGAGCTCGAAGACCCAGCCGAAGAGCGCCGGTCGTGGTGCCGCGTCGACCGCAAAGCTCGTCCTGGTCGGGATCGTCGCGGTCTTCGCTGTCCTGTTCATCGCCATGAACACCCACGACACGAAGGTGGATTTCGTCTTCGGGTCGACGAAGATCTCGGTCATCTGGGTGATCCTGCTCTCGCTTGCGCTCGGCTTCGCGCTCGGCTCGCTGCTTCCGCAGCTACGCCGTCGCCGGCGAAGCAAGAAGAGCTGACGCGAGCCTGTCGACGCCGTCCGCGATCTCGGCGGGCGAGACGAAGCTGTAGGCGAGCCGCAGCGAGTCTGGGTCCCCTCCGAAGTCGGTGCCCTTCACGAACGTCACTCCCGCCTGCTCGGCACGCTGGAGGAGCTCGCCGCTGTCGACGCCAGTCCCCGAGAGCCAGACGAAATAGCCGCCCTCGGGTCTCGAGGATTCGCAGTCGGGCAGCCTGGCGGCGAGCGCAGCGAGCATCGCGTCCCGGCGGGCGCCGAGCAGCCCGCGCACCCGCTCCAGGTTGGGCTCGAAGAGGCCGCGGGCGACGAACTCGTAGACGGTCGCCTGGCCGAGCAGGACCGGCGTGATGTAGGTGCCCGTGGCGGTGGCGGCGATCTCGGCGGCGAGCCCCTCCGGCAGGACGAACCAACCGACCCGCAACCCGGGCGCGATCGTCTTCGAGAACGACGAGCTGTACGCGGTCTCGCCACCGGACAGCTCAAACAGCGACGGCAGCGGTTCGCCCTCGAAGCGCACGAGCCCGTACGGGTCGTCCTCGAGCACGAGCACACCATGCCGTCGCGCGAGCTCGACCACGCGCCTTCGCCGGTCGAGCGGAAGCGTGCGGCCACTCGGGTTCTGGAAGGTCGGAATCAGATAGAGGAAGGCAGCGTCCCCAGCCTCGAGCTCCCGTTCGAGTGCGTCGGGGTCAAGGCCGTCGTCGTCGCAGTCGACCGGCACGATCTCGGCGCCCAGCTCACGCAGGATCTTCAGCGGCCGGTCGTACGTCGGCCGCTCGACGAGCACGCGCTTGCCCGGCGCAAGCCGCTGCGCAAGAAAGACGAATCCCTGAAGCGACCCGTTGGTGATGAAGATCCGCGCCGGGTCGACCGAGTGACGCTCGGCCAGCCACTCGAGCAGCGGGCGATAGCCGGGCGACGGCCCGTACGAGAGCACGGTCGTCCCGTCGCGCTCGATCACCGCACGTGCACAGTCGGCCAGCTCGGCCACCGGAAGGCACTCGGGCGCCGGAATGCCGCGCGCGAACGAGATCATCGCCATCGGCCCCAGACTACCGGGCATCTCAGCAGACTCTTAGGCAGCCGGGTGACAATTCCCACATGACCTCTCGCGTTCTCGTGGTCGACGACGACCCTGCCGTCCGGGCTGCGATCGCGCGCGCGCTGCGCCTCGACTACGAGGTCGACGAGGCGGCAGACGGCGCGGAGGCCCTCGCGCACCACGCTACGACCGCTGCCGACGCGATCGTGCTCGACCTGCTGATGCCCGAGATCGGAGGCCTCGACGTCTGCCGATCGCTGCGACTTCGCGGCGACTCGGTCCCGGTCCTCGTCGTCACCGCGCGGGACGCGGTGTCGGACCGCGTCGAAGGCCTCGATGCGGGCGCCGACGATTATCTCGTCAAGCCGTTCGCAATCGAAGAGCTGCGGGCACGGGTGCGCGCGCTGCTGCGACGTGTCGGCGCGGCAGGGGATGAGCTCACCTTCGCCGACGTCCGGCTCGACCCCTCGACACGCGAGGCGTTCCGCGGCGAACGGAGGCTCCAGCTCACGCGAACCGAGTTCAACCTGCTCGAGCTGTTCCTGCGCAACCCGAGGCAGGTGCTCACTCGCTCGCAGATCTACGAGCGAGTGTGGGGCTACGACTTCGGCGCCACCTCGAATGCGCTGTGGGTGTACGTCGGCTACCTGCGCCGCAAGCTGGAAGAGGGCGGCGAACCGCGCCTGCTGCAGACGGTGCGCGGCGTCGGGTACGCGTTGCGCGAGGAGCTATGAGCCGGTTGAGCTTCCGCGCGCGCATCGCGCTCCTGACGGCGGTCGCGATCGCCGTGACGGTCACCGGCGCCGCGATCGCCGTCTGGATGGTGGCCAAGCACGAGCTCTACTCGCAGCTCGACTCGACGCTCTACTTCCAGGCCACCACTGCGGTGCGCAGCCCGTTTGGGGGCAACGGCAACGGCCTGACCATGGTGATTCATCCGGACGGCGGCCGGAGCGGCGTCAACATCCCGGTGACATCACGCGCGCTCAAGGTCGCAGGTGGAAACGGCGGCGCCTATTACGTCAACACGACTATCGGCGGCATTCAGTGGCGCGAGCTCGTCGCTCCGACGCAGCCGAGCGGCGCCATCCTGACGGTTGCCCCGCTTCAGCCGACAACGCATGCCCTGCACCGCATCCGCTTCTGGATCTTCCTGGTCGGCGGGATCGGGATCGCCCTTGCCGCCGCGCTCGCGGCGCTCGTCGCCAACGCCGCCCTGCGCCCCGTGCGGCGTCTCACCGCCGCCGCGGAGAACGTGGCCGCAACGGGAAGCCTCACCGAGCGCGTCGAAGTCACGGGGCACGACGAGCTCGGACGTCTCGCAGCGCAGTTCAACGCCATGCTCGCCGCGCTCGAGCGCTCGGTCGGCGCCCAGCGCCGGCTCGTCGCCGACGCGTCGCACGAGCTGCGCACGCCGCTGACCGCGGTGCGCACGAACATCGACCTCCTGCGCGAGGGAAAGTTGCCGGCCGAGGAGGCCCAGCACGCCCTCGCGGAGTCCTCCGTCGAGCTCGACGCCCTGACGCGGCTCGTCTCCGACCTCGTCGAGCTCGCGCGCGGCGAGGAGCGCAAGCTTCGACTCGAGGACCTTCAGCTCGACGACCTCGTCGCGGCGACGGTCGAGCGCGCGCAGGCGCGAGCGCCGCAGGTGACGTTCGTCACGGCGCTCTCGCCGACCCAGGTGCGGGCCGATCCGGTGCTGCTCGAGCGGGCCGTGTCGAACCTGCTCGACAACGCCGTCAAGTACAGCCCCGACGGCGCCCCGATCGAGGTCTCGGTTCGCGGCGGCGAGGTGATCGTCGCCGACCACGGCCCGGGAATCGCCGACGAGGATCTACCGCGAGTCTTCGACCGCTTCTACCGTGCGGCCACCGCACGCTCGAAGCCGGGGGCCGGCCTCGGGCTCGCGATCGTGCGGGAGGCGGCCGAGGCGCACGGCGGCCGCGCGACCGCCGAAAGCTCCCCGTCGGGGGCTCGCTTCCGGCTCGTGCTGCCGACCGCCTGAGGGGTCAGGCGGCGGACGCCGACGGCGGGTGCCGGCTCCGGCACTCGACCATCCGGTCGATTCTCGACTTCACCGCGGTCAGGATCTGCGACTCGCGGTCGCCCGCGACCCTGCCCGCCGCGACGTCGGCATCGAGGTGCCACTTGAGGTCGGCGAGGAGCGCATCCTCGAGCCCGCGAACGGAGCGGCCCTCTCCGAGGGCGACCTGCCCGAGGGTGAGTCCGCCCTGGAGCCGCGTGCGAAGCTCTCCCTCGTCGAGGTCGAGGTACGCCGCGGCGGCTGCGATCGGGCCGCCGTGCACGGAAGCGGAGGCGTTCTCGTGCTGCAAGGTCATCGGTTCGCTCCCTTCGTCGGCCTGCACCACCAGGCTCCAAAGGACACCTGCGGCGACCAAGAACGTCCGGAGCGCCGCCCAAGAAATGC
Source organism: uncultured Thermoleophilia bacterium (assembly GCA_963742605.1). GTDB lineage: Bacteria > Actinomycetota > Thermoleophilia > Gaiellales > Gaiellaceae > PALSA-600. The sequence goes on along the minus strand of CAVUNA010000009.1, from coordinate 117,220 downwards.
CCAAGAAGACCGGCGCTTGACATGTGACTAAACAGTCACCTATTCTCTGCCCGTGGGCGACGACGACCGCGTCTTCAAGGCCCTCGCCGATCCGACACGGCGACATCTCCTCGACCGCCTCTTCGAGCGCGACGGCCGCACGCTCACAGAGCTCGAGTCGGAGCTGGAGATGACGCGGTTCGGGGTGATGAAGCACCTGCGGGTTCTCGAGGACGCCGGCCTCGTCGTCACGCGACGCTCGGGGCGCGAGAAGCTGCATTTCCTCAATCCCGTCCCGATCAGGCAGATCCACGATCGGTGGATCGACAAGTACACGGAGCGCGTCGTGTCCGCGCTCCTCAATCTCAAGAACGACCTGGAGGAGACAGCATGAGCACCATGACGCAGACGACCGTGCAGGTCTATCAGCTGTTCATCAGGGCGACCCCGGAGCAGATCTGGGAAGCGATCGTCGACCCCGAGCTGACGTCGCAGTATTTCTACGGCTCGAGGATCACGATCACTCCGCAAGGTCGCTTCTCGACGAGCCCCGACGGTTCGGAGTCCTGGGGCGACTCCGAGGTCCTCGAGTGGGACCCGCCGCGCAAGCTGGTCCACGGCTGGCAGTCGGCGTACGACCCTGAGCTCGCGGGTGAGGCCACCAGCCGAGTGACGTGGGAGATCGAGCCCCAGGACGGCGGCATGACGAAGCTGACTCTCGTGCACGACCAGCTCGAAGGTGCGCCGAAGACGGCGGAGAGCGTCGCCGGCGGCTGGATGCTGGTGCTCAGCGGCCTCAAGACGCTGCTCGAGACCGGCAAGCCCCTGACGTCGTAAGAGAAACGGCGAAGCGCGTTTGCGTGCCTGGCACCTCGCGTGCCAGGCACGAAGCCTTTCGCCCCGAGCCCTGCAGCGTGCCTGGCACCTCGCGTGCCAGGCACGTGCGTTTCGAGCTACGCCCCCGCTGCCGCGACGACCAGCTCGGCGACCTCGGTCGGCGTCGTGCCGACCTTGATCCCGACCGCCTCGAGCGCATCCTTCTTCGCCTGCGCCGTGCCGGAGGAGCCCGAGATGATCGCGCCGGCGTGACCCATCGTCTTGCCGGGCGGTGCGGAGAACCCGGCGATGTACGAGAAGACCGGCTTCGACATGTGGTCGACGGCCCACAGCGCCGCCTTCTCCTCCTCGTCGCCGCCGATCTCCCCGACCAGGACGACGTACTCCGTCTCCGGATCGGCCTCGAACTTCGCGAGGATGTCGACGAAGCCCGAGCCGACGATCGGGTCGCCGCCGATCCCGACGATGCTGGAGTTGCCGAGGCCGCGCTGCGCAACCTCGTGGCCGATCTGATAGGTCAGCGTCCCCGAGCGCGAGACGAGGCCGATGTTGCCGGCGCGGAACACCTGCGCCGGGATGATCCCGACATTCGCTTTCCCGGGCGAGAGGACGCCGGGGCAGTTCGGCCCGATCAGCGTCACCCCCTTCGGCCGGATGTACGTGTAGACGCGGAGCATCTCGTGCGCGGGGATGTGCTCCGTGATGCAGATGACGGTCGCGATGCCCGCGTCGACCGCCTCGTAGATCGCGTCGGGTGCGAACCGGGCCGGCACGAAGATCATCGCGGTGTTGGCTCCCGCCTCGGCGACGGCGCCGGCGACCGTGTCGTAGATCGGGATCCCCTCGACGTCCTGGCCGCCCTTGCCCGGAGTGACACCGGCGACGACGTTCGTCCCGTACTCACGGTTCCGCAGGCCGTGGAAGCGGCCCTCGGATCCGGTCAGGCCCTGCACGACGAGCCGAGTGCCGGTGTCGACGACGATCGCCATCAGCCGGACACCTTCTCGCCGCGGAGCACGAGCGTGGGCAGCAGCATCCAGCCGTCAACGATCCGGTCCTCGAGCAGCTCGCAGACGCGAGCCGCCTCGTACCCGGTACAGCCGACGCGCTCCAGCCAGGGGCCGATCTCGAGCGGTCGCTCCATGAAGCGCTCGCCCGTGACCTCGAGTCCGGCGAGCTCGAAGAACGAGTGCCACTCCGGCACCGCGTAGTTGCGAACGTGACTCGGGTCGCGCAGTCGGTCGGCCTCCTCGGACTGCATGCTCACGAAGGTGTTGTCGCAGATCACGACCCGACCTTTGGCGACGCGCGCCATCTCGGCCACCGCTGCCTGGACATCGACGAAGTGGTGCGCTGCGAGCCGGCAGGCGGCCGAGTCGAAGCTGCCGTCGGCGAACGGGAGCGCCTCGGCCGGCGCGGTCGTGTCGGCCTTCATGCCCGGTGCAGGATCGACCGTCACGACGGTCGCGCCGAGCTCACGGAGGCGACGAGCGACGTGACCACCACCGGTCGCTACGTCGATGACGGTCACCCCCGCTCCGGGCTCGCACCATTCGACGACGAGATCGAGATCCTCCCCGGCCGAATGGATCGCGCTCGTGCGATACGCCTCCGCGCGCTCACTCCAGGGGTCCCCCGCTCCGGCGCCGGCCAAGCCGGCACCTCCGCTCCTGGGCGGCTCCGTCGAGCCTACGCCGCCGGCATCGGTCATTCGCGTGCAAGCTCCACTGCGAGCCTGGCCGCCTCGAGCATCGTCGGCGCGACGTGCAGGTTCGGCGGGGCGGCGTCTGCGAGGATCTCGAGCCCCTCCTCGGCATTCGTCCCGTCGAGGCGAACGACGATCGGCACGGTGATGTCGATCCGGTCGAGTGCCTCGAGGATGCCGCGCGCGACCTCGTCGCAGCGCGTGATCCCACCGAAGATGTTGAAGAAGATCGACCTGACCTGCGGGTCACGCGTGATCACCTCGAGGGCGTCGACCACTCCCTCTGCGTCTCCGCCGCCGCCGAGGTCGCAGAAGTTCGCCGGTTTGCCGCCGGCGGTCACGACCACATCGACCGTCGACATCGAGAGGCCGGCGCCGTTCCCGAGGATGCCGACGGTGCCGTCGAGCTTCACGTAGGTGACGCCCTTCTCGCGCGCGAACGCCTCGAGCGGATCGGCGGCACTCGTATCACGCAGCTCCGCGATGTCGGGATGGCGGTACAGCGCGCTGTCGTCGACGGTGAACTTCGAGTCGAGCGCCTTCACCTCGCCTTCGGGGGTGACGATCAGCGGGTTGATCTCGCAGAGCATCGCGTCGCTCTCGACGAAGCAGCGATACAGCTGCTCGACGATCGCCGCGATCTGCTTCTGCTCGCCCGGATCCTCGACGCCGGCGCCGTAGACGAGTCTCCGCGCAACCCACGGCTGGAAACCCTCCAGCGGATCGATGTGCAGGCGCACGAGCGCATCCGGATCGTTCGCCGCCACCTCCTCGATCTCGACGCCACCCTGCGTCGTGAACATCAGCAGCGGCCGCTTCGCGCCACGATCGAACGTGACGGAGAGGTAGTACTCCTTCGCGATCTCCGACGCGCGCTCGATCCAGACCTTCTCGACGACGTGGCCGCGAATGTCGAGGCCGAGGATGTCCTTCGCCTTCTGCTCCGCGTCTTCGGGATCGTCGGCGAGCTTGACGCCGCCGGCCTTGCCGCGACCGCCGGTCAAGACCTGCGCCTTCACGACCACCTGGCCGCCGATCTCCGCCGCCGCCGTCCGTGCTTCCCCGGCACTCGTCGCAATCCGCCCGTCGGAGACGGGGATGCCGAAGCGCTTGAAGAGCTGCTTGCCCTGGTACTCGTAGAGGTCCATCGGCCGCGCGGCACTCTACCGGCGAGGGCGCGGCGACCGTCGCTACTGTCGGGCGCATGGACGCGATCGTGGTCTCAGACCTCCGCAAGCGGTACGGCGAGGTGCAGGCGCTCGACGGCGTGTCGTTCAGCGTGCGCGAGGGCGAGGTCTTCGGACTGCTCGGCCCGAACGGCGCAGGCAAATCGACGACGGTGCGCGTGCTCGTCACACTGACGCACGCGGATTCGGGATCCGCCTCCGTGAGCGGTTACGACGTGCTCCGGGACGCCGACACCGTCAGGCGGTCGATCGGCTACGTCCCCCAGGACTCGGGCGTCGACCAGTTCGGCACGGGCCGCGAGAACCTGATGCTCCAGGGCCGCATCCAGGACATGAGCGGCAAGGATCTCCACGCGCGCGTCGACGAGCTGCTCGAGCTCGTCGGCATCGCAGACGCAGCCGACCGGATCGTGAAGACCTACTCGGGCGGGATGCGTCGGCGACTCGACATCGCCCTTGGCCTCGTCCACCGGCCACGCGTGTTGTTCCTCGACGAGCCGACCACAGGCCTCGATCCCGAGGCGCGGGTCGCGATGTGGACCGAGGTCTCACGCCTCGCCGAGGCCGAAGCGCTCACGATCCTGCTCACCACCCACTACCTGGAGGAGGCCGACCAGCTCGCCGATCGCCTCTCGATCGTCTCGCAGGGAAAGGTGGTCGTCGAGGGCACTCCCGCCGAGCTGAAGGTGGGCCTGAGCGGGGACGCCGTGCACGTCGAGCTGGAGAACGGGGCGGTGGACGACGCGCGGCGGGTGCTCGCCGAGGTCGGCGCGCGGCCCGAGCAGGTCGTCGACGGGCGGACGATCGTCTCGCGCGTCTCGAACGGCAGCCGTGAGCTGCCGGGGATCCTGTCAGCGCTCGAGAACGCCGGCATCGCCGTCGCCTCGGTCTCGCTCTCGCGACCGACACTCGACGACGTCTACCTGCACTACACGGGGCGGGAGTTCGGCACGGAGGACCGCGAACGGTGACGGTCCTCCGCGACACGTGGTTCATGACGCTGCGCCAGGCACGCAACCTGATGCGCGAGCCGATCTGGATCGTGCTGTTGCTCGTGCAGCCGATGGTCTGGCTCCTGCTCTACGGGCAGCTCTTCCGCAACGTGACCAGGCTCGGCGGCTTCGGCACCGGGTCCTACATCACGTTCCTCGCACCGGCGATCGTCGTCATGAACGCCTTCTTCGGTGCGACATGGAGCGGGATGTCGATGATCAACGATCTCGACCACAAGGTGGTCGAGCGATTCCTCGCGACGCCCGCGTCGCGCCTGTCGATCGTGCTCTCGCAGATCGTCCGCTCGGCGCTGACGGCGGCGATCCAGGCGGTGATCATCCTGCTCGTGTCGGTTGCGCTCGGTGTCCGCATCCACACCGGGGTGCTCGGCTGGCTCACGATCATCCTCGCCGGGGTCCTCGTCAACAGCGCCTTCGCCGGGATCTCGCAGGCGATCGCGCTGCTGACGCGCCGCGAGGCGACGATGATCGCCGTCGCGAACTTCATCGGGCTGCCGTTGCTCTTCCTGTCGACGACGATGATCGCGCGGCCGCAGATGCCCGGCTGGATGCAGACCGCAGCGAGCTTCAACCCCGTCGACTGGGGCGTGCGCGCAGCGCGCGAGGTCGTGCTTCCGAACACCGACTGGGCCTCGGTCTGGTGGCATCTCCTGCTGTTGCTCGCGTTGACGGCCGTGACCACCGCGTGGGCGACCTCGACGTTCCGCGCGTATCAGCGGTCTCTCTAGCTCGAGCTCTCGCCGATCGCGCAGATCGGCTGGCCGATCGACACCGCCGTTCCGATCGAGACTGCGAGCTCCGACACGACACCTCCGCGGTGCGCCGTGATCTCGTTCTCCATCTTCATCGCCTCGACGATGCAGATGACCTCTCCGGGAGTGACGGTGTCACCGGCGGCGACCTTCACGTCGATCACGGTGCCCTGCATCGGGCTCCGCACGGCCCCCGAGCCCTGTCCGTCGACTGCTCCGGCTCCGCGCTCCCGCCGCCGACGCGCGAGCTCTCGATACGGGGGCTCCGGAGACAGCACCTTTACCTGCACACGCTGACCCGCGACCTCCACCTCCGTCGCGAGCACCGAGAGCGCTCCATCCGCCGGCCTTGTTAGATTTGTTGTCACATGAGACAACCGCTCCGCCGCTTCGGCAAGCTCGTTCGACTCGACGACTCCGTCGCACGTCTCTCCCGCGCGAAAGCAGGGATGGAGCAGCAGCGCTCGGTGGAAGCCGATCAGCGTCCTGACGCCTTCGATCCGGAACTCGCCGAGCGCACGCAGCATCCGCCCGATCGCGTCCTCCCGATCGACACCGCGGACGATCAGCTTGGCGATCATCGGGTCGTAGAGCGGAGAGACCTCCGAGCCCGCCTCGACGCCGGAGTCGACCCGAACACCCGGGCCGGAGGGCTCATGGTAGGTCGTGATCCGCCCGGGAGAGGGCCGGAATCCCTGCGTGGGATCCTCGGCATTGATCCGGCACTCGATCGCGTGACCTTGCAGCCGAATGTCGTCCTGCTCGAACTCGAGCTTCTGCCCGGCCGCGATCTGCACCTGCGCGCGGACGATGTCGACGCCGGAGACGACCTCGGTGATCGTGTGCTCGACCTGGATGCGCGTGTTCATCTCCATGAAGTAGTAGGAGCCGTCGCGCGCGAGCAGCCCTTCGATCGTCCCCGCCGACCGGTAGCCGGCCGCCCGCGCCGCATCGATGGCGATTGCACCGATCCGCGAACGAAGCTCCTCGTCGACCGCGGGAGACGGCGTCTCTTCGATCAGTTTCTGATGACGGCGCTGGATCGTGCAGTCGCGCTCCCCGAGATGAAGGACGTTGCCGTGCGCGTCAGCGAGGACCTGTACCTCGACGTGGCGTGGATCCTCCAGATAGCGCTCGACGTAGACCGCCGCATCGGCGAAGTACGACCGGCCCTCGCGCTGTGCCGACTCGAAGGCGTGTGCGGCCTCATCGGGGGTGCGCACGACCTTCATCCCCTTGCCGCCGCCGCCGGCGGCGGCCTTGATCAGCAGCGGATAGCCGAGCTCGGCCCCGAGCGCCACGACCCCGTCCGCCGAGCCCACGAGCTCCGTCGTCCCGGGAATGATCGGCACACCTGCCGCCTGCATGGTCCTGCGCGCGGCTGTCTTCGAGCCCATCAGCTCGATCGCTGCCGGGGGCGGCCCGATCCAGGTGAGCCCGGCGTCCTCGACCGCCGTCGCGAAGCTCGCATTCTCGGCAAGGAAGCCGTATCCGGGATGAATCGCCTCCGCCCCGGAGCGCCGCGCAACATCGAGGAGTCTTTCGACCACGAGATACGACTCCGCCGACGATTGCCCACCGAGCGAGAACGCCTCGTCGGCGAAGCGCGGATGCAGCGCCGTCCGGTCGACGTCGGAATACACCGCAACCGAGGTGATCCCCATGTCTCGGAGCGTGCGGAAGACGCGCACGGCGATCTCACCCCGGTTGGCGACGAGCACTTTGGTGAACACGGCCGTATTCTCCCTGCGGATGAGCTTCGCCGATCAGCTGACCGTCGCGCGCGCGCTCGCGGTGCCGGTCGTGGTCGCGCTGTTCGCGATCCCGTTCTCCGGGCACAACTACTGGGGCACGGCCGTGTTCTGCGCGGCGATGGCGACCGACTGGTTCGACGGACGGGCTGCACGCCGGTCCGGGCGCACGTCACCCTTCGGATCGCTGCTCGACCCGGTGGCGGACAAGCTGCTCGTGCTCTCGACCCTGATCGTGCTCCTCGGCCAACACGTCTTCCCCGCGTGGATGGTCGCGGCGATCGTCGCTCGTGAGTTGCTGATCACGGGCCTTCGCCAGGCAGCAGTCGAGCGTGGAATCGTGATCGCCGCCCGTGACCTGGGAAAGCTGAAGACCTGGGCACAGGCGGTCGCGGCGGCTGTGGGCGGGCTCGCAGCTGCCGGCGTGTGGAGACACGACGTGGCCTGGTGGGCGCTCCTCGTCGCGCTCGTGCTCACCTGGGTCTCCGGCCTCGACTACGCGCGCTCTGCGCCTCGGCTCTTCCGCGAGCGGGCCGCCGCGTCCGGCTGAGCCGTCCCTAGGGGTCGACGCCCTGCGGCTCGAGCGACTCGTCGATGCCGGCCTGCCACCACGGGTCCGGCTCGGCGGCTCCCGACCGCAGCAGCTCGCCGACGACTCGGACGACCTCGGGCGGCTGGGTCGGATCGAGCTCGAGCTTCATCTGCCCGGAGCCTAGCCGGGGCGCCTGTCACTCGTTCGAGGGATTCAGCGCCACGGGCGCGCCGTTCCCCCGTCCGGGTGATGTCCGCACCCGGGATGGACGCAAGAATCGACCTCACTCGATGCGGCAACGGCCAGGAAGGAACCCTCTGATGCTCCAGTGGAACGCAAAGCTCGTGGTCATCGTGGTCGTGCTGATCGTCCTCGCCGCGATCCTCGGCATCGCATCGTGCGACCCTCTCAACTTCACCTGGTAACCGGGAGGAGCGGCGGTGCCGGCTTGGCCGGCGCCGGAGCTGGGACGAGCCGGCCTCCCGCGAGGTTGCTCGCAGTCGTCGTGCCGGTCTCCGTGGTCGGGATCGGCCTCTACCTCGCGGCGACAGCCTGGTTCGTGCACGCCGAGCCGTCGATCACGACGCTGGTCGGGGTCAGCGCATTCCTCGCGGCCTCGATGCTCGCGGAGCGGTTCCCGGTCCCCGTCGAGGGTGCAGACGCGAACGGCGTTTCGCTCGGCTTCGTGTTCGCCGTTGCGGCGCTGGTGCTCTTCGGCTGGGCCGCCGCAACGTTCATCTACGTCACCGCGCCAACGGTGACCGCACTGCTCGAGCACAAGCCCCTGATCCGCACGATCTACAACGCAGGTGTGTTCGGAATCGTCGGGACGCTCGCCGGGTCGATCCTGCACCTCGTAAACGGCAGCGGGCCTGCGGCGGTGTTGCTCGAGGTCGCCTTCACGGCAACAGTGCTCTATGCCGCGAACATGCTGCTCGTGACGGCGGCGATCTCGGCGTCAGGGTCGGAGCTCGGCTACGGACGGCTCATCCGCTCGAACGTGCACTGGACGATCCTGCCGTTCGCACTGATGGCGTCGACCGCGTTGATGCTCGTCATCCTCTGGCAGCGCACGCCGTACATGTTCGCCGCGCTCGCCGGGCCGCTCGCTGCGATCTCGCTCTACCAGCGCTCGAGCCACCGCGCACTCAGTGCTGTTCGCCTGTCGCTGACCGACCCGCTGACGGGGCTCGGCAACCACCGCCACTTCCACGAGCGTTTCGAGCAGGCAATTGCGGATGCGCGAGAGCACGGAACGCCGCTCTCGCTGTGCCTGCTCGACCTCGACGACTTCAAGACGATCAACGACGGGTACGGGCACCCCGCCGGGGACGGCGTCCTCTCGAAGGTCGCGGCGCGGCTGCGAGCGGACGGCGAGGCATTTCGACTCGGTGGTGACGAGTTCGCACTGCTTCTGCCGGAGATCGGCGAGCCGCTCGCGCTCGCAACCGCGCAGTCGATCGTCACTCGTCTCGGTGCCGCGGATGTCAGCCCGGGTGGCGGCCTCACGGTCAGCGCGGGCGTCGCCACGTTCCCGCAGCACGGACGCGACCGTGATGCGCTGATCCGGATGGCCGACGGAGCGCTCTACTGGGCGAAGGAGCAGGGTAAGAACCAGGTGCGACCCGCGCGCGACGTGGCCAACCTCGCAGCACTCCACGGCGTCGGCGACCAGGGGGCTCGGATTCGCGCCGCAGCGTCTCTGGCACGCGTCGTGGACGCGCGCCACGCCGACTCCGGCAACCATTCCGAGCGAGTGGCGCTGTTCGCGGGCAGGATCGCCGAGCAGCTCGGGCTGTCCGACGACCAGGTCGAGCTGACGCGGCTCGCCGGCAGCCTCCACGACCTCGGCAAGCTCGCGATTCCCGAGGAGCTTTTGCGCAAGCCGTCGCCGCTGACTCGCGAAGAGCGTCGCCTCATGCAGCGACACCCACAAATCGGGTATCGGATGCTCGCGAGTCTCGGGGTCGAACCGATCGCCGACTGGGTCCTCCATCAAAGCGAGCGATGGGACGGCACCGGTTACCCGGAGGGCCTCATGCACGATTCGATCCCGCTCGGATCGCGCATCGTCTTCGTGGCCGATGCGTTCGACGCAATGACGTCGACGCGCTCCTATCGACCGGCGCTTCGCCGCGACGACGCGGTCCGCGAGCTCGAACGATGCTCCGGGTCGCAGTTCGACCCCGAGGTCGTGGACGCCTTCATCGCGACCGTCGAGCCACGGTCGCTCGCGACCGTTTAAGAAGTTCTCACAGAATGAGGTGGTGAGAGCTTGTAAGGCTAGAGCGGAATGTTGCCGTGCTTGCGCGGCGGTCTGCGCTCACGCTTCGTGATCGACGTCTTCAGGGCGTCGATCAGAACGGGGCGGGTGCGTCGCGGCTCGATCACATCGTCGACGTAGCCGCGCTCCGCCGCCGCATACGGGTTGGCGAAGCGCTCCCGGTACTCCGCGATCAACTCTGCGCGGCGCTCCTCGGGCTCGTCGGCCGTCGCGAGCTCGTTCCGGAAGATGATGTTGACCGCGCCGTCAGGCCCCATCACCGCAACCTCTGCGGTCGGCCAGGCGAAGTTGAAGTCGGCGCGAACGTGCTTCGAGCTCATCACGTCGTACGCGCCCCCGTACGCTTTGCGGGTGATCACGGTCAGCTTTGGCACGGTCGCCTCGCAGTACGCATACAGGAGCTTGGCGCCGTGCCGGATGATGCCGCCCCACTCCTGCGCAGTCCCGGGCAAGAACCCCGGGACGTCGACGAAGGTGACGAGCGGGATGTTGAACGCGTCGCAGGTCCGGACGAACCGCGCCGCCTTCTCCGACGAGTTGATGTCGAGGACACCGGCGAGCGCCTTCGGCTGGTTGCCGACGATGCCGACGCTGTAGCCGCCGAGTCGAGCGAACCCGCACACGATGTTCTGTGCGAACTGCGGCTGCAGCTCGAGGAACTCACCATCGTCGACGACCGCAGCGATCACGTCCTTCATGTCGTACGGCTTCGTCGGCTCGTCGGGAATCAACACGTCGAGCTCGGGCGCCTCACGGTCGACCGGGTCCGCGGGCGGATCGTACGGCGTTGGATGCGCGTTCGACTGCGGCAGAAAGCTGAGCAGGTAGCGGGCGTCCTCGAGTGCCGCCTCCTCGTTCGCCGCCGTCAGGTGAGCAACACCCGACTTCGACGCATGAGCAGCCGCCCCGCCGAGCTCCTCGAACGTCACCTCCTCACCCGTCACCGTCTTCACCACGTCGGGCCCGGTAATGAACATGTATGAGGTCCCCTCGACCATCAGCACGAAGTCGGTCATCGCCGGCGAGTAGACCGCGCCGCCGGCGCACGGCCCCATGATCAGCGAGATCTGCGGGATCACTCCGGACACCTGGACGTTGCGCCAGAAGATCTCTGCGTAGCCGGCCAGTGACACGACGCCTTCCTGGATCCGCGCGCCGCCCGAGTCGTTGATCCCAATCAGCGGACAGCCGTACTTGGCAGCGAGGTCCATCACCTTGCAGATCTTCTCGGCGAACACCTCAGAGAGCGAGCCGCCGAAAACCGTGAAGTCCTGGCTGAACACGAACACGCGCCGACCGAACACCGTCCCGTATCCGGTCACCACCGCATCCCCGTAGGGCCGCCGCTCGAGCATCCCGAAGTTGGGCTCGCGATGCCGAACGTAGCGGTCGAGCTCGACGAACGACCCCGCGTCGCAGAGCCGCTCGGCACGCTCGCGCGCGAGCATCTTCCCCGACTCGCGCTGCTTGTCGACCGACCTGTCGGTGCCCGCGTGCAGCGCCTCCTCGCGCACCTCGCGCATCCACTCCAGCTTCTCCCGCGTCGTCGAGTGGACGCCCGGCTTCTCGGCGTTCGCCATCCTGCGGAGCCTATGCGCACGCTCCGTCTAGAGTCGAGGCATGCCGGTGAAGGAGCTACGGCTCGCGCTGACCGTCGAGGACTACGATCGGGCGCTCGCGTTCTACCGCGACACGCTCGGACTGCCCGTGCTCGAGGCCTGGAGCGAGCCCGCAGGGCGCGTCACGCTCCTCGATGCGGGACGGGCCACCCTCGAGCTGCTCGACCCCGAGCATGCCGACGCGGTCGATTCGCTCGAGGTCGGCCGCCGCGTTGCCGGAGCGGTTCGCATCGCACTCGAGGTCGAGGACTCGGCGGTGGTCGCCGACGAGCTCGAGGCTGCGGGCGCCGAGCGTCTCGCCGGGCCGGTGGTCACGCCATGGCAGCACCGCAATGTTCGATTGGTGGCTCCGGACGGCATGCAGCTGACGCTGTTCACGGTGCTCGAGGCGTGACCCTCGACATCGGGCGTCTGCGCGCGGAGACGCCGGGCTGCGCACACGTCGCGCACCTCAACAACGCCGGCTCGTCCCTACCGCCGACCGCGGTCGTGGACGCGGTCGTCGACCACCTCCGCCGCGAGGCCGAGATCGGGGGCTACGAAGCGGCGGCCGAGCGGCATGAGCGGCTCGAGCACACCTACGAGGCGCTGGCCGATCTGATCGGCGCCGCACCGCACGAGATCGCAGTCGTCGAGAACGCGACCCGAGCCTGGGACATGGCGTTCTACGCGTTTCGCTTCGCTTTCGGGGACCGCATCCTCACCGGCCGCGCCGAGTACGCGTCGAACTGGATCGCGCTGCGCCAGGTCGCCGCCCGCACCGGGGCGTCGATCGAGATCGTGCCGGACGACGAGCACGGGCAGTTCGACGCCGAGGCGCTGGCGCGGCTGATCGACGAGCGGGTGAAGCTCGTCTCGCTGGTGCACGTCCCGACGCAGAGCGGGCTGGTCAACCCGGCGGCGGCGGTCGGCCGCGTCACCCGCGCGGCGGGGGTTCCGTTCCTGCTCGACGCCTGCCAGTCGGTCGGACAGCTTCCGGTCGACGTGCGCGCGATCGGCTGCGACATCCTCTCGGCGACCGGGCGCAAGTTTCTCCGCGGGCCGCGCGGCACCGGGTTCCTCTACGTTCGCAGCGACCTGGTCGACCGGCTCGAGCCGCCGTTCCTGGACATGCATGCGGCCGAGTGGCAGCCCGACGGGAGTTACACCGTCAGGACCGACGCCCGCCGCTTCGAGAACTGGGAGACGTACGTGGCGGGGAAGGTCGGGCTCGGGGTGGCGGCCGACTACGCTCGGGCAGTCGGCATCGAGCCGGCCTGGGAGCGCGTGCGCGACCTCGCCGCACGACTTCGAGCCGGTCTCGCCGAGCTTCCCGGCGTCATGGTCGCCGACCGCGGCGAGGTGCTCGGCGCAATCGTCACGTTCGCCGTGCGCGAACACGCCGCAGACGACGTCCGCACGGCGCTGGCCACGACAGGCGTGAACGTCTCGGTCACCGACGCATCCGCGGCACGCCTCGATCTCGATCCCCGCGGCATCGACGAGCTCGTGCGCGCCTCGGTCCACTACTACAACACCGACGAGGAGCTCGAGCGCCTCGTCGAGTGCATCGCGGGGCTCGCGTAGAGTCGGGGTCGTGAGCTCCGTCGATCGCGCCACCGTCTGGCCGTACGACGACGAGGGCCGGCCGCGAGAGTTCATCTACCAGCGCTACGGCCATCCGACCGGTGCGGCGGCGGAGGCAGCGCTGGGCGCGCTCGAGGGCGGCGAGGCCGTGCTGTTCGGCTCCGGTACGGCCGCAGTCACCGCGTGTGTGCTTGGACTGGCGAAGCCGGGCACGAGGCTCGCGATCGCCCAGGGCGCCTACTTCGGAACCTCCGTGGCGTTCTCGGAGTTCGCGCCGTGGGGGCTCGACGTGATCGAGTTCGACCAGACGGGCCCGCCACCGGAAGACGCCGACATCGTCTGGGTGGAGTCGCCGGCGAACCCCGTGCTGTCCGTCCCGGACTGGGCGGCGGTACGGGCGCATCCCGGCGTCAAGGTCTGCGATGCAACGGCCTCGACGCCCGTCTACCTGCGGGCCCTGGACGAGGGCGCGAACGTCGTCGTCCACTCTGCGACCAAGTTCCTGACCGGCCACCACGACGCGATGCTCGGCGCAGCGGTGACCCGTGACGAGACGATCGCCGCGCGGCTCCGTGAAGTCCGCACGCACAACGGCCTCAGCGCGTCACCCGACTCGGCGGCCTCGCTGCTCAGAGGGCTGAAGACGCTCGAGCTGCGCATGCATCGCCACACGACCACTGCGCGCGAGCTGGCAGCGCGACTCGACCGGCACCCGGCAGTGCTGCTCGTCCGCTATCCGGGATTCGGCGGGCTGATCTCGTTCGATGTCGCCGGCAGCCCGCTGCCGGTCGAGACGGCAACGAGGGTGATCGCGAACCAGACGAGCCTCGGCGGTGTGGTCTCCTCGATGGAGAGCCGCCACCGCTGGGAAGGAGATCGCATCCCGGTCGGGCTGCTCCGGCTGTCGGTCGGCCTCGAGGACGTCGAGGTGCTCTGGACCGACCTCGAGCAAGCGCTCGAGCACGCCTAACCGACACGGAGGAACGGCGCGCGGCTCGGCTTGCTGCGATTCCCGGACGGGTCGCATGCGCCGGTGCGGGACCGTGCTGGCTCCTGGAGGAGAAGAAGCCGGAGGAGGGACTCGAACCCACGCACTCCCGATTACAAATCGGGTGCTCTACCAGCTGAGCTACTCCGGCGCAGCCCCATCTTAGGCTCGTCGGATCGACCTCTACTGACGCCGCTACGCGAGGACCTGGCGGCCCTGCTGGTGGGTGATGATCTTCCGCTTCACCCGTTGGAGCGCGTTGTCGATCGTCTTCGTGTCGCACACGAGCTCGTCGGCCATCTGGTCGTACGAGGAGCCCTCGAGGTACAGCCTGAGCGCGTCGGCCTCGAGCGGCGACAGCGACGAGGAGAGACAGCCGACCAGCGCCTGCAGCTCCTCGGTCGAGACGACCTTGACCGCCGGCTCGTGAACGTGGGACGCGGGCAGAGCGTCGCCGAGCGAGCACTCGCTCTCCGACTCCTGGCCCGCCGGCGTGTGGCTGAACGAAACGTAGGTGTTGAGCGGCGAGTGCTTGAGCCGGGTCGCCGTCTTGATCGCGGTGATGATCTGCCGCGTCACGCAGAGCTCGGCGAACGAGCGGAACGACGTCTCCTTGTCCGGGCGGAAGTCCCGGACCGCCTTGTAGAGGCCGACCAGCCCTTCCTGAATCAGGTCGTCCGAGTCGCCGCCGGCCAGGAAGTACGAGCTCGCCTTGAGCCGCACGAAGGACGTGTAGCGGCGGATCAGCTGGTCCATCGCCACCGTGCTGCCGTTGGCGGCCTTGAGCACGAGCTGTAGATCCTCAAGCTCTCGTTGAGCCTTCTGCGGTGATTTCTGCGCGGTTCCGGTGCGGACGGCCACGGCGCTTACCCCCGGATTTGGACGGCTTTTTCACGTGAGCCTTCGACCCAGCCTGCCTGAAGTCTCACCCTGAACTTGAGGTGAATGTAGCAGGGACCCGCAAGGAGCACAAGCCCCAGTTGCAGTGGACCCCTCTTACTCGCCGCGCCGGAGCCGCTCCAGCCGCGCCCGCGTCTCGCCGTCGAGCTTTCCGGCGAGCCCACCGGGCGGCTCCGGCCGGGGCGACGAGGGTGGCAGCTCACGGACGAACGTCTGCGAGGAGACGTGCTGGACGTCGATTCCCGCCGCCGCCGTGACGGTGCTGTCACTCGTCACCAGCACGACCTCGGCGCGCTGCCGGTGCTCGACGGCGAGTCGCTCGAGGAGCGTGTCCGCGTGGGCCGCATACCGGATCTCGAGCGGTCCGTGCGCGGCATCGTCGCCGACGCCGTCGAACACGACGATTCCGCGCGCACCGCGCTCGGCGACGAACGAGGCGAGCGCGTCGGCGAGCTCACGCGGTGCGTCGAACCGACCTGCGTGGAGCAGGTTGTAGCCGTCGAACAGGTACAGGATCGCGTCAGGCACGTTGCCGCCTCGCCTCGTACAGCAGGACGGCCGCGGCCACGCTGACGTTCAGCGACTCGATCTTTCCGACCAGCGGGATCGAGACGAGCGCGTCACACGTCCGTCGCACGAGGGGTCTCAGGCCTTTCCCCTCGGCGCCGAGCACGAGCGCGAGCCCGCCGGAGAGATCCGCCTCCCACATCGGCGTCGCGCTGTCGTCGCCCGTTGCCCCGTAGACCCACAGCTCGCTGCTCTTGACCTCCTCAAGGTAGCGCGCGAGGTTCGTCACAACCGCGACCGGGAGGTGCTCGATCGCGCCGGCCGACGCACGCGCCACCGCCGGCGTCACGACCGCCGAGCCATGGGCCGGAACGACCACGCCCGTCGCACCTGCGCCTTCGGCGCTCCGGCAAACGGCGCCGAGGTTGTGGGGATCCGTGACGCGGTCGAGCACCGCGAGCAGCGGCCGGTCGGCGCGGGCGAGCTCGTAGGCGTCCGCGTAGCGAAACGGCTCGACGAGCGCGAGCACGCCCTGGTGGTCGCGGGTGCCGGCTCGCTCGGTGAGGTCCCGGTCGCGCTTCTCCTTCGGCTTCACCTCTGCGAGCCATGGCTCGGCGGCGAGCGCGCGCTCGGTGGCCCAGACATCGACTACTTCGCGGTTGCCGCGCACGGCCTCTCGAACGGCCCGGCGGCCGTAGACGAGATCCGGGCTCACTGGCGGCGGACGATCGTGAAGCCACCGCCGGGCTCGTCGCGCATCTCCCACCCTGCCCGCGCGAGCTCGTCGCGCAGGCGATCGGCGGTGTCGAAGTCGCGCGCAGCCCGAGCCTCCTCCCGGCGCCGCGTCAGCTCGAGCACGGCGGGGGGTACCGGGTCTCGCTCGCCGAGCGAGCCGAGGCCGAAGATCGTGAGGCCCCGCCGAAGCAGGTCCAGGTTCCGTGCGGAGGCGAAGCCGTGGAGGACCGCAAGCGCGCGCGGCGTGTCGAAGTCGTCCTCCAGCGCGTCGCTGAACACCTGCCAACCGTCTGCCGGTCCGGCCACCGGCTCCTGGGTGAACGCATTCCGAAGCGTCTCGGCGCGCGCCGCCGCCTGCGCCGCCGTCTCCTCGGAGAAGTCGATCGGCTTACGCCAGTGAGCCGTCAGGAAAAAGACGAGCAGCGTCTCCCGCCCCCACTCGTCGATCGCCTCGCGCAGCGAGGTCACGTTGCCGAGCGACTTCGACATCTTCTCACCCGTGAACCGGAGCATCCCGTTGTGCGTCCAGATCGATGCGAACGGATGCCCGAGCGCGCGGGACTGCGCCACCTCGTTCTCGTGGTGGGGAAACACGAGGTCGAGCCCGCCGCCGTGGATCTCGAACGCCGGCCCGAGGATCTCCTCGGCCATCGCCGAGCACTCGATGTGCCACCCGGGCCGGCCGTGCCCCCACGGCGACTCCCACCACGTGTCCTCGGTCTCCGGCTTGTTCGCCTTCCAGAGCGCGAAGTCGCGGCCGTCCTCCTTGAGCACGTTCGGCTCCTGCTCCTCGACCTGGTCGGGCCGCTGCCCCGACAGCCGTCCGTACTCCGGGAAGCTCGCTACGCGGAAGTAGACGTCACCACCGACCGCATATGCATGACCCGTGGCGATCAGCTCTTCGATGAACGCAACGATCTGCGGCACTGTCTCGGTCGCCTTGGGGAGGTAGTCCGGCTGTCCCAACCCGAGGTCGCTGGTGTCCTGTAGATACCAAGCCGTCGCCTGCGCGGCGAGAGCTGCACTCGCGCCGGGAGCAGCGTCGTAGATCTTGTCGTTGATGTCGGTGATGTTGTGCACGAGCGTCACGTCGTAGCCGGTCTCTTGCAACCACGAGCGCAGCCACATGCCGACGAGGAACGGGCGCGCGTTGCCGATGTGCGCCCGTGCGTAGACGGTCGGACCGCAGAAGTACATGCGGACCGGGCCGGGCGGCGGCGGCAGCTCGACGAGCGAGCGCGAGAGCGTGTCGTAGAGGCGCACTGAAGCTAGGTTAGACGGGCGCGGCGGATCGCCTCGTCGCGCGGCAGCGCGCGCAGGACGGCCCACAGCTCGGGACCATGGTCGCGTCCCGTCAGCGCCTGGCGCAGGCTGCGCAGGTCGCCGCCGACCGCCTTCAGCTCACGCAGCACCGCTCGTGCGGCGTCCTTGTCGAGCACCTCCGGAAGCGGCGAACGGAGCTCGACGAACCGCTCCAGCGTCTCGGGGCTGCGGACCGGCAACGGGCTACCGCCCGGAGGATCGAGCACGCTCGCGGCGAGCGCTCTCGCCTCGACCAGGTCGTGCGCGCCGCGCACGAGCGGCGCTGCCTCGACCGGCACGCCCACCCGGGCCGCCAGTTCCGCCTCGGGCATGACGTCCAGCACGTCGACCGAGAGCGAGCGGATCCGGTCGAGATCGAGGTGAACGTCGTGCTTCGGCAGCCCCAGCTCGACGAGGTACGCGTGCACGGCCTCGGCCGGGTATCCGGCCTCGCGCAACGACGCGACGGTGGCGCCGTCCGCACGCTTCGCAAGCTTGCGCCCGTCGGCGCCGACGACGAGACCGTGGTGGATCACCACCGGCGGTTCGAACCCGAGTGCGCGGTGCAACGCTGCGTGCAGGTCCTCGTTCGCGCGATGGTCGGAGCCACGGATCACATGCGTGATCGCGAAGTCGTGATCGTCGACGACGCTCGCAAGATGAAACGTCGGCGTGCCGTCGTCGCGCCACAGCATCACCCCGTCGAACCGCTGGTCGATGCCGGCAGACCGCGCCGCCTCAAGGTACCGGTCGACCCGGGCGCTCTGGCGCACCGGGCCGTCGTCCCACTCGACTCCGAGCCACCCGAGGTCGTCCAGGATCGCCTGTTCGCCGCCCGGCACGTTCCGCGCCGGGTCGGTGTCGTCGATACGGAGCAGCATCCAGTCGCCGAACTCCCGGTTTGCAACGGCACTGAGCGCATTGCCGACGTGCAGGGTTCCCGTTGGGCTCGGCGCGAAGCGAACACGCGTCATGGCGTGGGAGCGTAACGGCGCCGGAGCGCTCCGTCGGTCAGCCGCCGATGCGATGGTGGTGGTGCAGGGCTGCCCACTGGGTCCAGCCGTGCGCCTCGGGCAGCAAGGCGACCGCTGCGACGAGGCCGGCCACGACAGCGCCGGCGACGAGCAGCCCGCGGACCGCCGACCCTCGCTGGCCGCGGTGGAGGTCTCGGCGGACGAGGCCCGGCACGTGCAGGACGTGCGCGAGCACGTGGGCCGTCATCGCTGCGAACCAGACGATGAACGATGCCTTGTGCAGGCCGAGCAGGGCGCCCCGCTGCGGGCTGAGCGCCACCAGCAGAAGGCCGGTGCCGAACAGGACCGCCGTCGACGCGACGACGAGCGGCGCGACCAGCAGCCGCAGGAGCGCCGGCGGCGGCCCGCGGCGGACGTAGTCGTCCCGCCCGAGGTAGTAGGAGACGAAGCGCCACCCGGAACTGCCGGCCTTGAGGACGACGACGGGGACCAGCAATACGCCGAGGAAGATGTGGATCGTGGTCACCCGGCCGATGAAGGGGATCGTCGCTCCCTCGGCCGCGAGCAGCACGAGCAGAATCGCCGCCGTTGCCGCAGTCAGACGGGCATTCCCTTCGGCCGACACGGCCCTCAATCCTCCAGATCACCATGAGAGTCGGGTGAGAGCGGTCCCCGAACCGCACCGGCGCGGAGGAACAATGGCCACATGCGCGTGCTGGTGGTCGACGACGAGCCCAAGCTTTCGGCACTGGTTGCTCGCGCGCTCCGCGAGGACGGCCACGCCGCCGACGTCGCCGCCCACGGCAACGACGCGCTGTGGATGGCGCAGGCAGCGCCGTACGACGCGATCGTGCTCGACGTGATGCTTCCCGGCATCGACGGTTTCGAGATCCTGCGCCGCCTGAGGGCACGCGACGTGTGGACACCGGTGCTGATGCTCACCGCGCGCGACGGGATCAGAGACCGCGTCGGCGGGCTCGATGCCGGCGCCGACGACTACCTCACCAAGCCCTTCTCGTTCGACGAGCTGCTCGCCCGCATCCGCGCGATCGCCCGCCGCGGGCCTGTCGAGCGTCCGACGATCGTCGAGGTCGGCGACCTGAAGCTCGACCCGGCCGGGCGACGCGCCTGGCGGGGAGAGGTCGAGCTGAGTCTCACCGCGCGCGAGTTCGCGATCCTCGAACTGTTCATGCGGCGGCCCGGCCAGGCGCTCACGCGGCTGCAGGTGCTCGAGGGGGCCTGGGACATGGCGTTCGAGAGCCGCTCGAACATCGTCGACGTCTACGTCCGCTACCTCCGCGAGAAGATCGACCGACCGTTCGCCCGCACGTCGATCGAGACGGTTCGCGGCGTCGGCTACCGCCTGCGCGAGGACGGTGGAGCGGCAGCGTGAGCCGGCTGCCGATCCGGATCCGGCTGACTCTCCCATTCGCCGTCGTCATGGCCGTGGTGCTCGCTGCGACGGGGATCGTGCTCTACCTGCGCGTGGGAAGCGCATTGCTGGCGAACGTCGATCAGAACCTCGATGCACAGCTCGCGGAAGCGCACTCACACGCGACCGAGGGACGCCACGAGCTTCTCGACCGCGACGTCAGCGACGGCCCGACGGTCGCGCAGGTCCAGTTGCGAGACGGCACCGTCGTCGAGTCGTCGCCGGACGGACTGCGTCCGATCATCCCCGCGTCACTCAGCGCGACCGCGCTCGCCGGCCGGCGGGTCCGGACCACGACCGACCTGACCGGGCTCCGCGGAGACTGGCGCGCCATCGCCACGCCCATACACGTCGAAGGCGGGACCGGCGTCCTCGTGATCGCGCGATCGCTTGGAGCCCGGGAGGAGACGCTGCACCGTCTCCGCCGCGAGTTCTTGCTGGCCGCCCCCGCAGCCCTCCTGCTGGCGATCCTCGCCGGCTACGGTCTCGCGGCGGCGGCGCTGCGGCCGGTCGAGGCGATGCGGCGTCGCGCCGCTTCGGTGACGGCAGACACCCCGGGGCGCCGGCTGCCCGTGCCGCCGGCCCGGGACGAGATCGCCGCGCTGGCCGTCACGCTCAACGACATGCTCGACCGGCTCGAGGCGGCGTTCGAGCACGAACGGCGATTCGTCGCCGACGCGAGCCACGAGCTGCGCACACCGCTCGCGCTGCTCCGTGCCGAGCTCGAGCTCGCGCTTCGCCGTCCCCGGAGCAGAGCCGAGTACGTCGCGGCGATCCGGTCGGCCTCCGAGGAGACGGAGAGACTGTCGCGGCTCGCCGAAGACCTGTTGCTGATCGCGCGTGTCGACGAGGGCCGGCTGCCGATCCGCCGCGAGGAGCTTCACGGCCGAGAGCTGCTCGACCGTGTCCGCGAACGGTTTGCAGCCCGGGCCGCCGAGCTCGAACGACCGCTGACCGTGGTCGACGGCGCCGACGTCGTGTTCGATGCGGATCCCGTGCGTCTCGAGCAGGCGCTCGGCAACCTCGTCGACAACGCGTTCATCCACGCGCGCGGCGACGTCGCGCTCAGCGCATCCAGGATCAACGGCGTCGTCGAGCTCCACGTCATGGACGGCGGCCCCGGCCTCCCCGCCGGATTCGCCGAGCGGGCGTTCGACCGGTTCAGCCGGCCCGACGATGCGCGCGAAGGCGGTGGCGCCGGGCTTGGCCTTGCCATCGTCGACCTGATCGCGCGCGCCCATGGCGGCATTGCACGCGTCGGGCCTGCACCGAGCGGGGGAGTCGACGTGTGCATCGTGATCCCCGCGGCGTAAGGGAAGCACGCGTCCGGCTCACGAGCGTCTCATTCCGGTTCGCGACCATGCGGGCATGTCACCGGGTCCCGCTCAGCTCCGCGGCGCGATCGCCGCACGTGACGCTGCGCTGAATCGCGTGCGGACGACGACCGCGGTCGTAGCCGCCGGTTGTATCGCGCTCGGCGCCGCATTTGCCGCGCTCGCCTCGGCGTCGACGCATCCTCGCCGAACAGCGGCGCCGCTTCCGCCCCGTCCGGGCCACCGCGCTCGAAGGCCGGTGGTTGCTCCCGCGCCGCCGCTCGTCGCGGTTTCGCAAGCCGCGGACCAGGCGGCGCAGCCGCCCGCGCCACCGCCGTCCGCGGCACCGCCCGCCACCCCTCCCGTGGCCGTCTCCGGGGGCTCGTGAACGGTCCGTCACTCCTCGGGGCGGACACCTTCCCGGCCCTCGGGACGACGGCCACGGTTGCGGTGGCGCGAAGCGAGCATCTGCCACAGGCGCGTGCGCTGCTCGCATCGCGGCTCGACCGGCTCGACCGCCTGTGCAGCCGCTTCCGCGAGGATTCGCAGCTCTCGCGTGCGAACGCGCGCGCAGGCCGCGTGCAGAAGGCGACCCCGGAGCTGCGCGCCGCAGTCGAGGTTGCGCTCGCAGCGGCGACCGCAACGGACGGTCTCGTCGACCCGACGATCGGCCGCGCGCTGCGCGACGCGGGCTACGACCGGACCTTCGCGCTCGTGCGCACCCGCGGTGGTTGGACGATCCATCCGGCTCGACCCGTGCAAGCTCGGCTCGGTGTCGTCGTCGACAACGAGCACCACACACTGACGATTCCGCACGGCGTCGAGCTCGACCTCGGCGCGACCGCGAAGGCGCAGGAGGCTGACGACGCGGCTCGCGAGCTGGCCACCGTTCTTCGAACCGGTGTCCTCGTCTCCCTGGGAGGGGACATCGCCGTCGCCGGCGCTTGCCCAGGGGGCTGGTGCGTCCGCATCGCGGACGACCATGCCGCCCCACACGACGTCGCCGGTCCACTCGTCTCGCTCCGGACGGGCGGCCTCGCGACTTCGGGGACGGCCGTCCGGCGCTGGCCGACCAGCACGGGCGAGGCGCACCACCTGATCGATCCGAGAACCGGTCGGCCGGCCGAGACACCGTGGCGAACCGTGAGCGTCGCCGCGTCGTCGTGCCTCGCCGCAAACATCGCCGCGACGGCAGCGGTCGTCCTCGGCGACGCGGCACTCGACTGGCTGAGCTCCCGGTCGGTCCACGCCCGGCTCGTCACCCGGACGGGAGCGGTCCGGTACGTCGGCGATTGGCCGCGCGCCGCGGAGGCCGCTTGATCGCCGCGACGGGCAACGCCAAAGAGCTCTGGTATCTGACGCGGGGCACCGGCGTCGTCGCACTGCTGCTCCTGACGGCCTCGATCGTGCTCGGCGTGTCGACGACACTCGGTCTGCGGCTCCGGCGGTGGCCGCGTTTCGCCGTTGCCGGAATGCACAAGAACCTGACGCTGTTGGCGATCGTCTTCGTCGTCGTGCACGTCGTGACGACGATCGCAGACGGCTATGCGCCGATCCGGTGGATCGACGCGATCGTCCCGTTCGTCTCGGCTTACAGGCCGGTGTGGCTCGGGCTCGGAGCGGTCGCGTTCGACCTTCTGATCGCGATCGTCGTGACGAGCCTGCTCCGCGTTCGGATCGGCGTCCGCGTGTGGCGCTCCGTGCACTGGCTGGCGTATCTCTCGTGGCCGGTCGCGCTCGTGCACGCGCTGGGCACGGGAAGCGACCCGCGGACGGGGTGGCTCGCAACGGTCGGCATCGCAACGCTCGTCGTCGTCGTGCTTGCGGTCGCCACCAGGCTCAGCCTGGGCACCGGGCGGCGGCGGCCCCGGCTGGTCGGGTTTGCGGCGCTGGTCGTCGCACCGCTGCTCCTCCTCGGCTGGTATCAGAACGGGCCGCTCAGAAAGGGATGGGCACATCGCGCCGGGACACCGTCGTCCCTGCTCGCACACGCGACGGTGCCGATCGCGGCGGCCACGACGCCGCGCCCGCCAGGGGCTTTCCGATCGACGATCAGCGGCACCGTCTCGCAACACGGCGACGCGGGTGGCGAAGTCACCGTACGCCTCGATCTGCGACTGAAGAACAAGCCCCGCGGCGCGTTGCGTGTCGACCTCCGCGGCATCCCCGCGGCGAACGGCGTCTCGCTGACGGCGAGCGGCGTCTCGTTCGTGCCGGCGACGACGGGCTCCGTCTACGAGGGCCGGGTGATCGGTCTCGACGGCAATGCAGTCGCCGCGGACGTGGTGGACGCGACGGGCGACCGTCTCCGGCTCAGCCTCGCGCTCGCCATCGACAGCGGGACGAACACCGTTCGCGGAGACATTTCGGGCTTCGTACCCGTCGGACAGGCGGGCGATTGAGCGCATCACGCCTGCTCGCCGGAGTCGCAGCGGGCCTCGCGCCGTCGCTCGACAACCACCTCGCGCTCTTCGGCCCGCTCGAGCCCCATGACGATCTGATGCTCGCGATCGAACGGGCGGGCCTGGCGGGCCGCGGCGGCGGCGCCTTCCCGACCGCGACCAAGCTCCGCGCCGTCGCCGCCGAGGGAAGGAAGCCGATCGTCGTCGTGAACGCGGTCGAGGGTGAGCCTGCCAGCGGAAAGGACCGGGCGCTGCTCCGGGTCGCTCCGCACCTCGTACTCGATGGCGCCGTCGCCGCGTGCCACGCCGTCGGCGCCCGCGACGCCGTCGTCGCGGTCTCGCACGAGTCGACCCGGGAACGCGCGATCGTCGAGACGGCGATCGGGCAGCGGCACGCTCGCGACGGCCGAACGCAGCTTCGTACAGCGGCGGTTCCGGGCCGCTTCGTCGCAGGCGAAGAAACGGCGCTGGTGAGCGCGCTCTCCGGCGGCGAGCCGAAGCCGACCCTCAAGCCTCCGTTCCCGTTCGAGCAAGGGCTCGACGGCGCACCGACGCTCGTCGCGAACGCCGAGACGCTCGCACACATCGCGCTGATCGCCCGGTTCGGACCGAGCTGGTTCCGCGGCGCCGGCACGGACGCCGCGCCCGGCACGGCGCTGGTCACGCTCGGCGGAGCAGTCGCGCGGCCCGGCGTGTTCGAGATCGAGCTCGGCGCCCGCCTCGAGGACGTCGTCGAGCGTGCCGGAGGGGCGACGAGACCGGCGCAGGCGATCCTCGTCGGGGGCTACTTCGGTCGCTGGGTGACGCCGGCCGACGCACGCGAGCTGAGACTCACACCGGAGGTCCTCGGCGCCGGCGCGATCGCCGTGTTGCCGGCGGGCGTCTGTGCGGTGTCGGAATGCGCACGTGTGCTCACCTACCTCGCGGACGAAAGCGCCGGCCAATGCGGCCCCTGCGTTCACGGCCTTCGAGCGATCGCCGATGAACTGTCGGCGACCGAGAGCGGCGTCCGCCGTCGGCGGCTCGAAGAGCTCGCCGGCCTGGTGAGCCGCCGCGGAGCCTGTCGGCACCCCGACGGCGCGGCGGGCTTCTTGCGCAGTGCACTCGAAGTCTTCGCGGGCGAGTTCGGGGAGCACGCCAAGCGCGGACGCTGCAGCCGAAAGAACGTCTCCGTGCTCCCGCTCCCCGGCCGGGCCCGCAGGTGAAGACGCTGCGCCTGAACCCGATCGCCTGCGATGGGCGCGCGCTCTGCGCCGAGCTGTTTCCCGAGCGCATCACGCTCGACGAATGGGGGTTTCCGATCGTCGACGGAACGCCTTTCCCCCCGTCGCTCGAACGTCACGCGGAACGGGCCGTCGCCGAGTGCCCGCTGCTCGCGTTGCGACTCGAGTCGTTCGACCCGATCGGGGGTCGAACGACGGCACGCACACGCCGAAGGTAGGTCCATGGGTCGCTCAGTCGTCTCTCTCTGCGCCGTGTTCGGCACGTTCGTCGGCGGATTCGTGCCCGCCCTCTGGGGCAACAACGGCTTCGGGCTGGAAGGAGTCGTGTTCGCCGCGGCCGGCGGGGTCGCCGGCCTTTTCCTCGGCCTTCGCCTCTCCGACTGACTGCCTCGACGGGCAGACTCCCGCGAATGACGGGGGCCAGCTACGTCGGCATCGTGGGACGCGCTCGCGCAGCGGTCGAGTACGTCCGCACGCATCGGCGCCTTGCCATCGGCCTGCAGACGGTCGTCGTCGTCGCGACCGTGGCGTTCTGCGTCTGGGCAGTGCGCGGCGAGTGGTCGAAGGCGGCGCCGCTGCTCCAGCACGCGAGCCTCGGCTACGTCGCGGCTGGGTTCGCCGCCGTCGCCGCCTACTACCTCGTCTTCATCCTCGGATGGATCCGCATGCTGAGAGCGTGGGATCTCGACGTTCCGTACCGGCCGGCGCTCCAGGCGGAGATGGTCTCGATGCTCGCGAAATACCTGCCCGGCGGCCTGTGGACGCCGGCTGCCCGCACGGTCGCGCTCCGCAAGTCGGCGGGCGTGACCGAGACGCCGACGGTGCTGGCGTCGATCCTCGTCGAGGCAGCTCTCTCCGCAATCTCGGGAGTCGTCGTGTTCGTCGTCAGTCTCGCGTGGGTTCGCGGCGTCGATGCGCCGCTCCTGCCGCTCGTCCTCTTCGCGGTGCTCTGCGCCTTGCTACTGCATCCACGCATCTTCCGGCCGATCGGCAACCGCCTGCTTCGCCCGTTCGGTGCGGGCGCCGTCGACCCGCTGCCGTTCCCGCTGATGGTCGGCCTGCTGGTCTTCTACTGCGGCACGTGGCTGATCGGCGGCTTCGCCGTCTACTTCCTGTTGCGCTCCCTCGGGACGAACCCGGGCCTCGAAACGGTTCCGTTCCTCGCCGGCGTCTCGGCCGTGGCGGCGATCGTCTCGGTGCTCGCGATCTTCGTGCCGTCGGGCCTCGGCGCACGCGAGGCGTCGATGTACGGCCTGCTGCTCGCCATCACCACGCCGGGGCCCGCGCTCGGCACGACGCTCCTGACTCGCCTCGCGATCACCGTCGTCGAGGTCGTGCTCTTCGGGGTCGGCGTCGTCACCTGGAGATCGGGGCGACGCCGGCCGACACCGCCCGAGTAGCGTTCTGCCGGTGAACATCGGCATCTACGTCTACGAGCTCGCCGAGGAGCTCGACTGGGCCGGCCCGTGGGAGGTGCTCTCGTCGTGGGCGCACAAGTGGCCCGACGACGGCGTGACCGCCTTCACGATCACCGATTCGCGCGACCCGGTTCTCTGTGCCAAGGGCCTGCGTGTGCTCGGCGACCACACATGGGCGACGGCGCCTGCTGTCGACGTGATCGTCATACCGGGCGGCGATGCGCGCCTCCCGAGCGCAGACGCATCCTTGCACCAACGGCTACGTGCGATCAGTGCCAGAGGAGGTCTGCTGACGAGCGTCTGCACCGGCTCCTTCGTCCTGCAGGCGGCCGGGGCACTGGATGGCAGGCCGGCGACGACGCACTGGGGCTCGATTGACCGGCTGCGCGAGCTCGGTGTCGATGTGCGCGACGAGCGATTCGTCGATGCAGGAGACGTCGTCACAGCGGCGGGTGTGTCCGCCGGGATCGACATGGCGTTGCACCTGGTGGCGCGGCTCCACTCGGTCGAACGCGCGCGAGAGGTGCGCCGTTACATCCAGTACGACCCCGAGCCTCCCGTCTAGATGGTTGATCGGGAATTGCCGTCGTCGCGGGGAGGGTCTGCACCAAGCAGTGTGGATGACTCGATCGGCGCCAAGGCCGGTGGGCCTTGGTGCCGGGCGAGGCGGCCGCAATGCGCCGCGTGCAGGCCCCCATCCGCGGCGGCGTTGGATTGCCGATCAATCATCTAGTGCGCAGGGCGCTTCTCGGGTGGTACGCGGCCAACGGCCGCGACCTGCCCTGGCGGCACACGCGTGATCCGTACGCGATTCTCGTGTCGGAGGTCATGCTGCAGCAGACTCAGGTCGACCGGGTCGTTCCGCGCTGGCGGCGCTGGCTCGAGCGCTGGCCCACGGTGCAAGCGCTCGCCGCTGCGTCACCCGCAGCAGCGATCGTCGAGTGGCAAGGCCTCGGCTACAACCGGCGTGCGCTCAACCTGCACCGGTCGGCCGTGCACGTTGCGGCGAACGGGTGGCCCGACGACCTGACGGAGCTGCCGGGCGTCGGTCCCTACACCGCGGCGGCAGTCGGCAACTTCGCGTTCGGGCGCGACGTCCTCCCGGTCGACACGAACGTCCGTCGCGTGCAGGAGCGAACCGGCGAGCAGTTCGACCCGGACTGCGCGCAGGCCCTGTTCGATCTCGGTGCGACCGTCTGCCTGGCACGGATTCCGCGCTGCGAGGTGTGCCCGCTCGCCGAGGCCTGCCCCTCGCGCGGGTCACGCTACGAGCCGCTCCGCAGGCAGGGCGCGTTCGACGGCTCGTTCCGTCAGCGGCGTGCGCTCGCGCTACGCGCGGTCGCCGCGGGCGACCATCCTGCCGACGACGAGGCGATCGCTGCACTGGCGCGCGACGGCCTGGTCGTCCTACGCGACGGAGCGGCGTCCCTCCCCGGTTAGCCGAGACATCGCGACCGCCTGAGCGAGCGCCGGCTGGTCGGTGACCAGCCCGTCGACTCCCAGGTCGATCAGCTCCGCCATCGTCTGAACGTCGTTCACGGTCCACGGAACGACTCGAGCTCCGACACCGTGTGCTCCGGCGATCAGCTCTCGTGTCACGAGGTCCTGGCGCGGGCCGAGCGTCCGCGCTGCGGTCGCCGCGTTCAGAAGAGGCTTCTCGAAGAGGAAGGTCGTCGGCGTCGAGGGGCGGAGGCGGGCCACGGTCGCGACGACCTGCTCGTCGAACGAGGCGACAGAGACCTTCGCGAGGAAAGGACGCAGCGCCTGGACGAACTCGGACGCGCTCGGGGTCGTGCCGGGGAAGCACTTTGCCTCGAGCACGACCCGGGTGTCGCCGACGGCCGCAAGCAGCCCTTCGACGGTCAAACCCGATGCGTCGCTCAGGTCGGTCTCGTGCGCCACCACGAGCCCGGCCGGTGAAAGACCGACGTCGACTTCGACCGAGGATGGGCGCGCCGCGAGCAGACGACGAAGCACGAGCGCGTCGTTGCCCCGATGTGCCTGAACCTCGAAGCTCACGCCGAACACGTTGCCGTGCAAACCGGCCGTACGGGGTCGCCGGCGGGTTGAGCGGTGGTTACGGCTCGGTGGACGGCTGTGCGAGGAGCGCCACGGCGTGCGCGGCGAGGCCTTCTCCCCGGCCCGTGAACCCGAGCCGGTCGGTGGTCGTCGCGCGGACGTTCACCTCTCCGCCCCCGACCGCGGCGGAGAGTCGTCTCCGCATCTCGTCTCGGTGCGCGGCGATCCGCGGCTCTTCGCCGACGAGCACGCAGTCGGCGTTGACCAGTGTCCACCCCGCGGCGCGCACCTGCCCGTAGGCCTCGGTGAGCAGGTCGAGCGAGGCCGCACCGTGATAACGCTCATCCGACGACGGGAACAGCGAGCCGATGTCGCCGAGCCCGGCGGCGCCGAGGACGGCGTCGATCAGGGCGTGGGCGAGCACGTCGCCGTCGGAGTGGCCCGCAAGCCCCCGCGGATGGTCGAGCCGGACCCCGCCGAGCACGAGCGGCACACCCTCGACCAGCGCGTGCGCATCGACACCGATGCCGACGCGGTAGGTCATGCGGGCGCCTCGGCGAGCCACGCCGTGACCCGATCGAGGTCGGCGGCCGTCGTCACCTTCAGGAGCCGCTCGTCACCCTCGACGACCTTGATTCGCCCGCCGGCCGCCTCGACCAGCGAGGCACAGTCCGGAGCTTGTAACAGACTGTTACTTGCCTGATCGAGCGCACGCCGGAGCGCCGTCGCTGCGAACGCCTGGGGCGTCTGCACCGAGACGAGCTCGCTGCGCTCCAGCGTCTCGGCGACCACCCCGCCGCTCGCACGCTTGACGGTGTCCGTGACGGCGAGCCCCGGCACCGCTCCGTCGAACCCCTCGCCGAGCGCGGTGAGCAGCCGGCGAACGATCCCGGAAGGAAGCAGAGGACGGGCCGCGTCGTGGACGAGGATCACGGCCGACTCGGCCGGAACCTCGGCGACCCCGGCCCGCACGGACTCGGCCCGCGTCGCGCCGCCGGTGACGCAGGCGGTCACCTTGCCCGTGCCGAGCTCCTCGGCGAGCAGGATCGCCGGCTCCTCCCAGCCGTCCGGGACGACCACCACGACGGCGTCGACCGCATCGCACTCGTCCAGGCGCCGCAAGGGCTCGGCCAGCAGCGGCAGCTCGCCCAGCCGGACGAACGCCTTCGGCCGGTCGCCCCCGAGCCGTTCCCCTCGCCCCGCGGCGACGAGAACGGCCCAGACGCTCATTCCAACTGATCCTATGCTGCGGCGGGGGTCTTCTTCGCCGCCGGCGCCTTCTTGGCGGCCGGCTTCGTGGCGGTCTTCGCCGCGACCGCTGGGCGCGCCGTCGCCTTCGGCTTCGCACCCTCGGTGAGGGTCTCCTCGAGCCACTCGAGGGCCTCGTCCTCGGTCATGTTCTTCGCGTACATCAGCTCGGAAGCGAGGATCTTCTTGGCCTTCACGTACATCTGCTTCTCGCCGGTCGAGAGCCCCTTCTCGCCGTCCCGCAGCGCGAGATTGCGGACGACCTCGGCAAGCTCGTAGATGTCGCCGGTCTTCATCTTGTCGCGGTTGTGCTTGAAGCGGCGGTTCCAGTTCTTCGGCATCTCGGTGCCGCCGGAGGTGAGGTACTTGACGACCTTCTTGACCGCCTCTTCGTCGATCACCTTGCGAAGCCCGACGCGCTCTGCATTGTCGGCCGGGACGTTCACGGTCATGTCGTTGTGAAGGATCTTGATGGTGAGGTATTCGCGCTTCTCGCCGAGAACGTCCTTCTTCTCGCGCTTCACGACCGTGCCTGCACCGTGGTGGGGATACACCACCTTGTCGCCGACCTTGTACAAACTCGCTCCTCTTTCCGTCTGTAGTCGCGAAAGTGCCGGTGGCCTTGACGGCTCCACCGGCGGGAACGACAGGGTATCAGATCCGTCGGAAAACTGCCAGTTTTGCAGGGCTTTTGTCGGAAAATCCCTGCTCAGGCCGGGTTCTCGGCCAGCCCAGCAGCGAGTGCCCGCCGCAGCGTATCGGCCTCGAGCGCCGCGCCGGGCGTTCCCACCGGCGCCAGGACGGAAGCGAGCCCGAACTTGCAGCATTCCGAAGCCCGCCGCTCGGCCTGCGTGGCCGCCCGCAGCCGCCCGGTCAGCCCGATCTCGCCGAACGCCGCGACCCCTTCGCGCACGGGTGAGCCCTTCGCCGCGGACGCGATCGCGAGCGCGACGCCGAGATCGCCGCCCGGCTCGTCGATGCGGACTCCACCGGCCACGTTGACGAACACGTCCGCGCCGCCGAGCGGAAGCCCGGCGTGTCGTGCGAGCACCGCCACGATCATCGCGAGCCGTTTCGGATCGACACCCGTACCAACCCGCCTCGGCATCGCCAGGTCGGTGGGGGCGACGAGCGCCTGGACCTCGAGGAGAAGCGGTCTCGTTCCCTCGAGCGTGCAGGTGACGGCGGCGCCGACCTCACCCGGCTCGGAGCGGCCGAACAGCTCCGACGGCTCGGGCACCCCGACGAGCCCGGCCCCCGTCATCTCGAAGACGCCGATCTCGTTCGTCGAGCCGAACCGGTTCTTGACCGCCCGCAGCACCCGATGGGCGCGGTAGCGGTCGCCCTCGAACTGGAGAACGCAGTCCACCAGGTGCTCGAGGACGCGCGGGCCGGCCACCGCGCCGTCCTTCGTCACGTGGCCGACGAGAAAGACGGCGACGCCGTTTTCCTTCGCGACGCGCAGAAGGCGCGCCGCCGCCTCGCGAACCTGCGACACCGATCCGGGCGCAGATCCGACCTCCTGCGACCAGAGCGTCTGGACGGAGTCGACGACGCAGACCCCGGGCCGCTCCCGCTCGAGCGTCTCGCACACCACGTCGAGCTCCGTCTCGGCAAGGATCTCCACGTCGTCGCAGCCGCCCAGCCGGGCCGCTCTGAGCTTGACCTGCGCGACCGACTCCTCGCCGGTGACGAGGAGCGCACGACGAGTCGCGGCCATCGAGCCGAGCGCGCTCAACAGCAGCGTCGACTTGCCGACACCGGGCTCCCCGCCGACGAGGACGAGCGACGCCGGCACGAGCCCTCCGCCGAGCACACGGTCGAGTTCGGCCACGCCGGTGGCGATTCGCTCGGTCTCCTCGACGACCACGTCGACGAGCCGAAGTGGCGGCCGCCCGGGTGCCGCGGAGGCGTGGGCATGCCGCCGCTGTCCACGCGTGGAAGGCGCCTCGGCCACCATCGTGCCGAACTCGCCGCAGCCCGGGCAGCGCCCGAGCCAGCGGCCCGAAGCCGTGCCGCACTCGGTGCACGCGTGCTGGACGGCCGCCGCCTTCGCCACGCCCGTGACGGTAGCGGCGGCGCCCGACGGCGCCTGTGCCGGCTCTGGAACGATCTGTCCCCGCTCGCTCGGCGGATAGATTCACGAACGTGCCCCGGCCGAAGCTGCGTTCACAGAGCGAGGTGGTCGATCGCTGCCGCGCACTCCAGGGAGAGGTGCAGGCGGGGGTCCAGCACGTCACGAGCGGCTCGCCCGACGCCGCCGCGGCGGCCGCCGTCTGGCGCGGCGAGGCGCTGGGAACGCTCCTCTGGTCGCTCGAGCTCATCGAGCTGCCACCGTACGACCGCCCGTTCGACAGCGGTCTCGTGGCGCGCACGGATTTGACGGGCGCGCGGATGCGCGAGCCGCAGGACGTCGACCTCGAACGCCAGTCGGCGCGCCTCTGGCACTGGCGGGCGCGGACGGCCGTACTGCAGGCGCGAGGCGAGGAGGTCGAGCTGCCTCCGCCTTATGAAACGTTCGACCAGCTGGTCGCGGCGACGGCCATGCGTGGATTCGAGCAGGAGCTGCTGCCGGCGCCGATGCGGGGTGACTTCCCGGCGTACGGGAAGGTGTATCGGCACCTGTCGCCCGAGCAGCACGCGGAGGCGCAAGCGATCGCGGAGCAGCGCCACCACGCCCTGAACTGGCTCTGCGGCCTTGGCGAAGGCTGGGACGACGTGCCCCTCGACACCTGATAGTGGATTCTCTATTGTGGTCGCGATGAATCGCCTCGAGCGCTACGCCGAGCTGATCGTCCGCGTCGGTGCCAACGTGCAGCCGGGACAGACGCTCTTCGTCAACGGCATGGTCGAGCACGCCGAGCTCGCCCGGGCACTTGCACGGGCAGGCTACGAGGCAGGCGCCCGCTATGTCGACGTCCGCTACTCGGACCAGCACGTCAGGCGGGCGATGATCGAGCACGCCGACGACGACGTGCTCATCGAGACCCCCGGGTGGCTGCTCGAACAGGCGAGGGCGATCGGCGACGGCGGGGCGCTGGTGATGATCGCCGGCGATCCCGAGCCCGAGCTGCTCGCCGATCTCGACCAGGGCCGCGTCGGGCGCACGCGCCCGCGCGCGCTGCTCGAGGCGCTCAACAAGGCGCAGTTCGACCGAACGGTGAGCTGGACGATCGCCGCCTTCCCGAACGAGGGCTGGGCGAGGCAGGTCTTCGGCGAGCCGGACGTCGAGCGGCTCTGGGAGGCGATTGCCGAGTCGGTGCGGCTCGACGAGCCAGACCCGGTGGCCGCGTGGCGCGAGCACGACGCCAGGCTCCGCGACCGCTGCCGTCAGCTCAACGAGCTCGACCTCGATCGGCTGCAGTTCACGGGGCCGGGGACCGATCTGGTCGTCGGCCTGCTCCCCGACCTGAGCTGGGCGGGCGGGGGGATCACCACCACCAACGGGATCGAGCACGTTCCGAACATGCCGACCGAAGAGGTCTTCACCGCGCCGGACTGGCGCCGCAC
Source organism: uncultured Thermoleophilia bacterium (assembly GCA_963742605.1). Taxonomy (GTDB): domain Bacteria; phylum Actinomycetota; class Thermoleophilia; order Gaiellales; family Gaiellaceae; genus PALSA-600. The sequence goes on along the minus strand of CAVUNA010000009.1, from coordinate 84,024 downwards.
GGAGGGATCGGTCCGGTCGACCCGACCGCTCGATCTCGGCGGCACCGTCGTCCGCGACCTCGAGATGACCTTCGTGGCCGGGGAAGCCGTCGATGTGCGCGCGAGCACCGGCGCCGAGGCGGTCCGCAGCCAGATGTCCGTCGACGAGTTCGCAACGCGACTGGGCGAGGTCGCCCTCGTCGACGGCACGTCGCGGGTCGGGCGGACCGGCCTCACATTCTTCAACACGCTGTTCGACGAGAACGCCGCCTGTCACATCGCCTACGGCACCGCCGTGCTCTTCGGCGCGGAGGCGTTCGAAGGGCTCGAGCCCGACGAGCTTCGGGCCCGCGGGGCGAACGTCTCGAACATCCACACCGATTTCATGATCGGCGGTCCCGAGGTCGACGTCGACGGCGTCACACGCGACGGCCGGAGCATCCCGATCCTGCGGGAGGACAGCTGGCAGCTGTCGAGCTAGACCGCCTCGAGCGCTACGCGGCAGTGGCGGTTCGCATCGGCGCAAACGTGGGAGCCGGCCAGAACGTCTTCGTCGGGACACAGGTCGAGCACGCGCCGCTCGCCCGGGCGCTCACACGCCAGGCGTATGGCGCCGGCGCGCGTTACGTCGACGTCCTGTACGTCGACCCGCATGTCAGGCGAGCGATGATCGAGCTCGGTCCCGACGAGACGCTCGACCACTCGCCGCTGTGGCAGATCGAGCGTGTCGAGGCGATGGCGGGGAACGCGATGATCGCGACCACAGGCGATCCGGAGCCTCGGCTGCTCGCCGATCTCGACGGGACGCGCGTCGGTCGAGCGCGAGCGCTCGAGCTGCGCAAGGCCGGCGTGCGCCTCCTCACGGCGAACGCCTGCAACTGGACCGGGGTGGCGTTCCCGAACGAGGGCTGGGCTCGTCAGGTGTTCGGCGAGCCAGACGTCGAACGGCTGTGGGAGGCAGTCGCCTTCTGCACCCGTCTCGACGAGGACGACCCGGTCGAGGCGTGGCGCCTGCACATGGACCGGCTCGATCGCCGCGCGCGTTCGCTCAACGCGCTCGGGCTCGACCGGTTGACGTACCGGGGCCCGGGGACCGACCTCGAGATTGGCCTGCTCGAACGGTCGCGCTTCGGCTCGGCGCTCTTCCGCACGGTCGGCGGACGCCCGTACGTCGCGAACATGCCGACCGAGGAGGTGTTCACCACGCCGGACGCCCGTCGCGCCGAGGGCGTCGTCTCCCAGACGAAGCCGCTCGCACTGGCAGGAGACGTCGTGGAGAACCTGCAGATGACATTCGAGAGCGGCCGGATCGTCGACGTGCGGGCGAAGCGCGGCGGCGACCTGATTCGAGCCCAGCTCGAGTCCGACGAGAACGCGTCACGCCTCGGGGAGGTGGCGCTCGTCGACGGCACGTCCCGAGTCGGGCGTTCCGGCCTCGTCTACTTCGACACGCTCTACGACGAGAACGCGACCTGCCACATCGCCTACGGCACCGCGGTCACCCAGGGCCACGACGGTGACGAGCCGGACGAAGGCATCAACGTCTCGACGGTGCACACGGACTTCATGATCGGCGGGCCGGAGGTCGACGTGGACGGCGTGACGCGCGACGGGCGGGTCGTACCGCTGCTCCGCGACGACGTGTGGCAACTGCCCGAATGACACCGTCGCGCGAAGAGCGCTATGCCGAACTGGTCGTCCGCGTCGGCGCGAACGTGCAGGCGGGCCAGGTCGTCGAGGTCATCGCGGGCCTCGAGCACGCCTCGATCGTGCGCGAGGTCGCGCGGTCCGCATACCGGGCCGGGGCACGGTACGTCGACGTTCGCTACGCCGACCCCCACATCCGCCGGGCGCTGATCGAATCGGGCGCCGGCGACGACGTTCTCTCCTGGACACCGCCGTGGCTCCTCTCACGCGAGCGCGCCTTCGGCGACGAGCACGGCGCGGTCGTTGCGCTGACCGGTGACTCGGAACCGGAGCTGCTCGCGGATCTTCCCGGCGAGCGCGTCGGCATGGCCCGGATGCTCGACCTCGCCAAGGAGTCCTCGCGACAGGTCACCGAGCGGCTCTGCAACTGGACCGTGGTCGGAGTGCCGAACGAAGGATGGGCGACCCAGATGTTCGGGGAGCCGGACGTCGATCGCTTGTGGAGCCTGGTCGAGCATTGCGTCCGGTTGGACGAGCCGGATCCGGTGGCCGCCTGGCACGCGCACATCGAGCGGCTGGCTCGGCGCGCACAGGCGCTCGACGACCTGAACATCGACGCCCTCCGCTTCCACGGCCCGGGCACGGACCTCACGGTCGGCCTGCTGGCCGAGTCGCGCTGGCTGGGCGTCGAGTCCGAGACCGTCGACGGCATCGCCTATGTCGCGAACATGCCGACCGAGGAGGTGTACACGACGCCGGACGCTCGTCGAACCGAAGGCGTCGTCACGGCGACGATGCCGCTGTCCGTGAACGGGACGATCGTCAAGGGACTGCGCGTGCGCTTCAGCGGAGGCCGGATCGTCGACGTCGAGGCGGACGAGGGCGCGGACGTGATCCGCGGTCAGCTGGCGAGCGACGAGAACGCCCCGGCGCTCGGCGAGGTGGCGCTCGTCGACGGGACCTCACTCATCGGCGAGACGGGCTTGACGTTCTTCGACACGCTGTACGACGAGAACGCGACCTGCCACGTCGCCTACGGGGACGCATACGCCGAGGCGGTCGAAGGCGGTCTCATCGAAGGGGTGAATGTCTCCTCGGTGCACACCGATTTCATGATCGGCGGCCCGGAAGTGTCGGTCGATGCCGTCACCCGCACCGGCGAAGTCGTGCCGCTCCTGCGCAAGAACAGCTGGCAGCTTCCGGGGTAGCCCGCACCCGGGGCGAGGGGCTATAGCTCGGACGAGGGATTGCCGATACGGAACGTGTGGATGCGTCGGCAATCTCGTCCCGTCTGATCGGGATGCTCATCGTCGAAAAAGGGCTGATCACCGAGGCCCAGCTGGAGCTCGCCCTGGTGGAGCAGCAGACGACCGGCGCGCGCCTCGGCGAAGTCCTGATGGCCCAGTTCGGAGTGACGCGGGCCGACCTCGAGAGCGCGCTCACGGCGCAGCGGGCCGAGATCCAGTCACACGGGACGCAGGAGGACAGCGAGGCGAACGCCGCGGTTCGCGAGCTCGCGCGGATGCTCGACGAGTGGGGCCGTAACGATGCGGCCGCGCCCAAGCGCCCGATCGGAGAGATCTTCGTCGAGCGCGGCTTCATCACGAGCGGGCAACTCGAAGATGCGCTCGAGGAGCAGAAGCTCAGCGGCCGCAAGCTGGGAGAGATCCTGGTCTCGCAGGGCAAGCTGTCGAGGCTCCGCCTCTGGGACGCGCTCGAGGACCAGGCCGCCAGCTTCGAGACGCCGAAGCCGGAGGCGGCGGGGAGCGGACTGCCCGGACTGCGGGTGGTGTCCGACGCGCTCACGGGCACGACGCCCAACGCCGGCGAGGCGCCGGTGGAGATTTGGCAGCCGCCGGCTGCCCAGCCAACTGGCCCCGAGCACACTGCGCAGGTCCCCGCTGCAGCCGATGACGAGGACGTGACCGGCCTGCGGGACGAGCTCGCCGCGCTCGCCGCCCGCATCGACGAGCTGCCGCAGCCCTCCGAGGAGTGGCGCCAGGCCGTGACCGAGCTCGGCGCGCGCCTCGACGAGCTGGTCGACGGGTCGAGCGAGTCGCAGTCGGCCCTGCAGCAGCTGGCCGAGCAGCTGGACGAAGAGAGAAACGCCGATCGCGAGCTCGACGCGCAGGTCAGCGCCCTCGCCCAGCGGGTCGACCGGCTCGCCGACGAGGTCATCGCGCGCATCGATCAGGTCACGGACAAGGTCACGGCCGCCGCCGAGCTCAGCGAGACCGATGCGCTCCGCCACGACCTCGACCAGCTCCGCGCGTCGCTCGATGCGTTGCCGGCGCCGACGGGTGACTTCGACGAGCTCGCCAACCGCCTCATCGCGCTCGACGAGAACCACACGGCCCGCCTCCAGCACCTCACCGACCACCTCGCCTCCGCCGCCACCCGCGAACAGGCCGAACGGCTCCGCCGCGAGCTCGACGACCTCCGCGCCACCCTCGACGCCATCCCCGCCCCCACCGACGACGTCGAAAACCTCACGCGCCGCGTCGAACAACTCGCCGAAAACTTCTCCGCCCGCCTCCAGCACGTCACCGACCTCGCCAACGACGCCGCCCACCGCGACCAGACCGACACCCTCCGCCACGACCTCGACCAGCTCCGAGCCACCCTCGACAACCTCCCCACCCCCACCGACGAATGGCGCGACGCCGTCGACACGCTCACCGCACGACTGGACGCGTTGCCGGCGCCGACGGGTGACGTCGACGAGCTCGCCAACCGCCTCATCGCGCTCGACGAGAACCACACGGCCCGCCTCCAGCACCTCACCGACCACCTCGCCTCCGCCGCCACCCGCGAACAGGCCGAACGGCTCCGCCGCGAGCTCGACGACCTCCGCGCCACCCTCGACGCCATCCCCGCCCCCACCGACGACGTCGAAAACCTCACGCGCCGCGTCGAACAACTCGCCGAAAACTTCTCCGCCCGCCTCCAGCACGTCACCGACCTCGCCAACGACGCCGCCCACCGCGACCAGACCGACACCCTCCGCCACGACCTCGACCAGCTCCGAGCCACCCTCGACAACCTCCCCACCCCCACCGACGAATGGCGCGACGCCGTCGACACGCTCACCGCACGACTCGATGAGCTCGCGTCGGGATCAACGGAGGCGCGATCGGCATTCGAACGCCTGCATGAACGCATCGATGCACGTGATGACGGCGAGCACCGCCGGGACGAGCGCATCGAGACACTCGCGAGCGTCGCCGGCGAGCTGACCGCGCGGCTCGAGCAGCTTTCCCACGGGGTCGCCGACGCGACGACGCACGACCAGACAGACGCGCTACGACGTGAGCTGGACGACCTCCGCGGCCGCGTCGAGGCGCTTCCTGTTCCCACCGACGAATGGCGTGAGGCCGTCGCCGCTCTCGCGGTGCAGATGGACTCGGCCCAGTCCTCGGAGGAATGGCGCGACGCGGTCGCAGCACTGGCCGTCCGGCTCGACGAGGTGTCGGCCCCGTCGGAGGAGTGGCGCGCCGAGCTCGGCTCGCTGTGCGACCGACTGCGCGAGCGAGTCGATCACCTCGAGCACGACGTTGCGGCCGCGGCGTCGGCGGAGGGCCTCGAGGACGTCTCGAGCCGGGTCGGCGAGCTCGGCGAAGGGCTGGAGCGGACCGGCCGACGCCTCGATCAGGTCACCCGCCGGCTCGAGGAGCTCGCTCCGCTCCATCGTGTCGAGGAGCTCGCCGACGCGACGACGGAGACTGCCTCCGCCCACGGCGCAGCGCTCGACGCGGTCCGCGAGGAGCTGGCTACGCAGGCGCGCAAGGCCCAGGAGGCGGCAGAGAAGCGCCGCAACGACAAGGCAGCGGTCCGCGAGCGGCTCGACGCGCTCGAGGTGGCCGTCGCCGACACGACCGCGTGGTCTTCCGCCCTCGAGCCGCTGCAGGCGCACGTCGACGGGCTCGACCGCCGGCTCGATGAGCTCGCCTCCACCCGGGACGGCACACGCCGCGCCGAGCTGGATGCGCTGCGCGAGGAGATGCACCGAAGCCTCCACGGCACCGCCTCTGCCCACAGCGAGGCGCTCGAGCCGGTTCAGGCCCGGCTCGTCGAGCTCGAGCATCGACTCTCCGAGCTAGCGTCCAACCAGACCACCGAGCGGCGTGCCGACCTCGATGCCCTTCGCGACGAGCTGCATCACCGCCTCGACGGCAGCACTTCTGCGCACAACGAGGCGCTCGAGCCGCTCCAGGCCCAGCTCGCCGATCTCGAGCACCGGCTCTCCGAGCTCGCGTCCAACCAGACCAGGGAGCGGCGCGCCGAGCTCGACGCGCTGCGCGACGAGCTCCAGCACAGCGCGGCCGGAGCCGCCTCCGCTCACACCGAAGCGCTCGAAGCCCTCCGCGAAGAGCTCGCCGCACAGTCTCGTCGAGTCGAGGACGCCGTCGACGCCCGCGGTGCCGACACCGACCTGCTCCACCGCAGGCTCGACCGGTTCGAGTCGACCCTCGAAGAGCACGCCGCCGGCCACGATGTCGAGCGGCGCGCAGACCTCGACGCGCTTCGCGCCGAGCTGTACCAGCGCGTCGAGCAGCTCGCTGCGACGAGCGCCGGCCGGAGCGAGCTGGACACGCTGCGCCGGGAGCTGGAGACGGAGTTCGGCGAGCTGCTCGAGCGCCAGGGACAGGAGGATGCGGCCGCCCAGGCGACCGGAGAGGCGATTCGCGACGGCCTCGCCGAGCTTGCCCGCCGCCTCACCGCCTCGGAGCAGGCCTACTTCGAGAGCGGGCGAACGCTTCGCCGCTCGATCGAAGGGCTCGGCCTGGCGATCACCGACGCCGACTGGCACCTGCGCACCGGAGCGGCAGGGGACACCGAGGACGAAGCGACCTCGTACGTGGCATTCGTTCCGGCGGGCGATGCCTATCGCCTGGTCGAGTGCGACGGGCCGCCGCCGTACCTCGGGCAGGTCGTCGACATCGAGGGCTTCGAGGACGTGATGCTGCGCGTGTCACGCCTCGGCCGCTCGCCGCTGCCGTTCGACGGCCGCCCGTGCGCGTACCTCGAGCGCCTTTCCGCCTAAGACGGGGTGCCTGGCACCTAGGTGCCAGGCACCGATCTTAGTCTGCGGTTACGTCTTCGGGCGGCGCGTCCGGCGCGGCGCTGACGCCGATCACTTCGGGCGGCGACGGCGGGAGCACCGTGATGTCGGCCTCTTCGTCGTTCTTGCGCGCGACGAGGATCGTCGACCCGGGCTCGAGTTGACGCCCGAGCACGAAGTCGGCGAGCGGGTCCTCGATGTAGCGCTGGATCGCGCGCCGGAGCGGGCGGGCCCCCATCGTCGGGTCCCAGCCCTTGTCGACGAGCAGGTCCTTCGCCTCGTCCGTCAGCTCGATCGTCACCTCGTGCTCCGCCATCTGCACTCGCAGGCGGTTCATCAGCAGGTCGACGATCTGGAGGATCTCCTCCTTGGTCAGCTTCGGGAAGACGATGATCTCGTCGATCCGGTTCAGCAGCTCCGGACGGAACACCTTCTTGAGGTCGCCCATCACGCGCGTCTTCATGTCGTCGTAGGAGATGCCCTCCTCGCTCGAGATCGTGAAGCCGAGCGAGACGTTCTTCGAGATCGACGCCGACCCGATGTTCGACGTCATGATCACGATCACGTTCCGGAAGTCGACCTTGCGGCCCTGCGAGTCGGTCAGCTTCCCGTCCTCCAGGATCTGCAGGAGGATGTTGAACACGTCCGGGTGCGCCTTCTCGATCTCGTCGAACAGGACGACCGAATACGGCTTGCGGCGCACGGCCTCGGTCAGCTGGCCGCCCTCGTCGTAGCCGATGTAGCCCGGAGGCGATCCGACGAGCCGGGACACGGCGTGCTTCTCCATGTACTCCGACATGTCGATCTGGATCATCGCGTCCTCGTCGCCGAACAGGAACTCGGCGAGGGTGCGCGCGAGCTCGGTCTTCCCGACACCTGACGGGCCGAGGAAGATGAACGAGCCGGTCGGCCGCTTCGGATCCTTGATCCCGGCACGGGCGCGACGGATCGACTTCGACACGGCGATGATCGCGGCGTCCTGCCCGATCACGCGCTTGTGCAGCTCCTCCTCCATGCGGACGAGCCGCTGCGACTCCGCCTCGGTCAGCTTGAAGACGGGGATTCCCGTCCACATCGAGACGATGTCGGCGATCTCGTCCTCGCCGATCGACGGTTGCTCGGTCTGCTCGGAGTCGCGCCACTGGTCCTCCAGCTCGCGCTTCTTCTGCGTGAGCTTGCGCTCCTTGTCGCGAAGCGACGCCGCCTTCTCGAACTCCTGGTTCTCGATCGAGTCTTCCTTGTCCTTGCGGACCTTCTCGATCTCCTCCTCGAGCTCGCGGTAGCGCGGCGGTGCGGTCATCGTCTTGATCCGCATCCGCGACGCCGCCTCGTCGATCAGGTCGATCGCCTTGTCCGGCAGGTGGCGGTCCTGGATGTAGCGGCTCGCCAACGTCGCCGCCGCCTCGAGCGCCTCGTCGGTGATCTTGCACCGGTGGTGCGCCTCGTAGCGGTCGCGCAGGCCGCGCAGGATCTGGACGGTGTCGTCGGTCGACGGCTCGTCGACGCGGATCTGCTGGAAGCGGCGCTCGAGTGCGGCGTCGCGCTCGAGGTACTTGCGGTACTCGTCGAGCGTCGTCGCACCGATCGTCTGCAGCTCACCGCGTGCGAGCGCCGGCTTCAGGATCGAAGCGGCGTCGATCGCGCCCTCGGCGGCACCCGCGCCGACGAGGTTGTGGAGCTCGTCGATGAACAGGATGATGTCGCCGCGCTGGGTGATCTCCTTCATCACCTTCTTCAGGCGCTCCTCGAACTCGCCGCGGTACTTCGAGCCGGCCACGAGCGCGGCCAGGTCGAGCGTGTAGATCTGCTTGTTCTTGAGCAGGTCCGGGACCTGTCCCGAGGAGATGCGTGAGGCGAGGCCCTCGACGACGGCGGTCTTGCCGACGCCCGGCTCGCCGATCAGCACCGGGTTGTTCTTCGTCCGGCGCGACAGGATCTGCATCACGCGCTCGATCTCCGTCTGCCGGCCGACGACCGGGTCGAGCTTGCCCTCGGAGGCCTGCTTCGTCAGGTTGCGGCCGAACTGGTCGAGGAGCTTCGAGCTCTTGCCCTTCTCGCTCGTCGCACCCGACGTGCCGCCCTGCCGCCGGCCCGGGCCGGAGAGCATGCGGATGATCTCGTTGCGGATCTTCTCGGCGTCGGCGTCGAAGTCGAGCAGGATCCGCGCCGCGACCCCTTCGTTCTCACGAACGAGCCCGAGCAGGATGTGCTCGGTGCCGATGTAGTTGTGCCCGAGCGAGAGCGCCTCGCGCAGCGCCAGCTCGAGGACCTTCTTGGCCCGCGGGGTGAACGGGATCTGGCCGGTGGTCACCTCGTCGCCCTGGCCGACGATGCGGGCCACCTGGGCGCGAACCTCCTCCACCGTGATGTCGAGCGACTCGAGCACACGCGCCGCGAGACCCTCTTCCTCGCGCAGCAGACCGAGCAGGATGTGCTCGGTACCGATGTAGTTGTGCTTGAGCGCGCGCGCCTCGTCCTGCGCGAGTACGACGACCTGGCGGGCACGCTCGGTGAACCGTTCGAACACTCAGGAACCTCTCTTCCGCCGCCGAAGCGGCGCATCGGATCGTGGGCTTTTCCGAGGGCCTCATCGTACTCGCCCTTCCGGGTGTGGCGCGGAGACCGCGGGTTAGGTTTGCGTACGGAGCGCAGCCGAGAGGGAATCGGCGTCGATCGTCCTCGCACAGGCGCCGATCGCCCGCTGCAGGGCGCGATCGGCGAGGGAGCGGGGACGACCGCCCTCTCCGACCCGCCAGACCGGCACGCCGCGGGCGCGGGCCGCACGGACCACCGTCAGCGTGCGCAACCGGTCGCGGGTCGGAGGCGCCCCGAGGTGGACGTCGTCGCCGACGACGATCAGGCACTCCGACTCCCGGAGCGCGTCCGAGAATGAGCGAGCCGCCGCGGGAACGTTCCCGCTCCGGGCGCGCAGGACGAGCCCGAGAGCGCGGGGCAGGGAGCGCCAGCCGTCGACCCCGTCCGACCCGAAGAGGTGGTGCCCGATCCCGTCGACCCGCGGCGGGCCGAGGTCGACCTCCTCGAGCTCGAGCATGACCAACGGTTCGATCTCCGGCACGAGCGCGATCGAATCGAGCACCGGCGCCAGCTCGCCCGCACGCCCGGCAACGAGCACGCGGCGTCGCCGTTTCACGTCGGCGTCGATCCTCAGGGGTCGGTCGAACCACCGCACGTGCTCGTGCACGAGGTCGATCTCGAGCACGTGCCGCCCTGTCTCGGCCGGCGGGAGCACGTGGACGGGCACGACGCTGCTCTCGCCCGGCAGCACATCTGCCGGCAACGAGGTCCTGAGACCTTCGACGTCTCCGTCCCAGCGCGTCCCGATCGTGATCGAGTCGTCCCCGAAGCGCCAGGTGGACTGACCGAGGTTCTTGATGCGAACGTCGATCGTCTGCTGGACGGCCGCAACGAATCTCGGCCGGTTCGTGAGGAGCGTGATCGACGACTGGTACAGGGAAGCCGGGTGCGGCTCGCCCGGCCATTCGCGGTCGACCGCTGACGGCTCCGGCTCTTCGACCGACGCTCGTCCACCCCTCCGGGCACGCGCGTTCAGAATCCGCTCGATCGCCCTCAACTCACTCGGCGGGACGGGCTGAACCACCGGATCGTCCCGCAGCTCCGGGAGATAGATGCCGGTGTTGTGCGAGAGGGCGCCGATCCGCATGCCGCGTCGCGACCGCTCGTAGCGAAGCGCCTTGCGCTCCCGCTCCGTGCGAGAGCCGAGTGCCGTGTCCAGATGCCAGAGCGGGGCCGGGACGAACCGCATCGGCCCTCCGCACGCGATCGGCCGGTGAAACTGGTCGGTGAAGCGGAGAAAGCGGTCGTCTGCCTTGAAGAGACGAAGCTGGTACTCGGTGTTCCACGGCGGTTCGTCGAGGTAGGTCGTGACGTCCGGATAGAGCCAACGGCGGGCGACCCAGCAGTGCGTCACGTCGGCTCGTCCGACGAGCAAGGGCAGCGCGCGAACGAGCCTCGCGCTCGGAATCTCGTCGTCGTCGATGTTGAAGATCCACTCGCCGCTGCACGCGCGGCAGAGCCAGGCGATCGGACGGTCGCCGGGCTCCCCGTGCGAGAAGAGCAGGATGCGGTCGGCGACGCCTGCGAGCAGGGAGGCGGACTCCCGCGCCGCGTCGTCGAGGGCGACCACGATCTCGTCGGCGACCGGGCGGAGCAGCCGCAGGATGGCGGCGAGGCGGGCCGGCGATCGTCCGTGGGTCAGGCAGCACACCGACAGGCTGGAACGAGCGGTGCTCTTCCCGGCCAACTCCTCGTGCTGGGCACCGAGGACGGGATCAGTCACGCCTTAGCCGCGCTTTACTCACGCTTTACATTCTGCCACCCTGCGTGCGGCCCGTCACGAGCGCAGCGCCGGAAAGAGGATCACGTCGCGGATCGACTCCTTGCCGGCGAGCACCATCACCAGCCGGTCGATGCCGAGCCCGAGCCCGCCCGTCGGCGGCATCCCGTACGAGAGCGCCTCGACATAGTCCGGATCGCCCTGCTCGGCCTCCACGTTCCCACCGGCGCCTTCCTCGGCCTGCATCGAGAATCGCTCCGCCTGCTCGGCCGAATCGTTCAGCTCGGAGAAGGCATTGCCGAGCTCCATCCCGCCGACGTAGAACTCGAACCGCTCGGTGATCGCCGGATCGTCGTCCGTCGACCGCGCGAACGGGGACAACTCGATCGGATAGTCGTAGAGAATCGTCGGCTCGACCAGGCGCGGCTCGACGTAGGCCGTGATCGCCTTGTCGACGAGCTGGGCCCACGTCCGGTCCTGCGCCACCTCGATGCCGCGAGCGGCGAGGCGGCCCTTCAGCTCGACGAAGTCACGTGTCCAGAGCTCGGCGGCGGCGAGCTCGTCGACGAGCTTGACCCGCCGCCACGGCGCTTTCAGGTCGACGTTGTGCCCCTTGAAGGTGACCCGTGTCGTCCCGAGCGTCTCGAGGGCGACGAACTCGACGAGCCGCTCCATGCGGTTCATCGTGTCGTGATAGTCGGCGAACGCCTCGTACCACTCGAGCTGCGTGAACTCGGGGTTGTGCTTGTAGCTGACTCCCTCGTTCCGGAAGTCCTTGCCGAGCTCGTAGACCTTCTCCAGCCCGCCGACGATCAGGCGCTTGAGATACAGCTCGGTCGCGATGCGCAGGTAGAGATCCTGCTCGAGCACGTTCGAATGCGTCTTGAACGGCTCGGCGAAGCCGCCCCCGTAGCGCGGTTGCAGGACCGGCGTCTCGACCTCGACGAAGCCCTCCGCGTCGAGGAAGCGCCGGACGGCGCTGACGATCCGTGCACGCAGCACGAAGTCGGAGCGCACGTCCTCGTTCATCAGCAGGTCGAGGTAGCGGCGCCGGTAGCGCTGCTCGACGTCGGTGAGGCCGTGGAAGGTGTCGGGCAGCGGCGCCCGGATCGCGCTCAGCAGGATCAGCTCGTCGACGATCAGGGACGCCTCGCCGCGGCGGGTCTTGGTGGGATGGCCCGTGACGCCGATCACGTCCCCCAGATGGACGTCGACCTCGCCGGTGCGCGCGAGCGTGCACATCAGCTGGATCCGCCCCGACCGGTCGACCAGATCGAGGAAGACGAGCTTCCCCAGGTCCCGCCGGGCGAGCACGCGCCCGGCCAACCGGCGCGTCTCGGGCGCCTCCTCGCCGGCCTCGAGCCCTTCCGCCTCGGCCCGCACCGTCGCGATCTCGTCGCGGTCCGGGAATCGCTTCGGCAGCGCTGTCAGTTCCCGCTCCGGCGCCGGCGAAGCCGGCACCTCCGCTCCTTGCTCGCCTCCGTCAAGACTACGGCGCTCAGCCTCCCGCTCCGGCGCCGGCGAAGCCGGCACCTCCGCTCCTTGCTCGCCTCCGTCAAGACTACGGCGCTCAGCCTCCCGCTCCGGCGCCGGCGAAGCCGGCACCTCCGCTCCTTGCTCGCCTCCGTCAAGACTACGGCTCATGGGCGCTTGACCATAGCCCAGGCGCGCGGGCCGTCCTTCGGCGTCTCGCCTTCGCGAACGACCTCGAAGCCGTGCTCGCCGTAGAAGGCGAGGTTTGCCTCGTTGTTCGTCAACAGCACGACCGGAAGCTGCTGCCTGGCCGCTCCCTCGAGGCCCGGTCGGAGCAACGCGCCGCCGATCCCCTGGCGCTGCGCATCCGGGTCGACGCCGATCCCTGCCAGGTACCAGTGGGCCCCGCCGGCGACCTCCGTCCGCATCAGCTCGACCGACCGGCCGTAGGCGAGGAACGACCCCGTCGAACGTCCGAGCCGCAGCGGCGTCGTCACGAGCGCCCTCAGCGTCGCGGCGACCCGGACGGCAGGGCGGCCCGGTGGCAGCCACCGGGCGGCACCGCGCACCTCGCCGGCCGTCCCCCACACGTCGGCTGCCGTCACGTCGAACCCGGCTCGAAAGAGCGGCTGCAGCAGACGACCTCGTCGATCCGGGTCCGGGATCAGCCAGACCCACGCGGGGTCGTCGAAGAACGCACGGGCGAGGACCGCGCTCGCCGCTGCGTAGCTGTCCGGCTCGAGGCGCACGATCTCCACGACCGGCGACCCTAGTCGGTCGGAGCGACGCTCAGGCTGCCTTGATCTCGAGGATCTTGAACTTGAGCGCGCCGCGTGGTGCGGAGACCTCGACGACGTCGCCCTTTTTGTGGCCGATGATCGCCTTCCCCACCGGAGACTCGTTCGAGAGCTTGTTCTCCGCCGGATTCGCCTCGGTGGAGCCGACGATGTGGTACTCGAACGTCTTGTTCGCCTGCATGTCGCGCAGGCGCACCTTCGAGCCGACCGAGACCGCGTCCTTCGAGATCTCCTTCTTCGTGATCACGCGGGCCGAGAGCAGCCGCTCCTCGAGCTGCGCGATCTTGTGCTCGAGCATCGCCTGCTCGTTCTTGGCATCGTCGTACTCCGCGTTCTCGGCGATGTCGCCGAACTCGCGGGCGACACGAATGCGCTCGGCGACCTCACGGCGTCGTTCGCCGCGCAGATGGTCGATCTCGCCCTTGAGCTTCTCGTAGCCCTCGGGCGTAAGGATGACTTCCTTCAAGTGACCTCCAGACCCGTCGGAAAACGGGCGCGAATGGTAGCGATGGAGCCGGGAGAGGCGCAACTCGACCGGGGTACCATTCACGAACCGTGAATATCGACCTCCGGGAGCACTGGTGGATCGGCGGCGTCGAGATTCCGGGCCGGCTGGTGCTGGCGCCGATGGCCGGGGTCAGCGTGCAGGCATTTCGTCGCCAGGGACGGCGGTTCGGGGCCGGTCTCGTCTGCTCGGAGATGGTCTCCGTAGCGGGGGTTCAGCACCGCAACGAACGGACGCTGGGCTACCTGCGGGTCGGCCCCGACGAACGCCCGCTGGCGATCCAGATCTTCGGGTCGGACCCCGGCGCGATGGCCGAGGCCGCCCGGATCGTCGAGGCGGCAGGTGCCGACCTGGTCGACGTCAACCTCGGCTGCCCGGTCAAGAAGGTGACCAAGACCGGCGCGGGAGCGTCGCTGCTCGACGACCCCGACCACGCCTGCCGCCTCGTCGCAGCGGTCGCAGGCGCGGTGTCGCTCCCGGTCTCGGTGAAGATGCGCCGCGGGGTCGCGAACGGCTCGCGCGCCTGCCTCGAGATCGGACCGCGCCTCGTCGACGCCGGCGCCGCGTCGCTCACGCTCCATCCACGGTCGGCCCGGCAGATGTACACCGGCACCGCCGACCACTCGCTCACCGCCGAGCTCGTGTCGCTCGTGGACGTCCCCGTGATCGCATCGGGCGACGTCACGTCGAGGGCGCGCGCCCAGGCGGTGCTCGCGACCACCGGGGCGGCGGCGGTCATGGTCGGCCGCGCCGCCCAGGGCAATCCCTGGGTGCTGGCCGAGATCATGGGCGACCCGACCGAGCCGTCCCGCGAGGACGTCGTCGCGGAGCTCGTCCTCTTCATGCGTGAGACCGTTCGCGAGCTGGGCGAGCGACGCGCCTTCGGCTTCCTGAAGAAGTTCTACGGCTGGTACCTCGGCCACGGCCGGTTCCCGCGCCCGTTCAAGCAGGAGCTCGTGATGCTGCCCTCGCTCGAGGAGGTCGAGCAGCGCCTGTTCGCGGCCGCGCCCGGGGCGCGCCTCGTGCTCGAGCGGCTGCTCCGCGACCTCCCCGACCCCGCCGACGAGATCCTGCTCGACTCGCTGCCGATCTCCATTTATGGAGGCGGGTGAACTGGGGGAAACCATGTTTCCCCCAGTAGCCCCCTTCTTCCTCGCGCTCCAACGCGGCCGCGCATCGGGCCTCCCGCCCGGCCGAGCCGGGCTCCGGCCTCGACCGTCGGCTGGACCCTGACGGCACACCAAACCCCTCCATACGGCCCAAGTAACAGTCTGTTACAAGCGGTTGCGCGCCCAGACGAGGCGCAGGCCCTGCAGGGTCAGCTCGGGATCGACGGCCGTGATCGTGCGCGTGTGGGGCGCGATCAGGTCGGCGAGGCCGCCCGTTGCGATCACCGGCGCGTCCGGCGCGCCGAGCTCGTCCCTGATCCGGTCGACGATCGCATCGACCTGGCCGGCGAAGCCGTAGACGAGCCCGGACTGCAGCGCCGCGGTCGTGGTCTGGCTGATCACCCGCTCCGGAGCAGCGAAGGGCACCTTCGGCAGCCGCGCGGCGCGCGCGAACAGGGCGTCCATCGACACCTCGATGCCGGGCGCAAGCACACCACCGGCGAACTCGCCCGCGGCGGAGACGACGTCGAAGTTCGTCGAGGTGCCGAAGTCGACCACCACGGCAGGCGCGCCGTGCCGCTCGCGGGCCGCGACCGCGTTCGCGATCCGGTCGGGCCCGACCTCGCGCGGGTCGTCGTAGCGAATCGGCACGCCCGTCGACACCCCCGGCCCCAGCACGAGCAGGTCGGCGCCCGCCCAGCGGTCGGCGAACGCCTGATATTCGGCGACGAGCTGCGGGACGGAGGAGCTGAGGACGATCCCCTCCAGCGACTCGAGCTCGACAAACGCCCGCAGCATCACGGCCAGCTCGTCCCCCGTGTGCCCACGATCCGTCCCGACGCGGAACTGCTCCGTCAGGCGGTCGCCGTCGAACAGCCCGAACACCGTCTGGGTGTTCCCGACGTCGATCGCGAGGAGCACCGGCTAGATATCTTCGATTTCGCTGCGGCCTTCGCCGATGCGCTTGGCGAGCGCTTCGGCGGTGAGGACCGGCTCGTCGCCCTCGCCGCGGAGCTCCTCGATCGTGACGTCGCTCGAGGTGTAGACCTCGGCACGCGGGATCATCCGGGTCGGGCGGTTCTTGTCCCACACCCACACGTCCTCCATCCGGACGTGGAAGAAGGGGTAGCTCGGCTGCGGCACGTACTGGAGATCGAGCTTGTTGCAGAGGTACGTCGCATCCTGGGTGAGCACGCAGTAGCGGAAGAGGCCGAAAACGGCCCCGTACTCCTTCTTCAGGCGAAGCTCGGCCTCTGCCTCGAATTCGTCGAGCTCGTCGAGGTGACTCACAGACCCGATTGTAACCCTGCGAGGGCCTCTCGGACCGTGCCGTTTCCGGGGATTTCGAGACCCGGGGCAAGCTCGCACAGCGGCTCCAGCGCAAACGCGCGCTCGAGCAGGAACGGATGCGGGACGACGAGCCCCGGCTCGTCGATCGTGTCCGAGCCGTAGAGCAGCAGGTCGAGGTCGATCGTCCGCGGGCCCCAGTGCTTCCCCGTCCGCAGCCTGCCGAGACGGCGCTCGACGGCGAGCAGCCGCTCGAGGAAGGCTCTCGCAGGCAACTGGGTCTCGACCTCGGCGGCCGCGTTCAGGAAGCGCGGCTGATCGACGATGCCCCACGGCTCGGTCTCGATCAGGCTCGAGAGCCGCTCGGCGCCGATCAGTGCCGCAGCCTCGCGAATCTGCGCCTCGCGGTCGCCGACGTTCGCGCCGAGGCCTACGTAGGCCAGAGTCACGGCCGGCTCACGGTGACCGCCGACCACTCGACGGGCAGGTCGGCCGGGCGCTTCCGGACCTTCACGACCACGAGGTCGACCGCGAACCGTCGCTGGAGCTCGTCGGCGACGGCGGCAGCGAGCGCCTCGAGCAGGTTGAAGCGCCTCCCGGCGCTCACCTCCCGGATCGCGGCGGCAACCTGCGTGTAGTCGACCACCCGGGCGAGATCGTCATCCGCGCCTCGCTCGCCGACCTCGAGCGAGACGTCGAACCAGAACGGCTGGCCGGCAGACCTGTTCCTGCTCGTAGACGCCGTGGTAGCCGAACACCTCGAGTGCTTTCAGCTCGACGATCATCCGGCGACCGCTCGCGCTGCGGCGAGCGCCTCGACGTGCTCGCGCACGTCATGTGCGCGCACGATCGTGGCCCCACGTTCGAACGCCGAGACCGCCGCACCGACCGACGCGGCGGTCGAGCCGGTTCGTGCCTCGGGATCGCCCATGATCCGACCAAGCGTGCTCTTGCGAGAGACGCCGACGAGCACCGGCCGCCCGATCGCCGCGAGCTCGTCGAGCCGCCGCAGCAGCTCGAAGTTGTGGGCGACCGTCTTGCCGAAGCCGATTCCCGGATCGAGGCAGACGAGCTCCTCCCGCACGCCCTGGGCGACCGCGAACTCGAGTCGCTCCGTCAGGAAGCGCTTGACGTCCGAGACGACGTCCTCGTAGACCGGGTTCTCCTGCATCGTGCGCGGCTCGCCCTGCATGTGCATCAGGCAGAGATAGCAACCGGCGTCCGCGACGACACCGGCGAGCGCAGGATCGCTGCGGAGCGCCGTCACGTCGTTGACGAGCTCAACTCCCAGCTCGAGCGCCCGCCCGGCCACCTCGGCCTTCGAGGTGTCGACGGAGACGGGAGCACCCGAGAGGTCGACGAGTACCTGCTCGATCCGGGCCAGTTCCTCCTCGGCGGTGACGCCGCTCGAGCCGGGCCGTGTCGACTCGCCGCCGACGTCCACGATCGCGGCGCCGGCCTCCAGCATCCCCCACGCCGATGTGACCGCCGCCTCGACGCGCAGGTGGACGCCGCCGTCCGAGAACGAGTCGGGCGTGACGTTGATCACGCCCATCACCGACGGACGCGGGAACCGCTGCTCGATCGGAGCCCTGGTTGACACCTCCGGATACTTTCGCGGGTGGAGAGCGGTTGGCGCTACCTCGGACTGATCGCACGGCGGTTGCGCTGGTCGATCGTCGGTGCGGTCGTGTCGGGGCTCGCCTGGCAGGGCGCCGCGATCGCAGCGCCGCTGGTGATCAAGCGTGCGATCGACGCCGGCGTCGTGGACGGCAGCCAGACTGCTCTCTGGTGGTCCTGCGCCGTCCTCGTCGGGCTGGGCGCAGTCGAAGCGGTCTCCGGCGCGCTCCGACATGTGTTCGCGATCCGCAACCGCGCACGAGCCGACGCCGAGGTGCGGGATGCGATCTTCCGCCGGGCACTCGAGCTCGACGCCCACTACCACGACCGGGTCGGCGCGGGCGAGCTGATCTCTCGCGCCTCCAACGACGCCGAGCTCGTCGCACGCGCGTTTGACTCGATCGGCCACACGATCGGCTACGTCTTCACGATCGTCGGCACGTCGATCGTCCTGTTCGTGCTCGACTGGCGGCTCGGCCTCGCGGTCCTGCTGCCGCTCCCGCTGCTGAGCATCGGCTTCGGCCGCTACTCGGAGCGGTACGCCGAGCGGACGAAGATCAACCAGGAACGACTCGCAGCGGCGACCTCGCTGGTCGAGGAGTCGATCGCCGGGGTGCGCGTCGTGAAGGGCATGGGAGCCGAGGCGGCGCTCTCGGCCCGGTTCCGGGAGCGCTCCGACGACGTCGTTCGCACCGCGCTCGACGTCGCGGCCGTCGACGCGGTGTTCCTCCCCGCGCTCGAGGCGTTGCCGCTGGTCGGGATGCTCGTCGTGCTCTGGTACGGAGGGCACCAGGCGCTCTCCGGCGCAATCACGATCGGCACGTTCGCAGCGTTCAGCTTCTACCTCGCACTGCTCGTCAACCCGCTGCGAACGATCGGCCAGCGTGTCGGGACCCTCCAACGTGCCGTGGCGGCCGGGGAGCGCGTGACGGACGTATTGCGCGCCGAGCCGCTGGTCGTCGAATCGCGGCACGCACGCACCTTCCCGGCCGACGCCGGGATCCGCTTCGACGGCGTGCAGTTCTCGTACGGAGACGGGCGCCCGGTCCTCGACGGGTTCGACCTCGACATTCCCGCCGGGACCTCCCTGGCGCTGGTCGGTGCGACCGGCTCGGGCAAGTCGACGGCCGCGGCCCTACTCGCGCGGTTCTACGACCCCGACGCCGGGCGGGTCACCATCGGCGACGTCGACGTTCGCGAGATCAGGCTCGGCGAGCTTCGGGCCCGGGTCGGCATCGTCTTCGAGGACGCGTTCCTCTTCGGTGACACCGTTCGGGGCAACGTCGGGCTCGCGGCCCCGCAGGCGGCGGACGAGGAGATCGAACGGGCGACGCAACTCGCAGGCGCGGACGAGTTCGTGGAGCGCCTCCCGGAGGGGTACGAGACGATGATCGGCGAGCGCGGGTACTCGCTCTCGGGCGGGCAGAGGCAGCGAATCGCGATCGCGCGCGCGATCCTCGCCGACCCGAAGGTGCTGATCCTCGACGACGCCACCTCGGCGGTGGACGCGACCAAGGAGCACGAGATCCGTGCCGCACTGGCGGAGGTGATGCGCGGACGGACGACCCTCGTGATCGCGCACCGCCCGGCGACAATCGCGCTCGCCGACCGCGTGGCGCTCGTCGAAGCCGGCCGGGTGGCGGAGCAGGGCACACACGCGGAGCTACTCGCGCGCTCGTCGCGGTATCGCTCGCTGCTCGCGCTCGCCGTGTCGGAGGCAGCGTGATGCGCGAGGAGATCGGTCCGATCCTCCGTCCGTACCGGCGACTGATCGCCGTCGCCGGGCTGGCGATGGTCGGGGCGACGGCGATCTCGCTCGCGGCGCCGCTGCTGACGAAGTACGCGATCGACCACGGGATCTCCCAGGGCGATGCGCGCGCGATCAACGTCGCCGCTGCGATCTACCTCGTGCTCGTGCTCGTCCGTCCGGCGCTCGAGCGTGTGGTCGTGCTCTGCAGTGCGCGCGCCGGTGAAGGGTTTCTCGGCGACCTGCGGGTCGCTGCCTTCGACAAGCTCCAGCAGCTGTCGATGCCGTTCTTCGAGCAGACGCGCGCGGGTGTGCTCGTCTCCCGCCTGACGAACGACGTGCAGACACTGACGACGTTCACGCGCATGGTGTTGGTCGAGGTGGTCGGCTCGGTGCTGCTGTTCGTGGTGACGCTCGTCATCCTCGTGTCACTGTCGCCGCTGCTCTCGTTGGTGATGCTCGTCCCGGTTCCCCTGCTCGTGTGGTCGTCGCTGCGCTACGGACGGAACTCCCGGCCGGCGTTCCTCGCGCTGCGCGATCGCGTGGCGGAGACGATGTCGTCGCTGCAGGAGGGCTTGACCGGTGTGCGCGTCCTCCAGTCCTATCGCCGCGAGACCGACCGCTACGCCTCGTACCGCGTGCGCTCACGTGCCCAGGTCGCAGCGTGGCGGCGAATCTCCCTCGTCAACATCGGCTTCTTCCCGATGATCGCGTTCGCGCAGTCGCTGGCACTCGCATCGGTGCTCGTCGTCGGCGGCTACCTCGAACGGCACGGCCGCGTCACCGTCGGAACGATCGTCGCGTTCGCGCTCTATTTGATCTCGCTCTTCGACCCGATCGCCAGGCTCGGTGACTGGTACACCGAGTTCCAGTCGGGCCGCGCAGCGCTCGAGAAGATCGCCGGATTGCTCGCCGAGCCCGTGACCGTCGCGGACGGCACGGCCACGCTCCCGCCGATCGGGGGACTCCGGATCGAGGACGCCACGTTCGCCTACGACGCCGGCGCGCCCGCGGCAGCCGACATCTCGCTGGCGGTCGACGCGGGCGAGCATCTCGCGCTCGTCGGCCCGACCGGCGCCGGCAAGTCCACGCTGGCGAAGCTCCTCGTCCGCTTCTACGACCCGCAGGTGGGAGTCGTGACGTTCGGTGAGGTCGACCTCCGCACCGTGAGCAGCGACGAGCTTCGCCGGCGCATCGTCTTCGTCCCACAGGAGGGACATCTCTTCTCGGGATCGATCGCCGACAACGTCCGCCTGGGCCGGCCCGAGGCCACGGACCACGACGTGCGCGCCGCGCTCGCGGCGATCGACGCGCTCGAGCGGTTCGAGCGGCTCCCCGGTGGCCTCACGACCGACGTGCGCTCCCGCGGCGTCCGCCTGTCGGCCGGGGAACGGCAACTCGTCTCGATCGCGCGCGTCGCTCTCGCCGATCCGGCGGTGATCGTGCTCGACGAGGCCACCTCGGCGCTCGATCCGAAGACGGAGGCAGCGGTCGAGCGCGCACTGGCCGCCGTCGCCCGAGGTCGGACGATGATCACGATCGCCCACCGGCTCTCGACCGCCGAGCGGGCCGACCGCGTCGCGGTGCTCGAGGGCGGACGGCTGGTCGAGGTCGCCTCGCACGAGGAGCTCGTGCGCCGGGGCGATCGCTATGCGCGGCTGTGGGCCTCCTGGGAGGCGGGGCTCGGCACCGCGGCGACCGGCGCCTGACGGCTCGGCCGCTGCACCAGCCAGAGACCGGCGAGGACGATCACGCCGCCGACGGCGAGCCCGGGTCGTAGCGGCTCACCGAGCACGAGGATCGAGAGCGACACGCCGAACACCGGGACGAGCAGGGTGAACGCCGCGGCCTTGGCCGCCCCGAGCGTGTGCACGCTGTCGTAGTAGAGGACGAAGGCGAGCACCGTCCCGAGCAGTGCCAGGTACAGGACGGCGAACCAGGTCGACGCTCCGGCGTGGGCGAGCTTCCCCCATCCCGTGACGGAGAACGGCGCCAGCATGAGGGCGCCGGCCACCGACGCGTACGTCGTCGCGAGCAACGGGTCGAAGCGGGTAGTCGCCGAACGTCCGAGGATCGTGTAGACGGCCCAGCAGACCGACGCACCGACGAGGATCAGATCGCCGGCGAGCCTGCTCGAGCTGACCGCGCCCGCCGGATCGACGACGATGATCAGCCCGACGATTGCGATCGCGAAGCCCAGCGCAGCCTGTCGCGTCGGCCGCTGACCGAACACACGCCATGCGAGCAGGGTCGTGAACACCGGGATCAGGCCGGGGACGAGGATCGCACCGTCACTCGCCGGCGTCCGGACGAGCCCGATCAGGAAGAAGGCCTGGTAGGCAGCGACACCGGTCAGGCCGAGAGCCATGACGAGCGGCACGTCCTCGCGCGCCGGGAGCGGCAGCGAACCGCGCCGGACACGGACGAGTGCCATCAGCACCAAGGCGGCGAGGATGAAGCGCGCGGTCGCGACCGTGAGGGGCGGCACGTGGTCGACGCCGACCTTTCCGGCCGGCCACGTCCCGCCGAACAGGAACGCGACGAGGACGAGTTGCCCGAGCGCCGTGCGACTGGGACGTTCCACGAAGAGATCAACGCCGGCGCCGCGCGCCGGCTTCCGTCAACAGGTGCCTGGCACCCAGGTGCCAGGCACGGACCCGGAGCTAGCTCGCCTCGGGCTGAGTGATCTGGTGGCTGCCCGCAAGCGGGCACCCACGCGAACCCAAGCCGAGCCTAGCTCGCCTCGGGTTCAGGCGGTTGCATCGCTGCGCCGCCCGGGAGCGGGAACGGGCGCGGCTTGGGCTGCGGCCGCCGCTCGGGTTCGCCTGCGGGCTCGGCGGCAGGCTCCGGCTCGGGCGGGAAGACCGCATCCTCGGACTCGCCGGCGAGCAGACGCTGGAACTGGTCGCTGTCGATCGTCTCGCGCTCGATCAGGATCTGCGAGATCCGATGAAGATCGTCGATGTGCTCGCGCAGGACGCGCGTCGCCACATCGTGGCCCTCCTCGATGATGCGCCGGATCTCGTCGTCGATCTCGCGCGCCACCTCTTCGGAGTAGTCGGGCTCGGCGCCCATCTCCCGGCCGAGGAACGGCATGTCGTGGTTACGGCCGAGGACCCGCGGACCGAGCTTCTCGCTCATCCCGAACCGCATCACCATCTGCTTCGCGGTCGCGGTCACCTTCTCGATGTCGTTGGCCGCACCAGTCGTCACCTCGTTGAAGACGAGCTCCTCCGCGGCGCGACCGCCCATCGTCATCGCGATCTGCTCGAGCAGCGCCTTGCGCGTCGTCAGGTAGCGATCCTCGGTGGGGAGCGAAATCGTGAGCCCGAGCGCCTGGCCGCGCGAGACGATCGTGATCTTGTGCACCGGGTCGGTGTTCTCGAGGAAGTGCCCGACGAGCGCGTGGCCCATCTCGTGGTACGCGGTGATCCGCTGCTCCTTCTCGGAGAGCAGGCGGGCCTTCTTCTCGGGGCCCGCGATCACGCGCATGATCCCCTCTTCCAGCTCCTCCTGCTCGATCACCTTCTTGCCGCGACGGGCCGCGAGCAGCGCAGCCTCGTTGACGAGATTGCGAAGGTCGGCGCCGGTGAAGCCCGGCGTACCGGCCGCGAGCGAGTCGAGGTCGATCACGGAGGCCAACGGCTTGCCCTTCGAGTGAACCTCGAGGATCTTCCGGCGGCCGTTCCGGTCGGGGCGGTCGACGACGATCTGGCGGTCGAAGCGACCCGGGCGCAGCAGCGCCGGGTCGAGGATGTCGGGTCGGTTGGTGGCGGCGATGAGGATGATGTTGTCCTTCATCTCGAAGCCGTCCATCTCGACGAGCAGCTGGTTCAACGTCTGCTCGCGCTCGTCGTGACCGCCGCCCAGGCCGGCGCCGCGATGGCGCCCGACGGCGTCGATCTCGTCCATGAAGACGATGCACGGCGACGCCTGCTTCGCCTGCTCGAAGAGGTCGCGGACGCGAGACGCGCCGACACCCACGAACATCTCGACGAAGTCGGAGCCCGAGATCGAGAAGAACGGCACTCCGGCCTCGCCGGCAACGGCGCGAGCGAGCAGCGTCTTACCGGTGCCCGGCGGCCCGTAGAGCAGAACGCCCTTCGGAATCGACGCGCCGAGCGCCTGGAACTTCTTCGGGTTCTCGAGGAACTCCTTGATCTCCTGGAGCTCCTCGACCGCCTCGTCGACGCCGGCGACGTCCTTGAAGCCGATCTTCGGCGAATCCGGGGCCATGCGCTTCGCGCGCGACTTGCCGAAGCTCATCACCTTCGAGCCGCCGCCCTGCACCTGGTTCATCAGGAAGATCCAGAAGCCGATCAGCAGCAGGAACGGCAGGAAGCTGCCGATCAGCGCCGTCCACGAGAAGCCGCCGGTCCCCTTGGAATCCCAGGTCACGCCCTTGCTCTGGAGCAGATCCTGGAAGCTGATCTGCGCCTGGTCGGACGCGTAGTGGACCGTCGCCGACTTGCCGTTGTCGTACTTGAGCGAGATCGACCGCTTGCCCGGGTTGAAGACCGCCGATTGAACCTGGCCGCTCTGAACGTCTGCGATCGCCTGCGAGGTCGTTCGCTTCTGGGACGTCCCGCCCGTGTGGATCAGGGTCTGGCTTGCAAGCCAGACCAAGACGACGATCACGATGAGCGGGAAAAACGCGCTGCGGAGAAAACGGTTCACGGGTCCTCACCTAGCGTAGCCGCTTGCATGTTCCCGGTGTTCCCCCGAATCCCCTCCTCCGACACCCGGCTCAGGCTCCTTCAGGCATCAAATCGTCCCGGAGAACGCCCACATACGGCAGATTCCGGTACCGCTCGGCAAAGTCGAGCCCGTAGCCGATCACGAACCGATTCGGGATCTCGAAGCCGATGTAGCGGACGGGCACGTCGACCTCACGCCGATCGGGCTTCGTCAACAGCGCGCAGATCTCGAGGCTGGCCGGCTCACGGGACTCGAGATTGCGCAGCAGGTACGAGAGCGTCAGCCCGGAATCGATGATGTCCTCGACCACGAGCACGTGACGTCCCTCGATGTTGATGTCGAGGTCCTTGAGGATCCTGACGACGCCCGAGGAGTCCGTTGCCGCACCGTAGCTCGAGATCGCCATGAAATCGATCTCACACGCGACCGAGATCGACCGCATCAGATCGGCCATGAAGAAGACCGCGCCCTTGAGCACGCCGACGAGCAACAACTCGCGACCCTGGTAGTCCTCGGAGATCTCGGCGCCGAGCGCCCGGATCCGCGCCTGCAGCTCGTCCTCGCCGATCAGGATCTCGCCGACGCCGGCCTCGACGTCAATCATCGACACGGCGCGCCGTCACCCCTTCCGCCTCGACGATGCCCGGCACGCAGACGACCTGGTCGCCTTGCACCACGAGGGGCCACGCCTCGCGGTCGGAGCGAGGGATCTTGGCGTCGACGAACACGTCCTGCACCTTCTTCGTCCGACCGGCCAGCCGGTCGCCCGCCTTCCAACCGCGAACGCGAAGCCCCGGCCGGCGCGACTCGATCAGCCACGCACCCCAGACGACGGGACCGGCCAGCGGGACCGGGCCGCGTTCGAGCCACAAGCGGTCGTGCTCACGCACCGCCTGGACGCCGCCGCCGAGATCGACGCGCTTCGAGCCGACCGGCGAGTCGAGCAGCTCTGCCAGTGCCGGCGGCAGCGTGCGCCGCTCGTCCAACGTGCGCAGCACGTTCTCACGCGCTGCCGGATGGATCTGCTCGAGCAACGGCATCAGGTCGCTCCGGATCAGGCCGCGAACCGTCGCCGCATTCGACGAGTCCTCGCGCCATTCGAGACCTCGCTCCCGGCAGTACGCCTCCGTGTCCTCGCGCCAGAGACAGAGCAGCGGGCGAACGACGCCGTCGCCGCGACGCACCTCGATCCCCTTCGTGTTCCCGCTCGCGGCGAGTCGGTAGATGATCGTCTCGACCTGATCGGAGAGCGTGTGTCCCGTCGCGCGCAGCGCGCCCGCACGGAACGAGTAGCGCACGTCGCGAAGCTCCGCCTCGGTGCGACCGGGTGCCGCGCCGCTGACCACCTCGGCACCGAATCGCGTCGCGCACCACTCCGCGTCTCCGTCCGACTCCGCACCACGGAGCCCGTGGTCGACGTGAAGCGCCGAGGTGCGATACCCGAGCTCGGTGAGCGCGTGGTAGAGACACGTCGAGTCGACCCCGCCCGAGACGAGGCAGAGCACATCGCCGCCCGGCGCGATCAGGTCGTGGCGCCGGATATGCGCCTCGATCCGCTGGAGGACCTCCAAGCGCACAGTGTTGCACCTCAACGGCTCGGTCGCCGACGTGCCAGGGCGGACGCGATCTCGAGCACGGCCCAGCGCGCGAGCCAGGCGAGCACCGCGAGCCGGACGAGGCGTCGGAGCCCGCTGCTCAGAAGAGCACGCTCCGGAACTCGAGCTCCCGCCGCATCCCGACGGACTCGTAGAGGGCGATCGCAGCCGCGTTCTCGGCGCGCACGAACAACGTCACGACGGGTGTCGTCCGCAGCAAGAGACGGATCAGGTCTGCCAACCCCCGCGAACCGTAGCCGCGGCCTCGCGCCACCGGATCGACCCACACCTGCTGGAGCTGGACGGCGGCGCCGGTCCAGGCCGACGCCTCTGCCTTGAAGCGCACGGCACCGTCCTCGAGCCACACCCACGAGCGCCCCTCCTCGATCTGAGCAGCCGTGCGCCAGCGAAACGCATCGCCGTCCCGGGCGACCGGATCGACACCGAGCTCGAGCTCGTACGCTGCGGCGCACGCCGGCAAGAGCCGTGGCACGTCGTCGAGCGTCGCGGGTCGCAGCGCCGTGCCGCCGGGCGCAGGCGGCTCACGGATCGAGAAGACCGGCTGGCCGGGACGATCTTCGCGCGGCCTCGGCAGCGTCCGACGCGCCGCCTCCCACAACTCGCCGACGGCGCCTGATTCGCCGATCAGCATGCGCACGTCCGCATACGCGGAGCTGCCGGCGAATGCGCCGCAGCCGGGGCCCGAGGGGACGATGTTCGCCCCGATGTGACAGAGCGCGGACAGCGCCCCGTCCGCGTCGGCGGTGGCGACGAAGCGGCCGAGACCGCGCCGGGCGACGTCCTCGAGAAACACGCGCTCGACCGGCGCCTGGGCGCAGAATGCGAGGACGTCGCGGGTCGCAGGCTCGAAAACAGTCATCGCGAAGGTGTTCTATAGAGTCCGCCGCCATGCCGATTCACATTCGTGCCGAGCCCGGCTCCTATGCGGAGGCGGTCCTGCTGCCCGGCGATCCGCTGCGCGCGAAGTACATCGCCGAGACCTACCTCACGGACGTCGAGCAACGGAACTCGGAGCGCGGCTTGCTCGGCTACACGGGCATGTACGAAGGTCGGCCCGTGTCGGTGCAGGGAACCGGGATGGGGTGCCCGGGCGCGGCGATCGTGTTCGAGGAGCTGATCCAGCTCGGCTGCAAGAAACTGATTCGCGTCGGCACCTGCGGTGGTCTGCAGCCGCACCACACGCTCGGTGACCTGATCATCGCGCTGACCGCAGTACCTTCGGACTCGACGGCGTCCCATCTGGTCGGCAACGAGCCGCACTGCCCGACTGCAGCCTGGAGCCTTATCCACGGCGCCGTGCACACGGCGAAGGAGCAGGGCGTCCCGGTGCACGTCGGACCGATCGTGTCCAGCGATCTGTTCTACAACCCGGACGGCGGCCAGTACGAGCGCTGGTCTCGACGAGGCGTGCTCGCAGTGGAGATGGAGGCCTCCGTGCTGTTCACGCTGGCGGCGCTGCGCGGCGTCGAGGGTGGCTGCCTGCTGACCGTCTCCGACATCGTGGTCGAAGGTGAGTTCAAGCGCATCAGCGACGACGAGCTTCGCGCGGCGGTCGACCGGATGACGCGTATCGCCCTCGACGTCGCCGTCGCCGACTGACGCGCGCACGATCGGCGAGATGCCGGACACCGTCTTCCTCGTCAATCCTGCGTCGGACAACGGCCGTACCGGCCGGCGTTGGGCCGAGCTCGCCCACCGCGCAGCCCACGCAGGTCTCGACGGTGAGACGCTGTTCTCCGAGCACCCGGGCCACCTGATCGAGCTTGCCCGGACCGCGGTCGACCGCGGAGCGCGGCTCGTCGTTGCCGCCGGCGGCGACGGGACGCTCAACGAGGTGATCAACGGCGTCGCCGAGCGCGACGTCGACCTGGCGACGATCCCACTCGGCACCGGGATGGATTTCGGACGTGCCTACGGCATCCCGACGCGTTTCGACGACGCCGTCCGCGTGGCGCGCGACGGAGCTCCACGGACGATCGACGCCGGACGGGTGCGCTACCGCACGTGGGGCGGCGAGGACGCGATTCGCTGGTTCGGAAACGTCGGCACCGTCGGCATGAGCGGCGCCGTCGCACAGCGGGCCAACGGGATGTCGAAGGCCCTCGGCGGCCGCCTCACCTTCTTCTATGCGTTGACGAGGGTCTTCCTCACGTGGGAGAACACCGAGGTGACCGTCACGCTCGACGGCGCCGAGCGAAGCGGGAGGATGCACGACGTGATCGTCGCCAACGGGCCTTGGCACGGCGGCGGGATGATGCTCGCACCTGAGGCGCAGCCCGACGACGGGCTGTTCGACGTGGTGCTGATCGGCGACGTCTCCAAGCTCGACTTCCTCACCACCGCCCCGAAGATCTACAAGGGCCGCCATGTCGGGCATCCGAAGGTCGAAGTGCTCCGCAGCGCGCACGTGACGGTCGATGCTCCCGAACGCCTGCCGATCGAGGTCGAGGGCGAGCAGATCGGGACGACGCCGGCGGCGTTCGAGGTCGTGCCGGGCGCACTTCGCGTCCGTGTCCCGCGCTGAGCGCCGGCCCTAGGCCTGTTCGTGCTTCGAGGCCTGTTCGTGCTTCGGCTTCGGCGGCGCGGGCTTCCGCGCCGGCTTCTCGAGCTTGGCGATGCGCTCCTCGAGCTTCTCGACACGCTCCTCCAGCGCATCGAGCCCGCGGACGCGCTTCGAGAGATCGTCGACACGGTCGCGCAGCTGGTTCGCGCCCTGGAGGAACTTCGTCGCCGCCGGGTTCTTCGAAGCCTTGCCGAGCAGGTCCTCGCTGAACGAGGAGAGCTGGGACAACTTCTTGGTCTTGGTGTCGGTCATCTGAGGCGCCTAGCCTAGATGATTAATGCCACGGTCGAGAGCCGTCGCGACTCGCCCTACCGCCTCACCACGACCGGAGTCCCGGCGCCGGCGGCCGCGAACACGCGCTCGAGCGTCGCGTTGAGCAGCCTGATGCAACCGCTCGAACGAGCGTGCCCGATCGAAGCCGGCTCGTCGGTGCCGTGGATCGCGATCGGGCCTCCCTGGGGCCACCGCGTGAGCACCGGCGAGAACGCCGAGATGCCGAGCGCCGCAGGCCCGAACGGGCCTACCCGATCCTCGGGCACGAGTCGCTGGTTGACGTAGAAGCGACCGGTGGGTGTCGGTGTCGCGCGCGCGCCGACACCCACCGGAGCGCGCAGGAGGAGCTGGCCGCCTCGGTAGAGCCACAGACGCCGCTCGGAGAGGTCGACGACGATCCGTGTGCGCACGCGTTCGACGACGAGCGCCGGGGCGCGCACCCAACCCGCGCTGTCGTTCGGCCGGATCGGCAGCTGCACCCGGTACCAGAGCGCGCCGCAGGCGCGGCCGAACGTCTTGCCGACGATGCCGAAGACCGTCGGATAGCCGTTCACGTTGTGCGCGCCGAAGCGCGCCGCCACATCACCACCCGGCCGCTCGTACGCGACTGCGCCGTGCGTCGCCCAGCCGGCGTAGGCGACCCTGGACGAGCCGAGCGACTCGGTCCCGCACGCACCCGTCCGACCCGGCCGCGCGCCGGACGCGGACGCAGCCGCGACCAGCAGCGCGACCGTCACCAGCACCGTCAGCCTCCGCATCTGGCCGTGAATCTACGCTCCTTTAGTGCTCCCGACCGCAAGAGCGATTGTCTGTCCGATCGGCTGCAAACCGGCGCATGGCCGCGTCCTCGGTCGCCCCGATGGTGCAACCATCAGAGCTCCCTGCGTCCTTGCCCTGCTTGGTTTTCGCTCGACCGACCAGGAATGCCCTTACGGTCGGGAGCACTGATGCTCGTCGCACACCTCGACCTCGACGCGTTCTTCGCCGCCGTCGAGGAGCTCGAGGACCCGGCTCTTCGCAGCGTTCCCCTGATCGTCGGCGGCGATCCGCACGGTCGTGGAGTGGTCGCCACGGCGAACTACGTCGCACGCGGATTCGGGATCCACTCGGCCATGTCGTGCGCCGAGGCGCTGCGACGATGCCCGCACGCGACGTTCATTCGACCCCGGCACACTCTGTATCGCGACTACTCGCGCGAGGTCTGGTCGACGGTGCGCGAGATCGTGCCGACGGTCGAGCAGACGGGGATCGACGAGGGGTATCTCGACCTCGAGGAGGTCGCACCGGTGTTCGAAGACGCCCGCGCCGTCGCCGGCGCGGTTCAGGCCGTGGTCCGCACCCGGACGGGCCTCTCCTGCTCACTCGGAGTAGCAGGGTCGAAGGTGGTGGCGAAGATCGCCTCGGACCGGCGGAAGCCCGGCGGGCTGACGGCCGTGCGGCCCGGCCGCGAGGCGGCGTTCCTCGCCCCCTTCCCGATCCGCGTGCTGCCGGGCGTCGGGCCGCGCGCCGAGGAACGGCTCGCCGCCGCCGGCGTCACGACGATCGGTGAGCTGGCCGACCTGGACGACGAGCGCCTCGGCACGACCCTGCGCGGCAAGGCCGGCAGAGAGCTCCGGGATCGCGCGCGCGGAATCGACCCTCGGCCGCTCGAGGTGTCGACCGAACGGATCTCGATCTCGCAGGAAGAGACGTTCGCCCAGGACGTCGGTGACGTGGAGCGTCTTCACGACGAGCTTCGGCGCATGGCAGACGGCCTCTCGGGGCACCTCACGCGTCGAGGTCAAGTCGCGCGCACGGTGACGACGAAGCTGCGCTACCCGGACTTCTCGATCCGGACGCGCTCGACGTCGCTCCAGGTCGGCACCGACGACGCGACACGCATCGGCACGATCGCGTGCGACCTGCTCGACCGGGCGCTTCGCGAGCGTCCGGGCCCGCTGCGACTCGTCGGCGTGGGCGTCTCGGGGCTCGCCGACCACGTGCAACTTTCGCTGCCTGCGGGCGTCTGACAGGCGTCTGAACTGTTGCCCAATTGACACAAACTGCTCAGTTCGCCCGGGCGGTTTGCCGATTACCCTGGGTGAACAGATGACGACCCAGCCTCCCGAGAATCACGAGCACGACCACGAGCACGACCCGATGCAGGTCCGTGTGCTCGTCGTCCGTGCGGGCATCCCGTACGAGACCGAGCAGCAGGTGTGCGCCGGCTGCCTCCGCGTGCTCGACGAGAAGCCCGTCAAGCGCGCAGCGGCCTGACGAAGCTCGCTTCTGCGAGCATGACCCCTCCGTGCAGGGGTACAGCTTCTCGACCGACATCCGCGTCCGCTTCGCCGAGACGGACGCGCAGGGGATCGCCCACAACTCGAACTACTTCGTCTGGTTCGAAGTCGCACGTGTGGAGTACCTCGAGGAGTACGCCCACGGCTATCAGCGACTACGCGACGAAGGCATCGAGGCTCTCGTCCTCGAGTCGCATGCGCGCTACATCGAACCGGCCGTCTTCGACGACCGGCTGAAGGTGTTCGCGCGCTGCGTCGACTTCAGGGGCGCTCGGTTCCGGTACGAGTACGCGGTGCGCCGAGGCGACACCCCGATCGCCGACGGCTGGACGGCACACGCGACCGTCGATGCGAAGACGCTCCGTCCGACCCGCCTTCCGGCCTGGCTGCTCGACGCGATCGTCAGTGCGGAGCGGTCGGCGCCGTCCCGTCAGGACTGAGCGGCGCCGGCTTCGGCTTCGGCTTCGCCTTCGGCTTCTTGGTTCCGACCGTGATCTGCTTCGGCACTGCGCGGTAGTACGACGACCAGGTCTGGTCGGAGAGGAGCTTCCCGGCCGGCGAATAGACCTTCCGCTCGACGCTCGTCGCCTGCGCCGGGACACCCGGATCGGTCACGACCGTCTGGCCGACTGCGAGGCTCGGATCGTTCGTCTTCTGCACCGGCGGCGGCGCGACGTCGCGTAGCGGCTGGGTCACCGACTCGACGCGCCGGTGTTGCGGCGTTCCGTAGAGCGCCACCGTCAGCGAGGACAAACTGACCCACGTGCGCAGCAGCAGCCAGTGGCCGGTGTCGTTGACGAACTTCAGGTCGACGTCGGGGTAGTCGACCGTCGCATCGCGACCGAGCGGATAGTGCGAGATGTAGAGCGCGTGGTTCGTCCGGGCGGTGATCGGCAGCCCGGCGACGAACGCTGCGTTGAAGACCGTCGTCGAGACCTGGCAGACGCCGCCGCCGAGACCGGTCTGAACCTCACCGTTGATGATCACCGGAGCCTCGAGAAAGCCTCTCGCGGCAGAGCGGTCGCCGGTCGTCTTGTTGAAGGAGAACGTCGCGCCGGGCGCGATCAGCTTTCGATCGACCAGGTGAGCCACGAGCTGAACGTTGTGGATCCGATTGGGCACGCCGCCGAAGAACGTCTCGTAGGCGCCGACCGTCCCGGTGATCCCGAGCGCCTGCGCCTGTGCCGTCGAGCGGGCGGGCTGCGCCACCGCGAAGGGGAGCGTGGCGACCCGGTTCGCCGGCCGCTCCGCGGCGGCAAGAATGGCCGCGGTCGACTTCGGGACATCGAGCGCGACGCCGGGCTGGGCCGGCACGACTCGCACCGATCCGCCCGCACCGACGGCCCAGTCGGCGTTGCGCGGGGCTCGGTTGACCGCCTGCTGCAGCCGCCGCAGCTCCTGCGTCGCCCCGGGGCCTCCGAACCGCAGTCCGGCAGTCGCGTGCGAGAGGTCGAGCAGCGTGGCGATCCGCCACCGGGGCAGCTTGATACGGGTCGCCCCGATCGCGAGCGTGACCGGCGCGGACACGGCAACGGTCGCCGACCGCTGCGCCCCCGACAGCGAGGCAGCGGTGACGTCCGGCGGGCTGACGTCGACGGGCAGCGCAGTCGGGCTGCGGTCGAACGAGGAGAGCGACGCGAGGATGACGCTCGCCGCCGCCGTGCGGTCGAGCAGACGGCCCGACTCGCCACGCACGACCTGGAAGTGGAGGCCCCGGCGGACGAGCCGGGCGTCGCGAGACGGCCGATCGGTCACCTTGCCGATCAGCCCGAGCTCGTACGCGAGCGCCGCATCCGACACCCGGGCGCGGGGTGTGACATCGGCGGGGAACAGCTTCAGCTCGAGGCGGCGATAGCCGCGGACGAACCCGAACCCGTCGCCGTGTCGGCGCGCGGCCGCGACGGCGGAGGTCCAGTCGACCTGCACGCCGAGCTCCTTCGCCGAGACCAAGAAGCGATGCGAACCGAACGTGAAGACCATCGGTGCCGCGGCGAGGCGCTGCCAGCGCCCGGCCAGCTCACGCTGGGCTGCGGCGGGGCTCAGACCCCCGACATCGACGCCGGCGACCCGCGTTCCCGTGGCGAGGCGGTCGGGCGACCCCGCGAACGCGAGCCCTGCCCCGAGCGCGAGGACGATCAGGAACACCCCGACCCAGGCCATACGGGTCCAGAAGCGCCTGCGCGCGGCGGCGCGGCGACGTGCAAGGATGGCCGGGGAGGTGGCGGCCACGGCGCGCGCCATCCTAGCTCAGTGGGAAGAGAACCTACGGTTCCCTTCCCACGGCCATCCCTCCCTCTTCGCACGCCGTGGCGACCCGCGCTTCGCCTCCCGGCCGGCCAAGCCGGCCTCCGGCGGCAACCGGCCTCGCTCGGAGAACGGACGAGCTTCGCGTTCTGTGGTGTCAGAACACGAACAGCTCGACGCCGCCGGACACGTTCAGCTCGACGCCGGTGATGTAGGCCGCCAGGTCGGAGCAGAGGAACGCGATCGCGTTGGCGATGTCCTGCGGCTCGCCCGGGCGCTTGAACACCGTCCGGTTGGCGATCCGCTCGTTCATCGCGGCGTTCGCCATGTGGAAAGCCTCGGTGCCGATGATGCCCGGGACGATCGCGTTGCACGTGATCCCGTGACGGCCTCCCTCCATCGCCAGCGTCTTCGTCAGTCCGAGCAAGCCCGCCTTCGTCGTCGAGTACGACGCCTGGCCGAACCCGCCGAGCGTGCCGGCGACGGACGCCATGTTCACGATCCGGCCGAACTTCCGCTCCTTCATGTGGGGCCAGACGGCCTGCGCGCAGTTGAACGCACCGGTGAGGTTCACCTCGAGATCCCGCGCCCACAGCGCCGGCTGCTGATCGGTGAACTGCCCGACGTGGTCGAGGGTGCCTGCGTTGTTGACGAGGATGTCGACGGCTCCCAGTTCGTCGACGGTGCGCGCAACCGCAGCAGCCACCTGCTCGCGGTCGGTGACGTCGCAGCGCACGGCCAGCGATCGCCGTCCGAACCCGCGGATCTCCTCGGCGGTCGACTCGGTGTGCACGAGCCCCTGCGTCCGCGCCACCTGTGCGAGGGGCCCGTACGCATCCGTCTCCTCGGACAGCTCGGACTCGAGGAGGAGGTCGGCGATGACGACGTCGGCGCCGGCGCGGGCGAGCGTCAACGCGTCGGCGCGCCCGAGCCCGCGCGAGCCGCCGGTGACGAACGCGACGCGTCCGGACAGATCGATCTCGAGAGCCACGGCCCGCGACTCTAGCGTGGGATGAAGATCTCTTTCGCGATCACGAGTCGCTGGATCTGCGACGTGCCCTCGTAGATCTGGAAGAGCTTCGCGTCGCGCATCAGCTTCTCGACCGGGTACTCCTTCATGTAGCCGTACCCGCCGAAGACCTGCACCGCGTCGGTCGTCACCTTCATCGCCGTGTCGGCGGAGAAGCGCTTGGCGAACGACGAGTGGAGGGTCGCGCGCTCACCGCGGTCGATCAACCAGGCGGCCTGCCAGGTGAGCAGGCGGGCGGCCTCGATCTCGGTTGCCATGTCGGCGATCAGGAAGCTGACTCCCTGGTGCATCGCGATCGGCACGTCGAAGGTGACGCGCTCCTTCGCGTACTCGACTGCGAGCTCGTAGGCCGCCTGAGCGACGCCGACGGCGCCGGCAGCCGTGCCGGGCCGGGTGAAGTCGAGCGTCTTCATCGCGATCTTGAACCCGTCGCCCTCCTCTCCTAGCCGGTTCTCGGCGGGGACGACGACGTCGGCGAGCGCGAACGCCGAGGTGTCGGTCGAGCGCTGGCCCATCTTGTCCAGGTGCTTCTCGATCGTCACGCCCGGGGTGTCCATCGGCACGACGAACGCCGATATGCCGCGATGACCCTTCGCTGGATCGGTCTTCGCGAAGATCACCGCCCAGGACGCGTGGCCGGCGTTCGTGATGAAGGTCTTCGAGCCGTTCAAGACGTACTCGTCGCCGCGGCGCTCCGCGGTTGTCCCCATGCGGGCGACGTCGGAGCCGGCGTCCGGCTCGGAGAGGGCGAAGGAGCAGAGGATCGGCTGCTCGAGCAGCGGCGGCAGCCAGCGTGCCTTCTGCTCGTCCGAGCCGGCGATGATCACGGGGCCGGCGCCGAGGCCGTTGGCGCCGATCGACGTCCCGATGCCGGAGCAGCCCCAGTTGAGCTCCTCACCGACGAGCATCCCGTCGAACGAGGCGAGACCGAGCCCACCGTAAACCTCGGGGACGTGCAGGTTCATCAGGCCGAGCGAGTGGGCCTTCGCGATCACGTCGGCCGGATGCGTCGAGTGCTCGTCGTACTCGGCCGCCTTCGGCCGGATCTCCCTGGCGGCGAACTCGCGCGCGAGCGCGCGCAGCTCCTTCTGCTCGTCGGTCAACGCGAACGAGACACCCGTCGACGTCTGCTCCACCGTGGCCATGCGCGCTCCACTCCTCATCCGGCTTGATTGACTGGTCAGTCAATCATCGTAGCTCGGCCCCGGCCCGGTCTCGGAGGCCTGTGTGACCTCCGTCGGTAGGCTTCCGCCGCCATGGACTTCGAGCTCAGCGACGAGCAGCGCCTGATCCAGGACACGGTCCGGACGTTCGTCGACGAGCGGGTGCTCCCGGTGGCGATCCGGAACGACATCGACCACAAGCTCGACCTCGAGCTGATCGAGGGAATGGCCGAGCTCGGGATCCTCGGCGTCGTGATCCCGGAGGAATACGGCGGTGCCGGGCTCGACTACGTCGCCGAGGCTCTCGCCTGCGAGGAGATCGAGCGCGGCGAGGCGGCGTTCCGGACGCTGATCTCGGTCCACGTCGGGCTCAACTCGCTGTCGCTGCTCAAGTACGGCTCCGAGGAGCAGAAGCAACGCTGGCTGACGCCGCAGGCCAAGGGGGAGAAGCTCGCCTGCTTCGGCCTGACCGAGCCGGACGCCGGCTCCGACGTCGCCTCGATGCGATCGACCGCGCGGCGCGAGGGCGATGTGTACGTCCTGAACGGTCAAAAGAACTGGATCTCGTACGCGACGGTCGCCGACCACGCGCTCGTCTTCGCCAAGACCGATCCCGCGGCCGCGCACAAGGGGATCAGCGCGTTCGTCCTCGAGAAGGGCATGCCCGGCTTCACCTCGCGCGACACGGAGCACAAGCTCGGCATCTGGGCCGGCTCGACGGGCGAGCTGTTCTTCGAGAACGTCGAGGTGCCGGCGGAGAACCTGATCGGCGCCGAAGGCCAGGGCTTCGAGATCGCGATGCACTCGCTCGACCAGGGCCGGTTCACGGTCGCGGCCGGTGCCTGCGGGGTCGTCCGTGCGTGTCTGGAGAGATCGGTGGAGTACGCACGCGAGCGCGAGACGTTCGGCCAGGAGATCGGCCGCTACCAGTTCGTGCAGGACATGATCGCGACGATGGTGCTCGGCTACGAGACGTCGAAGCTCCTCGTCATGCAGGCGGCCTGGATGAAGAACGAAGGGAAGCGCAACACGCGTGAGACCTCGTTGGCGAAATGGCACGCGACCGAGTCGGCGTTCGAAGCGGCGCACCTTGCGATTCAGGTGTTCGGCTCGTACGGCTACTCGGGGGAGTACGGCATCGAGCGCTACTTCCGCAACGCGCGAGCGCCGATCATCTACGAGGGCACGACGCAGATCCACAAGATGCTGCAGGCCGAGCACGCACTCGGCTACCGCAGGCTGAACGGGCGGGGTGGCGACGTCTCTCCCCTCTGCTCCTGGGCGCCGGCGCTGTCCCCGGTGCACGCGTCGGCGTAGCCCGAGACGATGGAGAGCGCCGAGGTCGTCGTCGTCGGCGGAGGCGCGCTCGGAGCCTCGGTCGCCTGGCACCTCGCCGAGCTCGGAATCACCGACGTCGTCGTGATCGAGCGCGACACGCTCGCGTCCGGCTCGACCGCGAAGTCCGCCGGCGGCTTCCGGATGCAGTTCGGCGACGAGCTGAACGTGCGGATCGCGCAACGCTCGCTCGCAGAGCTGAGCGCGATGGGCGACGAGATCGAGCTCCGCCAGTGGGGCTACCTGTTCCTGCTCGACCAGGTCGACGACGTGGCCGCATTTCGCGACGCGCTGGCGATGCAGCAGGCGCTCGGCGTTCCGGCCCGTGAGCTGACCCCGGACGAGGCCCTGGCGATCGTCCCGCAGCTCGACCTCGACGGCATCCTCGCTGCGACGTACTGCCCGCTGGACGGCTACTGCTCGCCCGAGGCGGTCGTGCAGTGGTACGCACGCGGCGCGGCAGAGCGCGGTGTCCGGATCCGCCAGAGCTCTCCGCTGACCGGTGTGCGCGTGCGCGGCGGGCGCATCGAAGCCGTCGAGGTGGACGGTGAGGAGATCGCGACGACGACGGTCGTATGCACGGCAGGCGCGTGGTCCCGCGAGGTTGCAGCGCTCGCCGGGATCGAACTGCCGGTCGAGGGAGAACCGCGGCACCTGTGGTTCACGCCGACCGACGGCGGGCTGCCGGCCGAGCTGCCGCTGACCGTCGACTTCACGACGAGCTTCTACTTTCACCGCGAAGGCCCCGGTTTGGTCTTCGGCGGACGCGAGGCCGGGCTCGAAGACGTCGCCGAGCATGCGGCGCTGCGCCTTCCGGTGCTCGCCGACCTGCCGATCTCCTCGTCGTGGTGGGGCTACTACGAGGTGTCACCCGACCACAACGCGCTCGTCGGCGAGAGCGAGCGCGTGTCGCGCTTCCTCTATGCGACCGGCTTCTCCGGGCACGGCTTCCAGCAGGCGCCCGCCGTCGGCGAGCACGTCGCGCAGTTGATCGCCGGCCGAGAGCCCTCGCTCGACCTCTCCGCCTTCGACGTCGAGCGCTTCGCGCGCGGCACCCCGCGGCGCGAGACCGTCGTGATTTAGATCTCGCCGTCCCAGTAGTCGACGGCGTCGTCGATCCGGAACAGCTTCCCCGGCGGCCAGACGCCGACCTTGTTCGAGTCGGGGTAGACGGACACGCCCGGGTCGTTCTTCGTCGAGAGCATCGCCACGCGCGCCGGCTCCGCGCCACGGTTCGTCACCTTGTGCGCCCCTTCGGCGCCGGCCGGAAAGCAGACCGCGTCCCAGGGCCCGAGCTCGCGCTCACCGGTCGGGGTGCGCAGCGTGGGACGGCCGGTGAGCACGACCAGCCACTCCTCGTCCCCCGCCTCCCAGTGGTAGGGGCAGATGCTCTGGCCCGCCGGCAGCTCGTACACCGACAGCCCCAGCCGGCTCCCGCCGACGAGCGGGCCGACGCGCGCGTACGCGGTGTGGTACCCGTCCGGATCGCCCTCGTCGAGCGTCACCCCGACCCCGAAGAGGTTGACGTCGGTCATTCCTCCCCGTCCCAGTAGTCGACGGCGTCGCTGCGGCGGAAGTCGAGCGTGTCGTTCGCTTCGCCGGACCGCGCCCCAAGCTTGTCCGAGTCGGGGTACACCGAGATCGACGGCCGGCCGCCGGCCGACAGGATCAGCACCCGGCCCGGGCCGGTCACGGTGTGCGCTCCTTCGGCGCCGGCGGCGAAGCAGAGGACGTCGCCGGCTTTCAACTCGCGCGTGCCGGACGGCGTGCGCACGGACGGCGTGCCGTCGATCACGAGCAACCACTCCTCGACGCCGTGGTGGTAGTGGTAGGGAAACGTTCGCTCTCCGGCCGCGAGCTCGTAGACGCTGCCACCGATGGAGGCGGCTCCGAGCTCGTCCCCGACGCGTAACGACCGCTGGCGCCAGCCGTCCCGGTCGCGCTCCGGGCCGAGCGCGGCACCCGCGAGGTTCACCACGTTCGTCATGGCGCCAATCCTGCCGTAACGACGTCGACGACCGTCGCAATCGCGCGCTCGACGTCGCGCCCGGAGGACGGGAGCTGGTCGAGCACGAAGCCGGTCAGGATCTCCTCGAGCGCGCCGTAGAAGGCGAACGCGGCGAAGCGCACGTCGACCCCGGAGCGCACCTCACCGCGACGCGAGCCCGCCTCGATGATCCTCTCGAGCGACGCGAGCACCGACTCGATCTCGCCGACGCGCGCACCGACGTCGGGGCCGCGGGCGATCTCGCGGACGAGCACGCGGATCAGATCGGGCGTCTCGAGCCACGACCCGAGATAGACGGCCGAGAAACGCTCGAGCTGCTCGCGCAGGGGCGCGGCGGACGCCTCGATGCGTCGCAACTCGGCGGCAAGGTTCGACCAGGTGCGACGGAAGATCTCGTCGAGCACCTCGTCCTTGGAGCGGAAGTAGTGGTAGAGGAGCCCGTGGGCGACTCCCGCCTCCTCGGCGACGTCCCGGACCCGCGACGCCCGAAAGCCCTTGCTCGCGAAGACACGCACCGCCGCGTGCAAGAGCTCGCTCCGCCGCTCGGTCGTCCGCTCGGACAAGGTCGCCCAGCATAATCGGCCGATGGGTGCCGCCACGCTGGACGGAGTGACCGTGGCCGACCTGACGCGCTATCTGCCCGGCCCGTTCGCGTCGCGGGAGCTGCTGCGACTCGGCGCGCACGTCGTGAAGATCGAGCCGCCCGACGGCGATCCCGTGGAGACGACCGCACCCGCGTGGTACCGCGCCCTCAACGATGGCAAGGAGCGGCTCGTCTGGGATGCGCGAACCGACCCGCCTCCGGACGTCCTGACCCGGGCCGACGTCGTCCTCGAGGGCTTCCGGCCGGGAGTCTTCGAGCGGCTCGGCGTCGAGCTCTCGCCCGAGACGATTCTCTGCTCGATCACCGGATTCGGCGTGACCGGACGGCATGCCGGCGACGCGGGGCACGACCTCAACTACCTCGGCTACGCCGGCGTCCTGGCCGACACGGCCCCCGCGCTTCCGCCGGTGCAGATCGCCGACCTGTGCGCCGGCGCCCAGGGCGCGGTGATCGAGGTGCTGGGAGCGCTGTTCGAGCGCGCGCGTACCGGTCGCGGAGCCCGCATCGTCGTCTCGATGACGCACGGCGCCCACCGGTTCGCGGCGCACCGCCTCGAGGGAGATCCCCTCCCCCGCCTGCTCACGGGCGGCGCGGCCTGCTACCGGATCTACGAGACGTCCGACGGGCGCCACGTCACCGTGGCCGCGCTGGAGCCGAAGTTCTGGAACCGCCTCTGCGAGCTGCTCGGGCGCCCCGATCTCGTCGGCCGCGCGTTCGACTCGAGGCTCCCGGAGCTCGAGCAGCTGTTCCGCACCCGCACGCTCCGCGACTGGCTCGACCTGCTCGAGGGCCGCGAGACGTGCGTCGGTCCGGTGCTGACGCTGGCTGAAGCGGCGGCCGAGCTCGGCTCGACCTGACGGGCTTACCCCAGGCTTGCGTGCCGCTTGAGCGCGTGAACCGGAACCAGCCTTCCCTGCAGGTGCCAGGCACCGAGTGCGAGGACGCACACGGCTCCCGCGGCGATCACGAGCGCCTGGGCGGCGACGCCGAAGGCGACTGCGTCCTCGGTGCGCATGCCGGAGGCGATCAGGATCGCCGCCCCTGCGCCCGCCTGGACGGCGGCGCCGGCCGGAGCCACCGGCAGCACCGCGGAGGCCGACGAGGCACAGACGAAGGCGAGGGCGAGGGCGAAGTCCGTGCCGAGCCCGAGAGCGGCCAGCAGGACGAACACGGCGAGGGCCCGCAGCGCCCACGACGTCGCGACGGCGAGCCAGGCGTGGACGGCCTCACGGCGGCCGGTTGCGTGCTCGCCGACGAATCGTGCGATCCGAAACCGCGCCACGAGCTCGAGCCCCGCCAGTCTCCGCAGGCTGAGCACCACGGCAGCGGCAGCAACCCCTGCGGCCGCGACGACGAACAGCCCGACGCGCAGCCAGCCGTCGACGTTTCCCACGAACGCGGCCACGTACGCGAGCGGCGCCAGGGCCGCGCTGTCGAGCAGGCCGAGCACGAAGATCGAGAGCACCGCCGCGCCGACGCTCGCCCGACGGTGCCGGCAGCGCCGAACGACGGCCAGACGGATGACGTCGTCGCAGCGGCCCGGCAGCGCGATGCCGCCG
The DNA here is from genome assembly GCA_963742605.1 of uncultured Thermoleophilia bacterium. Taxonomy (GTDB): domain Bacteria; phylum Actinomycetota; class Thermoleophilia; order Gaiellales; family Gaiellaceae; genus PALSA-600. The sequence goes on along the minus strand of CAVUNA010000009.1, from coordinate 43,111 downwards.
ACGGACGCAGCACCGCCCGCCGCCGCGAGCGTGAGAACGGCGGGGCGCTCGCTGCTCGAGAACAGCCGCTGCCAGCCCCACGCCTTCGCTGCGTAGGCGGCCAGGAAGATCAGCGCGGCGAGCACGACGAGCCAGACGTTCGCCTTGTGGAGCGGCCAGCCCGAGCGGACGTAATGGCGCGCGACGAGACCCGCGACGCCGAGCGCCGAGAGCACGAACACCGAGTTGAGCAGCCGCCTGCGCGAGAGCACGTGAGACTGATCGTCGGCTGTGGGCCTCCTGAAGCGCATCCCTCAGGATGACTCTGTTCCGTCACCTGATCGGGGGAGGATGCGGTCGGAGATCCCACCGAGCGCGCGGGTCAGCTCGCTCGGGATCACCCAGACCTTGTTCGCGTCGCCCTGGGCGATCTGCGGCAGCACCTGCAGGTACTGGTACGCGAGCAGCTTCGGATCCGGGTCGCCGTCGTGGATCGCCTTGAAGACGGTCCCGATCGCCTCGGCCTGCCCCTGGGCGGCGAGAATCGCCGACTGCTTCTGGCCTTCCGCCTTGAGGATCGCCGCTTGCTTCTCGCCCTCCGCCTGCAGGATCTGAGATTGCTTGACGCCCTCGGCCTGCAGGATCGCGGCGCGCTTCTCCCGGTCGGCGCGCATCTGCTTCTCCATCGTGTCCTTGATCGACGGCGGCGGGTCGACGGCCTTCAGCTCGACGCGATGGATCCGGATGCCCCACTTCCCGGTCGCCTCGTCGAGGATGCCGCGCAGCTGGTCGTTGATCGAGTCGCGAGAGGTGAGCGTCTGCTCGAGGGTCATTCCGCCGATCACGTTTCGCAGCGTCGTCACGGTCAGCAGGTCGATCGCGTTCACCGGGTCGTTGATCTCGTACGTCGCCGACTTCGGATCGGTGATCTGGAAGTAGATGACCGAGTCGATGTTGACGACGAGGTTGTCCTGCGTGATCACCGGCTGCGGCTCGAAGGACACCACCTGCTCGCGCATGTCCTGCAGCTGGCGAACGCGATCGACGAACGGGATCACGATCGCGAGCCCTGGCATCAGCGTCCGCGAGTAGCGGCCAAGGCGTTCGACGACTCCGGCGCGCGCCTGCGGGATCACTTTGATTGTCCTCGCGAGCGTGACGAGGATGAAGAGCACGATCACGACGAGCACGATCAGGGCTGCGAGAGTTCCGCTCACACCGGCCTCCTATTCGGACACGAGGGCGGTCGCCCCCTCGATCTGGATCACGTCGACACTCTTGCCTTCTTCGACCACCTGGCCGTCGAGGTAGGAGCGCGCCGACCATTCCTCGCCGCCGATCCGCACACGCCCGCCGCCGGCATCGATGCGACGCGTGACGACGGCCTTCCGTCCGACGAGGGCGTCCGTGCCGGTGCGGGAGATCGAGGGCATGCGGAGGTGTCTCCGGGCGATCGGGCGCAGGAACGCGAGCGAGGCGATCGAGGCGAGGATGAACACGATCAGGGTCACGATCGTCCCGCCTCCGAACAGGCCGGCCAGCGCAGCGGCGCCCGCCGAGAGCGCCAGCGGCCCGAGGAAGAACAGCCCGGGCGTCAGCATCTCGCCGATCCCGAGCAGGACGGCGATGATCGCCCAGATCAGCCAGATCGGCACCTCCCGACAGAGTAGAGCGGACTAGAGCCCGAGCGTTGTCTCGAGACCGGCGAGGGAGTCCAGCCGTTCCGGCTGGTCCGGGTAGCGGCGGTCGCGGTCGACGAGCAGTGCGCGCATTCCCACCGCCCTGGCACCCTCGATGTCGTCCTCGATCGAGTCGCCGACCATCACGGCGTCCTCGGGCGAGACGCCGAGCAGGTCGAGGAGATCACGGAAGATCGCCTCGTGGGGCTTCGTCTTCCCGTGAGTGCGCGAGGTGAGGAGCGCGTCGACGACCAGGCCGTGATGGCCGACGAAGAGCTCGAGATCGCGGGCCGTGTTCGACAGCAACCCGATCCTGAGGCCGTGGGCCCGCAGCGCGTCGAGCGTTCCGGCGACATCGGGGTAGAGCTCGAAGTGGTCGGCCTGCTCCCAGGCCCGCGTCATCTCGACCGCGGCGCCGTGCGTGTCGCCTTCACCGCCCATGCCGATGACGATGCGCTCGGTGAAGAGCACCCACAGCTCCTCGTCGTGGTCGAGCTCCGGGTGGCGCTCGAGCGTCTGCAGCGCCGCGAGCCGAGCCTCGTCGTGCAGCGCCGGATCGAGGTCGAGCCCGTAGCGCCGCCCAACCTCGACGTACCCCGCCGGCCCGAGATCAGGCCCAGGCCGAGCAAGGGTGAAGTCGACGTCGAAGACGACGGCGCGGAGCGGAGCCACGAGCCTGACCCTAGCCGCCTTATCCGGCGGGGGCACGGGCTCCGCCCGTGCCCCCGCTAGGCCGAGCGGTCTCGTCGCAGCACCCTCTCGAACCATGATGCGCCGAGCCGCGAAGGCGCGAGGAAGAAGGGGGCTCGCGGGGGAAACCTGGTTTCCCCCGCGTTTATCGGGGTGCCCAGATTCGAACTGGGGACCTCTCCGACCCGAACGGAGCGCGCTACCAGGCTGCGCCACACCCCGGAAAAGCGCGTACAGCGTAGATGATCGGTCGCATCCGTCACGCGGTTCGATTATCGTGTGGGCATGAGCTCCGTCGGCGCAGCGAGGGTCGCGTGAAGATCCTTCCTGCGCCGCCACAGAGCTTCTCGAACCGGTCCGTCAGCGCTCAGCGCGGCGGGCTTTTTTGTGCGCGAAGAACTTGACGACCGAGAGGAGCGGCATTGGCCAACCACCTGACGCCTGAAGAGCTCTCCAAGGAGGTCGGGATCGACCGTGACGAGGTGATTCGGATCTGCCTCGAGGAGCACGTGCCGATCTACCAGGGCAAGATCGACAAGACGCTGTTCCAGGCGCAGCTGCAGGCACTCGGCGCCCTACCGGCGTCGCACTGAGCTAAGAGCGTGAGGAGCCCGCCGCGCGCTTACGCGCCGCGGCGGGCTTCTTCTTCCTTGCAGTCTCGTTCTCCGAGGCGGCGGCGACGGACGCGCGCAACGCCGCCATCAGGTCGACGACCGGAGCAGGCTCCTCTTCGACTGGGAGGTCGAACTCCTTCCCCGCCAGCTTCGCCTCGAGCAGCTCGCGCAGCGACTCGCGGTACTCGCTGCGGAGCTCGGCCGGATCGAACGGCGCCTCGAGCGAGTCGATGATCTGCTGGGCGAGCTCGAGCTCCGGCTTCTTCACCTCTGCGCCGGCGACCGCATCGTCGATCTCGGCGTGATCCTTCACGTCGGCCGCGACGAAGAGCGTCTCGAGCGCCAGCGCGTCTCCCATCGGCCGGATGAGACAGAGCTTCTCCTTCCCGGCGAGCACGAACCTGCCCAGGGCGGCGACGTTGCTCGCCTTCATCGCCTCGAGCAGCAGGACGTACGGTCGCCGGGCCGCCTCGGCGGCGGCAGGAACCAGGAAGTAGGTGCGGTCGAAGTAGATCGGGTCGACCTCCTCGAGCTTCACGAAGCGGCTGATCTCGATGCTGCGCGACGTGTCGTGCTGCTCGATCGCCTCGAGATCGGCGTCCTCGACGAGCACGAACTGGCCTTTTGCGACCTCGAACCCACGCACGAGCTCGTCGCCGGTGACCTCCCGGTCGTGAAACGGGCACCAGCGCTTCTGCTTGATCGGCGTTCCGCACTCGCGGTGCAACAACCGGAACGAGACGTCGGACTGGCGCGCGGCCGGAGCCGTCGCGGGCGCGAGCCCGACGGGGATGTTCACGAGGCCGAAGCTGACGGATCCGTTCCAGGTTGTACGCATCTGCAGGTGAATCGTAACGGGGACCGGGAGGATTCGCGCTCGGTTGGCGGTGTCCTCTGAGTAGATTGCAGGCGATGGGCGAAACCCGGACGATCGCGAGCCTGTGGCTGGATGCGGCCCGCGAGAACCGCTCCGGGACCGCCTATCTGCACGAGGTCGACGGCGAGTGGCGCGCGGTGTCGTGGTCCGAAGCGGCCCGCGCCGTCGACGAGCTTGCGAACGGGTTGCTGGCACTCGGTCTCGAGAAGGGCGAGGCGTTCGGCCTGCTCGCACGCACGAGCCTCGAGTGGGCGCTGTTCGACTTCGCGCTCGCCCTCGTCGGCGCTGTGGGTGCACCGGTCTACGCGTCGAGCTCTGCCCGCGACGTCCAGTACCTCCTCGAGCACTCGGACGCGGTCGGCGTGTTGGCCGAGGACGACGCACAGCGGGCGAAGGTCGAAGGGACGGGTCTTCGCTACGTGCTCACCTTCGCCGACCTCGACGCGCTTCGCGCGGACGGCCGTGCGTTCGCCGCCGCTCGACCGAATGCCCTGGCCGAGCGTGTCGCGTCGATCGACGAGGACGATCTCTTCACGTTCATCTACACGTCGGGGACGACGGGGCCGCCGAAGGCGTGCATGATCCGCCACCGCAACTACTACGCGATGGTGCAGAAGGGCGACGAGCTCGACGAGCGGCTGAGCCTGCCCGGCGATGTGATGCTGCTCTACCTTCCGCTCGCACACAACTACGGCAGGCTCCTCCACCTCTCTGCCGCGTACATCGGGTTCACGATCGCGTTCCTGTCCGATCCGCTCCGTGCCGGGACGGAGCTGCAGCGTGTGCGGCCGACGCTCTTCCCGAGCGTCCCGCGCGTCTACGAGAAGATCCATGCGGCCGTCGCGACGCAGCTCGCAGAGCTCGGCGGCCCACGCCGGCGGATCGCCGACTGGGCGCTCGACGTCGGCAGGCGGGTCTCGCGCCTGCGCCAGCAGGGACGGCCCGTGCCCGCGCTGCTAGCCGCGCAGCACCGCGTCGCCGACCGGCTCGTCTACTCGAAGATCAAGGAGCGCCTGGGAGGCCGCCTGCGCATCGCGAACTCGGGCGGTGCACCGCTCGGGCGCGAGATCGCCGAGTTCTTCCACGCCCTCGACATCCTGATCCTCGAGGGGTACGGCCTGTCGGAGGTCACCACCGCGGCCACGGTCAACAGGCCGACGGACTTCCGCTTCGGCACGGTCGGCAAGCCCCTGCCCGGTGTCGAGCTGCGCATCGCCGCGGACGGCGAGATCCTGATCCGCTCGAACACGGTCTTCGCCGGCTACTACCACGACGAAGCGGCGACGAGTGAGGTCCTCGACGGCGAAGGGTTCGTGCACACCGGCGATGTCGGCCACATCGACGACGACGGCTTCCTCGTGATCACGGACCGCAAGAAGGACATCATCGTGACGGCCGGCGGCAAGAACGTCGCTCCCCAGAACCTCGAGAACGACCTGAAGGCGCACCGGATCGTGTCCCAGGCGGTGATCATCGGCGACCGGCGGCCCTACGTCGCCGCGCTCGTCACCGTCGACGCGGAAGCGGTCGACGGGCTCAGCGAGGAGGCCGTCCGTACGGCAGTGCAGGCGGCCGTCGAAGCAGTGAACACCGACCGGTCGGGCTTCGAGCAGATCAAGCGGTTCCGCGTCCTGCCACGGGAGTTCAGCATCGAGGAGGACGAGGTGACGCCGACGCTCAAGCTGCGGCGCAAGGTGATCCTCGATCACTTCGCCGGCGAGATCGACGCGCTGTACGCCGCCGAGTAGCGAACGCGGCTAGAGGATTCGGCGCGCCCCGACGTATTCCGCGGAGTACCACGGATCGTCGAGGCTCGAGATCTTCACGACGTCACCGGTGTGCGGCGCATGCACGAACTGGTCGCCGCCGATGTAGATGCCGACGTGGCCGACGCCGTCGAAGAACACGAGGTCGCCGGGCGCGAGCTCGTCGCGCGACACCGGAACGCCCATCGCGAAGAGCGCGTAGGTCGAGTGCGGAAGCGAGACACCGACCTGTGAGTACGCCCACATCACGAGGCCCGAGCAGTCGAAGCCGCCGGGTGAGGCCCCTCCCCACACGTACGGCGTCCCGAGCTGCGACAACGCGATCGCCACGACACCGCCGTGCGTCGGCGGCGGCGCCACGATCGTGTCGGACTCCGGCGCGATCGCGGAGATGCCGACGATCGTGTCCTGCGCAGCCTGCTCCTGCTGCTGATGCTGGGAGATCATGCGCGCCTGCGCCATCCGTGCCATCTGCAGCTGCCGTGCCTGCTCGGCCTGCACCATCTGTGCGATCTCGCCCTTGATCGACGAGAGCAGCTGCTGCTGCTCTCCGATCTTCGACTCGATCGAGTGCTTGGCCGCAGCGCGCACTGCCACCAGGTGCTCCTGCTCGACCCGGGCTGCGGCAAGCCGCTTGCGATGCTCGATCACCGACTGCCGAAAGACGGTCACCTCTCCGGCAACACGCGCATCGAGGTTGGTCACGTTCTTCGCACTGTCGATTCTGGTGATCATGTCGTCCAGGCTCTTCGAGCCGAGGATCACTTCGATCGTCGAGTCCTGGTCGGTCGTGTACAGCGACACGAGCCGCTTGCGGATCGTGCGCTGACTCGACTTCAGGTTCCCCCGCGCGACGTGCAGCTCGTAGGCGTTCTCGCGGAGATCACGCCTCGTCTGCGCGAGCTGCAGGCTTGCCGCGTCGTACTGCGAGCGCGCGCGCTCGAGCGAGTCCGCAAGACTCTGGAGCTGTCCCATGACCGCCTGTGCCTCGGCGCGCTTCGAACCGATCGAAGGGTTCGCAAACGCCGGAACTGCGGCTACCAGAGCCAGACAGATCCCGACGAGAACGTAAGGCGCCTGCCCCAACCTACGGATAACAACCCCCAGCTCGGGGGCGGGACGGGCGCACCGGGAGGGGCCGGTACGTCACGAGTCGGGCAGGCTAGCAGGGTTCCCGGACGGGCGTCAACCGAGAACGTTCCCGAAACTTGAGCAATTCTGCACGAAGTGTGCGACTCCTCCTCGAACGCTGTGGTACGGTCCTGCTCCGTGCTCGGGCAGGCACACACGCCAAAACGGCGCCTGCTTCCGTTCCTCTTGCTCGCTCTGGGAGTGCTCGTCGCCCCGGCAGTCGGGGGCGCCGGACGCTCGCCGTCTCAGGCATCCCTTCGCGCACAGGATGCCCGGATCGTCGCGGAATCGCGTGCGTCGGCACTCTCGCTCTACTCGCTCGACCAGCAGCTCGCCTCCGCACGGGGGCGGCTCGACACACTTGCGTCGCAGGCGCGGGCCCTCCGCTCGGAGCGCATCGAGTTGCAGCACGCGCTCGCGATCGCACGTTCGAGCACGCGGCTCGCATCACAGCGTCTCAACGCCCGCCTGCGCGCACTCTACGAACAGGGGGACGTCGAGCCCCTCGAGATCGTGTTCGGAGCGACGAGTCTCGACGAAGCGCTCTCGGAGCTCGACACCCTCTCGCGGGCGAGCGGCCAGGGCGAGGACGTGCTCCGCCAGCTCCAGTCGGCGCGCACCCACCTCCACGATGCAGCGGGCAGCCTCTCGGCCCGCACGGCGGCGCTCGCGACGGCGCTCGGCGAAGCTCGCGCGACGACGCGGTCTCTCGAAGCCGCACGTGCAACTCGCAGCGCCTATATCGATTCGCTCGCGGCCAGGCGGCAGCTCACGGAGCAACAGCTTTCCGCCCTCGAAGCCGAGGTTCAGGCAGCCGACGCCCGCACCGCCTCGCTCGCCGCAACCCCCGGCTCGCAAAGCGCCGCGCCACCCCAGCTCGCCTCCGCGGCGCCCGTCGCCGTGGGCGCACGGTCGATCACCGTGTCCGCGACCGGGTACTCGCTCGGCGGCTCGACGGCAACGGGACTTCCCGTCGGCTGGGGCGTCGCCGCGGTCGACCCGAGCGTGATCCCACTCGGGACCCACATGACCGTTCCCGGGTACGGCGAGGCGATCGCCGCCGACACGGGCGGCGCGATCGTCGGAGCCACGATCGATCTCTGGTTCCCGACGACGGCCCAGGCGATGGCCTGGGGCCGGCGCATTGTGACGATCTCTCTGCATTAGGTACGTTCACCAGACCCAGGTGAACGAGACGGCCGAAACACGGGAGCACGTCAACCCCCGCGTCCTGCTGGTCGACGACCACGACCTGTTCCGGACCGGACTGCGCAAGCTCCTCTCCGAACAGGGTGTTCAGATCGTCGGCGAGTGTGACGACGGCGACGAGGCACTGCGCGCGGTCCGCGAGCTCGCTCCGGACGTCGTCGTGATGGACCTGAACATGCCGGGCATCGGCGGTGTCGAGGCGACACGTCAGATCGCGATGATCGCACCGCTGACGCGAGTCCTCGTGCTGACGATCTCCGACCAGGACGCCGACGTGCTCGAGGCGATCCTCGCCGGAGCGTGCGGGTACCTGCTCAAGGACTCGTCGATCGACGACCTGATCGCCGGGATCAACGCCGCAGCCGTCGGCGAAGCGCTCGTCTCGCCGGCGATCGCCGCGAAGGTGCTCCAGCACGTGCGTGCGTCGAACGCCTCGCGGCACGAGGCGGAGCTGATCAGGTCGGAGCTGTCGCAGCGTGAGATCGAGGTCTTGAAGCTGATCGCGAACGGCAAGGACAACGCACACATCGCCGCCGACCTGCACATCAGCCCGAAGACGGTCAAGAATCACATCTCGAACATCCTGATGAAGCTGCAGATCGAGAACCGCATCCAGGCGGCGGTCGTCGCCGTCCGCTCGGGTCTCGTCTAGGGCTCTAGCGAACCGCCGCTGCGTGGCGGCGCAGATCGGCGAGCGCGGTCCGGAGGCGCGTCAGGTCGCCCGCGTTGCCGTCGAGCCGCTGCGCGACCGACGAGAGCTCATCCGTCTTGGTCGCCGTGTCGCCGACATGCAGCTCCCGCGCCAGCTCCGACAGTCGCCGCTCGAGCCGGAGGCGCTCACCCTCGAGCGAGAGTGCGTGCGCGTAGCCGTCCGTGAGCGTCCGCTCGATTCGGTCGAGGTCGCGCTCGGACGCGTCGATCAGCGTTGTGATCCGGTCGAAGAGCTCAGTCATGCAAGGGGAAAGGTGGCCGCATGCCGATTCTTCGACAACGCACCCCATGCCGACAAGGGCCGGTGGACCCATCTTCACGGTCCCGCAGACCCAAAAAAACCGGCCGAGGGGCGCGCCGCCGACTCGGTCACACTGTTCAGGGTGATGCGCGTCCTCCTCGCCGTCCTCGCGGCCGTGCTGCTCGTCGCCCCCGGGGCGGCGTCCGCGCCCCGCCTGCCGCTGCCGACGCGTCTCGCGCATGCGCTCGAGGTGCCGTCACTCTCAGCCGCCGACTCCGGAGCGATCGCTGTCGATCTCACATCTGGCGGGGTCGTCTTCGAGCGGAATGCCGACACCCCACTCGCGCCCGCCTCGAACGAGAAGCTGCCGATCACGTTCGCGGCGCTCCGCTCGCTCGGACCGGCCTACCGCTTCCAGACCGAGGTGCTGGGCCGCGGCGAGCTCGTCGGCGAGACGTGGGACGGTGACCTGTACCTGAAGGGCTTCGGCGACCCCACGTTGACGTCGGACGGTCTGGCGCGCCTCGCCGTCGCGCTCAGGCGACAGGGCATCGAGCGCGTGAACGGACGAATCTTCGGCGACGAGACCTGGTTCGACGCGCGACGGACGGCGCCCGGTTGGAAGTCGTCCTTCTTCATCAACGAATGCTCGCCGCTCTCGGCCCTCGTCGTCGACCGCGGCGTCTACGACAACCACATCGCTGCGCGTCCGGCGGTCGCGGCCGCAGGACGCTTCCGGCAGATCCTGCGGAAGCACGGGATCACCACCGGCCGCGTGCTGGTCGGCCCATCGCCCGCAACCGCCGTCTTGCTGGCGCGGATCGAATCCGCTCCGCTGTCGCAGATCGTCGAGTACATGGATCGCCAGAGCGACAACTTCACGGCGGAGATGCTGCTCAAGCAACTCGGGGCCGTTCGGGGCACCGGTGGAACCTCGGCCGCCGGTGCCGCGGTCGTCCTCACCGAGCTGCGCGACGGCGGGATCCCGCTCCTCGGCGTGCACATCGCCGACGGCTCCGGCCTGTCGCTCGACGACCGGCTGACCGTCCGCGCACTGGCAGCGCTGCTGATCTCGTTCTGGAACGACCCGTCGATGCACGCCACGGTCTGGGGCGCGCTCCCCGTCGCGGGAGTCAGCGGAACGCTCAAGCACCGGCTCCAGTCCGCGCCGGCCCGGGGCGTCGTGCGTGCCAAGACGGGCACGACGGACGAGGCGTCGGCGCTGTCGGGTTACGTGCGCGCCCGCTACGCGTTCGCGGTGCTGGAGAACGGCAGCCCGGTGGCCTACTGGCAGGCGCACAAGGCCGAGGACCGCTTCGTGACGGCGCTTGCGGTCGGGCCCTAGGGAGCGGACGGGTCGGCGAGCAGTGCGCCGAGCTCCGTCTCGGTGCGCAGCGCAACACCCGCCTTCTCCGCTTTCGCGACCTTGCTCCCCGGCGACTCGCCCACGAACACCGCGGTCGTCTTCTTCGACACGTTGTCGGAGACCTTCGCTCCGAGTGCCTCGAGTGCCGCACGCGCCTCCTCGCGGGTCATCGATTCGAGCGTGCCGGTGATGACGTACTGCCGCCCGGTGAGTGGGCCCTCGACGGGCCGGTCATCCTCGTCGGACTCGAAGCGCAGACCGATCGCCCTGAGCTCCGAGACGAGGGCGGCATTCTCGTCGTCGGCGAACCACTCGGCAATCGCCTCGGCGCGCTCCGGCCCGATCCCGGCACACTCCATGATCTCCTCCTGTGAGGCGGCAGCGAGCCGATCGACGCTGCCGAAGTGCCGCGCAAGGTTCTGGGCCGTCACCCAACCGACGTCGGGGATGTTCAGCCCGAAGAGCACCCGCCGGAACGGAATCTGCTTCGACTGCTCGATCGCGGCGATCGTGTTCGTGGCCGAGATCTCCGCGAAGCCGTCGAGCGAGAGCAGCTGCTCCTTGGTCAGGCGGTAGAGCTCCGGCAGCGACCGCACCAGCCCGAGCTGCCACAGCCGCCGGACGAGCTGCTCGCCTACGCCGTCGATGTCGGCTGCGGCCTGCACCCAGTTGATCAACGACTCGAGGCCCCTGGAGGGACACGCGCGATTGGGGCAGCGATGCATCGCCTCGCCCTCAGGCTTGACGATCGGCGTGTCGCACAGCGGACACCGCTCCGGCATCCGAAACGGCTTCGTCCCCCGGCGGTGCGGGCCTGCCGGCCCGACGATCTGCGGGATCACATCTCCGGCGCGCTGGACGATCACATCGTCGCCTTCACGGATCTCCTTGCGGTTGATGTCCTCCTCGTTGTGCAGGGTCGCGCGTGAGACGGTGACGCCGCCGACCTCCACCGGTGCGAGCATCGCCCACGGATTGAGCGCCCCGGTACGTCCGACCCGAACCGCGATGCGCTCGAGCCGCGTGACGGCCGTGAGCGGCGCCCACTTGAAAGCCCGCGCCCAGCGCGGCCTCGAGTGCAGGAAACCGAGCGCCTGCTGCTGGGCGAGCGAATCGACCTTCACGACGATGCCGTCGATCTCGTAGTCGAGCTTCGCGCGCCGCAGCTCCCAGGCGCGGCAGGCCTCGGCGACCGCGTCGATCGAGTCGAGCCGCTCGGCGAACGGGTTCGTCGGAAACCCCTGCAAACGAAGCCATTCGAGTGTCTGCGTGTGCGACTCCAGCTCGAGCCCGTCACGGGCCCCGAGGCCGTACGCCCAGACCGCGAGCGGACGCTCGGCGGTGATCTTCGAGTTCTTCTGGCGCAGCGAGCCGGCCGCGGCGTTCCGTGGATTGGGTGCGACCTTCTTGCCGTCCGCGGTCAGTCGCTCGTTGAGCTCGCGGAAGCCGGACAGCGGCATGTACACCTCGCCGCGCACCTCGACCACGGCCGGCGGAGCGTCGCCCAGCAGTCGAAGAGGGACGGACGGGATCGTGCGTAGGTTCACGGTCACGTCCTCACCTTCCTCTCCGTCACCACGCGTCGCGCCCCGCACGAGGACGCCCGACTCGTAGGTCAGGTTGATCGCGAGCCCGTCGATCTTCGGCTCGATCACATACGCCACGGTCGTGCCCGGATCGTCGAGTCGTCTCGCGACGTCCTCGTCCCACTTGCGCAACGATTCGTCGTCGGTCACCTTCTCGAGCGAGCCCATCGGCGTCAGATGGCGCACCTTCCGGAAGCGGTCGGAGGGTGGCGCGCCGACTCGCTGCGTCGGCGAGTCCGGTGTCACCAGCTCCGGATGGTCGCGCTCGAGTGCGAGCAGCTCGTCGTAGGCGCGGTCGTAGGTCGCGTCGTCGACCGACGGATCGTCGAGGACGTGGTACTCGTGGAGCCACCGAGTGAGGAGCGTGCGCAGCTCGGCTGCCCGGTCGGCGGTGCTAGAGGACATCGAGCAGCTCCTCCGCACGGTCGACGATCACCTGGGCGTCTGCGAGCGCCGCACGGTCGTGGATCCCGCCCCACGTCACACCGACGGCGTACAGGCCGCCGGCGCGCGCCGCGCGCATGTCGTAGGGCGAGTCGCCGACGTACGCGGCCTCGGATGCCCGGGCACCGAGCCGCTCGAGTGCCAGGTGAAGCGGAGCCGGATCGGGCTTGTGGCGCTGCGTCTCGTCGCCGCCGACCACCGTCTCGAACAGGTGCGCGAGCGGCAATCGCGCGAAGGCAAGCTCGACGGTTGCACGACGCTTCGCAGTGACGATCCCGAGCCGTTGCCCACGAGCCCGTAGCGCGTCGAGCGTCGCCTCGATCCCGTCGAACCCCTCGAGGGTCTCGTGCAGCGGCTCGTTGTGCTCCCTGTAGACGCGCACGAGCTCGGCCGTTCTGCCCGGCCCGAGGGCCTCCATCTGTGCCTCCAACCCGGGCCCGCCGACGTTTGCGAGTAGCTGGTCGTCGCTGAACTCCCGCCCGAGCACGGTCTGCGTCGCGTGGCGCATCGAGGCGAGGATGATTCCGCCGGAGTCGACGACGGTGCCGTCGAGATCGAAGAGGACGACCGGGTATCGCATGCGACTACTTGTACCGAACGGCGGTGAGGTAGAGGCCGTGCGGCGGTGCCGTGGCACCCGCCTCGCTTCGCGGCCGGCCGTCGAGCAACGGCGCGAGCTCGCGACCCTCGAGCATCGTGCCAACGAGCGTCCGCACCATGTGGCGCAGGAACGAGTCGGCGGTCACCTCGAACACGACGAGATCGTCGTCGATCTCGATCCACCGCGCGCCTTCGACGACGCGAACGAAACCGTCGTGCTGGGTCTCGGTCGGCGTGAATGCACGGAAGTCATGCGCGCCGAGAAGCATCCGGGCGCCGGCGTCGAGAGCGTCGACATCGAGCCGACGCGGGTACCAGAGGGCGCGCCTGGCCTCCAGGGCCGAGCGGACGCGCCGCCGCCAGACCCGGTAACGGTACGAGCGCGCGCGGGCATCGAAGCGCGCGTTGAAGTCGTCGGCCGCCTTCTCAGCGTCGACGACGGCGACGTCGGGGGGCAGTGCCGCGTTCAGCGCCTGTGCGGCGCGGGCGACCGGTGGCCCGCCGTCGACCTCGACCGAGACGACATTCGCGAGTGCGTGCACGCCGGCGTCGGTCCGTCCCGCGACCGCAAGGCTGCCGCAGGCCGGGAAGAGCCCCGCGAGCGCCTGTTCGAGCTCGCCCTGGACCGTGCGCCGTCCCGGTTGCGCAGCAAAGCCCTGGAGCCCGGTTCCGTCGTACTCGATCGTGAGCTTCAAACGCACGTCAGGGGCTCCTGACCGCAGTTGTAAGGCGTTCCATATGCTCTATTCACTTGCTCTCGATTCGTTATAATCTACTGGTGACCAGCGAGCAGAGCTTCCTCCTGCAGCGAGTTCAGCCCGCGATGATCGGCTTGATCGACGGCTCGCTCTCGACCCTCGCACCGATCTTCGGGATCGTCTTCTACACGCACCAACCGCACGCCGCGTTCGTGGCCGGGCTCGCGACGGCGATCGGCGCCGCCATCTCGATGGCATTCTCGGAAGGCCTCTCCGATACCGGCGAGCTGACCGGGCGTGGGAGCCCTGCCGTCCGCGGCACGATCACCGGCGTCGGGACGTTCATCGGCGGCATCCTCCACACGCTGCCGTTCCTCATCCCCCACTACCGGGAAGCGGTGATCGCAGCGGCGATCGTCGTCGCCTTCGAGCTCGTCGGTCTCGCGGTCCTTCGCTGGCGCTTCTTCAGCACCAGCTTCGGGCGCTCGTTGCTGGCCGTCTCGATCGCCGGGGCAGTGATCGCCGTCGTCGGCGCCCTGATCGGCTCAGGGGTCTAATCGAGAACAGGTGCCTGGCACGAAGGTGCCAGGCACCTGTTCTCGCGCAACATCACCACCCGTCGCCTGGCCTCCCGCCGGGCAAAGCCCGGCTTCGGCCGCGTAAGCGCGACGTTTCCCGTTGGGCTAATCAGGTGCCTGGCACACGAAGGGTGCCAGGCACGATCTACTTCGCTTCGTCCTCGCTCGAAGCTTCGGCGTCGGCCTCGGCGGCAGGCTCGGGCTCGTCGTCGACCTCGGGCTCGTCGTCGTCGGCTTCGACTTCCTCGTCGGGCTCTTCCTCGGCAGCTGCCTCGGGCTCGGCCTCCTCGACGACCGGAGTCGCCGTCGCGCGCTCCTCGCGCTGCTCGGCCACGTACTCCTCGTCGACGAGCTCGAGGTACGCCATCTCCGCGGCGTCACCGGCCCGCGGGCCGATACGAACGATCCGCGCGTAGCCGCCGGGCCGTTCCTTGAAACGCGGTGCCACCTCGGCGAACAGCTTGTGCACGACGTCGCGCGAACGCAGGACCGCGGTCGCCTGGCGCCGCGCATGCAGGTCGCCGCGACGTCCGAGCGTGATCATCTGCTCGGCGAGCGGCTTGACCGCCTTGGCCTTCGTCACCGTCGTCCTGATGCGACCGTGCTCGATCAACGCGCCGGCGAGGTTGGCGTAGAGCGCCCTACGGTGCGCGGCGTCGCGGCCGAGCTTCTTTCCTGTCCGCTGGTGGCGCACGTTCGCCTACTCGACCCCGCCGTTGGTGCTGCCGCCACGAAGCGTGAGCCCGTGCTGGGCGAGCGTCTCCTTGACCTCTTCGATCGACTTCTTGCCGAAGTTCGGGATCGCCGCGAGCTCCGACTCGGACTTGACGACCAGGTCGCCGATCGTCTCGATGCCCACGCGCTTCAGGCAGTTGTACGAGCGGACGCCGAGCTCGAGCTCCTCGATCGGGAAGTTCTCCATCCCACCCGCGAGCGACGGAGCGGCCTCACCGGCGCCGTCGCCGTCGACGACCGCGTCGCGGTAGTGCTCGATCCGGTCGAGATCGGTGAAGATCGCCAGCTGCCGGATCAGGATCTCCGCCGCCTCGGCAATCGCGTCCTTGGGGTCGATCGAGCCGTCGGTGGTGACGTCCAGCACGAGCTTGTCGTAGTCCGTCCGCTGGCCGACACGGGCAGCCTCCACGTCGTAGGAGACCCGGTTGATCGGGGAGAACATCGAGTCGACGGGGATCACACCGATCGTGTGCGCCTGTCCGCGGTTCCCTTCGGCCGGGACGTAGCCGCGGCCACGGCCGATCGTCAGGGTCACCTCGAGGCGTCCCTTCGCCGAGAGATTGGCGATCTCGAGGTCGGGATTCAGGATCTCGAGGTCGGCGGGCGCCTCGATGTCGGCAGCGGTGACGACGCCCTCGCCACGCTTCGTCAGCCGCACCTCGACCTCGGGAGACTCGCCATGCAGGATGCAGACGAGCTGCTTCAGGTTGAGGATGATGTCGGTCACGTCCTCGCGGACGCCCGGCAGGGTCGTGAACTCGTGAGCAACGCCCTCGATCTTCACGGAGGTCACGGCTGCGCCCTCGAGGGACGAGAGCAGCACACGGCGCAGTGAGTTGCCGAACGTGTAGCCGAAACCACGATCGAGCGGCTCGATCACGAAGACGCCGTGGTGCTCGGTGATCTCCTCGTGGGTGATCTTCGGGACCTGGAAATCGGTCGCGCGTACTGCCATTTCTTCCTTTCTCGCTGCTTGCTTGAAAACTCGGGGCCGAGCGCTACCGCAGTTGCTTACTTCGAGTAGAGCTCGACGATCAGCTGCTCCGAGACCGGCGTGTCGATCTCGGCCCGCTCCGGCCACTTGAGCACCGTGCCCGCGAGGCCGTCGTGGTCGGCCTGCAGCCAGGGGGCGACGGCGGCGGTGAGATCGGTCGCATCGCGAACGATCTGCTCGGCGGTCGAACCGGTCTTCAGGGTGACGACGTCGTCCGGCGTCACCTGGTAGCTCGGGATGTTGACGCGGCGGCCGTTGACCCGGAAATGGCCGTGGCGCACGAGTTGCCTCGCCTGGGCACGCGATGCCGCGAAGCCGAGCCGGTAGACGACATTGTCGAGTCGTGTCTCGAGCATCCGCAGGAGGTTGTCGCCTGTGATGCCTCCCTGCTTGTTGGCCTTGTCGTAATACGTGCGGAACTGCGTCTCGAGCAGCCCGTAGTAGCGGCGGGCCTTCTGCTTCTCACGCAGCTGCAGGAGGTACTCGCTCTGCTTGATCCGGCCGCGGCCGTGCTCGCCCGGCGGATACGACCGGCGCTCGATCGCGCACTTCTCGGTCAGGCAGCGCTCACCCTTGAGGAAGAGCTTGATGCCCTCGCGGCGGCACTGCTTGCACTTGGGCGAGCGGTCGCGAGCCACTAGACACGCCTCCGCTTCTTCTGGCGGACGCCGTTGTGGGCCTGCGGCGAGACGTCCTTGACGCCGAGGATCTCGAGTCCTGCCGCCTGGAGCGAACGGATCGCCGTCTCGCGACCCGAGCCGGGCCCCTTGACGAAGACCTCGACCTTCTGCAGGCCGTGCTCCATTCCCTTACGCGCTGCCGAGTCGGCCGTCACCTGCGCTGCGAAGGGCGTCGACTTGCGCGAGCCCTTGAAGCCGGCCGAGCCGGCCGACTCCCACACGATCACGTTGCCCTCGTGGTCGGTCAGCGCGACGATCGTGTTGTTGAACGATGTCTTGATGTGCGCCTGACCGATCGCGATGTTCTTGCGGACGCGGCGGCGCGTGCGACCGCGCGTCGCGGCTCTCCTGGGTGGGGCCACGCTACTTCGCCTTCTTGCCGCGGCCGACGGTCTTCTTCGGGCCCTTGCGCGTGCGGGCATTGGTCTTCGTGCGCTGGCCGCGCGCGGGGAGGTTGCGCCGGTGGCGCAGGCCCCGGTAGGCGCCGATCTCGGAGAGGCGCTTGATCGCCTGCGTCCGCTCGCGGCGCAGGTCGCCCTCGACCTGCTGGTTGGCATCGATGTAGTCGCGGAGCTTGGCGACCTCGTCCTCGGTGAGGTCGCGAACCTTGGTGTCCGGCGAGAGCCCGAGCGCCTCACAGATCTTGAGCGCCGACGGCTGCCCGATCCCGTAGATGTAGGTGAGGCCGATCTCGAGTCGCTTCTGGTTTGGCAGGTTGACGCCTGCGATCCGGGCCAATCTCGCTCCTATCCCTGACGCTGCTTGTGACGCGGGTTGTTCGTGCAGATGACCATGGTGCGCCCATGCCGCTTGATCACGCGGCAGCGCTCGCACATGGGTTTGACGGAAGGGCGTACTTTCATGGCAAAAGGATGCGTGCAGACGTTCGCCTGCCGACGCGGAACGTCATCGTACCAGGACCTCCGCAGCCTCAGTGAGCACCCGGGGGCCCTCTGCGGTCACCGCGACGGTGTGCTCGAAATGGGCGGCCAGCGAGCCGTCCGAGGTCGAGATCGACCACCCGTCGTCGTGCAGGTAGACCTCTGGGCCACCGGCCGTGATCATCGGCTCGATCGCGATCGTCATCCCCTCGCGAAGCTCCGGCCCGCGGTGCGACGACACGAAGTTCGGGACCTGCGGATCCTCGTGCATCGAGCGCCCGACGCCGTGTCCGACGAGGCTGCGGATGACGCTGAACCCGGCGCCCTCGGTGGCCTCCTGGACGGCGCGCGAGATGTCGGAGACGGCGTTCCCGAGCACTGCCTGCTCGATCCCCGCGGCGAGCGCGGCGCGACAGGCGTCGAGCAAGCGCTGGGCGTCGGAGGTGATCGTCCCGACCGGGAACGTCCAGGCCGAGTCGGCGACGAAGCCGTCGAGGGTGACGCCGACATCGACGGAGAGGATGTCGGCGTCGTCGAGGGCGCCCGGCCCGGGGATGCCGTGGACGACCATGTCGTTCGGCGACAAACAGGTTGCGGCCGGGTAGCCCTTGTAGCCCTTGAAGGTCGGTATGCCGCCGTGTGAGCGGATGAACTCCTCTGCGATCGCATCGAGCTCGGCGGTCGTGATACCAGGCTGAATCTGCTGCTCGAGCAGCGCCAGCGTGCCTGCGACGACTGCGCCGGCGCGGCTCATCGTGTCGATCTCACGTTGGCTCTTGCGGATGATCACGCGGTCGTCCTTCGAAGATGCTCGAGCGCCGCCTGCGTCTCTTCCCAGACCTCGTGGATGTCCCGCCCGGCATCCACCGGGACGAGACGGCCGGTCAGCCGGTAGTGCTCGACGGCCGGTTCCGTCTCGGCATGGTAGGTGCGGAGGCGCCGGTCGATCACCTCGGGCGTGTCGTCGGAGCGGCTCTCGAGCAGTGCGCGTCTGAGCAGGCGGTCGACGGCGACCTCGTCGGGGAGGTCGAGGAAGACCACGGCGTCGAGCCGGCGACCGAGGTCCTCGAGCAATTCGTCGAGGGCTGCCGCCTGTTCGAGGTTGCGCGGGAAGCCGTCGAGGACGAAGCCCTCGGCCGCGTCGGGGGCGGAGAGTCGATTTCCGATCAGCTCGATCGTCAGGGCGTCGGGCACGAGCTCACCGCGATCGAGAATCGGCTGCACGCGCCGGCCGAGCGGGGTCCCTTCGGCGATCGCAGCCCGGAACATGTCGCCTGTCGAGATGTGCGGGATTCCAAACTCGGCGGCGATTCGCTGGGCCTGCGTCCCCTTGCCGGATCCCTGCGGGCCGAGGAGCAAGAGGTTCAGCGTAGGAATCCTTCGTACGAGCGCATCATCATCTGCGACTCCATCTGGCGCATCGTGTCGAGCGCGACGCCGACCACGATCAGGACGGACGTTCCTCCGAGGGCCCGTGAGGTCGCCTGCGAGAAGCCGAAGTGGTTGATGAAGATCGACGGCAGCACCGCCACCGCCGCGAGGAACAGCGAGCCGGGCAGGGTCAGGCGGGTGAGGACGCGGTCCAGGTACTGGGCCGTCGGCGGGCCCGGGCGAATCCCCGGGATATAGCCGCCGTTCTTGCGGAGGTTGTCGGCCTGGTCAACCGGGTTGAACTGCACGGCCGTGTAGAAGAACGTGAAGACGACGATCAGCAGCGCCTCGACGAGGAGGTACGTCGACGAGGCCGGCGAGAAGTGCTGGTTGATGAACGTCTGCGTTCCGGGCAGGAACGAGCCGAGCGTCTGCGGCAGCGCGAGCAGCGCGGCGGCAAAGATCACCGGGATCACGCCGGCCATGTTCACGCGCAGCGGCATGTACGTCGAGCCACCGGTCGTCTGCCTGCGTCCCACCACTCGCTTCGCGTACTGGATCGGGATCCGCCGCTGGCCCTCCTGCACGAACACGACCGAGACGACGACGCCGAGCGCGATCAGCGGGAAGAACAGCTTCTCGAGCGGCCCACCGTTGATCCAGGCGTTGATCCCCGCCGGAGCGGACGTGAGGATCGAGGCGAAGATCAGCAGCGAGATGCCGTTCCCGATTCCCCGCTTGGTGATCATCTCGCCCATCCACATCAGGCACGTCGTACCGGCCGTCAGGGTGACGATGATCAGCACGAGCCGACCGGGGTTCGCGGGCAGCGCGCCCTCCCGGTGGAAGAGATACGCGTACCCGGCAGCCTGAGCGGCCGCGAGTGCCACGGTCAGGTAGCGGGTGTACTGGTTGATCTTGGCGTAGCCCGCTTCACCCTCCTTCTGCAACTGCTCGAGCGAGGGGATGACGACAGTCAGCAGCTGCAGGATGATCGAAGCCGTGACGTACGGCATGATCCCGAGCGCGAAGATCGAGAAGCGCGAGAGTGCGGAGCCCGAGAACAGGTTGAGCAGGCCGAGGATCGAGCCGCCGTTGTTGTTGAAGAAGCTCTCGATCTGCGCCGAGTCGACTCCCGGTGCCGGCAAGAACGACCCGAGTCGGTACACGGAGAGGATGAACGCCGTGAACAGCAGGCGCTTCCGCAGCTCCGGCACGCGCCACGCGTTCGCGAGCCAGCTCAGCATCCTCTAGCTCTCCTCGCCCGCAGGCTCGTCGTCGGCACCGTCGCCGGCCGACCGGGTGCGGCCCTCCGGGCGGCGCTTCAGGTTCTTCGGCTTCCGCTGCTTTGGCTCGCGAAGAACGGTCAGCGAGCCACCCGCGGCCTCGACCTTCTCACGTGCCGTCTCCGAGGCAGCGTGCACGGTGATCGTCAGCTTCTTGGTCAGCTCACCCGAGCCGAGCAGCTTCACGTCCTTGCGCAGAGACCGGATCAGCCCCTTTGCCTTCAGCGTCTCGGGCGTCACCTCGTCCCCGGCCTCGAAACGGTCGAGGTCGCGGACGTTCACACCCTGCGTCACGGTGCGGAAGGGGCCGATCGGCATCGCGTCGGCCGAGGTGTTGCCGCGCAGCTTGGCGGTGCGCATGCTGAGCGGCATCTGGCCGCCCTCGAATCCCGCGCGCATCGCGTGCGATCCGGCGCGGGACTTCTGGCCCTTGATCCCGCGCCCCGAGTAGCGGCCCTTGCCCGAACCGAGGCCCCGGCCGACGCGCTTGCGGGCCTTCCGCTCCTGCGCCGGCTTGAGGTTCGACAGGTTGAGCTCGCCGGGCATCAGGCTTCTTCTTCGACCTTCACGAGGTGACGGACCTTCCGCAGCATGCCCTCGACGACCGGCCCGGCCTCCTGCTCGGACTGCTTGCCGATCCGCCCCAGGCCGAGAGCCCGCAGTGTGCCACGGTGGCGCTGCGTCTGGCCGATCGCGCTACGCACCTGCGTCAGCCTTGAGCTTCGCCATCCGCGCTCACCTCCGCTGTCCTGTCGGGCTTCGCCGTCCCGGCCGGCTCCGCAGTGCTGTCGGGCTTCGCCGTCCCGGCCGGCTCCGCAGTGCTGTCGGACTTCGCCGTCCCGGCCGGCTCCGCAGTGCTGTCGGACTTCGCCGTCCCGGCCGGCTCCGCAGTGCTTCCCGGCTCCGCATCCTGCGCCGGCGCCTTGTAGGGAAGCACCTGGCTGATCGTCAGGCCGCGCGCCTTCGCGACCTCCTCGGGCCGCCTCAGCTGGCGGAGAGCCGCCTCGGCCGCCTTGAGCATGTTGATCGGGTTGGTCGTCCCGAGCGACTTCGCGAGCACGTCGCGGATGCCGCCGAGCTCGAGCACCGCGCGCACGCCGCCGCCGGCGATGACGCCCGTTCCCGGCGAAGCCGGGCGCAGGAGAACGCGGGCGGCGTCGAACCGGCCGAGCGACTCGTGGGTGATCGTCTGTCCGTGCTTCGGGACGGTGAAGAGGTTCTTCTTCGCATCGTCGACGGCCTTCGAGATCGCAAGCGGGACCTCACGGGCCTTGCCGTAGCCGACCCCGACGCGGTCGACCTCGTCGCCGATCACGACGAGCGCGGTGAACGAGAACCGCCGGCCGCCCTTGACCACCTTGGCGACGCGGTTGATCTCGACCACGCGCTCCTTCAGCTCTCTCGTCTCGGCAACATCGATCGCCATTAGAAAGTCAGTCCTCCTTCGCGGGCGCCGTCGGCCAGCGCCTTGACGCGACCGTGGAACAGGTAGCCGCCGCGGTCGAAGACGGCGCGATCAATGCCGGCCTTCTTCGCGCCGGCGGCAAGGGCCTTTCCGACCTCCGCGGCCTGAGCGCTCTTGTCGCCCTCCGCCTTGCCGAGGTCGAGCCACGACGACGCGGCGAGCGTACGGCCGGAGTCGTCGTCGACGAGCTGCGCGAAGATGCCGCGGTTCGAGCGGAACACGACCAGGCGTGGACGCTCGGCGGTGCCGCGGACCTTGCCGCGCACGCGCCGGTGGCGCCGCAGGCGAGCTTCTCTCGTCGACAGCCTCGAGCTCAAAGCACCCGCTCCAGTGGCAGCAAAGCTGCCACCTCCGCTCTCTGTGAGCCTCCGTCGAGCCTACGGCTCATGCTCTTTTTCCGACCTTCCGGCGGACGAACTCGCCCTCGTAGCGGATGCCCTTGCCCTTGTAGGGCTCGGGCGGCCGGACCTTGCGGATCTCGGCGGCCGTCTGGCCGACGACCTGCTTGTCGATGCCGCGCACGATCACCTGGGTCGGGATCGGCACCTCGAACGAGACGCCGTCGCGCGGCTTCACCTTCACCGTGTGGGAGTAGCCGACCTGCAGCTCGAGCTCGGATCCGGACATGGCCGCACGGTAGCCGACGCCCTGAATCTCGAGGCGCTTCTCGAAGCCTTCGGTCACGCCCTCGACCATGTTCGCGATCAACGTCCGCGTCAGGCCGTGGAGCGCGCGATCCTCTCCGCGCTCGGTGGGGCGCGTGACGAGGATCGACCCGTCCTCCTGGGTGATCCCGATCCGGGTCGGCACGACCTGCTCGAGCTGACCCTTCGGGCCGGACACGGTGACGACGCCGGGATCGACCGACACGGTCACGCCTGCGGGCACGTCGATGGGTCTCTTGCCGATGCGACTCATTTGGCGTTACCAGACGAAACAGATCACTTCGCCGCCGATGCCCTCGCGCTCGGCGGTGCGGCTCGTGACGACGCCGCGGGAGGTGGACAGGATCGCGGTGCCCATGCCGCCGAGCACGCGCGGGAGGCGGTCCTTGCCGGCGTAGATGCGCCGACCGGGCTTCGACACTCGCTTGAGGTCGGTCAACACGCGCTCGCGGCCCCGGCCGTATTTCAACTCGACCACGAGCGTCGGGTGCGTGCCCGTCTCCGCGATGTGGAAGTCGCGGATATAGCCCTCTTCCTTGAGGATGCGAGCGATCTCGACCTTCAGCTTCGAGTTCGGCATCTCCGCGCGATCGTGCAGCGCCTTGTTGGCGTTGCGGATGCGCGTGAGCATGTCTGCGACTGGATCGGTGAGCATGTCTGTTCTCGGTCCTCCTACCAGGAGCTCTTCGTCATGCCGGGGATCACGCCCTGATGGGCGAGCTCCCGCAGGCAGATACGGCAGAGCCCGAACTTCTTGAAGACGGCACGCGGACGCCCGCAGCGGTTGCAGCGCGTGTAGTTGCGAACCTCGTACTTCTGCGGCCGCGAGGCCTTGACGACCAACGACTTTTTCGCCATCGCTCCTTAGCTCCTCTGCCCTTCCGCCGCGAACGGAAGACCGAGCTCCGTGAGGAGCGCGCGGGCCTGCGTGTCGTCGACGGCGGTCGTCGTGATCGCGACGTCGAGGCCGCGGATCTGGTTGATGCTGTCGTAGTCGATCTCGGGAAAGATGATCTGCTCGCGTACGCCCAGCGAGTAGTTGCCGCGGCCGTCGAACGAATCGGGGCTCAGACCGCGGAAGTCGCGAATCCGGGGCAGCGCGATCGAGACGAGCCGGTCGAGAAACTCCCACATCCGGTCGCCGCGCAGCGTGACGCGCACGCCGACGGGCATTCCTTCGCGGATCTTGAACTGTGCGATCGACTTCCGGGCGCGACGCACCTGCGCGCGCTGGCCGGCGATGATCGTCAGCTCTTCGAGCGCGGCATCGATCTGCTTGGCGTCGGTCTTGCCCTCACCGACGCCCATGTTCAGCGTGATCTTCGAAACGGTCGGAGTCTGCATGAGCGACTCGAGCGCGAGCTCGTCCTTGAGCTTCCCACGGAGCTCGGTGTTGTAGCGCTGCTTGAGGCGCGGCACGTAGGTCTCCTCGGTCACGCTCACCGATCGATCTCCTGGCCGCAGCCTTCGCGCTTGCAGACGCGCACCTTGACCGCCTCCCCGCCCTTGGCCTCCTTGAACCGGTAGCCGATGCGGGTCGGCAGCTTGCAAGTCGGGCAGACGACCATCACGTTCGAGACGTCGACGATCGACGCGCGGTCGATGATCCCGCCCGGCATCATCTGCGTCCCGCCCATCCGGCTCGCGTCGCGGATCGGACGCGGCTTGCGGTGCCGCTTCTGGATGTTCAGGTTTTCGACGAGCACCTTGCGGTCGCGCGGGATCGCTTCGAGAACGCGGCCTTGCTTGCCGCGGTCCTTCCCGGTCAGCATCTGCACCGTGTCGCCCTTCTTGACTTTCAACGCCATCTCAAAGCACCTCTGGAGCCAGACTCACGATCTTCATGAAGTTCTTCTCGCGCAGCTCGCGGGCGACGGGCCCGAAGATGCGCGTTCCACGCGGGTTTCGTGCGTTGTCGATGATCACCGCCGCGTTCTCGTCGAACGCGATCAGCGTTCCGTCGTCGCGACCGAAGGGCTTCTTCGTGCGCACGACGACGGCCTTCACCACTTCGCCCTTCTTGATCGCGCCCTGCGGGGCTGCGCTCTTGACGGTCGCGGTGATGATGTCGCCGACACGCGCGTAGCGACGACGAGAGCCGCCCGCAACGCGAATGCAGAGTAGCTCACGCGCACCCGTGTTGTCGGCGACCTTCAGGCGTGTCTCTTGCTGGATCATCGCTTGCCTTATTTCGCCTTCTCGACGATCTCGGCGAGGCGCCAGTGCTTGGTCTTCGACAGCGGCCGCGTCTCGACGATGCGCACCGTGTCGCCGACCCCGGCCGAGTTCTGCTCGTCGTGGGCGTGGAACTTGACGCTCCGGCGCACGACCTTCTTGTAGCGCGGGTGGCTCTTGGTCACGTCGACCTTGACGACGATCGTCTTGTCGCCCGCGTCCGAGACGACGACCCCGCGGCGCTCCTGGCGCCGGCCGCGGTCGCCCTCGGGCTTCGGCAGCCGGGTGATCGGCTTGCGCGGGACGGCAGGCTCGCGCTTGGGGCGCGGCCGGGTGCGCCGCTGCGAGCGCGGCACGTGCTTGCGCGAGGGGGCGGGCTTGGCCGGCGCTTCGGGCGCCACTTCGACGGCAGGCTCCGGCTCTGCCTCGGCGGCAGGCTCGGCTTCCGCAGCAGGCTCGGGGTCGGTGCCTGGCACCTCTTCAGGCGCATCGGCGGCCTCATCGCTCGTCAAGGTGCCAGGCACCTGCTCCTCGACCGCCTCGGGCGTCTCGTCCGTCGCCGAGGTGCCAGGCACCTGGCTCTCGTCCGTCGTCTCGTTCTTCTCGTCGTCCGCCATCTAGCTCTTCACCCTCACATTTCGGTCGTGCTGAACGGTCAAGATGCGCGCGATCTCGCGCTTGGCGAGCTTGAGGCGCGCGGTGTTCTCCAGCGCGCCGGCCGCCGCCTGGAAGCGGAGGTGGAACAGCTCCTGCCGCGTGTCGGCGAGGCGAAGCTCGAGCTCGTCGTCGGTCAGGTCACGCATGTCCTTAGCCCGCAAACAGATCACCACCCTCGCGCGTCACGAACTTGGTCTTGATCGGGAGCTTCTGCCCGGCGAGCCGCAGCGCCTCCTTGGCGAGCGGCTCCGACACCCCGGCGAGCTCGAACATGACGCGGCCCGGCTTGACGACTGCGACCCATCCCTCGGGCGAGCCCTTGCCCTTGCCCATGCGGGTCTCCGCCGGCTTCTTGGTGAACGGCTTGTCGGGGAAGACGTTGATCCACACCTTCCCGCCGCGCTTGATCTTGCGCGTCATCGCGATGCGGGCGGCCTCGATCTGCCGGTTGGTCACCCAGCCGTTCTCGAGCGCCTTGATCCCGTACTCGCCGAACTGGACGGTGGCCTGGCCCTTGGTCTCGCCGCGGCGGCGACCACGATGGACCTTGCGGAACTTGGTCTTCCTCGGGAGCAGCATCAGTCGTCAGCCTTCTTGCGGCGCGCGGCCGGCTTCTTTGGCGGAGCCGCCTCGGCTTCCGGAGCGGGCGCCGGTGCGGCGGCCTCGGGCGTGACCTCGGGCGTGACCTCGGGGGTCACTTCGGGCGTCTCGACGACCGTCTCCTCGGCGGGCGCGACCGTGGTCTCGTCGACCGCCGGCGGCTGCTCGGCAGCCGGGCGCCGCCGCGACGACTGCGAGGCGCCGCGCGAGCGATCCGAGGGGGGACGACCCGAGGTGGAGGCCGGGCGACCGGCGCCGGACGTCGATCCGGAGGCGGCTCCGCGGCCGCGGCCGCCACCGCTCCGCTGGCCGGGACGCCCGCGGCGCACCGGGCCGAGCCCTTCACGATCCTGCTGGCGTCCACGGCCGGACTCGCGCGAGGCGCCGAGCCCCTCGGTGACGCCGCCGCGACGGCGGGCGGTGTCCTGGTCGCCCAGGCGCGTCTCCCGCGTGCCGCCGGGCACGCCGTAACCCTCGGGCATGATCTCGCCCTTGTTGATCCAGACCTTGACGCCGATGCGGCCGGTCGGGGTCTTGGCTTCGACGAAGCCGTAGTCGATGTCGGCGCGGATCGTGTGCAGCGGCACGCGGCCCTCCGAGTACTGCTCGGAGCGGCTCATCTCCGAACCGCCGAGGCGGCCCGAGCACTGCACCTTCACGCCGGCCGCCCCGGAGCGAATCGCCGAGGCGAGCGACCGCTTCATGGCGCGACGGAATGAGACGCGGTTCTGCAGCTGCTCCGCGATCGACTGCGCGACGAGCTTTGCGTCCAGCTCAGGGCGCTTGATCTCGTTGATGTTGATGTGCACGTTCTTCTGCGTCATCGCGTGCACTTCTTTGCGCAGCGCATCGACCTCGACGCCGGACTTGCCGATCACGATGCCGGGCCGAGCGGTGTAGATGTCGATCGTGATCCGCTGCTTGTCCTTGCGGATCAGGATGTCCGACAACCCCGCGTGCGACAGCTTCTTCAGGATGTGCTCGCGGATCCGGATGTCCTCGATCAGGGCGCCTGCGAACTCCTTCTTGCCGACCATCCAGTTCGACTTCCAGTCGTGGATGACGCCGACGCGGAGACCGCCCGGATGAACTTTCTGTCCCATTAGCCGTTCGTCTCCTTCTGGGCGACCTTGATCGTGATGTGGCACGTGCGCTTGCGGATGCGGGCGACGCGGCCGCGCGCACGGGCGCGCCACCGCTTGATCGTCGGCCCTTCGTCGACGTAGGCGGCGGCGACGACGAGATCGTCACCGCGCCAGAGCAATGCCGGATTCGACTCGGCATTGGCCACGGCGGAGCTCAGCACCTTCTCGACCTCGATCGCGGCTGCGCGCTCGGTGAACGCAAGCACGGTCCTCGCCTCGGGGACCGTGCGGCCACGGATGTGCTCGGTCACGAGCCGCGCCTTGCGGGGCGACACGTGGACGAACTTCGCGACCGCCTGGACGGTCCGGGAGGTATCGGTTCCCGCGGCCACTAGCGCTTCTTCACCTGGGTCTTCTGATCACCGGCGTGGCCGCGGAAGTGCCGCGTGGGTGCGAATTCGCCGAGCTTGTGCCCGACCATCTGCTCGGAGATGAACACGGGCACGTGCTTGCGGCCGTCGTGGACCGCGATCGTGTGCCCGACCATCTGCGGGAAGACCGTGCTCGAGCGCGACCAGGTGCGCACCATCTGCTTCGAGCCCGACGTGTTCATCGCCTCGATGCGGCCGAGCAGCCGCTCCTCGACGAAAGGCCCTTTCTTGCTCGATCTACTCATGATCCCGCTCCGGCACCGGCAAGCCGGTACCTCCGCTGTTTGTGATCTCCGCCAAGTCTACGATCACCGCTTGTCCTTCCCGCGGCGACGGCCGCGAACGATCAGCTTGTCCGATTCCTTGTGCTTCGAGCGGGTGCGCTTGCCGAGCGTCGGGACGCCCCACGGCGTGACCGGATGCCGGCCGCCCTTCGACTTGCCCTCGCCACCGCCGTGCGGATGGTCGACGGGGTTCATCGCCGAGCCGCGCACGGTCGGGCGCTTGCCGAGCCAGCGGCTGCGGCCCGCCTTGCCGCCGGTGATGTTGCCGTGGTCGACGTTCCCGACCTGTCCGACGGTCGCCCGGCAGGTGAGCAGCACGCGGCGCATCTCACCCGAGGGCAGCCGCAGTGTCGCGTAGCCGGCGTCCTTGGCGACGAGCTGGATGCCCGATCCCGCCGAGCGCGCCATCTGCCCGCCGCGGCCGGGCTTCAGCTCGACGTTGTGGATGAGCGTGCCGGTCGGGATGTTCTCGAGCGGCAGCGCATTCCCGGGCTTGATGTCGGCGTCCGGCCCCGACTGCACCATCGAGCCGACCCGAAGACCGGCCGGCGCGAGGATGTAGCTCTTGAAGCCGTCCGCGTAATGGAGCAGCGCGATGCGCGCGGAGCGGTTCGGGTCGTACTCGACCGCGGCCACCTTCGCCGGCACTCCGTCCTTGGTCCGTTTGAAATCGACGACCCGGTAGCGGCGCTTGTGGCCACCGCCCTGGTGGCGCGTCGTGATGCGGCCGTTGTTGTTCCTGCCGCCCTTCTTCGTCAGCTTCTCGGTCAGCTTCTTCTCCGGCGTCGACTTCGTCACCTCGGCGAAGTCGGAGACGGTCATGAAGCGGCGACCGGGGCTCGTCGGCTTGAATCGTCTGACTGGCATGACTAGATCTGGGCTCCCTGGAAGATCTCGATCGTGTCGCCGGGGCGCAGCTGCACCACAGCCTTCTTCCAGGCGGGGCGCACGCCGCGGTGCAGCCCCCGCCGCTTGGGCTTGGCGGCGACCTTGACGACGTTGACGCGCTCGACCTTGACGTCGAAGAGCTCCTCGACGGCCTGGCGGATCTGCGTCTTGTGCGCGTCCGGATGGACCTTGAACGTGTAGCTGCCGCGCGTCGTCGCCTCGTAGCTCTTCTCGGAGACGATCGGCTTGATCACGACCTGTGATGCGTGCATCAGTGGTCACCTCCGGTACGGATCGTGCGCGGCAGCCGCGAAACGCCCGCGACGGAAGGACGCAGGGAGCGTTCGTAGCCGGAGGCTACGGGCGCGACCGAGGACGCACCGGCGCGGAGCGTTGCAGCGAGCTGACGGGTGCGAGGCGTGCCGGAGGTGACCACTAAATAGCCCTCCCGGTGACGACGGGCAGCGCGCCCTCGGTGACGAGCAGCGAGCGCGCCCAGACGACGGCGGCAACCTCGAGCTCGGCGGGCGAGATGATCGCGACCCGCTCGAGGTTGCGGAAGCTCCGGATCAGCGCCTGCTCTTCCGGCTGGGCGACGACGACGAGGGGCGTTGGGAGCCGGGCACCCTCGACCAGGCCCTTGGCGGCCTTGGTCGACGGCTCGTCGAACGACGAAGCGGAGACGATCGCGATCGTCCCTTCACCGGCGTGGCTCGCGAGCGCCGAGCGCAGCGCGGCCTTCGCCGCCTTCCTGTTCACCTTCTGCACGTACTGGCGGGGCTCCTTCGCGAACGCGTGACCGCCGCCGGTGAACTGCGGCGCGCGGATCGTGCCCTGGCGCGCCCGGCCGGTGCCCTTCTGGCGCCACGGCTTCGCGCGACCGCCGGAGACGAGCCCACGGCTCTTCGTCGCAGCGGTGCCGGAGCGATCGGCGTTCAGCTCGGAGCGCACGGCCTCGTGGACGAGATGCGGCTTGACCTCGGCCGCGAAGACGGCGTCGTCGAGCGAGACATCCTTGGCCTTCTTGCCCGAGAGGTCGAGTTGGGGTGCGCTCGACATCAGCCTCTCACCTCGACGAGCCCGTTCCGCGGACCGGGGACCGCGCCCTTGACGAGCAGCAGGTTCCGGTCGGCGTCGACGTCGTGCACGGTCAGCCCGAGCTGGGTGACGCGCTTGCCGCCCATCCGGCCGGCCATCTTGATTCCCTTGAACACGCGGGAGGGGGTCGCAGACGCACCGATCGATCCGGGCTTGCGGATGTTGTGCGAGCCATGCGAACGCGGGCCCGAACTGAAGTTGTGGCGCTTGATCGTGCCCTGAAAGCCCTTGCCGATCCCGATGCCGGCGACCTTGACCTTGTCGCCCGGCTCGAACAGCGACACCGTCACGGTCTCACCCTCGACCGCACCGTCGATGCCGCCGCGGAACTCGACCAGCCTCCGGTGCGCACCGACCTTGAACTTCGCGAGATGGCCGCGCTCGGCCCTGGTCAGCTTGCGGTCGGCGACCGGGTCGAAAGCGAGCTGCACGGCCTCATAGCCGTCCGCGTCCTCGGTCCGCACCTGCACGACCGGGCACGGGCCGGCCTCGATCACGGTGACCGGGGTGACTCGCCCCGTCTCGGGGTCGAACACCTGGGTCATGCCGAGCTTCTTCCCGAGGATTCCTTTGGGCATCACTGCGTCCTAGAGCTTGATCTCGATGTCGACGCCCGCCGGGAGATCGAGGCGCATCAGCTGGTCGATCGTCTTCGGGGTCGGGCTGAGGATGTCGATGAGGCGCTTGTGCGTGCGGATCTCGAAGTGCTCGCGCGAGTCCTTGTCCTTGAACGGGCTGCGGATCACGCAGTAGACGTTCTTCTCGGTCGGCAGAGGGACCGGCCCAGTGATCGTCGCGCCGCTGCGCTGCGCGGTGTCGACGATCTGCTGGGCCGACCGGTCCAGCTGCTGATGGTCGTAGCCCTTCAGGCGGATCCGGATTTTTCCCTGTGCCATTTCTCTTCAGCCCTCGTCGCTACTTGAGGATCTTCGTGACGACGCCGGCACCGACCGTACGACCGCCCTCGCGGATCGCGAAGCGCAGGCCCTCGTCCATGGCGATCGGCTGGATCATCTCGATCTCCATGTTCGTGTTGTCGCCCGGCATGACCATCTCCTGGCCCTCCGGCAACTTGATCGAGCCGGTCACGTCCGTCGTCCGGAAGTAGAACTGCGGCCGGTAGCCGTTGAAGAACGGCGTGTGCCGCCCGCCCTCGTCCTTGGACAGGACGTACACCTCTGCATTGAACTGCGTGTGCGGCGTGATCGACCCGGGCTTCGCGAGCACCTGCCCGCGCTCGACATCCTCGCGCTTGACGCCGCGGAGAAGCGCGCCCGCGTTGTCGCCCGCCTGGGCGAAATCGAGCGACTTCTGGAACATCTCGAGCCCGGTGACGACCGTCTTCTCCACCTTCTCGTGGATGCCGACGATCTCGATCTCGTTGCCTACCTCGATCTTCCCCTGCTCGACGCGCCCGGTCACGACGGTGCCGCGGCCGGTGATCGTGAAGACGTCCTCGATCGGCATCAGGAAGGGCTTGTCGACGTCGCGCGTCGGCTCCGGGATGTAGGAGTCGACGGCGTCCATCAGCTCGACGATCTTCGCCTCCCAGGCCTCGTCGCCCTCGAGCGCCTTCAGCGCGGAGACCTGGATGACCGGGATGTCGTCGCCGGGGAACTCGTACTTGGAGAGGAGCTCGCGCACCTCCAGCTCGACGAGCTCGAGCAGCTCGGGGTCGTCGACCATGTCGGCCTTGTTCAGCGCGACGACGATCGCCGGCACCTCGACCTGGCGCGCGAGCAGGATGTGCTCGCGCGTCTGCGGCATCGGGCCGTCGGCGGCCGAGACGACGAGGATGGCGCCGTCCATCTGCGCGGCACCCGTGATCATGTTCTTGATGTAGTCGGCGTGGCCCGGGCAATCGACATGCGCGTAATGCCGGTTCGCCGTCTCGTACTCGACGTGCGAGGTGTTGATCGTGATACCGCGCTGCCGCTCCTCGGGAGCGTTGTCGATCTCGGCGAAGCTCTTCGCAACGCCGCCGCCCTGCTTGGCGAGCACATTCGTGATCGCCGCCGTCAGCGTGGTCTTTCCGTGGTCGATGTGCCCGATCGTGCCGACGTTGACGTGCGGCTTCGTGCGCTCGAACTTCTGCTTGGCCATTCGTCCTTTCCTTTGACTTAGGATCCCGAGCCGCGCTCGGTGATCTCGCTCGCGATCGATGCCGGCACTTCCTCGTACCGGTCGAACTCCATGTGGAAATCTGCGCGCCCCTGGGTCATCGAGCGCAGGTCGGTGGCGTAGCCGAACATCTCGCTCAGCGGAACGACCGCCTTCACGAGCTGTGCGTTGCCGACCGGCTCCATGTGCTCGATGCGGCCGCGGCGTGAGTTGAGGTTGCCCATGACGTCGCCGATGTAGTCCTCGGGAGTCGTCACCTCCACCGCCATGACCGGCTCCAGCAGCTTCGGCTTCGCCCGCTTCATCGCTTCCTTGAACGCCATCGAACCGGCGATCTTGAAGGCCCGCTCGCTCGAGTCGACGTCGTGGTAGGAGCCGTCGACGAGCTCGACCTTCACGTCGACAACCGGATAGCCGGCGAGGACGCCGGAGCCCATCGCCTCCCGGATGCCCTCGTCGACCGGCTTGATGTACTCCTTCGGGATCTTGCCGCCGACGATCTTGTCGACGAACTCGTAGCCCTTGCCGGGCTCCTGCGGCAGCAGATTGATCACGGCGTCGCCGTACTGGCCGGAGCCGCCGGTCTGGCGGACGAACCTGCCCTGGACCTTCTCGGCCGGCTTGGAGATCGTCTCGCGGTAGGCCACCTGTGGGCGGCCGACGTTCGCGTCGACGTTGAACTCACGCTTGAGCCGGTCGACGATGATCTCCAGGTGGAGCTCGCCCATGCCGGCGATCAAAGTCTGGCCGGTCTCCTCGTCGCTCGTGACGCGGAAGGTCGGATCCTCGTCGGCGAGCCGCGCAAGGCCGCTGCCGAGCTTGTCCTGGTCGGCCTTCGACTTGGGCTCGACGGCGACCGAGATCACGGGCTCCGGGAACGTCATCGACTCGAGCACGATCGGCGCGCTCTCGATGGCAAGCGTATCGCCGGTGGTCGTCGCCTTCAGCCCGACGCCCGCGGCGATCTCACCTGCGCCGATCTCCTCGCGCTCCTCGCGATGGTTGGCGTGCATCTGGAGGATGCGGCCGATCCGCTCGGTCTTGCCCGTGGTCGTGTTGAGCACGCGGTCGCCGGCCTTCAGCCGTCCCGAGTAGACGCGGAAGTACGTCAGCTTGCCGACGTACGGATCGGACATCACCTTGAATGCGAGCGCGCTGAACGGCTCGTCCTCCGACGCCTTCCGCTGCGCCTCGCCCTCGGTCTTGGGGTCGAGCCCCGATACCGGAGGAACGTCGAGCGGGCTCGGGAGGTAGTCGATGACCGCGTCGAGCAGCGGCTGGACGCCCTTGTTCTTGAAGGCGCTGCCGAGCAGGACGGGGGTGATCTCGTCGGAGAGGGTGCCGGCGCGAACGGCGCGCCTGATCATCTCGGCGCCGACCGACGCCTCGTCCTCGAGGTAGGCCTCCAGCACCTCGTCGTCGAAGTGCGAGATCGCGTCGATCATCTGATGGTGGTACTCGGCCGCCTGCTCGGAGAGCTCGGCCGGGATCTCCGTGACGTCGAACTCCTGGCCGAGATCGTCCTTGTAGATGACGGCCTTCATCTCGACGAGATCGACGACGCCGCGGAACTGATCCTCCTGGCCGATCGGGATCTGGATCGGCACCGGGTTGGCGCCGAGGCGGTCGCGCATCGACTGCACGGCGGCGAAGAAGTTCGCGCCGGTGCGGTCCATCTTGTTGATGAAGGCGATCCGCGGGACCTTGTACTTGTCGGCCTGGCGCCAGACGGTCTCGGACTGCGGCTGCACCCCGGCGACCGAGTCGAAGACGGCGATCGCGCCGTCGAGCACGCGCAGGCTCCGCTCGACCTCGACGGTAAAGTCCACGTGCCCGGGCGTATCGATGATGTTGATGCGGTGGTCGCGCCAGAACGCCGTCGTCGCGGCCGAGGTGATCGTGATGCCGCGCTCCTGCTCCTGCGCCA
Source organism: uncultured Thermoleophilia bacterium (assembly GCA_963742605.1). GTDB lineage: Bacteria > Actinomycetota > Thermoleophilia > Gaiellales > Gaiellaceae > PALSA-600. The sequence continues at coordinate 9,599 of CAVUNA010000009.1, read as the reverse complement.
TCCAGTCCATCGTCGCGGCACCCTCGTGCACCTCACCCAGCTTGTGGGTGCGGCCCGTGTAGTAGAGGATCCGCTCCGTCGTCGTGGTCTTGCCCGCATCGATGTGGGCCATGATCCCGATGTTGCGGACGCGGTCCAGCCCTACCCGTGTCTCAGTTACAGCCACTCTCTCCAGTCCTTACCAGCGGTAGTGGGCGAAGGCCTTGTTGGCCTGCGCCATCCTGTACATGTCGTCCTTGCGCTTGAACGCGTTGCCCTGCTGCTCGAGCGCATCGAGGATCTCGCCGGCCAGCTTGTCGGCCATGTGCTTCTCGCGGCGTTCGCGCGAGAACGTGACCAGCCAGCGCAGCGCCAGCGTGCGCCCGCGCCGCTGCGGCACCTCGACCGGCACCTGGTAGTTCGCCCCGCCGACACGGCGGGACTTCACCTCGAGCACCGGCGTGACCGTCTTCACGGCCTGCTCCAGCACCTCGACCGGAGGACGGCCCGTCTTCTCGCCCACCTTCTCGAGGGCTGAGTAGACGATCTGCTCGGCCACCGACTTCTTGCCGTCCAGCATCACGCGGTTCTGAAGCTGCGTGACCAGCTGGCTGTCGTAAACCGGGTCGGCGACGATCGGCCGGGGCTGAATCTCGGCTCTGCGCGGCATCAGCCGGCCGCCTTCTTCGCCCCGTACTTCGAGCGGCCCTGCTTGCGGTCGGCGACACCGGACGCGTCGAGCGCGGCCCGGATCACCTTGTAGCGGAAGCCCGGCAGGTCGCTCGTGCGACCGCCGCGGACAAGCACGACCGAGTGCTCCTGCAGGTTGTGCCCCTCACCGGGGATGTACGTGCCGACCTCGATCCCGTTCGTCAGCCGGACGCGCGCGATCTTGCGCAACGCCGAATTCGGCTTGCGCGGCGTCGTCGTGGAGACACGCGTACAGACCCCGCGCCGCTGCGGCGCGCCGGCGAGCGCAGGCGTCTTGACCTTCGCCTTCTTCTTGGCGCGGCCCTTGCGGATCAGCTGGTTGACGGTCGGCATGCTGAGATGGTCTCTCCTGTGCGTACTCGCGAGGGAGCACGATGATTAGGTGCGGGTCGTATAGAGACGGATGGCCGGGGGAGCGCTTTGGGGCAGCCCCCACCGAACCGGCGGGCATGGTAGCGAAACGGCTTGGATGCTGCAAACCGGGTGCCTGGCACCGAACGGCGCCAGGCACCCGTCTGCACTCAGTCGTCGAGCGGGCTGTCGACCTCCGGGACCTCCTCGGCCTCTCCCGCCTCGTGGCTGCTGGTCGAGTCCGATCCGGGCTCGCCGCCGAACGTCAACCCGAGCGTCCCGAAGTCGGTGGCCGAGCCTCCGTCCTGCCCGATCTCCTCGAGCGCCTGCAGCAGCGCGTCGCGCTCGTAGGCCTCGCGGACGATCGGCTCGGAGGGTGCGATCTCGATCGCCCGGTACCGCTTGAGGCCGGTGGCCGCCGGGATCAACTTCCCGATGATCACGTTCTCCTTCAGCCCCAGCAGCCGGTCGATCTTCCCCTCGATCGAGGCGTCCGTCAGCACCTTGGTCGTCTCCTGGAACGACGCGGCCGAGAGGAACGACTCGGTCGCCAGCGATGCCTTGGTGATGCCGAGGATCAGCGGCTCGTAGGTCGCGAGCTCGCCCTTCGCCTTCTTCACGCGGGCGTTCTCGCGCTCGAGCACGACCCGGTCGACGAGCTGGCCGGGCAGGAGATCGGTCTCTCCCGCCGACTCGACGCGGACCTTCTTCAGCATCTGCCGGACGATCAGCTCGATGTGCTTGTCGTGGATCTCGACGCCCTGGCCCTTGTAGACCTTCTGCACCTCGCCGACGAGGTACAGCTCGGTGTTCGTCGACCCCTTGAGCGCGAGCAGGTCGGCCGGGTTCTGCGAGCCCTCGTTGACCGCGTCGCCCGGCTCCACGACCTCTCCGCTCGTGACGAGCAGTCGCGTGCGCCGCGGCAGCTGGTACTCGACCGGATCCTCGAGCTCCCCGTCCTTCCCGACCTCGGTCGGGTGAATCGTGACCTTGGGCCCGCGGTCGCTCGGCTCGATCTCGACCCGACCCGCGGCACCTGCCAGCACGGCGGCACCCTTCGGGTTGCGGGCCTCGAAGATCTCGACGACGCGCGGCAAGCCGTGCGTGATGTCGGAGCCGGCCACACCGCCGGTGTGGAAGGTCCGCATCGTCAGCTGCGTGCCCGGCTCGCCGATCGACTGCGCGGCGATGATGCCGACCGCGTCGCCGATCTCGCACATCTCGCCCGTCGCCGGGAAGATGCCGTAGCAGGTCTTGCAGACACCCGTCTCGGCGCGGCACTTGAGCACCGACCGAACGGGGATCTCGAGCTCGTCACCGAGCTCGGTCTCGAGCTCTTCGAGCATCGCGAGCGTAACCGTGTCGCCCCTCTCGGCCAGCACGGTCTTGCCCGGCTTGCCGGAGGCGAGCGGCTTGTGGACGCCGTCGGCCAGCACCCGGCCGAGCAGCGACTTGTTGAAGCCCTCCGCCGTACGCAGCGGCAGGACGATGTGGTCGTCGGTCTTGCAGTCGTCCTCGCGAACGATCACGTCCTGCGACACGTCGACGAGGCGTCGCGTCAGGTAGCCCGAGTCGGCCGTGCGCAGCGCCGTGTCGGCCAGTCCCTTGCGGGCTCCGTGGGTCGAGATGAAGTACTCGAGCACCGACAGGCCCTCCATGAAGTTGGCCTTGATCGGACGCTCGATGATCTCGCCCTTCGGGTTGGCCATCAGGCCGCGCATGCCGGCGAGCTGCCGGATCTGCTTGAACGAACCGCGCGCCCCGGAGTTGGCCATCATGAACACCGGGTTCAGCTCGGTGAAGTTCTCCTGCATCGCGTCGGCGACGGTGTCGGTCGCCTCCGTCCAGATGTTGACGATCGTCTCGTGCCGCTCCTCGTCGGTGATCAACCCCATGTCGTACTGGCGGTGAACCTCCTCGACACGCTTCTCGTACCCGCCGAGGATCTTCTCCTTGTCGGGCGGGATGACGATGTCGTTCTTCGAGATCGTCACGCCTGCGCGCGTCGCGTACCGGAAGCCGAGGGTCTTGATCGTGTCGAGCACCGGCGCCAGCGTGTGCGCGCCGTAGCGATCCGACAGCGACAGGACGTAGCGGTCGGTGTCCGGCTTCGCGAGCGTCTGGTTGACGAAGTCGTATTCGAGCGCCTCGTCCGGCGGCAGCAGTTCGTCGAGTGCCCGGTACACGGCCGAGTTGAAGAGCACGCGACCGGGTGTCGTCAGGTGCAGTACGCCGTCGAAGCGGAACTCGATCGGCTCCTGGAGCCCGACGCCCCGCATCTCGAGCGAGACCTCGATCTCATCGGCGGAGTCGAAGCGCCGCGGCCGCGGGTTGAGCGCCGACGGCTCGAGCGCCTGCAGGTCGTGCTCGGAGTACGTCAGGTAGTACATCCCGAGCACCATGTCCTGCGTCGGCGTCGCGAGCGGACGCCCGCTCGCGGGCGAGAGGATGTTGTTCGAGGAGAGCATCAGGATGCGCGCCTCCGCCTGCGCCTCCGCCGACAGGGGCAGGTGCACGGCCATCTGGTCGCCGTCGAAGTCGGCGTTGAACGCGTGGCAGACGAGCGGGTGCACCTGGATCGCCTTGCCCTCGACCAGGACCGGCTCGAACGCCTGGATGCCGAGACGGTGGAGCGTCGGCGCGCGGTTCAGGAGCACCGGATGCTCGGCGATCACCTCCTCGAGCACGTCCCACACCTCGGGCGTCATCGAGTCGACGTACTTCTTCGCCGCCTTGATGTTCTGGACGGACTTCCGCTCGACGAGCCGGCTCATGATGAACGGCTTGAAGAGCTCGAGTGCCATCAGCTTCGGCAGCCCGCACTGGTGCAGCCTCAGGTTCGGGCCGGCGACGATCACCGAGCGACCCGAGTAGTCGACGCGCTTGCCGAGCAGGTTCTGGCGGAAGCGGCCCTGCTTGCCCTTGAGCATGTCGGAGAGCGACTTCAGGGGCCGGTTGCCCGGGCCCGTGACGGCGCGACCGCGGCGGCCGTTGTCGAACAGCGCGTCGACGGCCTCCTGCAGCATCCGCTTCTCGTTGTTGACGATGATCTCGGGCGCCCCGAGATCGAGCAGCCGCTTCAACCGGTTGTTGCGGTTGATCACGCGGCGGTAGAGATCGTTCAGGTCGGACGTCGCGAACCGTCCGCCGTCGAGCTGCACCATCGGCCGCAGCTCCGGCGGGATCACCGGCACGGCCTCGAGGATCATCCAGTCGGGCTTGTTCTCGGACTTGATGAACGCGTTGACGACCTTCAGTCGCTTGATCGCCCGCTGCTGCTTCTGGCCCTTCGACGTCTTGATCGTGTCGCGGAGCGACGCCGCCTCGAGGTCGAGGTCGAGGTCGCGCAACAGGTCGCGGATCGACTCCGCGCCCATACCGCCGCGGAAGTAGATGCCGAACCCGTACGGCGACCCGAAGCGATCCTTCAGCTCACGGAAGAGCTGCTCGTCGTTGACGACCATCTTCGGCTCGAGGTCGCGGAACAGCTGCCACGTCTGCTCCAGCCGGCGGACTGAGTCGACCGCTGCCTCGCGGGTGTCTTCGCGCCGCGACTCGATGTCGAGATACATCTCGCGCACCTTCAGCGCCCACTGGATGATCGCGTCGAGATCTTCCTTCTGGATCTTCCCGTCGGTCCGGAGGCACAGGTCGTTCGTCAGCTCGCGGATGTCCTGGCCCTGCTCCCACGTGTCGACCACGTCCTTGAGCAGGCCGTTGCCGAGATCGCGCGCCTTCTCGATGTTCTTCTGGTCGACGCCGGCGACGAGCGCGACATCGTCCTCGTGCACGTCGGTTCCCTCGAGCTGCGCGTCGACGACGCGGTGGATGTGCTTGGTGATCGCGCCCTTCTTGGCGCCGGCCGCCTTCTCGAGGTCCTTCTCGAGCGGCGAGATCGCCGCCAGGATCTGCTCGGCTGCGACGGCGACCTGCTCGAGCTCGCGCGGAGCGAGCTTGCGGTCCTCACGGATCGCGGCGTTGCGGACGAGCTCGCGGATCTTCTTCGAGTCCTCGGTCGTGATCTGCGGAACGAGCTCCAGGAAGAGCCCGCCGACGAGCTTGCGCGCGTCCTCGAGCGCCGGGAGCGCCTGCTCCTCGGCCCAGGTCGCGAGACCGCGGGTCCAGAAGTCGTCGTCCTCGTCGAAGCCCTTCTCGGCGCCGGCCGCGAAGAAATCGCGCCGCCGCTTGAGCCTCTTCTCGAGGTCGGCGAGCTGCTCGTCGCGGTCGACGTAGATGCGCTCGGACTCGGCCTTGACCTTGTCCTCGAGCCCGTTCAGATCCTTCGCGCGCGCCTCGTTGTCGACGTTCGTGACGATCGACGCCGCGAAGTACAGGACCTTCTCGAGCTCGCGCGGGGCGATGTCGAGGAGGTAGCCGATGCGGCTCGGCACGCCCTTGAAGAACCAGATGTGGGAGACGGGCGCGGCCAGGTCGATATGGCCCATGCGCTCGCGGCGCACCTTCTGCCGGGTCACCTCGACGCCGCAGCGCTCGCAGATGATGCCCTTGTAGCGGACGCGCTTGTACTTGCCGCAGTAGCACTCCCAGTCCTTGGTCGGACCGAAGATCCGCTCGCAGAACAGGCCGTCGCGCTCGGGCTTGAGCGTGCGGTAGTTGATCGTCTCCGGCTTGGTGACCTCGCCCGACGACCAGTCGCGGATCTGCTTGCTCGACGCGAGACCGATCCGGATCGCGTCGAACTCGTTGATGTCGATCAAAAGTGTTTCGCCTCTTTCTTCTTGGTCGTCACGATTCTCTGTGGTTCAGCTCAGTCGTCCAGTTCGACTTCCTCGGCGGCGCCGACGGGCGCGTCGAGCTCCACTTCGCCCGGCTCGTCGCCGTCGAGCTCGATCACGTCGACGTCCTCGAGCGACTCGTCGGTCGGCAGCTGAAGCTCGCCCTCCGAATCGACCCGGTCCTCGCCCTCGTCGACCTCCTGCGCCGTCGGCTGCCGGGCCGCGGCGCGGAGCGATCCGGGCGAGAGGTCGATGCCGAGCTCCTCGGCTGCCCGCAGCAGCTCGTCGTCCTCCTCCCGCACCTCGACCTCGCCGCCGTCCTCGGAGATGACGCCGACGTCGAGCGCCAGCGACTGCATCTCCTTGAGCAGTACCTTGAACGACTCGGGGATCGACGGCTCGGCGATGTTCTCGCCCTTGACGATCGCCTCGTAGGCCTTGACGCGTCCGACGGTGTCGTCGGACTTGATCGTGAGCATCTCCTGGAGCGTGTACGCGGCGCCGTAGGCCTCGAGCGCCCACACCTCCATCTCGCCGAAGCGCTGGCCGCCGAACTGTGCCTTGCCGCCCAGCGGCTGCTGGGTGACGAGCGAGTACGGGCCGGTTGACCGTGCGTGGATCTTGTCGTCCACGAGGTGGAGCAGCTTGAGGATGTACATGTAGCCGACGGTCACGTCCTGCTCGAACGGCTCGCCGGTGCGGCCCGAGAACAGGCGGGCCTTGCCGGATACACGCCGCCCGGGCGGTGCCTTCGGATCGAGCACGAACTTGATCGGGCTGTCCTCGCGGGACGCCCATGCGAGCAGCGCGTTGTCGACGTCCTCGACCGTGGCGCCGTCGAAGACGGGCGTCGCGACGGGCGTCGGGTTCGGTGCGTTGATCACACGGCTCGCCGTCCCGTTCACGACCTCGACTCCGTCGCCCTCGAAGACACCGTGCGCCGCCGCCCAGCCGAGATGCGTCTCGAGGATCTGCCCGATGTTCATCCGGCTCGGCACGCCGAGCGGGTTGAGCAGGATGTCGACCGAGCGCCCGTCCTCCAGGAACGGCATGTCCTCCTCGGCCACGATCTTCGAGATCACGCCCTTGTTGCCGTGGCGGCCGGCGAGCTTGTCGCCCTCCGAGATCTTGCGCTTCTTGGCGACGTAGACGCGGACGAGCTCGTTGACGCCCGGCGACAGGTCGTCGCCGCCGTCCCGCGAGAACGTCTTGACGTCGATCACGACGCCGCCCTCGCCGTGCGGGACCTTGAGCGAGGTGTCCCTGACCTCGCGCGCCTTCTCCTTGAAGATCGCGCGGATCAGCTTCTCCTCGGCCGTCAGCTCGGTCTCGCCCTTCGGCGTCACCTTGCCGACCAGCAGGTCGCCCGAGCCGACCTCGGCGCCGACGCGGACGATGCCGCGGTCGTCGAGGTTGCGCAAGGACTCCTCCGAGCGGTTCGGGATGTCGCGGGTGATCTCCTCGTCGCCGAGCTTGGTCGACCGTGCGTCGATCTCGTACTCGTGGATGTGGATGGACGTGAGCACGTCCTCCTTGACCAGACGCTCGGAGAGGACGATCGCGTCTTCGAAGTTGTAGCCCTCGAACGGCATGAAGGCCACGAGCAGGTTGGCGCCGAGCGCCAGCTCGCCGTGATCGGTCGAGGAGCCGTCGGCGAGCACCGCTCCGGCCTCGACCTTGTCGCCCTGGCGGACGATCGGCTTGTGGTGGATCAGCGTCCCCTGATTCGAGCGCATGAACTTCGTCAGGTCGTACTCGTCACGGGTGCCGCGTCCCTCGACCACGATGCGGGTCGCGTCGAGATCGACCACCGTGCCGGCGGTCGTGGAGACCACGACGTCGCCCGAGTCGACTGCCGCGCGATACTCGACGCCGGTGCCGACGAGCGGCGACTGCGGGATCATCAGCGGCACAGCCTGCCGCTGCATGTTCGCGCCCATCAGCGCGCGGTTCGCGTCGTTGTGCTCGAGGAACGGGATCATCGCCGTCGCGACCGACACGATCTGAGCGGGCGCGACGTCCATGAAGTCGACGTCCTTCGCGTTCGCGATCACGGCCTCGCCCTCGGCCGACCGGCAGAGCACCTGGTCGTGGAGGAACTTGCCCGTCTTCTCGTCGACGCGCTCCGACGCCTGCGCGATCGTGAACAGCGCTTCCTCGGCGGCGTCGAGGTAGACGATGTCGTCCGAGACCTTGCCGTTCGCGACCTTGCGGTACGGCGTCTGGATGAAGCCGAACTCGGACACGGTCGCCATCGACGCGAGCGAGCCGATCAGTCCGATGTTCGGGCCTTCCGGCGTCTCGATCGGGCACATGCGGCCGTAGTGCGTCGGGTGCACGTCGCGGACCTCGATCGGTGCGCGCTCGCGCGTCAGCCCACCGGCACCGAGCGCACTCAGTCGCCGGCGGTGGGTGAGACCGTCGAGCGAGTTCGTCTGCTGCATGAACTGCGACAGCTGCGACGAGCCGAAGAACTCCTTCAACGCAGCAACGACCGGACGAATGTTGATGATCGTCTGCGGCGTGATCGTGTCCACGTCTTCTGTGGTCATCCGCTCGCGCACGACTCGCTCCATCCGGTAGAGACCGACCCGGAACGCCTCCTGGATGAGCTCGCCCGTGGTGCGCAGACGGCGGTTGCCGAAGTGCTCGTACTCGTCGAGCTCGGTGCGGATCGGGTCACGCGAGAGCACGATCGCGTCGGCCGCGAAGTCCTTCGACTCCTCCGGCACGCCGATCGCGTGCGGCAGCGCGACGAGCTTCTGCACGAGCGCGAGGATGTCCTGGGTCGTCAAGACCCGGGTCGACTCGGGCACGTCGACACCGAGGCGCTGGTTCAGCTTGTAGCGGCCGACCTTGGTCAGGTCGTAGCGCTTGGGATCGAAGAACAGCGAGCGCAGCAGGTTGCGGCTGTTGTCAAGCGTCGGCGGCTCGCCGGGACGCTGCTTCTTGAAGACCTCGATCAGCGCCTCTTCCTCGCGCGTTGTCGGATCCTTTTCGAGGGTATTGCGGATGAAGTGCGAATCGTCGAAGAGCGCGAGAATTGCCTCGTTCGTGGACGTGTCGAGCTGAAAGCCCGTGGTCGGGTCTTCGGCCGGCAGCGCCCGCAGGAGCGTCGTGATCGGCAGCTTGCGCTTCCGGTCGATGCGGGCATAGACGACGCCCTTCTTGTCGATCTCGAGCTCGAGCCAGGAGCCGCGGCTCGGCATCAGGTTGGCGGTGAAGACCTGCTTCGTGGCGTCCTTCGGCTCCATCAGGTAGGCGCCGGGTGAACGGACGAGCTGCGTCACGATCACGCGCTCGGTGCCGTTGATGATGAACGTCCCCCACTCGGTCATCATCGGGAAGTCACCCATGAAGACCGTCTGCTCGCGAATCTCGCCCGTCTCCTTGTTGACGAAGCGGACCGTCATCGAGAGCGGAGCCTGGTAGGTCAGGTCCTTCTCGCGGCATTCCTGGATGGAGAACTGAGGCTCCCCGAACCGGTACTCGCCGAACTCGACGGCGAGGGTGCCGGTGTAGTCCTCGATCGGGGAGATGTCGTCGATCGTCTCGCGGAGGCCTTCGGAGAGGAACCAGTCGAAGGACTCCCGCTGGATGTCGATCAGGTTGGGGAGGTCGAGGACGTGCTTGAGACGTGAGAACGACTTGCGCGCGCGAGGCGCTGTGACCGTCTTGGCCAAGTAGAACAGCCTCCCTTAGTGGCTATGAAGTGAGGAGCGGTGCAGCAGAAGCGGCGAAGGCGAGCAGGATGCGATGTCCGGACGTTCGGCGCGAACCCACCACGATAGCGGTAGCAGCCCTCGAGCCGCAAGGCATGCG
>CAVUNA010000008.1:0-266817 GCA_963742605.1 uncultured Thermoleophilia bacterium | reverse complement strand
GAGCGAAGGGGGCGCCCGTTCGCGGGCGCCCCCTTCAGACCACAGCGGGCACGTGCGCGTCGGCCGTGCCGAGCCAGCCGGGAACCCGCTCGGGAAGCCGAGCTTCGACCTTCGCCGCCTCCTCGAGGCGGCCGCGGTCGCGGAGGAAGCGGACGAGCGCGACCCGCGCCTCTGCTTCGATCAGCCGGTAGTCGGTCCCCTCGAGCATCCCCAGGGACTCGCGCAGGAGACTCTCTGCCTCCTCGTCACAGCCCTGCGCCGCGCGCACGAGGCCGAGCGTCGAGGTGGTCGACGTGCGCGACGTCAGATCGTGGTCGCTGACCTCTGAACGGGCGGTCGTGGCGAAGCGGTCGGCTTCCTCGATCCGCCCGGAGGCGACGAGCGCCTCGGCGAGTGCCCGGTGCGCCTCGGCGAGACGGCCGTGATCCTCGTTGGCGGCGAAGACGCGTGCCGCCTCGCGGAACTCGTGTTCGGCCTGCTCCGCCAGCCCGTCGACGAGAGCCATCCAGCCGAGGATCAACCCGCACATCGCAGCATCACCGGATGCGCCCACGTCGAGGTACAGCGAGCGCGCCTCGACGAGCAGCTGTGCCGCCTCGGGGAGTCGTCCTTGCATCCGGCGCAGTGAGCCGAGCGCGTGCGCGGCTCGCGCCCGGGCGAGCACGCCTTCGCCCGCCGGGCGCTCACAGAAGATCTCGTCGGCCGCGTCGAGCTCGAGCTGCAACTCGAGCAGCCATTGCAGCTGACCGAGCGCGTCGATCCGCAGATCCGATCGCTGCGCCCGGTCGGCGAGCTCGAGCGCTTCCCGCGTGAAGCGCTCCGCGCCGCGCAGGTCGTTCGTCCACCACGCGGCCGAGGCCAGCCGGCGGAGTGCGGTCGCGCGGCCTTCGACGTCGTCCGCGGGCAGGGTTGCGAGCGCGGCCCTCGCGAGTCGCACGGACTCGGCCGGGTCGCCGTCCCGCCCGAGCACCGCCGCGGCGAGGCCCGTCAACGCCCGCCCTTCGAGCTCGGCGTCGCCTTCGGCCGCCGCCTGCGCCCGCACCTGCTCCATCTCGCTCGCCACCGTGCCCAGGTCGCCGAGCTGACAGGCGGCGTCGGCTGCCAGGTAGAGCCGGCGAGGCGTCGGTGAGAGCTCGAGCGCACGGCGAGCCAGCCTCCGTGCCTTCGCGAACGAGTCGGAGCCGTACGCGCGGCGTCCGGCCGTCTCGAGCGCCGCGGCCGCCTCGGCAGCGAGGGCCGGCGGCGGTGCGCCGTCGAGCTCGGCGAGCAGCGCGCACGCACGGTCGAGGTGGTACGCGCTCACCTCGACGAGCTCGGCCGGCACCCACGCTGCGAACGAGCGATGTGTCTCGGCCCGTTCTGCCTTCGTGAGCGCGCCGTACGCGACGTCCCGAATCAGGACGTGCGTGAACTGGAAGGCCCGATCGCCGGAGATCGTCGACCGCTCGACCGGCGCGATCAGGTCTCGTTCCAGCAGCCCTTCGAGCAGGGTGGGAACGTCGGCCCCGGAGGCGAGATGCTCGAGTGCCCCGCGCCAGAAGATGCGGCCGATCACCGCCGCCTGTTGCAGCAGTCGCTTGTGCTCAGCGTCGAGCAGGTCGATCCGGGCGGCGATCAGCGCCTGGATGCTGTCGGGGATGCGTTCGAGCGCGCCCCCGTCGAGATCGGACTCGAGCAGCATTCGCGCGGTCTCCTCGAGGAAGAGCGGGTTGCCCTCCGCCTTCTCGACGAGCAGCGCGCGCTGTTCCTCGCCCTCCGCGTCGGCGGCCGGCAAGAGCAGGGCCGCGAGCTGATCGCTCTCCTCGGGGTCGAGTGGGGCGAGCTCGATCGCCGCCGCACGCGGATTCCCGCCGCCCCACGACGGGCGCGTGTCGAGCAACTCGAAGCGGGCGACGCAGATCAGGAGCAGCGGGATCTGGCGGCGGGCGCGCGCGAGGTTCTCGATGACCTCGAGCAGGCGCTCGTCGGCCCACTGCACGTCCTCGAAGACGAGAACCAGCGGCTGCGCGTCGGCGAGCTCCTCCGCCCAGCGCAGAGTCGCCCACGCGATCTCCGCGTCCTCGCCGATCCCCTCGGTTGCGCCGAGGAGGCCCAGCGCGACGCCGAGCAGCTCGGCGACGGCGTCGCTCTCGCACGAGACCCGGAGCTTTTCGAACGCCTCTGCCGCTGGGTCGTCGTCGGTGATCCCGGCGGACGCCTTCACCATCGACGCGATCGGCCAGTAGGTGATGCCTTCTCCGTACGGGAGCGTCCGGCCGGTGAGAACCGTCGCCCGCTCGACGCCGTCGGCGAACTCGGAGATCAGCCGCGACTTGCCGACGCCCGGATCCCCGAACACCGTTGTGAGGTGAGGCCGGCGGTCGCGCAACGTGCGGTCGTACGTGTTCTGGAGCAGCTCGAGCTCGGGCTCTCGTCCGACGAACGGCGCCTGCCGGTGGCGCTCGCGTGCGGCGAGCAGCCGCTTCGCCCGCCACGACCAGATCGGCTCGCCCGGCCGGATCTCGACCGGTCCTGCATCCTCGGCCTCGACCGCGCCGACCGTGAGCCGTCGCGCTCCCGGGCCGAGAGTCACCGTCCCGGCGGGCGCCGACTGCTGGAGGCGGGCCGCCAACACGACGGCTTCGCCCGTCACGAACGTCGAGTCCCCGTCGCCGACGACCACTTCGCCGGACTCGACGCCGGCCCGCGCCTGCAAGCCGAGCTCGTCCACGGCCTCGAGCACCGCGAAGGCGGACCGCACCGCCCGCTCGGCATCATCCTCGTGCGCCTGGGGCACGCCGAACGCCGCCATCACGGCGTCGCCGGCGAACTTCTCGACCCTGCCGCCGTGCAGCTCGATGCACGCCGAGGCGCGCTCGAAGTACCGGTTGACCCGGCGGCGGACGACCTCCGGATCGCTCGCGGTGACGAGTGCGGTCGAGTCGACGATGTCGACGAAGAGCACCGTTGCGAGCTTCCGCTCCATTCCCTCAGTCTAGGAACCGGCGGGTACCACGCGGAGTCCTCTCTAGACTCGTTCCATGGCTGCGTTCCGGTTCGTCGTCGTCGACGTGTTCACCGACGTGCCGCTGGCGGGCAACCAGCTCGCGGTCTTCACCGACGCGCGTGAGATCCCGGAGGAGACGCTCCAGCCGCTGGCGCGTGAGATCGGCTTCAGCGAGACCGTGTACGTGCTCCCGGCCGACACACTCGACGCCGACGTCCGGATTCGCATCTTCACTCCGGCGCGCGAGCTGCCGTTCGCAGGGCACCCGACGCTCGGAACGGCGTTCGTGCTCGGCGGGCCGCTCCAGAAGATGGTGCTCCGGCTCCAGACCGACGGCGGCATCGTGCCCGTCGAGCTGGAGCGCGAGGGGCCCCGGATCGTGTTCGGGTGGATGGAGCAGCCGATCCCGCCGTGGTCGCCGGTCGACGATCCGGCGGCGATCCTGGCGGCGGTCGGCGTCGAACGATCGGAGCTGCCGGTCGAACGCTACGAGCTCGGCCCCGGTCACGTGTACCTCGAGCTGGGCTCGCCGCAGGCTGTCGCCGCGCTGCGACCGGACGTCGCCCTGCTCGAGGCGGCGACCGGGGACGGCGTGAACTGCTTCGCGCGCGACGGCGGCCGCTGGAAGACGCGCATGTTCGCCCCCGGGCACGGTGTGGTCGAGGACGCGGCCACCGGGTCGGCGGCGGGGCCGCTCGCGATCCATCTCGCCCGCCACGGCCGGATCGCGTTCGGCGAGGAGATCGAGATCAAGCAGGGCGCCGAGATCGGCCGCCCGTCCACGCTCTACGCCCGCGCCGAGGGCAGCGCAGACCGCATCGAGCGCGTCCTGGTCGGAGGCTGTGCGGTCACCGTTGCCCGGGGCGAGTTCAGGCTTCCCTGAGCTCGATCGACTCGATCTCCGGCAGCTCGATCGTGAGCGCGGCCCAGAACCGGCCGCCGTCTCCGGACACATAGAGGCGGTTCCGCGCGGCGTACAGCGCGACGTCGGGGTTCGTCTCGGCGAGGGCAACGGCGCGGCCGGGCGGCAGGCCGTGCCCGGCCGCCCGCCAGGTCGAACCGGCGTCGTGCGAAACGAGGAGCGGTGGCTTGGCGGCGACGACCGCCATCACCGTTGCGCCGGTGGCGGCGGCTGCGACCAGTCGCGGCAAATTCAGCACGACCTCTTCGGGCGGCGCTGTCGGCCCGTCCCACGCCGTCACGTCGTCGGTGTCGAGGTCGACCGCGAACGCCCCGTCGACGGTGCGGACGACGGCGATCATCCGGAGAGGACCGCGGCGACGACTGCCGTCGCCCGCCGGGCCGCGCCGAGCGGGCGCAGGCCGGACTCGCGCCCGGCGACGTAGGCAGCGGCGAACGCGTCGCCGGCGCCCGTGGCGTTGACGTCGAGCGGTCGCGCAGGAACGAACTCCACGGTTCCGCCGCAGTACACCGTCGACCCACGCGAGCCGTGCGTGACGACGACCTCCTTGACGCCGAGCGCCGTGACGTCGCCGACGACCTTCGCCTCCTCGTCGGCCAGCTTGAGCACCCAGACGTGGCGCAGCACCTCCGGGTCGTAGTCGTCGTCCAGGCGAAGCGGCCCGAGCTCGGGAGCGCGCACGAGCCCCTGCGCGTCGAGTGAGACGCGGCAGCGCCGCGCCAGTGCTGCGACCGTCTCGGCGGGGAACTCGCCTCTGAAGAGTGCTGCGAGATGCACCCAGCGCGCCCGTGACGGAATGTTCAGATCGGTTGGGTGCCAGGCGTCCCCGATCTCTTCGACCTCCATCGACCGCTGGTCGCCCTGGAACTCGAACGCGAAGGTCGAGGTCGAAGTCCCCCTGATCCATTGCACGGGTGTCCCGAGCCGGACCAGCGGTGGGAGCAGCGTCTCGCGTTCTGTCGCTGCGCAGCGCGTGATCACCTGCGATCGCGTCCGCAGCCGGCGGAGCGCCCTGGCGCCGTGGTACGCGCCCCCGCCGACACGCGGTACGCGGCCCGGGAACAGGTCGCAGGAGAGGTTGCCGATGAGCGCGATCACGCGCTCGCGAGAATAGGAGCTCGCCTCCTCTTCGCGACGAGTCGTGCGACCGCCGCGAGCCCGAAGGCGACCGCGAAGCTCGGCAAGGATGCACCGCCCCAGGGCAGCGCGTGTGGGTCGGTGTGCGCGACGAGGGAGGTCCACCACCCGGGGCCTTGCGGATACAGCCACTGGTAGACGGCGAACCCGGCGAGCCAGGCCACGATCATCTCGACGCGTATCCCGGGTCCCTCGAACACGTCGGCGCGCCGGAAGTGACAGCCGGCGATCAGCCAATCGGCCAGCAGGACCGCGAACAGCGGCACGAAGAACGAGCCCAGCAGGTAGAGGAACGGCTGATAGTTGCGGAGGTCGACGAGCAGGGCACCGACCGTCGCGATCGCAGCAGTCACGGTCACGAGCAGGCGCTGCGGGACCCGCGGCATCAGGTTCTGCAGGCTCACTGCGCCGGAATAGACGTTCGCGAACGCCTCGTCGCTCTCGTCGACCGTCAGCGCGAGCAGCGCGAGCACGCTTGCCGCCCCGCCGGCCGCGACCGCGGTCAGCAGGCCGGGCGCATCGGAGATGCTGCGCGACATCGCGATCACGGCGCCAAGGCCGAATAGCGGCACCGTGGGCACGAAGTAGCCGAGGCCCGTGCCCCAGAACCCTGCGCCGCGCGAGCGCGAGAAGCGCGTGTAGTCGGCGGCCAGCGGTGTCCAGCTGACGATCGACGCGAGCACGAGGTCGAAGCCGGGCCAGAAGGCATGCGACCCCTGTCGGTGCCAGAGCGCGTCGGCGTGCTGGCCGTGCAGCGACCACCAGGAGAGGTAGAGCAGTGATGCGATCACGATCCACACCGCGAACTTGCGCACGTATCGACGGACGAACCCGACCGGGCCGAGGAACGCAAGCACGGTTGCGACGACGCCGAAGAGCACCTTCCAGAACGCGACGCCACCGAAGCCGAACACCTCCTGCGACAGCGCGCTCGCGCCTGTGGCGATCACGATCAGTTCGAACACCGACCAGCCGAAGCACTGAAGGATGTTGAGCCCGGTCGGCAGATACGAACCGCGCTGCCCGAGCGGTGCGCGCAGCAGGACCATCGCGGGGACGCGGGCGTCCGCACCGATCAATCCGGCGAGCCCGAGCAACACGTTGCCCACCACCGCGGCGGCGACGGTGGCGGCGATCGCGACCGGCAGCGACAGCCCGAGGCCGCCCTGGCCGGGTGGCAGCACCAGGAACGCGCCCGCGACGATCACGAGCAGCGAGACCGAGAGGTTCGCCCAGAGCAGGAAGCCGTCGAACGTCCCGAGCACCCGGAGGCGCTCCGGGACCGGCTCGATCCCCCAGTTCGGCGTCTGCGTGTCGCTCAAGCCTCTCCCTTCGCCGGTGCGAACCGGATCAGGTTCGACGGGTGTGTTCTCAGCCCGCTGGCGGGCACCCCGGTGGGAGAAGGGTACTGACTCGCGGCGATAGGCAAATCGTTGGGGGTCAGACCCGGGTCTGACCCCTGTGGTGACGACCTACGTCGCGAGGAGGCGCCGAATCACGTACGGGAGGATGCCTCCGTGCTGCAGGTACTCGCGCTCGCGCGGCGTGTCGAGCCGGAGACGCGCACGGAACTCGACATCGCCGGCCCGCACCGTCACCTCGGTCGCCTCGCCGTTCTCCACCCCGGTGATCGAGAACTGTTCACGCCCGGTCAGCCCGAGCGACGCAGCACCCTCGCCGGCCGGGAACTGCAGCGGCAGGATCCCCATCATCAGCAGGTTCGAGCGGTGGATCCGTTCGTAGGACTCGGCGATCACCGCCTTCACCCCGAGGAGGTTCGGGCCCTTCGCCGCCCAGTCGCGCGACGAGCCCGAGCCGTACTCCTTGCCGGCGAGCACGACCAGCGGCGTCCCTTCCGCGAGATAGCGCTGGGACGCGTCGTAGATCGTGAGCTCCTCGCCCGATGGAACATGCACCGTCCACGTCCCTTCGGCTCCCGGCACCAGCAGGTTCCGCAGCCGCACGTTGGCGAACGTTCCGCGGACGAGCACCTCGTGGTTCCCGCGACGCGCACCGTACGAGTTGAAATCCTTACGTTCGACGCCGTGCTCGACGAGGTAGCGTCCGGCGGGCGAGTCCGGCTTGATCGAGCCCGCCGGCGAGATGTGGTCGGTCGTGACCGAGTCACCCAGCCAGACGAGGCACCGGGCGCCGATCACGTCGGGGACGGGAGTCGGCTCGCGCGTCATCCCGTCGAAGTACGGCGGCTGCCGCACGTATGTCGAGTCGTCCTCCCACGGATAGAGCTCGCTCTCCGACGACGGCAACGCGCGCCAGGTGTCGTCGCCCGTGAAGACGTCGCTGTAGGTGCGCCGGAACATCTCGCCGTCGATCGAGTCGGCGATCGTCTGCCGCACCTCGGCCGCGGTCGGCCAGAGGTCGCGCAGATAGACGTCCTCGCCGCCGGATCCCTGACCGACCGGCTCGGCCTCGAGGTCGATGTCCATCCGGCCTGCGAGCGCGTACACGACGACGAGCGGAGGCGACGCGAGGTAGTTCGCCTTCACCTCGGGATGAATCCGCGCTTCGAAGTTGCGGTTGCCCGACAACACGGAGCAGGCGACGAGGTCGTGGCCGACGACCGCCTGCGAGATCTCGTCCCGCAGCGGGCCAGAGTTGCCGATGCAGGTCGTGCAGCCGTACCCGACAGTCTGGAAGCCGAGCTCGTCGAGGTAGCGATCGAGCCCGGACCGTTCGTAGTACTCGGTCACCACCTTCGAGCCGGGTGCGAGCGACGACTTCACCCAGGGCCGCCTGCCGAGGCCACGCTCCACCGCCTTCTTCGCGACGAGCCCGGCGGCGATCATCACGGCGGGGTTCGACGTGTTGGTGCACGAGGTGATCGCCGCGATCACGACGGAGCCGTGACCGAGGTCGAACGTCTCGCCGTCGAGCTCCACCTGCACGGGCTCCGGCCGCGGCGGATCGGCGAGCGCGACGCGTCCCGCGTCGGCGACCGGCTCCGGCACGCCGCCGGGCTGCTGCTCGGTGGTCGGGTCCGAGGCGGGGAACGTGTCCGCGACCGCGCGGTCGTGTGACCCGTTGGCATAGTCGACGCCGAACGAGCCGAGCTGGCCGAGGAACGAGCTCTTCGCGTCCCGCAGCGGCACGCGATCCTGCGGCCTGCGCGGGCCGGCAATCGACGGCTCCACGTCGGCCAGGTCGAGGGCGACGATCTCCGAGTACGTCGCGTGCTCCGACGGCTCGTGCCACAGGAGGTTCTCCTTACAATACGCCTCGACCAGCGCGATGCGCTCGTCGCTTCGGCCCGTGAGCCGGAGGTACTCGATCGTCGCGTCGTCCACCGGGAAGAAGCCGCAGGTCGCGCCGTACTCCGGCGACATGTTCCCGAGCGTGGCGCGGTCCGCAAGCGAGAGCGACGAGACGCCTTCGCCGAAGTACTCGACGAACTTCCCGACAACACCCACCTGGCGGAGACGCTCGGTCACCGTGAGCACGAGGTCGGTGGCGGTCGCGCCCTCCCGCAGCTCTCCGGAGAGCTTGAAGCCGACCACCTGCGGCACCAGCATCGAGAGCGGCTGGCCGAGCATCGCAGCCTCGGCCTCGATGCCGCCGACGCCCCAGCCCAGGACACCGAGCCCGTTGACCATCGTCGTGTGCGAGTCGGTGCCGACGAGCGTATCGGGGAAGGCGATGCCGTCCCGCTCGTCGACGACACGTGCCAGGAACTCGAGGTTGACCTGATGGCAGATTCCCGTTCCCGGCGGCACCACGGAGAAGTTGTCGAACGACTGTTGCCCCCAGCGCAGGAAGGCGTAGCGCTCGCGGTTGCGGGAGAACTCGAGCTCGACGTTGCGCGCGAATGCCCGGCTCGAGGCAAACAGGTCGACCTGCACCGAGTGGTCGATCACCAGCTCGGCCGGGATCAGCGGGTTGATGCGCCTCGGATCACCACCGAGATCCGCCATGGCGTTGCGCATCGCGGCGAGATCGACGACCGCGGGGACGCCCGTCAGGTCCTGGAGAAGGACGCGGGACGGTGCGAATGAGATCTCGCGCGACGGCTCGGCAATCGCGTCCCAGCGTGCAACCGCGTCGACGTCCTGCTCGTCGCCGTTTCGCAGAACGTTCTCGAGCAGCACGCGCAGCGTGTACGGGAGGCGGGCGATGTCGTAGGAGGCCTGGAGCTTGTCGAGCCGGAAGATGTCGTACGACCTATCTCCGACCGTCAGCTTCGAGCGTGAGCCCATGCATCGATTCAAGCAGAAGCGAAGACGTAGACTCGTCGCGTGGCGGTCGGGAGGCACATCGTGGGCCTCGGCGGAGCCGGTGACACGCCAGCGCAGACCGATCGACTGCACCGGTTCGTCCTCGGGCTGACCGGAAAGGATCGTCCGCGCCTCCTGATCGTTCCGACCGCGACGGCGGAGTCGGACGCAGTGATCGCCATGTACTACGAGCGGTTCGCGCTCCACACCGACACGTCGGTGCTGCGGACGTTCCCCTGGCCGCCGAGCGACCTTCGTGCGCGCATCCTCGACCAGGACGCGATCTGCGTCGGTGGCGGCAACACCGCCAACATGCTCGCGATCTGGCGCGTGCACGGGATCGACGCGCTTCTGCACGAGGCATGGGAGGCCGGTGTCGTCCTCTTCGGTGCCAGCGCGGGGATGATCTGCTGGTTCGAGGCCGGGGTGACCGATTCGTTCGGGCCGCAGCTCGAGGGTCTGCGCGACGGGCTCGGTTTGCTCGCCGGCAGTGCGTGCCCGCACTACGACGGCGAGGAGCTGCGCCGGCCGCGGTACCGCGAGCTGATTGCCGGCGGGCTTCCTCCCGGCCTCGCCGCGGACGACGGTGTCGGGCTCCACTTCGAGGGCGCCGAGCTCGTCGAGGTCGTGACCTGCCGGCCGGGCGCGGCCGCCTATCGCGTCGACGCCGACGGCGAGGAGCGTCTGGCCGCGCGCGACGTCTAGATCGACGCCAGCGCCTGCGCGAGCGCCTCGATGTCGTCCTCGTCGTTGTACGCCTGGATCGACACCCGAAGCACCCAGCCGCGGGTCGTCTCGATCACCGGCACCTCGATCCGGTGCTCCGCGAACAGTCGCCGTGTGAGACCGGCGGGGTCCGGTACGTCGATCGAGAAGCCCAGCATCTGCACGAAATCGTCGGTCAACGGCTCGAGCGCGAGCCGGTCGCGGGCATGTTCGAGCAGCCTGCGTGAGCGCTCGCGGACGCTCGGCCAGTCGTGCTCGGACTGGAAGTCGATCGCCGCCGGGACGGTCAGGTACGCAGACGGGTCCCGGGTGCCCTGCCAGCGGTTCTGCTCGGCCCAGGTGCTCGCTTCGTCCCAGTCCCACGACACGACGAGCGGCTCGATCAGCGGCTGTACCTCCGGCCGAACGTGGAGAAACCCCGACCCCTTGGGTGCGCTCAGCCATTTGTGACAGTTGCCGGCGTAGACATCTGCCCCGATCGCGTCGAGTGCGAGCTCGAGTTGGCCCGGCGCATGCGCGCCGTCGACGATCGACAGCGCGTCCGCCGCGCGAGCTCGACGGCATGCCTCGGCGACGTCGTTGACACGACCGGAGATCCATTCCACGTGCGAGCAGAACACCACCCGCGTCCGCTCGTGCGGGTCGAGCTCTTCGAACGGAGCGCGGCGGAGGCTCGCACCCGTGCGACCGGCCACGTAGGACCAGAGCCGCACCACGCCGCCGTACTCGTTCTCGCCCATCAGGATCTCGTCACCCGGGCCGAGCTCGAGCGAGCGTGCGACGGCATCGAGCGCCGTGCTCGCGTTCGGCGCGAACGCGAGGTTCGCCGGATCGGCGCCGAGGTACGCGGCCAGGCGCAGCCGTGCCGACTCGAGTCGTTCGCCCAGACGCCGTTCGCGCCCCAGGAACTCGACCGGCTCCTGTTCGAGCTCGCGCTGCCATTGCTGGTAGCGCTCGAAGACCGGTCGTGGGCATGCGCCGAACGAGCCGTGGTTCAGGAACACGACGTCCGGATCGAGCAAGAAGAGATCTTTCACGCTTACCTGAGCCACACGGCACTTAACCCGCGGTTAATCGCCGCTCACGCCCGTCCAACATCCGGCCGTTATAACGGAGGAGGTGGCGCGCAGTCGCATCCTTTCTCTTCGTGCGGCCGAACTCGGGGCGGTTGCCCTGGTCGGCGGTGCCGTGGCCCTCGGCGGTGCGGCCCTGTTCGGAAAGCTCGGCAGCCACACGACGATCCAGCAGGTCGCCCCGGTCAGCGGCAGCACGGGCGTCGCGAATGCGGCGCTGCAGCCGCCTGCGACCGGGATCACTCCCGAGCAGATCTACCGGCGCGACGCACCCGGCGTGGTCCAGATCACCTCGACGACCGTGAGCTCGCAGACGGTCGATCCCTTCGGCTTCCCGAGCACGCCGCAGACCGAGCAGTCGCTCGGCTCCGGGTTCGTGATCGACAAGGCCGGGCACATCGTCACCAACTATCACGTCATCTCGGGCGCGACCCGGGTTCAGGTCTCGTTCTCCGGTCAGGATCAGATCAATGCGACGGTCGTCGGCTCGGATCCGTCGACGGACATCGCCGTCCTCAAGATCGACACGCATTCGCGCGCGCTGACTCCGTTGCTGCTGGGTGACTCCGACAACCTCAGCGTCGGCGATCCCGTCTTCGCGATCGGCAATCCATTCGGGTTCACCCGGACCCTCACCGCGGGCCTCGTGTCAGCGCTGCAGCGTCAGATCGTGGCGCCGAACAGCCTCGAGATCGACGGCGTCATCCAGACGGACGCGGCGATCAACCACGGCAACTCGGGCGGTCCGCTGATCGACGCCGACGGACGGGTCATCGGCGTCACCTCGCAGATCTCGACTGGCACGACCGGTGAGCAGGGCAACATCGGCATCGGCTTCGCGATCCCGGTCAACACCGTGCGCAACGTCGCGGCGCAGATCATCAAGAACGGCAAGGTCGCTCATGCCTACCTCGGCGTGAGCACCGTCTCGATCACCCCGCAGATCGCGAAGCTCTTCAACCTTCCCACCAAGAAGGGTGTCATCGTCGCGATCGTCAACAGCGGCAGCGGCGCGGCCCACGCCGGCCTGAAGGGCCATTCCACCAACGTCGTCGTGCAGGGCGAGACGTATCCGCTCGGCGGCGACATCATCGTGAGCGCCGACCACCAGGCGGTGACCTCTGCGGAGGAGCTGCGGGAAGCGATCGCGCGGCACAAGCCGGGCGACAAGGTCTCGCTCGGGATCTACCGCAACGGCAAGAAGAAGTCCGTCACAGTGACGCTGGGCAACGCGCCGGAGGCGACGAAATGACGAGCTCTGAAGGGTTGAACGGCCGTGTTCTTCTCCCCCCGAGAGGCCGTTCACGGGCCGCCTAGCGGCCCGCTCGCTAGGCCGGTCGCGGCCCGCCCGCCTGCCCGGGCCGCGGCCGGTCTAATCAGCTCCACGGTCGATTCGAGGAGACCGTCTACTCTGTCCCGCGATGGAACGCGGGCAGGCGATCCTCGACAGCGATGTCTCGGCCGAGGCGGAGCTCTGGGAGGACGAGAACGCCGACCATGACGGCTGGTTCTGTGTGCGCACGAACCCGTTTCCCTGCCCCGCGTCGGGCTGCGCCTTCGTCGCCGAGTTCATGACCGCGGCGCACCTCGTGCTCGTCTGGGAACAGTTCGACGACCCGAATCTCCTCCGCCATGCGGCGCGGGCCCGCGACGTCGGCCGGAACCCACGGGTCGTCGGCTACACGCCCGATTTTGGGCCCAGCGCGTCGTACTATGCGTGGGTTGCGGCCGGCCGGCCGGTGCACGGCGTCAAAGCCGCGAGGTGATCGCCCACACGTTCGGTGAGAGCGCTCCGCTCTCGCTCGGCGTCGAGGAGGAGTTGATGATCCTCGATGCGAGGTCGCTCGACCAGGTTCCGGCGGTCGACCGGATCCTCGCCGGTGTCGCCGGGCGCGAGCTTCCGGGCGCGCTCAAGACCGAGCTCTTCGCCTCGGTCTTCGAGGCGACCACGGACGTGTGCGCCGACGCCGTCGAGGTGGACGCCGCGCTCCGTTTGCTCCGGCGAGCCGCCGCCGCGGTCGCCGCCACGGAAGGGCTCGCGGTCGCCGCCGCGGGCACCCATCCGTTCGCTCGGGCCGAGGACCAGGCCGTGGTCGACGAGGAGCGGTACAGGTCGTTCAAGCGCTACGGCGGTATCAGCGTTCGCCGGCAAGGGGTGCAGGGGCTGCACGTCCACGTCGGCATGCCCTCCGGTGACGCCTGCTGGCGGTGCCTCGAGGCGATCATGCCCTGGCTTCCGGTCGTGCTCGCCGTGTCGGCGAACTCGCCCTGGCTGGGCGGCGAGCGGACGGGAATGGCGTCGAACCGCGCTCCCGTCCTGACACAGCTGCCGCGTGCCGCAGGTCCTCCGGCATTCGGCTCGTACCTGGAGTGGGAGGCGTGGGTCGAGCGCCTGGTGGAGCTGGGCGTGACCCAGGACTACACCCGGATCTGGTGGGACGTGCGACCGCACCCTCGGTTCGGCACGCTCGAGGTGCGCGTTCCCGACCAGCCGACGGACGTCGGTCTTTCGGCCGCGTTCGCAGCGCTCGTCCAGGCGCTCTGCGCGGCGGCGCTCGAAGGCACGTTGCCAAGTAACAGTCTGTTACTTGCAGACCGGGGGCGAGCGGACTACGCGCAGAATCGTTGGACGGCCGCGCACTTCGGCCCGCGCGGCGAACTGCTCCACCCGGCCGGTAGCTCGGTGGCATCGGCGTCCGAGTTGGCGGACGAGCTGATCGAGCGGGTACGGCCGTTCGCGGCTCGGCTCGGCGCGGAAGCGCTGCTCGATCGCATCGACTCGCAAGGGTGCGAGGCGGACCGCCAGCTGGGCTCCGCGACGGCGCTCGAGGCGACGGCCGATCTCGTCGCCCGGTCGGTAGCCTGAGCGCATGGCGGTCGTGACGGAGACGCTGCAGGTCTCGGGGATTCGCTGCGAGCGCTGCGTGATGCGGCTCGGCGGTGTCCTCCAGGGGGCAGAGGGCCTCGAGTCGGCGAACGCGACGCTGATGGGCCAGGTGACGCTGTCCTACGACGACGAACGCACGACGAGAACCGCGCTTCTCGACGCGATGGCACGCGGCGGTTTCCGCGAGCTGTAGGGAATCAGGGGCCACCGGCGGTCGTTGTAGCGCTTGCTAGGGTGGCCGCCGGATGAGCGAGAGCGCACCGACTGCCGCTGAATCTCGCAGGATCGCCGAGGAAGCGCGCGCACGCGTGCGCTTCGAAGAGGAGGCGCTCGAGTTGAGCGAACAGGTCTATCGAGTTGCCCGCCGGCTGGTCGGTTCGCGCGACGACGCGGAGGATCTCGTTCAGCAGACGTACGAGCGTGCGTTCCGTTCGTGGCGCCAGTACACGCCCGGAACCAACCTGCGTGCCTGGCTGCTGCGCATCCTCACCAACCTGAACATCGACCGCGGCCGGCGACAGCAGCGCACTCCTCAGACGACGTCGATCGACGAGGCGGGCGACTACTTCCTCTTCAACCGGCTGGAGGCGTCGGCCCCGGACGGGAATGCCGACTCCGATCGGGTGCTCGAGCGGCTCTCGCAGGATTCGATCGTCGACGCGCTCGCCGACGTGCCGCATGATTTCCGGGACGTGATCGTCCTCGTCGACATCGGCGAGTTCTCCTATGCCGATGCGGCTCAGATCCTCGACATCCCGATCGGCACCGTGATGTCCCGCCTCCACAGGGGAAGGCGTATTCTCAAGAAGAACCTCGCTGAAAAGGCGGTTCCTGCATGAGCGTAGGCTCGACGGAGCTCAGCAAAGAGCGGAGACGCCGGCTTCGCCGGCGGCGGAGCGGGGAATGCGTAGGCTCGACGGAGCTCAGCAAAGAGCGGAGACGCCGGCTTCGCCGGCGGCGGAGCGGGGAATGATCGACTGGTGCGAGAAGTGCGAGGAAATGATGCAGCCGTTCCTCGACGGCACGCTCTCCTCGTACGAGGTCGCCGAAGCGGAGAAGCATCTCGACACGTGCAGCTGGTGTGCGAAGCGCTACCGCTTCGAGGAGCGTCTCCGTCACTACGTGCGTGTTGCCGTCTCCGAGCCGATGTCGCCGGCGTTGAAGGCCAAGCTGGCGGCGCTGCGGACTCCGCTCACGTAGTCGTGGTCGCCGGCTGGTCGACGTCGCCCGGCGGTTGCAGGTCGGAGCAGTCGACGAGGACCGGATCGAACGCGCGCCCGCCGTCGTCCGGCACGTTCGCCCACATCGTGCGCGCGAGCGCGACCGGGTGGCTCCGCGTCCCGTCGTAGGTCGCTGCGACCACGTCGCCGCGGTCGCGCTGCTCGACCACGCGCGCGATCGCCCGTGAGTCGAGCGCCGGGCCGTCCGCGAGCACGACGAGGGCGTGGCTGACCGAGTCGCCGAGCGCGGCCAGCCCGCATCGCAGCGACGCGCCGGGCCCGTTCTCCCAGTCGGCCGCGTGCACCAGCCTGGCTCCCGGCAGCGTCTCGAGGTCGAGTGAATGCGCGCCGGCGACGACGACCACCTCGTCCACGGCAGCTGACTGCTCGAGCGCGTCGAGCACGGGGGGGAGCAACTCGCGCTGCTTCGGGCGCCCGTACCTGGTCGATGCGCCGGCGGCGAGCACGACGGCGGCGATCATCGGAGCTACGAGCTGCCGAGCGTGGCGCGCTCGATCACGACGGGCTCGATCGGTTCCTCGTTCGCGTTGCCGAGCTTCCCGATGCGGTCGACGGCGGCAATCCCCTTGACGACGTGCCCGAGCAGGGCGTACTGCGGCGGCAATCCGGCATCTGCTGCGGTGACGACGAAGAACTGGCTGCCCGAAGTGCCGGCAGGCTCGGCCGCCGTCTTCGCCATCGCCACCGTCCCGTGGGCGTACTTCGTCCCGGCCGGCGGCTTGTCGACGGTCGTGTACCCCGGTCCTCCCTCTCCGCTCTGGGTCGGGTCGCCGCCCTGGATCACGAAGCCCGGGGCGATGCGGTGAAACAGGGTGTGGTCGAAGAACTGCTTCTGGACGAGGTGGGCGAACGAGGCAGTCGTGTTCGGAGACGTCTTCACGTCCAGCCGCACCGTGAAGGAACCGCAGTTCGTCTGGAACGTGACGTCGTAGCGGCGTGACGGGTCGAGCTTCGTGCTCGGTTTCGTCTCGGAGCGCTGGGTCGGCGGCGGTTGGGCGACCGGGACGCAGCCGTGGGCGTCGACCGTCGTCGTCGCCGCAGTCTGCTTCGACCCGCCGCAGCCCGCCGCGACGACAGCGGCGACACCGACTGCGAGCAATCGTCTACGCATCGAGCTGCGCCAGTGCGCGCTTCACGAGTGCCGCGGCGATCTCGAGCTTGTAGGCGTTGCCGGGCAGCGGCGTTGCCGCCTCGAGCCCTCGCGCGTCGAGGAGCCACGGCACCGGCGCCATGCCGGCGAGAGCGACGCGCGTCGCGCCGCCGGTGCGGGCGACGGCGACGCCGACCAGTGGGAACGCCCAGCGCTTCCGCTCCATCGCCTTGAGGTAGACGGACCGCTCGGCTGGCGGGAGCTCGACCGAGAGGAGAAGCTCACCGTGCTCGAGCGTCGTCGTCCGCCGATCGGCGTCGGTCGGCACGCGATACAGCTCTCCGAGGGGCAGCGTGCGGCGGTCGGTGTGCAGCGTCGCGTCGAGCGCGAGTAGAGCAGCGGCCGCGTCGGAGGGGTGAGCGGAGGCGCAGAAATCGTTCGCGAGCACGGCGTGCTCGCGATGCTCTCCGTCGCGGGCGAAGCACGCGTCACCGCCGTGCAGGCGGCAGGGCCACTGCAGGCGCCAGTACCAGCACCGGGTCGACTGGAGCAGGTTGCCCGCCAGCGAGCCCGCGTTCCGAAGCTGCGGACTGGCCGCCAGCCGGCATGCCTCGCGGAGCGCCGCGGGCACGTCCACGGACGACTCGAGCTCCGCGAGCGTCGTCCCGGCGCCGATCGTCGCGCCCGTGACCCCGCGCGGTACCACGGCGCGGACGTCGATCAGCTCGTCGGCCTCGAGAATCCCTGCACGCAGCAGCGGGACCACCTCCGTCCCGCCCGCAAGTAACAGACTGTTACTTGCGGGCTCGAGCTCGGCGACGCTAGACGCGCGCCGGAGCTTCACGGCGCTCGCTCTCACGCTGCCGCTCCTCCGCCTCGCGGAGGGCGCGCAGCATCTCCTCGCGGCTGATCGGCAGCCGCCGGACGTCGGCGCCGGTTGCATCGCGAATCGCATTCGCGATCGCGGCCGCGGTCGGCACGATCGGCGGCTCGCCCAGCCCTTTCGAGCCGAGATTCGTCAGGTGCCGGTCCGGGATGTCGACGAGCTCGCTGACGATCTCCGGCACGTCGGCGATCGTCGGGAGCCGGTAGGAGTCGAAGCTGGTGGTCAGGATCGTCCCGCTCGACGGATCATGGAGCCGCTCCTCGGACAGCGTGTGCCCGATGCCCTGGATGATCCCACCCTCGATCTGGCTCGAGGCTCCGAGCGGGTTGATCACACGGCCGACGTCGTGGACCGCGGCGACGCGATCGACCCAGATCTCTCCGGTCTCGACGTCGACCGCCACCTCGGCGACCTGCACGCCGAACGTCAGCACCTGCATCCCAGCCGGGTTCGGTCCGCGCGCACCCTTGCCGAGGATCTGCCCGTCTCCGAGCATCGCCACGACCTCGTCCAGGGGCATCTCGGGGTCGCCTCGCTGCTCGGCGATCTCCTGGATCTGCCGACGCGCGTCCGCCGCGGCTGCGCGCACCGCCGGGCCCATCGACGGAATCGTCGACGATCCCGCGGAGATCGACGCGTACGGGCCGCGGGCGGAGTCGCCCGCCGCCACCGTGATCTGCTCGAGCGGAATCCCGAGCTCCTCGGCGGCGATCTGCGCCATCGCGGTCTTCGACCCGGTGCCGATGTCCTGCATCGCCGTGACGACCGTGGCGCGACCGTCCGAGCCGACGCGCACCCACGCATACGACGGCGGCCCGCCGCCGCCGTACCAGATCTGCGACGCCATTCCGACACCACGCTTGACGACGTCGGTCGACCGCGCGCGCACCTCGTGCCTCCGCTCCCAGTGCGGTTCGGCGCGGCGGTAGCACTCGAGCAGGTTCTTGTCGCTGAAGGGACGGTCATCCCCGGGGTCGTGCTCGGTGTGATTGCGCCGGCGCAACTCGAGCGGGTCGATGCCGAGCTTTGCAGCGAGCTCGTCGAGCAGCGTCTCGAGCCCGAACGTCCCCTCGACGAACCCGGGGGCCCGGAAGGCCTTCATCGGCGGTTGATTCAGCTTCGCCGCGTACGTCGTCGACGAGACGTTCGGGCACGTGTAGAGCAGGTGCATCGGCCCCTCGGTCGGGGACGACCAGCCGCCCCAGCCGACGGCGTTCACGTACTCGCCGCGCAGAGCCGTCAGGGTGCCGTCCTCCTTCGCGCCGATCGTCAGCCGCTGGATCGTCGCGTTGCGATTGCCGGCTGCGAGATGCTCCTCGCGCCGCGTCAGGGCGCACTTGACGGGACGGCCGGTGCGCTTGGCGAGCTCTGCTGCGATGAAGGTGTGGTCGTCCGGGCTGTTCTTCGATCCGAACCCGCCCCCCATGTAGTTGCAGACGACGCGCACCTTGTCCGGGGGGAGACCGAGCCCTTCGGCAACGTCGTCGCGCACGCCCCAGATGAACTGCGTCGAGATGTGGACCTCGACCGAATCGCCGACCCACTGCACCACTGCCTGATGCGTCTCGAGCGAGTTGTGCAGCACGACGGAGGTGCGGAATTCGCCGCTGCAGACGACGTCCGCCTCGGCGAGACCCCGCTCGACATCGCCGCGTGAGCGGACGCGGGGGTCCCCCAGGAGCGAGCCATGGGCAACCGCTTCGTCCGAGTCGAGCAGCGGCTCCAGGACCTCGAACTCGACGTCGATCGCAGCGACGCCGGCGCGCGCCTGCGCGAGTGTGTCGGCGCAGACGGCAGCGACAGGAGCGCCCTCGAAGCCGCATTCGGTGACGAGCAGCTCGAGATCGCCCGGAGCGATCGCCGCGTGCACTCCCGGTTGTGCGAGCGCAGGCGTCACATCGATCCGACGGACCCGTGCGTGCGCGTGGGGCGAACGCAGAACGGCGGCATGCAGCATTCCGTTGAGGCGCAGGTCGGCGGTGTAAACGGCCTCGCCTCTCGCGCGGTGCAGGCCGTCCCCGCGCGTCGCCGGTTGTCCGACGACGTTCAGCGGTCCGGCCGGCCACTGTTCGAGCGCGTCCTCCTCGACGACGATCCACACCTCTTCGTACCGGCCTTCGACCTCCTTCTCCGTGCGAATCAGTCGCGCCACGAGCGAATCGCCTCCTCGATCTTCGGATACGCGCCACACCGGCAGAGGTTCCCGGCCATCGCATGCCGGATCTCGTCGCTCGATGGGCTCGGATTTGCCTCGACGAGGGCGACGGCGCTCACGATCTGACCGGGCGTGCAGAAGCCGCACTGCAGCGCGTCGGCGCGTACGAACGATTCGACCATCGCGTGGTCGCGCAGCCCTTCGATCGTCGTCACCTGCGCGCCGTCGACCGAGTGCACGAGCGTGATGCACGACAGGACGGGTGTTCCGTCGACGAGGACGGTGCAGGCGCCGCACTGGCCCTCGCCGCAGGCGATCTTCGTCCCGGTCAGGGTGAGCTCGTCGCGCAATGCCTCTGCGAGCGTCGTACCGACCGGCGCATCGACGACGTAGTCGTGACCGTTGACTGCGAGCTCAGGCACTCGCGGTGACCGCTTCGATGTCGGCGAGATGTACCAGGCGAAACGTCAGGCGGGTCGCGTCCCGTCGCTGCTCCTCGTCCTCGATGTCGGGAACGGCCGTCCAGAGCTCGCGGGCGGCGATGAGCAGATCGTGAATCTGCTCGACCGTCTCGGGATAGCCGTTTCGCTCCGCGCAGGCATTGATCGCGAGACCGAGCACGCCGACCGTGTCGGGCTGTCGCGACCAGAGCAGCGGCGTCGCCATCGACAGGTACTGGTGGATCCGCGCGAGCTGCATCGGCTGCGTGAACGTCTCGCTGCCGATTGGCTTCGTCGGCTCGGGTAGGGCGACGCCGTCGGCAAGCGCGCCTGCGGTGCCGCCGAGCATCGCGCGCAGCTCCGAGTCGCCGTAGCCCGCGAGCCGGGCCGTCTTGATCGCGATCAGGAACGAGCCCGGCTGCTGGCCGTAGGGGAAATCGCTCGCCCACAGCACCTGCTGCGGCGAGACCCGTCGATAGAAGTCGAGCAGGTCGACGGGGCTCCAGACCGACGTGTCGAAGAACGTCCGCGGATGCCCCGCGAAATGGCGGGCCAGGTTGGCGAGATCGGCGATGCCGCCGTGGGCGAGGATCAGCGTTGCCCCCGGGCTCGCTTCCATCAGCGCATCCAGCCCGTCCGCGATCGGCGGCAGGCCGCGGCCGGCGTGGATCAGGATCGGCACCTTGCGCTCCGAGGCGAGGTGGAAGACCGGGCCGAGGCGCTCGTCGGTGGCGGTGAACTTCTGGGCTCTCGGGTGCAGCTTGATGCCGCGGGCGCCGCGATCGAGGCAGCGGGTCGCCTCCTCGATCGGCGACTCGTTCAGATCGAGGCGGACGAACGGGATCAACCGGCCCTCCGAGCGCTCCGCGAAGGCCAGGGTGCGGTCGTTCGCGGCGCGGAAGCCCGGATGGCGATCCGGCTCGTCCAGGCAGAACATGAACGCTCGCCCGATGCCGTAGCGCGCCATCACCTGCTCGAGCCGGTCGTAGTCGCCCACCATCCCGTCGATGTCGTGACCGAGGTGGAGGTGCGCGTCGAAGAGCTCCGCGCCGGCGGGCACGAGCTGCCGGAGCTCCTCGTCGTAGGCATCGACGAGCTCGAGCGCTCTTCCGCGCGGGTCCATACGGTTGATCCTAGTTAGAGTCCGAGCGGTGCCCGACGTCCTCGTTCACGCCGACACGTTTCGCTCACCGGAGCTTCGGCACGAGGTCCCGCTCGGCGTGCCGGACCCGTTCCTCTACGCCGAGGTGGGTGGCGTCCGCCATATCGCAGTCGGGGCGATGGAGATCCCCCGGCTCGCTGCCGTCGGCACCTACGAGCTCCATCCGTCCGAGGAGTTCGGCTCGGACGAGCTGATCGCGTCCGGCCGCTCGGCACGCGAGATCCGGCGCGAGATCCCGGTTCGAGCCGTCAAGGCGTTCGGCGTGACGAGCGCCGTCGTGCCGGAGACCTTCCCACTCTGGCTCGCCGACCGGCTGCGTGACGAGGGCGTCGAGATCACCGTCGACGGCGAATTCTTCGACGAGCGTCGCCGGGTCAAGTCGGCCGCCGAGCTCGCCGGGATCCGGCGCGCCCAGCGCGCCGCCGAGGCCGGGATGGATGCGGCCCGGGCGCTGCTCCGTCGTGCGGCGGCGAACGGCGACGGCCTTGCCGTCGACGGCGCGCCGCTCACCGTCGAGCGCGTCAAGTCGGCGATGGCACAGGCGTTCGCCGTCAACGGCACCACCGCTGACGACTTCATCGTCGCGCCGGGCCCGCAGGGCGCGGTCGGGCACGACATGGGCAGCGGGCCGATTCGCACCGGCGTCCCGATCGTGATCGACGTCTGGCCGCGTGACAACGAGACCGCATGTTTCGCCGACATGACCCGGACCTACGTCGTCGGCGACGTCCCCGCCGACGTCGCGCGCTGGCACGAGCTGTGCAGGCAGGCGCTCGACGGGGCGGTCGCGGTGATCCGCGACGGCGCCGACGGCCGCGGGGTCTACGACGTCACCTGCGACATCTTCGAGGCGGCCGGAGAGCCGACTCAGCGGACGAAGGAAGCCGGCAAGCCGCTTGCCGACGGGTTCTTCCACGGGCTGGGCCACGGGGTCGGGCTCGAGGTGCACGAGCAGCCCGGCCTGGGGCTGGCTTCGCAGAATGCGCTGCGGGCAGGCGACGTCGTCACGGTCGAGCCGGGCCTCTACCGGCAGGGCTTCGGGGGCGTGCGGCTCGAGGACCTCGTGCTGGTCACCGCTGCCGGCGCCGAGAACCTGACGCAGTACCCGTACGACCTGGAACCGTAGGAGCGGAGTGGATCCGGGGCCGCAGACGATCGACACGCTGCTTCTCGAGGAGCGGCGCTATCCGCCGCCGGCCGCGTTCTCGGCCGCTGCGAACGCGCAGGCCGCGATCTACGACGAGGGGTTCGAGTCGTTCTGGGAGCGCGAAGGACGGGAGCGGGTGGACTGGTTCCACCCGTTCGACTCGCTGTACGAATGGGAGCTCCCGTACGCGAAGTGGTACCTCGGCGGGACGCTGAACGTCTCCCACAACTGTGTCGACCGACACGTCGCCGCCGGCCGCGGCGACAAGGTGGCGTTTCACTGGGAGGGCGAGCCCGACGACGACCGCCGCGATCTGACGTACGCAGAGCTCCTGCAGGAGGTGGTCGCGTTCGCGAACGCGCTCAAGGAGATCGGCGTGAGGAAGGGGACCGCCGTCGGGATCTACATGGGCATGGTTCCCGAGCTGCCGATCGCAATGCTCGCCTGCGCTCGGCTCGGCGCGCCGCACACCGTCGTGTTCGGCGGCTTCTCCGCCGATTCGCTCTCGTCACGCCTGAACGACATGGGCTGCGAGGTGCTCGTCACGCAGGACGAGGCCTGGCGCCGGGGGGCGACGGTGCCGCTCAAGCGGATCGCCGACGAGGCGATGGCAGCTGCGGCGGGGGTCAAGCGCTGCCTGGTCGTCCGCCGGACGGGCAACGAGGTGTCGATGCAGGACGGCCGCGACGGCTGGTACCACGAGCTCCGCGGCTCGGAGGACCCGGCGACGTGCCCGCCCGAACCGATGGACGCCGAGGATCTGCTGTTCCTGATGTACACGTCGGGGACGACTGCGAAGCCGAAGGGGATTGCTCACACGACGGCCGGTTACCTCGTCGGCGTGGCGACGACGCACCACTACATCTTCGACCTGAAACGCGAAACGGACGTCTACTGGTGCGCGGCCGACGTCGGCTGGATCACCGGGCACAGCTACATCGTGTACGGCCCGTTGTGCAACGGCGCGACGTCCGTGCTGTACGAGGGAACGCCCGACTATCCGGACAAGGATCGCTGGTGGTCGATCGTCGAGCGCTACGGGGTGACGATTCTCTACACGGCGCCGACAGCGATTCGCTCGCACATGAAGTGGGGGCCGGAGCATGCGCAGAGGCACGAGCTCTCCTCGCTGCGGCTGCTCGGTTCGGTCGGCGAGCCGATCAACCCCGAGGCCTGGATCTGGTACTCGGAGCACGTCGGCGGCAATCGCTGTCCGATCGTCGACACCTGGTGGCAGACCGAGACGGGAATGGTCCTGATCACACCGCTTCCGGGTGTGACGACGACGAAGCCCGGTTCGGCGACGAGGCCGTTCCCCGGCGTCGAGGCGGCCATCTACAACGAGGCCGGGCAAGAGGTCGGACCCGGAGGCGGCGGGTATCTCGTCCTCAAGCGCCCGTGGCCGGCGATGCTCCGCGGCATCTACGGCGACGACGCCCGCTACCGCGAGACGTACTGGTCGCGCTACGGCGACGTCTACTTCGCGGGTGACGGCGCGCGGATCGACTCCGACGGTGACTTCTGGCTGCTCGGGCGCGTGGACGACGTGATGAACGTCTCCGGGCACCGGATCTCGACGATCGAGGTCGAATCGGCGCTCGTCGACCACCACGATGTGGCCGAGGCGGCAGTCGCCGCCCGCAACGATGCGACCACCGGCCAGGCGATCGTCGCGTTCGTGACGCTGAAGGGCGGAGGAGACGGCTCGCTCGAGAAGCTCGAGGAGCTGCGAAACCACGTCGCCCTCAAGATCGGGCCGATCGCCAAGCCGGCGAACATCGTCTTCACACCGGAGTTGCCGAAGACGCGCTCGGGCAAGATCATGCGCCGGCTGCTCCGTGACGTCGCCGAGAACCGGCCGCTCGGCGACACGACGACGCTCGCCGACCCGAAGGTCGTCGAGGAGCTGCGCGAGCGCGGCCGGTCGGAGCAGAGCCAGGAGTCCTGACCCGCGACGGTGCTCCTCGCGCTCGCCGCAGCGGCGCTGCTCGTCGGGGCGCCGGCACAGACCGAGACCGTGCGCGTCCCGGTCGCCAACGTGTGGGCCGCACCGAACGCGGGGCATCTCCCGCTCGACGAGCACCTCTGGCCGACACCGGCGGTGACCTACTCGCAGCGGATCGCGCTCGTCGGGCACATGCCGACCCAAGCGCTGTACGGCGAGCGGGTGCTGGTGCTGGGCCGAAGCGGCGGTTGGACGCACGTCGCGATTCCCGACCAGCCCTCGCCGCTCGACCGGCGCGGCTATCCCGGCTGGATCCGGTCGTGGCAGCTCGGCCCGTCGTTCAGCGCGCCGTTGGTGGTGACGGCGAAGAGAACCACACTCGCCGACGGGACGCCGGTCGGCTTCGGGTCCCAGGTGCCCGTCGGCTCCGTTGCGGCAAGCGCGACTCGCGCGCTCCCGCGCACGCGCGCCGATCTCGTCCGGACCGCGGAGCAATTCGTCGGTCTCCACTACCTGTGGGGTGGGTTGTCGCGCTGGGGCTACGACTGCTCCGGCCTGACGTGGGCGGTGTACCGGGCGCACGGCATCACCATTCCACGCGATGCCGACGCGCAGTTCGCGGCGGGAAGGCCCGTCTCGCTCGGGAGCATGTTGCCGGGCGACCTGCTCTTCTACGAGCATCCGGTCGTCGGCCACGTCGCGATGTACATCGGTGACGGGAAGATGATCGAGTCGCCGAACTCGGCGAGTGAGGTGCGCATCGTGCCGGTGCGGACGAGCGACTTTCGCGGCGTCCGGCGATTCCTCGGCAGGTAGCCTCGCGATCGTGACGCGTCGGTTGCCGGTTCTGTGCCTGGCGGCGGCGATCTGTGCGGGCGCCACGCATGCGGCCGGCACGCCTCCGACGACCCGCACCCTGCACACGCTTCCCGGCCTCGACGTCCCGATTCCGAGCGTGACCGATGCAGCGGCGCATACCGCTCCCGGCTACGTCTTCGTTGCCGAGAAGGCACCGCAGAAGACCGGCGGGCCGCTGATCGTCGACAACCGTGGGCGCGTGGTCTGGTTCGACCAGCTGACCCCGCCGGTTCAGGCGACGGACTTCCGCGTTCAGCGCTATCACGGCAAGCCGGTGCTCACGTGGTGGGTGGGGCGGAGCAACGGGGCCGGCGTGGGCCGAGGCTCGTACGTGATCTACGACGACTCCTATCGGCTGATCGCGCGTGTTCGCGCGAGTCGCGGGCTGGCCGGCGATCTGCACGAGTTTCAGCTCACTCCGCGCGGGACCGCGTACATGACTGTCTACCACGAGGTTCCGGCCGACCTTTCGTCCGTCGGCGGCCCACGGCACGGCTACGTCTACGACAGCATCGTCGAGGAGATCGACGTCGCCACCGGCCGCGTCGTCTTCGAGTGGCACAGCCTCGACCACGTTCCGCTCTCGGAGTCCACGGAGGCGAACCGCAAACCTGCACGCGATGCGTCGAAGCAGCATCCGCTGGACTACTTCCATGTGAACTCGATCGCCGACGGCCCCGGCGGGACGATTCTCATCTCCGGCCGGAACACGAGCACCATCTATCTGCTTGCACGCCGCGACGGGCACATCATCTGGCGGCTCGGCGGCAGGCACAGCGATTTCGGGCCGCAGGCCGCCGTCAAGTTCGCGTTCCAGCACAACGCCCGGCTGCACCGCGGAGGCGTGTTGACGTTGTTCGACAACGGCGGGATCCCTCGCGTCGAGCCGTTCTCGCGCCCGCTCGAGCTTCGGCTCGACCTGGCGACGAAGCAGGCGACGATCGAGAAGACCTTTCTTCCGCCGAAGAAGATCGCTTCGCCGTTCGAGGGCAACCTGCAGCTGCTGCCGGACGGCGGCGCCCTCGTCGGCTGGGGCGGCGTGCGGATCGTCAGCGAGTTCGCGCCCGACGGCAGCTTGCGCTTCCAGCTGAAGCTGCCCTACGGCGACAGCTACCGCGCCTACCGCAGCATTTGGACCGGGCGTCCCGCGGCGCCTCCCCGGGCGGCCGTCGGTGCCGGTGCGGTCTACGCCAGCTGGAACGGTGAGACCGGGATCGCGCGCTGGCAGGCACTCGCCGGGCCGGACCGGGCGCAGCTACGCGTCGTCGGGACCGCCCAGTGGGCGGACCTCGAGACGGCGATCGCGGCGGACACGTCGTCGGACCAGGTAGTCGCGGTGCGTGCGCTCGATGCGCACGGCCACGTGCTCGGGACGTCGCGGACGACTGTGGCGCGCTAGCCTGAGGCCGTGGCCCCCGAGCCCGAAGAGACGGTCGTCGAACGTGACGAGGTCGCGGTGCTCTTCAAGCGGGTGGCCGACGAGCAGGCGGACATCACACGGGGCTGGAACGAGCTCGAGAGTGCGGTCGGCCCGCTCCGGGGTCGCAAGTTCTTCGGCGTCTTCGACGAGGTGAAGCACGAGTACCGGGCCTGTGTCGCGAAGGCCGACGGCGACGACCCCGAGACACTCGGGCTCGAGGAGGGAACGCTGGCGGGCGGCCGGTACGCGCGGAGGCGGTTACGTGGCGAGCCGCCCGCGATCTACGCCCGGATCGCGCCGAACTTCCAGCAACTCGCACAGCGTCCCGACCGCGACGACAGCAGGCTCGGCATCGAGTTCTACCGCGCGCACGACGTGATCGACCTGCTGCTGCCCGTCGTCTGAACGGGCGTTTCGTCAGAGCAGCTGCTCGAATTTCGACGCGTCGTCGAAGGGGCCGATCATGGCAAGGCGGAGGCCCTGTCCGGCGATCACGTCCTGCCCGACCCGGTGGACGTCTTCCACCGTGACCGCGTCGAGGCCGGCCAGCAGCTCCGACGGCTCGACGGCGCGGCCTTCGAGCACTTCGCGGCGCAGCCCGTACAGGAGCAGTCCGTTCGGGCTCTCGGTCTGCAGCACGAAGCGGCCCTTCGCGAGCGCGCGGGCCTTCTCGAGCTCGTCGGCCGGCACCGGCTCGTCTCCGATCCGCTTGAACTCCTTTGCGATCACGCCGACCGCCTCGTCGGCTCGCTTCAGGTCGACGCCGGCCTGCGAGACGAGCGTGCCGGCGTCCGTGTACGAGCTGTTGAGCGCGTAGACGTAGTAGGCGAGGCCGCGTCGTTCGCGCACCTCGAGGAAGAGCCGCGACGACATGCCGGTGCCGAGCACGGTGCCGAGCAGCTGCAACGCATAACGATCCGGGTGATCGAGCGGGTAGCTGGGGATGCCGAGGCAGACGTTCGCCTGGTCGGAGTCCTTGGCAAAGATGCTCACCCGAGGCTCGGCCGAGCGCTCGACAGCGGAGGGGGCCGGCTTCCCGGTGTCGCTCTGCTCGAGGTCGCCGAGCAGCTCCTCGAGCCGGGGTTGCAGGTCGTCACCCGTCATGCCGGCGACGCCGACGACCATCCGCTCGGGCCGGTACCAGCTCGAGAGGTAGTCGAGGAACGTCTCGCGCGTCGCGCCGGTGATCGTCTCCTTCGTCCCGAGGGTCTCCCAGCCGAGCGGGTTGTCGCCGAACAGCAGCTCGTCGTACACGGACGAGACGTAGTCGCGCGGCGTGTCGAAGTACATGTTCATCTCCTCGATGATCACGCCCTTCTCACGCTCGAGCTCCTCACTGTCGAACCTCGAGTTGCGGATCATGTC
This sequence comes from uncultured Thermoleophilia bacterium, assembly GCA_963742605.1. Classification (GTDB taxonomy): domain Bacteria; phylum Actinomycetota; class Thermoleophilia; order Gaiellales; family Gaiellaceae; genus PALSA-600. The sequence goes on along the minus strand of CAVUNA010000008.1, from coordinate 239,148 downwards.
GACGAGCACGTCGAGCGCCTGGTCGCGCTGCTCGCCGGCGCAGCGAATGTAGTACCCGGTGTACTCCTTCGAGGTGAAGGCGTTGAACTCGCCGCCGAAGCGGTCGACCTCGAGCGCGATGTCCTTCGCCGTCGGGCGCCGCTCGGTTCCCTTGAAGAACATGTGCTCGGCGAAATGCGCGATGCCGCGGTTGTGCGCGTTTTCGTAGCGCGAGCCTGCGGCGAGCATGATGTAGCAGGTGACCGACTGCGCATGATCGAGTGGCGCAGTCAGCACGCGCAGGCCGTTCGAAAGGACGTTGCGCTGGTAGACCGTCATTCCGCGAGCTTCCTCCTCAGGTCGTCCGAGAGCGGGACCGATGAACCCGTACCGTAGTCGTAGCCGACGAGCACGCTCTTCGCCTCGGCGGCCAGGCGTCCGTCGGCCCAGAGCTCGTGCTCGAGATCGAAGCTGCGTGTGCCGATCCGCGCGCAGCGCGTGCGCACCTCGATCTCCTCGCCGGAGCGGAGCTCGGAGCGGAAGTCGATCTCCACGCGTGCGAGGATGAACGGCTCGAGGCCGCCGAGCACGGCGATTCGCGCCTGCTCCAGGTACGTCGAGTAGGCGGCATTGTTGACGTGGCCCATCGGATCGCAATCGCTGAACCGAACGCGCTCGCGGTGCGTCCACGGGAACCCGGCCATCGCGGCGATGCTATAGACGCACTGTGAGCCGTAGTCAGATGCGCAAATCGGTGTTCGCGCAGCCCGAGTGGCTGCGCCAGGTTCCCTCCGGCCGGCGGCTGCCGTTCGGCGCCCGGGTGGTGCACACGGGCTGCGGGACCTCGTTTCACGCCGCGCAGACCGGCGGCGACGCCGTGCAGGCGCTCGAGGCGGTGCTCGTCCCGCCGCAGGCGGACGTCCTCGTCTGCGTCTCGCACGAGGGTGACACCGAGCTGACGCTCGAGGCGGCGCGCGCGTTCTCGGGGGCGGTGTGGCTGATCACCGGGAAGGCGTCCTCGCCGCTCGCGGAGCTCGCCGACGAGGTGATCGTCTGCACGCCGGAGGTGGAGCGGTCGTGGTGTCACACCGCGAGCTACACCTGCGCCGTCGCCGCCCTCGACGCGATCCACGGCGGCGATCCGTCCTGGCTCGCGCAGGAGGTCGAGGAGGCGCTTCGGCTGGAGATCGCCGCGCCCGGTCAGGAGAAGATCCTCGTTGCGGGTGCCGGCCGCGACTGGCCGACGGCGCAGGAGGCCGTGCTGAAGCTGCGCGAGGGTGCCTGGGTCTCGGCGGGCGCGCACCAGACGGAGCAGCTCCTGCACGGGCAGCTCGCGGCCGTCGACGACAGCGTGCGTGCCTTCGTGCTGGAAGGCGAAGGGCGAGCAGCCGAGCGTGCGCACGACGCGGTGCGCGCGCTGGAGGCGCTCGGTTGCGAGACGACGCTCGTGCCCACGCGCCACCCGGCCGTCGACATCGTGAGGTTCCACCTGTTGACGCTCGCGATCGCCGAGGCACGCGGAATCGATCCGGACCCGATCCGTCGGACGCCCGGCTCGCCGTGGGCGAACGCTGCCGGCTCCGCGTACCCGGGCGCCTGATGCGGGCCGCGCTGATCTTCGACCTCGACGGCACGCTCATCGACACCGTGTACGCGCACGTGTTCGCCTGGCAGCGCGTCTTCGAGGACGCCGGCTTTCCGATCGACGGCTGGCGCATCCATCGCCGCATCGGGATGAGCGGCGGGCTGTTTGCCCGCGCAGCCGGTCGAGAGGTCGGACGCGAGCTCTCTGCGCAGGAGGCCGAGGAGTTGCAACGCCGCCATGGCGAGCTGTTCCGGGAGCTGCTTCCGAAACGGCGGCCGCTTCCAGGTGCGGTCACGCTTCTGCGGGAACTGCGTGAGCGGGGCGTGGTGCACGGGATCGCCACGTCCGGCCGGCGGCCGGAGATCGACGAGTCGCTGAACGCTCTCGAGGTGCCGGTCGAGACGGTGGTCGTCGAGCGGGGCGATGTTCTGCGCGCGAAGCCCGAGCCCGATCTCTTCCTCGCGTGCGCCGAGCGTCTCGAGGTGCCGCCGGCGGAGTGCTACGTCGTCGGTGACGCGGTCTGGGATCTGCTCGCCGCGCGCCGCGCGGGCATGCTCTCGGTGGGGTTGCTCAGCGGTGGCTACGGGGAGGCGGAGCTCACCGCGTCAGGCGCATTTCGCGTCTACCGCGACGCGGAGGAGCTGCGCACCTCGCTCGACGAGCTCGGCGTCCTTCCCTGACGCGGTCGCACGACCGACGTCGAGGGCGGCACGCGTTACACATCCGTCACCCTTGCCTGGCAATGCGCACGGCTCGTCTCCGCGCGAAAGCCCTGCTCGTCGCCCTGTGGAACGGATGTTGCAGTTTCGTCACCCTTGCCTGGCAACGAGACACGTCCCGAGTGGCCTAGTCGAAAGTGGCGAGGGTGTCGAGGAGCCCGTCGACTTCCTCGGCGGTGTTGTACGAGCAGATGCCGACTCTCACCGCGCCGTCCGGCAGGCCGAGACGATCGAAGATCTCCACCGCGTAGTAGTTGCCGTGCCAGACCGCGTAGCCGGCCTCGGCGAGCCGGACCGCGACGTCCTCGGGCGTTCGCCCGGCGACGTTGAACGCGAACGTCGGAACGCGTGAGTCCATGCTCTTGATCCCGTAAAGCGTGCAGTTGTCCGGGCAGCCGGTCGAGGAAGCGCCGGCCGAGCGTGTGCTCGTGCTCGGCGATGTAGTCCCAGCCCATCCACTGAATGTGCTCGACGGCGGCGACGAAGCCCGCGAGCAGCTCGTGTTGCGACGTTCCGGTCTCGAACCGGTGGCCGACGGGCTCGTTCGCGGACGGCCTCACCTTGTAGGGCCGCCAGCTCTCCAGGAGCTCCTTGCGACCGAAGGCAAGGCCCATGTGCGGCCCGAAGTACTTGTACGGCGAACAGACGAGCACGTCCGCGCCGACCTCCTGCACGTCGATCTGACCGTGCGGGCCGTAATGCACCGCGTCCACCCAGGCGAGCGCGCCGGCGTCGTGCGCGAGCGCGGCGATCTCCGCCACCGGCGTGACCGTTCCGACCGCGTTCGACGCGTACGGGAACGCGACCACCCGGGTGCGGTTCGAGAGCAGCGACTGCAAATGGTCGATGTCGAGCCGGCACTCGTCGTCGATCTCCGCGAACTTGACGACGAGGTGTCGGTCGCGCGCCAGCTCGAGCCACGGCGCCACGTTGGCGTCGTGGTCCAGCTTCGTGCAGACGATCTCGTCACCGGCAGCCCACTCGCGTCCGGCAGCGCGCGAGAGAGCGAAGTTGAGCGTCGTCATGTTCGGCCCGAACGCCACCTCCTCGACGCTCGCGTTCAGGAACTCGGCCGCCGTCTCCCGCGATCGTGCGACGAGCGCGTCGGTTCGCCGGGACGTCCCGTACGGCGCGCCGATGTTCGCGTTCGACTCGCGGAGGTACTCGGAGATCGCGTCGATCACCGAGTCCGGGACCTGAGTGCCGCCCGGGCCGTCGAAGAACGCGAGCGGCTGGCGGAGCGACGAGAAGCGCTCGCGCACCGCTTCGACGGTGGTCATGACACGTGCCACTCGTACCTCGGCGTGACGGTGAGTGAGGCGCCGACGAAGCAGTCGCGCTCCGCCATCACCGCGAGCTCCGCGCTCTCGGTCGCACGCGGCTGCAGTTGCGCATCGATGCGCACGTCTGCTTGCACGAGTGCGTAGCGGCCGTCGGTCTCGCGGCGCGTGACGGTTCCCTGCGCCGATCCCGATGCGGACACGTCGTGCCCGCTTCGCCGGGCGTGGTAGCTCAGGCTGTCGATCGAACAGCGCACGAGCGCGGCAAGTAGAAGGTGATCCGGCGACCAGCCTTCGGCGCGATCGATCTGCGCGCCTCCCGGGATCGTCATCCGACCGTCGCGGTCGACCTCGACCGCGTATTCGAAGATCTTCGGTTTCGCCGTGACCATGGCGCGCCAACGCTACCTTCTGGCCGGTCGGGAAGGTCCGTCCGACCCCGGACCTACATTGTCGGCGATGAGGCTCAGGCCCCTTTCAGAGGCCGAGTGCTACGCCCGGTGCTACGGCGCGCACCGGAGCGACCAGGTCAGCGTCCTCAAGCCGGCGCCGCGCCGGCCCGCGATCGCCGGTGAGCAGATGCGCCAGCTGTTCGAGCGGCGGCTGGACGCGCGCGGGCCGGAGCAGGAGGCGGCATGACGCGGGTCTGCCGCACCTGGACGCGTCGCCGCGCCTCGATCGGGGCCGGTCGCAAGCCCGCGCCGCCGCTGCCGAGCTCCTGGGTCTGCACCGCGACGTGGACGCAGCGCATGCCACGCTGCAAGCCGCGTGGCCGCAAAACCAACTAGCGCGGACAGCGCTGTCCCCGATGTCCTCGCACCGGGCCTGCGGTGCGTCTTCTGCGGCATCAACCCCGGGCGTGTCTCGGCGGCGGCCGCGGCGCACTTCGCGAATCCCCGCAACGACTTCTGGCGGCTCCTGCACGATGCCGGGCTCACGCCGCACCGCTTCGAGCCGGCCGAGCAGTTCTCGCTGCTCGAGCTCGGTCTCGGCATCACCAACGCCGCCACGCGGACGACACCCGGCTCGGGCGACCTCCGTCAGGGCGACTTCGACGTCTCCCGCCTGGAACGCGTCGCGCGCGAGCTCGAGCCCCGGGCGATCGCGTTCGTCGGGAAGGAGGCGTACCGCGGTCTCTTCCGCGAACGCGCCGAGCTCGGGCCGCAGCTGCGGACGATCGGGATGACCGCCCTGTTCGTGCTCCCGTCGACCTCCCCCGCGAACGCGGCGGTTCCGTACGCGGAGCGGCTGCACTGGTTCTCGGCGCTTCGGGACTGGCTCGACCCGGTCGAGCGGGAGGCCGTCCGCGGTGTCGTCGTCGACGCGAAACAGGGGGTGCTGCTCGTGCGTTTCGAGCATCCGGTCAGCGGCGACAGCTGGTGGGCCACGCCAGGGGGCGGTGTCGACGAGGGCGAGTCGGACGAGCAGGCCCTGCGACGCGAGTTGCGCGAGGAGGCGGGTCTCGACGTGGCGGAGGCAGGCCCCGTCGTGCACGAGCGCGAGCACACGTTCCCGTGGGACGGACGCATCATCCGCCAGCGCGAGCGCTTCTACGTGGTTCGTGTCGAGGGCCACGAGCCGGCGCCGACGATCGACCTGCGGCCGGAGGGTGTGACCGAGCTGCGTTGGTGGACGCTCTCCGAGCTCGATCGCACCGGCGAGGTGGTCGTGCCGCCGGGGCTGGCGCAGCTCGTGCGCGCGGCGAGTCGTCCCTGAGGAGGACGGCAAGATCGACCGTCCGGCCGATGACGCGTGTCCGCTGCGCCTGCAGCATCGTGCCCATGACGCTCAACCACGTGTTGATCGGCAACTTCGGCCTCGGTGGGGCGAGGTTCGGAGCGGTCGCGATTCACCTCGAGAAGGCACAGGCAGCTATGGGGTGGCTGCCCAAGGCCCGCCTCGGTGAGCGCGACGAGAACGGCCGGGGCGTGGGCCGCCTCGCCGCCCGGCGCTCGATTGTCTGCTGACGGTCGACCACCGGCGCGGAGGGAGGCGCCCACGGGCCCCCAGCCGGGTCACTAGCCTGACCCCGCGTGGAGGGTGTCCTCGTCGCCGTGCATCTGCTGGCCGCCGCCGTCTGGGTCGGCGGCTCGACGGCGTTGATCTTCGTCGGCGTCCCGGCAGTGCGGACGCTCGAGGGGCCGGAGCGCGCCCGCGCGATGCGGGAGCTCGGCCTGCGCTGGCGGCCGCTCGGGTACGGATCGCTGCTCGTCGCCGGGTTGACCGGCGTCGCCCTCGCCGCGCGCGACTGGGAGACGCGTCCGGCGTTTCAGATCGTGCTGTGGGTGAAGGTGGCCCTCGCCGTGTGCCTCGTCGTCGTCTCGTACCTGCACAACTTCGTGCTCGGGCCGCGCCTCCAGGCGGAGATCCGCGAAGGCAGGCCGGAGCGCTCGCGCCGCGCGCTCGTCGTCGTCGGCTGGACGAGCTACGCGCTGACGATCGCCGTGCCGGTGCTCGGCGTCGCGCTCGCGCAGCTCGTCAACTAGTTGTCAGTTGTTCCAGCGGTTCGTGATCGGCGTCCGCCGGTCGCGGCCGAACGCCTTCGGCCGGAGCTTCACGCCCGGCGGCGCCTGACGGCGTTTGTACTCGGCGCGATCGACGAGCGCGAGCGCGCGCTCGACGACATCTCGGTCGAACCCGTCCTGCGAGAGCTCCTCGCGCGACCGGTCGAGCTCGACGTACGCCTCGAGGACGCGGTCGAGCTTCGGATAGGGCGGCAGCGAGTCCTCGTCGAGCTGATCGGCCCGCAGCTCGGCGCTCGGAGCGCGCTCGATGATCGACCGGGGGATCAGCTCGCGCCCCGCGCGCTCGTTGAGCCGCTTCGCGAGCCGGAAGACATCGGTCTTGTAGACGTCCTTGATCAGCGCGAAGCCGCCGGCGAGATCCCCGTACAGCGTCGAGTAGCCGACCGACAGCTCCGACTTGTTGCCGGTCGCGATCACCAGCCATCCGAACTTGTTCGAGAACGCCATCAACAGCGTGCCGCGGATCCGCGCCTGCAGGTTCTCCTCGGTGAGGTCCGGCTCGCGCCCGGCGAAGTGCTCCGCGAGCGCGGTGTCGTAGGCGTCGACCATCGGCTCGATTGCGAGCTCGCGGAAGTCGGTGCCGAGCAGCTCGGCCAGCCGCCGGGCGTCGCGGCGGGTCGCTTCGGACGAGTACCGGGACGGCATCGAGACGCAGTGCACGCGCGTGGCCCCGAGCGCCTCGACGCACAGTGCGGCCGTGAGCGCCGAGTCGACGCCGCCGGAGACGCCGATCACGACGTCGCCGAAGTCGTTCTTGGTCACGTAGTCGCGCAGGCCGAGCTCGAGCGCGAGCCGCATCTGCTCGAGATCGTCGACCTGGGGCTTCGGCGCCGGATGACGGACGTCGTCCTGAGCGACCGGCGGCGGCAGCTCGATCACCTGCAGCTCACGCGGCCTGCGCCCGCGTGCGAGCGCGCGCCGCCGCACGTCGCGGAGCCGCCGGCCGATCGCCGAGACCGGGTCGACGTCGACAACGAGGAGCTCCTCTTCGAAGCCTGCCGCCCGCGCGATCACCTGGCCGTCGTCGTCGATCACGACCGAGTGGCCGTCGAAGATCAGCTCGTCCTGTCCGCCGACCGCGTTGCAGAGCGCGACGAAGCACGTGTTGTCGCGGGCACGCACCTGCAGCATCTCCTCCCGCTCGCGGTCCTTCCCGACGTGGAACGGCGACGCGGAGATGTTCGCGATCAATTGCGCACCGGCGAGCGCCAGATCGGTCGCGGGCGGTCCCGGCTGCCACAGGTCCTCGCACACCGTCGGCCCGACGATCACGTCGCCGAATCGAAGCAGCATCAGGTCGTTCCCCGGTGCGAAGTAGCGGTCCTCGTCGAAGACGCCGTAGTTGGGCAGGTAGCGCTTGCGGTAGACGCCTCGCACCTCGCCGTGCTCGAGCACGAAGCACGCGTTGTAGAGGTCGGCATCGAGGTGCGGGGCGCCGACGAGAGCCGTGATGCCGTGCACCCCGCGCGCGATCTCCTCGACCGCCGCCTTCGCCGCCCGCACGAATCCGGGCCGCAGCAGCAGGTCCTCGGCGGGATAGCCGGTGACCGCGAGCTCCGGGAACAGCACGACGTCGGCTCGGTCCGAACGCGCGCGCTCGAGCCAGTCCGCGATGCGCGCGGCGTTGCCGTCGATGTCCCCGACGACGCTATTGATCTGTGCGAGAGCGAGTCTCATTCGCCTTACGGACATTGTGCAGGGCGCGACGCCACCTGAAGTAGAGGTAAACCGCGACCGAGAAGAACGCGAAGGCGATCCAGCCGATGAGCGGCGACGACAGCTTGTTGCCGACGACGCTCAGAACCGCTGCGACGGCGAGGAGCGCGATCAGGAGCCAGCGGATCGTGTTCGGCTTCATCAGGCGACGGCCGCCGCGATCGCCTCGAGCGACTCGGGGTTCTCCAGCGACGACAGGTCGCCCGGGTCCCTGCCGAGCGCCGTGGCACGCACGGCACGACGCACGATCTTCGCCGAGCGCGTCCGTGGGAGCGCCTCCACGAAGATCACCCGATCCGGAGCGAACGCCTTGCCGAGACGGGCTGCAACCGTCTCCGAGACCTCCCGCTCCAGGTCTGCGCCCGGCGCGGCGCCCGGCAGCAGGCAGCAGAAGATCCACGAGGTCTCGCCCTTCACCGCGTGCGGCACGCCGATCGCCGCCGCCTCGCGCACGGCGGGGTGGTCGGTCGCGGCCGACTCGAGCTCGGCCGGGCCGATCCGCTTGCCGGCGATGTTGAGCGTGTCGTCGGAGCGCCCGTGAAGGAACCAAAAGCCGTCGGCGTCCACCGACGCCCAGTCGCCGTGCACCCAGACGCGCGGGATCCTCGACCAGTAGGTGTCGAGGTACTTCTGCGGGTCACGCCAGAAGCCCCGGGTCATGCCCGGGAACGGGCGGCGGCAAACGAGCTCGCCCACCTCGCCCGTGCCGACGAGCGACGCGCCGTGCTCGTCGACGACGTCCATCGCCATCCCCAGCGCGGGGCCGCCGACCGAGCAAGCCTTGATCGGCGAGGCGACGGTGGGGGAGAGGAAGCAGGCGCCGACCTCGGTGCCACCGGAGCAGTTGATCACCGGCACCCGCGAGCCGCCGACGTCCTCGAAGAGCCAGCGATAGGGCTCGGGGTTCCACGGCTCACCCGTGGTGACGAAGGTGCGGAGGCTCGAGAGGTCGGCGGTGGGCACACCGTGCGGCAGGAGGGCGCGCGCGAGGGTGGGCGACAGGCCGAGTGAGGTGACGCGTTCGGCCTCGACCGTCCGCCAGAGCCGGTGCGGCGTGGGCCAGTCGGGCGCGCCCTCGGCGAAGACGATCGTGCCTCCGAGCGCGCCGGCGCCGACGAGCGTCCACGGGCCCATGATCCAGCCCATGTCGGTGGCGAAGTGCATCACGTCGCCCTCGTGCAGGTCGGCCTGGTAGGCGGCCTCGCGCGCGATCGAGACGAGGAAGCCGCCCTGCACGTGCACGACGCCCTTGGGCGCTCCGGTCGTGCCGGAGGTGTACGTCAGCAGGTAGGGCGTCTCCGAGTCGACCTGCACCGCGGGCAGCGTTCCGGGACGCTCGTCCAGTGCGAACGGTGCAAGCACGACGTGCTCCACGCTCGGCGCCCGCTCGAGGGCCTGTTCGACGATCTCGAGCATCGGCACCGGCCTTCCCCGCCGCATCGACTCGCTGCGGGTGATCACGACCTTCGCCTCGCTGGCCCGCAGGCGATCGGCGACCGCGGGGGCCGCGAAGCCGGAGAACACGGGCACCTGGATCGCTCCGAGGTGCGCGATCGCGTGCGAGGCGACCGCGACCTCCGGTGACATCGGCAGGAAGATCGCCACGCGGTCGCCTTGCTCGACGCCGAGTGCGGCGAGCTCCTCGGCGAGGCGCGTCACGTCGCGCGAGAGCTCGGCGAAGGTCAACTCGCATCGCGCGCCGTCCTCGCCGAGCCCGACCGCTGCGACTGCCTCCGGACGTCGCTTCGCCCAGCGGTGCACGCAGTTGTGCGCGATCGAGACACGGCCGCCGACGAACCAGGTCGCCCATTCGGGGCCGCGCGAGAGATCGACCACACGCTCCCACGGCCGCGCGAACTCGAGGCCGAGGTCGTCCACCACGAGCGGCCAGAACCACTCGGGCTCCTCGCAGGAGCGGCGGACGAGCTCCCCGTAGTCGGCTGCGCCTGCACGGCGCTGGAGCCGCGTGATGTTCGCGCGCTCGACGGTCGTCCCGTCCGGGCGCCAGACGATCTCCGCGGCGTTCACGCCGGAAGCCTACGCCGCGCCAGACCTGGTTAGCGTCTGCTAACTTAGTGCGCGCTAACTTAGGATGGGGGGGTGCGCCCATGCGGCAGCGCTTGATCACGTCGGAGAACAAGCAGTGGTGGACGCTCGCCGCGGTGTCGGTGGGGCTGTTCATGATCATGCTCGACAACACGGTGGTGAACGTCGCGCTGCCGTCGATTCGCAATTCGCTCGGCCTCTCGCTGTCGGAGCTCGAGTGGGTGGTCGCGGGCTACGCGCTCACGTTCGCCGCGTTCATGCTCACGGGCGGCAAGCTCGCCGACCTGCTCGGCCGGCGACTGATCTTCATGACCGGCCTCGTCGTCTTCACGGCCGCGTCGCTCGCGTGCGGGCTCGCGCCGAACGGCGGCTTCCTGATCGGCGCGCGGGTGGTGCAGGGCCTCGGCGGCGCGCTGATGAACCCCGCGACGCTGTCGATCATCACCGCGACCTTCCCGCCGCGCCAGCGCGGCACCGCGATCGGCATCTGGGCCGGTGTCTCGGCGATGGCGCTCGCGATCGGGCCGCTGGTCGGCGGCCTCCTGACCGAGCACGTCAACTGGAACTGGATCTTCTTCATCAACGTCCCGATCGGGATCGCCGCGCTCGTCGCCGTGCCGGTTCTGATCCAGGAGTCGCGCGACACCTCGCGCGAGCAACGCCCCGACGTCCCGGGGCTCGTCACGTCGGCCATCGGGCTGTTCGCCCTCACGTTCGCCTTCATCGAGGCGAACAGCTACGGCTGGACCTCGTGGCAGATCCTCGGTGCGTTCGCCGTGGCGGCCGTCTCGCTCGTGGCCTTCGTCGTTCTCGAGCTGCGCCAGCGTCTGCCGATGCTGGACCTGAGCCTGTTTCGCAACCGCACCTTCAGCGGCGCCAACGTGGCGATGCTGTTTGTCGGCCTTGCGATGTTCGGGACGTTCTTCTACGTCTCGCTCTACATGCAGAACGTCCTCGGCTACACGCCCGTGCAGGCCGGAGCGTCGTTCCTGCCGATGACCGTGCTGATCATCCTGATCGCGCCGCAGGCTGGGCGCCTCTCCGATCGCTTCGGCTCGCGTTGGCTGGTCGGCGGCGGGATGACGTTGCTCGCGTTGATGCTCTTCTACTTCTCGACCCTCGGGGCGGCTGCCGGCTTCTGGGCCATCCTGCCGGGACTGATCATCGGCGGCGTCGGGATGGGATCGACGATGACGCCGACCACGGCCGCCGCGATGAGCGCGGTCTCGGTCGACAAGGCCGGTGTCGGCTCGGCGGTGCTGAACTCGATGCGCCAGGTCGGCGGATCGCTCGGGATCGCGGTGATGGGCGCGATCGTCGCCGCCGGTGTCAACTCGTCGCTCGCCTCCGGCAAGACGCCGACGGACGCCTTCCTGAACGGCTTCCACGACGCACTGCGCGTCGCAGCGCTGCTCGCGCTCGCCGGAGCCACGGTGGCGACGGTTGCGATCCGCAAGGTCGAGCACAAGCATGCACCCGAGGTCGAGGCCGACGTCGCGCCCGTGATCGAGGCCGCATGACCCAGACGCGGCAGCGGCTGACCGCCGATGAACGCCGCCAGGCGGTTCTCGACACGGCCTGCAGCATCTTCGCCGTGTCGAGCTACCGCGGTGCGACGACCGCGGAGATCGCGCGTGAAGCCGGCATCTCCGAGCCGATCCTGTACCGGCATTTCGGCTCGAAGCGCGATCTCTACCTCGCGTGCCTCGACGAGGCCTGGGCGGTGTTTCGCGAGCTGGCCGAGACGGCGGTCGCCGAGAGCCCGGACACGTGTCTCGGGGCCGTGGCCGATGCATTCATGGCGAAACGGGCGAAGATCCGCCTGATCGACCTCTGGATCCAGGGGCTGAACGAGACGGCCGACGACCCGGCGATCACGAAGGCGCTGCGGCGGCAGATCCGCGAGGTGCATGCGTTCTTCGCCGGGCTGATCGTCGACGGCCAGGCTCGCGGCGTGGTCGCGGCCGACCGCGATCCGCGCGCCGAAGCGTGGATCTTCGTCGCCGGCGGACTGCTCGCGACGATCGACCAGCGGCTCGGTGGGCTGCTCGGAGGGGACTTCGAGGCCGTCCGCCGCGAGCGCCGTCGCTGGATGCGCGCCTGACCGAGCGTTGCCAGAAAGAAGGAAGAGCCCCGGCTGCGGCACCCGGGGCCCTTCCTGGTCAGGCGGTGCGCCCGCTTCGAGCGCTTCCCGGTCAAACGGCTCTGCGGCCCAGACGTCCGATCCGGATTGCGCGCCCTACTGGCGCTCCCCCTGCACGTCGACCTGGCGTCGGCTTCAGTGCAAGGTGGCCTCACTGTACGAGGCCGGAGCGCGTCTGTCAAGTACCTCGGTCAAGTGATCTGGACAGACGCTAGTTGACTTGTTAGCGCCTTGTTTATGCCCCTTTCGAGGGATGTCCGAAAGGGGGGATTGCAACCGAGTGAAGTATCGGCGAGACTAGGTGCTCCGGATGGCTCGCCGCACGCCCATGACAGCCCAGTCGACCATCACCGCCCGTTCCGGCGCGCCGCGCATCCAGCGGCTCGGCGAACGGCTGCGCCAGCTGCGGATCGGCGCCGGGCTGACCCAGGGTCAACTGGCCGGCGACCGGTTCTCGAAGGAGTACATCTCGCAGATCGAGCGCGGCAAGACCCGGCCGACCGCCGAGACGATCGAGTGGCTCGCGCTTCGCCTCGGCGTCGACCAGTCGTTCCTCGAAAGCGGCGTCTCGGCCGACGAGCGTGCGCGCGCCGAGGCGATTCTCGCCCGGGCCGACGCGCTGCTCGACGAGCACCGGTTCGACGATGCCCTGGCGGAGTACGGCAAGTCGCTGCCGGCCGTGCTCGGCACCGGCGCCGTCGAGCTGCACGTGCGGGCGCTGAACGGCGAGGGCATCGCCCTCGCCCAGACGGGTGACGTCAAGACCGGCCTGGCACGGCTGGCCGAGGCGCGTGCGCTCGTCGAGCGCCCCGAGTTCTCCGATGTCGACCGCGCGGAGGTCCTCTACCGCATCGGCGTGTGCCGCTGTCTCTTGCAGAGCATCGCGACGGCGGTCTCGCTCTTCGACGAGGCGCTCGTGCTCGCCGAGCGGTCCGGCCTGCCGTGCGACCAGCTCCGGCTCGCGATCTTCGCGTGGCGCTCGCGCTGCTATCGCCGGCAACGGGATTTCGAGGCGGCGCGCGAGGATGTCGAGCGCGCACTCGAGCTCGCCGACGCCATGCAGGACGGTCGCGCGCTCGGTCAGGCGTACTTCCAGGCCTCGGTCCTCGCGGAGCGCGACGGGCACTGGGTGCTCGCGCGCACGTACGCCGAGAAGGCCAAGGCACAGTACGAGGACCTCGCCGACCGCGCGAACGTCGGCCGCCTGCTCAACAACCTCGGCGGTCTCGACTTTCTCCTCGGCAAGCCGGAGAAGGCGGTCGAGCACCTGAAGAACGCCTTCTCGGTCGCCCTCGAGATCGGTCGCGACGACGACGCGGCCAAGGCCGTCTCGTCGCTGGCGCAGGTCCATCTGCGCACCGGCGATGCCGTGCGCGCCGAGGAGCAGGCGCGTCACGCGCTGGAGATCATCGGCGGCCGCGAGGACATGCTCGACGAGGCCGGCAACGCCCAGCTCGTGCTCGGGCGCTCACTCCTCGACCAGGGTCGGCTCGCCGAGGCCGACTCGGCGCTCGCCGAGGCCGAGGATCTGCTTGCTCAGCTGTCGTCCGCGTCCCACCGGGCTGCGGCATGGATCGCCCAGGGTGACCTGGCGACGACGAGGGGCGACGAACGGAAGGCGGCCGTGCTGTATCGCCGCGCTGCCGAGGCGCTCCAGGACTTTCGCTTCTAGGAGAAGGAAGGAGGTGTTCTCTGTGGCAACCAAGCTCGCTTTGCTACTCCGCCGCCGCGGCCCGATCGTTGTTGCGATCGCGCTGTTCGCAGGTGTTGTTGGAAGCGCTCACGGCGTCCATCCGAGCGGTTTCGGGTTCTGGGACGGGCCACTCTAGGAGGTGCCCGTGCCATTCGACATCGTGCCAGTGGGGAGCCGGCACCGATGTCCCAGTCGGAGGCAGTGTCCGCCGGGCCGCGCCCACGTCGCGACCCCGAGCAGGACGAGCCCTCTCCTTTTCGTGGTGTGATCGTGCTCGAGCCGTCGAGCGGTCAGGCGACGACCTCGGTCGAGCCCACCCGTTCGATCACCACCGACGGGATTCGTGCGTTCTTCGACAGTCGCAGGCACATCCGCACGACCTCGGCGCAGTCCTCCGGTCGAATCATCTCGTCGCCGGCGAGACCTGACCACGCAGCCATCGGCGTGTCGACGAAGCCGGGGCACAGAGCGATCGCACGGACGCCGTCGCCGTCGAGCTCCGCGTTCAGCGAGCGTGTCAGCGCGATCACCGCCGCCTTCGTCGCGCCGTAGACGGTGAGGCCCGGCGTCGCGGTCGTCCCCGCGATCGAGGCCAGGTTGACGATCCAGCCGCGGCTCGCCTTCAGCAGCGGGATCGCCTCGCGGGTGACGAGCAGCAGCCCGCGCAGATTCACGCCGAGCTGGAGGTCGATGTGCTTCGTCACGAGCGACTCGACCCGGCCCCCGATGCCGATCCCTCCCGAGTTGACGAGCACGTCGAGGCCGCCGAACCGCTCGCGATGCTCCGCCACGATCCGCACGCAGTCGTCCTCGCGCGACAGGTCGGCCTGGACGGCGCCGGCGCCGAGCTCAGCTGCGGCTGCCTCGACCTTCTCACGGGTGCGTGACGCGAGCGTCAGTTCGAAGCCTTCTTCGCGAAGCATGCGCGCGATCGCGAGACCGATGCCCGATGAGCCGCCGGTGACGATTGCGCTCGGCACGGCTGCCGACCTTAAAGGAGAAACGATGCGTGGTGCGAATCAGCAGGCGTACGTCGTTCCTCTCCCCCTCGCGACGGCGGCCCCCTCCGGCCGCCGTCGCTCTTTCTCTCGGCTCGCTCGTCTCTACAGTCCCGGGGAGATGAAGCTCACGGACCTGGCGACGGCCGGCGGCTGCGCGGCCAAGTACTCGGCCGCGCGACTCGAGGAGCTGCTGCGCGGATTCGTTCCGGCGGAGTCGGAGAACCTCCTCGTCGGGCTCGACCCGAGTGACGATGCCGCCGTCTACAAGCTCGATGACGAGCGCGCGCTCGTCTTCACGATCGATTTCTTCCCGCCGATCGTCGACGACCCGGGTGATTTCGGTGCGATCGCGGCGACGAACGCGCTGAACGACGTCTTCGCGATGGGCGGATCGCCGCTCCTGGCACTCTCCGTTGCCGCGCTGCCGGAGGATCTTCCGGTCGAGACGGTGCGGGCGATCCTCGACGGTGCCGATGCGCAGGTGCGCGCGGCGGGTGCGATGCTCGCAGGAGGTCACACGATCCGCGACGCGGAACCGAAGTACGGGCTCGCAGTCGTCGGCACGGTAAGCCCGGCCGGCGTGTGGACGAAGGGCGGCGCCTGCCCGGGTGACGTGCTTTTCCTGACGAAGCCGCTCGGAACGGCGCTTGTGCTCGGCGGGGCCCGGCGGGGCACGGCGACGCTCGACGAGGCGATCCGTTGGATGCGAACGCTGAACGGGGATGCTGCGGATCTGGTGCGCCGCGTTGGACCAAGCGCGGTCACCGACGTGACCGGCTTCGGCCTCGCGGGTCACGCGCGCGAGCTCGCCGTGCGCAGCGGTGTTCGGGTTCGTCTCGACGCGGCTCGGCTGCCGGCGCTGGCCGGTGCGCTCGAGTCGGCGCGGGCCGGGGTGTCGACGGCCGGGACACGGGCGAACCGCGAGTACGCGCCGGTCGAGCTCGGCGACATGCCCGCTGAGATCGTCGAGCTGGCGTACGACCCGCAGACGGCGGGCGGCCTGCTCGTCGCGCTGCCGAAGGAGCGCGGCCCTTCGCTCGAGGCCGAGTTTGCGCGCGCGGGGCTCTTCCTCGCCCGGATCGGTGCGATCGAGGCCGGTGCCGGTGTGACGCTCGCCTGACGCCGATACAGTGGGCGGCATGAGCCGTAGGCTCGACGGAGGCTCCGGCAGCGGAGGTGCCGGCTCGGCCGGCGCCGGAGCGGGTTTCAGCCGTAGGCTCGACGGAGGCTCCGGGAGCGGAGGTGGGGGCTTCTGAGCGTCGGCGCGGAGTCGCTTCGTCGTGCGCGCAGCTTCGCACTCTCGGAGGCCGCGTTCCGTCGTCTGACGGTGGCCAACGTCGTGATGCTGATCGTGATCGTCGCGACCGGCGCGACGGTGCGGCTGACCGGGTCGGGTCTCGGTTGCGAGCACTGGCCTGGATGTCAGCCGCATCACTTCGAGCCTCGGAGCTTCCACAGCGACATCGAGTTCGGGAACCGGGTCGTCGCGTTCTTGACGATCCTCGTCACCCTGGCGACGGCGATCGGCGCGTGGCTCTCGGGAGCGTCGCGAGCCCTGCGGTGGTTGGCGGCCGTGATCTTCGTGGGCACGCTTGCGCAGGCCCCGCTCGGCGCGATCACGATCCACTACCACCTGAACCCGTGGCTCGTGCTCACGCACTTCCTGCTGTCGATCGTCGTGCTCACCCTCGCGGTGGCGCTCGCAGTGGAGGTGCGGCCGAGGGTGCGCGATCGTCTTCCGACGTGGGTCCTGCTCGGAGCAGTCGTGGTCTGGGTCTCGTTGTGCGTTCTGATCGTGAGCGGGACGCTCGCGACCGCTGCGGGCCCGCACCCCGGCAGCACTGTCGTCCGTCGCCTGTGGTCGTTCTATCCCGCCGTGTACTGGCACGTCCGGGCGACTGCCGTCTTCGGCCTGTCGTTCGCGACGCTTCTCGTCGTGCTCGCGCGACGGCGCAGCGCGCATCTGCGCGGTGCACTGGTCGTCCTTTGCCTGCTCGCCGTCCAGATGACGATCGGCGAGGTCCAGTACCGCACACACCTGCCGTGGTGGCTCGTGCTCGTGCACGTCACCGTCGCGACGACGCTGTGGGCTGTTGCGACCGCGGTTGTCTATGGACTGTGGCGCCCTGTGCGGCACGCGTAGGATGAGTCGATGACGGAGGAGCTTCGTATCGACGAGCGCCCGCGGCTCGACCGCCCGGTACTCGTCGCAGCGTTTCGCGGCTGGAACGACGGCGGTCAGGGTGCGTCGCTCGCCGGCGCGTTTCTCGCGCGCGCCTGGGCGGCGCGGCGCTTCGCCGAGATCGATCCGGAGGGCTTTTACGACTTTCAGGCAACGCGACCGACCGTGTCGCTCACGAACGGCGAGACACGCAGGATCGACTGGCCCGAGAACCACTTCCTCTTCGCGCCGCTCCCCGGCGCGGGGCGCGATGCGATCATCCTGCTCGGCGTGGAGCCGAACGTACGGTGGCGCGCGTTCACGCAACTCGTCACCGATGTTGCGCAGGAGTTCAAGGTCGAGCTGGTGATCACGCTCGGCTCTCTGCTCGCCGACGTGCCTCACACCAGGCCGGCACCGGTCACCGGGAGTGCCACCGATCCTGCGTTGATCGAGCAACTCGGGCTGCAGGCGTCGCGCTACGAGGGGCCGACCGGCATCGTCGGCGTTCTGCACGACGCGTGCGCGCGTGCGGGGCTGCCGTCGGCAAGCCTATGGGCCGCTGTCCCACACTACGTCTCGCTCACGCCCTCACCGCGCGCCGCGAAGGCTCTGGTCGAGCGGTTGGTCGACCTGCTGCACGCAGACGTCGACACGGGCGAGCTCGACGAGGCTGCCGACGCGTACGCACAGCAGGTGAGCGAGGCGGTGGCGTCGGACGCCGACACTGCGTCGTACGTCGAGGACCTGGAGCGCCGCGTCGACGAGCTGGCCGCGGAGGTCGATCTCCCGTCAGGTGATGCACTCGCAGCCGAGCTCACCCGCTTTCTCGAGGAGCGCGAGAACGGCATCGGCGGCGACGACGTCGCCCGCGGTCAATAGTCGTGCCCCTTCAGCAAATGCCCTCCGCGCTCCTGGCGGCTGCAAAGCGGCGCGCGGCGGTGTCCTCGGTCGCCCCGATAGTCGAGCTATCGGGACTCCCTGCGTCCTTCCCGCGCTTGCTTTTCGCTCGCCTGAAGCACGGCCGCATTCACTGAAGAGGCACCGCTACCCGAACGTGAACGAATAGCCCTTCACGCCCGGCGAGAAGCGGAGCTCGAGCGTGCCGTCGGCGACCTGCTGCGACGAGCGCACCGTGTAGAGCCGGTAGGCGTTCACCCGTATCGTCTTGACCGGCTTGCCGTCGACGAGCGCCTGAACGGTGCCGTGCCCGCCGAGGACGATATACACGTTCTCCGCGTGGAAGTGCAGGCGCAGAAACGCACCGGGCCCGGCGACGATCTGCTGAGTGCCGATGTTCCAGGAGCCGCCGTACGTCAGCTCGTCCTGCGGCAGCGAGACGGCCGGCCGGTAGGCGGCCATCCGTCCGGGTCTGAGCGCCGAGCCCGTGTAGTTCTCGATCCGAGCCGTGCCGAGATACGTCTCTGGCGTCGCGAGCTCGGTCGGCGTCAGGTCGGGCAGCTGACGAGCGGTCGCACCGTGGTCGTCGAGCAGCTGCCGAATCAACTGCTCCGTCGTCGAGTACTCCCCCTCGCCGAAGTGGGTGTGGCGGATGTGGCCGGTCCGATCGATCAGGTACTCGGCCGGCCAGTACTCGTTGGCGTAGTTGTCCCAGGTCTTGTAGTCGTTGTCCTGCATCACCGGGTACTTGATCCCGAGTCGCCCGACGGCCGCGCGCACGTTCGAGGTGACGTGCTCGAACGCGAACTCGGGTGTGTGCACGCCGATGATCACGAGGCCCTTGGAGTGATACGCGGCGTACCACGCCTTCAGGTGCGGCAGCGTGCGCAGGCAGTTGATGCAGGAGTAGGTCCAGAAGTCGATCAGGACGACCTTGCCGCGGAGCTTCGACAGTGTCAGGGGCGGGCTGTTGATCCAGGCGCCGTCGACGTGAAGCGGCGGTGCGACGCCGTAGTCGGGCAGCCCGGACGTCCCCTTGACCGCGGCCAGCGCTGCACCGCCGCCGCGAACCTTCGCGAGCTCACGCTTCGCCGTCGAGCTGTCCTCGACCTTGTTCTGGAAGAAGCTGGTGTAACCCGGCGTCAGCTGCGCGAGGTGGTCGTCGAGGTGGAAGACGAGGCCGAGCGCGACGGCCGCGATCAGGATTCCCGACGCCGTGCGTACGGCCGCCGCGTGTCGACGCAAAGACGTTGCTGCTTCGCGTCCTCCGAAGGCGATCGCGAGCATCGGCACCGCGGCTCCGATCGCGTACGCCAGCGTCAGCGCGATCGCGCGGATCCCGACGTTGTCCTTGGCCGCGACCACGCTGATGGTCGCGAGCACCGGCCCCGCGCAGGGCACGAAGACGAGCCCGAGTGTCGCGCCGAAGACGAACCCGCCACCGACGTTGTGCGGGCGAAGCCGCGAAAAGAAGCTCAGCGGCCGTTCGAGCAGCAACGCTGCACGCGGAATGAGGAGGGTCGCAGCGGTGACGAAGAGCAGGACGATGGCGAGGTTGCGCAGGAAATCCTGCGGCAGGCCGAGACGGGAGAGGATCCAGGACGCGAACAGCGTGAAGACGGTGAAGCTGGCGACGAGCCCTGCCACGATCCGGATCGGATGGCGACCCGATGCCCCACCCGCGAGCAGGATCGGCAGCACGGGGAGGACGCACGGTGAGATCGCCGTGACGAAGCCCGCGATGAACCCGATGCCGAGGAGGACGACCATGTCGAGATAGGGACCGTTCTAGCGGGAGTTCGTTACCTCCTGCGCGAACGGTTTGTTACGCGGCGTCTTCGGTCGCGACCGGCTCGGCGGGCGCCGCGACCGGCTCGGCCGACGGAGCGTCCGCGTCGGCGGGCTTCCTGCCGCGCCGGCGGCGTCGCTTTCTCGGCGGCTGCTCACCGTCGACGGCGGGTGCCGAAGAGGGTTCGGTCTCGGGCTCGACGCCGCCGCCCTCGGGCGGCGTCTGGGTCTCCGGTGCCCCTGTCGGCTTCTTCTTGCGCCGTCTCCGCCTCCGGGTCCTGGCCGGGCCGGTCTTCGGCTGTGGCAGGCTCTCGGCGATCCAGCCGGCGACCTCCTGGATCGTCCCGAGCCGTTCACGAGCTGCTTCGAGCAGCTGGGTCGCGCGCGGCGTGTAGCCCTCCGCGGAGGCAAGGAGTGCGGCCGCCACCTCTTTCGGCATCTCGAGGGCTGCGTTGACCAGCTTGGCTGCGTTCTCCTCGTGCCGGTGCCCGCGTGAGTTGGCAAGCGCGCCGAGGAGCCGCTTCGCATCCGGATACTCCTGGGAGGCCTTCCGGTCGAGCTGCTTGCGCACCGCCTTCGAGAGGCGCCAGGTCCAGCGCCCGAGGATCTGGTCAGGAGCGTCCGCCTTGCCTTCGGCGATTGCGCGGAGCAGCGTCCGGACACCCGCAGCGCGGTCCTTCTCCCACGGCGGTGCGAGGGTCACGAGCGTGACGAGGTCGTCGAAGTCCGCGCGCTCGACGCGCATCGAGACGCGGTCGGCGAGTGCGATCAGCCGAAGCCGGCGGTTCGGGTTCTGCGCGGCGGCCGTCGCGAGGAAGGTCTCCATCGCGCGCTTGGAAGCGCCGCGCTGGGTCAGCTTCTCGACGAACGAGGCGCGCTCGTCGAACCGCAGCTGGCGACCTGCGATCTCGCCCCAGTACTCCTGCTCGTCCTCGTCGAGGAACTTCGGGTCGACCCGCTGCCACTCGCGGGCGATCACCATCCGCCGGCGGAGGACGTCGGGCGTGACCGGGACCAGCCATGACGCAGGCGTGAGCTTGCGACGCGCCCGGCGCTGAACCCGCCGGCGCGGGGCCGGTGTCACCCGCGCGCCCTCGCGATAGAAGTCGGCCCCGAGCAGCGAGTGCAGCGACACCACGCGGTCGTTGTGCGTCGCGGCTTTCGGTGTGAAGTCGACGACGATTCCCGCCTCCTTGCGCGGGTGCATGCGCATGATGCGTCCGATGCGCTGCTGATAGACGCGCTTCGACGCAGTCGGTGCGAGATGCATGACCACCGTGGCGCGGGGGGAGTTCCAGCCTTCTGCGAGCAGCATGGCGTTGATCAGCACGTCGATCTCGCCGCGCTCGTACGCGGCCAGGATCTCTGCGAGCTTCACCGGCGGCGTGCGCCCCGAGACGGCCTCCGCCTTGATCCCGGCCGCGCGGAAAGCCGTCGCGAGGTTGTACGCGTGGTCGACTCCGGCTGCGTAGACGATGCCCGGCGTGTCGTCGAAGCGCTCGCGGTAGAGCGTCGCCGCGGCCATGTTCAGCGCCTCGTGGTCGAGAGCCTGTGCGAGCGCGCGCTCCTCGAAGTCGCCGCCGACGATCGGCACCTGGTTGATTGCGGCGACCGGCGGCACGCGCAGGCATCGGAGCGGTGCGATCAGCCCGCGGCGCGCGGCGTCCGCGAGCGGCAAATCGTCGACCGACGCGGGGAACACGTCCGAGACCTGTTTGGCGATCAGCTCCTCGGTCGCCGTCATGCCGACATAGATCGGGCCGTCGAGGCTGCGGATCGCAGCCGAGGTCTTCTCGCCGAGGGCGGTGTGTGCCTCGTCGCAGATCACGAGCTGGTACGCCGAGCGGTCGATCTCGCCGACGTGCCGCGCGAACCACGCATACGTCTGAATCGTGATCGGGTTCGGCACGCGCACCGCCGTCTGCCCCGTCAGGACTGCGTCGGTGAGGCGGTCGCCGTACCCGTGATCGCGCAGCTCGCGCCGGAACTGATCGACCAGCAGGCGGCGGTGGGTGAGGATCAGGACACCTTCGGTGCGTGCGGCCTCGACGAAGCCTGCCGCCGCGATCGTCTTGCCGGAGGCCGTCGGATGCCGGAACCGGTAGCGGCGGACGGCACCCGGGTCGGAGACCGGTTCGGGCTCGTCGTCGAGCTCGTCGCCGGCCAGCTCGAGCTCGTCCTCCGGGTCGTCGTCCTCGTCCGCCGGAGCCTCTTCCAGCACATGGCCGTTTCCGGTGCCGTTGCCGTTCGGCTCCGCCTTCTGCGTCACGGCGATCAGCTCGGTGAGCATGCCGGCGAGCGCGTCGACCTGGTGGCGGCGGAGCTCCGTCCCGGAGCTCAGCTGCGGCGGGCGCTCGGACAGCACGCGCTCGAGCCCGAGCAGCAGCGCGTAGCGCACCTTCCACTCGCTCGAGGGCGACGGCGCGCCCGCGGCCAGCTCGGCCAGCGCGTCGTCGAGCGCCCGGCGCCGGGCGGTTCCGGGCGCAAGGACGACGTCCGGGTCTTCGTCGGGCCGTAGAAACGGCTCGCCTGCCCAGGACTCTGCGCGGAGGGCGTCGGCTCGTATAGCCGCTACGCCGTCCGACTCTGTCGGAGAATGCGTGATGGTCTCGTGCAATGCCTGCGGCACGTCTTCTGTGCCGCCTCCTCAAAGGATCGCGCCCGCGTCGATCGCACCTCCCGCGTTGCGCAGGCCTCACAATAGCCGATCCGTCGGCGGACCGCGCGCCCAGGCGAGATCATGGGTGTCGATGTTCCGCGGCACAGCCCCGTATTACGCGCGGTACCGGCCCGGGTACCCGCACGAGCTGCTCGAGGAGCTCGGGGTCGCCGCGGGTCTGGACGGGACGGGCCGGCTCCTCGATCTCGGCTGCGGGCCCGGGACGATCGCGATCCCGCTGGCCGTCCATGTCGAAGAGGTGCTCGCGGTCGACTCAGAGCCAGAGATGCTTGCTGAGCTCCGGCGGCTGGCCCCGCCGAACGTCGTCGCGCTGGAGGCGAGTGCGGAGGAGGTCGACGCGAGCTGGGGGACCTTTCGACTTGCGACCATCGGCCGCGCCCTGCACTGGTTCGACGGTGAGCTGGTGCTGTCGAGGCTCGTCGGGCTCACGTCGGCGGTCGCGCTGCTCGGCGACGCCCTCGACCAGAGTGAGGCACTTTGCTCCGTCCTCGAGATCTCGCGAGATCTGCTCGGGGAGCGGCCACCGATGCGCGAGCCCGGCATCCGCTACGAGCAGGCGCTCGCCGACTCGGCCTTCTCCGAGGTCGACGAGCTGTGGGCGATGGTCGAGCGCACGTGGACCGTCGACGAGCTGATCGGGTTCGCGTACTCCACCTCGTTCGCCTCGCCGGTCCGTGTCGGCGACCGACGCGACGAGTTCGAATCGGCGCTGCGTGCGCGTCTCCAACCGCACTATCGCGAGCGGCTTCGTGTGTCCGCGCTGCTCGGACGTCGCCCACAGTGATCGACTGGGCATCGGTTGCGGCCGCGAAGCAGGCCCGATACGACGCACCGCACGGTGAGCTCGACGAGCGCGCCGCCGTGCGGCTCGGCAATGCCGCCTACGCGACCGGGCTCTCGCTGCTGATGGTCGGCTCTCCCGCGGCGGTCGACTGGCTGCTGCGGGCGGCGGAGCGCTGGCGGGCGAGCTGGGACCTCGGCGCCGGCGTCGACTCGTGGGGGAGGCCGGCCGGAGCGATCAAGGCTGCGCTCCTCGCCGCCGACGAATGTGCGGTCGACGATCTCGCGCGCTGGACGCTCGGGCTCGGGGCGACCGACGCCGCATCCCCGATCGGCCGCTATGCGGCCGTGCTGGCCTTGCTCGCGACGCGCAGGTTCGCGGACGCGGCATCGCTCGCCGGACCGCTGCGCGGCCGCGACGACTTTCCGCACGACGTTGCCGACGCGCTGGCTGCGATCGCCGCCGGTGACGAAGCCGGGCTCGAGCCCGCCCTCGGCTCCGTCGTGCGCTCGT
Organism: uncultured Thermoleophilia bacterium; assembly: GCA_963742605.1. Lineage (GTDB taxonomy): Bacteria > Actinomycetota > Thermoleophilia > Gaiellales > Gaiellaceae > PALSA-600. Next base: position 215,638 of record CAVUNA010000008.1, on the reverse strand, counting down.
TCGAGACCCGCCGGGACCACCTCGAGGACGTCCCCGTTGCGGACACCGCGCTCGTTCTGCAGATCCTTGCCCGCCGGCGCGGGCTTCAATGCACGGTTCCCGCCTCGCCCGTGCTGCCTTCGCTCTAGTCGGTCTCGCCCTGCTCGATCGCCGGGTGGAACGCGATCGTGATCGACTGCAGCGGCTGCGCGTCGTCTTCGAGGTCGGTCAGCTTCTCGATCAGGTCGTCGAGGAGGCGTCGCACGGTCTCCGCGTCGAGCTTCGAGTGCACCTGCGCGCTCCTGAACTCGCCCTTCGCCGCGTAGAGGTCGAAACCGCGCTGGAGCTCGTGCAGCTGGGCGGACTGGAGCTCGCTGGCCAGGCCCGCCGCGCGGATGTCGGGCCCCACCTTCAGGTGCTTCGCGACCGGCCGGTACGGCTTCTCGCGGCCGCCGGCCGGTGCCCGTTCGATCAGGCCCGCCCGGTGGAGCATCCGGACGTGGAAGTGCAGGTGGCCGGGATCGACGGACAGGCGCTCCGCGAGGTCGCGGTTCGTGAGCGGGAGGTCGGAGTCGCCGAGCGCCTGCAGCACCTTGAGCCGGAGCGGGTGGCCGAGGGCCTTCAGCTGCTCCGGCCGGTCGATGTGCAGGACATCTCTCGGAGCATCTCCCGGGGCCGACTCGGGCTCGACCGACGACTTCATCGGCCTATCTTCCCTGCGGCGGCCCTGTCCGACCAGACCTCGACCGGCACCGGCGCCAGACGGAGCAGGCTGGCGGGGACCTCGCGCGAGATCTCGCCGGCGAAGGCGTTTGCGACCGCGTCCGCCTTGTCCGCGCCGGCCACGTGCACGACGATCCGGTGCGCCGAGAGCAGCGTCGGCAGCGTCATCGTCACCCGGTCGACCCACGGCTCGAGGCCCGCAGGCCCGCTGGTCGCGCGATGGTTCACGACGTCGAGCTGCGGCGATCCCGGAAACAGCGAGGCGATGTGGCCGTCGGAGCCTAGGCCGAGGAGGAGCAGGTCGAGCTCGACACCGGCGAGCGCGTGGTCGAGCTCGCCCGCTGCGTCCGCCGGTTGCAGCTCGCCCCGGATCCGGTGCACCGCGTGCGGCGGGCGTTCGAGCAGGTCGAGCAGGTTCTGCTGCGCGAGCAGGTAGTTCGAGCGCTCGTCGTCGGGCGGCACGCAGCGCTCGTCGCCCCACCAGACCGTGACGGCGCTCCAGTCCGGAGTGGCGGCTGCCGCGCGCCGGTACGCCGGTCCGGGCGTGACGCCCCCGGTCAGGACGATCGAGCCTCCGGCCCGCGCCTGGCCCGCAATCAGGTCACCGACCTCGGCCGCGTGGTCGTCGGTTACGTGCAGGTCAACATTCGAGGCCGCGATCGGGAAAGCGTATGTAACCGGCGTGGAACGAGGCCAGGAGGTACACGCTCGCCAGCCCGGCCCACTCCCCGTACGGGGCCAGCAGCTCGTCGGTGTCCTCAGGCTCTGCCTGCCGCCCGCGCAGCCGTGAGACGAGCTTGACGAGCCCGAGATCGCGCGCCAGGCCGCGCTCGTAGCGCCCGAGGCCCTGCAGGCAGACGACGCCGATCGACCACGGGCCGATCCCGGGCTCCCGTTCGAGCCGTCGCGCAACCTGCTCCGTCGGCTGGTGCTTGAGCGACTCCAGGTCGAGCGTGCGGCAGAGCCGAACGAGGGTCGATGCCCGCCGTGCGCCGAGCCCTAGCCTCGTGAGCTCGGCCGGCGACCGTCTTCCGAGCTCTGCCGTCGAGGGAGCCGCGTACAGGCGGTCCTGGGCGCGCGAGGTCGACCGGATCACCTGTGCCTCGATCTGGCGGGCGCGGCTCGCCTGGATCAGCTGGCCCGAGACGGCGCGCAGGAGGGAGTGCGCGACGGTTGCCGTGCGCAGGGGACGCAGGCCGCGCAGGCGGCGCGTCGCTTCCCCGATCAGCGGATCGTGCGCAAACCGGCGCAGGAGCTCGGAGTGGTCGTCGTCCAGGCCGAGCACGAACCGCACGTGTTCGACGCCGGCATCGCTCTCGCAGCGGACGGCGATGCTGCCGTCCGACTGCTGGACGGCGACCACCCGCTCGAGGCGGCCGTCGGCCGCGATCGTCGCGTCGTAGACGCCGCCTCGAACGACGCGCGTCGGGTCGCTCGCGAGCCGGCCCGAGAGCCGGAGGGAGTACGGCCCGCGCGGCCTCAACTCGGTCTCGACGCGCACGCCTCGATCCTAGGCGCGAAGTACCCTCGGGCCGATGGTGCAGCGCTTCGCCTCGTGGACGTCGCTGCGAAGCCGCGAGCAGAAGCTGCGCCTCTTCTTCGAGCTGTTTCAGCCCGGGCCTGGGACGACCGTCGTCGACGTCGGCGTCACCGATGCCCCGTTCGGTGCGGGCTCGACCGACAACTTCTTCGAGGCGCGCTATCCGTGGCCGGAGCAGATCACCGCGGTCGGCGACACCGAGCTCGCCCGGTTCCGTGCCGCGTTCCCCGCGGTCCGCGCAATTCGTGCGGACGGCCGCTCGTTGCCGTTCGGCGACGGTGAGTTCGACATCGGGTTCTCGAACGCGGTCGTCGAGCACGTCGACGGTGGTCGCGACGGGCAGCGGCAGTTCGTGCACGAGCTCGCGCGCGTGGCCCGCCGGGTGTTCGTGACGACCCCGAACCTGTTCTTTCCGATCGAGGTGCACACCCTCCTCCCGTTCGCGCACTGGCTGCCGCATTCGCTCCGCGAACGTGCCGTTCTGGCACGCGGCTTCGACGCGACGCTGGATCTGCTCGGCCCACGCGAGCTCGCGTCATTGTTCCCTTACAGCGTCCGGGTACTCAATCGCGGGATGACGTTGATCGCCGTCGGACCGCAGGCTTCGCGATGAGCATCCGCCGCCCCGTCTGGGTCCTGCACGTCCTGGTCGTGGGCCTGGCGCTGCACAACCTCGTCATGTCGCAGCTCTGGCGCGCGGGTGTCCGAAACAGCGCTCTGTCGGTGATCGCGGCCTGGAAGGACGTGCTGCTCGCTGCCGCGCTCGTCGTCGTCCTGGTCGGGCTGCGCGGGCGGCACTTCCGCCCAACCGTGTGCGACTGGCTCGCGCTTGCCTTCGCCGGATTCGTCGTCGTCTACGGGATCGTTCCGCAGTCGGTGCTCGGAGGCAGCGCCACCCACTCCGGTGTGCTCTACGCGGCCCGGCACGATCTGCTGCCGGTGGAGGCGTACCTCCTCGGTCGCGGGCTCGCGCTGACGGTCGACGAGCAGAGTGCGCTGATCCGGACGGTGCTCTGGACCGCGGCCGGCGTCGCGGTGTTCGGCCTGCTCGACGTCTACCTCGTCCCGCTCTCGTTCTGGCGTGAGGCGGCCGGCTGGTACGAGCAACAGCTCGGACTGACGGTCCACGGGAACGGGCTCTCCGGCCTCCCCGAGAACTTCGTCTACAACGCCGGCAACAACGTCGTCTTCCGTCGCCTGACGTCGACGTTCCTCTCGCCGCTCGCCACCGGGTACATGCTCGTCGTTGCGCTGCTCGCAATCTCGCTCCGCCGCCGGTTCGCGTTGCTCCTGCCGGCTCTGCTGTTCGCGGCGCTCCTCTGGACGCACACGCGCGCAGCTCTGGCCGCGCTCGTCGTCGGGCTCGTCGTGCTCGCGATCCTGCGACGATCGTTCGCGCCGGCCGGAGTTGCGGCCCTCGTGGTGATCGTCGGCTTCGCGTTCGTCAAGGCGTATCCGCATTTCGCCCCGCGGACGCACTTCACGGCGGCGGAGCTGCGCATCCAGGAGCACCACGCGCAGGCGAACCCCGGCGTCTCGAACGATGCGACGAGCGGGAACGAGTCGTCGACCCGTGAGCACCTGCAGAGCCTCCGTCAAGGCCTGCACACCGTGTTCCACCATGCCTACGGGTTCGGGCTCGGCAACGCGGGCGTGACCGCCGAGCGGACGAAGGTGCCGGTCGAGGCCGGCGAGTCGACCTACACCGAGCTCGCTGCCGAGACCGGCGTCGTCGGCGGTCTGCTGTTCCTCGCCTGGTCGCTCGTCCTGCTCGTGCGGCTCTTCCCCGAGCCTCCGCTCGCAGCTGCCTTTGCGGCAGTGCTCTTTCTCGGCCTGCAGACGGACGTGATCGGGATCCCGTGGCTCGTGGTCGCCGTCTGGGCGCTGGCCGGCTCGGCGGCATATCGAAGGGCCACGAGGGCGGCAAGGCCGGCGCGACTCGTGACAAGTTCGCCAATTCTCGGCTGACGCCCTTGCGCCTCGGGGCCGCGTTCGTACCGTGGAGATCGCGATGCGAATCAGCGTCCTGGAAGTCCTGGTGGTGGCCGCGGCAGCAGCCGCCGTCGTGTTCGCCCTGCTCTCGCACGGGTCGCGGCCGAAGGCGCGCGTCGTGCTCCGCGCGAGCTGGACGCTCACGCCGGGTGTGGTCAACCCGGCTGTCACGGAGGCAACGCTTCGGCGCACCGTCTGTCGCAAGGGCTGGACACGAACGGTGCGCCCACCGACCTCCTATACGAATGCGCTCAAGCTGACGCAGATGCGCGCGCGTGGGCTACGCGGTCCGCCGTCCGCGTATCAGGAGGATCATCTGATCAGCCTCGAGCTCGGCGGGAATCCCACCGATCCTCGCAACCTCTGGCCGGAGCCGTACCCGCGCGCGGCAGAGGTCGACCGGATCGAGAACGAGCTGAACGCCCGGCTCTGCAGGGGCGAGCTCTCGCTCGACCAGGCCCAACGCACCGAGTCGGCGCTCAAGCATCGGAACGGATGAGGTTCATCAAGGCTCCGCGAACCTCTTAGGGATCTCTCAGGCATTCGTGGTGAGATCAGACCATCTTCTATCTGCGCTATATCCGTAACGAGCTCATTCGGCGACGCGCGCGGACGATCCTCACGCTGCTCGGCCTCGGCGTCGCCGTCGGCCTCGTGATCGTGATCTCGAGTCTCTCGCGTGGACTCGATCAGGCGCAGAAGAAGACGCTCGACCCGCTGGCCGGCATCGGCACCGATCTGACGGTGACGTTGTCACCGCAGCAACAGACCTCCAGCTTCGGCGGTCCGGGCGGCGGCCCGGGTGGGGGGACCGACCGCGACCTGATCCAGGCCAACCAGTCCGTGCTCACCGACCTGGCCAAGCTGGGCAAGCCCGGCCAGCACTTCGTGCACGATTTCTTCCTGCCCGGGTCGCAGCTGACGTTCCAGCAGAGCGCCGTCTCCCAGATCAAGACGATCCCCGGCGTCGCCTCGGTGACGACCGGCCTGACGCTGCTCGCCGAGCACCAGCAGGGGATCGTGCCCAAGATCGTCGCGACGCTGAAGACGCAGCAGAAGACGTACCAGATCCAGCGCAACATCCCGCGCCCGACCGCGGCCCAGTTCGCCGCGATGCAGGCGTGCTTCGCGAAGCTGCGTGGGTCGAGCAGCTCGAGCTCGAACGGTGGCAGCTCAGGCGGTGGGAACGGCTCCAGTGGGGGCGGCAGCCTTGGCGGCAACGGCAGCAACGGCGGCGGCGGCTTCGGTGGCGGCGGCTTCGGCGGCGCGAGTCGCGGTGCCTTCGCCAAGTGCCTGCCCGCGAGCCTGCAGAGGCTGCGCACACGCTTCACCACGCCGCAGCAGACGTTGCGTCAGGTGCTGAACCCGCCCCAGACCAACATCCAGACCTCGGCGTACACGATCGGCGGCGTCGACCAGACGCATCCGACGCAGGGCCTCGTCACGACGGCGCAGGTCACGAAGGGCCGCTTCCTCTCGCCGGCCGGCGGCCGCCAGGCGCTGATCTCCGGCTCCTACGCCGCCAAGCACTCGCTCAAGGTCGGCTCGAAGATCACCCTCAACGGCAAGACGTTCGTCGTCGTCGGCATCGTGGCGCCGCCGCTCGGCGGCCAGTCGGCCGACGTCTACCTGCCGCTGAAGCAGCTGCAGACGCTGGCGAACCAGAAGGGTCTCGTGAACGTCGCGCTCGTGCGGGCCGCCAAGAGCTCGCAGGTCGGCGCGGTGCAGAAGGCGATCTCGACAGCGCTGCCGAACGCGCAGGTGGCGAGCTCGAAGCAGGTCGCGGACACGATCAGCGGCTCGCTCGTCAACGCGTCGAACCTCTCCCACGATCTCGGCTTCGCGATCTCGGCCGCCGCTGCGCTCGCCGCGTTCCTGCTTGCCGCGCTGCTGGCTCTCTCGTCGGTCGGGAAGCGCGTTCGTGAGCTCGGAACGTTGAAGGCGCTCGGCTGGACGCAAGGCAAGGTCGTCCGGCAGATCGCCGGCGAATCGCTGACGACCGGCATTCTCGGCGGTATCGTCGGAGTCGCGCTCGGGTTGATCGGTGCGCTGCTCATCGACGCTTTCGGTCCAAAGCTCACAGCGACGTCCACGACGGGTGTGTCCTCGGCGCTCCTCGGCAATCTCGCAGCTGCGACGGAGCGCACTGCATCGAGCACGGTTTCGCTGACCGCCCCAGTGGGCGTATCCGTCCTCGCGATCGGCTTCGCCATTGGCCTCCTCGGCGGGCTGATCGCGGGGACGGCGGGGGCTCTTCGGGCGGCGCGGTTGCGTCCCGCCGATGCCCTGAGGAACGTCGAGTGACGGATCCGCAGTACAAGGCGACCGGTCTCGCGAAGTTCTTCCAGCGCGGCCCGACGACGGTGCGTGCGCTCGACGGCGTCGATCTCGAGATCGGAGCGGGCGAGTTCGTCGCACTCGAAGGCCCGAGTGGATCGGGCAAGACGACACTGCTGCAGCTGCTCGGCGCGCTCGACCGTCCGAGCTCAGGCGACGTCGTGTTCGAGGGGCGCGACCTCGCCAGGCTCCCCGACCACGACCTGGCGTCGTTGCGACTTCAGTCGTTTGGCTTCGTCTTCCAGCAGTTCAACCTCATCCCGACGCTGACCGCGCTCGAGAACGTCGAGTCGAAACTCGCACCGACCGGGGTCGACGACCTCGAGGGTCGCGCCGAGCGCATGCTCGAAGAGGTCGGGCTCGCCGAGCGGGCGCACCATCTACCCGCACACCTCTCGGGCGGCGAGCAGCAGCGTGTCGCGATCGCGCGCGCGCTGTCGGTCGAGCCGAGGGTCGTGCTCGCCGACGAGCCGACCGGGAACCTCGACTCGAAGACCGGCGGCGAGATCATCGATCTGCTGGCGGGGCTCGCAGCGGAGCACGGCTCGACGGTGATCGTCGCCACGCACGACACGACGCTCGCGTCGCGGGCCCCGCGCCGTCTCTCGATGCGCGACGGACGCCTCGTCGGCGTCGTCGCGGCGGTCTAGGGGAGTTTTCGCAAAGCGTCGTCGAGCTCGGTGAGCAGCTCGACGAGGCGATCCTGATCCGCGGCCGGCATCGTCGACACCGCCGGCAGGAAGGCAGCGAGGACGCGGGCCTTGCGCTCGTCGACGATCGAGCGCCCCCGGTCGGTGACGCTGATGCGAACGGCCCGGCGATCGGCCGGGTCCGGGACGCGCTCGATGAGGCCGTGGTCGAGCAGCGCGTCGACCGCACGGCTGGCGGTCGGCGGGCTGACACCGAGCCGCTCGGCGAGGTCGTTGAGGCGGACCGGCTCCGCCTCGAGCGTCTCGAAGAGGGCCACGCGCTGGGTCGGAGTCAGAGGGAGGCCCTCCTCGAGCCCGCCGCTCAGGCGGCTGAGGTTGCGAACGACGCCGCCGAGCACCTCGAGCAGCTGCGTCTCGCGGTCGGCGGCGATCACGCCCTGATTATTGCATATCGCAATAGTTGTTCTCCGTTGGTATTATGCCCCGGTGACCGCGCCGACGGAGCAGCCCCGCCAGCAGGTGCGCCTGATCTTCGTGGCGCTGATGCTCGTGCTGCTGCTGGCGTCGCTCGACCAGACGATCGTCTCGACCGCGCTGCCGACGATCGTCGGCGACCTCGGCGGCCTCACGCATCTCTCGTGGGTGGTCACCGCCTATCTGCTCACGGCGACGATCGCCGGGCCGTTCTACGGGAAGCTCGGCGATCTCTACGGCCGAAAGATCGTCCTCCAGGCAGCGATCGTGATCTTCCTGATCGGCTCGGCCCTGTGCGGCCTGTCGCAGAGCATGACCGAGCTGATCGGTTTCCGCGCACTGCAGGGGCTCGGTGCCGGCGGCCTGATCGTCGTCACCCTGGCGGTCGTCGGCGACATCATCCCGCCGCGCGAGCGCGGTCGCTATCAGGGCTACTTCGGCGCAGTCTTCGGCGTGTCGACCGTGATCGGCCCGCTCCTCGGCGGTTTCTTCGTCGACAACCTCTCGTGGCGCTGGATCTTCTACGTGAACCTTCCGGTCGGCTTCGTGGCGCTCGTCGTGATCGCAACCGCGTTCCACGCGCGCGCGAGCCGTCAGCGTCACCGGATCGACTTTCTCGGTGCCGCGGTGCTCGCCGGCGCCCTCGCGTCGATCGTGCTCTTCACGAGCCTCGGCGGGACAACGTGGGCGTGGGGCTCGTGGCGGATCATCGCGCTGATCGTCGCGTCGGCGGTGCTCGTCCCGACGTTCGTCTTGGTCGAGGCGCGCGCGGCCGAGCCGATCCTGCCGTTGCAGTTGTTCCGCAACCAGACGTTTCGGACGACGAGCATCGTCGGGTTCATCGTCGGGTTTGCGCTCTTCGGGGCGATCACCTATCTCCCGCTCTATCTCCAGGTGACGAAGGGCGCATCGCCGACACGTTCGGGCCTTCAGCTGACGCCCCTGATGGCAGGCCTGTTGATCACCTCGATCGTCAGCGGACAGCTGATCACTCGGCTCGGCCGCTATCGGATGTTCCCGATCATCGGCACCGGTGTGATGACTGCGGCGATGTTCATGTTGTCGCGCCTCGAGGTCGGCACGAGTCTGTGGATCGCCGCCCTCGGCTCGTTCGTCCTCGGGCTCGGGCTCGGAATGGTGATGCAGGTGCTCGTGCTCGCAGTCCAGAACTCCGTTCCGTACGAGGTGCTCGGCGTTGCGACGAGCGGGTCGACGCTGTTTCGCCAGGTCGGTGGCTCGATCGGGGTGGCGCTGTTCGGGACGATCTTCGCCAGCCGCTTCCGCGCCGAGCTCGGGTCGCGGCTGCCCGCAGGCGTCAACGTGCCCAGGGTTGCGACGCCCGCGGTGATCAAGGGGCTGCCGGCCGAACTTCACGCTGCGTTCGCCGAGTCCGTCTCAGCAGCGCTGCATCCGGTGTTCCTTGTCGCCACCGGCGTATCGCTCGTCGCCTTCGCAGTCGCGTGGCTGATCCCGGATGTTCCGCTCCGAGCCGCCACGCGCACGGCCGACCCGGTCCCGCCGCCGGGTGACGAGCGTCCCGTGCCCGAAGCCGCGTAACCGAAGCCGCCTAACAGGGGATTTCGACCTCGGGCCGCGCTGCTACTGTCGGACGCAAATGGCCAAGCCGGTCGAGCAGCTCGATTCGGTCGTGATCCGGTTCGCCGGCGACTCCGGCGACGGCATGCAGCTGACGGGCGGCCGTTTCACCACCGAGACCGCGCTGACGGGCAACGACCTCGCGACGTTCCCCGACTTCCCGGCGGAGATCCGCGCGCCGGCCGGGTCGCTCCCGGGCGTCTCCGGCTTCCAGCTGCACTTCGCCGACCACGACATTCTCACTCCCGGGCGACCAGCCCGACGTGCTCGTCGCGATGAACCCGGCGGCGCTGAAGACGAATCTCCGCGATCTACCGAAGGGCGCAACCCTCATCGTCGACCTCGACGCGTTCACGAGCCGCAACCTGCAGAAGGCGGGCTACGCGGAGAACCCGCTCGAGGACTCTTCGCTCGAAGGGTGGCAAGTGCACGCGGTGCCGCTCACCACGATGACCGTCGGCGCACTCAAGGAGATCGAGGGCGTCACGCCGCGCGAGGCGGAGCGGGCGAAGAACATGTTCGCGCTCGGTTTGATGTCCTGGCTGTACGGCCGTCCTGTCGAGTCGACGATCGACTTCCTGCAGACGAAGTTCGCGAAGCGGCCGGCGATCGCCGAGGCGAACGTGAAGGCGTTCAACACGGGCTACCACTTCGGCGAGACCTCCGAGACGTTTGCCGTTCAGTACGAGGTCAAGCCCGCGAAGCTGGAGCCGGGTCTCTATCGGCAGATCACCGGCAACACGGCGCTCTCGTACGGGTTGATCGCCGCCTCGAAGCTGTCCGGCCTGCCGCTCTTCCTCGGCGCCTATCCGATCACGCCGGCGTCGTCGATCCTCGAGGAGCTTGCGCGCCACAAATCGTTCGGCGTGCGCACGTTCCAGGCGGAGGACGAGATCGCCGCGGCGGGCGCGGCGCTCGGCGCCGCGTTCGGCGGCGCGCTCGGCGTAACCACCTCGGCCGGCCCGGGTGTCGTCCTGAAGTCGGAGACCGTCGGGCTCGCCGTTGCACTCGAGTTGCCGCTCGTGATCATCGACGTCCAGCGGGCCGGGCCCTCGACCGGCATGCCGACCAAGCCGGAGCAGGGCGACCTGCTCCTCGTCCTCTTCGGGCGCAACTCGGAGTCGCCCGTGCCGGTGCTCGCGCCGGCGACGCCCGGCGACTGCTTCCACGCCGCGATCGAGGCGGCGCGCGTCGCGCTCACGTACCGCACGCCCGTCTACCTGCTCTCGGACGCCTACCTGGCCAACGGCGCCGAGCCGTGGAGGGTGCCGGACGTGAGCTCGCTGGAGCCGATCGAGGTCGATTTCGCGGAGGCCGACGGCCAGGAGTTCCTGCCGTACAAGCGCGACCCGGAGACGCTGGCGCGGCCGTGGGCGATCCCGGGCACGCCAGGGCTCGAGCACCGGATCGGCGGGCTCGAGAAGCAGAACGAGACGGGCAACGTCTCCTACGACGCCGACAACCACGATCTGATGACGCAGCTGCGCGCGCAGAAGGTCGCGGGCGTGAAGGTCCCCGATCTCGAAGTCGATCACCAGGAGGGCGCCGACGTGCTCGTCCTCTCGTGGGGCGGAACCTATGGACCGGTGCACGCCGGCGTGCGACGGGTGCGCGCAGCCGGAGGGAAGGTCGCGCACGCCCATCTGCGGTGGCTCAACCCCTTCCCGGCGAACACGGGGCACGTGCTCCGAAGCTACGACCGCGTGCTCGTGCCCGAGCTCAACCTTGGGCAATTGCTGCGGCTCGTGCGCGCCGAGTACCTCGTCGACGCGGTCGGCTACAACCGCGTCACCGGCCAGCCGTTCAAGGCGGGCGAGATCGCGGACGCCGTGGAGGCGATGCTGTGACGCAGCGAGCTGAAGCTGACCGCGAAGGAGTTCAAGTCCGACCAGGAGGTGCGCTGGTGCCCGGGCTGCGGCGACTACGCGATCCTCGCCGCCGTGCAGAGCTTCATGCCCGAGCTCGGCCTGGCGCGCGAGAACATCGTCTTCGTCTCCGGCATCGGCTGCGCCGCGCGCTTCCCGTACTACATGCAGACGTACGGGATGCACTCGATTCATGGTCGCGCGCCCGCGATCGCAACCGGGCTCGCCGTCTCGCGGCCGGATCTCTCGGTGTGGGTCGTGAGCGGTGACGGCGACTCGCTCTCGATCGGCGGCAACCATCTGATCCACGCGCTGCGTCGCAACGTGAACATCAAGATCCTGATGTTCAACAACCAGATCTACGGCCTCACGAAGGGCCAGTACTCGCCGACCTCCGAACAGGGCAAGGTCACCGGCTCGACGCCGTACGGCTCCGTCGACTACCCGTTCAACCCGCTCTCGGTTGCACTCGGCGCCGAGGCGACGTTCGTCGCGCGAGCGATCGACACCGACAAGCCGGGCCTGACCAACGTTCTCCGCCGGGCCGCTTCTCATCAAGGCGCGGCGTTCGTCGAGATCCTCCAGAACTGCAACATCTACAACGACGGTGCATTCGACTTCGTGCGCGACGACAAGGAGAACCGCCTGTACCTCGAGCACGGCGCGCCGGTGGGCGACACCGGCATCACGCACGACGAACAGGACTTCGCGACGGCATTTGCGCTCTCGCGCGTCGGCGTCGACACGCACGGCCTCGTGCCGCTCGGCGTGTTCCGTGACGTGCCGCGCGCAAGCTACGACGAGCTTGTGCAGGCGCAGCTCGACCAGGCTGCGGAAGCAGGCGTCGGTGACCTGCAGTCGCTCGTCGCCTCGGGCGACACCTGGTCGATCGGCTGATCAGGCCGCTGAGATTTGCACCGAGGCGCGCCGCATGAGTGCGTGCGACCTCGTGTTGTCGTAGTCGACGAAGGCGTGGAGCCGCTCGATGCCGGCGGCGCGCGCGTCCTCGGCGAGGCGACTCATCAGGAGCGTGCCGACGCGGCGGCCCTGCCATTCATCGGCCACCTCGATCGCGACCTCCGCACGCGCCCCGTCGCGAACCAGGCGAGCGATCCCGATCGGCTCACAGTCGAGCAGTGCGACGAGGACGTGATGATCGCGGTCGACGCGTGCGAGGTGCTCGAGGTCGTGGGCAGTGAGGACGGTCTTGGCACCGCCGAAGCGAGACAGGCGGGAGCGTGGGCCGAGGCGTTCGAAGACGGCCTGGACCGCGTCGGTCTCCCCGTTCCGAAGCGGGCGAATCGTGATTCCCTCGATCAGCTCCGAGTGCATGCGTTTTCTCCTCGCATCTCTTCGAGGCTACGGCCCCGCCTTGGGCGTGTCGTCGGCCGTGTCGCCGAATTCGCCGTCGTCCATGAGAACGATCTTCGACGTGCAATGGCCCGCCCGCGTCGGCGGATCGGGCCATCTTTTCACCGTGGCCCGATCGGGCCAGTACGCTCTCCATGCATGGACCAGGAGGTCCGTCACCTGGATTTCGAGGGGCGTCGCCTCGCCTACTCGACGTTCGGCGAAGGGCCGCCGATCTTGTTCGGGCCGCGCTGGGTCAGTCACCTCGAGGAGGAGTGGGCCGATCCGCGGCAGCGTGCCTTCTACGCGGAGATCGCCGGCAGGCATCGCGTGGTCCGCTTCGACCGTGTGGGCTGTGGCCTCTCCTCACGCGAGCTCGACCCGCGTCCGACAATCGAGTCCGAGTCGCGCCAACTCGAGGCCGTGATCGATGCGATCGGCGAGCCTGCGATCGTCTTCGCTTCATCGTGCTGCTGCGCTTCGGCCTCGCAACTAGCCGTTCGCCGGCCGGACGCGGTCCCGAGGCTCGTGTACTTCGGCGGTTACGCCACGCGTGACGACATCCCCGAGGTGACGAAGCGATCGCTGATCGAGTTCGTGCGGACGAACTGGAAGCTCGGCGCGCAGATGCTCGCGGGCCTCTTCGACCCGCATGCGAGTGGCGACGAGATCGCGTACTACACCCGCATGCAGCGGCTCGCGGCGACGGCGGAGGCGGCGTCGGTGTTTCTCGAGCTCGATCTCGGTGCGGACGTTCGCGAACTGATGCCTCGTGTCAAGGTGCCGGTGCTGGTCCTGCACCGCCGCGGCGACCGGACGGTGCCGATCGGCAGGGGCCGCGAGCTCGCAGCGCTCCTTCCCAGCGCCCGTTTCGTGCCGCTCACCGGCGACTCGCACCTGCCGTGGTGTGACGACCAGCGGGAGCTCCAGCGGGCGCTCGCCGGCTTCCTTCACGGCGACGGGGCCGCCGACACCAACGGTGACTCACCGCTCACCCCGCGCGAGACCGAGATCCTCCGCTTCGTCGCGACCGGGATGAGCAACCGCGAGATCGCATCGACGCTGATCCTCTCCGAGCACACGATCCACCGGCACGTGGCGAACATCCTGCAGAAGCTGACGCAGTCGACCAGGACCGCCGCCGCGGCGCACGCGGCGCGTCAGGGCCTGATCTAAGTCTCAAGCCACGCGACGATCCGCGCGGCGATCTGCTCGCCCTGGTCCTCCTGCAGGAAATGCCCGGCGCCTTCGAGCGGCGGATCGAGCTCGGCGTTCGGAAGCAGCCCGGCCATCGCCTCGGCTGCCGCGCGGCCGAAGATCGGGTCGCCGTCCGAGAAGAGGACCAGAGCGGGCCGGTCGAACGCGCGCAGCCGCTCGCGCACGTCGAGCATCGCGGGTGCGGACGCGTGGCTCGAGCTCGTCGCCACGAGCTCGGGAAACATCGCGATCCCGACGCGCGCCTCGGGCACCGGAAACGGCGCGTCGTAGCCGGCGATCACCGCGTCGGTCACGGGTTGGACGAGCGAAAGCCGAATGAGCTGGCCGGCGACGATGTCGGTCCCGACGCGGCGCATGAACGCCTGGAAGCGCAGCCACTCGTCGTTCGGCGCGCGCGCTCCGATACCGGTGTTGAGGACGACGAGGCGCGCGACCCGCTCGGGCTCGCTGACGCACAACCGGAACCCGATCGGGCCGCCCCAGTCCTGCACGACGACGGTCAGATCGCGCAGATCGAGGGCGCGCACGAGGCGCTCGATCGACCAGTAGTGCCGGTCGTACGAGTACCACTGGGGATCGGTGGGCTTGTCGGACCGGCCGAACCCGAAGTAATCGGGCGCGATGCAGCGCCTGTCCCGGCTCAGCGCCGGGATCAGCTTGCGGTAGAGGAACGCCCAGGTCGGCTCGCCGTGCAGCAGCAGGACCGGCGCGCCGTTGCCTTCGTCGAGGTAGTGCATGCGGAGCCCGTCCTGGTCGACGTAGTTCGGGGCGAAGTCGAATCCAGGAAGGCCTGCGAAGCGTTCGTCCGGCGTGCGATACGCGCTCACTCCTCCGCCTCCTCGTCGGACGATTCGAGAATGACACGTTCGGCGGGACGTCGTGGCAGCTCGGAGGCGACGTACGAGCGCACGGCCTCGTCGATGCCGATGTCGCGCTTCGCGCGTTCGGAGAGGAACCAGCGATGTTCGAGCACCTGGTGAAACACCTCGGCCGAAGGGAGCCTGCCTTCGAGCCCTGCGGGCACTGCTGCGACGGTGGGCTCGAACACCTCCTGCCGCCACTCGGACGCGACGGCCGACTCGGCGAGGGGGCGGCCCGCTTCCCGCTCACGTGCCCCGCGATAGCGCGCGATGTCGTTGAGCATCCGGCGCGCCTGGTTCTCCTGGGCATCGAGGCCGGTCAGGCGGAGCAGCCGGTGGCGATGGTGACCGGGCTCGACCACGTGGGGGTCGAGCGAGACGCGGTAGCCGCCGTCGGTCGCCACGAGCACGATCTCCTCGACGTCGAAGCCGAGCTCGTTCAGCCGGTGCAGGCGCTCGTCGAGCTTGTAGCGCTCGTCCGCACCGAACGTTTCGTCGCGCGTGAGCTCGTCCCAGAGGGCCTCGTATCTCGCGACGATCTCGTCACCCGTTTCGTCCGGGTCGAGATCGGGTGGAAGCCCGACCTCGGCGTCGACGTCGAGCAGCTCGCCGACGATGTTCTGCTGTGCGATCTCGACGTCGTAGGAACGCTGGCCGTCGGAGAGCGCGCCGTGCAGTTCACCGGTCTCGGCGTCGACGAGGTACGCCGAGAGCGCGCCGGCGTCGCGCCGGAAGAGCGCGTTCGAGAGTGAGCAGTCGCCCCAGAAGAACCCACGCAAGTGCAGTCGGGCGAGCAGCTCGACGAGCCCGTTCAACAGATGCGTGCGCAGGTCGGGGATCCCTGCGCTCGTGAACAGCACCCGGTACGGCAGCGAATAGTCGAGATGGCGCGTGATCAGGATCGCGTCGAGGTCGTCGCCGCGGGCGGTGACGATCCCGACGGGCTCGACGACGGGAAGCGCCTGGCCCTGCAGCCGGCGCAGAAGTGTCCACTCGCGGCGAGCGGGCCGCTCCGGCAGCTCCTTGAGCGCGTAGAGCGCCCCGTCGTACTCGACGAAGCGAACGACGTGGCGGCTGATTCCGCGGACGAGGGTGACGAGTCGCTCCGACTTCCAGTCTTCGAGCGGCGTCTGCCACGGCAGGTCGAGAAAGCTCGGGTGGCCCGTGCGCGCGACCAGCTGGAACGTCGAGCTCAGGCCACGAGTCTAGGACGAACGAGCGGCTGTCGTCGTCGCAGCACGTAGAAACCGCCGGCCGTTGCAGCGAGCGCACAGGCGCCCGCAACGGTGAACGCGAGTTGCGTCCCCCCGCGGTCGCAGAGCCAGCCCACGAAGAGCGCCCCGAACGGCGAGAGGCCGTTCCACGCATAGAAATAGAGACCGAGCACACGACCGCGCAGGTGATCGGGGGTGGAGAGCTGGATCTTCGTGTTCGCCGTCGCCGTGTACGCCGCGAACGACAGGCCGCAGACGAAGAGCAGCGCTGCCGCGAGCGACAAGCTGTGCGCCGGAGCGATCAGGAGCTCGGCGAGCCCGAAGCTGCCCGCGCCGATCAGCAGCACGCGCCAGCTCGCCCTCGCGAACGAGGCACTCAGCAGTGCGCCGATCAGCGCACCCACGCCGAAGCTCGCCGAGAGGACTCCGAGCGAGCGTGGACCGGCCTCGAGCGTCTGCTTCGCGAGCAGGGGCAGCAGGATGTTGAAGTTGAAGCAGACGGACGCGAAGACGACCATCATCACGAGCACGACCTTGACCGTCGTCGAGTGTCGTGCGTAGGCGATTCCCTCTCGCGTTCCGCGCCACACGGTCGGACGCGTCCGGTTCTCCAGCGGAAAGAGATCGCCGGTCCGCATCGCGAGCAATGCCGCGAGCACGGCGAGAAAGCTGACCGCGTTGATCGTGAAGGCCCAGCCGGCTCCGAACGACGCGATCACGACGCCCGCAAGTGCCGGCCCGAAGATCCGTGCCGTGTTGACCAGGCTGGAGTTGAGCGCGATCGCGTTCGGCAGCTCATCGCGGCCGACCATCCGAAACGTGAGGTTCTGACGCGACGGCGCGTCGAAGACGAGCGCGGTGCCTGTCAGCGCCGCGATCACGTACAGCTGCCAGAGCTGCACGTGCCCGAGCAGCGTCATGGCCGCGAGCACCGCGGACAGAGCCATCTGAACGGCCTGGGTGATGATCACCGTCCGGCGGTTGTCGAAACGATCGGTGACGACGCCGGCCAGCAGTCCGAGCACGGTGAACGGGCCGAACCTGCAGATCGAGATCAGGCCGACCGCCAGGCCGCGCGAGCCCGGCGGCGCGAGTTGGATCGCCAGCCAGTACATGGCCACGTTCTGCATCCACGTCCCGCAGACCGATGCCAGCTGCCCGGCGAAGAAGAGTCGGTAGTTGCGGTGGCGGCGGAGGCTGACGAAGGTCCGGCGTGACGCGAGCCCGACAGCCGTCATCGGGCCCGCGATTCGAGCAGCCGCTCGAGCGGCTCGATCGCGGCTTCGATCCGATCCAACTCGTCGTCCGTCAGGCCGTTCAGGTGCTCGACCAGCCACGCCGTGCGGCGCTTGCGGACCGAGCGCAGGACGCGCTCGCCCTCCTCGGTGATCCGCAGGCCGATCCGGCGGCGGTCGGTGGCGCGCGCACGCTCGATCAGGTTCGCCGCCTCGAGGCGGCCGAGGTGCCCGGACATCCCTGGAGCCGAGATGCGCTCGCGCTCCGCAAGCTCCGACGCGGTGATGTCGGGGCTCGCGGCGATCTGCGAGAGCAACGAGACCTGCCCGCCGGTCACGCCGAGCGAGTGGACCTCGCGCCGGAGCTCGCGGGCCAGGCGCAGCAGCGCCGGCCGGAGCCTGTTCGCGATCGCGACAGTGTCGTTCGCTTCCTGAACCATTAACTTGGTTAACTATAGCAGACCGGACAGGCGGCTACAGGCCAAGGTAACGGTACGGTGGCGCCGTGGCCAACCCGCTCGAGTCTCTCAAGGCGCTCGGCGAGCAGCTGCGGGCCCAGATCGGAGAGGAGCTCGACTTCGAGCCGCTCCGGCGCACGGAGCCGGCGCGACCGCTGGACGAGCTGCTCGAGGAGCTCGACGCTCTCCCCGGGCTCGAGTCGGTCAAGGAGCAAGTACGTGCGCTCGTCGCGTTCCTGCGCGTCCAGGCGCGCCGGAAGGAGTCGGGGCTGTCGGAGGTCGCGACGACCCAGCACCTCGTCTTTCTCGGGAATCCAGGGACGGGCAAGACGACGATCGCCCGCCTGCTCGCCCAGATGTACCGGTCGATGGGCCTGCTTCGACGCGGCCAACTGGTCGAGGTCGACCGAGCCGGGCTCGTCGGGCAGTACGTCGGGCTGACGGCGATCAAGACCGAGCGCGTGGTTCGTCGCGCGCTCGACGGCGTGCTCTTCGTCGACGAGGCCTATGCACTGGCCCGCGGTGAGGAGCGGCTCGACTTCGGCGACGAGGCGATCGAGACCCTCCTCAAGCGGATGGAGGACAACCGCCACCGGCTTGTCGTGATCGTCGCGGGCTACCCGCGACTGATGAACCGCTTCCTCGAGTCGAACCCGGGCCTGCGTTCGCGATTCTCCCGCGAGATCACCTTTCCCGACTACTCCACCGACGAGCTCGTCGAGATCTTCGGGCGCTTCGCCGCCGACGCGGAGTACATGCTCGCCGACGATGCGACGGAGGCATTGCGGTCGATCTTCGAGGGAGCCGAGCGGCACGAGGGCTTCGGGAACGCGCGCTTCGCCCGGACCCTGTTCGAGCAGGCCCTGAACGCGCAGGCGCTTCGCCTCGGCGCCGGCGACGTCGAGGCACTCTCGCCCGACGAGCTGATGGGCGTCACCGCCGCCGACCTCGTCGCCGGAGCGCGCGCGCTCGGCGAGGGCCCGCCGGATGGTCGCGGCGAGCGCGGTTCGTGGTTCGGTCGCCGACGGTGATCTGCCGGCGAGCCGGGACGACGTAAGACACCCTCGTTACCCTGGGGCGGGTGAGAGCCGGAGCCGCCGTGCTGCTCGCCTCGGTCGCCGCGTTCGTGGCGGTTCCGAGCGGACGGCCCGACTCCGGCTCGTGCGGGCTGCCGACGTCGTCGCCGCTCTGGGTCGACTACGCCGGTCACGATGCTCCGATCACCCCCAAGCCGGGGCTCGTGCTCGCGGTGTCGTCGGGGACGGTGGTACCGGGCGAGATGCGCCAGGCCGGTGCGGCAACGATCTTCTTCGACCTGCACCTGAACGATCGCATCGGCACGCCGTCGGCGCCGGCCGATCCGTCGACCATTGCCGAGAAGGCGGCGAAGGAGTTCGCGTTCGCCCAGCAGGTCACCGGCTGCACGACGCCGTTGATCGCCGAGAACGAACTGTTCGGCGCACAGACGCCCACGCCGTGGAGTGCGACGAACGCGCAGTACCGAGCAAACGTGCTCGCGCTTGCGCGCGCACTCGACGCGCTCGGCGCGACCGTCGGCATCACGATCGCCAACCCGCCGTACACCGGCGGCGACGCTGCCGACTGGTGGCGTCAGGCTGCACAGGCGGCGATCCTGATCAGGCAGGTCTACTTCACCGCTCCCGGGCCGAAGGGCCTCTACGGCCTCGGCCCCGTAGGTGCGAGCCGGGCGATGCGGCGCGGCATGCGTGGGCTCGTTGCGCACTTCGCGCAGATCGGCATTCCGGCGTCACGCGTGGCGCTCGAGCTGCAGTTCCAGTCGGCTCCCGGCCAGGGCGGCCGGAACGGGCTCGAGCCGAAGGCTGCATGGCTCGAGATCGTCAAGCTCGAGGCGCTGGCCGCGCGGGAGGTCGCCGCCGAGACGCGCATCGAGGGGATCTGGTCGTGGGGCTGGCCGGCGTTCTCGGCGGCGGGCGCCGATCCGGACAAGCCGGCGGCGGCGTGCGTGTACCTGTGGGCGCGCGACAACTCGCTCTGCGACGGCCCGGCGCTGGCCGGACCGGGTTTCGACGCGTCGCTGACCGAGGGGCAGATCATCCTGGCGCCCGGCGTCCGGTGCTCGCTCGGCGCGCAGACGATCCGCAAGGCGGACGTCGGACGCGCGGCCGCGCTCACCGGCGATCTCGACTCTGCGGCGAGCGCGATGCTGGAACGCGCGATTCTGCGAGCGGCGGAGCCGATCGACCCCCAGACGGTGCTCTCGGCGGAGCGCGCGATCGTGCGCGATCGCTTCGGAGGCAGCACGCCCGCCTACCGTGCGGCACTCGTCGACGCACGGGTCACGCTCGCGGATGCACGCGCGATCATCGCCGACCGCCTCGGGCGTGAGCGCGTCGAGGAGCGCTTCCAACCGCGGGCGCCGTCCGCAGCGAGCGTGCAGGCGTTCCTCACGACGTATGCGGCAACTCGCGTGCGACTCGTGACGGTGGCGCCGCGTGCTCCCTGGCTCGGCGACGTCGACCAGGGGCTCGCGGTCGAGACGCTCGCACCGATCCAGGTGTTCCGGCTCGCGACGAACCGCAACGCCTCGATCGACACGATCGACGGGCGGTTCACCGTCCGGCCGCTGGCCGCCCCGCTGCCGCTGTTCGCGCTCTCGCGCGCGCAGGCGTTGAGTGTCGCCAGGAACGTCCTCGACCGCTTCGCCCGCGACGACGTGTTTCAGTCGTGGCTGCGCGGGCAGGAGAGCAAGCTGCTCGGCTCCGCCGTCTGCGCCCGCGATCAGCTGCCGGCGGAGGCCGACGTCGACCTGACCGCCTGGCTGCCGTTCCTCGGCGACTAGATGGTTGGGAGCCGTGCGACGGTTCGTTCGGAGCTAGAGAGACGGAACGGTGGTCGGCGGGGCCGGCGGCGTCTCGACTGCCGGCGGCTGCTGGCCGGCGGCGTGGAAGCTCGCCCGCAGCTTGAGTACCGCGATTCGCGCCTCGAGGACTGCCGTCCGCATCTCGAGGTTCGTGGCCCAGATTTGCAGGTTCGCCTGGCGGACCAGGGGGCGGAGCTGGTTGGCCGGGACGCCCTGGAGACGCGCCGCCTTCACATCGGCGCGGAGCTTCGCCCGATCGCCGAGACAGACACTGAGCAGAGACTTCCAGTCGCCGGTCAGCTTGAGGACGTCGACCCTGATCTTCAGGCGCGCCGCCTTGGGGTCGGAGGTCCCGGCGAGCGAGTTCGCGTCCGCCTGGAGGGCGTTCGCGTCGGCAACGACGGTGTCGTGCTTGGTCTGGACGTCGGAGACGAGCTTGGCGATGTCGGCTTGCACCGTCGCGACGGGGTCGTCGGCGAGGGCGGTGACCGGCACGAGGGCCGCAACGGTGACGGCCAGTGCCGCGAGGTAGAGGATCTTCCGCATGGTCTTGGGTCAGCTCCTGGGGTGTCGGTGAGAGGGGAGGTGCCGACGGAGCGTGTGCGCGGGGTGTCAGCCCGGCGTCTCCCGAACGTAAGACCTCTGTAAAAAGGGAAGTCAGCTCAGCTTGAAGACCTGCACCGACTCGATGTACCCGATCGAGTATTCGTTGTTGTCGGTGCAGTGCATCCCGAAGGACGCCTCGCCGCCGGTCCAGAGCGCGACCACCGCGCCCGCGTCGGAGGTGGTGGGCGTATACGCGGTGTTCTCCCCCCATGGCCCCGTCAGGTGCATCGTGATCTCGTGACCGGTGAAGTGGCCGACGACGAGAAACGTGGCCGCGGCCGCGGGCCGGAACTCGATGTAGGCCGCGCTCCCGACCCACTCGCCGCCGGGGCCGGTCTGCACGATCGTGTCCATGAAGATCAGGTCGGAGCTCGTGTCCCAGCGGCCCGGCATATACACGTCGATGTTCCCGAGCGGGTCGAACGGGCGCCGTGCCGTGAGCTCGAGCAGCGCCGGCTCGGTCGTCGTGATGTCCTCGTGTGCCAGCTCGGACGCGAGCTCGGAGATCCGCGCGTTGCTCACGCGTTGCAGCAGCGGCACGTCGATCGAGACGTGGGTCTCCGGTGTCGTGCCGCGAAGCGAGCCGTGGCCGTTCGTGGGTGCCGTGGGACGGGACATGCTGCTCTCCCTCCTCCGGTGCCGCAGAGCCGGAAACTCGAAATGACGCTGTTCACGGTACGCCCTGCGCGGCGTGGCATCAACTCGCAGCGAGCGCGCCGACGATCGTGAGCGGGACGAGCAGCACTCCAAGGCGCGAGTAGGTGGCGACCGACGCGTCGGCGCCCACGGCGCGCGCGGCGCGGAGCCAGAGAAACGCCGATAGCGAGCCGGTCACCGCGAGGTTGGGCCCGAGGTCGAGCCCGACGAGCAGCGCGGTGGGATGTGCGGGCGGCTGTGCCGAGAACAGCACCGCAGCAGGGAGGTTGTTGAGAAGGATCGACGCGACGGCCGACATGCCTGCGGTCATCCAACTTCCACTCGAGGCCAGGAGGGCGGCCGGGGCGTGCCACGACCGCGCGAGCGTGCCGAGGCAGACGGTGAATGCGAGCAGTGCGGCAAGCGTGGGAACGCCGACCCTCGGAATCTGGCGGCGCACCGCCGTTGCGCAGAGGCCGACCGCCAGCACCGGCAGCGCCGGCTGGCGGAGGCCGACGACCAGCACGGCAGCCACCGTGACTGCGATCGCGCCGACGCCGATGTGGAACGGTCGTGGTGTGCCCGCCTCCGGTTCACGTGCCCGCGGCCGAAACGCGACGACGACGAAGGTCGCCGTGAGCGCGCACGACGCGAGCCAGGCGTGCAGCATCGACGAGCCCATACCCGCGCCGTGGAGCACGAGCAGGTTGGTCAAGTTCGATCCCGGCAGGAGCAGCGATGCCGAGTTGGCCATGAACACCGAGCCGTAGAGAAAGGGCCTTTCGCTCGTGCCGCACCGCCGCGCGGCGTGCACGAGAACCGGTGTCATGAACACGACCGAGGTGTCGAGGTTGAGTACCGCGGTCACGAGCGCGACCAGGGCGAGCAGCACGAGCAGCAACACACGCGGGGGAAGCCCGACTCGAGCGACGAGCGAGCCGGCTGCCTCGAACAGCCCGTCGCCTGCGGCGACCGAGCCGATCAGCAGCAACCCGGTGACGAGCGCGAACGGTGGCCAGGACTGGCCGGCGGCGGCTAGAATCTCATGCCATAGCACGCTTAACAGTTAATCATACTTAATCTATGCCACGGCCTCGCCATCCCGCCTCGGGCCGGACTGCAGCGGCCGCGCTGGCCCGGACCGCACCCCTCGTCAGCCGGTGGATCGAGCGGCTGCTCGCCTCACACTCACCGGCGCTCACCGTCGCGCAGTACCTGGTGCTCGAGGCGGTCGGGTCGGGTGAGGTGCTCGGAGCCGAGCTGGCGCGGCGGGCGGCCGTGTCGCCGGCCGCGGTCTCCCAGCTCGTCGGTGGCCTCGAGACGGCCGGCCTGGTCGAGCGCCGGCACGTGCCGGACGACCGCCGCCGCCAGCCGCTCGCGCTCACGGACGCGGGGCGGTCGGCGCTCGCCTCGGCTCAGTCGTTGTTGCAGGACCGGCTCGCCGACCTGGTCGGTGGGCTGCACGGGCCCGAGGCCGATGCGCTCGTCCGGCTGCTCGCCCACGTCGAGGCGGCGCTCGCCGGCACCGCACCGCCGCGGCGGCCGCCCCGGCCGCCGCACCACCGGCCGCCCAAGCGCCACGAGTGAAGTCCGGCCCGGCCTCCTACCATGAAGGGTTGGAAGCTCCCTCAGGATGAGCAGTTGTGTCGCCCGGCCGCGCTCGGCGGCACGCTGCCGCGTCCTCGGTCGCGTCCATATGTCTCATATGAACACTCCCTGCGTCCTTGCATCGCACTCGCCGATCGCACCCGGTCGACGAATGTCATCCTGAGAGAGCTTCCTTGCCGCACGAGCACGCTCACTCGCACGTCCACATCGAGGCCGACGCCGACTCGCGCCGGCTGACGATCGCGCTCGCGTTGATCCTCGCGCTGATGGTGGTCGAGGTCGTCTCCGGCGTGCTCGCGGGCTCGCTGGCGCTCGTCTCCGATGCCGCCCACATGCTGACCGACGCGGGTGCGCTGGCGCTCTCGCTCGTCGTGATCCGGCTCGTTCGCAGGCCGGCCGGCGGCAATCTGACGTTCGGGCTCAGGCGCGCAGAGATCCTCTCCGCGCAGGCGAACGGAGTGACGCTGCTCGTGCTCGCGGGATTGATCGTCTACGAGGCGATCCGACGGTTGATCGACCCACCGCAGACGGTCGGCGCCGTCGTTCTCGTCGTGGCGCTCGTCGGGATCGGCGTCAACCTGCTCGCCGCGGGGCAACTCGCCCGCGCGAACCGTCGCTCGCTGAACATTCGTGGCTCCTATCTCCACCTCGTGACCGACCTGCTCGCGTTCGTCGCGACCGCCCTCGCGGGTCTGATCATCATCACCACCGGGTTCGATCGTGCCGATCCGATCGCGTCACTCCTCGTCGCAGTGATCATGGTGTGGGCGGCCTACGGGTTGCTGCGCGACTCCGGCCGCGTGCTGCTCGAAGCGGCGCCTGAGGGCATGAGCGTCACCGAGATCGGCGAGGCGATTGCCGCTTTTCCGCACGTCGAGAGCGTCCACGACCTGCACGTCTGGGAGGTGTCATCCGGCTTCCCCGCGCTCTCCGCGCACGTCCTCGTGCGGCCGGACGACGACTGCCACGGTGTTCGCCGAGGCCTCGAGCGCCTCCTCGTCGACCGGTACGGAATCGAGCACACGACGTTGCAGGTCGACCATTCACAGACCGAGAGGCTGATCGCGATCGAGCGGCAGGGCGCTTCCGATAGGTAATTTCCGGTTTCGGTCGTTTGCATTCGAGGAGGAGACAGAGACGATGGCGCTACAGCTTGGCGAGACGGCACCTGATTTCGAGGCGGAGACGACGGAGGGACGGATCCGCTTCCACGACTGGATCGGTGACTCCTGGGCCGTGTTGTTCTCGCATCCGAAGGACTTCACCCCGGTCTGCACGACGGAGCTCGGCTACATGGCGAAGATCAAGCCGGAGTTCGATCGTCGCGGGGTCAAGATCATCGGCCTCTCCGTCGACCCCGTCGAGAAGCACTCGTCCTGGGCGAAGGACATCGAGGAGACGCAGGGCTATGCCCCGAACTACCCGATGATCGGGGACAGCGATTACAAGGTGTCGAAGCTGTACGGCATGCTCGCGCCCGACGTCGACGGCGACCCGGCCGGACGGACGCCGGCGGACAACCAGACGGTGCGGAACGTGTTCGTGGTCGGGCCCGACAAGAAGGTCAAGCTCGTTCTTGTCTACCCGATGACGACCGGCCGGAACTTCGACGAGGTGCTGCGGGTGATCGACTCGCTGCAGTTGACCGCGAAGAACAAGGTCTCGACGCCGGTGAACTGGAAGGACGGCGAGGACGTGATCATCGCGGGCTCGGTCTCCGACGACGAGGCGAAGGAGCTGTTCGGGGAGTGGGAGTCGCCGAAGCCGTACATCCGGATCGTTCCGCAGCCGCGCTGAGAGAACAGTCGCGCTGACAGATCGCGCGGCGCCGATTGCCGCGAACAGTAGAGGGAAGAAATGGGCTCGAGCACGACCTGGGGCTTGTTGGCGGCGACCTTCACGGCGTCGTTCGTCGAGTGCGTCGAGGCGTTGACGATCGTCGTTGCGATGGCCGCAACGCGAGGCTGGCGCTCCGCGCTCGCCGGCTCCGCCGTCGCATTGGCCGCGCTTGCCGTCCTCACCGCGGTGGCGGGCTACGCGCTCGTAAGCTGGCTGCCGCGCTCGGCGCTCGAGCTCGTCATCGGCGCACTGCTCTTGATCCTCGGCCTGCAATGGCTGCGCAAGGCGATTCTGCGGTCGTCCGGTCTCAAGGCCCTCCACGACGAGGACGAGGTGTATCGCCGCGAGGTCGCCGCCGCCCGTGCCGCGGGCGACGAGCAACGGCTCGGCCTCGACTGGTTCGGCTTCGTCGTCTCGTTCAAAGGCGTCTTCCTCGAGGGAACGGAAGTGGTGTTCATCGTGATCACGTTCGGCCTCAACGCGCACAACGTCCCGCTCGCCGCCGGCGGTGCTGCCGCCGCCTTCGCGGCCGTCGCCGCGATCGGCGCGATCGCACACCGGCCGCTCGCCCGTGTCCCTGAGAACACGCTCAAGTACACCGTCGGTGTGCTGCTCGCGAGCTTCGGGACGTTCTGGTCGGTGGAGGGGCTCGGCGTCTTCCAGCCGGGAAGCGCCGACCTCGAGTGGCCGGGAGGCGACTGGTCGATCCTCGTGCTCTTGGCCGCCTGGCTCGTGCTGTCGCGTGTTCTGATCCGCGCCCTGCCGACGATCGCGCGACGCGGCGTCCCGGCGGTCGCCACGTCGTGACATTCAGCTCCGCACTGCGCGGCTTCGGTCGCTTCTGGTGGGACTTCGTCGTCGGCGACGACTGGAAGATCGCTGTCGGAGTTCTGTTGACACTGCTCGTCGGCGGCGCCCTCGCCGCGAGCGCCGCCACCGGCGCCGACTGGCTCGCGCCCGTGATCGGGGGCATCGCGCTCCTGGCCTTCGTGGTGGAGATGGTGATCGACGTCCGGGGCGCCTGACGTGCGCGAAGTCGGGATCGGCATCGTCGGGTACGGCCTGATGGGTCGCGCTCACGCGCACGGGTACACCGTCGCCCCTCACGTCCGCGACCTCGCGGTCGCGCCGCGCCTGCGTGCGATCAGTGGTCGCGACGCGGCGGCGGTCGCGGCGGCGGCCGGTCGCTACGGCGTCGAGGAATGGACGGTCGACTGGCGCGAGCTGGTCGGACGCGACGACGTCGAGATCGTCGACGTGTGCACGCCGCCCGGGACCCACGCCGAGGTCGTGCTCGCCGCCGCGGCCGCCGGCAAGGCCGTCGTCTGCGAGAAGCCGCTCGCGGCCGACTACGCGTCGGCGCGAGCCGCGGCGGATGCAGCCGCAGCAGCCGGCGTGCACAACGCGATCGGCTTCAACTACCGTCGCCTCCCCGCCGTCGCATTGCTGCGCCAGCTCGTCGAGGAGGGCGCAGTGGGGGAGGTGCTGCTCTGGCGCGGCAGCTGGCTCTCGGACGAGTTCCTCGATCCGGACATCCCCTTCGACTGGCGGTTCGAGCGCCGCCTCGGGGCCTCGACCTTCGCCGACCTCGGTGCGCACCTGGTCGACCTCGCGCTCTGGATCGTCGGTGAGATCGACGAGGTCGCGGCCCAGTCGGAGACGTTCACGCGTGTGCGGAGCGGTCGCGCGGTGGATGTCGACGAGGCCTCCTCGGCGCTCCTTCGCTTCGCCGGTGGGGCCAGAGGAACGCTCGAGGTCGCCCGCGTGTGCGCTCGCCGGCCGTGCGACTTCGTCGTCGAGGTGAACGGAACGAGGGGGACGCTCCGCTTCGACTACGCGAGGCTCAACGAGCTCTGGTTCGGCGACCAGGGAGACGATGGCCGCCTGTACGGGCTCCGGCGCATCCGCGCGGAGCATCCGTCCCATCCGTACGCGGCCGACGGTTGGCCGCTCGGCCAGGGCGTCGGGTATGGGATGAGCTTCGTCAACCAGGCGGCCGACCTGCTCGAGCGCTGGCCGGCGGAGCCCTGGGATCCGGATCTCGGTCACGGAGCCCGCGTGCAGGCGGTGTGCGAGGCGGCCGAGCGCGCCGCCGCCGAGCACCGATGGGTGCGCGTCGACGAGGTGTTGCGTTGAGCCGGGAGATCTGTCCGTGCCGCCGTGATGACGGCGCCGGGGGAGATCGGGGTGCAGACGTTTCGCGTGCCCGAGCCGGAGCCGGGAGCCGTCGTGCTGCGGGTCAGCCTCTCGGGTGTCTGCGGGACCGACAAGCACACGTTCCGCGGCGAGACGATCCAGTACGCCGGCACGCCGCACGAGCGGCAACTCGCCTACCCTCTGATTTGCGGGCATGAGAACGTCGGAGTGGTCGAGGCGGTCGGCGGCGACGTGCGTGCCTTCGACGGCACGTTCCTCTCGGCCGGGGACCGGATCGTCCCGGGCGCGAACGTGCCGTGTGGATCGTGCTGGTACTGCAGCAACGACCAGCCGTACTACCTCTGCGAGCGCCTCGAGGACTACGGGAACTCCTTGAACGTGTCGCGCGCGCCTTCGCTCTTCGGCGGTTGGGCCGAGCTGATGTACCTGTTGCCCGGCACTCCGCTCTTCCGGGTCCCCGATGAGCTGGAAGACGAGCTCGCCGTCCTCACCGAGCCGATGGCGGTGACGCACGGCGTCGAGGCCGCCCGCAATGTTCTCGGCGTCACGGCCGGCGAGAGCGTCGTCGTGCTCGGGGTCGGACCGCTCGGCCTCTGCCATCTGCTGAAGTCGCGCCTGACCGGCTGCGGCGAGCTGATCGCGATCGATCGACTGGGCTCGCGCCTCGAGTCGGCCGGCGACCTCGGCGCGACCTTGACGCTCAACGCGTCCGAGCTCGACCAGGCGGAGCTGATCGCGCGGGTGCACGAGCGGACGATTCGCGGTGCGGACGTCGTGCACGACTGCTCGGGCGTGCCGGACACGTTCGGCGCCGCGCTGCGGATGGCGCGTCCGGGCGGCGTCGTCGTCGAGTCCGGCGACTTCGTCGACCTCGGGCCCGTCGAGATCAACCCGAACCGCGACATCTGCACGCGTAGCGTTACGGTGATCGGCATCGGCGGGGAGCGTGCGACGGCGTACGGGCCTTCGCTCGACCTGCTCGCTGCCAACCGCGCGTCCCTCCCCCTCGATCGGATCGTCACACACCGCTTGCCGCTCGAGCGTGCCGCCGAAGCGCTCGAGCTCTCGCAACGTGACGGCGCGATGAAGGTCGTGCTCGACCCGAAGCTCGCGTTCTAGTGATGCGACCGGGGACGTTGCCACGCGAACGTTGCCGGTCGCATCGCTACCGCTAGCGCTCGCGGTCGTAGCCGAGCGCGTGCGAGATGTCGCGTGCACCGTCGACGAGCAACCGCACGAACTCGTCGCGATCCGTGCCGAGCACGAGTGACTTCATCCCGCCGATCGACAGCGCTGCCCGCACGCACCCGGTGTAGTCGAGGATCGGCGCGCCGAGCGAGGCGATCCCCGGAGTGACGTCCTCGTCGCTCACGGCATAGCCTCGCTCGCGCGTCTCACGCAGCTCGCCGAACAGCTCCTGGGACGACGGCGGCGTCTCGTCCCCGAGCGGCTCGAGCCCGTCGTCCGCGTACTCCTCCCACTCGGCCTCCGGCTCCCAGGCGAGCAGAGCCCGCGGGCCGGCTCCGGCATGGAGCGGCAGCGATCCGCCGAGGCGAAGGGCGAGCGACTGCACACGCAGGCCCTCGAGCCGCTCGATGCACACTGCGTGGCGTCCACGGCGGACGAGCAGGAAGACGGTTTCACCGACGCGCTCGTGGATTCGCTCCATCACGGGCAAGGCCGCCTGCCGTTCGTCCAGGCGCTCGACGACGGCGGCGCCGAGTCGCATCAGCTTCCAGCCGAGGCGGTAGGTGCCGGGTCGGGAACCGGGCTCGACGAGATCGAGCGCTTCGAGGCTGCGCAGGAGCCTGTAGGTGGTCGTGCGCGGCTCGTCGATCAGCTCGGCCAGCCGGCGCGGCGTCGCCTCGCGCTCGTCCGCGAGCTGCTCGAGCAGGTAGACCGCCTTGGCAAGCGCACGGATAGGGTTCTCGCGAAGCTGTTCCTTCCGTTCCCGCGTTGCCAGGCCGTCCACCTCCTGTTCCGCATCCTAGACAGGCTGTCCACATGATGGTACGTTCGCCGCGGCGGCGGCGCTAACGACGTTTCTCGAGTGACGACGGTTCCGACTCTCGCCGAGCATGCTTCCCCGCCCGCCACCGCGGGCATCGAGCTGCGCGCGGTCGTCAAGCGGTACGGGACACAGACGGCGCTGCGCGGTCTCGATCTGGAGATCCGGGACGGCGAGTTCTTCTGCCTGCTCGGCCCGTCGGGGTGTGGCAAGACGACGACGCTCAACCTGATCGGCGGCTTCGTCGCGCCGACCGAGGGGGAGATCTGGATCCAGGGCCGGCGCATCGACAGGCTGCCGCCGCACAAACGGCCGGTCAACACGGTGTTCCAGTCGTACGCGCTCTTCCCGCACATGAATGTCTTCGAGAACGTCCGGTTTGGCTTGAAGATGGACCGTGTTCCCCGGGACGAGTCGAACGACCGGGTCCAGGAGGCGCTGCGCCTCGTCGGCCTCGAGGAGTTCGGCGACCGGATGCCGAGCCAGCTGTCCGGCGGCCAGCAGCAGCGCGTCGCCGTCGCCAGGGCACTCGTCAAGCGGCCGGCGGTGCTGCTGCTCGACGAGCCGCTCGGCGCGCTCGACCTGAAGCTCCGGCAGCGGCTGCAGATCGAGCTGTCGCAGATCCATCGCGACGTCGGCACGACCTTCGTCTATGTGACTCACGATCAGGAAGAGGCGATGTCGATGGCCGATCGCATCGCCGTCATGAACGACGGGCGGATCGAGCATCTCGGGACGCCGGAGGAGGTGTACCGCCGTCCGGCGTCGCGCTTCGTCGCGGACTTCATCGGCGACTCGAACTTCTTCGACGCCACGGTGACAGGCGACGTGGCGCAGTTGACGGACGGCAGCCGTGTCGGCTGTGTCGGAGGCCGCACCGGTGCTGCGACGCTGATGGTGAGGCCGGAGGCGATCACGCTCGGCGACGGTCCCGGCGCGATCGACGGGCGGGTCCTGCAGACGTCGTTCCTCGGCAGTTTCGTCCGCGTGGCGGTCGAGACGCCGTCTTCCGAGGGGCCGGTCGTGGTCGCGCTTCGGGAGGCCGCGAACGCGCCGTCGGTTGGTGACGAGGTGTCGCTGTGGTGGCCTGCCGCCGACGGGATCGTGCTCGAGCCGGAGACGACCGAATGACAGGTGCCGCCGCGGTCACCTCGGCACCGCGGGGTCGCATCTCGCGCCTCGGTTCGGGGCTCGTTTCGTACGTCGGGTTCATCCCGGCGATCCTGCTGCTCGGGCTCTGCTTCCTCGTTCCACTCGGGATCATCGTCTGTTACTCGTTCTGGGACACGATCGACTACGCGGTCGTCCACCACTGGACGCTGGGCAACTACACCTACTTCTTCAGCGTCAGCGCATACGTCTCGACGATGTGGGCGACGCTCTGGGTCGCCGTGGTCGCGACGGCGTTCGCGATCGGGCTCGCGTTCCCCTTCGCGTACTGGCTGTCTCGGTACGTCCCGGAGCGGCTCCGAACGCCGCTGTTGATTCTCGTGATCGTCCCCTTCTGGGCGAGCTACCTGCTCCGCGTGTACTCATGGCTGACGATCCTCGGCCAGCAGGGAGTGATCAACCGGTTCCTGCAGTGGGCCGGGATCACGCATCACCCGCTCGGCGTCTTCCTCTACGACCGGCCGGCGGTCATCCTCGTGCTCGTCTACCTCTACTTCCCGTTCGGCGCGCTGACGCTCTACTCGTCGATCGAGCGCTTCGACTGGAACCAGCTGCGGGCGGCGATGGATCTGGGCGCCTCGCCCCTCCAGGCGATCTTCCGGATCCTCGTGCCGCAGATCAAGCCGGGGATCATCACCGCGATCATCTTCGTGTTCATCCCGATCCTCGGCGAGTACCTGACGCCGCAGATCGTCGGCGGCACGGGCGGCGTGATGATCGGCAACCTGATCGTCAACTTCTTCCAGGCGGCGGAGTACACGCGTGGCTCGGCGGTCGCGCTCCTCGTCGCGTCGTTCATCATCCTGCTGCTCGTCATCTTCCGGAAGTCGCTCTCGGCGAAGGAAGCATATGGCGCGTGACGTCGAGGTCCTGTCGGGACGCGGGCGTGCCGTGCGCGGGCTGCTCGGCGGCTACGCGGTCCTGATCTACGTCTTCCTGTTCGCACCGATCGTCCTGCTCGTGCTTGTTCAGCTTCAACGCGAACCGCTACGGCACGTTCCCGATCACCGGCTGGACGCTCACCTGGTACCGGCAGGCTTTCAGCGACTACCAGGTGCACGGTGCCGTCACCACGACCCTGAAGATCGCCGCGCAGGTCACCGTCCTCTCGACGATCGTCGGAACGGCCGCCGCGTTCCCGCTCGTGCGTTCGCGTCTGCCCTTCCGCGAGGGCATCCGGATCCTCCTGATCCTGCCGATCATGATCCCCGGCCTGCTGATCGGCGTGTCGCTGCTCGTCCTGTTCACGAGCACGTTGCACTGGACCCTCTCGACGCGGACCGCGGTGATCGGGCAGGCGGTCTACACGACGCCGTTCGTGATCCTGCTGGTGGCGGCGCGGCTTCAGGGCTTCGATTCCGCGCTGGAACGAGCCGCCGCCGATCTCGGTGCGAATGCGTTTCAGCGCCTGCGTCGCGTCGTGCTGCCGTTGATCTTCCCGGCGATCCTCGCCGGGGCGCTGTTCGCGTTCACGCTCTCGCTCGACGAGTTCATCATCACGTACTTCCTGATCGGTGCGAACAACACCCTGCCGATCTACATCTACACCCAGGTCAAGTTCGGAATCACTCCGGAGGTGAATGCCGTGGCGACGTTGCTCCTTGCCGGTTCGCTCATCCTGCTCGCACTCGCGTTCCTGCTGCCGCAGCTGTTCAGGCGGGCGCGCCGCGCCGGGGCGCGCCTCAGGACCGCATCATGAGGATCGCCACCGCGCCGGTGTCGTGGGGGATCTGGGAGATGACGATCGACCGGCCCGACCTGATCCCGCCGCAGACCTACCTCGACACGATCGTCGACATGGGCTACACGGCGACGGAGACCGGGCCGCCCGGCTACTTCGCGCCGAGCGCCGCCGAGGCCGCCGAGCGTGCCGGTCGCGCGGGGGTGGAGCTGATCGCGACGTTCCTGCCGCTGCGCCTCGACGATCCCGCCGGGTTCGAGGAGGACCTCGCCGCCCTCGACCGCACGGTCGAGGTGCTCGAGGCGACCGGGGGCGGAGTCGTCCTGCTCGCGGACATGGAGACACCGGACCGGGCGCGGGCGGCCGGGAGCGAGCAGCGGCGGCGCGAGACGGGATGGGACGACGAGACGCTCGAGCGTGCGGCCGAACGGCTGCAGCGCGCGACCGACATCGTCCGGAACCGCGGCCTCGACGCCGCGCTCCATCCGCATGCGGCGACGCACATCGAGTCGGAGGACGAGACCGACCGGATTCTCGAGCGAACCGACATCGGGCTCTGCGTCGACACCGGCCACACCGTCGTCGGCGGCGGTGACCCGGTCGCGTTGGCGAGGCGCCATGCAGCTCGGTTGCGTCACGTCCACCTGAAGGACGTCGACGGGGAGCTGCTCGCCCGGATGTCTCGTGGTGAGGTCGACATGGACGAGGCGTGGCCGCTCGGGATCTTCTGTGAGTTCGGCGCAGGAGTCGTCCCGATCCGGGAGTTCCTGGCGCTGCCGGAGGTGCGGTCGCTCGACGGCTATGGCGTCATCGAGCAGGATCGCGTTGCGGTCACGATCGACGACATGCCCGAGGTGCGCGCTTCCGACGAGCGCAACCGCGCGTACGTCGAGCAGTGGCTTGCCTGAGCTTGTTCCGGCTGGCGCTGATCGGTGCGGGACGCATGGGTGCGACTCACGCACGGGCTCTCGAGTCTTCGGACACGGTCGAGCTCGTCTGTGTCGTCGATCCGTCGGACGACGCAGCGGCCCAGGTTCGCGCGCCACGGGCGACGCTCCAATCGCTTCCTCCTGTCGACGGCTTCCTCGTCGCCGTGCCCACTCGACTGCACGTCGCGGTGACGACGGCGCTCGCCGAGCACGGCCTGCCGATCCTCTGCGAGAAGCCGTGCGGGCTGACCACGGCGGAGACCCGCTCGATCGCGGCGCTCGGCGTGCCGGTTCAGGTCGCCTACTGGCGGCGGTTCGTGCCTGCCCTGCGCAACCTGCGCGAACGCATCGTCACCGGCCGGCTCGGCGACCTCGTCCTCGTCTCGTCGGCGCAGCTCGACGAGACACCGCCGCCGGCCGCGTTCCGTGATCCGGTGTCGAGCGGCGGGATCGTCGTCGACATGGGCGTGCACGAGTTCGACCAGCTCCGGTGGCTCACCGGGCGAGAGGTGCTGGCCGTCCACGGTGTCGCGGGCTCGGTCGGGTTCGACCCTCCGGTCGAAGGCGATCCCGAGCTGGTCGAGCTGAGTGTCGAGCTCGAGGGTGGGATCACCGGGGCGATCACGCTGGCCCGCCGCTACCCGCCGGGTGAGACGTGCCGCGTCGAGGTCGTCGGGCTCGACGGCGCCGAGCGGATCGAGTTCGTCGCACCGCCCGACGGCGACGAGACGATCGCCGCCGCGTTGCGGGCACAGGCAGAAGACTTCGCGCGCGGCGGCGGCGAAGGGACGACGATCGTCGACGCGATCGCCGCGCTCGACGCGGCACAGCGCGCGAAGATTGCGCTAGGGCTCCCGTAGTTGCTCTAGTTCCCGGCCGCGAGAAACATCGCCGTCAGCAGCTCGGTGTCGATCCGCGCCTGCTCGGGCGGCGTCAAGCACGTCACGCCCTCGACGCAGCAGGCGTGGAAGTGGACGAGCTCGCGCCGGAACGACTCCTCGAACGACCGGTAGCTGCGAACGGCGTTGGCGAAGGCGTCCGGATCCTGCCGCTCGTAGACGGTCGGGCTCATCTTCAGCCACGGTGAGGGGAAGGTCAGCGATCGAACGGTCGTGTCGAAGTAGAGCTCGATCCTCTCCCGATACTCGCGCGTGTCGAGCAGCTGGATCCACGCGCTGTCCCAGCGCGAGCCGTTCTCGAGTAACGCGTAGCCGGCCACCGAGCGGCCGCCGTTCCACCACGCGCCGTCGACGACGCGGCTGGGCACCGGCTCACCCATCTGCTCGAGAAAGCCGTTGACGATGTTCACGTGGTGAACGAGCGAGCCGAGGTAGCCGTCCGAGAAGGCGAAACAGGCCTCGGGATCGCCACGGCCCACCGCTTCTTCGACCTGCTCGCTCTCGGCGCGCCTTGCAGCGTCGATGACGTCCTGCGGCACGTCGGTCCCGCGCACGATGTCACCCGGCAGGAAGTACGGCAGCCACTCGGGGTCGTTCACGACGATGCTGACGTACCGAAGATCCGAAGCCGTCTCCGGCAGCTCGGCCAGCGCACGCTGCACAGCCGGGTCGTGCCGCTTCATGTAACCGACCTGCACGACCTTGCCGGCGCCGTCGCGTGCCTGCGTGATTCGGTCGATGTCGGCGAGCGTGATCGCGAGCGGCTTCTCGCAGAACACGTGGAGGCCCGACTCGAGCGCCGTCAGCACGATCTCGATGTGGGTGCCGGCCGGCGACGCGATCAGGACTGCGTCGAGACCGCCGGCGTCGAGCAGCGAGCGCCAGTCCGCATGCGCGCCCGGGATGTGGAACCGTGCGCACATCGCCTCGCGCACGGTCTGTGACGGCTCCGCGAGCGCGCTGATCTCGAAGCGGTCTTGCAGCTCGTTCAGGTGCGGGAGGTGCTCGGCCTGGGCGACCATTCCGCCGCCGATCACCCCGGTCCGCAGCCGTTCGTTCCGTTGGCTGGACACGTTGTCCGCATCATGGTACGTTCGCCGCGGTCCGCGCAACCGGCAGCGACGGATCGTGCTGGCAGGCAGGTCGTGAACGGACAGAGGAGGCGAAGGCAGCATGGATCATCTCGAACGGCCGATGACGCGCAGAGGCCTGCTCGGCGCCGGCGCTGTCGGTGCCGCGTCGCTCGCTGCGGCGCGCACCCTCGGAACGCCCGGCCGCGCACTCGGCGCGACGAAGGTCGAGGGCAGCGGCGTGACGCTCAACTGGCTGACGTGGTCCGACCACTACTTCCCGAATCAGCTACAGCAGGTGAAGAACAACACCGGCATCGGCGGCCGCGTGCAGCTGATCAGCGACGACTCCGACGCGTACATCAAGGTCAAGGCCGGCGGCGGCCACTGGGACATCTCGTCCGAGGACGCGCTCTGGGTCCCCAAGTTCAACAAGGAAGGGCTGATCGTCCCGTTCGACATCAAGTCGTTCCCGGTGGCGAAGCAGCTCTACTCGGTCGCGCTGAACGTCCCGTTCTGGAAGGCGGGCAACCTGCAGATGGGATACCCGTTCGGGTGGTCGAGCCTGCAGATCTACTACAACCCGAAGTTCGTCACGACGAAGCCGGACAGCTATCACGCGCTGCTCGACCCGAAGTACAAGAAGCGGATCGTGCTCGAGAACCAGCCCACCGACCTGATGGCGATGGCCGGGCTCGCGACGGGCGCCAAGCATCCGTACAACATGACCACCTCGCAGATCGCGAGCGCGAAGGCGTTCCTGAAGCAGTTGAAGCCCAACGTGCTCAAGCTCGTCGCCGAGAACACCGAGGTCGTGCGGGCGCTGACCGACGAGTCGGCGTGGTTGACGATCGAGAACATCGGGACCGACCAGCGTGTGGCCGACGCGAAGGGCCCGATGATCAAGGTCGCCGA
Organism: uncultured Thermoleophilia bacterium; assembly: GCA_963742605.1. Classification (GTDB taxonomy): domain Bacteria; phylum Actinomycetota; class Thermoleophilia; order Gaiellales; family Gaiellaceae; genus PALSA-600. The sequence goes on along the minus strand of CAVUNA010000008.1, from coordinate 179,787 downwards.
CCCGAAGGAAGGTCTCTACGGGTGGATGGACGCCGAGATGCTGCTCAAGCAGTCGACGAACCAGAGTTCGTTCGAGACGTTCATCAACAAGATGGAGCAGGCACCGTGGATCGCGCACAACTTCCTGGTGAACGGCCGCCCGCTGTTCAACGAGAAGGCGTACAAGATCCTCGTCAACCAGGGTCACAAGGACCGGGCCGACCGCTTCTTCTACAACCAGCCGGAGCGGCCGATCGGCATGACGCTCAAGGGTCCCTCGGGGAACGTCCAGGCGTACATCGACGCGTTCAACGAGGCATTCGCGGCGTGATCATCGGCGCGGAGCCGCGGCGGCCGCCGCGGCTCCGCGCATCGCGGTCCGGCGTCCGGCGTAGCCAGACGGCCCAGATCACGACCGCGGCGACGAGCACCGCCGCCCAGCCCCAGTTCGCCGCGGGCTGCAACACGCTCGGGAAGTCCGCGTGTGCCCAGCCCCGTTCGACGATCTGCTCCTCGAAGCCGTCGTTGACGATGTTGCCGAGCCCGTAGGCGACGAGCAGGGCGAACAGGGGCGCGACGCCCCGCCGTAGCGGCAGGCGCGTGAGCAGCAGCACCGACAGGATCAGGAGCAACCCTTGCCAGCCGTGGTGGATTCCGTGGTGGACGGCCGGGTGCACGGCGCCGTGCGCCGTGATCGGCCTGCCGGTCTGGAAGACCCAGCCGAGCAGCGGGACCCCGTCGAGGTAGAAGCCGAGTGCAGCGGCGATCCACTCGGCGCAGATCAGCGCCAGTGTCACGGCGAGAGCGATGCGCAACGGGCCGGCCGGCCGCGCCGGCGGGACCTCGGCGCGAATCGACAGCACGAGTGCGAGGAGCACGCCGACGGCCGCGATCGCGTTCACCGGCTTCGCATCGAGGTTGTCCTGGTCGACGACATTCGGAACGGCGACGACGAGACACATCAGGCCCGCGACGATTGCCAGCCAGCGCGGCTTCGGTGCGACGGCGAGCAGGACGGCAATCGCGATCAACGCCGCCGGGAAGTTCGCCTCGACGAGTGCCCGCGACAGACCGCCTTCGAGCCCGGTGCCGCTGACGTTGTAGAGCTTGTCTGCGGGGAGCCGCGAGTAGGTGACCAGCACCAGCAGCAGGTCGACCGCGACGAGCAGCCACACCTCCATCACGACGCGCCGTCCGGGGACGCGACCCATCGACCGAACACCGTACGCTTCGGTGCATGAAGAGCAAAGGTCTGATGCCGCCCCTCGGCACATGGAACGTCTGGTCTCGGGTCGCCGCCAGCATTGCCGCGGTCGCGGTCGTGACCGGCGCGATCGAGCTCTTGAAGCCGTACGTGCCTGTGCTCAGCCTCGGCGTCCTCTACATCTTCGCGGTCCTCCCGGTGGCGATCGGGTTCGGCCTGCGGTACGCGGTCGTGGTGGCGATCGGGTCGATGCTGGCGTTCAACTTCTTCTTCCTGCCGCCCCTGTACACCCTGACGCTCGCCGATTCCCGGAACTGGTTCGCGCTGTCGGTCTTCCTCGTGACCGCCGTCGTCGTCAGCGAGCTGGCGGCGCGTTCGCGGCGACGCGCCAACGAGTCGGCGCTGCTGGCGAAGGTCGCGACGATCCTGCTCGAGCGTGGCGAAGTCACTCCGCAACTCGACGCGATCGCCGGCGAGGCGGCGCGCGCCCTCGGAGTGGGCCATGCGCGGATCACGGTCGGCGCCGACGATCGGTCCGCGCCGGATGAGCTGGGAGAGCCGCTGGTCGCCGGCGGTAGGCGTCTCGGGACGATCTTCGTGCCCAAGGACCAGCGGCAATCTGCCGCCAGCGGCCGGCTGCTACCGGGTCTGGCGTCGTTGCTCGCCGTCGCGATCGATCACGAGCGCCTCGCCGTCGAGGCCTACGACGCCGAGACCCTTCGGCGGAGCGATGCGGTGAAGACGGCTGTGATCCAGGCCGTGTCACACGACCTCCGCACTCCTCTCGCGACGATCGAAACGGCGCTCGGAAGCCTGCAAAGTAGGAGTCTTCAGCTGACCGACGAGGATCGCGCCGACCTGCTCGATTCGATCGCGGTCGAGCTCGAGCGGCTGAAGCGGCTCGTCGAGAACTTGCTCGACCTCTCGCGCCTGCAAGCAGGCGCAGCCGATCCGGTTCCCGAGCTGTGGACCGCGGAGCAGTTGCTGGCAGACGCCCTCGACGAGGTCGAGAATGCCGATCGAGTCCAGGTCGTCGTGGCCGAGGACCTGCCGGTGGTGCGGGTGGACGGCGTCCAGATCCAGCGCGTCCTGGTGAACCTGCTCGAGAACGCACTCAAGTTCTCGTCTCCGGCCGAGCCGGTCCAGCTGCGCGCCAATCCCGCCAGTGACGAGGTCGTGATTCGCGTGACGAATCATGGTCGCGGTATCCCGCAGGCCGACCTGGGCCGGATCTTCGAGCCCTTTCAACGGGTCGAGAGGGAGCGCAGGGGAGGTGCCGGGCTCGGGCTCGCGATCGCGAAGGGATTCACCGAGGCGAACGGCGGACGCATCTGGGCCGAGTCGAGGCCGGGTCAGGGAGCGACGTTCGTGCTCGCGTTACCTGCAGCCGGAGCCCCGGTACTGGTACCGGTTTGAGCGGCGAGCGGGTTCTGGTCGTCGACGACGAGCCGCAGTTCCTTCGGGCACTGACCACGAGCCTCCGCGCCGCCGGATACGCGGTCGAGACGGCGACGACGGGTGAAGGGGCGTTGACGAGTATCGGCCTCGGCCCGCCGGACGCGATCATCCTCGACCTCGTCCTTCCCGACAAGAGCGGTACGGAGGTGTGCCGCGAGCTTCGTACCTGGAGCGACGTCCCGGTGATCGTCGTCTCGGCGAACGGCGAGGAGGCCGAGAAGATCTCTGCGCTCGACGCCGGTGCCGACGACTACGTCACCAAGCCGTTTGCGATCGGTGAGCTCCTCGCGCGCCTGCGCGCAGCGCTTCGCCGCACCGGCCCGACCGTTTCCCCGGTGATCGAAGTCGGTCAGATCCGGGTCGACCTCGAGAAGCACGATGTCTCCGTTTCGGGCTGCCGCGTCCACCTGACGCCACGTGAGTTCGATCTTCTCCGCCTCTTCGCGCAGAACGAGGGCAAGCTCCTGACCCACCGTACGATCCTCCGCGAGCTGTGGGGGCCCGCCTACCAGACGGAGTCGAGCTACCTGCACGTGCACATCTCCCAGCTGCGCAGCAAGATCGAACCGGATCCGACGCGTCCGCGCTATCTGTTGAACGAGCCGGGCGCCGGGTACCGGCTGGTCGACCCTGACGCCACCTGAAGTCGCGTCTTTAGTGCTCGCTTAGTCCGACGCGCCGATTCTTTAGGCCGGCTTTCGTCGGGCGGTTCTACCGTCGTCGTCATGCGCAGGCGCGCGTTCGCAGATCCGAGGTTGGCGTGGACGCCGCGCCCGCTCCTGCTTGCACTTGCATACGCCGGATTGAGTGGGGCAGCGATCGTCGTGGGCTTCGGTGCCGGGTCTTCCTGGCGCTTGACGCTCGTCGCGGCGGCCGCGTGTGTGCTCGTGGCGCTCGGGCAGGTCGCCCGGATCCGCCTTGCTCTCGCCCGCCGCCGTCGCACGGCCGACCGGCTGCTCCGCACCGGCGTACGGGTCCACCCGCGGTCCGAGCTGCTGACCTGGCGCGCGGCCGAGCTGACCTCCGACCGCAACCGCCGGATGTTCGCCCGTTCGCTCGGCGGCATCGTGCGTGAGGTCGAGCACCCGTCTCCCGTGACGGCGGTGCCGCTGAATCGTCGAGGCCTGCGCCAGAATCTTCCGCTCATTCGCTCGCTCGTCGATCGCCTCGTCTCGGTCGAGCATCCGGTGACCGCGCAGGGAATGCTCCTCGTCGAGGAATTGCTCACGGACGGGTTCTCGAGCCCGCTCTACTACGGCGGACGCAGGGAAGACGTCGCGGGGACGATCGAGCGCTGCCTGGCTGTGCTCGACGGTGCGGGCAGCACCGAGCGATCCGTCGCTCGGCCCGGATCTGGATGGGGCGAGCTCACACGCCGTCCGGGCCCTGGAACCCGAGTTCACTCAGGAGGAGGACTCCGCTGATGTACGACCTCGCTGCGATCGCCATAGCGGCCGCGTGTTTCGCGTTCGCATTCGGCCTGCTCTACGTCCTGGACCGCGTCTGATGTCCGCCGCGAACCTCTTCGGCTTGATCGTCTCGATCGCCGTCTTCGCCTACCTGGTGTACGCCTTGTTCCGCGGGGAGCGGTTCTAGATGTCGGGGCAGGGGATCACGCAGATCGTCGTCTACTCGCTCGTCCTGATCGCGCTCGGCTACCCGCTCGGCATCTACATGGCCCGGATCTACGCGGCCGATCGCGTCGGCGGCCGCCGTCTCCGGTTGCTTCCGAGCACCGAGAACGGCTTCTACCGGCTCCTCCGGGTCGACGCGAAGAAGGAACAGGACTGGAAGAGCTACGGCACCACCGTGCTGGTCTTCAGCATCCTCTTCTGGGGCCTGCTCTACCTGATTCAGCGCGTGCAGGGGCACCTGTTCCTGAACCCGGATCACATGAAGGGCGTTCCCTCCCACCTGTCGCTGAACACGGCGGCCAGCTTCATCACCAATACGAACTGGCAGTTCTACGGCGGCGAGTACACGATGTCGTACCTGACGCAGATGGCCGGGCTGGCCGTGCAGAACTTCGTCTCGGCCGCGGTCGGGATGGCGGTGCTCGTTGCGGTCGTGCGCGGAATCGCCCGCCGTTCGTCGGGGACGCTCGGCAACTTCTGGGTCGATCTGTACCGGTCGCTGGTCTACATCTTGCTGCCGCTGGCGGTGATCGTTGCCGTGCTCCTGATGTGGCAGGGCGTTCCGCAAACGCTCCACGGCCATGCCACGGCGACAACCGTCCAGGGAGCGTCGCAGACGATCGCGCGCGGCCCGGTTGCATCGCAGATCGCGATCAAGCAGCTCGGCACGAACGGCGGCGGTTTCTACAACTCGAACTCTTCCGTGCCGTTCGAGAATCCGACCGGGCTTTCGAACTTCATCGAGCTGCTCGCGATCCTGCTGATCCCGGCGGCGCAGGTGTTCATGTTCGGGAGGATGGTCGCCGCCAGGCGGCATGCGTTGATGGTGTTCATAGCGATGTTCGTCGTCTTCGCGCTCGGCGTCGCGGTCAATCTGCCGGCCGAGCAGCACGGCTCAGCGGTGTTGCGCTCGTCCGGCGTCAACATCACCCAGGGCAACGGCCAGTCGGGCGGGAACATGGCCGACAAGGAGGTTCGCTTCGGACAGGCCGCCACGACCAACTGGACGGTCGCGACGAGCGATGCCTCGAACGGCTCGGTCAACGGCGGCTTCGACGCGATGACGCCTGCCGGCGGAGCTGTTCCCCTCATCAACCTGTTCCTCGGTGAGGTGATCTTCGGCGGCGTCGGCTCCGGCCTGTACGGCATGTTCTTCTACATCGTGATCGCGGTGTTCATTGCCGGCCTGATGGTCGGCCGGACACCCGAATGGCTCGGGAAGAAGATCGATGCGCGCGAGATCAAGTACGCGGCTGTCGGCGCGCTCTTCTGTCCGACGATGGTCCTGGTGCTGACCGCGCTCTCGATCGCGACGAACAGTGGGCTCGCTTCGATCTTCAACAGCGGCGTCCACGGCTTCACCGAGACGCTGTACGCCTACGACTCGCAGTCGAACAACAATGGAAGCGCCTTCGCCGGCTTTGGGCTGACCAACTTCAGCGCCGACCTCGGAACGATCGCGCTGCTGCTCGGCCGTTTCGCGCCCCTGTTCGCGGCGCTCGCGCTCGGCGGTGCGCTCGGGAAGAAGAAGATCACGCCCGCCTCGGTCGGCACGTTCCGGACCGACGGCGCGACGTTCGTCGTCCTGCTCGTCGGCGTGATCGCTCTCACCGCCGGGTTGATGATCTTCCCGGCGCTCACACTCGGTCCAATCGTCGAAGGGTTGATGCACTGATGCGCAACATCGTCAACTCCGTCGTCGCGATCGTCGTCATCACCGCGTTCTTCGGCTTCGGCTACCCGCTCGTGATGACGGCGTTCGCCCAGGTCGCCTTCTCGCACCAGGCGAACGGCAGCCTGATCAAGGCGAACGGCAAGGTCGTCGGCTCGAGCCTGGCCGCACAGGGCTTCACCGGCAAGCGGTACTTCCACGAGCGCCCGTCGGCAACCTCGCCGGCCTACAACGCCGGCGGGACGACGTTCGCCAACCTCGGCCCGACCAACCCCGACCTGGCGAAGAACGTCAAGGCCGCCGCGGCCGCGATCCTGAAGCTCGAGGGCCCGTACAACCCGGGCCTGACGATCGGTGCCATTCCGGTCGACGCGGTGACGACCTCGGGCTCCGGCATCGATCCCGACATCTCGCCGGCCTACGCCGCACTGCAGTCCCGTCGGATCGCAGCGGTTCGCGGACTGTCGCTCCGGCAGGTTCAGCAGCTGATCAAGCAAAACACGACCGGTCGCTCATGGGGCTTCTTCGGAGAGCCCGGCGTCAACGTCCTCGAGCTCAACCTTGCACTCGACAAGCTGGGAGGGAAGTAGATGTCGACGACCGCTGAACCGTCTGCGCCGTCCGAGGCTACGAGGATGAGGCGCGCGAGTGTCTTCTCCCGCGAGCTCGTGCGCCAGGCTGTGATCGACTCGTTCCCGAAGCTCGACCCACGCACACAGTTCAGAAACCCTGTCATGTTCATCGTCGAGCTCGGCAGTGTGATCACGACCGGGATCTTCTTCCTGGAACTTGCGCGCGGCGACACGGGCCAGCTCTGGTTCGTCGCGGTCATCGCGTTCTGGCTGTGGCTCACTGTTCTCTTCGCGAACTTCGCCGAGGCGATCGCGGAGGGGCGTGGCAAGGCGCAGGCGAATGCCTTGCGCGCGACACGCACGACGACGGTCGCAAGGCGTCTCGTCAACGGCACGGTGGAAGAGGTTCCCGCGCCCGAGCTGCAGCGCGGAGACCGCGTGGAGGTCGTCGCCGGAGAGGTGATCCCGGCCGACGGTGACGTCATCGAAGGTGTCGGCTCGGTCGACGAGTCGGCGATCACCGGCGAGTCGGCCCCGGTGATCCGCGAGTCGGGCGGTGACCTCTCCGGCGTCACCGGTGGCACCCGCCTGCTCTCGGACCGCCTCGTCATCGAGGTGACCCAGGAGCCCGGCAAGTCGTTCCTCGACCGGATGATCGCGCTCGTCGAGGGCGCCGAGCGGCGCAAGACGCCGAACGAGATCGCGCTCAACATCCTCCTCGCCGGCCTCACGATCACCTTCCTCGCCGCAGTCGTCACCCTGGAGCCGTACGCGCTCTATGCCGGGTCTCCGCAGTCCCAGACCGTTCTGATCGCCCTGCTCGTCGCGCTGATCCCGACCACGATCGGTGCGCTCCTGTCGGCGATCGGGATCGCCGGCATGGACCGGCTCGTTCAGCGAAACGTGCTCGCGATGTCCGGTCGCGCGGTCGAGGCGGCCGGCGACGTCGACGTTCTCCTCCTCGACAAGACCGGGACGATCACGCTCGGCAACCGGCAGGCCTCGGAGTTCGTTCCCGCACCCGGTGTCGAGGAGCGCGAGCTCGCCGAGGTCGCGCAGTTCGCCTCGCTCGCCGACGAGACGCCCGAGGGGCGCTCGATCGTCGTGCTGGCGAAGGAAAAGTACGGCCTGCGCGAGCGGCAGCTCAGTGAGAGTGGTGCCGAGTTCGTTCCGTTCACCGCGGCGACGCGGATGAGCGGCGTCGACTACAACGGCACTCGCCTCCGCAAAGGTGCCGCCGATGCAATCAAGGCGTTCGTCGCCGAGCAGGGCGGCAAGACTCCGAACGAAGTCGACCTCGCCGTCCAGCGCATCGCAGAGCAGGGCGGGACGCCGCTCGTCGTCGCGAAGGACAACTTCGCGCTCGGCGTCATCCACCTCAAGGACATCGTCAAGGGCGGCATGCGTGAGCGCTTCGATGAGCTTCGCAGGATGGGCATCCGCACCGTCATGATCACGGGCGACAACCGTGTCACCGCTGCCGTGATCGCCCAGGAGTCGGGCGTCGACGACTTCCTCGCCGAGGCGACGCCGGAGGCGAAGATGACGTTGATCAAGGACGAGCAGGCAAAGGGGCGCATGGTGGCGATGACAGGCGACGGGACGAACGACGCGCCGGCGCTCGCCCAGTCGGATGTCGGCGTGGCGATGAACACGGGCACGTCGGCGGCGAAGGAGGCCGGGAACATGGTCGACCTCGATTCGAACCCGACGAAGCTGATCGAGATCGTCGAGGTCGCGAAGCAGCAGCTGATCACTCGCGGGGCGCTGACGACGTTCTCGATCGCGAACGACGTCGCGAAGTACTTTGCGATCCTGCCGGCGATGTTCGCGTTCACCTATGCGACGAAGCCGGGTCAGCGTGGCCCGCTGAACTCGCTCAACATCATGCACCTGGGCGATCCGAAGAGCGCGATCGTCTCTGCGATTATCTTCAACGCCTTGATCATCCCCGCACTCGTTCCGCTCGCCCTCAAGGGCGTGAAGTACCGGGCGATCGGTGCGACCGCGCTGCTGCGCCGCAACCTGCTCATCTACGGCCTCGGTGGTGTCATCCTGCCCTTCGTGGGGATCAAGCTGATCGACCTGATCGTCCACAACGTGTTCGGCGCATGAGGCCGCGTGCGGGGGCGCTACCGGATCCTGCTCGGCATGGCCGCGGGGGTTGGCAAGACCTACCGCATGCTGCAGGAGGGACGGCAGGCGCATGCGGAGGGACGCGACGTCGTGATCGGCTATCTGGAGCCGCATGAGCGGCCTGACACGTCTCAGCTCGCCGAAGGGATCGAGACCGTGCCCCGGCTGCAAAGCGAGTTCGGGGCGCTCGAGCTGGCCGAGATGGACGTCGATGCCGTCATCGCGCGGAGTCCCGACCTGGCGCTGATCGACGAGCTCGCGCACACCAATGCGCGAGGCATGCGCAACGAGAAGCGCTACCAGGACATCGAAGAGGTGATCGCCGCGGGAATCGACGTCATCTCGACGGTCAACGTCCAGCACCTCGAGAGCCTCAACGACGCCGTCTTCGAGTTGACCGGGGTCCGCGTGCGGGAGACGTTCCCCGATCAGGTGCTCGACGACGCCGATGAGGTCGTGCTCGTCGATCTGACGCCGGAGGCGCTCCAGCACCGACTCGAGGCGGGGAAGGTGTACCCGAAGGAGCGCGCGGACGTTGCGCTGATCAACTTCTTTCGGCTCGAGAACCTGAGCGCACTGCGTGAGCTCGCGCTGCGGGAAGTCGCCGAGGACGTCGAGGCACGTCGTCAGGCCGTCGTGCTCGACGCATCGAGTCAGCAGGCGGTTGCCGAGCGCGTGCTTGCCCTGATCGAGCCCCAGCCGAAGTCGCAACGCATCATGCGGCGCGCCTGGCGCTCTTCGCAACGGCTCGGCGGCGACATCGACGCGCTCTGGGTCCGCCCGTCGGGACGTCCGCCGACCGATGACGAGTTGACCCAACTGGCGGCACTGCGTCGGTTGGCCGGCATCCTCGGTATCCATCTGCTCGAAGAGGAAGGCGACGATCTCGTCGGCACCGTTCGCCGTGTCGCGCGCGAACGCGGTTCCACGTACGTCTTCGTCGGGACGCCGGACGAGTCACGGCGCCGCGAGATCTTCGGCGGATCGCTGCTCTCGCGCATGGTGCGCGAGCTTCCGGGAGTCGACATCCGCGTCGTCGCCAGTCGTGCCGATCGATCGAAGCTCGACGAATGATCGCCCTGGTCGTTCTGCTCGCCGCTCTGGTAGTCGTTCTCGCCGGGGCGCTCATCTACCGCAGTCGAACGCCGCAGGCCCTGCGGCGGCCGCGCGGGGGTCGTCGCATCCTCGTTCCGTTCACCGGCAGCCTCGATCCGACGGTGCTGAACGCGGCGATTCGCATCGCCCGCGCCGAGGACGCCGTCCTCGTTCCGGCCTATCTGCTGGTCGTGCCGCTGGAATATCCCGAGGACTCGCCGCTGCAGAAGGATGTGGCCGTCGCCATGCCGCTCCTCGAGGCCGTCGAGCATGCGGCTCTGCGCGGCGGCGTGCCCGTCGATGCGCGGATCGAACAGGGGCGCACTCATGCCCATGCGCTCCGCCGGCTGTGGGAGGTCGAGGACTTCGACCGGCTCGTCGTCCCGGCGCGCGCGGGCGATCACGACGGGTTCGATCCCCAGGAGCTGTCATGGGTGCTCACCCACGCCCCGACGGAGACGCTCGTGCTGCGGCCGAGCCCGCGGGCGGAGGTCGTCCCGGCGTAGCTCCCGGGATGGAAGCTGCAACGCCGCCGGTCGGCTGCTCACCGCTCGACCGGAGTGTCGAGACGCGTGCCCCATTCGGCCCAGGAGCCGTGATAGACCGCGACGTCGGTGCAGCCGAGGAGCTGAGTGAGCGCGAACCAGACCTGGCTCGCCCGGTTGCCGACGGTGCAGTACACGACGATCCGCCGGCCCCTGCCGATCCCGTGCTCGGCCAGTGCGTGCTCGAGCTCGTCGACCGTCCGGAAACGACCGTCGGCGTCGCGGAGCTCATCGACCGGGAGATGCACGCTTCCGGGAATCCGGCCTGCACGACCCGCGTCCTCGGTTGCGCCGGACGGCCAGAAGCGCTCACCCTCGTACTCGGCGCGGGAGCGGACGTCGAGCAGCACCGCGTCGGGTCTCCCGATCAGTGAGAGCACCTCTTGCCGGGTCGCGTACAGGCGTGGACTGCACGGGCCGAGCCGGTACTCGCTCGGAGAGGGCGCGGGCTCGGCGCGACTCCAGCGATGCCCGCTGAGCGACCATTGCTCGCGCGGCCCGTCCATCAGGCGGGTGCTGTCGTGGCCGTGGCTGCGCAGGAGCCAGTATCCGAGGTGGGCGCCATACCCGTAGAAGACGACGGTCGTCTCCCGGGTGATGCCGGACCGCGAAAGTTGCTGCTCGATACCGTCGTGGTCGATCGGCGCATAGCCGGCCAGGCGCAGGTCGGCGTAGATGTTCCAGAGCACCGCTTCGGGGATGTGGCCCTCGCGGTAGGCAGCCGGGGCGACGTCCACCTCGACGACCCGTACCGTCTCGTCGCCGAGGTGGTCGGCAATCCAATCGGCGTCGACGAACGATTCGTCATTGAGGGTGGTGCCTGACAGGGATGAATCGGTGACCGACATTGGCTCTCTCCATGTGCTGGCCGACTGGGACGCGGTGACGATCGCAGGCCGTGCTTGCGGTGAGGTTGGCGGAAGCTTGCGGCCGGATTGGCGCGTCAGGAAGAAGTCGACGGCCCTGTCCCGCTGCGCAGCAGGCTGCCTCGACCGGTCGGCCACGGCAGGCAGTTGGTCCCCGAGCCGGGAACGTGAAACACGTCGACCCCGTGATCGAACGTGGTCAACACGATCTCGAGCGTCCCGTCTCCGTCGAGATCGCCGATCGAGGGTGCCGCGGGGACACCGATCCCGTTTCCGTCGGTTCCCTGGTGCGGCAGACGGATGTCGTAGAGCAGCTTCCCCGAGCCGGAGAGCACGACCAGCCGGCCGGATCCCGGCGCGGGCCCGTAGGTGCCGAAGATCAGCTCGGGCTTCCCGTCGCGGTTCAGGTCGGCAGCGACGACCTCGGACGCGAATGTCTTCGGTGCGCCGTGTGCGTAGTCGTACCGCCAGAGGCGCCTGCCGGTCGGGCTGATCGCGTAGACGAAGCCGTCGGGCACCGCCGCAACGATCTCGGGACGGGAGTCACCCGAGATGTTCACCACGGTCGGAGCGGGGATCCCACTCGGCGGGTACCAGTCCCCGTCGGCACGGAACGCGGGCTTGCTCGTCAGCGGCAACGTGACGAAGCCCTTGTGTCGCATCGCCGAGCGCACGCCGCCGCCCTGGGCGCCGTCGAGCACCATGAACGCGTACGCCTGCGTCACGTACGGCTCGCCGAGCTCGGTGTTGGGCAGGCCGATGACCTCGTTCTTCCCGTCGCCGTCGAGGTCGGCGACAGCCGGCGGGGACGCCGTCCACTGCAGCCACGGCGTCTTGCGCACGTCGGGCCACGGCCCGACGTGGCGGTGATACTGGTTGTCCTCGACCGTCGGGCTCAGCCAGCGGATGAACTGCCCCCAGCCGAGCCGCCGGCCGGCGTAGCCGCTCTCCCGGTTCGTGAACCACGGAGCCGCGAGCAACGACGTGCCGTCAGTCGTTGAAGACGTTGATCTGGTGGTTGTCGAAGGTGACGACGATCTCGAGCTGCGGATCGTCGTCGAGATTGCCGATGGCGACGTTCTCGCCGTAGGCGCCGTACCCGTGGTTGCCGATGCCGTTGAAGGCGGTGTCGTTCCCGTTGCCGCGCAGTCGGTTGAACCGCGGCCATGAGGTCGCCGGCGCGCCCTTCGGGTGCCAGAGACGACCGCTTGCATCGAAGACGAACACCTGCGACCCGGTCGACGAGGTGTTGGTTGTCGTGACCACGACCTCGACCCGGCCGTCCCCTTCGAGGTCGGCCGCCGCCATCCCGCGAACCTCCGGGCACTGACCTCCGCTGCAGGTCGAGGCCGGCCAGCCGTGCTTCAGGCGCAGCCGCCCGCCGACGAAGTCGTAGGCCGCGACGGTGCCGTCGTTCCCGCCGACGACGATCTCCGGGATCTTGTCGCCGTCGAGGTCGGCGACGACGCCGGGCGCGTACACGCGCCCCTTCGTGGCCGTGCCTTTCCCGAGCAGATGCCCCTTCGCGTCGAAGACGAACGTCGAGTAGAAGGGTGCGACGATCTCGAGCTTCCCGTCGCCGTTCAGGTCGACGAGGCTGGGAGACGAGAACCAGCCGGTCTCACCGGTGGGGATGTTGCGCACGAACCGGGGCGCCTTGACACTCGACGTCCCCCCGGCCGCGGCGCAGCCGGTCACGGCTGTCGTGCTCGCGTGTGTCGAGCCTGCGAGTGTCAACGACAGTCCGGCGAGCAGCACCGCGGCGGCGGCGGAGCGCGTCATGAAGCCTGGGATCGTAGTCCCCGGTGGTGTCGGCAAGCTCGTTCGGCGTGCCCTGTTGGGAATGTTGACAGGTAACCTGATTACCCTGATACTCCTCGCGTCATCGCGAGGGGAGGTCGATGTGAAGGCAATGAGGCATTTCGTCCGCGTCGCGTCGCTCGTCGCCGGACTGTCGCTCGCGCTAGCGGCGGCGAACGCATCGCGGGCGGCCGCGGCGACGACCCATTTCACCGGGACGCTCGCCGACGGCGCGACCTGGATCGCCGACGTTCCGAGCGGCTGGAACGGCGTGTTGCTCCTGTACAGCCACGGCTTCGGTCCGCTCACCGCGGCGGACGCACCGGATCCTGCGTCGGCTGCCGCCCTGCTCGCGCGCGGTTACGCACTCGCCGGTTCGTCGTACGATCCGAACGGCTCGTGGTGGGCGCTGCAGAGCGCGGTGCGCGATCAGTTCCAAACGATCGACGCGGTCACCGCGAGTGCGCTGCCGCACGCGCCTGAACGCGTGATCGCGGTCGGGAGCTCGATGGGCGGGCTGATCAGTGCGCTCGAGGCCGAGCAGGGCGCCGGTCATATCGACGGGGCGCTGTCAACGTGCGGCATCGTCGCAGGCGGGATCCGGCTCAACAACTACCAGCTCGACGGCGAGTACGTGATGTCGAAGCTGCTCGCGACGATGCCGGTCCAGCTCGTCAACTTCTTCCCGAACTTCGGCGCGGGGATTGCCACCGGATTCGAGCTCCAGGCGATCGCAAATCAGGCCCAGACGACGCCTCAGGGACGGGCGCGGCTCGCCCTCGCTATGGCGTTCCTTAACGCGACGCCGGACGCGCCCGGGCAGCCGGCGCCGCCGCTCTGGGACGCGGACGCGGTCGAGGCGGCACAGTTCGCGAGCGAGTTTACGGGCGGCTTCCCGACCATCGCGTTCGTCAACGCCGCGCGGCCGTGGATTGAGATGTCGGCCGGCGGGAACGCTTCGTGGACGAAGGGCGAGAACTTCGCGCTTCTCCTCCTTCACTCACCTTACGTGTTCACCGTCGCGAGGCTCTACCACGAGGCGGGACTCAACCTCTGGTCGGATCTCGCGGCCCTGACCGCCGGCGCGAACATCGCGGCCGACCCGGCCGCGATCGACTCGCTCCAGCAGACGTCAGTCCCGACCGGGCGCCTGCGGGTGCCGGAGCTCGACATGCACACGATCCACGACCCGCTCGTGCCGGTAGAGATGGAGAACACCTATGCCAATGTCGTCCGTGCCACTGGCAGCGGTAGCCTGCTCCGGCAGGTGTACGTCGACCGTTACGGCCACTGCGCGTTCTCCGCGTCGGAGATCGTCACCGGTGTCGAGGCCATCAACTACCGCGTCGCGACCGGCCGCTGGGACTCGGTCGCGGAGCCGCAGAAGCTCGAGGACTTCGCGAACAGCCTCGGGCTCGACGCGGCCGCGTTCGTCCCGTTCGAGCCGTTCCCGCTCTCCGGCGACAACGGCCCGTTCGATCCACGAACGAACTCCTGAGAAAGGAATCGGAGGCGCCCGTGGGTCGCGCGGGCGCCTCCCCTTCAGATATATGACCAACGTCGCGCGCATCGAGACCGGCAAAACGATGGAGCCGCCGCGGATCAGCTACGTGGTTGCGCGGCTCGAGCGTGCGGTCCGCTCTGGAATCGCCGGGCGAGTACGCCCGTACGGGCTGACGACGCTTCAGTACACGACGCTGAGCGTGCTCAACCGCCACGGCGCGCCGCTCTCGAACGCGCAGCTCGCGCGGCGCGCGTACATGACACCGCAGGCGATGAGTGAGGTGATCGACGCCCTCGAGACGAAAGGCCTGATCCGGCGCAACCCTCACCCGAACCACGGCCGCCTGCTGCCCGCTACGCTCACGCCGAAGGGTCGTCGCGTACTCGCCGACTGCGAGCGCCGCGTGGACGAGATGGAGGACATGATGCTCTCCGACCTCACCGCCCGCGAGCGAGCTGCGTTCCGCGAAGCGCTCAAGTCCTCGGTGCGAGCACTCGGCGCCGGCTTCCCTCACGAGTAGCGACAGGGCTCCAAGCGACGAACGTCGAAAGCGCCTCCGCGAGCTCATCTTCCTCCGGACTGCGACGGCACCCGACGCGACCTGTGCTTCGCGGGCGGCAGTCGATCCAGGTATTCCCAAGATAACGGGAGCGACGGGACTCGAACCCGCGACCTCCGGCGTGACAGGCCGGCGTTCTGACCAACTGAACTACGCCCCC
Organism: uncultured Thermoleophilia bacterium; assembly: GCA_963742605.1. Lineage (GTDB taxonomy): Bacteria > Actinomycetota > Thermoleophilia > Gaiellales > Gaiellaceae > PALSA-600. Next base: position 164,603 of record CAVUNA010000008.1, on the reverse strand, counting down.
GGTTCGGGCCGGAGTGTAGCGACGGCAGGGAACAGGCGGTGTCCGCCTAACCCGGAGACGTGAACCGCGTCGACTGGATCGCCTTGGCCGTGGTCGCAATCGCAGCGCTTGCCGGTCTCAGGCGGGGGCTCGTTGCCACGGCGCTGTCACTCGGCGGCCTCGCGTTGGGGGCGGTGATCGGGTCGAGGCTGGCTCCGCACGTCCTGCACAACGGGTCGAGCTCGCCGTACACGTCGCTCGCCGCCCTCGTCGGCGCGTTGATCGGCGCGCTCGTGCTGCAGTCCCTGGCGTCGATGGCCGGGTCGATCGCGCGCGGCGGCCTGTCCGTACTCCCGCCGCTCCGGATGCTCGACGCCGCGGGCGGCCTGGTCGTGGGCGGCGCGATGGGCCTCTGCCTGGTCTGGGTTGCGGGCGCCGCGCTCCTGCAGATTCCCGGGCAGAAGAGCCTTCGCTCCGACGTGCAACAGTCGCGCATCGTCCGGCAGCTGGACGAGGTCGTCTCGCCCAACCGGCTCTTCGGGCGGTTCGCCCAGTTCAACCCGTTCGAGCTGATCAGCGGCCCGTCGCTTCCCACCGGGCAGGCTGCACCCGGGATCGTCTATGCCCCGGGAGTGACCCGAGCGCGACTCGGCGTCGTGCGCATCATCGCCACCGCCTGCGGCCTCGGCGTCGAAGGCTCGGGTTGGGTGGCGAGGCCGCACATCGTCGTCACCGCCGCCCATGTCATCGCCGGTGCAAGCAGGATCGAGGCCAACGGCTATCGCGCCGTCCCGGTCTACGTCGACCGAACGGAGGACGTCGCCGTGCTTCGTGTCGCCGGGCTGCACGCGCAGGCCTTGCCGCTCGTCGACCCGCACCCAGGTGACTCCGTCGCGATCCTCGGCTATCCGGGTGACGGCGGCCTGGACGTGGAGCCCGGGGTCGTCGGCGACACGGGCGAGGTTCTGTCAGATGCCGCACTCAGGCAGGTGACGGCACTCGGCGGGTTGATCCGCCACGGCAACTCGGGCGGGCCGGCCGTGAACGCTGCGGGGCAGGTCGAGGCGACGGTATTCGCGGAGCACGTCACCGGCGGAGGCGGTTACGGCGTTCCGGCCGCCCCGGTGCGGGCCGCGCTCGCGCACGCCCGCGCGCCGGTCTCCACCGGCAGCTGCTGATCACTAGAACAGTTCGAGGGCCGCTTCGGGGCGCCGGAACGGCGGGATCACGTACACGCCGGCCGCCAGCGAGCGCGAGCCGGCGATCAGCTCCTTTGCGAGCTCGCGACCGACCGCAGGAGCCTCCCGGCCTGCGTCGCGCAGTCGTGCCTGCACGAGCTCGGGAACGACGATGCCGGGCACCTCGTTGTGCAACCGGAGCGCCAGCTGGTGACTGCGCACGTAGAAGACCCCCACGAGCAGCGGGATCGGGCTGGCTCCGCCCAGGCGCTCGAGCATCCGTTCGAGATACGAGAGGTCGAACAGCGCCTGCGTCATCGCGAACTGCGCGCCGGCGTCGACCTTCTCCGCGAACCGGGCGAGCTCGGTGTCGAGATCGTCGGCGGCCGGATTGACCGCGACGCCGGTGAAGAAGGAGGTCGGTGCGTCGATCTCGCGCCCGTTCGCGTCCGTACCGCCGTTGAGGTGCGCGAGAACGCGCGCGAGCCCGATCGAGTCGACCTCGTAGACGCCGCTCGCGCCCGGATAGTCGCCGACCTCCGGCGGGTCGCCGGTCACGGCGAGGATGTTGCGGACGCCTTCGGCATGGGCACCGAGCAGCGCCGACTGCAGTCCCATCACGCTCGTGTCGCGCGGCGTGACGTGCGGGATCGTCTCGATACCGCACTCGCGTTCGATCGCGACGGCCGCCATCAACGCATTCATCCGAGCACGGGCCATCGGGTTGTCGTTGATGTCGAGCACGTGAACCTCGCCGGAGCGCGCAAGGGTGCGGGCGACGTCCAGCATGGCGGCCGCATTGCCGCCGCGCGGCGGGTCGAGCTCGACCGACACGACGAACTCCCGTTCTCGGAGCATGCGCTGGAGCTTCGTGTCGACGGGGGCCGCCGCGAGAGGCGCCCGATGCTCGCGCGGACGGAGGACGATCGGCACGCTCGGCTCGCGGTGCTCGAGGATCGCATTGCGCATCGCGGTGATCTCGGTCGGCGTGGTCCCGCAGCAGCCGCCGATCAGGCGGGCGCCGAGACGAGCGGCATGAGCGGCGAAGTCGGCGAAGTAGTCGGGCGTCGCGTGCGGGTAAACCACCCGACCTGCGGACAGCGACGCCAGACCGACGTTCGGGAGCGCAGCGAGCGGTGTGTCGCCGGTTCCCATCGCTTCGAGCGCGCGCAGGGCAGCCTGGATGCCGGCGCCGTGGTTCGCTCCGATCGCGGCCAGGCCGAGAGGGCGTAGTCGCTCCGCTGCATCGGCCGCCCGCACCCCGCCGATCGTCTCCGCGTCCTGGTCGAACGAGAGCAGCGCGACGATCGGCAGCGACGAGACCCCGCGAACTGCGTCGATCGCGATCAGCAGCTCGTCCAGGTCGAAGAAGGTCTCGACCATGAACAGATCGACGCCTCGGCCCTCCAGCAACTCCGCCTGTTCGGTGAAGAACGCTGCCCGGTCGTCGTCGCTGCCTCCGGGATCGCCGAGAGGCCCGATCGATCCGGCGACGTAGACATCCCGTCCGGAGATCTCGCGGGCCTCCCGTGCCAGCTTGACCGCCGCCTGGTTGATCGCGGTGACCTCGTCCTCGAGGAAGTGCCCGCGCAGCTTGCGCCGGTTCGCGCCGAAGGTGTTCGTCTCGATCAGCTCGGCGCCGGCCCGAATGAAGCCCAGATGCAGCGAGATGACGCTCTCGGGTGCCCGAAGATTCGCCTCCTCGGGCACACGTAGCCCCGGTACGGCGGCCGACAGCAGCACACCGGTGCCACCGTCGGCAATCAGCGGCGGGCCGTCCCGGAGACGGTCTGCGAAGCCTTGGGCCACGGCGCCGAGCGTAGTCAAGTGGCGCGGTCAACAACGAAACGGGTGATGGATCAACCGCTTCCGCCGGAGCAGAGTGCGACCGTCATCCGCGGGCCCGATGCGGCGGGGCCTCCGGAGGCGAAGAAGCCCTCAAGTCGGCTGCTCCTTCTGCCGATAAGAGGACGAGACTCCCCGGGGGCTGACGGCAATCACCCTTGCGGCGAGACGCGGGAACGGCCGGCCGATGAGCCGGCCGTTTCGTGTGCGGGCGCTTCACCTGTCAGCGGAGCGCGACGCGACACACGTAGATCACCCAGCCGTGCGCCGTCGCAGCGCGGAGCGACAGGCCGCCCGCGCGGGTGGCGCGCCAGCTGACCTCGTGCCCGTGCGTCGACACCACGACCGGACGGCCGACCACGGCGACCGCCACCTTCGTCGGAACGAACCCGAGCTCGGCGCGGATCGTCGCGCCACGGCGAACGACCGCGACCTTCGACGACGACGCGATCGGCGCCCCGCACTTGAGTCCCCAGCACCACGACGAGATCGCGAGCGGAACCTTTCCCGAGCCGGTCGTGAGGTACGCGCCGGGCGGCCGCGACAGGCCGAGAACGAGAGCGAGTAGCACGCTCATCGATCCGAGCCTACTGGGAGCTCGTCTCGGAATGAAGTCTGTGTCGCCTGGACACGCTGGGCGGGCACGCTGCCGTGTCCTCGGTCGCACCAATAGCCTCGGCTATTGGTGCTCCCTGCGTCCTTGCATCGCACCCACCCATCGCGCCCAGATCGACGAGCGTCATCACGAGGCGAACTCCTTGACCGGTGGTTGGTGATCAACCTGAGGAAATTCGATACCGATCCGGTGAATCCTTGTGTAGAGTCAGGCGCGTCAGAGGGTGAGCCGGTGCGTGCAGTACGTCCCGGCTCAAACGTTGGTTGTTCCCCGTCAACCGCGTCAAGGCCGGAGGTCGTGCTCAGGTGCTCACTGTCGACATTGCTCTTCCCGAGGTAGAGGAACTTCAGAAGCTCGTCGAGTCGGGTAAAGAGAAAGGGTTCCTCACCTACGACGAGATCGTCAAAGGGCTCGATGAAGTCGAGCTCACGAAAGAGCAAGTCGAAGACTTCACCACCTATTTGATCGACCACGGCGTCGAGCTCGTCGAGGGCGAGGAGCACAAGCGCCTCCCGCACGAGCAGCCCCTCGTCGAGGAGGAGCCGAAGAACGCGCCGAAGCTCGACCTCACGGTCGAGCCCTCGCTCGACTCGTTGCGGCTCTACCTGCGTGAGATCGGGAAGGTTCCGCTGCTGACCGCCGACCAGGAGGTCTACCTGGCCAAGCGGATCGAGCGCGGCGACATGCTCGCGAAGACGCAGATGATCGAAGCCAACCTGCGCCTGGTCGTCTCGATCGCCAAGGGGTACCTGGGTCGCGGGCTCTCGTTCCTCGACCTGATCCAGGAGGGCTCGCTCGGGCTTATCCGTGCGGTCGAGAAGTTCGACTACCGGAAGGGCTACAAGTTCTCGACGTACGCGACGTGGTGGATCCGCCAGGCCGTCACACGCGCGATCGCCGACAAGGCGCGCACGATTCGCATCCCGGTCCACATGGTCGAGAAGCTGAACAAGGTCGTGCACATCGAGCGTCAGCTGGTGCAGCGCCTCGGCCGCGAGCCTCGCCCCGAGGAGATCGCGGAGGAGCTCGAGATCACGACCGACGAGGTGCGCGAGATTCTCCGGATGGCGCAACACCCGGTTTCGCTCGAGAAGCCGATCGGCGAAGAGGAGGATTCGGAGCTCGGCGACTTCGTCGAGGACGAGAACACGGAGACCCCCGACGAGGCTGCGTCGCTGACTCTCCGCCGCTCCGATATCGAGCATGCGCTGAACGCGCTCCCGGAACGCGAGCGGCAGGTGATCGAGCTCCGCTTCGGCCTCACCGGCGGGCAGCCCTGCACGCTCGAAGAGGTCGGCAAGGCGTTCGGTGTGACGCGCGAGCGGATTCGACAGATCGAGAACAACACGCTGAAGAAGCTCGAGGGCCTCCCGGAGGCGCAGGCACTTCGCGACTGCGTCTGACGTCGACGCTCAGCTGTCGGTGCGCTTCGCCGGCACGAACAGCCGGCAGTGTGGGCACTTGAAGCCGCGATACCGCTCCGCCGCGCCTTCGATCAGCTCGCCGCTGAACTGCTTCTTGCAGTGCGGACAGACGACCGCGATCTCGTCATGATCGTGGCCCGCCATCAAGCGGTCTCCGCGACGGAAACAGACTCGATCGTCACGTCGTCGCGCGGACGGTCGCGGGCGTCAGTGTCGAGCCCGGAGATCGAGTCGACGACGTCCATGCCCGAGGTGACCCGGCCGAAGACGGTGTGCTTCCCGTCGAGCCAGGGACACGCATCGGCCGTGACGATGAAGAACTGTGAGCCGTTCGTGTTCGGGCCTGCGTTCGCCATTGCCAGCGCTCCACGCTCGACCCTGCGGTCGTTGAACTCGTCCTCGAACTGGTAGCCCGGTCCGCCGGAGCCGGTCCCCGTCGGGTCACCGCCCTGGATCATGAAGTCGGGGATCACGCGATGGAAGACGACCCCGTCGTAGAAGCCGTCGCGCGACAATTTGACGAAGTTTTCGACGGTCTTCGGGGCGTCTGCGTCGAAGAGCTCGATCTCGATCGTGCCGTGGTTCGTCTGCATGGTTGCGTTGGTCATCCCGACACCCTACGTATGCGATGAGTGGCGCGCGATACTGACTCTGGATGCGTGTCGTACCCGCGGAGCGTCACCTGTTGCGGGCCAGGGACCTGGTCGACGCCCGCTACAACCAGCCGCTCGGCGTCGACGATCTGGCCCGCGCGGCCGGCCTTTCACGCGCTCATTTCAGCCGCGAGTTCAGACGCGTCTTCGGCGAGTCGCCTCACGCCTACCTGCTCACACGCCGGTTGGAGCGTGCCGCGGCGTTGCTGCGTTCGACCGACCGCTCCGTCGCCGCGATCTGCTTTGCCGTCGGTCTGCGTGGCGTCGGTTCGTTCACGACGAGCTTCACCCGCGCGTACGGGATGACGCCGACGGCGTACCGTGCGTCGTTCCCGCCGGCATCGCAGTCGGCGCTGATCCCTGCGTGTGTGTTGCGAGCGCACGGGCGCCCGCAACACCGCACGTTTCGAGAAGACGGCAGAGCGGTGCGGTCGTAGCATCGCCTCCGTTGATTCGTCGAGAAAGGGAGAGACCATGATCAAGATTGCTTTCGCAGGGGTCTGGGTGCACGACCAGGACGAGGCACTCGCCTTCTACGTCGAGAAGCTCGGCTGGGAGCTCCGCGCCGACGTGACCCTGCCCGAGCTCGGGAACTACCGCTGGCTGACGGTCGGCCCACCAGGTCAGCCCGATGTCTCCGTCTTGTTGAACGCGATTCCCGGGCCGCCGGTGGTGGACGCTGCAACCGCCGACCAGATCCGCAGCCTGATGGCGAAGGGGTGGGCCGGAAACGTGCTCCTGACGACCGACGACGCCCACGCGTCGTACGAGGAGCTGAAGGCCCGCGGGATCGAGTTCGTCGAGCCGCCCGAGGAGCGGCCGTACGGGATCGACTCGTCGTTCCGCGACCCCTCCGGCAACCAGTTCCGTCTCACTCAGGTCCGCGAACCGGTGGTGGCATGAGCCGTAGGCTGCCGACCGGCGCGCCCGAGGCGGGTGCGAAACGTGCCACCATCGGTGCATGCAGCCGAGGTTCGCCGGCGTTGCGATTGCGGTCGGCGCCGTGCTCGCCGTCGCGGGGCTGACCGGCTGTGGCGGTTCGACCGGGCCCGGAAACGTCCGCGGTGCGTCCGTCGACCGCGAGTGGGTCGACAACGCGACGGGAGTGATCGACCAGCTGAACGGCGACGTCTCGGCAGCCGAGCCGGCACGGCCGGGCCTCGCCGGGGCGAGACGGTCGATCGGCGATCTCTCGGAGCTCTACGGGCTGCTCGTCGCGTACACCGATTTCGGCGGCTGCGCCAAGATGGTGAGCGGGATGGGGCAGGCGCCGCCGCGGTTCGCGAATGTCGTTCGCCGGCTCGGCCCGGCCTGCGCGCGCTTCGAGCGCGCGGCGGTGCTGTTCACCAGGGCCGCCTCGGACCACGACGCGCGCGCGCTCCTGGCGGCGTCACGGGAGGTCGCGGCGGGCCGGGCGCTCCTCTACCGGGTGATGCTCGCCTTCGCGGCGGCCCGATCAGCGCCCGGTGGGTGAAGCCGCGAGCACCGACGTGTGGGTCGCGAACAGATCCGGCTCGCAGATCGTCAAGGCGTCGATCACCGCCGGGTCGAAGTGCGTCCCGGCTCCCTCGCGAATCTCGCTGAACGCCTTCTCCCAGGGCATCTTGTCGCGGTAAGGGCGATCGTTCGTCATCGCGTCGAGGGCGTCGGCGACGGCGAAGATGCGTGCCCCGAGCGGAATCGCGTCTTCGGCGAGCCCGTCCGGGTAGCCCGTCCCGTCCCAGCGCTCGTGGTGGGACCGGACGACACCGAGGCCCTCACCGTGCAACAGCGGTACGTGGGCGAGCAGCGACTCGCCGAGCGTCGTGTGCTCCTCCATCTGGCTTCGCTCGGCCGCGTCGAGCGGACCGCGCTTCAGGAGGATGCGATCGGGGACGCCGATCTTGCCGACGTCGTGGAGCAGGAAGCCCCATTCGAGGCTCGTGTCGTCGATCAGCGCCGGAGAGAGCTCGACGGTCAAGCGGGTGGCGTACGACGTAACGCGCTGTGAGTGCGCGCTCGTGCCGAAATCGCGCGACTCGAGGGCAGCCGCGAGTGCCTCGACCGTCTGCCGGTACGAGACCTCGAGCAGCTCGTGCTGGCGCTGGCCGATCGCGAGCAGGCGCTGGAGGTCGCCGATGACGGCGGGATCATCGGTGCTCGTTCTCGTCACGTGGTGCAGCGGATCGATTCCGAGCAGACGCTCCAGCAGGCCGAGAAGCTGCAAGGGGTCGAAGGGCTTGGCGAAGAAGCCCTGCGCTCCCACGGTGAGAGCCGACACTCCGGCCTCGCGCGAACCGCTGATCACGACGATCGGCACGGTCCGTGTCCGCGGGCTCTCGCGCAACCGCTCGCAATAGAACAGTCCGTCGACGCCCGGAAGCCCGACGTCGAGCACGATCGCGTCGGGCAGCTCCCTCGCGATGATCTGTTCCGCCTCGATCACATGCCCCGCTTCCTGCATGTCGATGCCTTCGAGCTCGAAGGTCGCGCGAAGCAGTTCGCAGAGCAGTGGATCGTCGTCGACGACGAGTACGGTCGGCTTCCCCATGACAGTCGATGCATCGGCGCGGAGGCCCTCGACCGTTAGCCCGGTCGGTGATGTTCCCCCTTTTGGGGGACGCGTTACGTTGTGACGCTCTGTGAGACCGATACGTGAGGCGGCTCGGTCAGCGTGTGCAGGACAACGCAGTAGCGTTCCGTGAGCCGGAGCAGCGTCTCGAGCTGCTCCTCGCTCGCGTCGCTCTCGAGGTCGAACCAGAGCCGAATCGCCGCGAAACCAACCGGAGCCTCCCGGTCGACCGCGAGTGTGCCGCGAAAGTCGAGGTCGCCCTCGGCATGCACCGACCCCGTGACGGCGACCTCGAGCGACGTGGCGACGGCTCGCAGCGTCACGCCGGCACAGGCGACCAGCGCTTGCAGCAGCATGTCGCCCGAGCAGAGGAGGCTTCCATCCCCGCCGCTCGCCGGGTGGAGCCCCGCTGCTGCGAGGGCCTGCCCGGTCTGCACCGAGCAGGAGATGCCCGCGTCGAGCTCACCCGTCGCCGCCAGCGTGACGAGCGCCGATCCGGGATCCTCGCGGTACTGCTGCTTGAGCGGATCTTGCAGCGCGCGTAGCTCGTCCCGCTCCGTCATGCGTCGAGGTACCCGTCACGAACGGTCCCGAGCAGGGTGCCGCCGTGAACCCGGCCGCCGTGCTCGGCGATCACGTCGACCTCGAAGCCCGGATAGGTCGGCTGGAACCGCCGCCGCTTCCAGTCCTTCACGTTGCTGCGGTTCTTCATGGCACGACCGAACGGGTACGCCGGCAGGTGCTCGCGATCGCCGCGGACGTTGCGCCCGTCGAGATGCCTGATCACGACCTTGAATCCCTCGACACGAAGGATCTTGCGCTCGACCGCCTGGACCGTCGCCACGTCACGATGTTAGAGCACCTTTGACGAGGTTCTACGCAGGCAGGCGGGCGACGGCGACGACCCTGCCCGCGGCGAGCGGCACGAGCGCGAGCAGGGCGAGGATCGCCGCAACGGCGAACGGACGCTTGAACGACATGGCGATCGCGTCCTTCTGGACGCGATCCAGCGACTGTTGCAGCGCATCGAGCTTTGGAACAGCGCTCGCGTCATCGCGACGTGCCTTGTCGAACGCACTCGTGAAGTCCGGAAGCTTCCCGTGGCCGGACGCACGCAGCGCCCGATACAGGTTGATCGTCAACGGGATCTTGTCCAGCAGCGGGACAGGAGCCTTCAGCACCATCACGATCCCCTTCGACTTCGCGGCGTCGGCGTTGTGCGAGAGGTCGTTCGAGAGCATCGGCGCCAGCAGCAGCAACCCGAGCACGATGCCGGCGTGCCGCGACGCGACGCCCGGGAGGCCCGCCTCCTCGCTCGTCGGGGGCAGGCAGACGCCGAGGCCGGCGCCGCACGCGATCAGCGCGACGACGTTGACCGCGATCGACCCGGGTGCAAGTGAGAAGAGCGCGAGCCCACCTGCCAGGGTGACGACGCCCGCAGCGACGGACGCAGACGGGAACCTGCGCCGCACGACGATGGCCGAGACAGGGAGCAACGAGACCATTCCCGCAGCAGCCAGCGGCGTGAACCCGTGGCCCTCGACCAGGAGGACGACCGCGAGGAACAGCGCACCGACCAGTGCACCCGAGATCAGTGCGACGACCGCCGTCGCGTCGGCACGGCCGAGGCCACGCGACCGGAGGGGCACGTCCTCGGACCGCAGTGCTGCCGCCACCGCGACAACGGCGACCGGCGCCTGAGCGACGAAGATCGCCCGCCAGTCGAAGACCTGCGTGAGCGTCCCGCCGAGCGCCGGGCCGGCCGCGGCGCCGATCGCCGCTGCGGCCGCCCAGACCGCAGGGCCGAGCTCGACGAATGCACCGCAGAGCACGAGCGCTCCTCCGACACCCTGGACGGCGCGGAGCGTGACGAGCATCGACAGTGAGGTCGAGACGGCACAGCCGATCGTCGCACCCGCGAACACGAGCAGCCCGACCGTGAGCAGCCGGCGCGTGCGAAGCCGGGCCACCGCGATCACCACGATCGCGCCCGTGATCGCCGCCGCGAGGTTGTAGGCGGTCACGACCCACGCGGTGCTCGGGATCGACTGCCCGAAGTGCGCGAGCAGCTGCGGAACGGCAAGCACCACGATTGCCGAGTCGGCTGCCGCGAGCGCGACGGCGGTGATCAACGTCACGCGAAGAAGACGCGACATGTGTCGGAACTAGTCGGGGCTGCAGCGCGGATCGTGATACACGGCGAGTGTCAACAGCGCATCGTGCAGACCCTCGCGGCTCGCGCCGTCGAGCGGGGCGAAGAACTCGTCTTCGACTCGTCGGACGACCGCACGAAGCTTGACGAGCTGGCGACGCCCCTCCGGCGTCAGGCTCACGACGTGACGGCGGCGGTCGTGTGGATCGCGTCGCCGCTCGACCAGGCCGCGGGCCTCGAGCGAGTCGAGGATGCCGACGAGCTGGCTGCGGTCGACCCCGAGGACGTCGGCGATCGTCGCCTGGGTCTCGCGATCGCCCTCTCCGAGCAGCGCCAGCAGGCTGTAATGGTAGGCCTCGAAGCCGACGGCCTCGAAGGCCTCGAGTGCCCGGGCCTTGAGCAGCATCCCCAGCTTGGCGAACAGGAAGCCGCCACTTGCGAGCAGTTCGCTGGGGACGCGCGTGGCCTTGAGCAGGTTCGGTTCCGGGGCGATCGATGACATCGGGAATAAGTGTAGCGCCCAAGCGTTTGCTGTTGATATCGTTGAGCCAGTAAACGATCGGGGGATAGAACGAATGAGTGCTCAGATTCTCGCAGAGCCCACGGCCGGCGACCAGGCCGACCGCAGGAAGTGGCTCGTGCTCGCGGTGGTCGTTGCCGCACAGTTCATGGTCGTCCTCGACGTCGCGATCGTCAACGTCGCGCTGCCGTCGATCCGGACCGACCTTCACTTTTCACAGGAGAGCCTGCAGTGGGTGATCACGGCCTACGCGATCTTCTTCGGCGGCGTGCTGCTGCTCGGCGGAAGGCTCGCCGACCTGCTCGGACGCCGGCGGCTGTTCATCATCGGGCTGGCGATCTTCACGGCCGCCTCGCTGCTGGACGGCCTTGCCTGGTCGGAGACGTCGTTGATCGTCTTCCGGTCGGTGCAGGGGCTCGGTGCAGCCTTGCTCTCACCCGCGGCGCTCTCGATCCTGACGACGACGTTTCGCGAAGGACGCGAACGCAACCTCGCGCTCGGCGTCTGGGGTGCGGCGTCGGGCAGCGGCGGAGCTGCCGGCGTGCTGCTCGGCGGGGCGCTGACGAGCGCGCTCGGCTGGTCCTGGATCTTCTTCATCAACGTGCCTGCCGGGATCATCGTGATGGCGGTCAGCCCGTGGCTGCTTCGTGAGAGCCGTGCGGATCTCGACCATCGGAACTTCGACGTCGCTGGTGCGGTGACGATCACGAGCGGGCTGATGCTCCTCGTGTACGCAATGACCCGCGCCACGCAGCACGGTTGGGGAACGCCGGAGACGATCGGTCTGCTCGCCGTCTCGACCGCGCTGATCGGGTCGTTCTTCCTGGTCGAGCTTCGCTCGAAGGCGCCGCTGCTGCCGCTGCGGATCTTCAAGCTGCGGACGCTGACGGCGTCCAACGTGAGCGGCCTGCTGATGGGCGGCGCGATCTTCTCGCAGTTCTTCCTGTTGACGCTGTACATGCAGGAGGTTCTGCACTACTCGGCGATCCGAACGGGTGTCGCTTACATCGGCCTGACGCTCTCGATCATCGCGTTCTCCGCCGCGTCGCAGGCGCTCGTGACCCGATTCGGCGTCCGGCGCGTATTGCCGGTCGGGCTCGCGCTCTCCGCGGTCGCGCTCGTCCTCTTCGCGCGGCTGCCGGTCGACGGCCACTACTGGACCGACCTGTTCCCGGCCTTCATCATCAGCGGCGTCGGGCTTGCGCTCGCCTTCGTGCCGATGTCGATCGGGGGACTGACCGGCGTCAGACAGGCCGATGCAGGGATCGCGTCGGGGTTGATCAACACGAGCCAGCAGATCGGCGGCGCGGTCGGTGTCGCGCTGGCAACCACGATCGCGACCACGTTCACCGCTCACTACGTCAGCGATCACACCGGGTCGAACGCATTCGGCGGAGCGGCGCTCACGCACGGATTCGGGATCGCCTTCTACGTTCTGGCCGGTCTGGCGGCGGTCGGTGCCGCGCTCTCCGCGGTGATGCTCGAGTCGAACCCTGCGGCGCCCGAGGCCGTCTTCGATGGCGAAGCGCTCGAGTTGGAGGCCGCAGCATGACGGAAGAGCTGAAACGAGAGGACCTGCGGTTGCAACTGACAGGCCTCGTTCATGTTCGTGCACTCCTCGATCTCCGCGGTGCCTCGGCCGCGGAGATCGAGGCGCACGCCGCCGAGATCGACCGGCTGCGAGCCCGGCTCACCGAGTTGGAACTCGCGGTCTGATCCGAAAACCGATCGAGTGACGTCCTTCGTATCCCTGCGCAGACGATTCCAACGAAGCGAAGGAGCACAGAGGATGGGAACTCGAGTTGTCTTGCGGGTGTTGCCGCTCGCATTGCTCGCCGCGATCGGCGCAGGCGTCGCCGTCGCGGCGACGGCGACGCACGCCGGCACCGTCAATACCGCGGCGACCAAGTACGGAGCGGTGCTCGCGAGCTCGAACGGGCGAACGCTCTACCACCTGACGGCCGAGAAGCGCGGGAAGATCAGCTGCACCGGCACCTGCGCGAAGGCGTGGCCGCCGCTCACGATCAAGAAGGGCTCGAAGCCGACGGCCGGCACCGGGATCAAGCAGGCGAAGCTCAGCACGATCAAGCGCCCTGACGGGTCGACGCAGGTCACCTACAACGGGTACGCGCTCTACCGCTACGGGGACGATACGAAGAAGGGCGACGCCAAGGGCGAAGGCGAGGACGGCGTCTGGTTCGCGGTCGGGCCGGCGGGCACGCTCGTGAAGTCAAGCGGCGCGACGAAGACCTCGCAGGACTCGACGACGACGACACCGACCACGACCGACGACAACACCACGACGAGTCGGGGCTACGGCTATTGAGATCGCGGCATCACCGGTAGAGGCCCGGCGGCGAACCAGTTAGCTCGTCGGGTTTTCTGCGACGATCAGGGCGTGGGAGCGCCTCGCGATCCCGAAGAGCTCGAGGCGACGGCGAGCCCCGTCGCCGTCGAGCTCTCGCCCTCGACGACCGTCGGTGCGGTCCAGCTGACGGTTTCGGACCTCGAGCAGTCGCTCCGCTACTACCGCACCGCGCTCGGTCTCGATCTCCATGAGCACGGCGGCGGCCGCGCGTCGTTCGGAGCCGGTGGGCGCGAGCTGCTCGTGCTCGTCGAGCACGCCGGCGCGCGACCCGTTCCAGGCGCGACCGGTCTCTATCACTTCGCCCTGGTCGTCCCCGAACGAGTCGATCTCGCACGCTGGCTCGCGCACGCCGGCCGCGACCGTGTCCCGCTCGTCGGGCTGTCCGACCACTTCGTGAGCGAGGCGATCTACCTGAGCGACCCCGACCGGCACGGGATCGAGATCTACTGGGACCGGCCGCGTGAGGTCTGGAGCGGCCAGGTCGCGTCGCGGCTCACGACCATGCCGCTCGACATCGACAGCCTGTTCGCCGAGCTTGACGACGCGGCGGCCGAGCCCTTCGACGGCCTCCCGGCCGGGACTCGGATGGGTCACGTTCATCTGAAGGTCGCGTCGATCCCGGAGACCGTCGTCTTCTACCGTGACGTGCTCGGCTTCGCGCTGATGGCGCAGCTCGGTGAGCAGGCGGCATTCCTCTCTGCCGGCGGCTATCACCATCATCTCGGTGCGAACACATGGGAGAGCGCACGCGGCACTCCGCCGCCGCCCGGCTCGGCGGCGCTCCGGCAGGCGACGATCGTCCTGCCCGACGCGGATGAGCGGGACCGTGCCGTGGCACGCCTGGAGCACGCCGGCGCCGCGGTCGGCGAACGAGACGGCGACCCGTCGACGTCAGACCCCTCTGGCAATGGGCTGGTGCTCGCTGTGCCGTAGATCGTCGCGCGGCGCCCGGGCGGCGTCGGCGAGAGAGTGTTAGGCTCGTCTCTGAAACAGCCCCTCAGTGTCATCTCAAGGCCCTCGGGCCGAGTTCGAAAGAGAAAGGACAGTGAGCCACTTGAAACCGCGCCTGTTGGTCATGGCAGGGGTCGTCGCTCTGCTGGCCCTGCTCGTCTCGCTGAGCATCGCCACCGCAGGGACGAAGAAGTCGGCGCAGACCCGCGCCGCAGCTGCGCTGCTGCCAGCGCCGAAGGTTCCGAACGCGTCGGCGATCAAAGCGAAGTACGGAGGCCAGTCGATCACGTTCGTCGGCGACTCGGTCGGCGGGGGGCATCAGCGCGACACGACGCTGGCAACGGAGTTCACCAAGGACACCGGCATCAAGGTGAAGGTGGTCCCGCATCCCGCCGCCTCGGACGCCGCCTACTCACAACTTGCACGGGCGTTCTCCACGCACTCGTCGTCGATCGACGTCGCGATGATCGACGTCGTCTGGCCGGGTGCGTTCGCGCCGTTCCTCGTCGACCTGAAGCCGAAGCTCGGCTCGCAGGCGAAGATCCACGCGCAGGGAATCATCAAGAACGACACCATCAACGGCAAGCTCGTCGCGATGCCGTGGTTCGGCGACTTCGGGATGCTGTACTACCGCACCGACCTGCTCAAGAAGTACGGCTACTCGGGTCCACCGACGACCTGGGAAGATCTCTTCACGATGGCGAAGAAGATCCAGGACGGCGAGCAGGCGACCAACCCGAACTTCTCCGGCTTCGTCTTCCAGGGGAACGCCTACGAGGGGCTGACCTGCGACGCCCTCGAGTGGATCGCGTCCTCGGGCGGCGGCAACTTCATCGACTACGGCAAGGTCACAATCAACAACAAGAAAGCGGCCGCGGTCCTCAACCTGTTCCGCCAGAACATCGGCGTCACGACGCCGCGCGGCGTAACGACGTACCAGGAGGGCGAGGCGCAGACCGCGTTCACCGACGGTGACGCCGCCTTCGAGCGGAACTGGCCGTATGCCTACTCGCTCAACGAGGCGACGGGCTCGAAGGTCGCCGGCAAGTTCGCCGTCGCCCCGCTGCCGCACGGTGCGGGCGGCGGCAACTCGGTCGCGACGGTGGGCGGCTGGCAGCTCGCCGTGTCGAAGTACTCGAAGCACCAGGACGCAGCGATCGAGTTCGTCCGCTACATGACGAGCGCGCCCGTCGAGAAGTTCGACACGATCACCAACTCGAACGTGCCGACGATCCCGGCGCTGGCGAGGGACCTCGCGGTCCGCAAGGCTGCCCCGTACCTGAACCCGGCGACGGCGGCCGTGCCGCGCGTCGTGCGCCCGTCGAC
Organism: uncultured Thermoleophilia bacterium; assembly: GCA_963742605.1. Lineage (GTDB taxonomy): Bacteria > Actinomycetota > Thermoleophilia > Gaiellales > Gaiellaceae > PALSA-600. The sequence goes on along the minus strand of CAVUNA010000008.1, from coordinate 149,040 downwards.
CATCCTCGGGGCCAAGTACAACGAGGGCTCGAAGGACATCTACCAGGCGATCAGCCGCATCCTCAACGGGACGCCGGCGGAGAGCGTGCTGCCGGGCCTACAGTCCCAGCTCCAGGCACTCCTGAAGAAGTAGGGAACGCGCACTGACCCGGACCGAGGGAGGATGGCACTCACCGTCCTCCCTCGGTTCTCTCTCGATCCCGCCCATGGCATCCGTCGCCACACCAGTCCGCACACGCCGCCGCCGCCGGGGGACGAAGCTCAAGCGCCGCCAGACGCGGGTCGCGTGGCTGCTGCTCCTGCCGTCGCTGGCGGTCGTCGCGGTCGTCGCGCTCTACCCCCTGGGGAAGACCGTCTTCCAGAGCTTCACGGACCAGGAGTTTCTCGCCCTGACGCCAACCAAGTGGGTGGGCCTGCAGAACTACAGGGAGCTCTGGCACGACACGCTCTTCCGCGACTCGATCTGGACGACGATCAAGTTCACGCTGATCACGGTCACGTTCGAGTTCGCTCTCGGTCTGATCATCGCTCTCGTGGTGAGCTCGAGCTTCAAGGGCCGCGGCGCCATGCGCGCCATCATGCTCGTCCCGTGGGCGATCCCGACGGTCGTCGCGGCGCAGATGTGGAAGTGGATGCTCGACGACACCTTCGGCGTCATCAACGACGTGTTCCTGAGAGTCCACCTGATCTCGCACTCGCACGCCTGGATCGCCGAACCGAGCACGGCGCTCGGCGCGGTCTGTGCGGTCGACATCTGGAAGACGACGCCGTTCGTCGCACTGCTCTTGCTCGCGGGCCTGCAGGTGATTCCGCAGGACCTCTACGAGGCCGCCAGAGTCGATGGCGCAAACGCGTTACAGCAGTTCTGGAAGATCACGCTCCCGCTGCTCAAGCCGGCGATCCTCGTCACGCTGATCTTTCGCACGCTCGACGCGCTGCGGGTCTTCGACGTCTTCTACGTCTTCTTCGGCAATCGCCCCGACACGCAGACGATGGCCATCTATGCCCAGAGCACGATCGTCGGCGACGGCCATGTCGGCTACGGCGCGGCGGTCAGCGTCGTGATCTTCCTGATCATCGCGATCTTCGTCGTCATCTACGTGACCTTCAATCGGGTGAGCGGGGAAAGGCTGTGAGCGCGAGATGAGCGCGACCGCAGAAGCAGCACGGCCCGTTGCGCGGCCGGCCAGGCGGCTCCGCAGGATGCGAAAGAACCGCGTCGGGCGCCTCGTCGCCCGGGTGCCGTTCTACCTCCTGATCGGCGCGATCGCCATCTACTGCCTGTTCCCGTTCTACTGGGTGATTCGCTCGTCGTTCACTCCCGAGGTGAACCTGTTTCAGACGCCCATCAAGTACTTCCCGTCGCATCCCACCTTGGCGAACTACCGGGGCGCGCTCAGCGCGAACTTCTTCACCGACGCCCTGCTCAACTCGGCGATCGTCGCGGGGTCGGTCACGGTGCTCTCGCTGGCGATCGGCTCGTCCGCCGCCTTCGCGCTCGGTCGCTTCCGCTTCCATGGCCGTTCGTTCGTCCTGTACCTGGTGCTGTCGATGACGATCTTCCCGCAGATCGCGATCCTCGGCGCCCTCTACACGACGATCACGAAGTTCAACCTCTACGACACGCTCGGCGCGCTGATCTTCACGTACTTGATCTTCACGCTCCCGTTCACGATCTGGGTGCTGACGAGCTTCATGCGAGCACTCCCAGGCGACCTCGAGGAGGCCGCCTACGTCGACGGCGCGACGCCGCTGCAGGTCTTCTGGAAAGTCCTGCTGCCGCTGATCGCCCCGGGCCTCGTCACGACCGGCCTCCTCGCGTTCATCTCCGCCTGGAACGAGTACCTGTACGCGCTGTCGTTCATCCAGTCGCCAAACCACTACACCGTGCCGCTCGCGATCACGTCCTTCGTGAGCAACACCGGCAGCGCGTTCGCGGTCCCGTGGGGCCAGATCATGGCCGCGACCGTGATCGTCACGCTGCCGCTCCTCATCCTGGTGCTGGTCCTGCAGAAGCGGATCATCGCCGGGCTCACCGCCGGCGCCGTCAAGGGCTAGACGGCTTCGCGCGTATCGGGGTTGAAGAAGTAGAGCCGGCTCGTGTCGATTGCGAGCTCTGCAGGCTGACCCGTCGCGATGCGCGTGTGCGGGCTGACGCGTGCGCACATGCGTGACTTGTCCCCGGCCTCGTCGTCCCCGAAGTGGACCGCCGCGTCTTCGCCCACGTCCGCGGCGGCCGCGCTGGAGACGACGGCCGTTGCGGAGGTGGCGAAGTAGAGCAGCACCTCGGCGCCGAGCGGCTCCATCAGGTCGACTTTGATCTTCAGCCGCCGGTCGCTCGGGACCGACTCGAGGCTCGCGTCCTCGAAGTCCTCCGGGCGGATCCCGAGGATGATCGTCTTACCGATGTAGTCCTTCAGCCCTGAGCGGTTCCGCGCGGCAAGCTCGTCGACGGTCAGCCGGTGCTCGCCGAAGCTGACGGACAGCTGGCCGTTCGTCTGCTCGAGCTGCGCCTCGACGAGATTGATCGAGGGCGAGCCGATGAAGCCGGCGACGAACTCGTTCGTCGGCTGGTCGTAGAGCACCTGCGGCCGGTCGACCTGCAGCAGGCGCCCGCCGTTCATGACCGCGACGCGGTCGCCCATCGTCATCGCCTCCACCTGGTCGTGCGTGACATAGATGGTCGTGACATCGAGCCGCCGCTGGAGCTGGTGGATCTCCGCTCGCATCTGCACGCGCAGCTTGGCGTCGAGGTTCGAGAGCGGCTCGTCCATCAGGAACGCCTCCGGCTCGCGCACGAGCGCACGACCCATGGCGACGCGCTGGCGTTGCCCACCGGAGAGTGCTCTCGGCTTGCGCTTCAGGAACTGCTCGATCTGCAGGGTCTTCGCCGCGCTCTCGACGCGCTCCTTGATCTCCTGCTTCGGCATCTTGTGGAGGCGAAGGCTGAACGCCAGGTTGTCCTCGACCGTCATGTGCGGGTAGAGCGCGTAGCTCTGGAAGACCATCGCGATGTTGCGTTCCTTCGGAGTCAGGTCGTTGACGATCTGGTCGCCGATCCGGAGCTCGCCGCCGCTGATTTCCTCGAGGCCGGCGACCATGCGCAGCGCGGTCGTCTTGCCGCAGCCGGACGGGCCGACGAGAACCATCAGCTCGCCGTCCTCGATCTTCAGGTCGAGGTCGAAGACGGCCTGGGTTCCGTCGTCGTAGATCTTCGAGACGCCGTCGAATTCGATCTCCGCCAATGGCCTCGTCCTCCTTCCGACTACGAGCTTACTGCACGCTGCAGGCCGCGCCACCCCGATCGGCCGTCCCCGGATGATCGCGTACCCAGAGCGCTCGCGCCGCGATGATGCGGTCGTGACGCTCACCGTCTTCCAGGGATCGACCTTCTGCATCTCCGACGACCTCGGCGACCTCGTCGCCGGCCCGGCGGGTTTCTATGCGGACGACACGCGGCACCTCTCCCGCCTGCTCCTGACCGTCGACGGAGAGCGCCCGCTGCTGGTCGCCTCGCGCAACGTCGAGCACTTCACCGCGTTCTTCTGCCTGCGCAACAGTCCGTCACGGACATTGCCCGAGAATGCGTTGCTGATCAGCCGCGACCGGTTCGTCGGTGGCGGGCTGCAGGATCGTCTGGTGGCCACCTGCCAGGCGATGGAGCCCATCGCCTTCGAGCTCGCGCTCGAGCTCGAGGCCGACTTCGCCGACATCATCACCGTCAAGGAGCACGCGATCGTGGCGGGATCGCCCGCCGGCCTGCGGCCGCTGCCGCCGCCGGGCGTGCACCGCGTCGACCCTGCCGGGCAGGAGCTCGTGCTCTCCGACGCGGAGGGCGGAGCGGGTGTGCAGACCGAGGTCGTCTTCTCGCAGCCGGCCGCGCTCGACGGCGACCGGGCCCGCTGGCGAGTGGAGCTCGCCCCGGGGGAGCGGTGGGAGCTCTGCATCGACGTTGCGCCGCGTCTGGGCGGCGTCGTCGTTCAGAGCTTCGCCGAGGCGCGTCGGCACGCCGCCGAGTCGCTCGAGGCCTGGAAGGCGAGCATGCCCCGTCTCCGTTGCTCATCGGAGCTTCTCCGGCGGACCTACGAGCGGTCGGTCGCCGATCTGGCGGCGCTCCGGCTTCCAGGGGGCGACGGCGGGTTCGGTCCGCCCGCCGCGGGGGCGCCCTGGTTCTTGACGGTCTTCGGGCGCGACTCGATCATCGCCTCGTTGCAGACGCTCGTCCTCGGACGGGAGCTCGCCGCCTCGGTGCTCGAGCAGCTCGCCGAGCTTCAGGCGACCGAGGACGATCCCCTGATCGACGCGGAGCCCGGCAAGATCATCCACGAGCTGCGGCGAGGCAAGGCCGCTCCGGTCTGGTTCCCCCGCTACTACGGGACGGTCGACGCGACGCCGCTCTTCCTCGTGCTGCTCTCGGAGCTCTGGCGCTGGACGGACGACGCGGCGCTCGTGGCGCGATTCAAGGAGCCGGCGCTCGCGGCGCTGGCCTGGATCGACCACTACGGCGATCGAGACGGCGACGGCTTCGTCGAGTACGAGCGGCGAACGACTCGGGGTCTCCCCAACCAGTCGTGGAAGGACTCGCACGACTCGCAACGCTTCTCGGACGGGCGCCTGGCGCACACGCCGATCGCTCCGTGCGAGGTCCAGGGCTACGTGTTCGACGCCAAGCGGCGCCTGGCCGAGATCGCACGGGACGGCTGGAACGACCCCGGTCTCGCCGACCGTCTCGAGCGCGAAGCCTTCGCGCTACGCGCTCGCTTCGATCAGGCGTACTGGGTCGACCGGCGCGGCGGCTACTACGCGCTGGCGCTCGACGGCGAGAAGCGGCAGGTCGACTCGCTCTGCTCCAACATCGGGCACCTCCTCTGGAGCGGCATCGTCCCGGAGTCTCGAGCGGACGCGATCGCCGAGGCTCTGCTGGGCGAGGAGCTCTGGTCCGGCTGGGGCGTGCGGACGATGTCATCGGGCGACGCCGGCTACAACCCGCTCGGGTACCACACCGGAACCGTCTGGCCGCACGACTGTTCGCTGATCGCCCAGGGCCTCGCCCGGTACGGGCGCTGGGAAGAGGCCTTCCGGGTCGGGCGCGGAGTGCTCGAGGCCTCCGCGCACTTCGACTACGAGCTCCCCGAGGTCTTCTCCGGGCTCTCGCGGAGGGAAACCCCGTTTCCGATCGCCTACCCGGCGGCGGCCCGCCCGCAGGCTTGGGGGGCCGGCGCCGGCGTCCTCTTGCTGCAGGTGCTGCTCGGGCTTCGGCCGGCCCGCCGGACGCGCACGCTCGAGGCGGTCGCCCCGACCGGCAGGCCCGAATGGCTCGGCACGGGTCGGCTTTCCGGCGTCTCTGCGTTCGGTCGGGTATGGGACGTGGAGCTCGAGGGAGGCTGCGTGAGCATCTCAGCCGCCTGATACCTTGCGACCGCTTGTCGGCCATGCAACACTCATGTTGCATGGATGCTCCAGAAGAGATGCGCGTCGAGCGGACGCCGCTCGTGGACGAGTCGCTTCGTCAGGCGACGATCGAGGTCCTCCGTGAACGCGGCTGGAACGGCTTCACCCTCGAGCGCGTCGCGGAGGTGGCCGGCCGCGCACGGTCGACCCTGTGGCGCCAGGGCCTCGGCCGCGACGAGTTGCTCGGTGCGCTCGTCGGCGAGCTGGCCTACGACTTCCGGGCAGCGATGTACCCGGTGCTCACGTCGGCCGGCACGGGGCGTGAGCGGCTCGCGCGCTCGCTCGAAGCCCTTTGCGACCTGCTCGACCGGCACCTGCCGCTGATGCTCGCGACCGACGAGGCGTTCCATCAGCAGCCTGCACCCGGCCTGCACCCCGACTACCTCTCTCCGTTCATCCAATTCCTGCGCGAGGGGACGGAGGACGGCTCGATTTCGCCGGTCGACGACCTCGTTGCGATAGCCGATGTCGCGTTCAACGCGGTTGCGTGGCCGTATGTCCACCTGCGCGGCCGCCATGGCTGGCCTGCCGAGCAGGCGAAACGCCGGATCGTCGGCGGAGTGCTCAACGGCATCGCTCCGATGCCCTCCGGCGTCCAACGACGAAAGGAGCGACGATGAGCATGACGCTTCCGTACCGCGAGCCTCTCGTCCCGCGCGACGCGGGCGAACGTCTGATCCCGGAGCCGCCGCGGCGCGGCGAGCCCGGAAGGCCGCCGTGCGGGATCTGCACCGGGCGGGCGACCGCGGCCGTCTGGTCCGACGAGAACTGGACACTGCATCCACCGGTCGGCAGCAGCCTGCCCGGCGCCGTCTGGCTGGCGAGCCGTGTCCACGTCGATTCGTTCGCCGATCTGCCGGATCGGCTCGCCGCCGACTTCGGGCGCGTCACGGCCCGCGTCGAGCGCGCGATTCTTGCGCTCGGGAACGTGGGTCGCGTCCATCTCTACCGCTGGGGTGACGGCGGCGCGCACTTCCACGTGTGGTTCCTGCCGAGGCCGCTCGGCATGGTCGAGGCCTCGGGGATGATGCTGCCGCTGTGGGAGGACGTCCTGCCGAACGTCTCGGACGAGGAGCTGGCGGCTGCGGCAGAGCGCGTCGCTGCCGCGATGTGACGTGACGGGAGCCGTCCTCGAGCGCCGGCTCGGCACCGCCGACGCCGTGATCATCGGGCTCGGGGCGATGATCGGCGCCGGCGTGTTCTCCGCCTTCGGGCCGGCGGCGAGGGCTGCGGGCAGCGGGTTGCTGATCGGGCTCGCGATCGCTGCGGGCGTCGCGTTCTGCAACGCGATCGCCTCGGCGCAGCTGGCGGTGCAGTACCCGACGTCGGGTGGGACGTACGTCTACGGGCGCGAGCGGCTCTCGGAATGGTGGGGGTTCGTCGCAGGCTTCGGTTTCGTCGTCGGCAAGACCGCGTCGTGTGCGGCGATGGCGCTCACGTTCGCGGCATACGCGGTCCCGGGCCCGGCGTGGGTCCAGCGCCTCGCCGCTGCCGTTGCGGTGATCGCGCTCACGACCGCGAACTATCACGGGATTTCGAGGACAGCCGGTCTCGCTCGCGTGCTCGTCGTAGGGTCGATCGTCGCGCTGCTCGTGGTCGTCGGCGCGATCGTCTCCAGCGGTGAGGCCGACACGGGCCGGATCGGCAGCCTCTCACCACTCGGCCACGGTGGTCTCTACGGGTTGCTCCAGGCGGCCGGGCTGTTGTTCTTTGCGTTTGCCGGCTACGCGCGGATCGCGACACTCGGCGAAGAGGTGAGCGATCCGGAGCGGACGATCCCGCGTGCGATTCCGATCGCGCTCGCAATCGTCGTCGGCCTCTACTTCGTCGTCGGCGTGTCGGCGCTCGCCGCGGCCGGGCCGGCCGCTCTCGCAGCGAGCACCGCGCCGCTCGCGACGGCGGTCGACGCGGTCGGTGCAGCCTGGGCGCTTCCCGTCGTCCGTGCGGGAGCGGCGATTGCGAGCCTTGGTGCACTGCTGGCGCTGATCGCCGGTATCGGCCGAACGGCGCTCGCGATGGCGCGGAACGGCGATCTGCCCCACTGGCTCGACTCGGTGCATCGCGACCAACCGCGTGCCCGACCACGCGGAGCTCGCCGTCGCCGTGGTCGTCACCCTGCTCGTTCTCACCACGGACCTGCGCGGGGCGATCGGTTTCTCGTCGTTCGGGGTCCTTCTCTACTACGCGGTCGCAAACGCCGCCGCGTACACGCAGTCGCCCGACCATCGCCGCTGGCCGCGTGCGCTCAACGTGGTCGGCCTGGTCGCCTGCGTCACCCTCGTCGCCTCGCTACCGGTGCGGGCGGTCATCGCGGGCATCGTCGTGCTGGTCGTGGGCCTTGTCGGTCGCGTGGTCGCTCGACGTGCCGTCGGCACGCTGCATGCGCAGCCGGGCGATGCCGACCGGGCAGATGGCGATCGTCCCGAGGGCAGCGAGGAGGATCGCAGCCGCCTGCGGTGAGGTCAGCGTGTGCTGATCGAGGCCGAGGGTGGCGACCGCGGCCGGCACGCCGAGCTGAGCAGTCGCGGCGAGGCCGGCGGCAAGGGGCTGTCGGGTGATGAGTGCTCCGAGCTCGTGGACGAGGACGTTCGCGGCCAGCAGCAGCACCGTGAGCTCGATCAGCGAGGGGCGTTCGACGAGTGCGCGCAAGTCGAGCTCGGCACCGAGCACGACGAGGAACAGCGGGACGAAGAAGCCCGCCGCGATCCCGGTGACCTGGGTCGACAGTCGCTTGGGGCCGCCGATCAGCGCGACGAGCAGGCCGACGGAGAAGCCGGCGATCAGGACACTGGTGCCGCCCCGGACCGCGATCCAGGCCAGCGTGAACAGGACCAGCAGCGAGATCCGCAGATCGAGCGCCCAGCCTCGGGCTCGGGACGCGTGCCGCAGTCGATGGACGATCGACGTGCGGCTGACCAGGTGGGCAACCAGGAAGAGGCCGATCACCCCGGCGATCACGGCGAGGCCGCCGAGCGCGGCGTTGAGCGCCTTGCTCGGCTGGATCACGAGGGGGAGGGCGACGATCGCCGCGACGTCCGCGATCCCCACCTGGGCCATCACCACGAGAGCGCGTGGATCGGTCAGGAGGTCCTGCTCCTCGAGCGCCGGCAGCAGGATCGCCGCCGATCCGCTCGCCAGCAGGAGTGCGTAGACGGCGCCGTGCCCGTTCGGCGTCACGGCTGCGATGGCGATCCCGGCCGGCACCGCCAGCGCCGCGACCACGATCGCCGCCAGCAGGCCCCGTCGAAGTCCCGTGGCGATTCCGGGCTGCCGGATCGGCACGCGCAGGCCCGCGCCGAACATCAGCATCGCGAAGCCCACCGCGGCGAAGAATGCGAGCCCCGAGGTGTTCGGATCGAGCCACCGGAACCCGGTGTCGCCGATCACCACGCCCGCCGCCAGTTCGCCGACGACGACCGGGACGAAGCCGCTTCGCCCCACGACCGCGAGCAGCGGTCCCCCGAGCCCGGCGGCAACGAGGAGCGCAAGCACGCCGAAGGTCATCGGGCGAGCCTAATCGTCCTCGACCCGAGCTCGACCCGTGGGTGGAGGCGCGGTCACGCGCGAAAACGACGATGTCCGCCGAGGTCGAGCAAGGAGTCCCGTCTCGGATCGCTTCTCCACCTCGGCCGTTGGTGTGCCTGATCGCGGCCGGCCTCGGCATTGCGACTCAGGGCGTCGCCAGCAGCGTCCTGACGGCGCGCGCGATCACGACGTCCTCCCGCGCCGGCACGACCTGAACGCGCACGGTCGAGCGTTTCGACGAGATGGTCGCCTCCCCGGCGACGGTCTCGTTCGCCCGGTCGTCGAGCGCGACGCCGAGGAGCGCGAGGCGCCGGCAGATCGCTGCGCGGACGCACGCCGAGTGCTCCCCGATCCCGCCCGTGAATGCCAGCGCGTCGAGGCCGCCGAGCGCGACGGTCATCGCGGCGACCGCCTGGGCGACGCGATAGGCGTAGATGTCGAGTGCCAACACGGCGTCCGGCGACGGGTCCCGCTCGAGGGCGGCGACGTCGCCGCTGCCGGCGAGGCCCGTGAGCCCGGACTCGTGCTCGAGCGCCTGATCGAGCTCCGCCGGCGCGACTCCCTGGCGTAGGAGGTAGAGCAACGATCCGGGGTCGACGGGCCCGGGACGGGTGGCCATCGGCACGCCCTCGAGCGGCGTGAATCCCATCGTCGTGTCGACCGACCGGCCGTCCAGGACCGCCGTCACCGACGAGCCGCCTCCGAGGTGGCAGACGACGAGCCTTGCCGCGCTCAACCGCTCGGCCGTCCACTGCACGGACAGGCCGTGAAACCCGAAGCGGCGGATCCCGCGCTCTCGAAACCGGGCGGGCAGGAGGTACGTCCGAGCGACGTCGGGCAGGGTGCGGTGGAAGGCAGTGTCGAACACGCCGACGTGCGGAACATCGGGGAGGGCCTCCTGCGCCGCTCTGATCGCGTCCACCGCCGGAGCGTTGTGCAGCGGCGCCAGTTCGACCAGGCGCTCGAGCTCGGCGATCACGGCGTCGTCGATCCGGGTCGGCTTCCACAGCCGCTCGCCGCCGTGCACGACACGGTGGCCGACCGCACCGACCAGGGGGGCCGCCGGCAACGACGAGACGGGCGAGGACTCGTCGTCCTCACCGACGGTCGTCAGCTTGAGGCTGGTCGAGCCGGCGTTGACGACGAGGACGACGTCGGGCATCGCCCGGCGACTCTACGGTGCTTCTTACGTACATCGCCGCACCACGGGTCAGTGGTCCGCCCGATGCCCGCCGCGCGGCGGTCGGGCACGGTGGCGTCATGTCCGATGACTCGCTGACGGAGCGAGAGCACGCGGCCGCCGTTCTGCTCGCCTACGGTCACACGAACCGCGACGTCGCCGCCGCGCTTCAGGTGTCGGTCCGGACGGCCGAAGCCGAGCGGGCGCGGCTGATGCGCAAGCTCGGGCTCGCGCGCCGCGCTGAGCTCGTGAGGTGGGCACTCGAGCGAGACCTTCTGCATTGAGCCACTTGTGGGAAACCCGTAACGGCTTTCCGTGCTGCCCACGATTGCCCGCTTGCCGAATGCGACCACAGTGCCCGGAAAGAACAGCAACAGGTCGATCGCGCGGAGACGAGCCTCGGCCCTAGGGAAGGAGAAGGAGATGCGCAAGGTCTTCGAAATCGGCGGACTCGTCGCTGCAGCCGTCCTGATCGTGTTCGGCGTCGTCGCGATCGTGATGGGGTTCAACGGCCGTTCGACCGTCAACAACAGTTTGAAGCAGGAGCAGATTGTCGGCACGCCCGATATGACCCCGGCCGCGATCACTGCCGAGGCGACAAAGGCCGGGCTCAAGACGAGCAATGTTCCAATCCCGACCTGCACCGTCGCGAACAAGCCGGTCACCGACGGCGCGTCGGCACGCTGCTTCGCGCAGTACATGCGGATCCACACGCTTGACGCGACGGGCGGCTATGTCTACTCGCAGATGGGCATCTACACAGCAGCGGCGAACGCTCCGAAGTCGCAGCTGATGCCAGGTGGTGGAACCGACAACGTGAAGTACGCGCAGATCGATGCTACGACCAAGCAGCCCGTGTCCAACGGCTCCCGCAACATCTGGGTCACCTATACGGCGCTGACGACTGCGTTGAACTCTTCGTACATGGCGAGCCAGCTCGCGCTGTTCGGGATCGTCGTTGGTTTCGCGCTCCTGCTCACCGGGATCGGGTTCGGGATCCTCGCGATCGGTGGTGCGCTGCGGAATCCTGACACCGCGCTCTCCTGGTTCAAGAAAGAGGATCAGTCGGGCACGATCAAGCCGGTGCCGACGACGTAGTTCCGATTCGCACGACCGACGAGTGAGGGCCGCGAGAGCGGCCCTCACTCGTTTCGAACTGGTAACCGATGACTTCGGCCGGCTCGCGACGTCTAGGGTTGAGTGATGGCGGAACCGGGAAAGGCCGAGCACGTGGATCCGGATCTCCTGAAGGAAGACGAGCGCATCGCTCACGGAGGCGGCCTCGCCGCGTTCGCCGGCGCCTGCGCGCGGCATCCGCGACGCGTGATCATCGGGTGGATCTCCGTGTTCGTGCTGTTGATCGGGCTCAACGCAGCGTTCCACGGAAAGCTGATCAACGACTTCAAGATCCCGGGCTCCGACACGCAGAAGGCGACCGATCTGATCAACGCAAAGTTCGGCGGTCAGAAGGGAGCGGCGCTGCGGGTCGTGCTGGCGGCTCCTACCGGACAACGACTCGACACTCCGGACCGTGTTGCCGCGATCGAGAAGATGCTCGTGGCGTCGCACGCTTCGCAGCGCGCGCTCGCCGCTGACCCCAAGGACGTCTCTGCGATCACGACCCCGCTGTCCGCGGCGCATTCGAAACAACTTTCGGACAATCGCCAGATCGCCTTCTTCGACGTGCAGTACGACCGCACGGGCTTCGAGCTGCCGCGCTCGGGCATCGTCTCGGTCGAGGATCAGCTGCGCGCGATCGGCGAGCCCGCCGGTATCCAGGTCGAGTTCACCGGGGAGGCGGAGAACGCACCGCCGACCCAGGGCATCAGCGACATCATCGGACTGCTCGCGGCCTTCGTGATCCTGATGGTGCTGTTCCGAGCGCTCGTGCCGACCGTGATTCCCCTGCTCTTCGCGATCGTCGCGGTGCTCGGTGCGTTCCTGTTGTTGTTCCTGGCCGCCCGCCTGACGCACTTCAACACGATCACGGAGATCCTCGTGCCGATGATCGGACTGGGCGTGGGCATCGACTACACGCTCTTCATCGTCACGCGCTTCAGACAGTTCCTCCACGACGGGCTCTCGCCGCCGGAGGCGGCGGCCGCCGCCGGGGCGACGGCGGGTCGCGCCGTCATCTTCGCCGGCGTGACGGTGGCGATCTCGATCACCGGGCTTGCCCTGATCGGGCTCGACTTCATCACGAAGCTGGGCATCGGCAGCGCGCTCGGGGTCCTGACCGCCGTGCTGCTCGCCAACTCACTGCTCCCTGCCGTCCTCTCTCTGCTCGGCCCGCGGATCGACAGCGGCCGGCTCGGGATGCGGCCCGTCGACGAGTCGCGCGAGGGACAGCAACGCACACCGATCGCGGCCTGGGGCCGGTTCGTCTCGCGCAACGCACGCTTCGTACTGCCGGGGGTGATCGTCCTCCTCTTGGTGTTGGCCTCGCCCGTGCTCGCAGTGCGGCTGGGGCTCGCCGACGCCGGCACCGCACCGAAGGACCAGACGACGCGCAAGGCCTACGACCTGCTGACGAAGGGGTTCGGGCCCGGCTTCACCGAGCCGATCCCGGTCGTCGTCGATCTGCAGTCGGATCACACCGCTGCGAAGCGACTCGAGACGGCGCTCCGCGCGACGCCGGGAATCACCCAGGTCGATGCGCCGATCTACAACAAGAAGACCCTGAAGAAGGCGTCCGTTGCGATCGTGAACACCTACGGTGCGTTCAAGCCGCAGGACGCCAAGACCGACCAGCTCGTCTCGAAGCTCCGCCACACGGTCATCCCACAGACGCTCGAGGGGTCGCCGGCCCACGCGTACGTCTCGGGGTCGAACGCGGCCTTCACCGACATCGGCAACCGCATCTTCTCCCACGCGCCGTGGTTCCTCCTCTACATCATCGGGATCACGTTCCTCGTGCTCGCGATGGCGTTCAGGTCGGCGGTGGTCGCGGTCAAGGCCGCGTTGACGACGCTGATGTCGGCGCTGGTCGGCTTCGGCGTGCTGACGTTCGTGGTCCAGATGGGACACGCGATGGGTGTGATCGGTCTCGATCGCACCGGGCCGATCGAGAGCTTCGTGCCGCCGATCGCGTTCGCGATTCTCTTCGGTCTGTCGATGGACTACGAGGTGTTCCTGATGAGCCGGATCCGCGAGGAGCACGTGCACGGGAGCCCCACGGTCGAGGCCGTCAAGGACGGAGTCGCCGGAGTCGGGCGCGTGATCGCAGCCGCCGCGCTGATCATGTCCTCCGTCTTCTTCTCGTTCCTGCTCGCTCCCGACCGGGTGTCGAAGGAGTTCGGGCTGCTGCTTGGAGTCGCGATCCTGACCGACGCGTTCCTGATGCGGCTGACGTTGGTTCCGGCGCTGTTGACCCTTCTGCGCGAGCGGACCTGGTGGATTCCGCGCTGGCTGGACAAGGCACTGCCGGATATCACGATCGAGCCGCCGACCGAACGTGACGACTCCGGGGCCAGGCTGCCACGGGTCAAGCCGGCCGACGCTGCTGCACGTCCCTGACGAGAGGAATAGCTGTGAACGACATCACTCCATGCCTGTGGTTCGACACCGAAGGTGAGGAGGCTGCGCGCTTCTACACCTCGGTGTTCCCGAACTCGAAGATCCTCGAGATCAGCCGCTACGGCGAGGCCGGGCCACGCGATACGGGCACCGTCATGACCGTTGACTTCGAGCTCAACGGACAGAGGTTCCTGGCATTGAACGGTGGGCCGGAGTTCACCTTCAGCGAGGCGATCTCGTTCCAGGTGGGCTGCCGCGACCAGGGCGAGGTCGACGCCTACTGGAGCAAGCTCTCGGACGGCGGGGAGGAAGGCCCGTGTGGGTGGCTCAAAGACCGGTTCGGCGTGTCGTGGCAGATCGTCCCGACGGCGCTCCCGGAGCTGCTCGGCGGTCCGGACCCGGAGACGTCGCAACGCGTCATGCGGGCGATGCTGAAGATGAAGAAGATCGAGATCGTCGAGCTCGAGCGCGCAGCTGCGGCGGCGTAGCGCTCACTCCTCCGCCAGGCGGACGTCGAGCTCGCCGTCCGCCCGCCGCTGGATACGGAGCGGCCAGACCTGCCCGCCGGGAGAGGCCACCGCCAGCTCGATGGGCCGGTCGGTGACATCGGCCAGGCGCCCCACGGCACGCCGGGCGTCGAGGAGCTCGCGGTGCCTGATCAGCGCTGCGCGGATCGCGGGAATCAGATCGGCGGCGCGGAACGGCTTCGAGAGGTATGAGAAGGCTCCGGCCGCGAGCGCGCGCTCGACGAGGCCGCGGTCGGAGTGAGCCGTCACCATCACGATCGGGATCGGTCGCTCGGCGTGAATGCGGCGCGCACATTCGATCCCGTCGACGCCCGGCATCCGCACGTCGAGGAGCGCGAGGTCCGGCTCCAGCTCGCGTGCGAGCGCGATCGCCTCGTCGCCGTCCCGCGCTTCGCCGCAGACGACGAAGCCGTGCTCTTCGAGCATTTGCCGTAGATCGAGGCGGATGATCGTCTCGTCTTCCGCGATCAGGACGCGGGCCGGCAGTTCGGTGTCGCCCTGGTTGCCGGATTCGAACGTCTGCATGTGTCCCTCCTTGGACCAACAAAAAAGCCTCCAGGTGCCGGACGGCAGCTGAAGGCGTCTTCGCCAGCACGACCGCGACGATGCGGACGCAATCAAGAGCATAGCGCAGCAGCCGGTTGCGCTTCAAAGATTGAAGTCTTGGTCTTGACGCGACCGCCGCCGTCTGTATGGTTACGCGCACGTTCGCGGCAACGATGTCGCGCGCGGAGGCAATGAGGCCTCAGGACTCCGACGAGTCCTGGGGTCTTTTTTTGTTGGGCGAGGACAAGGAGAGGTCGATGCTGTATCCGCAGTGGTTGAACCCGGGGGACAACGCATGGCAGCTGACGGCGGCCACGCTCGTGGGACTGATGAGCGTCCCCGGGCTGGTGGTGCTCTACGGCGGTGTGATGCAGAAGCGCTGGTCGGTGAACAGCATGATGCTGGCGTTCATCGCCTTTGCCCTGGTGCTCGTGGTCTGGGTGCTCTACGGCTTCAAGATGGGTTTCGGCACCCCGTTCCACGTCGGTTCGAAGGGTGGGTTCTTCAGCAACTTCGTCGGCAAGCCGGCGAGTGTGCTCAACGCTCACGCGGAGCAGGGTCAGGCGAAGATCCCCAACCTGGGTGCTGCGGGCGTTCTCGACTTCCCACAGTCCTCGCTCGTGTACTTCCAGTTCGTCTTCGCGGCGATCACGCCGATCCTGATGCTCGGCTCGGTACTGGGACGCGTCAACTTCAAGGCGTGGATCCCGTTCGTCGTGCTCTGGACGACGTTCGTGTACACCGTGAACGCGTTCCTGATCTGGGGCGGCGGCTGGTTCGCGCAGCACGGCGCGGTCGACTTCAGCGGCGGTTACGTCATCCATCTCTCCGCCGGCATCTCGGGGTTCGTCGCCGCCTGGGTGATCGGGCCCCGGCTCGCACGCGATCGCGAGATCGACGCGCCGAACAACCTGGCGATGGTCGCGGTCGGCGCCGGGCTGCTGTGGCTCGGCTGGAACGGCTTCAACGGCGGCGATCCCTACAACGCCGGCGCCGATGCAGCTGCTGCGGTCCTGAACACGAATCTCGCAACGGCGGTTGCGTTCCTGGTCTGGGTCGGCTGGGACTATGCGACGGGCCGCAAGCCGTCGCTGCTCGGCAGCGTCAACGGCATGATCGTCGGTCTCGTCGCGATCACCCCGGCCGCCGGCTTTGTCAACGGCTGGGGTGCGATGCTGATCGGTGTCATCGCCTCGTCGATCGTGTACGTCGCCTACAACTATCTGGCACTGCTCAGGCCCTTCCGCGGCGTCGACGACACCCTCGGCGTCGTTTACACGCATGGCTTCGCCGGGCTGATCGGCGGCCTCCTGACCGGTATCCTCGCCGACTCGGCGATGCAGGTCGTCCCCGGCTTCTCCGTGACGGGCAGCCTCCATCTGCTCAAGTGGCAGGCGTTCACGGCGCTCTGGGTGATCGCGTTCTCGGCGGTGGGCACCTTCGTGCTGCTCAAGCTCGTCGGGCTCGTCGTGCCGCTACGGATGAGCGAGAAGGACATGGAGATGGGCGACCTCGCCGTTCACGGGCACGAGGTTTATCCGTCCGACATCCCGTCGCTCGGGTTCCCGTCGGGGATCCCGTCCGGCGCAACCGCGACGGCCGCGCAAACGCCGGCGTGAGCACGAAGATCATCGTCTCGTACGACGGAACGGGCTCGGATCGCGATGCGCTGGCCTTCGGGCGTCTCCTTGCGGGGGCCGGCGCTTCGCTCGAGCTCGCCTACGTACGGCACGCGCACGAGAGCGAGAGCACGCGCGAGCAGCTCGCCGAGAGCGACGCTCACGCGCTGCTCGCGGCCGGCGCCGAGGAGGCCGGCGATGCCGACCTCCCGACGCACGTCGTCCTCAGCGGATCGACGTCCGCCGGCCTCCGGGACCTCGCGCTCCGGCTCGAGGCCGACATGATCGTCTTCGGCTCCGAGTACCGCACCGCCCGCGGCCACATCGACCCACAGGCATCGGCCCGGCGCCTACTCGACGGCGGGCCGATCGCGGTCGGGCTCGCCACGGCCGGCTTCCACGAGACGCCCGGGTACGCGGTCGAAACGGTCGGTGCGATCGGCGAGGACGGTGACCCGTGTGTGCTCGAGACGGCGGAGGCCCTGGCGTCGCGCCTCGGTGCGGAGATCGCGCCGCGCGCGACCGCCGACGTCGACCTGATGGTCGTCGGGTCGAAGCCGGGAGCGGTGACCGGCCGAGTGACGATCAGCGCCGCCGCCGAGTACCTGATCGAGCTCGCTCGTTGCCCCGTGGTCGTCCTCCCGCGTGGCGTCGCGCTCGCGTTCGGGGGATCGTCGTAGATGCCTGCAGAGGCGGTGCGGCTGCAGAGGCGGATCGGTCACCGCGACCGACGCTTCTTCGCCGCACTCGCCTGTGCGGCGTTGCTCGGCACGCCTGCGATCGTCCTGGTCGGCCGCCAAGGATCCGGGCCGGCGACGCGCCACGACGCAACCTGCGTCGACGTCGCGCACGCCGGTGTGCTGGGCGGCGGGGCCTACCACTACTGCGGTGCGGCCGCGGTTGCCTTCTGCCGCCGCTTCGCGAGCGACGAGAGCGTCGCAGCGAAGTGTGAGACGCTCGTTCAGCGGAGGTCCGTCGCGACGCCTCGCTAGTCGCCTGCGCGTTGTCGCCGGTCCCAGAGCGTGGCGTTCAGGAAGGCTGCCGAGACGATCAACCGGGCGATGATGTAGAGCCACAGCAGGAGAACGGTCGCACCGCCGAGCGCTCCGTAGAGCTGCGGTTGACGCTCCAGCCGCGGTGCCAGGTAGACGGAGACGAACAGCTGGACGAAGATCATTCCGAGCCCGGCCATCACCGCCCCCGGAAGCAATGCCAGCCGTGGGGCCAGGCCGTGTGGCAGCAGCGACATCGCCCACACCGCCACTGCCGCATACAGCGCGAACATGCCGAGCGTCGTGAGGAGGCTCAGCAGGCCGTTCGTGTTGTGTCGAACCCACTGTGAGCCGACGCCGAGCGTGGAGACGACTACCACGGCGGTCGTGAAGAGGAGGCTCGCGCCGAGCGGGTTGTGCAGCTTCCCGGCACGGTCTGCCCAGGCGATCTGATGGCTGACCCGCAGTGCTCGAACGGCGCCGATGCCGAACCACACGAGAAAGACGAGCCCGGTCAGCAGCAGGTACCAGCGGCTGTGGGCCTCCTCCGTGAATGCGGCTCGAACGCTGCGAGCCGCAGCACCGCCGAGCCCGAACCTGCGGGCCGCGGTCACGACGCTTCCGCTGTCCGCCTCGCTCCAGAAGCTGCCGATCGCCGCCAGGACGAGCCCGAAGGGGACGAGCCAGAGGAAGAGCCGGTAGGCGACCCCGCCGGCGATCAGCGCCGAGCCGGCGGCCCGCTCGCGTTCGAGTGACTCGAAGACGGCCGGTCCCCCGGGGACGCGCGTTCGTGCCGTCTCCGCTGCGCGCAGCCCGATCGCGCGCAGCTCCTCGCTCTTCGTGCGCGCGTCGGTCAGTCGCACGTCAGGCGGGCAGCGCCTGCGCTTGCCGCGCCATCGCCACCGCCTCGAGACGTGAATGCGCACCCAGAGCGCGGAGGAGATGACGAACGTGATTGCGGACGGTCTCGAGGCTCAGGTGAAGCTCGTCGGCGATCTGGCGGGTCGAGTGCCCGTGCTCGAGCAGGCGAAGGATCTCCGCCTGGCGCGGGGTGAGATGGGGGTGTGGCTGCGTCTCCGGCGGTCCCTCGTTCCGAACCTGGCCAAAGACGCCGACCACGCGCCCGCCCTCGACCAGGGGCACCGAGCAGATGTCGACCTGCACGCGCTCACCGACGGCGTCGACGATCATCACGTCGTGATGATCGGTGGACTTCGCCGTGCCGGTCACCTTGCGGGCGAACGTCTCGCGCGCGCGACGCACCTCCTCGGGCGCGACCACCGAGGTGAACTGCCGCCCGATGACGTTGCCGACGATCCGCTGCGCCGCCGGGTTCGTCCAGCGAATGATGCCGGTGGCGTCGATCACGTAGCTCGGGACGTTGATGTTCTCCAGCGCGTGCTCGAGGTCACCACCCATCGAGTCGAGTGCGGACACGGCTCGAGTCTAGCCTTTAGGTTGCCGCATAAGTGGCGCGCGTCACCTACATCGGTCACGCAACAGTCCTGCTGGAGCTTGACGGCGTCCGACTGCTGACCGACCCCGTGTTGCGCCGGCGCGTGCTGCACCTGCGCCGCGACGCTGCGGTCTCCGCCGAGGCGCTCGGGGAGGTGGACGCAGTGCTCGTATCGCACGCGCACTGGGATCATCTCGACGTTCCTTCCCTCGTGCAGGTGGGACGAGGCGTGCGGGTCGTACTGCCGCGCGGCGCGGGACGGATCGTGCGACGCCGCCGGTTTGCGGACGTCGTCGAGGTCGACGTCGGAGAGGAAGTCGAGATCGGCGAGGTGACGGTGACGGCCACCGAGGCAGAGCACGACGCCGGCCGAGGACCGCTCGGCGTCCGCGCGCCCGCCGTCGGTTACCTGATCACGGGGTCGAAGCGCATCTACTTCGCCGGGGACACCGATCTGTTCCCGGCCATGGCGGAGCTCGCACCGCTCGACCTCGCCCTGCTTCCCGTCGCAGGCTGGGGGCCGCGACTGCCGCCGGGTCATCTCGACCCACACCGGGCCGCCGAGACACTGCGCCTGCTCGAGCCAAGGGCAGCGGTGCCGATCCACTGGGGAACCTATTCGCTGGTCACGAAGCGGAGGCCGAGCCCGGCCGCCGCGCAGGCGCCGGCAGACGAGTTCAAGCGGCTCGCGGCCGAGCTTGCGCCGAACGTCGACGTGCATGTTCTCGCGCTCGGCGAGACGCTAACGTTGCCGCTTCCGTGACCGAGACGACCATCCAGCGATACGGCGAACGACCGGCGTGGGCGCCGGAGCGCCCGCGCATCCGGCCGGTGCGCCTGATCCTCACCTGGATCATCTCGGCGATCGCGCTGCTCGTCGCCGCCGAGATCGTCCCGCACGTCAGCGTCAACGGGTTCCTGGGCGCGTTCGTCGCCACGCTGCTGATCGCGATCCTGAACGCCGCGCTGCCGCCGATCATCGCCGCGCTCAGGCTTCCCTTTGCGCTGATCACCGGGTTCCTGCTGATCCTGCTCGTCGATGCGGCGATGCTCTGGGCAGCCTCGGAGATCGCACCGGATGCGATCCAGGTCGACTCCTTCTGGTGGGCACTGGTCGCTGCGCTCCTCGCGTCCGCCGTCACCGTCGTGCTCGACACCGTGTTCGGGACGAACGACGACGACACGTACACGTTTCGCGTCGTCCAGCGCATCGCGCGTCGGTCGAAAGAGCAGATCCGGACGGACGTCCCCGGAATCGTCTTCCTCGAGATCGACGGGCTCGGGCTGCCGATCCTGCGCCGCGCGATGCGTGACGGCAACGCGCCCGTGATGGCGAGATGGCTCGAGCAAGGCACACACCGCCTCGACGAATGGGAGACCGACCTCTCGTCGCAGACGGGCGCGAGCCAGGCGGGAATCCTGCTCGGCTCGAACGACGACATCCCGGCCTTCCGCTGGGTCGAGAAGGAGACGGGGACGATGATCGCCTGCTCGGCGCCGAACGACTGCGCCGAGATCGAGCGGCGGCATGCCACCGGGGCTGGGCTCTTGACCAACGGCGGAGCGAGCCGCGGCAACCTGCTCTCGGGCGAAGCCGACCACGTCATCCTCACGGTCAGCCGGATCGAAGCGGAGAAGGGCGCGAACCCGGGGTACCGCGCGTTCCTTGCCAACGGCTTCAACGTCACGCGGGTGCTCGTGCTGTTCACATGGGAGGTGATCCTCGAGTGGCTCGCCGCACTTCGCGCAATCCGGCGAGACGTCCGTCCACGCGGCCATCGCGGCGGCATCTATCCGCTCCTACGCGCGACGATGTGCGTCTTCGTCCGCGATCTGATCGTGTACGGCGTGATCACGGACATGATGAAAGGCCGGCCCGCCGTCTACGCGACCTTCTCCAGCTACGACGAAGTCGCGCACCACTCGGGCCTCGAGCGCGCCGACACGTTGGAGGCGCTTCGGAAGCTCGATGAGCAGTTCGGCCGGATCGAGCGAGCCCTCCGGTTTGCCGCGAGGCCCTACGAGCTCGTCGTGCTCTCGGATCACGGGCAGACGCAGGGCGCGACCTTCAAGCAGCGCAACGGGTTCGGCCTCGGGGATCTCGTCGAGCGCTCGCTCGCGCGCGGCAACGTCACCGAGGTCGCGAACGGCGACGAACAGTCGAAGATGGTGGGGCACGCGCTCGGCGAGGCGACGGGTCACACGGCGAAGCGGGCGAAGAACGACGTGTCGGACCGTCAGGTCGTCGTCCTCGGCTCCGGAAACCTCGGCCTCGTCTACCTGATGGAGGAGAAGCGGCGGCTGACGCTCGAGGAGATCGACGAGCGCCACCCGAACCTGCTTCCGGCGTTGCGCGGGCACCCGCACGTCGGGTTCCTGCTCGTCCGGTCGTCGAAGGACGGCGCCGTCGTTCTCGGTCCCTCGGGCACGCGCTATCTCGCCGACGATCGGGTCGTGGGCGACGATCCGCTCGCGCACTTCTCGCGGAATGCTGCTTCACACCTTCGCCGTACCGACGGCTTCGAGCACGTCGCCGACATCATGGTCAACAGCTTCTACGACCCACAGCGCGAAGAGGGCTGCGCGTTCGAGGAGCTGATCTCGTTCCACGGCGGGATGGGAGGGCCCCAGACGCGGCCGTTCATCCTGCATCCCGTCTCTCTGCCGATGCCGGACGGGCCGGTCATCGGTGCGGCGGCGGTCCACGCGCTTCTCTCCGGCTGGCGCGGGTCGCTTCAGGCCGCCGACGACGGCTGACGGACGCCTCGGCGGCTCGGCTCGGGGCCCGTGCAGGAGATGCGGTCCTCCCCGGTGAACCCCGTAGCACCATTCGCACGACCGCCGAGGGACACCCACGATGAAGATCAAGTTCTGGCAGCAGGGAGATCCGGCGACTGCTGCCGACGCTCCCGAACCGGTCGAGCAGGTCGTCGTGCAGCTCGACGCCGACCAGCTCAAGGCGCTGTCCACCGTGTTCTCGTCGCCACGCTGGCTGCGCGATCTGGGTCTCGCGTCGTGGTTCCTGGTCGGTGTCGGTGCGCTCCTGCTCGGGCTGACCTGGGTGCTCGGCGTCACCTCGACGATCGTCGAGCCGGTGGTGATCGGAGGGGTCATTGCGATCGTCGCCTCACCGGGCGTCAGCTGGCTCAAGCGGCATCACGTGCCGCGGGCCCTCGGTGCCTTGATCGTGCTGCTCGCGCTGGTGGCGGTCGGCGTGGTGATCCTCCTGCTCGTGCTCGGCGGGATCGTCGCCGAGAGCAGCAAGATCTCGGCCGCGGTCGGCAGCGCCGCCGACACGATCCAGAGCTGGATCCAGGACCTCGGCGTCGACTCATCGGCCGCGTCGAGCGCGAACGCGAACGTCTCCTCGTCCGTGCCTTCGATCATCTCCACGCTGTTCAAGGGCGTCGCGAACGGCATCCAGGGAATCGCGTCGCTCGCCTTCGGCATCTCGTTCACGCTCTTCGCCATCTTCTTCCTGCTCAAGGACGGGCCGGCGTTTCGCGCCTGGGTAAACCGCCATCTCGGCGTGCCGCTCTCCGTCGCCGAGACGATCACCGGCGGAATCGTCACCGCGATGCGGCGGTACTTCCTCGGTGTCACGATCGTTGCGACGTTCAACGCGATCGTCGTCGGCGTCGGCGCCTACGTGCTCGACGTTCCACTCGCCGGCACGATTGCAGTCGTGACGTTCGTCACCGCCTACGTCCCGTTCATCGGCGCCGTGGTCGCGGGTGCGTTCGCGGTTCTCATGGCGCTCGGCGCCCAGGGGACGACCACTGCCGCGATCATGCTCGTGATCGTCATCCTCGCGAACGGCGCGCTCCAGAACATCGTCCAGCCGATCGCGATGGGGGCCACGTTGCGGATGAACCCGCTGCTCATCCTCGTCGTCACGATCTCTGCGGGCGCCTTCTTCGGCACGGTCGGCATGGTGGTTGCGGCGCCGTTGACCTCCGCGGCGATCCACGTCTCGGCCGACCTCGGTCGGGCCCGAAGCGTCGCCAGGCGCACCCAGGGCCCCGACGCGGGCAGAGCCGCCGAGCAGCCTGCCTGAGCCGCCCCGACAAACGGCGCGGCGTCGTTTAAGGTCACTCCGATGAGCGAGGCGGTCGCGGAGGTGGCACTGAGCGGAAAGTCGCGCGCCCGCAGGTTGGCGGATATCGCCGCGTGGCTGGTGGGGATCGCCGTCGTCATCGGGATCCTCGACCTGCTCGGGGTCGACGTCAGAGGGTGGTTCGAGAATCTGTGGGATCAGATCAAGGCGATCCCCGTCCAGTACATCGTCGCCGGGGTCTTCTTCCAGAGCCTGCAGACGATCTTTGCCGGGCTCTCTTACTACGGCATCCTCTCCGCCGCCTATCCCGGCGAGGTGACCATCGCGCCGATCGTGACCGCGTATGCCGTGGGCGTCGCCGGGAACAGCTTCCTCCCGGCGAACATCGGCACGTTCGTGACGCTGGTGATGTTCGTCGCGATCATCCCGAGCTGCACGCTCCCCGGCTCGATCGCGGCGTACCTCGTGCAGAAGATCTTCTTCACGGTCGCCGGCACGTTCGTCTACCTCTACCTCTTCCTCTCGGTCCCAGGCTCGTTCGCCTCGAGCCTCGGCAACATCTCGTCCCATCCAGGGGCCACCATCCTCATCGCCGCCGGCGCTGCCTACCTGATCGCGCTGCTCGTCCGCGCGTTCTGGAAACAGGTGAAGAAGCTCTGGGAGCAGGCGAAGCAAGGTGGAGTGATCCTGGCGACGCCGAGACGCTACTTCGCGCGAGTCTTCTTCCCGTCGTTCCTCTCATACGTCGCGAAGTACTGCGTGGTCGGGATCTTCCTCGCGGCCTTTGCGATTCCCGTCACCTTCGAGTCGATCACGTGGGTGGTCGGGTCGGGCTCGCTCGCCAACGTGGCGTCCTTCACTCCGGGGGCGGTGGGCGTGACGCAGGCGACGAACGCGCTGGCACTCAAGACGTGCTGTCACGTCCCCAACAACACCGCGGTCGCCTACTCGACCGCACAGCAGCTGATCACGACCGCCTGGAACGTCCTCTTCGCGATCATCCTGGTCGTGACCGTCTTCGGCTGGACGGGCGGGAAGCTGCTCGTGTCGACCTCGTACACCGGTGCGAAGGAAGAGGTCGCTGAGCGGCGGGCGGAGAGCAAGCGCAAGCGGGACGAGAAGAAGGCGCAGAAGGCCGCGGAGAAGGCGGTGGGCAAGGCCGACACGGAGTAAAGAGGTCTTCCCACGCACTCGGAGGCCGAGGGACGCTTCCTCGAGCGACAGCCGGCCGGGCTCTAGACGACCGACAGGACGACCGCGCCGTCGACGGCGCCGGAGCGGAGCGTGTCCAGGGCGCGATTCGCCTCGGCGAGCTCGAAGACGGTGACTGCGGTGTGGACCGGGATCTGCGGCGCCAGCGCCATGAACGCTGCACCGTCCTTGCGGGTGAGGTTGGCAACCGAGCGGATCACGCGCTCCTGCCACAGAAGCTCGTACGGGAAGGCCGGGATCTCGCTCATGTGAATCCCGGCGCAGACGACGGTTCCGCCTTTGTCGACCGCCGCGAGAGCGGCCGGCACGAGCGCGCCGACCGGCGCAAAGATGATCGCCGCATCCAGTGGCTCGGGCGCCGGCGCTGTCGAGTCACCGGCCCACTCGGCTCCGAGCGAACGGGCGAACGCCCGTGTGTCGACGTCGCCGGGCTTCGTGAACGCGAAGACGCGCCGCCCCTGCCAGCGCGCGACCTGGCAGATGATGTGCGCGGCTGCACCGAAGCCATACAGGCCCACGCGTTCCGCGTCACCGGCGAGCGAGAGCGCCCGATAGCCGATCAGTCCGGCGCAGAGCAGCGGTGCGGCCTGCAGATCCGGATAGCCCTCGGGGATCGGAAAGCAGTAACGCTCATCCGCGACGGTCTGTTGTGCGTACCCGCCGTCGATCGTGTAGCCGGTGAAGCGCGCCCGATCGCAGAGGTTCTCTCTGCCCGCCCGGCAGGGCCCGCACTCACCGCACGTCCACCCCAGCCAGGGAACGCCCACGCGCTCGCCGAGCTCGAAGCGGTCGACCCCCGGGCCGAGCTCCGAGATCGTCCCGACGATCTCGTGGCCGAGAACGAGGGGGAGCTTCGGCTCGGCCAGATCGCCGTCGACGACGTGGAGGTCGGTGCGGCAGACGCCGCAGGCCCGCACGTGCAGACGAACCTGCCCCCGCTCGAGCACCGGTTCGTGCGTCTCGGCTTCCTGGAGCGGCACGCCGACGCCGGTGAAGACCATCGCTCTCATCGTCCAAGCCTGCCACGACGAGGCGCTCACGGGTTTTCCCGCAGCCACGATCTGGGTGAACCCTCACGACGAAATCGCCGCCGTCGGCGATCCTCAAGTCATGTCCAGCATCTCGTACGTCGTCACGTGGCAGGAGCGGGGCGCAACCCCGTCCGTCGGTCGGCTCCGGTTCGATTCTGCCGCGCTCGCGTTCGACGGCCGTGACGAACACGAACGGAGGGTGTGGCGGACGATCCGATACGACGACCTTCGCGCGCTCCGGCTCGTGGTCGAAGACAGCGAATCTGCAACGGAGCGGGTGCTCCTCGTCGAAACGACCGCCGGGCAGGTTCTGATTCGGTGCGCAGAACTCCACGCCGAGGTGCTGCGGGAGCTCGCCGGCCGGATCGCCGATCTCGAGCTGACGCAGCAGCGGCGCGCCGTCGTCGTGGTGCCGCTTCGACCCGGTGCAGAGGCGCGTGCACACGAGCTCGCCGCAGCAGGGCCGCCGTTCGACCCGTCGGAGCTGCCGCTCGAGTCGCACGAGCTCCTGCTCACCTCCGGTGAAGCCATCTTCGTCTTCGAGTCGCCGTCCCACGTGGCGCTCGAGTCGATTCTCGACGCGCTCGACGTCTGGGCTGCCGCGGCGACGTGGAGCGATCTCGTCGCCGGCCCGCCGCGAATCGCGTCGGTCGCCTACTCCTGGCACCGTGCGCCGTCTTTGGAAGGGATCGGGCTCGGTCTGTGAGGGCCGGGCAAGAAACGACTGGAGGTCGAATGATGAGAAGAATCCTGATTGCAACTGACGGTTCGACGAGCGCGGGCGAGGCGGTCGAGTTGGGTCTCGAGCTCGCTTCGGAGCACGATGCGACGGTGTTCATCGTCCACGTCGTCCCGGCTGCGGATGTCGCGCCCTGGAGTGCGTTCGGAATGAGCGCGGGGGCTCCTCACGTGGAGACTCCGGTGGACCGGGAGTCGCTCGACGACGCGGTCGCCCGCGCCCAGGAGCTGGGCATCGCCGTGACCGGCGAGCTCTTGACAGGCACCGCCGCCGACGAGATCGTCGCGTTTGCCGATTCGCACGACGTCGATCTGATCGTGTTGGGCTCACGCGGGCACGGAGCGGTGGCGCGAGCGCTCCTCGGAAGCGTGTCGCTCGGCGTCCTCCGCGAGACACGTCGACCGGTCATGATCGTTCGGGCTGCGCACGTCCCGGCTCGCGTTTGAGAGGGTGCGCTACTCGTCGAGCAGCTTCTGGTCGATCGCGTAGCGCACCAGCTCCGCCCGGCTCTGCAGCCGTAGCTTCTGCATGATGTGAGCGCGATGCGTCTCCGCCGTGCGGACGGAGATGTAGAGCTGCTTGGCGATCTCTTGATTCGTGTGCCCGAGGGCGAGCAGCCTGAGTACCTCGCGTTCGCGGTCGGAGAGCGGATCCTCGCCCGCCCGCCGCTCGGCTTCGGCGTCGGCGGCGAGCAGACGGGCGCCGAGCTCCGGGCTCACGTACCGTCCTCCGCGCGCGACCTCGCGAATGGCGGCCACGACCTCGGTGTCGGCCGCCTCCTTCAGGACGTAACCCGTCGCTCCGGCGGCGAACGCCTCGCGGACGTAGCGAGGGTCGTCCTGCATCGAGAGCAGGAGCACCTTCGAGTCCGGGTTCTCGTGCACGAGCATCGGCAGGACCTCGAGCCCGGTCTGGTCCGGCATCACGACGTCGAGCAGCAGCACGTCGGGCTTGAGCGCGCGGGCCTGGAAGACCGCCTCGCGCCCCGTTCCCGCCTCGCCGACCGGCTCGATGTCGGGCTCCTGAGCGAGGAGCAGCCTGAGCCCCGAACGAACGACCGCGTGGTCGTCGACGATCAGGACGCGGATCGGGCCTGCCATTCGCGGGACGTTAGCGCGGCCGGATTACGCCGCGATCAGGAGAAAGCCGCAGGGATTCTGCGGTCGGGAGCCGAGGTTCACGTGCCGGGAGGGATCTACGGTGGGCAAGTGCACGCCAACGCGAACATCGAGGAACGCCCCGCGCGTCAATATGCCGTTCTGTGGAGTGCCTCTGGGAGCGCCGAGTCCGGGCGGCTCGAGGCGCATCCCGATCGGTTCGAGCTGTCCGGAAAGAGTGGGACTCTCACCGTGCCGTTCGACGACGTGGCCGACGCGCATATCGCTCGCGGTGCCGGAGACCGCCTGAGCGGTCTCCCGGTGCTGTCGCTTCGTCGTCGGGATGGGGAAGGCGTGCGGATCGCGAGCCTCGAGGGCACCGGCGCGCTCTACGAGATCGCCCGGCTCGTCGAGAGCGGTGGATCTCCGCTCCGCGCGGTCGGGACGTAAGCCGCGAGCGTCGTCCCGGCGCCCGGCTCGGACTCGACGTCGAGCGTGCCGCCGACGAGCGCGACCCGCTCGCGCATGCCGACGACGCCCAGAGCGTCGTGACGGACGTCCTCTGCTTCGAAGCCGCGGCCGTCGTCCTCGACGACGACGCGGATGCCGTCGCCCCGCTGTGCGATCACGATGCTCACGCGTTCGGCGCCCGCGTGCTTGACGACGTTCGTCAGGGCTTCCTGGATGACGCGGTAGAGAACGGTCTCGACCTCCGGCGGCAGCCGACCGTCGGGGAGGTTCGCCTCGAGTGCGGTGTGAATGCCGGTGCGCTCTTCGAAGGTCCCGGCAAGGCGCTCGACTGCGGGCGCCAGGCCGAAGTCGTCGAGCGCACTCGGCCGGAGCTCGACTGCGAGCCGGCGCACGTCCTGCAGCGCCTGCACGATCAGCTCGCGCACCTCGGCAAGGGCGCGGTCGGCGCCGGCTTCGCTGTCTGCGGCGCGAATCGACTTCAAGCCGAGCAGGATCGACGTCAGCGCCTGTCCGGTCTCGTCGTGCAGCTCCCGCGCGAGCCTGCCTCGTTCCAGCTCCTGGGCCTCGACGACGCGACGCACGGTATCCCGGGCCACGCGCTCGGACAGATCGACCGCGACCGCTGCACGTGCGGCGAAGATCTCGGTCAGCCTGAGATCACCGTCGGTGAAGCGCGGGTCGCGCCCGAGCTTGTCGTTGACGGTGATCACTCCGATCGGCCGCCCACGGGCGATCAGCGGGACGAACATGCCTGTTCGGATGCCGAGTCGTCGTGCCTCGTCCTGATCGACCTCAGGGTCGTCCATGATCGAATCGACGCGGGCGCTCTGTCTGCGCTGCAGCACCTTCCCGCCCTTTGTTCGCTCCAGCGAAGTGCGATGTCCGAGCAACCCGTCTGCCACATCGCCCTCCCCGCTGACGGCCGCCACGCGGAGCTGATCGCCTTCGGGCAGGTTGATCAGCACGAGCCGTGCGCCGAGCAGCTCCCGCAGACGCATGCAGATCATCTCGAGCATCACGTCGAGGTCGGACTCCTCGACGAGCGACCTGACCACGTCGTGTAGCGTTTCGAGCTGACGCGACCAGTTTGTCGCGGCCTCGTACAGCCGCGCGTTCTCGATCGCGACGGCCGCCTGGGTCGCGAGCAGCGTGACGAGCTCCTCGTCCTCGGAGGTGAACTCATCGCCCCCCTCTTTCTCCGTGAGGTAGAGGTTGCCGAACGCCACACCCCTGAGGAGGATTGGAACCCCGAGGAACGAGCGCATCGGAGGGTGGTGCGGGGGGAAGCCGACCGCACGCGGATCCTCGTTCAGGTCACGGAGCCGGAGCGGCTGGGCATCCCTGATCAGGACGCCCAGGATCCCGCGCCCACGCGGCAGCTCGCCGATCGCCGCGTGTGTCTCGGCGTCGATCCCGTGGGTGACGAACCGTTCGAGCTCGGTCCCATGAACGTCGATGACGCCGAGCGCCGCGTATCTCGCGCCCGTCAGCGACGCCGCAGCCTCGGCCACATGCCGAAGAACGGCATCGAGCGAGAGCTCCGACGTCAGCGCGATCCCTGCGTCGAGCAGCGAGCGCAAACGGCTCGGTGCCGTCCTGGCGGCCTCCATGCAGCGAGCCTAGATGAGGCTGGCAACTGTGGAAAACCCGCAATGCGCTCCGCGTCGGCTCCGATGGCCTTTCGGTCCCGGCCGTGGAGACTCGAGGAGTCCCGCAAGGAGGTAGACGATGTTCGAGAACGTGATTTGGCCGAACGACGGCTGGGAGGCGGCGCGGTGGTGATCGAGGCCGCCCAGGACGAGGTGGTCGACGTCGTCCTCCGCGACGGCGGGACGCTTCGTCTACGGCCACCCGGCCCTCGTGACAAGGACGCCCTCGTCGATTTCTTCGCACGCCTGTCGGACCGGAGCCGTTACCTTCGCTTCCACGGCATCCGGCGCGTCGACGGCGAGCTCGTCGTGCCGTTCCTTGCCGACGAGCCCGAGGTGGGCGCGCTGGTCGGGACGCTCGGAGGGCGGATCGTCGCGCTCGCGAGCTACGCCCGGTTGCAGGGAGGCAACACGGCGGAGATGGCATTTGCAGTGGCAGATGAGGAGCAGCGGCGCGGGATCGGGACACGGCTACTCGAACAGCTTGCGATCAGGGCCGGCCGCGCCGGCATCGACCGGTTCGTCGCAGACGTGATGGCCGAGAATCGCCCCGCGCTCGCGGTCTTCGCCGATGCCGGATACGAGATCTCGCAGGAGCTCGACCACGGTGAGGTCGAGTTGCGGTTCCCGATCGCCGCGACGGAAGCGCTCCGGACGAGGGTCGACGCGCGAGACCACGCCGCAGTGGTGGCGTCGTTGAGGCCGTTCTTCACGCCCGGGACCGTCGCCGTGATTGGCGCGTCGCGGCGCCGCGGCTCGATCGGCGGGGAGCTCTTCCGCAACATCCTTGCTGCCGACTTCGACGGTGCCGTCTATCCCGTCAACCGCGGCGCGGCTTCTGTCGCCGGAGTGCGCGGCTACCGGTCGATCGAGGAGATCTCGGATCACATCGACCTCGCAGTGATCTGCGTTCCCGCCGCGCAGGTGCTCGACGCGGCCGCCTCGGCGCTTCAGTCCGGTGTGCGCGCGCTCTGCGTCATCTCGTCGGGCTTTGCCGAGCTCGGGGCCGAAGGTGGCAGACGGCAGGAGAGCCTGCTGTCGCTCGTTCGCGCACACGGTGCCCGGCTGATCGGGCCGAACTGTCTCGGCATCTCGTCCGCGGTCGTCGGGTTGAACGCCACCTTTGCTCCAAATGCGCTCCCCAGCGGGCGTATCGGCTTCTCGTCGCAGAGCGGTGCACTCGGCCTCGCACTACTCGAGCAGGCCGCCGAGCGGCAACTCGGCTTCTCGTCGTTCGTCTCGATCGGCAACAAGGCCGATGTCTCTTCGAACGACCTGCTCGAATGGTGGGAGGACGACGACGAAACCGATGCGGTCCTGCTCTACCTCGAGTCGTTCGGCAATCCCCGCAAGTTCGGGCGGATCGCACGGCGTGTGGCGCGACGCAAGCCGGTCATTGCGCTGAAGGCAGGTGCCACGGCTGCGGGCGCACATGCGGCCAGCTCGCACACAGCGGCGCTGGCGGGGTCGGACGCGGCCGCCGATGCGCTGTTCAGGCAGGCGGGCGTGATCCGCGCGCGGACGCTGGAGGAGCTCGTCGACGTCACGGGGCTGCTGTCCAGTCAGCCGCTGCCGCACGGCCGGCGGGTTGCCGTCGTGACGAACGCCGGCGGTCTGGGGATCCTGTGCGCAGACGCTTGCGCGTCCGCTGGGCTTTCGCTTCCGGACCTCGCCCCCGAGACGCGCGCTGCGCTCGCGGCCGTGCTTCCGGCCGAAGCGAGCACGGCGAACCCGGTCGACCTCCTCGGTTCGGCGACGGAGTCGACGTACGAGGCGGTTCTCCCGCCGCTGTTCGCCGACCCCGGCGTCGACGCGCTGATCGTCCTGTTCGTTCCGCCGGTGGTCGCGGGGGCAGAAGAGGTCGCCGGGGCGATCCGGGCCTCCGTCGAGAGGGTGAAGCCCGACAAGCCGGTCCTCGCGTGTGTGATCAGTCACGCCGGCACGCCTGCCGCGTTTCGTGACCAACAGGGGGCGGTTGCGACGTTCGCGTACCCCGAATCTGCGGCGCGCGCACTCGGGCTCGCGGCTGATCGGGCTGAGTGGCTGCGCCGGGCGCCGGCCCCGGCGCTCGAGCCCGTCGAGGTCGACTCGGCCCGGGCGAGGCGGGTGGTCGACGACGCGCTTGCGCACACCGACGATGCCTGGCTCGACGCGAAGAGCGCACGCTCACTGCTCGAGGCATACGGGCTGCCGATCGTGGACGAGCGAGAGGCTGACACGGTGGAGGGCGCGGTTGCGGCGGCGGTCGACCTCGGGTTCCCGGTCGTCGTGAAGACGGCGGAGCCGGGGGCGCACAAGACGGAGCGCGGCGGCGTCGCACTCGACCTCGCCGACGCCGAGAGTGTCCGGGCCGCGGTCGAGAGGATCGGCTTGCCTGTTCTCGTCCAGCCGTACGTCACGAGGGGCACCGAGCTCCTGGCCGGCGTCGTTCAGGATCCCGTGTTCGGGCCGCTGGTCGCCTTCGGGCCCGGCGGCGTGCTCGCAGAGCTGATCGGCGACGCCGGGTTGCGGCTTGCGCCGGTCACGAGGCTCGAGGCCGAGGAGCTCGTGCTCGAGGGGAAGGCCGGCCGGCTCGTGCGCGGCTTCCGGGGTACGCCCGCTGCGGACAGCGATGCCCTCACGGATCTGGTCGTTCGCCTGTCGCGGCTCGCCGACGACTTCCCCGAGATCGCCGAGCTCGACCTCAACCCGGTCCTCGCCCAGCCCGACGGCTGCTGCGCGGTCGACGTGCGGGTGCGTGTGAGAATCGCTTCGTCGAAGCCCTCGGTCAAAGGCTGGTGAAGCGATATGGACGCACCTGACACCTCGAGAGGCGCCGCGCTGGCGGCGGCTCATCCGTTCGACATCGACGCGGTGAGGCGGCGGCTTGCCGAGGGCACGGGCGGCTACGAGGTCGTGCACGCGTCGCCCGGGCTGGAGATCGGCGTGTACGTCCTCGTCTCTCCCGAGCCCGATCGCCAGCAGCCTCACGCAGACGACGAGATCTACATCGTGCTGGAGGGGATGGGCACCCTGGACGTGGAGGGAGAGCAGGTGGAGCTCCGCGTGGGGCACGCGGTGTTCGTGCCGGCTGGTGCCGAGCATCGCTTCGTCGGCTACGAGCGCCTGAGCGTTCTCGTCATCTTCGAGCGCCGGACGAAGTGAGCTCGGGCGAGCTCGCGCTGGTCGACGCCTACTGGCGCGCCGCCAACTACCTCTCCGTCGGCCAGATCTACCTGCTCGACAACCCGCTCCTGCGCGAGCCGCTCGCCCGCGAGCACGTGAAGCCGCGCCTGCTCGGCCATTTCGGCACGACGCCGGGGCTCAATCTCGTCTATGCACACCTGAACCGCGCGATCCGCGCCCGCGAGACGAGCGCGATCTACATCGCCGGTCCCGGCCATGGTGGGCCCGGCCTCGTCGCCAATGCGTACCTCGAGGGCACCTACAGCGAGGTCTACCCACACGTCGGGCGCGACCTGGCCGGTCTGAAGGAACTGTTCCGGCAGTTCTCGTTCCCGGGAGGGATCCCGAGTCACGTCGCCCCCGAGACACCGGGGTCGATCCACGAGGGCGGAGAGCTGGGATATGCGTTGTCGCACGCGTTCGGGGCCGCGTTCGACAACCCCGATCTGCTCGTGTGCTGCGTCGTCGGCGACGGTGAGGCCGAGACCGGTCCGCTCGCGACCGGTTGGCACGGGACGAAGTTTCTGAGCGCACGCTACGACGGAGCGGTGCTGCCGGTCCTGCACCTGAACGGCTACAAGATCGCGAGCCCCACGGTGCTCGCCCGGATTCCGGAGGCGGAGCTCGGGTCGCTGCTCCAGGGGTACGGCTGGCGTCCGCTCTTCGTCACGGGTGACGATCCCGCACGTGTGCACGCGGAGCTCGCCGTCGCACTCGACGAGGCGCTCGACAACATCCACGCGTTCCAGCGGGCCGCGAGGAGCGCCGGCGCCGGAGGTCGTCCACCCTGGCCGATGATCGTCCTGCGCACGCCCAAGGGGTGGACGGGGCCGAAGGAGGTCGACGGCGTCCTGGTCGAAGGCACCTGGCGTGCGCACCAGGTCCCGATCGCGGGCGTGCGCGACAACCCGGCGCACATCGCCCTGCTCGAGCAGTGGCTCCGAAGCTACCGGGCGGAGGAGCTCTTCGACGACGACGGTGCTCTTGTCGAGGAGCTTGCTGCGCTTCCGCCACGCGGGGAGCGGCGGATGAGCGCGAACCCGCACGCGAACGGGGGCATCTTGCTGCGCGAGCTCCAGCTTCCGGACTTTCAGGACTATGCCGTCCGCTTGGAGCGACCCGGGGTCTCGACGAGCGAGGCGACCCGGGTGCTCGGACGGTTTCTACGCGACGTCGTTCGGCGCAATCCGGACAACTTCCGGATCTTCGGCCCGGACGAGACCGAATCGAATCGGCTCGGCGCCGTGTTCGAAGCGACCTCGCGCACCTGGGACGCGGAGACGCTGCCCACCGACGACCCGCTTTCGCCGGAGGGGCGGGTGATGGAGGTCCTGTCCGAGCATCAGTGCCAGGGGTGGCTCGAGGGCTACCTGCTCACGGGCAGGCACGGGCTGTTCAATTGCTACGAGGCCTTCATCCACATCGTCGACTCGATGTTCAACCAGCACGCCAAGTGGCTGAAGACGACGCGGCGCATCCCGTGGCGGCGCCCGGTCGCGTCGCTCAACTACCTCCTGAGCTCGCACGTGTGGCGCCAGGATCACAACGGCTTCTCGCACCAGGATCCCGGTTTCATCGACCATGTCGTCAACAAAAAGGCGGAGATCATTCGCGTCTACCTCCCGCCGGACGCGAATTGCCTGCTCTCCGTCGCCGACCACTGCCTCCGCAGCAAGGACTACGTGAACGTGATCGTCGCGGGCAAGCAGCCTGCGCTCGACTACCTGTCGATCGACGATGCGATCGCGCACTGTACGCGCGGCCTCGGCATCTGGGAGTGGGCCTCGAACGAGGGGAGTGGGGAGCCGGACGTGGTGCTCGCCTGCTGCGGCGACGTTCCGACGCTCGAGACACTCGCTGCGACCGCCCTGATCCGCGAGCGGCTGCCCGGGCTCAAGGTCCGCGTCGTCAACGTGGTCGACCTGATGCGGTTACAGCCGGAGAGCGAGCATCCGCACGGGCTCTCCGATGCGGAGTTCGACGCGCTGTTCACCACGACGAAGCAGGTGATCTTCGCGTACCACGGTTACCCGTGGCTGATCCATCGACTGACGTACCGGCGGACGAATCACGCGAACATCCACGTGCGCGGCTACAAGGAAGAGGGAACGACGACCACGCCGTTCGACATGGTCATGTTGAACGACCTCGATCGCTTCCATCTCGTGCTCGACGTGATCGACCGGGTGCCCGGGCTCGGCGACGCCGCCGGGCAACTGCGGCAGGAGATGGTCGACGCACGGATGCACGCGCGCCTCTACACGCGACAGCACGGCGAGGACGACCCGGCGATCAGCGGCTGGACCTGGACGGTTTGATCCGAGCGTGCGCAGATGCCCGCGATCCGCACCGAAGGGCTCACCAAGCGCTACGGCTCGACGGTTGCACTCGATGCGCTCGACCTGACCGTCGAGCCCGGTGAGGTGTACGGATATCTCGGCCCGAACGGCGCCGGCAAGACGACGACGATTCGCCTGCTGCTCGGCCTGCATCGTCCGACGGCAGGACGTGCCGAGCTCTTCGGCCGGGACGCGTGGAGCGATGCGGTCGGGGCTCACCGGCGCGTCGCCTACGTCGCCGGCGAGCCAACCCTCTGGCCGGGCCTCACCGGAGCCGAGACGCTCGCCTATCTCGGCAACCTGCACGGGACGACGGACGGCGGCTACCGCGCCGAGCTCGTCGAGCGCTTCCAGCTCGACGCGACGAAGAAGGTGCGTGCGCTCTCGAAGGGAAACCGCCAGAAGGTCCAGCTCGTCGCAGCGCTGGCGACCCGCGCCGAGCTGCTGATTCTCGACGAGCCGACGAGCGGGCTCGACCCGTTGATGGAACAGGTCTTTCGCGAAGCGGTGGTCGACGCGAAGTCGCGTGGCCAGACGGTGTTCCTCTCGTCGCACATCCTCAGCGAGGTCGAGGCGCTCTGCGACCGCGTCGGGATCCTCCGCGACGGGCGGCTGATCGACGAGGGAACGCTGTCCGACCTGAGACACCTGTCCACCCACACGCTCGAGGTGACCTTCGGCGGCCCTGCGCCCGACCTCCCGCGCCTGCCCGGTGTCGCGTCGGAGCCCGTCGACGGCAACGTCGTGCGCTTCGAGGTGAACGGGCCGCTCACCGAGTTGCTCGCGGAGCTGGCGAAGTACCCCGTGACCGCGATGACCAGCCGCATGCCGTCGCTCGAGGAGATCTTTCTCCATCACTACGACACGGCAGCTGACGATGCGCGCCGGTAGGGCGATCGCCCGGCGGGCGGTCGGCGACGGCAAGGTGGCGACGGCATCGTTCGCCGTCGTTTTCGCAGTGATTGGCTATGCGAATGCCGCCGGCTACCGTCGCACGTACCCGACCGTCAAGGAGCGAGTCGAGCTTGCCCGAACGTTCGGCCTGAACAAAGCTGTTCAGCTGTTCTACGGGCGGCCGCACGACCTGCTGACGGTCGGCGGCTATGCCGCGTGGCGCCTCGCCGGCTTCGGCTCGATTCTCGCGGCGGTGTGGGCGGTCTTCGCGGTCGTCCGGGTGCTGCGTGCTGAGGAGGACCTCGGCCGGCAGGAGCTCGTCCTCGCGATGCCGGTCTCGAGGCTCGTCGCCTACGGTGCTGCGCTGGCGGGAATCGCCGTTGCAACGGCGATTCTGTGGCTCGCGGCGACGCTCGCCCTGGTCGCCGCCCGGCTGCCGCTCGGCGGCTCGGCGTACCTGGCGCTCGCGACGATCGCGGCGGTTCCGGTGTTCGGCGGCGTCGGGGCGGTGGCCAGTCAGCTCGCCGGCACCAGACGAGGCGCGCTGCAGATCGGGCTCGCCGTCGTCGCGATCGCCTACCTGCTCCGGGTCGTCGCCGACATCGCGGGCGGCGCCGGAGCGCTCCGTTGGGCGACGCCGCTCGGGTGGGTCGAGGAGCTGCGGCCGTTCGCCGGGCCGAATTCGGCTCCGCTGATCCCGCTCGCCGGGGCCGCTGTCGCGCTGCTCGTCGCCGGGGCCGCGATCGCGAGGACGCGCGACGTCGGCAACGGGTTGCTCCCGGCCCGAGACCGCGCGCGGGCGCGGCTCCGTCTCCTGGGCAGTCCGGCGGGCGAGGCCTTGCGCGCCGAGCGCGGCAGCTTGACCGCCTGGGTGCTCGGAATCGGCGTGTTCGCGCTGACCGTGGGGATCCTCTCGACCGCGTTCTCGAAGGCGAACCTGTCGACCAGCCTCGAGGAGGAGCTCAGAAAGCTCGGCGGAACCTCGATCGTCACGCCCGCGGGCGCCCTCGGCTTCTACTTCGTCTTCTTCGTCCTGCTGCTGAGCCTGTTCGGTTGCTCGCAGGTCGCGGCTGCCCGTCGCGAGGAGGCCGACCAGCGGCTCGAGCTGCTCCTGGCACTTCCGGTCGGCCGGGCCCGCTGGCTCGCCGGCCGTCTGTGCCTGGCCGCCGCGGCCGCGACCGGCCTGGCCCTCGTCGCCGGTGTGCTCGCGTGGGCAGGTGCGAGCGCAGAGAACGCCGGCGTCGGGTTGCCACAGCTGATCGGCGCGGGCGCGAACACGCTGCCGGCCGCGCTCTGCTTTCTGGGCGTCGGCGCCCTGGCCTACGGAACCGTGCCGCGCGCGAGTGCCGGGGTCGCCTACGGCGTCGTCGTCGGCGCGTTCCTGTTGCAACTGGTCGGCGCACTCGTCGGCGTGCCTCACTGGCTGCTTTCCGTCAGCCCGTTCCAGCACGTCGCGCCTGTCCCCGGCGCGCCATTCAGGCCGGCTGCTGCGGCGGTGCTGCTCGCGGTGGGTGGAGCCGCGATCATCGCCGCGTTCGCGTCGTTCGCGCGACGTGACCTGATCGGCAACTGACCGCAGCGCGCTCCGTCGCGGGGAAGCCGAAAGCCGATCGGGGCGGCCGCGGATGCCGGTTCCGCGGCGGGGGGTGACGATCACGCCGGAAGGAGGCCGCGTGTCCACCGTCTCGAGAGCGTACGTCGCCGAGAAGATCACCCGGCCGGAGCCAGCGCGGATCCTCGTGCTCGGGACGCCGTCGAGCGAGGGCACGGCAGGGCTCGTGAGCGGGTGGCGGCGACTCGGCTTCGACGCAGAGCTCGTCTCGGGCGCCGAGGCGCTTTCGACGGCACGGCCTGACGACATCGTCGTCGGCCGGTTGGACGTACTGCCGACTCTCGACGGCGTCGAACCGGGACTGCTCGCCCTGCTCTTGCTCGAACGGCGGGGCGTGCGCGTGATCAACACCGCTGAGGGGCTGCTTGCAGCGCACGACAAGCTGCGGTCGGCGGCGATCCTGATGAAGTCGGGGCTGCCTCATCCGGAGACGTCGTTGTTGACCGTTGCCGAGGAGACGGCTTCGCTACCGCCGCCGTGTGTCGTCAAGCCGCGCTTCGGCAGCTGGGGGCGTGACGTGTTCCGATGCCAGACCGAGGAAGAGCTCGCCGCATGCATCGAGACGATTCGAGATCGGACATGGTTCCGGCGTCACGGAGCCGTCGTCCAGCAGTGGCTGCCGAATTCCCGGCGCGACCTGCGCGTGCTCGTTGCGGGCGGTCGGGTCGTCGGCGCGGCCGAGCGGGTCGCCGCCGAAGGCGAGTGGCGCACGAACATCTCGCTCGGAGGATCGCTGCGGGCTGCTCGGCCGTCGGACGATGCCGCCGAGCTCGCTCGGACCGCGGCCGCCGTCGTGGGCGCGGATCTCGTCGGGGTCGATCTCCTGCCGGACGGCGACGGCGGCTACGTCGTGCTCGAGCTCAACGGCGCCGTCGACTTCGACGACCGCTACTCGTTGGCAGGCGAGAACGTCTTCGCCGAGCTCGCAGCCGCGCTCCGTCTCTAGTCGTCGTCCTCAGAGCCGCGAGGCGTGGTGCCGTCCTGCGTGCACGTTCGTGTGCCATTCGACGCGCGATGCATCGACCGAAACGACACCCGGCACGAGCGAGATGTACACCGGGATCAGCTCTGCGATGCTGCGCGTCTCGACGACGCCGCTGACCACGACCTCGCCTTCCTCGATCAGGATGTGGAGTGTTCCCGGATCGAGCCAGAGTGTCTCGACGAGGACCTCCGCACGAATCTGAGCCTCGAGCTCTTCATCGGTTCGTGCAAACGCACGCACGATGTCGGACCGTGTCACGATTCCGACGAGACGCCCGTCGCTCACGACCGGCAGTCGGTTCACGGACTGCTTGACCATCACGCGAGCCGCCTCGGCGACGGTACAGCGTGGATCGACGGTGACCACCGGCCGCGACATCGCATCGGCGGCGGTCTGTGCGCCGCGCTTGAGCGCCTCGCGTTCGTCGTCGCCGAAGAGCCAGTTCGACGGGTGCTCGCGCTCGCCGAAGGCCGCGCTGGCCTTCACGAGAATGTCCCCTTCGGAGACGACCCCGATGACCGCTCCATGGTCGTTCAGCACGGGAACGCCCGAGATGCCGTGTTCGAGCAGTAGTCGCGCGACGCGCTTCAAGGAGTCCGTCGGCGAGACCCCGACGACCTCCGTCTGCATGATCTCGTCGATCCGCATGCCGGGATCCTCGCCTGAGAACCACGCTCGAGGCATCCGAAGCCGCGCGGAATCTCCTGCGGCAAGTCCGCAAATCCGTTCCGCAGATCGGGGTGGGGTCGGCTGGGTGTGGCTTTCCCACATCAGATAGTCACGTTTCCCCGATGTGGCAGGGACCTGCGGGCGGCGATCGTAGCGGTGCAGCCGCGGGGTGCGGCTGATAACGCTCGGAAGGGAGAGTCATGGCAACCATCGCGAAACGCACGATGTTCGCGGCTCCCGGCGAGGTCGACAGTCTGGTCGAGTTGAAGCCGCGCTATGACAACTTCATCGGCGGCCACTGGATGGCGCCGGTGCAGGGCGAGTACTCCGAGAACGTGACACCTGCTACCGGCAGGCCGTTCACAGAGGTGCCGCGCTCGACGCCCGAGGACATCGAGCTGGCGCTCGACGCAGCTCATGCCGCGAAGGACTCGTGGGGAGAAACTTCGACGACGGAGCGCTCGAAGGTGCTGAACCTGGTCGCCGACGCGATCGAGGAGCATCTGGAGGTGTTGGCGGTTGCGGAGAGCTACGACAACGGCAAGCCGGTGCGCGAGACATTGGCGGCCGATATTCCGCTTGCGGCCGACCACTTCCGCTACTTCGCGTCGGTGATCCGCGGGGAGGAGGGGACGATCTCGGAGATCGACAAGGACACGGTCGCCTATCACTTCCGGGAGCCGCTCGGGGTGGTCGGTCAGATCATTCCGTTCAACTTCCCGCTGCTCATGGCGGCGTGGAAGCTGGCGCCCGCGCTGGCGGCGGGCAACTGCTCGGTGATCAAGCCGGCGAGCCCGACTCCCTGGTCGATCCTGAAGCTGATGGAGCTGATCGAAGACATTGTTCCGCCCGGTGTGATCAATGTCGTCAACGGACCCGGCGGGGAGATCGGCAAGGCTCTCGCGACGAACAAGCGGATCGCCAAGATCGCCTTCACAGGGGAGACCGCGACCGGGCGGCTGATCATGCAGTACGCGGCTCAGAACATCATCCCGTCGACGACGGAGCTCGGCGGCAAGTCGCCGAACATCTTCTTCGCCGATGTGATGGACGCCGATGACGAGTTCTTCGACAAGGCCGTCGAAGGCCTCGTGCTCTACGCATTCAACAAGGGCGAGGTTTGCACCTGCCCTTCGCGGGCGCTGATCGAGGAGTCGATCTACGACGAGTTCATGGGCCGGGCGCTCGAGCGGGTCGCTGCGATCAAGCAGGGTCATCCGCTCGATCCGGAGACGATGATCGGCGCGCAGGTTTCGACGGCGCAGCTCGAGAAGATCGAGAGTTACGTCGAGATCGGCAAGGAAGAGGGTGCCGAGCTCCTGATCGGCGGTGAGCGGTCACACCTTGGCGGTGAACTGGAGGACGGGTTCTACTTCCAGCCGACCGTCTTCAAGGGCCATAACGGAATGAGGATCTTCCAGGAGGAGATCTTCGGACCGGTGCTCGCCGTGACCACGTTCAAGAGCGAGGCTCAGGCGCTCGACATCGCGAACGACACGATGTACGGGCTCGGTGCGGGCGTCTGGACGCGCGACACGAGCAAGGCCTACCGCATGGGCCGCGGCATCAAGGCGGGCAGGGTGTGGACGAACTGCTACCACCTCTACCCGGCCGGTGCGGCTTTCGGCGGCTACAAGGTCTCGGGCGTCGGCCGCGAGAATCACAAGATGATGCTCGACCACTACACGCAGACCAAGTGCCTGCTGGTCAGCTACGACCCGAAGCCACTCGGTCTGTTCTAGGCGGTTGTGCGGATGCCGGACGAGAAGACCATCGATGCCACACCCGCCGCGCGTGCCGAGCTCGCTCGTCTGCGTGAGCGGCACGGTCCGTTGATGCTGTTCCAGTCCGGCGGCTGTTGCGACGGCAGCTCACCCTTGTGCCTGCACGAGGGTGAGCTGCTGGTCGGGCCGAACGACCTGTTGCTCGGCGAGGTCGAGGGTGTGCCGTTCTTCATCGACGGCGAACAGTACGAACGCTGGAACCGTCCGGAGTTCCTGCTCGATCTCGTCCCCGGGACACCCGATGCGTTCACGTTGGAGGCCGTCGACGGCGTGCACTTCGTGTCACGGAGCCGTCTTTGCGCTGCCCAAACCGTTGCGTAAGGTACTCGCCCTTAGGCCGAAGCGCGACCGTGCGACGGTGCGACAGGACGCTCGCTAGGGCGTGGCCTGAGACCGGTGCTCGTCGATCAGCGCGACCCATCTCGGGCTTGCGCGGGACAGGTCATATTCGCGACACGTCAGCCAAACGGCCTGATAGCACGCCTGCTGTTCGCATTCACAGAAGAACGCAATCCTTTCCGTCTCGCTCCAGCGCTGCAGCCCGTTGCCGCGCATCAGCTCGTTCACCGCACGCTTCACCGCGCCCGGCGTCTCAATCACCGGCTCTGTAGTCGGGCACGACGCGGGCGGCCTCGACACTGCGGCACGAATGCCACGAGCCGAAGTCCGATCCTGGTCGACGCGCACACTGAAGAGCCCAGGACGCGGGCGCTCGTTGTGCGCGATCACTAACTTCCGCAATGGTCCTCCCTTGAGCAGAGGGTCGGCGCCGGCCACGATTCTTGAAGTCGGCCAAACTGCTGCTCCAACCCACTCGGCTCGGGGCGGACGTTTCGCCAAGCCGATTGCTAGGCCCGGCAAGATCGGTCGCTGCGCCGATCACTGAGGCGCAGCACCAAGGACTTTACACCCGTGTCCGCCTCCCCGAATCGAGCCAGCGCGCTGCGACTTCGTGCGATCCGCGAACCTGCCTACGGAACCGCTGCAGAGTCGCCGGCCGCGTGTTGCGGCGTCTTCAAGCGAGCAGCGTTGCCGTGTGGTCGGGCACGTAGTGGAACAGGTTTCGCGGCGGCCGCTGATAGTCGGTCTCAGGCGGCCGGGGTGGCAGCTTCAGCGGAGCCTCGAAGACGTCTTCGTACGGGACGAGCGAGAGCAGGTGAGCGATGCAGTTGAGGCGGGCGCGGCGCTTGTCGTCGCCCTCGACGACGTACCAAGGCGCTTCCGGGATGTCCGTGTGCACGAACATCTCGTCCTTCGCACGCGAATACTCGACCCAGCGTGCCCGTGACTCGAGATCGAGCGGTGACAGCTTCCAGCGCCGGAGTGGATCCTCGAACCGCGAGCGGAAGCGGCGCTCCTGCTCTTCGTCGCTGACCGAGAACCAGTACTTGATCAGACGGATGCCGTCGTCGACGACCAGGCGCTCGAAGATCGGGCACTGCTGGAGGAAGCGCCGGTATTCGGCGGGCGTGCAGAAGCCCATCACGTGCTCGACGCCCGCGCGGTTGTACCAGCTCCGGTCGAAGATGGCGATTTCACCTGCGGTCGGCAGGTGAGCGACGTAGCGCTGGAAGTACCACTGACCGTGCTCGCGCTCGGTGGGTGCGGGGAGGGCGACGATGCGCGCGACGCGCGGGTTCAGGTACTCCGTCACTCGTTTGATCGCGCCGCCCTTGCCGGCTGCGTCACGGCCCTCGAACAGGATGACGACCCGTTCGCCCGTCGTCCGCACCCATTCCTTCAGCTTCACCAGCTCGCCCTGCAGGCGGAGCAGTTCCTGCTCGTAGAGCTTGCGCGGTACCTTCGTTGCGTGATCGTGCGGCATCCGGTCGTCTGTCCCGAGTCAACAGTATGTGAGTCAATGAGCCCGTTCAGGGCACTCGTCCCGACAGGAGGCTGGTGATGGACACGATCGTGGTGGGTGTGGACGGATCAGAGCACGCGCGCGCCGCGCTCGAGTTCGCAGTCGACGAAGCCGCCTTGCGCGGAGCCCGGCTGCGGATCGTGGCCGCCTGGGATCTCGCACCTGCGGTCTACTCGGGTGGGTTTGCACCGGGGTTCGATCAGGAAACGGTCGACGCGTTCCGCGAAACGGCCGAAACAGTCGTGCGGGAGGCGCTCGCTGAAGCGAAGCGCCTCCAGCCTGCCCTCGAAGCGGAGGGGCATACACACGAAGGACAGGCCGCCGAGGTGCTGTTGGAGGAAGCCCGCGACGCCTTGCTCCTCGTGGTCGGCAACCGCGGTCGCGGAGGCTTCGCCAGCCTGCTGCTGGGCTCGGTCAGCCAACAGCTCGTCCTCCATTCCCCGTGCCCCGTCCTCGTCGTCCGTGAATCCGAACACAAGTAGACACGTCCGAGCCGGAGACTCTCGAGCATGAAAAGCGGAGGGCCCTTGCGGGCCCTCCCGAACGACCTTGGTCAAGTCATCTTCCGCGGATTGTTTGGACTTGCTCTGTGGTCGTTTCGGAACGAGTCTCGCCGCGCGCTCCCGAAACGGCATCAGTAGTGCATACGGATCTCGCACCGCTTTCTCTCCCTGTTCGCACGCAGATTCGTGAAAAACCGCAGCAGCGTTCAGCGTCCGGCCGGACGTCAGACGCTCGGGCGCGAGCGACGCTGCCGGCGTGAACGTGATCTCCACCAATCCGGCGGTCGTTGAGGTAGCTGTCCTCGCCGCGGGCGTGCTGATGGTGCTAACAGGCATGAGCCAGAAACGCCTCCGTTGGCGGGCGGCTCAGTGCCCGACGTGCCGGCATCCTCGCAGCTCGTGCTCGTGCCGCTGGCTCTGACGGCCGATCAGTAGTTCTCTCCAGGTTCTTGCGTCTGTCACTGATGCGCGCCCATCTGCCCGGCATGAGACTGGAATGGACCGAGAAAGGGGGTGAATCATGCCCGTCCTCGAAAGGTGGACACCTTTCCGCGACCTGGAGCTGATGGACCAGCGACTGCGCCGGATCTTTCCGACGCTGCTGCCGATCAT
Source organism: uncultured Thermoleophilia bacterium (assembly GCA_963742605.1). Lineage (GTDB taxonomy): Bacteria > Actinomycetota > Thermoleophilia > Gaiellales > Gaiellaceae > PALSA-600. The sequence continues at coordinate 105,545 of CAVUNA010000008.1, read as the reverse complement.
CACCCCAGCGACCGACATCGTCGAGACGAAGGACGAGATCGTCTTCGAGCTCGAGGTGCCCGGGTACGAGGAGAAGGAGCTCGATGTCGAGGTCGGCGATCACTTGCTGACCGTCGCCGGCCGCCGCGCGGTCGAGAAGGAATCGACCGAGAAGGCAATTCGCCTGCACGAGCGGCTCGAGTCGATGTTCGAGCGGAGCTTCCAGCTCCCGCTCGAAGCAGACGCCGAGCATCTCGAGGCGTCGTACGGCAAGGGCATCCTCACGTTGCGGGTGCCGAAGACGGCGCGGCCGAAGCCGCTCAAGGTTCCGATCGCCAAGGCGTGACCGGCACCACTGGAGGCCGCGGCGCGGACCACACCGCCCGCGGCCTCCGCCGTGTCGCGTTGCGGCAAAGCCGCACGGGCATACACGCGCTCCCCGATTGCAGCCGAACCACGCTGCGGCAATCTCGGCATGACGACATGTGCGAAAGGAGCCGACGATGAAGAGGATTATTCTGGGCACAGACGGCTCGCCCGGTGCGGCGCGGGCAACGCGCGAGGCGATCGAGCTCGCCGCCGATAGTGGATGGCCGCTCCGCATCGTGAGCGTCTGGTCCGTGCCCCCGCTGGAGCTCTCGGCCGCTCCGATGATGGCCGGTGAGCTCGCCGAGGTCGCCCGCGACCGCGCGCAGGAGGCGCTCGACGCGGCTGCCGACGCGGCAGCCGAGGCAGGAATCGACGCGATCACCTACCTCCGCCAGGGAGACGTCCCGCAGCAGATCCTGGAGCTCGCCGAGTTGATCGGCGACGCGGTGATCGTCGTCGGATCGGACGGGCGCGGAGCGATCGGGCGAGCGCTCCTGGGCAGCGTCTCGACGCGTCTCGTGCACACCGCCTCGTGTCCCGTTCTCGTCGTCCGGCCGGCGGCCGGGACCGAAGCCGAGTCCGGCGAGCCTGCAGCGCTCGCCGGCCGGGTCTGAGGTGAGCGCCATGGCCGTCACGACAGAGACTCACTACATCTACGACTTCGAGGACGTCGCACCGAGAGGCCGCGAGCAACTCGGTGGCAAGGGCATTGGCCTCGCCGAGATGACGCAGATGGGACTACCGGTTCCCGCGGGCTTCACGGTCACCACGGACGCCTGCTGCGATTACCTGAGTCACGGCGAGCGCGTCCCGCCGGGGCTCGGCGACGAGCTCGATCGTGCGGTCGCACGACTGGAGGCGAAGACGGGCAAGCACTTCGGATCGACCGACGACCCGTTGCTCGTCTCGGTGCGCTCGGGTGCGGCGATCTCGATGCCGGGGATGATGGACAGCATCCTCGACCTCGGCCTCTCCGACGCTGCGGCTGAGGGACTTGGTCGCGCATCGGGTAACACGCATTTCGCCTACGACTCCTACCGCCGTCTGATTCAGATGTACGGAGAGGTCGTCGACGGCATCGATGGAAACCTCTTCGAAGAAGCTCTCGCTGCTCGGAAGGCCGAGCTCGGTGCCGAGACCGACAGGGACCTTGCTGCGGACGATCTGAAAGAGCTCGTGGACACGTACAAGCGCATCTACGTCGATGCACTCGGACGACCGTTTCCACAGGATGCGCTCACCCAGCTTCACGAGGCGGTGGAGGCCGTCTTCCGCTCCTGGCAGAACCCGCGCGCACGGGTGTACCGCCGGCTGAACGAGATCCCCGACACGATCGGAACCGCCGTCAACATCGTCCAGATGGTGTTCGGAAACTCTGGCCCTCATTCGGCGACGGGCGTCGCCTTCACGCGCGATCCGGCAACCGGTGAGAAGATCGTGCGCGGCGAGTTCCTGATCGACGCCCAGGGAGAGGACGTCGTCGCGGGCATCCGAGCGCCGCAGCCGCTCGAAAACCTCGAGCGCACGCTCCCGGACTCGTATGCGGAGTTCTGCGCCGCTATGGACAGGTTGGAGCACCACTACCGCGACATTCAGGACGTCGAGTTCACCATCGATCGGGAGCGTCTCTACATCCTGCAGACGCGCTCGGCGAAGCGGACTGCCGCGGCGGCGCTTCGCGCGGCAGTCGACATGGAACGCGAAGGCCTGATCTCACGCGAAGAGGCTGTCTTGCGCATTGCGCCGAGCTCGCTCGACCAACTCCTCCATCCGATGGTCGACCCGACGGCCGATGTCGAGGTGGCCGCAACCGGGATTCCCGCGTCACCCGGAGCGGCGGTGGGCGCGGTCGTCTTCGACGCCGACGTCGCCGCCGAGCGCGGGTCGAGCGAGGCGGTGATCCTCGTCCGGTTCGACACGACGCCCGACGATATTCACGGTCTCGCGGCAGCCAGAGGCATCCTTACGGCGCACGGCGGCATGGCGTCCCACGCCGCCGTCGTCGCTCGAGGCATGGGCAAGCCGTGCGTTGCGGGCTGCGCCGCGCTCGAGATCGACGAGCACGCCGGCCGTTGCACGATCGGCGACGTGGAGGTTCGCGAGGGCGACACGATCACGGTTGACGGCTCGAACGGTCGCGTGATCGTCGGCTCTGCAGCGCTCGTCCAACCGTCACTCAATGTGGATCTCGAAACCGTCCTCGGCTGGGCAGATCAGTACCGGGTGCTCGGTGTGCGGGCGAACGCGGACACTCCGGCGGACGCCGACCGCGCGCGTCGCTTCGGTGCGGAGGGCATCGGCCTCTGTCGCACGGAGCACATGTTCTTCGGCGAGGAGCGCCTGCCCGTCGTCCAGGAGATGATTCTCGCCGAGGACGAGCCGGCGCGGCGAGAAGCCCTCGATCGGCTGCTGCCTTTCCAGCAGTCCGACTTCGAGGCGATGTTCGAGGCCATGCAAGGACTGCCGGTCACGATCAGGTTGCTCGACCCGCCGCTGCACGAGTTCCTGCCGAACGAGGCCGAGGCGACGAGCGACAGGATGCGCGAGCGCATCCGTTCGCTTCGGGAGGTCAACCCGATGCTCGGAACCCGTGGCTGCCGGCTCGGGTTGCAATGGCCGGAGATCTACGAGATGCAGGTTCGCGCGATTGCGCGCGCGGCTGTCGCGGTCGCCGCTCGGACGGGCGAGGCTCCTCTCGTCGAGATCATGCATCCGCTGGTTGCCTACGCCGAGGAGCTGCACCGGCTTCGCGAGCTCACCGAGCGCGTCGTAGCCGAGGAGGCACCGGGTCTCGCGTATAGCTGCGGAACGATGATCGAGCTGCCGCGGGCCGCGCTCCGGGCCGGCGAGATCGCCCGGTACGCCGACTTCTTCTCCTTCGGGACGAACGACTTGACGCAGACTGCGCTCGGGCTCTCCCGCGACGACGCCGAGGGGAAGTTCCTGACCGGCTATCTCGACGATGGAGTGATCGAGCACAACCCGTTCGAGACCCTCGACCAGGACGGCGTCGGCGAGCTGGTGGAGATCGGGGTCACGCGTGGACGCGCGGCCAAGCCCGGCTTGAAGATCGGCATTTGCGGCGAGCACGGCGGCGATCCCGAATCGATCGCGTTCTGCCACCGCATCGGCCTGGACTACGTCTCGTGCTCGCCCTTCCGCGTCCCACTCGCCAGGCTCGCTGCCGCTCAGGCGGCGCTCGCCGAGCAGGGGACGACGTACGACGTGGCAGGAGGCTAGGAAAGTGCTGCGGGCATTCCTGCAGCCGACCAAGGGAGGTGCACCATGAAAGCCCTCGTGTACCACGGGCCCGGCCAGCGCTCCTGGGAGCTGGCCCCGGACCCGGCAATCCTCGAGCCGACGGACGCCATCGTCCGCGTCGACGCCTCGACGATCTGTGGCACCGATCTGCACATCCTCAAGGGAGACGTGCCCGAGACGACACCGGGGACGATCCTCGGCCATGAGGCAGTCGGGACGATCGTCGAGGTCGGCTCGGCGGTGACGACCGTGAAGGCCGGAGACCGAGTGCTGGTCTCCTGCATCACCTCGTGCGGACGCTGTCGCTTCTGCAAGGAGGGCCACTACGGCCTCTGCACCGGCGGCGGCGGGTGGATCTTCGGCCACCTGATCGATGGGTTGCAGGCCGACTACGCACGTGTTCCGTTCGTCGACACGTCCGTCTACAAGGTGCCGGATGCTCTGTCCGACGAGCAGGTGCTCTTCCTCGCCGACATCCTGCCGACGGCCTACGAGGTCGGCGTGCTGAATGGGCGCGTTGAGCCCGGCGACACGATTGCGGTCGTCGGTGCCGGCCCGATCGGCCTCGCGGCGATCATGACCGCGCAGCTGCACACGCCGGGACGGATCATCGCGATCGATCTTGCCGACGCGCGCCTGGAGAAGGCCCGCGAGTTCGGGGCCGACATCGTCATCAACAACGGGCGCGAGGACGCGGTCGCGAAGGTGATGGACCTCACCGGCGGCCTCGGCGTCGACACGGCGATCGAGGCGGTCGGCGTTCCCCAGACGTTCGAGCTCTGCGCGGAGCTGATCCGGCCCGGCGGCAGGTTGGCGAACGTCGGTGTTCATGGCCATCCCGCGACATTGCATCTGGAGAAGCTCTGGATCCGCGACGTCCTGATCACGACCGGCCTGGTCGACACCTCGACGACGGCGAAGCTGCTGCGGCTGATCGAGGGTGGACGTCTCGATCCGACGCCGTTTGCGACGCATCACTTCGCACTCGGGGACACCGAGAAGGCATATGACGTGTTCGGCGCAGCGGCCGAGACGCATGCGCTGAAGGTCGTGCTCACCTCCGCCGCTCCGGATCACGAGCTCGTCGCCCGTGAAGAGCAGCTGGTCGGCGCGATCTGATCTGATCCGACGAGATCTGCGGTCACCTCGGCCGCAGATCTCGTCTCCCTTTCCCGTGGAAGGCCTGGACACACTCAGCATCCATTGGCGCTCCGCGCTCGATGCGGCAGAGGACGCCCTCGACGCCGTGAGTCGCAGCCGTCAGGCGCTTCAGTTCGGGCCCGACGAGATGCAGCTGCGGGTTCGTGACCTCGTGCACGAGCGCAGCGAGGCCGAAGCTGCGCTCGAGCAGCTCGCCCAGCTGATGCACTCGGGGTCACACCGCCGGCTGACCGGCCCCCGCGCGAGCGGCGAGCTCCTCGGTCTCGACCGCGCGGTGCTGGCGTGCGTGTTCGACCTCGACGGCGTGCTCACCGCGAGCGCAGCGCTCCACGCAGCCGCGTGGCAGGAGACCTTCGACGAGCTCCTGGCTCGTCACCACGAAAGCTCGGGTGATCGATTCGGGCCATGGAGGCCGTTCGACACGCAGCACGACTACGACCTCTACATCCACGGGAGGCCCAGGATCGAAGGCGTGCACGCGTTCCTCGCGAGCCGGGGGATCCGTCTGCCCGAAGGCGGGGTCGATGATCCGGCCGGTATCGAGACGGCACACGGGTTGGCGAATCAGAAGAACAAGGCGCTGAGGCGTCGGCTCGGCCACGACGGTGTGAGCGCCTTTGCGGGGTCGCTCCGTTTTCTCGAGATCGCACACGAGGCCGGGCTTCACTGCGCCGTCGTCTCGGTGAGCATGAACACGGAGGCGATCCTCGAGCGATCCGGATTGCTGGGCCTCGTCGACGAGGTGGTCGACGGCGAGGTGATCGGAGCGGAGCGATTGCGCGCGAAGCCTGCCCCCGACTCGGTGCTGGCGGCGTGTCGGCGGCTCGACATCGAACCGCGGAGTGTCGTCACCTTCGAGACGACGAACGCCGGGGTCGCCGCGGGCCGCGCTGCCGGCGTTCACGGTGTGATCGCCGTCGACCGGTCCGGGCGTGCCGCCAAGCTGGTCGAGGAGGGCGCAGACCGTGTGGTTGCGGATCTGGCGGAGCTGATCGACCCCGTGCTCTCTGCCGTCTAGGCTCCGTGGCGATTCGGGTTTCTACTGACCCGCGATGGGCGGTGCGCCCGATGCGGTTGGCCCGTACCGCGACGAATCTTGCATCGAGAGATGGAAGGAGGTGAGCGGGGATGATCGTCGTGGGTGTCGATGGCTCGGGGTCGTCGAGTGACGCGATCCGCTGGGCGGTCGGCGAGGCGCGGTTCCGCAAGACCAAGGTGGAGGCCGTCTACGCCTGGCAGTCGCCGCTCGTGATGGGGCTCCAGTACATCCCGCCGGACCTGATCGATCCCGAGGCGCTCGACCGGCACGCCCGGGACATTGTCGAGGCGGCGGTCGCCGAGGTGGACGACCTTCCCGACGACATCGAGATCGCGGCCCGCGCGATCGAAGGGCCGCCCGCCGGAGTGCTGATCGATGCTTCGCGCGACGCCGAACTGCTGGTCCTCGGCTCGCGGGGTCGCGGTGGATTCTCGGGGCTCCTGCTCGGCTCGGTCGGCCAACAGTGTGTCCACCATGCCGTCTGCCCGGTCGTGATCGTCCGACCGAGTGAGGGCGGCGAGACCGAAAGGAGATCGTCATGAGCGTTCGCGTTGCGATCAACGGCTTCGGGAGGACGGGCCGCGCCATGTTCCGCGCCGGCTACGAGAGCGAGGCCGACATCGAGTGGGTCGCGATCAACGACGTCGCCGACACGGAGATGCTCGCCCAGCTCCTGAGGCATGACACGGTGTACGGCCCGTTCGCGGGCACCGTCGAGGCCACCGAAGGAGCGCTCGTCGTCGACGGCCGGCGCATCGAGACGCCGTCCGTCTCGGATCCGGCCACACTGGACTGGGAGGAGCTCGGGGCCGAGGTGGTCGTCGAGTCGACTGGTCGGTTCCGTGCGCGCGCCGACGCCGAGAAGCATCTCGAAGCCGGCGCCGAGAAGGTGATCATCTCGGCTCCGGCCAAGAACCCTGATGTCACCGTCGCGCTCGGTGTGAACTTCGAAGATGCGTACGATCCGGAGTTCCACCGGATCATCTCGAATGCGTCCTGCACGACGAACTGCCTGGCCCCGGTGGCCAAGGTGCTGCACGAGGGGCTCGGCATTCGCCACGGGCTGATGACCACGATCCATGCCTACACCGGCGACCAGCGACTGCTCGACGCGCCGCACAAGGACTACCGCCGCGCCCGCGCGGCGGCCTGCAACCTCGTGCCGACGACGACCGGCGCGGCGAAGGCGCTCGGCCTGGTCGTCCCGGCGCTCGAGGGACGGCTGCACGGCTTCGCGGTGCGGGTTCCCGTGCCCACGGGATCGCTCGTCGACCTCACGCTCGAGGTCGAGCGGCCGACGACCGTGGACGAGGTCAACGCGATCGTCCGCGCCCGAGCGGATCACGACGAGCTCACCGGCATCCTCGCCTACAGTGAGGAACCGCTGGTTTCGTCGGACATCGTCAAGTCGCCGTTCTCGTCGATCTTCGATGCGGGCCTGACGGCCGTCGTCGACGGGACCCAGGTGAAGGTCGTGGCCTGGTACGACAACGAGTGGGGCTACTCGAACCGTCTTGTCGAGCTCGCACAACGGGTGCTCGTCCCCGTGGCCGCGTGAGAGGATTAGGGCGAGGAGCCGAATGACCGAGGCGAAACAGCTCATCATCTCCGTCGAAGTGCTCGATGATCTCCTCGCCGCGCTGCGCGGCCGCGGATATCGCGTCCTCGGGCCGACGGTGCGAGACGGCGCGATCGTCTACGACGAGCTCGGTTCCGCGGGCAAGCTGCCGATCGGCTGGACCGACCGGCAGGACGGTGGGGTCTATCGGCTGGAGCAGCGAGAGGACGAGGCCCGCTTCGGCTTCGCCGTCGGCCCGCACTCCTGGAAGCGGTTCCTCTTTCCCCCGCGGGTACGCCTCTGGCGGGCGCGACTGGACGGCGATGCGCCCGCGGTCGAAGAGGAGCCGCCCGACGACCAGCCGCTCGCCTTCATCGGCGTGCGCTCGTGCGAGCTGCACGCGATCGAGATCCAGGATCGCGTCTTTCTCGGTGGCAAGTACTCGGATCGCGACTACGCGACGCGACGCGAGGAGGTGTTCCTCGTCGCGGTCAACTGCTTCGAGCCCGGCGGCACCTGCTTCTGCACGTCGATGGGCACCGGTCCGAAGGTCGAGTCGGGCTCCGACCTCACGCTGACGGAGCTCCTCGACGGGGAGCACCGCTTCCTCGTCGAAGCCGGCAGCGACCTCGGTGCGGAAGTGCTCGCCGAGCTCTCCGGCCGCCCGGCGGTTGCGACCGACCTCGAGGCCGCGGAGCAGTCGGTTGCGACCGCCGCCGACAAGATGGGCCGCACGATGGAGACCTTCGACCTCCGCGACCTGCTCGCGCGCAACCTCGAGCATCCGCGCTGGGACGACGTCGCAGACCGCTGCCTCACGTGCGGCAACTGCACGCTCGTCTGCCCGACCTGCTTCTGCTCGGCCGTCGAGGACGAGACCGACCTGTCGGGCGGCGAGGCCGAGCGGTGGCGTGTCTGGGACACGTGCTTCTCCGTCGACTACTCGCACATCCACGGCGGCAGCATCCGGCCCTCGGGACGGTCGCGCTACCGGCAGTGGATGACGCACAAGCTCGGCACCTGGCACGAGCAGTTCGGCTCGTCCGGGTGCGTCGGCTGCGGCCGCTGCATTACGTGGTGCCCCGTCGGGATCGACATCACCGAAGAGGTCGCCGCGATCCGGGCCACGGATGGAGCCGATGCCACGGTCGCTTGAAGACCTCCTCGCCGACGTGCCGCTCTTCGAGGGGCTCGGCGACGAGGCACGTGCGCTGCTCGCCGGTTGCGCCCGCAACGTCCACTTTGCCGCGGGCGACCCGGTCTTCCGCGAAGGCGGCGACGCCGACGTCTTCTACGTCGTCCGTCAGGGCAGTGTCGCCGTGGAGTCGTTCGTGCCGGGGCGTGGGTCGGTCACGATCGAGACGATCGAGGCCGGCGACGTCCTCGGCTGGTCGTGGCTCTTCCCGCCCTATCGCTGGCACTTCGACGCGCGGGCGCTGTCGGTCGTCCGCGCAACGGTCTTCGACGGCCTGTGCCTGCGACAGAAGTGCGAGAGCGACCCGGCGCTCGGCTACACGCTGATGGGGCGTTTCGCACAGGTGCTGATCGACCGCCTGCAATGGACGCGGCTCCGGCTGCTCGACGTCTATGGCAACGGCAACCGTCGCTGAGCTGCAGGGACCGGGCGCGATGGTCCCGGCGCCGTTTCGGGTCGCGGAGCGCGAGCGGGACACCACCGACACCTGGACGCTCACCCTCGAGTCGCTGTCCGGGCCGGGCCCGTCGATCGCCCCTGGACAGTTCATGATGGTCTACGCCTTCGGGATCGGCGAGGTCCCGATCTCGGTCAGCGGACCTCCGGGGCGTCCCGGCCCGGTGGTGCTCACGGTTCGCGCCGTCGGTGCCGTCACCACTGCCATCTGCAACGCAGAGCCCGGCACGACGCTTGGGCTTCGCGGCCCGTTCGGCACCCCCTGGCCGGTCGAGGCTGCGCGCGGTGACGACATCGTCGTCATGGCCGGCGGCATCGGGCTTGCCCCGCTGCGGTCGATCGTCCTGCGCGTCCTGGAGGAGCGCGCGGGCTACGGCAACGCCACCGTTCTCTACGGAGCCCGCACGCCTGGGGATCTGCTCTACACGAGCCTCTACGACGAATGGCGGCGCACGATCGACGTGGAGGTGACGGTCGACACGGCCGGCCCGGACTGGCTCGGACGGGTCGGAGTCGTCACGAAGCTCCTCCCCGGAGCCCGCTTCCGGCCGGAGCGGACGACCGCCTTCGTCTGCGGGCCGGAGATCATGATGCGCTTCGCGGCGCGCGCGCTGCTCGAGCGCGGGCTGTCGGCGGAGCGCATCTTCGTCTCGATGGAGCGGCACATGGACTGCGGGATCGGATTGTGCGGCCACTGCCAGCTCGGCCCGACGCTGATCTGCCGCGACGGGCCCGTCTATCGGTATTCGACGCTCGCCCCGTGGCTCGAGGTCCGCGAGTTGTGAGCACGAAGCCGAAGCTGGCGGTGTGGAAGTTCGCGTCGTGCGACGGCTGCCAGCTGTCGCTGCTCGACCTCGAGGACGAGCTGCTCGCGCTCGCCGATACCGTCGAGCTCGCGGAGTTCCGGGAGGCGACGAGCGGCACGGTCGAGGGACCATACGATCTCTCGCTCGTCGAGGGGTCGATCACGACCGCGCACGATGCAGAGAGGATCCGTTCCGTCCGGAGCTCGTCGAAGGCGGTGGTCACGATCGGCGCCTGTGCGACCGCGGGCGGCATCCAGGCGCTTCGCAACTTCGGCGACGTCGACGAGTTCGTCGCGGCGGTCTACGCATCGCCCGAGTACATCTCCACGCTCGGGACGTCGACTCCGATCGCCGCGCACATTCCGGTCGACTTCGAGCTGCACGGGTGTCCGGTCAACAAGCATCAGCTCCTCGAGGTGGTCACCGCATTCCTTCATGGACGCAAGCCGGGCATCCCGTCGACGAGCGTCTGCACCGAGTGCAAGCGGCGAGGCGTCGTCTGCGTCACCGTCGCGCATGGGACGCCGTGCCTCGGGCCGGTGACCCACGCCGGCTGCGGCGCCCTCTGCCCGGCCTACAACCGCGGCTGTTACGGCTGCTTCGGGCCGATGGAGACGCCGAACACGACGGCGCTGGTCCCGCTGCTGCGCAACCTCGGGATGACCGAACGCGGAGTCGAGCGCGTCTTCCAGACGTTCAACGCGGACGCCGAGCCCTTCCGCGACGCCGTGCGGCATGGGTGAGCGGCGCACGATCCGCACCGACTACCTCGCCCGGGTCGAGGGCGAAGGAGCGATGACCGTGCGCCTCGAGGACGGCCGCGTGGAGCACGTCGAGCTGCGCATCTTCGAGCCTCCGCGGTTCTTCGAGGCGCTCCTGCGCGGAAGGTCGTACCTCGAGGCTCCCGACATCACCGCCCGCATCTGCGGCATCTGCCCGGTCGCGTACCAGACGAGCGCCGTCAACGCGCTCGAGAACCTGTGTGGCGTCGAGGTGCCGGAGCCGATTCGGCTGCTGCGGCGTCTCCTCTACTGCGGCGAGTGGATCGAGAGTCACGCGCTTCACGTCTACATGCTCCACGCCCCCGACTTCCTCGGCTACGCCGGTGCAGTCGAGCTGGCACGCGACGCGCCGCAGGCGGTCGAGCGCGGCCTTGCGCTGAAGAAGACCGGGAACCAGGTGATGGCGCTGGTCGGTGGTCGCGAGATCCACCCGATCAACGTTCGCGTCGGCGGCTTCTATCGCGCGCCCTCCCGAAGCGAGCTTCGTTCGCTCATCGACCCCCTCGAGCGTGCGCGCGAGGCGGCGCTCGAGACGGTGCGCTGGACCGCCGGCTTCGAGTTCCCGCAACGCGATGTCGACTGCACGCTCGTAGCGCTTTCCGACCCGAGTGAGTACGCGATCGAGCGTGGACGGATCCACTCGGATTCCGGGCTCGACATCGCGCCGCCGGACTACGACGAGTTCTTCACCGAGGAGCACGTCGAGCGCTCGACGGCGCTGCACTCTCACCTGCGAGACGGGGGAACGTACCTCTGCGGGCCGCTCGCGCGCTTCTCACTGAACCATCACCAGCTGTCCGAGCTCGCGCTCGAGGCCGCGCAGGAAGCGGGGCTCGACGCCACGTGCCGCGATCCGTTTCGGAGCATCGTCGTCCGCAGCGTCGAGCTCGTGTACGCGTGCGACGAGGCGCTCCGCCTGATCGACGCCTACGAGGCGCCCGATGCCCCGGCCGTAGACACCGAGCCTGTCGCCGGGACCGGGTTCGGGGTCAGTGAGGCGCCCAGAGGACTCCTCTACCACCGGTATCGGGTCGACGGGGAGGGGACGATCCTGGACGCGAAGATCGTCCCGCCGACGTCGCAGAACCAGCGCGCGATCGAGGACGATCTCCGCGACGTGGTGTCTCGCCACACGCACCTCGACGACGACGAGTTGCGCGGGCTGTGCGAGCAGACGATCCGCAACTACGACCCGTGCATCTCGTGCGCGACACACTTCCTCGACCTGAAGGTCGAGCGGCGATGAGCGGGCGCCGGGTGGTGGTGGCGATCGGCAACGCCTACCGTCGGGACGACGGCGCCGGCCTCGCCGTGGCCGACCGCCTCCGCGGCCGCATCCCGGGCGGAGTCGAGCTCGTGTCGTGCGAGCAGGAGCCGAGCCGGCTGATCGATGCCTGCGACGGTGCCGCGGCGATGCTGATCGTCGACGCCGTCGAGTCCGGTGCCGTACCAGGGACGCTGCACCGGTTCGACGCAAGCACGCAACCCGTGCCGGAGCGCCTCTTCCGCTCGTCCACCCACGCCTTCGGAGTCGGCGAGGCGATCGAGCTGGGGCGTGCACTCGGCCGGCTCCCTGCTCGCGTGATCGTCTACGGCATCGAAGGAGCGGCGTTCGAGGCGGGCGAGGGTCTCTCCGAGCCCGTTGCCGCAGCCGTCGAGCAGGCTGCCGCCGCGGTTTTGGCCGATGTCGACCCCGAAGGAGATGCCGAGCATGCATGAACAGGCATTGATGAAGGACGTGATGCGGGAGATCGAGGAGGTGGCCCGCGCCGGTGGCGCCACCCGCGTCACCCGCGTCGGTGTCCGGCTCGGCGCGCTCTCGCATTTCAGCGCCGAGCACTTTCGCGAGCACTTCGTCGACGCGTCGCGCGACACGGTGGCCGAGGGTGCCGAGGTCGACGCCGTGGTGGAGCGGGACATCGACGATCCGCGCGCCGCCGACGTCGTGCTCGAGAGCGTCGAGGTCGAGTCCTGATGTGCATCGGGTCGATCGCACGGCTCGCCGAGACCTGGGACGAGGACGGGGTGCCGGTCGGCCGGTTGGCGGACGGTTGCGTCGTCTCTCTTTCGTTCGTCCCTCATGCCGAGCCGGGCGCGGACCTGCTTCTCCACCTGGGCATTCCGGTCGAGATCCTCGATCGGGAGGCCGCCCGCGACGCCCTCGAGCTGCGCGCGGGCGCACCGGATGGAGACCCGCGATGACGAATCGCGCGCGCGGCATCGCACTCGCATTCGTCACTGCCCTGATCAGCGGCGTCTCGATCTACGTGAACGGCCACGCCGTCAAGCACTTCGGTGACGCGACCGTCTACACGACTGCGAAGAATGCGGTCGCCGGCGTGCTGCTGCTCGTGTTCGCGCTCGCGGTGCCGGCGCGTCGCGCCGGTGGGCAAGAGCTGGAGCGCGGAAGCCGTCAACGATGGCTCGCGTTCGTCGCTGTCGCCGTGATCGGCGGGAGCGTCGCCTTCGTTCTGTTCTTCGAAGGTCTCGCGCACGCCGAGGCCACTCAGGCTGCGTTCATCCAGAAGACACTGATCGTCTGGGTTGCGTTGCTCGCGGTGCCGCTCCTGCACGAGCGATTCGGCGGATTCCACGCGGTCGCGATCGCGATGCTGATCGTCGGCCAGGCGTGGCTCGTCGGACATTTCGGCACCGTCACGTTCGGCGTCGGGGAGGCAATGATCCTCGCGGCCACGCTCCTCTGGTCGGTCGAGGTCGTGCTCGTCAAGTGGTTGCTCGCCTGGATCCCGCCCCAGACGCTGGCCGCCGCACGGATGGGGCTCGGCACGCTGCTCCTGCTCGGCTGGCTCGCCGTCTCCGGCCGTCTCGGCCAGCTGGCGGGCCTCGACGCCGAGCAGTGGCGGTGGGTGCTCCTCACCGGCCTCTTGCTGACGGCCTACGTCGCCACCTGGTACGTGGCCCTCTCGCTGGCACAGGCGATCGACGTCACCGCGGTGCTCGTCTTCGGTGCCGTCGTCACGGCCGTCCTCTCCGGCGCGGCAGACGGAACGTCCATCAGCGTCGTCGGAACCGTCCTCGTCGCCGCGGGCTCGATGCTGGTCGCCTGGACTGCCCTGCGGCGACCGGCGGTGGAGCCGGTTTCGTGACGATCGCTGCCGGGCCGCTCCTCTTCGCCCGCTACGCGTATCCGCCGAACGCACTCGGGCTGTGCGGAGCGGACACGCCGGACGCCCTGCTCCAGTACGGCGACGCACACGAGTCCGACGGCGGTCTCGCGGAGCTCGCACGCACGTTCGAGGGCGCCTGGCCCTACCTCACCCTGATCGCCGACGCGAATCGCATCGCCGATCCACTCGATTCGAGAGTCGTCGAGGCGTACTGGGTCGGCAACAGCCTGCTCGAGCAGGTCCGGCCCGGCGACCTCGCTCGTCACGTCGAGGATCGCTTCGGCCGTCGGCTCGGTCGCGCCCAGGAGACCGTCGTCGCCGCGGTCGCGGCCGGCGCCGTGCCCCACCACTGTTTCCACGTCTTCGCCGTCTATCCGTGGCTCGGCCTGCTGCGCACCGGCATCGTCGACGAGCCGCTACGGATCCTCGATCAATGTCGGACGACGTCGGCTGTCGTCGCAACCGTCGACGGCGACTCGATCATGGCGCTCGCGCAGCCGCTTCTCTGGCACGAGCAGACTCTTGTCCTGGGCTCGCCCGTGCTGCGGCGCGTCCGGTGGCGGGAGGGAGGCCTCGCCTTCGTTCCCCGGCCGCGGCCCGGCGATCGCGTCTCGCTGCACTGGGACTTCGTCTGCGATGTTCTCTCGCCCACGGCTGCGAAGCGTCTCGAGCAGGTGACGTGGCGAGCGCTGGCGAGCGTGAATGCGGCGGGAGTCGCCCTTGGTCAGGAAGGGTCGTAGATGCCACGGTTCGCGTCGCGCAGCGCCGTGACGTAGCCGGCACGCTCGACGGCCGCTCCGTCGGCGTCGGGCGCGACCGCGAGCAGGCCGCGTAGGTCGTCGACGGCTGCGAACCCCTTCTGCGTCATCCAGTCCGACAGGCCGTCGAGCAGTACGGCCGCATGGCCTGGACCGTGGCGCAACAAGGCCGAGGCGGTCATCACAGCGTCGGCGCCCGCGAGCAGGTACTTCGCCACGTCGGCCGAGGTCTCGACGCCCGTGGTCGCCGCCAGCGACGCGCGCACGCGACCGTGAAGGAGCGCGATCCAGGTGCGCGGCAGCCGTCCTTCCGCGGGGCTCGAGAGCTGGACCAGCCGCTCGACCGCAAGCGTGTCGGGATCGATGTCCGGCTGCAGGAAGCGGTTGAACAGCACCAGGCCGTCGGCGCCCGCCTCGTCGAGGCGCAGCGCCATCTCGCCCATCGAGCTGAAAAAAGGGCTGAGCTTGACGGCCACCGGGATGCTGACGACGTCCTTGACCCGCATCAGGACGTCGATGTGCCGCTGTTCGACTTCACGCGCCGAGATGTGGGGATCGCCGGGCAGGTAATAGATGTTCAGTTCGATCGCCGCGGCGCCGACATCCTGCATCGCCCGGGCGTACTCCGACCAGCCGCTGGGGGTGATCCCGTTCAGGCTGCCGAGCACCGGAACGTCCACCGCGGCGGAGGCGCGTGCGAGCAGGCTCAGATAGCGCCGCGCACCGGCCTCGTCCGCGACGTCGTCGGGGAAGTACGAGAGCGATTCGGCGAAGCTCTCCGTTCCGGCGTCGGCGAGGCGTGCATTCTCCTCGGCCTCGCGGCGTAGCTGCTCCTCGAAGAGCGAATAGAGGACGATCGCGCCGACGCCGCTGTCGGCGAGGCGGCGGACATCGTCGACCGTTCGCGAGAGAGGTGAAGCCGACGCAACGAGCGGGTTGCGCAGCTGGAGCCCGAGATACGTGGTCGAGAGGTCCATCAGCGGTTGCGGCGCGCGTCGGCTGCGAAGTCACGTGCGCCGCGGGTCGCCATCTCCTCGTAGACGTTCCAACGTTGGTCGACCGCCTGCTCGGCCAGCCCGTGAAGGCGCTCGGCCTCGGCCGGGTTGGTGTTGGCGAGCGAGCGGTAGCGGAGCTCGCGATCGGTGTAGGCGGCCAATGAGATGCGCGGCCGCGGCGAGTCGAGCAGGAAGGGATTGCCGCCGTCCGCGCGCACCACCGGGTCGTACCGGATCAGCGGCCAGTAGCCGCTGGCGACGGCCCGGTACTGCTGGTCGAGACCCTTCTCCATGTCGATGCCGTGGGCGATGCAATGGCTGTAGGCGAGAACCAGCGAAGGGCCGTCGTAGGCTTCCGCCTCGCGCAGTGCGGTGAGCGTCTGCTGAGGATCTGCCCCCATCGCGACGCGCGCGACGTAGACGTTCCCGTACGCGATCGCCTGGAGCGCGATGTCCTTCTTCGGCACCGTCTTGCCGGCGGCCGCGAACTTCGCAACTGCGCCGAGGGGGGTCGACTTGGACATCTGGCCGCCGGTGTTGGAGTACACCTCCGTGTCGAGTACGAGCACGTTGACATCTCGCCCGCTGGCAAGGACGTGGTCGAGGCCGCCAGAGCCGATGTCGTAGGCCCAGCCGTCGCCTCCGACGATCCAGACGCTTCGCCGGACGAGGTGATCGACGACGCTGTTCAGGTCGTCGACCGCCGGTCCGGCCAGCCCGTCGAGCCGCCGCTTCAGCTCCGTCACCCGGTCGCGTTGAGCGCGGAGCTCCGACTCACGGAGCTGCGGCGCGGCCAGGATGGCGTCGACGAGGTCGGCGCCGACGGCGTCACGAAGCTCGGCAAGGCGCCGGCGGGCCAGCTCGGTGTGCTGGTCGGCTGCGAGCCGGAAGCCGAGCCCGAACTCGGCGTTGTCCTCGAAGAGCGAGTTCGACCAGGCCGGGCCGCGTCCGTCGCCGTCCGTCGTCCACGGCGTGGTCGGCAGGTTGCCGCCGTAGATCGACGAGCAACCGGTGGCGTTGGCGACCATCAGCCGGTCCCCGAAGAGCTGGGAGATCAGCTTGATGTATGGCGTTTCGCCGCAGCCCGCACAGGCCCCGGAGAACTCGAACAGTGGCTCCAGGAACTGCGTGCCTCGCACGGTGCCGAAGTCGACCCGGGAGCGGTCGGTTGCAGGAAGCGTCTCGAAGAACCCGATGCGCTCTCGCTCGGCGGCGACCAGGGGCTCGCGCTCGGCCAGGTTGATCGCCTTGCGGACCGGGTCTCCCGGCGCGACGACCGGACACGCTTCGACGCACAGCGAGCAGCCGGTGCAGTCCTCGACGTAGACCTGCAGTGTGTAGCGCGTGTCGGGCAGTCCGACCGCGTCCAGCGGCGCCGATCGGAACCCGTCAGGTGCCCCGTCGAGGTGGGAGCGGTCGTAGTAGCGCGAACGGATGACGCTGTGCGGGCAGACGAAGCTGCAGTTGCCGCACTGGATGCACAGGTCGGAGTCCCACACTGCGACGAGGTCCGAGATGTTGCGCTTCTCGTAGGCCGCGGTGCCGCTCGGATACGTGCCGTCGACCGGCAGCGCGCTGACCGGAAGGTCGTCGCCCCGGCCCGCCATCATCGCGGCGGTGACGGTGCGAACAAACTCGGGCGCGTCGGGCGAGACGATCGGCGGCAGCCCGCGGCGGCCGTCTGCCTGCTCCGGAACCTCGATCCGGTGCAGGCCCTCGACGGCGCGGTCGACCGCGGCCTGGTTGCGCCGCACAACCTCGGCGCCGCGGCGCCCGTAGGTCTTGGCGATCGCCGCTTTGATCCGGTCGATCGCCCTCTCGGGCGGTAACACGCCCGAGACTGCGAAGAAGCAAGTCTGCAGGATGACGTTCGTCCGACCTGCGAGGCCGACCTCGCGGGCGATCCGGCCGGCGTCGATCGTGTAGACGGCGATGTGCTTGTCGATGATCTGCTCCTGTACCGGGCGGGACAACGCGTCCCACACGTCGTCCGCGGAACGCGGGCAGTTGAGCAGCAGCGTCGCGCCGTCGGCCGCGCGGCCGAGCACGTCGGCCTTGTCGAGCAGGCCGAACTGGTGGCAGCCGACGAAGCTCGCCTGTTGCACGAGATAGGGCGCGCGAATCGGCTGTGGCCCGAACCGGAGATGCGAGACCGTCTGGGAGCCCGACTTCTTCGAGTCGTAGACGAAGTACCCCTGCGCGTTCAAGCCTTCCTCGTCCCCGAGGATCTTGATCGTGTTCTTGTTCGCACCGACCGTCCCATCGGAGCCGAGGCCGAAGAAGATGGCGCGCACCGTGTCGGGCGGCTCGATGTCCAGGTCTGCGTCGTAGGTCAAACTCGTGCCGGAGACGTCGTCGTCGATACCGATCGTGAACCGGCGTCTCGGTCGCTCGACCGCCAGCTCGTCGAAGATGCCGGCAACCATCCCCGGGGTGAACTCCTTCGACGAGAGCCCGTAGCGGCCGCCGACGATGCGCGGCATCACCTCGCGCTCGCCGTCCGCAAACGACTCCGTGAGCGCCGCGACGGTGTCGAGGAACAGCGGTTCGCCCTGCGAGCCCGGCTCCTTCGTCCGGTCGAGGACGCCGACGCGGCGAACGCTTGCAGGCAACGACTCGACGAGAGCCTGCGCCGGGAACGGTCGGTACAGCCGCACCTGCGCGACGCCGACACGCTCGCCGCGAGCGTTCAGCCAGGCGACGGTCTCGCGGATCGTCTCGCCGCCCGAGCCCATGACGACGAGCACGCGATCGGCCTCGGGGTGACCGCTGTAGTCGACGATGTGGTACGGACGCCCGGTGCGCTCGGCGAGGCGCGTCATCGCGTCCTCGACGATGCCGGGGATGCGCGCGTAGAAGGGATTCACCGTCTCCCGCGCCTGGAAGTAGACGTCCGGGTTCTGGGCGGTGCCTCGAATGAACGGTCTCTCCGGCGAGAGTGCTCGGTCACGATGGGCTCGGACGAGCTCCTCGGGCACGAATGCGCGGAGGTCGTCATCGGACAGCAGTTCGATCGTGTTCAGCTCGTGCGAGGTGCGGAATCCGTCGAAGAAGTGCACGAACGGAACTCGGGTCTGAAGCGTCGCTGCTTGAGCGACCAGGGCGAGGTCGTGTGCCTCCTGGACCGATGCCGAGGCGAGGAGTGCAAAGCCCGTCTGGCGCACCGCCATGACGTCCGAGTGGTCCCCGAAGATCGACAGCCCCTGCGCCGCGAGTGACCGGGCGGCGACGTGCAGCACCGCCGGCGTCAGCTCGCCGGCGATCTTGTACATGTTCGGGATCATCAGCAGCAGACCCTGCGAGGCGGTGAAGGTCGTCGCAAGCGCACCGCTCTGCAGCGCACCGTGCAGGGCGCCCGCGGCGCCGCCCTCACTCTGCATCTCGACCACGGCAGGCACGGTGCCGAACACGTTCGGCCGTCCCTGGCTCGCCCATTCGTCGGCGAGCTCGGCCATCGGCGACGAGGGCGTGATCGGGTAGATGCAGCAGATCTCGTTCAGCCGGTACGCGACCGACGCAGCGGCTTCGTTTCCGTCGACCGTCGCCCGCATCTCAGCCCGGCTCCGCGACCATGTCGATCGCGTGCACCGGACACTGCTCGAAGCACGCTCCGCAGCCCGTGCACCGGTCGTAGTCGAACCGGTAACGCGCACCGACGCCCAACTTGATCACGGCCTCCTCGGGGCAGGCACCGAGGCAGCCGTCGCACTCGAAGCAGTTGCCGCACGACAGGCACCGCCCCGCCTCGTAGACCGCCTCTTCGGCCGAGAGGCCGCCGACCACCTCGTCGAAGTCCGCGACGCGCTCCTGTGGCGGGAGCTCGGGCTGCTGGCGCCGGGCGTTGTCGCCGAAGTACCAGAGATGGAGCTTGTCGAAGCTCGCCGCCTCGTGCTTGGGTGAGCTCACAGTCGAGGTGCCGCGCAACCAGGCGTCGATGTGGCGTGCCGCCCGCTTCCCGTGGCCGACCCCCACGGTCACGGTCTGCTCGCTCGGCACCATGTCACCGCCGGCGAACACGCCGTGGCTGCCTGTTTCGAGCGACGACGACACCCGTACCGTGCCATCGCGTTCGAACTCGACTCCCGGCACCTTGCGTAGGAAAGCGGTGTCGGACTCCTGGCCGAGCGCCAGGATCACCGTGTCGGCGGCGAGCGTCTCGAACTGGCCCGTCGGCTGCGGGTAGCCGGAGTCGTCGAGCTCCATCAGCTCGACCTGGAGCTCCGGGCCGTCGAAGGCCGTGATCGTCCGCAGCCAGTGGATCCGCACCCCTTCGCGCTCGGCATCCTCGGCCTCCTCGGGATGGGCCGGCATCTGCTCCCGCGTCCGCCGGTAGACGATGAGCGCCTCGTCCGCACCCATGCGGCGGGCGACCCGGGCCGCGTCCATCGCGGTGTTACCGCCGCCGTAGACCGCCACCCGACGGCCGATCACCGGCCGCTCGCCGGAGCCGACGCTGCGCAGGAACGAGACCGCGTCGACGATCCGGCCGGCATCGCGGGCCGGGATGTCGACGCGCTTGGAGAGGTGGGCCCCGACCGCGACGAAGACCGCGTCGAACGCGCCCTCCTCGCGCTCGGCGACCAGGTCCTCGACCTTGTGACTCGAGGTCACGTTCACACCCATCGCCGCGATCCGGTCGAGCTCGCCGGCGAGCACGTCCCGTGGCAGCCGGTAGGCCGGGATGCCGTACCGCATCATCCCGCCGGTCTGCTCGCTCGAGTCCCGGATCTCCACCTCGTGGCCGAGCCGGCGCAGGTGGTAGGCGGCCGACAGGCCGCAGGGCCCGGCGCCGACAACGAGCACCCGTCTGTGGCTGCGGAGCGCGGGTGAGTCGAACTGCCACCCCTGCTCGAGCGCCAGGTCGCCGAGGAACCGCTCGACCGAATGGATCGAAACCGCGCTGTCCAGATCGGCGCGGTTGCAGACGCTCTCGCACGGGTGGTAGCAGACCCGTCCGTGGATCGCGGGCAGCGGGTTGTCCTTGACGAGCTCCCGCCAGGCCTGCTCGTGCCGGCCCGCCTTGGTGTGCGCCAGCCACGCCTGGATGTTCTCGCCCGCGGGGCAGCCTGCGTTGCACGGCGGCAGCAGGTCGACGTAGGCGGGACGGCGCTCGCGGATCGGGCCCGTGTGGGTGCGGCCGTGGAGCAGATCCGGAAGCGGCGTGACGTCCCGGGCTGAATCGGTCACGGCCGCTGTCGTGTCTCGGTCAGGTGATGCCGTTCGATCGGCATCGCCCGGAGTCGCCGTCTTCGCTGTTCGCGGTGGCTCAGGGAGCGATCCCGGAGCGCTTGCGCCCACCGCGCCTTCTTCGGCTCGGAGCTCTGTCCAGGGAGGTCGTGTCCTCCGCGCATCTAGCCTCGACCTTACCGGGGAGCAACGGGTGCTGCGCATCAGGGAATCCCCGCGTGGCTCCGTCGGCGAAACCCCGATGTCGCGGCCGCGTCGGCGCGCGGATCAGGGCCCGAAGAAGCGCTGAGGATTCGCCACGAGCATCATGTCGATCTGCTCCTGGGTCACGCCGTTCGAAAGGAGCGCCGGAACGACCTTGTTCGAGATGTGGAGGTAGTCGGGCCGCTCGTGCGCGAACGGCGGGTTGTGTGCCATGAAGTCGTAGAAGCAGGCCCCGTCGTGCCCGAGGTGGATTCGATCGGTCAGGCCCTCGGCGATGAGCGCCGTCAGCGTCTCGATGCGCCGCTCGTCGGGATTGAAGTGCTCGATGTTGAAGCGGTCGCACCCGAGGCTCGCGCCGGTGCCGGCGATCGCGCGCAGGTAGTCGAGATCGTTGCTGTCTCCGGCGTGCGCGATCACGATCCGGCTCGGGTCGACGCCGGCGCTCGTCAACGAGTCGAGCGCGAGCAGGCCGGTCCGCGCAGGCGCGTTCGTGTGCACCATCACCGGCGCGCCCGTCTCGAGCGCCGTGGCGGCGATCAGGCGGAGGATCCTCGGGATGTCGCCGACGAGCCCGTGCTCCTCGACCGCGCACTTCAGGAACGCGGCCTTCACTCCAGTGTTGTCGATTCCCTCGCGGATCTCGCGCACGAACAGCTCGACGAGCTGGTCGTCGGTGCGATACGCGAGAAAGCTCCGGAGCTCGAGGAAGGCGTAGACACCGGTGCAGACGATGATGTTGAGGTCGACCTCGGCGTTGACGCGCTGGATGCGCGGGATGTAACGACCGAGGCCGATCGCGGTCGGGTCGACGATCGTGTGGATGCCTCCGTCGCGCAGCCGCTGCAGCTTCGCGATCGCATCGGCGACGCGCACCTCTTCGTCCCAGATGCTCGCGCCCCAGACCCGGCCGTAGTTCTGGAGCGCCTCGGGATCGAGGACGAACACGTGCTCGTGCATCAGCGTCGGCCCGAGGTCGTCGAGGTCGACGGGCCCGCGAACGGTCTCGACGGTGTCACTCACCGGGAGGGTCGCCTGTCGCGACCGGCAGTGACGGTCGGCACGCTCAACCCTCGAGCCCGGGTGGGGCGGTGAAGCCGCCGAGCTCTGCTTCGACGAGTCGTGCGAAGGCAAGCGTGGTCCGGTCCTCGAGGTACGGCCCGATGATCTGGACGCCGGCCGGCATCCCGTTGACGAGTCTCCCGGTCGGCATCACCGTCGCCGGCAGGTTCGAGCAGGTGGCGATGCTGGGCCACATGAAGTTGTCGAAGTACGGCACGCGCTCACCGCTCACGGTGAGCCTGCGCGCGAGCTGTGTGCTGTGGGGGCCGTCGCCGTCGCCGATGTCGTGCGGGAACGCGACCACCATCGCCGCAGGACAGAGCAGCACATCGATGTCGGTGAAGAACGTCCGAAAGGCGCGGAAGAGATGCTCGCGTCGCTCGAGCAGCCCAAGATATTCGCCGAGCGAGGACGCCATCGCACCGCCGAGCCGCGCCGCGTATCCGGTTTCGTCGTCCACTGCGAGCGCGATCAGCGCTTCGGCTTCTGCAGGCACGGGCGCGCCGACGATCGCGAACAACGTTCGCAGGAACAGGTCGTAGCCCTCGTCGGGATCGAACGGCGGGTCGACGTCCGTGACGCGCACGCCGGCGGCGCGGAGATCTGCGGCAAACGCTTCGAGCGCCTGCCTGTAGGAATCGTCGAGCCGGTAGCTCTCCCCGCCGAGCCAGATGCCGACGCGGAAGGCGGCGAGACGCTCGGAGCGACTCGCCGGCAGCGCGAGCGTCCACCCGGTGCCGTCGAGCTCGTTCGGGCCGGCGAGCACGTCGAGCGCGAGCTCGAGGTCGGCGGCGCAGCGCGCGATCGGACCGGCGACGCCCAGTGGGACGGTCAGCAATCCGCCCGGGAGGGGCGGGATGTGCCCTCGGACCGGAACCGTCCCGTAGCTCGGCTTGTGTCCGAAGACGCCGCAGAAGTGGGAGGGCACCCGGATCGAGCCGGCAATGTCGCTCCCGAGCTCGAGAGCCGTGAAGCCCGCCGCGACCGAGGCGGCGGAGCCGCCCGACGAGCCGCCGACCGTGCGCTCCGGGTTCCACGGATTGCGGGTGAGCCCGTAGACGGGGTTGGACGTCTGCCAGTCGGCGGCCCCCGGCGGGACGTTCGTCTTGCCGAACAAGACCGCACCGGCCGCGCGCAGGCGTGCGACAGCGTCGGCGTCTCGGCCGGGCACGTGGCCGGCGAGCTCCGGCAGGCCGCAGGTCGCAGTCATCCCCGCGACCTCGAAGGCATCCTTGATCGTCATCGGAAGCCCGCCGAGACGCCCCACCGTCTCGCCTCGAGCCCGGGCGTCGTCGATCGCAGCGGCTGTCGTGCGCGCGTCGTCGACCGCCGTCTCGACGACGATGTTGTACGTGGGATCGTGCATCTCGATGCGCGCGAGGTGGAGGTCGAGCAGCTCGCGCGCTCCGATCTCCTTCCGCTCGAGACTGTCCAGCAGGTCGACGGCGGAGGAGAATGCGGTGCTCGTGACGCCGGCCATCGCGCGATATTGCCCGATCCAGCCGAGGAGCGGCACGGCGTAGATGTCCGGCTGGACACTCGCGGTGATCGCCGGAGTCGTCGTCGCCTACGCGCTCGTCTCGCGCCGGCTCGACCGGACGCCGATCACGGCCGCCATCTTCTTCGTCTCGTGCGGGCTGATCTTCGGCAACAAGGGCCTCGGGTGGATCGGCCTCGGCGCCCGCAGCGAATCGGTGCGACTGTTGGCCGAAGCGACGCTCACGCTCGTGCTCTTCGCCGACGCGTCGCGCATCGACCTCCGGGCGCTGCGCAAGGAGTACCTCGTGCCGGCGAGGTTGCTCGGCATCGGCCTCCCGCTGACGATCCTCGCTGGCTTCGGGCTCGCGGCAGGCCTCTTCCGAGAGCTGAGCCTCGGCGAGGCGCTCCTGCTTGCGATCATCCTCGCGCCGACCGATGCCGCGCTGGGACAGGCGGTCGTCACCGATCAACGGCTCCCGTCGCGCATTCGTCAGGGGCTCAACGTCGAGTCCGGCTTGAACGACGGCATCTGCGTCCCGCTGCTGTTCATCGCGCTCGCGCTGAGCGGGTCGGAAGCGCACACGCTGAGCGACCACGGTGCGTTCACGCTCGTCGAGAAGGCGATCGGCTACGGGTTGCTGGTGGGCGTCGTCTGCGGTGCGGCGGGCGCGTACCTGCTCCGGTCCGCCCGCGGCCGCGAGCTGACCGACGTCGCCTGGATGCAGGTCGTGCCTGTCGGGACGGCGGCGCTTGCCTACGGGCTCGCCACGCCGCTCGGCGGCAGTGGGTTCATCGCCGCCTTCGTCGGCGGCTGCACGTTCGGCGCCGTCCTCCGCGACGGCGAAGGCACGACGCTGCTGCTGGGGGAGCTCGGAGGGCTTGCGAACGCCGGCACGTTCATCGTCTTCGGGGCCGCGTTCGTCGGGCCGTTCTTGTCCAAGCTCACCTGGACCGCAGCGCTCTACGCCGTTCTCAGTCTCACCGCCGTGCGCATGCTGCCCGTCGCCGTCGCGTTCGCCGGGACACGTGCGCGGCTTCCCACCGTCGCATTCGCCGGCTGGTTCGGGCCGCGCGGCCTCGCGTCGATCGTGTTCACCGTGATCGTCCTCGACGAGACGAACCTGCCGTACGACTCGACGATCGCAGTCGTAGTCGTGTTCACGATCGTTCTCTCGATCTATGCGCACGGCCTCAGTTCGCGGCCGCTCACCACGCGCTATGCGACCTGGTATCGAGGTCATTCACGTGATCGGCGGCCCGTGATGGAGGCCGTCCACGCCGAGCCTCAGCGTTGGCGGCACTCACCCGCTGTGCAAACCGCTACGGCTTCGGCGCCGCCCACACGTTAGTCGCGTTGGCGATCGGCCCAGTACTCGTCTGCCTCGGCTTCCATGCGCCCGAGCCGCGTGTAGTAATCGGGGAACTCGTTCAGATGGGCGCGCGCAATCTTCCCTGTGATGTGGGGATCGTCACCGGTGACGTTGGTGCCGAGATCGTGGAGTCCGTGCTCGAGCTCGACGTCCATGCCGTCGCGGAACTCGTCGACGCCGAACGCCGAGGCCGCCCAGTCGATGCCGATCTCTTCGCCGACCCGGCGTGCTTCTTCCGCGGTGAAACGCTTGTGCTCTGACATCGTCGTTTGGGTCGGTCAGAGCATATTTCACCGCTCGCGTTAAGGCCGTTTGTTACAGTACATAGTGATGTCTGATCTCGCGCAAGCGATCGGACGCGGGGCAGGGGGTGCGGCGACCGCGGCGACGATCGAAGCGGCGATTGCCGACGGCCGGCTCGCGCCCGGTGAGCGTCTGCCCGCGGTCCGTGACCTCGCGGCCGCGCTCGAGGTGAGCCCGGCGACGGTCGCCGCCGCCTATCGAACGCTGAGCAGGCGTGGGCTCGTGACCGCAAATCGCCGCCGCGGCACCGTGGTCGCCACCCGGCCGCCGCTGCGGGTTCGAGGCGGCGGCCCGCTGCCGCCGAACACGCGGGACCTTGCCAGCGGCAACCCCGACCCGGCCCTCCTGCCGCCACTCGGGCCGGTGCTCGCCCAGCTCGATCCCGGGCACAAGCTCTACGGTGGACCGATCAAGCTGGCGGCTCTCGTCGAGCTGGCGGAGGCAGACTTCGCCGCGGAGGGTGTCGACGGTGAGATCGCCGTGCTCGGTGGAGCGCTCGACGGGATCGAGCGTGTCCTGCAGACGCGACTCCTGCCCGGCGATCGCGTCGTGGTCGAGGATCCGTGCTGGCCGCGGATCACCGATCTGCTCCACGCACTCGGGCTCGAGCTCGAGCCTGCTCGGCTCGATCAAGGCGGCATCGTTCCGGACGCGCTCGAACAGGCGCTTCGACGCGGTGCGAAGGCGGCTGTCGTGACGCCGCGCGGGCAGAACCCGACCGGGGTCGCCCTCGACGCCGAGCGGTCGGCGGCGCTCCTTGAGGTGTTCGGAAGGTACCCCGAGGTGCTCGTCGTCGAGGACGACTACGTCGCCGCCGTAGCGGGCGCTCCGTACTTCGGCGTCCACGGTGCGAGCGCCCACTGGGTGGTGATCCGTTCGCTGTCGAAGGTGCTCGGCCCCGACCTGCGTATCGGGCTTGTCGCCGGTGACTCGCTGACGATCAGCCGCGTCGAAGGGCGGCAGCTGCTCGGGCCTGGCTGGGTGAGCCACCTGCTCCAGCAGACGGCTGCCCTCCTCTGGTCGAGCGCCGCGACCAGGAAGCTGCTCGCGCGCGCGACGCGGACGTACGCCGAACGGCGGGCTGCGCTCGTCGATGCACTCGGCGCGGAGGGGATCGTCTCGTACGGGCGCACCGGGCTCGGCGTCTGGGTGCCGCTCACCGACGAGGCCCAGGCGGTGCAACTGCTGCTCGAGCGCGGCTGGGCGGTGAGCCCGGGTGAGCGCTACCGCTTCGATGCGCCGCCCGGGATCCGGATCACCACCACGGACCTCGAACCGAAGGAGGCCGGGCGGCTTGCAGTCGCGATGCACGAGGTGATGCAGCCGGCGGCCGCCACCTACGCCGGATAGGGAAATGGAGCTGCGGCGATTGCGTTGAGCTCGGCTGCCCAGCTGATTCCGTATGCGTTGATCGCCACGCTGAGCCCGCTCGGCGTCGCTGCGACCCTCACCGTGATGCGCACGGGCCGCCTCCAGGCCTTCGGCTTTGCCGTCGGCGTGGTCGCCGGGCAGTTGCTCGCGTGCGCATTGCTGGTCACGCTCGGGGCGGTGACGATTCCCCATCGAACGAAATCGCATCCGACCTTCCAGGGGCTCCTCGCACTCGGCCTGGGCGTCACGCTTCTCTTGCTCGCACTGGTGGTTCGGCGGCACCCGGAGGTGCTGAAGCGATCGTCGAGCGGCAGGTCGCACGCAGCGCTCGACCGCCTGCAGCGGGTCCATCTGCTCACCGCGTCCGGGCTCGGATTGTTGCTCGGTATCGGCGGGCCGAAACGCCTCGTTCTCACGGTACTCGCCTCCGCCTCGATCGCAGCCGCGGGAGCCACCGGGTCCGACGAGGCGGCGCTCGTCTTCTGGTACGGCCTCCTCGCGACCGTTCTCGTGTGGCTGCCGGTGGTCGCCTACTTGCTGCTCGGCGACTTGGTGCTCACCCGGCTCGATCAGGCCCTCGAATGGCTCGCTGCTCAGCGGGCGACGGCCACCGTCTACGCGCTCGTCGTCATCGGACTGCTGCTGCTCGTAAACGCCGCCGTCCTGCTCTAGCGGGTCGACCGACCGTGGTGCAGCCTGAGTTCATTCGGCAGGTTCGGGCGGCGCGACGCTTGCGCTCTGGTTCGCGCGTTGCAGCGCATCGGCGATCAGGCCGCCGGCTTTGAGCTCCTCGATGAAGGCGTGCAGGAACCGGATGGTCTCTGCAGCCCGGGTCCTGGTCGTGCCCAGCGCCTGTCGGATCTCCATGAACCGCCCGTCGAGCAGGCGAAGGTCGGAGTGGCTCTCCACGAACGCGGCCAGCGGCTGCCGGATGCCGGGGACCGTCCCACGTTCACACGAGCGAGAGGCTCCCACGAACGCGGCCAGCGGCTGCCGGATGCCGGCGGCGACGTCGAGCCCCAACTGCAGGAACGTGTCCACGCCCTCGTCTCCCCGCACCACGGCCGCGTGCTCGAGGGTGCGGGAGAGGAACAGGTCATAGGCCGAGCCGTTCTTGACGCCGACGCGCACGCCTCCGCGGTCGACGTCGGCGATCGTCTCGATGCTCGAGCTCTTGCGGACGGCGAAGACGCCTTCGATGACGACGTACGGTGCGGTGAAGGCGACCTCCGCCTGTCGTGCGGGCTCGATCGCGAGGAAGCAGATGTCCGCCTGTCCGGTGCTGATTGCGTCGAACGACTTGCGAGCTGCGTCGACGCAGAACAGCTGGAGCGGAACGTCGAGACGTGCCGCGAGCTCCCGCGCGATCTCGACCGCAACGCCCGACGGCGACTCAGGCGTTCCGTGGGCGAGCACCGGGTTGCCGAGATTGATCGAGGCGCGCAGAACGCCGGTCGGCGCGATGTCCTCGGTGACGGCTGCCTCGACTCTCGATCCCGCCAAGTGCCTAGCCGAACGTGAACACGTAAGCCTCGGCGGGACCGGCGAACGTGATCTCGAACGTGCGGTCGGTGATCGATCCCCGCTCGCGAATCAGCTGATAGAGCCGCGGCTGCATCAGCATTCCGTGGCCCGCCTCGTCGACGTCGAGCCCGTGGGCGACGCCCGGAGGCTCTCCATCGACGAGGACGCGGAACGGTACCGACGTGCCTCGCGCACGCGGTGCCATCACGAGATGGACATCGCGGGCGTGAAACCGGAACGCGATCCGTCCGTCGGCGCGGTCGATCACGCTGGCGCGCCTCTCGACCGTCCAGTCACCGGACAGCGCCCACTGGTTGAGTCTCAACGAATCCGGTGCAACATAGGTGCGGCGCTCGTCGAACGCGGCACCACCTGGAGAGGCGAAGTTCTGAGCTTGCAGATAGCCGAGGTAGGTCTCGGGAGACTCCAGGTTCGTCCAGTCGGCCTGCGCCTCGAGACCGTCCGGCACGACGGAGACCAGATCGTCCCCGACGCCTTGCTGCCCCGCCTCGCGCAACAACTGCTGGATGATCCGTTCGCATTCTTCGTATCCGCCCTCGCCGAACTGGTGATGTCGGATGCGACCGTCCGCGTCGGCGACGTAGACCGCGGGCCAGTACCTGTTGGCGAAGGCGTCCCAGACGGCGTAGTCGGGGTCGAGCGCAATCGGGTACCCGACGTTCATGTCACCCGCGGCTTCGCGGACGTTGTCGGGTTCCGCCTCGAACGGGAACTCCGGCGTGTGGACGCCGACGACGACCAGTCCGTGATCCTCGTACTTCTCGGCCCACGCGCGGACGTAGCCCAGCGTGCGCAGCCAGTTGATGCAGGTGTAGGTCCAGAAATCGGCGAGCACGACCTTCCCCTGCAAGTCCGGCGCCGCGAGCGGCGGCGAGTTGAGCCACCCGGTCGCCCCCTCGAACCCGGGAAGGCGTCCTTCGACGGGCGGCGCGCTTCCGGCATTTCGTTGCTTGCCGAAGAGGCTCACGTGCCCATCCTGCCCACCTCGAGGATCGCATCGGCGAACGCCGCCGGGGCTTCCTGCGGGAGGTTGTGTCCGATGCCGCCCTCGATCGTCCGGTGGGAGTACGGGCCTGCGAACTTCGTGGTATAGGCACCCGGTTCCGGGTGGGGCGCGCCGTTGGCATCACCCTCGAGCGTGATCGCGGGCACGGCGATGACGGGGCTCTCGGCGAGCCGTTTCTCGAGCTCGTCGTACTTGGCCTCGCCGTCGCCCAGCCCGATCCGCCAGCGGTAGTTGTGAATCACGATCGTGACGTGATCGGGGTTGTCGAACGACGCCGCGCTCCGGTTGAAGGTGGCGTCGTCGAAGTTCCACCTCGGCGAGGCGGTTCGCCAGATCAGCCTCGCGAACTCGCGCCGGTACTTCTCGTAGCCGGCACGGCCGCGCTCCGTGGCGAAGTAGTACTGGTACCACCACTGCAGCTCGGCCTCCGGTGGCAACGGCTTCCTGCCGGCTGCCTGGCTGCCGATCAGGTAGCCGCTCACCGAGACCAGCCCGGTGCAGCGTTCCGGCCAGAGCGCGGCGACGATGTCGGCGGTTCGCGCGCCCCAGTCGAAGCCGGCGACGACGGCCCTCTCGATCCCGAGTGCGTCCATCAAGGCGATCACGTCGACCGCGAGGGCCACCTGTTCGCCGTTGCGGACGGTCTCGTCCGACAGGAAGCGCGTCGTGCCGAAGCCGCGGAGGTACGGGACGATCGCCCGGTGACCCGCCTCTGCCAGCAGCGGCGCCACGTCGGCGTAGCTGTGGATGTCGTACGGCCATCCGTGCAGCAGGACAACTGCAGGACCGTCGGCGGGACCGGCCTCGACGTAACCGACGTCCAGCAGCCCGGCGTCGATCTGCACGGTGGGGCCGAACGAGGTGCTCGTTGCGCTCAACTGACGCTCCCCGAGGAGGTGGCGGCGACAGCCTCCAGGATCACGTTGGTCACTGCCTCAGGCTGCGAGATCATGATCACGTGCGAGCCCTCGAGCTCGGTGATCGTCGCACCGGCACGCTGCGCCATCGAGCGGACGACATCGGCGCCGGCCGCCTTGTCGCCCGTGGCGACGACCGACCAGGTGGGCAGGTTCTTCCAGGCGGGCGCCCCGTTCGGCTCGGAGAACGCCAATTCGGCGACGGGCCGCTGGGTCGCCCCGATCAGTCCGGCCTCGGCGTCGGAGAGATCGCCGGCGAAGGCCTCGCGGACCTTGGCCGGGTCGATGGAGAACTCCGTCGCCGATCCGCCGTTCGGCGTCGGGTATTGCCCGGGGACGAGCGCGCTGTTGAGGACGCTGTCCTTGGACGCAGCTTCGACCGCACCCAGCATCTCGCCCTCATCGGGGGCGAATGCCGCCACATAGACGAGGCCGACGACGTTCTTCGCACCGGTCGCGGCGTTCGTGATCACCGCGCCACCGTACGAGTGGCCGACGGCGAGCACAGGCCCGTCGATCTGCCCGAGCAGCGCCGCAAGGTACGCGGAGTCGGCGGTGATCCCGCGCAGCGGATTGGCAGGCGCCGTCACCGTCAGGCCCTTGGCCTGCAGTCGTTCGATCACGCCGTTCCAGCTCGAGGCGTCGGCGAACGCGCCGTGCACCAGCACGACAGTCGGAGTGTCAGCAGCGCTGGTCATCGAAGTGACCTGAATGCGGCACGGATCTCGGTCGTGAACAACTCCGGCTCCTCCCAGGCGGCGAAGTGGCCGCCCTGTCGACCTCGTTGAAGTAGATGACGTTCGGGTAGCTCGCCTCGACCCAGCTGCGCGGCGTCCGCCAGATCTCGCCGGGGAACGTGGTGAAGCCGAACGGGATCGTCGGCGGCGCCAGGGGCTGACGACCCGCGGCCGGGGCGTCCGGCCCGTAGGCCTCCCAGTACGACCGGGCCGCGGAGGCGCCGGTGCCGGTCAGCCAGTACAGCGTGATGTTGTCGAGGATGTGGTCGCGCGTGAGATTGCCCGACGGGCTGCCCGTCCACGAACGCGTGGGAGATCTTGTAGTAGGCGTCGGTGTCGTGGTCGGCCATCCAGGCGGCCAGAGCGACTGGGGAGTCGAGCAGCGCGTAGCCGATCGTCTGCGGGCGGGTGGCCATCTCGACGAAGTAGCCGTTTCCGGACTTCCCGAAGGTGGCGATCTGCGCGGCCGCGGCGCGTTCCTCGTCCGTGTCCG
Organism: uncultured Thermoleophilia bacterium; assembly: GCA_963742605.1. Lineage (GTDB taxonomy): Bacteria > Actinomycetota > Thermoleophilia > Gaiellales > Gaiellaceae > PALSA-600. The sequence goes on along the minus strand of CAVUNA010000008.1, from coordinate 74,387 downwards.
TCGGCATGGTGCCGCCCAGCGCGGGCACGAGCAGGTTCGTGTGGATGCCGATCAGCCCCTCGGGTGCCTGGCGTCCCATCGCGTCGGTGACGCCGGCGCCGACGTCGCCGCCCTGGGCGACATAGCGGGTGTAGCCGAGACGGCGCATCAGCTCGGCCCACGCCCGTGCGGTCCGGCCGAGGTCCCAGCCGATCTCCGCCGGCTCGCCCGAGAAGCCGTACCCGGGCAAGGAGGGCAGAACCAGGTCGAAGGCATCCTCGGCGCTGCCGCCGTGCGCGGTCGGGTCGGTCAGCGGGCCGACGGAGTCGATCAACTCCACGACGGAGCCGGGCCAGCCGTGCGTCATGATCAGCGGCAACGCGTTCTCGTGAGCCGACTTGACGTGGATGAAGTGGATGTCCACGCCGTCGATCTCGGTCGTGAACTGCGGCAAGTCGTTGAGCTTCGCCTCGGCCTTGCGCCAGTCGTACTCGGTCGTCCAGTAGCGCGCGAGCGCCTGGAGCGTCGCCAGCTGCACCCCCTGCGATCGATCGGCGACCAGCTCCGGGGAGGGCCAGCGCGTCGCGTCGATGCGGCGACGCAGCTCGGCGAGCTCTTTGTCGGGAATCTCGGTGTGGAAGGGACGGATGCCTGTGGCGGTCTGGACGGTGGTGCTCATTACAACCTCCCCTCGTTGCCAGGTGCGGCTCCCACGACCTCCTTTCCGGTCGTGAGAGCTCCGCGTCAAACTAGCCCTGTCGGCCAGGCGCAGCAACACTTACCTGACGAGATGGGGTGTGTACCAGTCGTCGACGACCCTACGCGCGTGGCAGGCCCCAGAGCATGTCGTAGAGAACAGCCGGACGTCCGTCGTCGTCGAATCCAGCGAACGTCGCGGTAGGCGTATCGGGGTCGCCGCGATCGACGAGGAACGTCTGGTCGTCGAGGGGGAGCGCCTCCACGGTTCGCCCTCCGCCCGCGAGTAGGAGAGAGCCCTGGGTGGCGGTCACGTCGCAGCGCCGGTCAGGCCAGGCGTAGACACCGGCGAAGCGTGAAAGCTCGCCTGCCGCACCGTCCGACGGTTCGAGTCGAAGCGGTGGCACATGTGTGTCGAACCACGCCTTCATGACCGGCGGAAAGATCGACCGATACAGGGCTCGCCCGCTGCCGCAGTTGGTGAGCAGGACGGCCGCGCCACGACGCTCCGGCACGAGCCGCAGAACGGCGCGCTGTCCACTGATCAGGCCATCCCAGCCCCAGACGGCACCGCCACCCCAGTCGAATCGAGCCCAGCCGAGACACCATGCATCGAACCACGCGTGAATCCGGATCTCCTCCTGAGTTATGCGCAACGCCGCGAGGGACGGGTCGTCGAGATGCGTCCGCGCGAACCGCAGCACGTCCGTCACCGTCGAGAGGAGCGTCGAGCCAGCGGGTCCGAGGGCGCGCGGCGTCCACGGGTCGGCATGGACGACACCGCGTGCCGTCGTCTCGTGGCCCGCAGCGCGAGGCACGTTCGGCGCTGCTCCGACGAACGTCGTCTGCTCCATTTCGAGCGGCTCGAAGAGCGCGACGCGCATCGCGTCCTCCCACGCGAAGCCGGTCAGTGTCTCCAACACGCGGCCGAGAACGCACCACCCGGCGTTCGAGTACGACCAGACCGGAGGCGTCGGATCACCCGTCGAAAGCTGTTCGACGAACCGGGTGAGCGCCCCGGCGTCATCGCCCGGAAACGCGGAGAACTCGAACTCGGCGCGGAGAGGAATCCGTGAACGATTGCCGAGGAGATCGCGCACGCTTGCCCGTGCAGCCCAATCAGCACCCTGCAGCTCGGGAACATGTGATGCCACGGGATCGTCGAGCGAAAGCTGCCCGCTGCCGGCGAGGCGAGCGATCGCTGTGGCGACCATCGACTTGGACAACGAGCCGACGGCAAACCGCGTCTCGGGTTTCACCGGCTCGTCTTTGGTCGCGTCCGCGACGCCCGTGTACGCATCGACCACCTCCCCCTCGCGGAGGATCCCGATCCCTGCGCCCGGCACCAGGTGCCGCGAGGCGTGCTCACGAAGAAGGTCGGTTAGATCGCGCCCGTCCATCGCTCGGGGTCCGAGCTACGCTTCGACGCGTTCGCGGCTCACCGCTCGGACGAACTCCTCGATCATCGGCCAGTACCGCTCGGGAGCGTCCATCCAGGTGAAATGCCCCGCGGCGTCGATGACCTCGAGGCGCGCGCTCCCATGCGGAAGTGAGGTGACGATCTCTTCAGCGGCTGCGACCGGTGTGACGGGGTCCAACTCGCCCACCGAGACGAGCGTCGGCGAGTCGACCAACCCGAGCTGATCGACGATGTCGAGACGCCGGATCAGCTCCATCCCGCGCGAGTTGAGCTCGAGATTCTTGGGCGTGTGAGCTTCTCGCTGGTTGCTCGGCCGGTGTGGACCGAACGCGGCATAGACGCGAGCCGACTCCTCCTCGGGCACCGACTCCCCGGCGTAGCTGCACCCGGCGATCTCTGCTACCTCGTCGCCGGCGACGCGGCGGAAGCCATCGACCATCCGCGCCGCGTCCCAGCGCGCGAACCCGGACTGAACGATCAACCCTGCCGCGTGTCCGGGGTGTCGCGCGCCGTAGAGCAGAACGATCGGCGCGCCCATCGAGTGCCCAAAGACGATCGGTCCGGTTATCCCAACGGTGTCACAGAAGGCGCGAATGTCATCGGCGCACGCCTCAAAGCTCCACGCAGATGGGTCGCGCCATGTCGAACGTCCATGGTCACGAAGATCGAGGTAGACGACCTGGGCGTGCACCGCAAGCGGCGCGAAGTGCGGCTTGAGGTACGAATGGTCGTAGACGCCGGGACCGCCGTGAATCAACAAAACCGTCGGCCGCTCCCGCATCTCGTCGCCGTCGGGAACGAGCCCCGGCCCATCGACGTCGAACCACAGCCGCGTCCCCTTGACGTCTACGTGCATCGATTCCCTCCCTTGGAGACAGAATCGCCTTCGCCGATCATAGGCAAGCGTCGAGGTCGCCACGCAGTTCCTGTGCACTACCTTCGATCCTCAGGACAGCTAGGTGAAAGGAGCGACCTGTGAGCGACGACTCTGAGCGCGAACACGCCCATGTTGCCGACGAGGCGAGGCGGAGTGCTCGGGACGCGGAAGCACGCGCCAGGGCGGAGGCCGAGCGGATCACGGCGGCGACCGAGACCGGCGAGATGAAGGAGGAGATGCTCCGGCAGATCGGGGTGATGTACGGGGGGCTGATCGCGATCGCCGTGGTCATGGTGCAGGGGTTCCTGGAGGCGAGCTCGCTCGACACCCCCGCCAGGGTCGCCACAATCGCGTTCGCGGTGGCCATCCCACTGCTGGCGGCGCTCGTGCTGGTCAACCGGCAGGAGGCGTTCCGAGGTCGGCGAACCGCGTCCGTGTCGGTCACGCTCGCGCGGGCGATCGCCCAGCTGGCCGGCTTCGTCGGGCTCGTCGCCGCCTTCTGGGACATCACGTGGGTCGCGGGGGTGACGTTCCTTGTGGCGAGCCTCGTTGCCGTCGGGGTCCACTCGGCCGGCTTCTGGCGCGTTGAGAGCCCGAGCCCGCCGGCAACGACCCCGTGACCGAGCGGGATGCCGGGGTGCCGGCCGAGGGGATGGTGACCGTGACGGACAGGCCGCCGCCGTTGCGGGGACGGGCCGTGGCGGTGCCGCCGTGGATCGCGGCGATGGAGGCGACGATGGTCAGGCCGAGTCCGAAGCCGTCATGGGAGGTGCGGTCGTTGAGCCGGTGGAACGGCTGGAAGATGCGGTCGGCATCCGCGAGGCTGATGACCGCGCCGGTGTTGGCCACCGTCAGCTCGCTGCTGCCCGCCGCGGTGCGGGTGCTGATCCAGATGTCACCGGAGGCGGCGTTGTAGCGGGCCGCGTTGTCGATCAGGTTCGCGATGAGGCGTTCGGCCAGCACCGGGTCGCCCGATATGACGGCGGGCTCGAGCGTGGCGTGCACCTGCCGGTTGCCCGGGTCGGCGGTGTCGAGGACGTCTTCGGCGACGGTGGCCAGGTCGACCTCGTCGTGGACGGTGAGCCCGCGCTCGTTGCGGGCGAGGATCAGCAGCGCGCCGATGAGGTGCTCGGCGTGATCGACTGCGGCGCGGATGTCGGTCGCCATGCCGCGCAGGTCGTCGGGCGTGCTGTCGGGGTTGTCCAGCACGACGTCGATGGTCGCGCCCATGACGGCGAGCGGGGTGCGCAGTTCATGGGAGGCGTTCGCGATGAAACGCTGTTGGCCCTCGAAGGTGGCCTGGAGCCGATCGAGCATCTCGTCGAAGGTTTCGGCCAACTCGTGGAGTTCGTCGCGAGGACCGCGCAGCGCGACCCGCGCCGACAGGTTGCGTTCCGAAGCGGCGCGGGCGGCGGCGGTGATCCTGTGCACGGGGCGGAGCGCCCGCCCCGCAGCGATCCAGCCGAGAACCGCGGCGAGGGCGATAACCACGGCAAGCGTGATCAGCGAGTACTGCAGGAGATGCGAGAGAGTGACGTCGCGCTGGTGCCGCGCGCCCTGAAGCTGGAAGTACGCGTTGCACTTGGCAAGGAGGCGGTCGTTGGGATGGGCGCTCAGTTGTTCGGACCGGCACCGCGCCAGGAAACTAGCCGGAGCCTGCTGGCTCTGCCCCTGCGGCTCCAGCCGCGCCACGAGGATGTAGGTGACCGCGACGACGATCGCTCCGCATACGGCGAAGAGCCCGGTGTAGAGCAGGGTCAGGCGGGCGCGAACGGTCAGCCGGAGGAGGCGGCTCACATCCGGTATCCCTTGCCGATCACGGTTTCGATCAGCGGCGGATCGCCGAGCTTGCGCCGCAAACGAGTCATCGTCACCGAGACGATGTTGCTGAACGGATCTACGTCCGCGTCCCACACGTGCTCGAGTAGCTCCTCGGCACTGACCAGAGCACCGTCGGCGGCCAGCAGCATCTCCAGGATTCCGAACTCCTTGCGCGTCAGAGACAACGGTCGCGAGCCGCGGCCGGCGCGGTGCCGGGCGCGGTCGACAGTGAGGTCGCCTCGGCGCAGGACCGGCGGCGCGGACGGCGCCCGGCGCGAGAGCGCCCGCACGCGAGCGACGAGCTCGGCGAACACGAACGGCTTGCCGAGGTAGTCGTCCGCGCCCAGCTCCAGGCCATCCACCCGATCCTCGACCTGAGCGGCAGCGGTCAGCATGAGGATCCGCGGGCCGGAGCCGGCGAGCGTCCGACACACCTGGTCGCCGTGCACAAGCGGCAGGTCACGGTCGAGCACGATTACGTCATACGCCGTCTGCGCGGCGGCCTCCACTGCCGCCGCGCCGTCGCACACGGCGTCCACCGCCATCCCCGCCTGACGGAGCCCCTGAGCGATCCGGCCGGCAAGGGTCGCATGGTCCTCCACCAGCAACACCCGCATCCAGCCAAGTATGCGCCGGTCGACGTGACATCCATTCGACATCACGCGTAGCGCTGATGTCATCCGCCGGGGCGTAGAACCAGACGCATGAACAACCTGCCGACGGCCCCGATCATCACGTCAGGCAGGAGGCTGCCCGGCCGCGTCGACGGGGCAGCGTCGGCGGTGGGACGCGGTAGCCGAGCGGCATGGGCGGAAGCCGCGCTCGCCGTTGCCGCCTTCGCGGCGCTGTGCGTCATAGTCCTGTCCGTCGCGCCCCAGACTGCTGAGCCGGATGACGGCGCCTACCGCGCATCGATCGTGGCGATGACCGAAGGGCATTTCCTGACGTTGTCAACCGCTCAGGCAGAGACCCTCGCAAGGAAGCTGGGCGACAACCCGGCCGCCCCGCCGAACCAGTGGGTCGAGCTCGCCAACGGTCGGTATATCAGCGAGAAGGATCCGGGCTATCCGTTTCTCGCGGCGCCGTTCGAGGCGCTCGGGATCATCCGCTGGGCGCCGCTGTTCTGCGGGGCACTGGCGTGCCTCGGGCTGTTCATCGGCGCCCGGCGTTGGCTCGGGGGCTTCGGCGGTCTCGCTGCGGTGGGTCTGTACTGCTCATCCGGAGCCGCCCTGGCGTTCGCCTGGCGCGATTACATGCCGACGTTCACCGACGCCTCGCTGATCGCGGCCGGCTCCGGCGCCCTGCTCTGGGCGATGCTGGCAACCGAAGCAAGTTCGCGGCGACGCACGTGGGCCGGCCTCGCCGGATTCCTGGCGATCGAGATCGCGACCTTCGTCCGCTACACCAATATCGTGATCCTCGGCTGCGCCGTCGTGACCGTGATCGCGGCGTGGCGGCTGCGAGCCGCAAGGCTGCCCCTCCGCACGCTGTGCTGGTGGCTCGCCTCGGTGGCCGTCTTCGGCGTTGGCGTGGCCGTCTTCGACGATCTCGTCTACGGCGGCCCGCTGACAACCGGGTACCAGCCCGGCGAGGTCACGTTCGCACTCGGCGCAATCGGGCCGAACCTGCGGATCATGCCCGCGCACCTGATGCGGGCGATGCCGATGCTGGTGCTCGGACTGATCGCGCTGGCATGGATCGTCGTGCGGTGGCTGCTGCTCCCCCGGGCCGACAGCGAGGCGGGCGCGTTGGCCCGTCGCGATCTAGCGGTCGGTGTCGCCCTCGCCGCGTCGTGGTTCGCAATCTGGGCCCTGTACTCCGCCTACACCTGGACGACCGACCCGACCAGTGTCACCGTGCAGGTCGTCCGGTTCTACGTCCCGGCGATCGGCGCGATCGCCCTGCTCGGCGCCTGGCTCGTGACCAGGATTCCCAGCCGTGCAGGGCGCGGCGTGACCTCGATCGTCGTCATCACTGCGTTGTTCGCCCTGGGCGTCTGGGCATTCCACGCCATGTACGCAGCGTTCGGCGTCCCACTAAGCGGTTAGGTCTGCTTGGCGGGTGGCGAGGGCTGTCCCCTCTCGCCGTTTGCATTCGTTGTACAGGGGAGAAAAGCGCTACGAAGGAGGACAGCATGAAGTACCTGCTCCAGAACTACCCGGGCAGCTCGGTGGAGGCGTTCGAGCAGCTTTCGGCGGACGAGCAGCAAGCGATCGTGGACGAGTACCTCGCCCTCCGGCAGTTCCCGGGAATCCTCACCGGCGAGCAGCTGCAGCCGGTCGAGGCTGCGACGACCGTCCGCGTCCAGAACGGAGAGACGCTGCTCACGGACGGTCCGTTCGTCGACGCGAAGGAGCACGTCGGCGGGTTCATCGTGGTCGAAGCGGACGATCTCGATGTGGTGCTCGAGCTCGCCGCACGGGTCCCGGCCGCGCGGATGGGCGGCGCGGTCGAGGTGCGGCCCCTGGTGGAGCGGTAGGCGCTGCTCGAGCAGGTCTTCCGTGACGAGTGGGGCCGCGTCCTCGCCAGCCTGATCGGCTTCCTCGGCGACTTCGATCTTGCCGAGGATGCCGCGCAGGAGGCGTTCGCCGCTGCCGCGGAGCGTTGGCCGCGCGACGGCACGCCGCCCAATCCAGGCGCGTGGTTGACGGTCACCGCGCGCAATCGCGCGATCGACCGCCTGCGTCGTGAGCGCACACTCGCCGAGAAGACGCGCCTGCTCGAGGTGTCCGATCCCGTGGAAGACGAGCTGGACGAAGAGATGGACGAGAAGACGTTCCCTGACGAGCGGCTCGAGCTGATCTTCACCTGCTGCCATCCCTCGCTCGGGCTCGAGGCGCAGGTGGCGCTGACTTTGCGCGCCCTCGGCGGGCTTCGCACGGAAGAGATCGCCCGCGCCTTCCTCGTTCCCGAAGAGACGATGAAGCGGCGACTCTCGCGGGCGAAACGAAAGATCAAGGACGCAGGCATCCCCTTCCGGGTGCCGGCCGACCATCTGCTCCCTGAGCGACTGGGAGCGGTACTCGCGGTCGTCTACCTCATCTTCAACGAGGGCTACGACGGCCGCGTCGACCTCGCCGCGGAGGCGCTCCGCCTCGGCGCGGCGGTCGCCGAGCTGATGCCGGATGAGCCCGAGGTGCACGGGCTCCACGCGCTGATGCTGCTCAACGACGCCCGCCGAGCGGCCAGGTTCGCGGACGGCGAGCTCGTGTTGCTCGCCGACCAAGACCACTCACTCTGGGACGGCGCTCGCATCGCCCGCGGGCGCGAAGCGCTCGGTCGCGCCGTCGCGCTTGAGGGTCGCGGGCCCTACGTCATCCAGGCGGCGATCGCGTCGCTCCATATGGAGGAGCCACGTGACTGGCCGCAGATCGCCGCGCTCTACGGCGAGCTCGTGGCGCTGACCGGCTCAGCGGTCGCCGAGTTGAACCGCGCGATCGCCGTGGCCGAGGCGGCAAGCACGGAAGCGGGGCTTACCCTCGTCGACCGACTCGATCTTGACGGCTACCAGTACTTCCACTCGACACGCGCCGACCTGCTGCGACGCATGGGCCGGACCGACGAGGCGCGGACCGAGTACCAACGCGCCCTCGAGCTCGCGCACACCGAGCCCGAGCGCCGCTTTCTGCGGCGGCGCGTCGCCGAAGTCGGCGCGTAGCTGTCCCGAAGTCCTCAGAGCGTTGCTTCGAGCCAGTCCTCGAAGCTCGGGCCGGCCAGCTTGGCGCCGGGGCCCGGAAGGAGGGCACCCGCCTCGTACAGCTCTCCGTCTGGGTCGTCCGGATCGGTCACGCCTTCGATCCTGACGGTGTCTCTCCGTCGGGCGGCCAGCAACGTCGCCACCTCGACGAGACTCTCGACTCTCGGCCCGGCGATCTCCGGGATCGGGTCGTTCGATGTCCCGATCCCCTCGCGGGTTGCGAGGTCGGCGAGCTCTTGCGCGACGGCAAATGCAGACACGAGTTGCGTGCGCATATTCGGGACGTAGCTCACGTCTCCCTGGCGGCCCCAGTCGGTGAGCTGGGCAACCAACTCGTGGAACTGTGTCGCCCGCAGGATCTGCGCGGGGACCGGTCCTGACAGCATTGCCTGCTCGTGGACGAGCTTTGCAGCGCCGTAGCCGTGAGTGAAGCGATCGACCCCGACGATTGAGACAACGACGATTCGCTCCACCCCTGCGCGCGCGCCCGCGTCCTGCAGGTTGCGGGCGGCTGCGGTGAAGAACTCGGTCGCTGGAGCCTGCTCCGGAGAGGCGCTGGTGGCGACGTCGACGATCGACTGGACGCCGATCAACGCTTCCTGAAGGCCCTCGCCCGTGACGATGTCTACACCGTTCGAGCGCGAGATCGCGACAACGTCGTGCCCTTTCCCCGTCAGGACGTCGACGACGTGGCGACCGGCCCGTCCGGTGGCGCCCGCGACGGCAATCTTGCTTGGCGTCTCCATGATCGTTTCCCTTTCTCTCGTGCTTTCGTCATGTCGACGAACGGGGGACGCACGAGGGGACGCGTGGAAATTTCAGCGCCGCCGCGACCAACTCGCCAACGGGTAGCTGTCCCATTCCGTCCCTCCCGTTCGTGGCAGGTCGAAACCACGACCAGCCTTCGCCCATGAGGGAAACAAGACCAGCCAACTCGCGGAACGGCCCGCCGGCGGCATCAGCGACCGACGGCAGCAGCGGCATGAGCATCACGGCGGCCGCGACGCACACCGCCGCCGGCTTGCGGCGGTGGCTGTCCACCCGGCACCCGCTAAGGAGCGAAGCAGCCGCAGTACTGATCCTGTACGGCCTCTACGAGCTCGCGCGGGGTCTCGTCGTGAGCGACGGAGGCGAAGCCGACCACCACGCGCGCGACGTCGTCGCGCTCGAGCGGTGGCTGCATCTCTTTCGCGAAGCGAACGTGCAACACGCCGCGCGCGCGCTGCCCGGTCTGACCAGCCTGCTCGGCACCGCCTATCTGACGCTGCACCTCGCCGTCACCACTGCGGTGCTGCTTTGGCTGCACCGACGGCGCCCCGCCGCCTTTGCGTTCGTTCGCACCACGCTTCTGCTCGCCAGCGCACTTGCCCTCATCGGCTTCCTCGTCTATCCGACCGCGCCGCCGCGCCTGGCCCGGCTCGGCATCGCCGACACCGTTTCGAACGGCCACATCGACCTCAACAGAGGACTCGTCAGCTCGCTCTACAACCCCTACGCCGCCGTCCCCAGCATGCACATCGGCTACTCCCTGATCGTCGGCGCCAGCCTGCTCCTCTACGGCCGGCGCCCACAGGTGCGCGTTCTTGGAGCGCTCTACCCGCCGTTCGTGCTGCTCGTGGTTGTCGCTACCGGCAACCACTTCTTCTTCGACGCTGCCACCGGCGCACTTGTCGCCGGGGTCGCCGCTGCGGCGGCGGCCGCACTGACACGACGCGCCGCTCCGAACCGGGTGAGTCAACTTCGACCCCGAGCGGAGCCGCTGCCGGCGTCCGAGGAACTTGCGGCGTGAACACCGATGCCTGCGATCCAACCGGTCGCGACGAGCTCTGAAATCGGTGTCCCCTCAAGCGTCGCCCGTTCGTCGCCTCGACGAAAGCAACGTTCAAGGAGGCACCGATGAGAACGAACATCGCTTCGAACACTGAGCGGAGGCGCTGGCTTGTTCTGGCGGTGACTGTTTCCGCGCAGTTCATGGTCATTGTCGACGTCGCGGTCGTGAACGTCGCGCTGCCGGCGATCAAGAACGATCTTCACTTCTCCCAGGACAGCCTGCAGTGGGTGATCACCTCCTACTCGATCCTGTTCGGCGGAATGCTGCTGCTGGGCGGCCGACTGGGCGACCTGCTCGGACGCAGGCGGCTGTTCATGACAGGCGTCTTTGTGTTCACCTTCGGCTCGTTGCTCTCCGGGCTCGCCTGGTCGGAAGACGCGCTGATCGTCACCCGGGGGCTGCAGGGCCTTGGTGGCGCTCTGCTCGCGCCCGCTGCGCTTTCGATCGTCGTCACCACCTTCCACGAGGGACGTGAGCGGAACATCGCCCTCGGCGTCTGGGGCGCAGCCTCCGGCGTCGGTGGCGCCGTCGGTGTGCTACTCGGTGGCGTGCTCACGTCGTACCTGAGCTGGTCGTGGATCTTCTTCGTCAACCTGCCGGTCGGCGCCGCGATCCTCGCGGTCACCCCCTGGCTGGTACGCGAGAGCCGGGCGGCGCTCGCGCAGCGGTACTTCGACGTGGCGGGCGCCACCTCGATCACGACCGGCCTGATGGTTCTGGTCTACGCGATCACCCGGACGAGCGCGCATGGCTGGAGCGACGGCCTGACGCTCGGGCTCCTCGCGACCGCCGCGGCATTGATCGCTGCGTTCGTCGGGATCGAGGCTCGCTCGCCGGCGCCGCTCTTGCCGCTGCGGATCTTCCGCCTGCGGACGCTTTCGGCGGCCAACGTGTCGATGCTGATGGTCGGTGCGACCGCGTTCTCGCAGTTCTTCCTGATCACGCTGTACCTGCAGGAGGTCCTGCGCTACTCGGCGATCGAGACAGGTGTCGCCTTCATCGCCATCACCGTCACGATCATCGGCTTCTCGAACGTCGGCCAGGCGCTGACAACCCGGCTGGGGGCACGCCCGGTGCTGAGCGCCGGCTTGCTGCTCACCGCCGCCGGCGGCGTGCTCTACGCTCAGATGCCCGCGGGCGGGCACTACTTCTGGGACGTCTTCCCCGGCCTGATCCTGAGTGGCATCGGGCTCGCGCTCTCGTTCGTGCCGGTGACGATCGCCAGCCTCACAGGCGTCCAGCCTGCCGACGCTGGCGTCGCCTCTGGGCTCGTCAACACCAGCCGGACGATCGGCGGCTCGATCGGCCTCGCCGCGATGACCACGATCGCCGCCACCGCGACCGGCCACTATGCCTCGAGCCACGCAGTGCCCGCCTTCAGCGGCCCCGCTCTCACGCACGGGTTCCACGTCGCCTTCTACGCACTGATCGGTGTAGCGCTTGCCGGGGCCGCGATCGCCGCTGTCCTTGTCGAGTCGAAGCCCAAGGCAGCTCCGATTGCGACGCCGGTCGAGGCCGAGGTCGAGGTCGCGCTCGAGGAGGCAGCGTGATCGCCAGGCCAGACATCCAGATCTCGAGGCTCCGCGCCGGCTTGAACGGCAAGGTGATCGGCGCGGACGATCCCGGCTACGACGACCTGCGGCGCGTCGTCTTCACCGGCTTCGACCGTCGTCCTGCGGCGATCATCCGCGCCGCCGATGCAGCCGACGTCGCTCGCGTCGTCAACCTGGTGCGGGAGACGGGCGCTGAGCTCGCCGTGCGGAGCGGCGGCCACAGCCGCGCAGGTCACGGCACATCCGAGGGCGGGATCATCCTCGACCTGTCCGCGATGAACGCGGTCGAAATCGACGCCGATGGGCGGTCCGCGTGGGCGCAGACCGGCGTCACGGCCGGCGACTACACCCGGTCGACCGGCGAACGAGGCCTCGCGACCGGGCTCGGCGACACGGGCAGCGTCGGTCTCGGCGGGATCACCCTCGCCGGCGGCATCGGCTTCCTCCTCCGCAAGAACGGGCTCGCGATCGACGACCTGCTCGCGGCCGAGGTGGTGACCGCCGACGGCGAGCTGCTCGCGGTGGACGAGCAGACTCACGGCGATCTCTTCTGGGCCCTCCGGGGCGGCGGCGGCAACGTCGGGGTCGCCACGAGACTGCGGCTTCGGCTCCACGAGATCGACGAGGTCCTCGGTGGAATGTTGATGCTGCCTGCGAGCACCGACGTGATCAACGGGTTGGTCGCCGCAGCCGATGCTGCTCCGGAGGAGCTCTCCATGATCGCGAACATCCTGAAGGCGCCGCCGCTGCCGTTCATCCCGGCGGAGCACCACGGCAAGCCGGTGGTGATCGCCCTGATGGTCTACGCGGGCGGTGCCGAGGCCGGCGAGATGGCGGTTGCGCCGATTCGGCGGCTCGCGACGCCGCTCGCCGACATGGTGCGGCCGATCCGCTACCCGGAGATGTTCGCAGTGCCCGAAAGCCCACCCCCGGCGCTCGACGCAGGGACGAACGTCCTCCTCGATGAGCTACCCGCGCGAGCGGGGGAGACGATCCTCGAGCACCTCGAAACCGCTACTGCCGCGTTCGCCGCCGTCCAACTGCGCGTCCTCGGCGGCGCAATGGCGCGCGTCCCCGACGAGGCGACCGCGTTCGGCCACCGAAGCGCGAAGCTGATGGTGAACATCGCGGCCATGCACGAGCGCCCCGAGGAGCGCCCCGAGCACAAGAGCTGGGTCTCCAGCCTGGCGAATGCACTCTCAGATGGAAACCCGGCCGCGGCCTACGTCGGGTTCGTCGGCGACGAAGGGGACGACGGGCTCCGCCGCGCCTATCCGCCTGCGACCCTGGAGCGTCTCGCCCAGGTGAAGCGCCGGTACGACCCTGACAACCTCTTCCGTCTCAACCTGAACGTGAGGTGAGGCGCCGATTGATCTTTGGTGTCGTTCCCGTTCGGGCTGGGTAGCTCAAGCCGAACACAGACGGGCGGACCTCGACCCGTCACAATCCCACACCAAGCAACCGAAGTCGTGGGGCTCTACCGACAGAGAGGCAGGAACGCGGACAGCTATCGAGCCGGCGAAGGAGGCCACCAATGAAGTATTTGCTCCAGATCTACCCGCTCTACGACGCGGATGAGTTCGAGCAGTTGCCTGCGGACGAGCAGCGGGCGATCCATGAGGAGTACCTCGCGATCCTGGAGTTGCCGGCGGTGGTGGGCGGCAACCAGTTGCAGCCGGTCGACACAGCGACGACCGTGCGCGTTCAGGACGACGAGACACTGCTTACGGATGGGCCGTTCATCGACGCGAAGGAGCACCTCGGCGGCTATCTCGTGATCGAACTGGACGATCTCGCTGCGGCGCTCGAGATCGCGGCGCGGGTCCCGGCAGCGCGGATGGGCGGCGCGGTCGAGGTTCGGCCGTTGGTGGAGGTCTAGCGACTGCTCGAGCAGGCTTCCCGGAGGCCGCGCGCACGCCTGCTGTGTCCCCTTCGGCCCTTCTTGTTCGTGGTCTTGATGAAACCACGAGCAAGGAGGTTGATGATGAGAGTGTTTGTGGCTGGAGCGACGGGCGCGATTGGCAAGCAACTGGTGCCGCGTCTGGTTGCAGCGGGTCACGAGGTCCACGGCATGACCCGGAGCGCGTCCAAGCAGGAGCAGCTCTCCGAGTTGGGGGCCGTGCCGGTTGTCGCCGACGCGCTCGATCCCGATCAGGTCGCACAGGCCGTGGGCCGGGCGCGCCCGGATGTGATCGTCCATCAGCTGACCGCGATCCCGGCGACGTTGGACCTGCGTCACTTCGATCGTGATTTCGCCCTGACCAATCGCCTGCGGACCGAGGGGACGGACCACCTGCTGTCGGCCGGCGAGGCGGTTGGGGTGCGGCGGTTCGTCGCGCAGAGCATCGGCGCGTGGGCATACGCGCGCACCGGCGGGCCGATCAAGAGCGAGGAGGACCCGTTCGACCCCACGCCCGCGCGCGAGATGCGCGAGACTCTGGACGCGATCCGACACGTCGAGCAGGCGGTCCTGGGTGCGCGGTGGACGGAGGGGATCGTGCTGCGTTACGGCGCGTTCTACGGGCCGGGAACATCGCTGGCGCCTGACGCGGAGCAGGTCGAGCTGGTCCGCAAGGGCAAGTTCCCGCTGGTCGGTGACGCCGGCGGCGTGTGGTCGTTCATCCACGTCGCCGACGCCGCCGAGGCGACGGTGGCGGCCGTCGAGCACGGCAGGCGCGGCGCCTACAACGTCGTCGACGACGACCCCGCCCCCGTGGCCGAGTGGCTGCCGGCGCTGGCGCAGGAGATCGGCGCAAAGAGGCCGAGGCGCGTTCCCCAGGTCGTCGGGCGGCTGTTCGCCGGAGAGGTGGGCGTGGTGATGATGACCGACACTCGCGGCGCGTCGAACGCCAAGGCCAAGCGCGAGCTTGAGTGGCGCCCAGCGCACCCGAGCTGGCGTGGGGGGTTCGCCGCAACATGAACGACGGCCGCGCCTGACTGCAGGTCGCAACTCGCACGACTTGCGGTCAGGGCGGCCTTCAAGTCACTCCGGTGACGAAGGGTCACATGACCGACGGGACGTCCTTGCCACCGTGGCCGAGACAATCACAACCTCCCGCTAACGAACCCGCCCCGGCAAGTCCGGTTGACTGAAGGCTTCAGACCTGTCGCCGGCGGGGAATGAGCCCCGAGAGTGGAGGTGCCAGTGGCCGAACCCACGCAGCCTGCAACACGAATGATCGTGACCCACTTCATCGTTTCCGATGACGTCGAGCGCTCCCGGCGCTTCTACACGGAGGTGCTTGGCGGCACGGTGGTCTTCGGCCCAGAGCCGACAAATATCGCACTCGCCAACACGTTCATCATCATCAACGTCGGCGGAGGTCCCACCGACGACAAGCCCACAGTCACTCTTGAGACGCCAAGAGATCCCGACCGGGTCAGCACTTTCCTCAATATCCGAGTCGCCGACATCCACGCCGTGTACGCCGAATGGAGCGCCCGCGGGGCGCAGTTCCTGACGCCGCCGAAGCAACACCAGTATGAGATCCGTTGCTACATCCGAGATCCCGACGGTTACATCATCGAGGTCGGGCAAACGACCGACCCACAGGGAGACTGGTGGCCCGCCGACTGGCCACCGATCACCCCCGGCGGGCAATCCGACTGAACCACCTATCCTCGGTGTCACAGATCGAGCACCAGGTCGTCGCCTGGTTGTGAGCAGCAGATGAGCGCGCTTCCCTCGGCAGGGGGTTCGACCGGTTCTGGGTCGTATTCGACGTCGCCGACGATGAGGGTGGTCTCGCAGGTGTGGCAGACGCCGGTGCGGCATGACCAGCGGACGGGGACGTCGCATGCTTCAGCGAGTTCGAGCAGGCTGCCGTAGTCGCTGTCCCATGGGACGGCGACGTTGCTGCGTGCGAACTCGATCATCGGTCCGTCTCCAGGTCTGCCCGCGGGTGCATGAGGCGCCCGTGCGGGTGTTACTGCGATGCCCGGGGTCAGGCCCGGAGTGGGGCCGAACGGTTCGGTGTGGATGCGCGAGGCGTCGATCCCGATTGCCGCCAGACCCGCGCTGATCTCGTTCATGAAAGGCGCGGGCCCACACAGGTATGCCTCGGCGTCGCGAGGTGGATCCAGTTGGGCCAGCTGGGATCCGGTGAGACGGCCCGCGGTGTCGAAGTCGCGGCCTCGGACATCGTTTGGACCCGGACGGCTGTAGAACACCTGCGCGCGTGCGTTTCTGGGTGAGGCCCGCGCCTTTCGGGAACGAGATCAGCGCGGGTCTGGCGGCAATCGGGATCGACGCCTCGCGCATCCACACCGAACCGTTCGGCCCCACTCCGGGCCTGACCCCGGGCATCGCAGTAAGACCCGCGCGGGCGCCTCATGCACCCGCGGGAAGACCTGGAGACGGACCGATGATCGAGGACAGCCGACTGCGCCACCCACACCCGCAGCGACTCGGTCGAGATCCCGAGCCCGCCGGCGACCTCACTCAGCGAGCGGCCGCCGCTGCGATACAGCGCGACCGCCTCACGCCGGAACTCCGGCGGATACGGCCTCTTGAAATTCGATCCCCTTGGCATGGCGGACGATCCTTCCTGCCAGGCCGGACATTGCCGACCAAGCGATCAGGTGTCCACGAAAACGGGGGCATTCCAGCCACCCAGGACGATTACGTCGTAATCCGCCGTCACGACAGAGGGATTGTCGCACTTCCGACTTGGCTCGACCACAGGCGCACGGTCAAGGTTTTAGAAGCCCTCTGACGGACTCGAACCGTCGACCCCCTCCTTACCATGAACGTGAGGAAGGGGGTCGATTCATGCGGGTTTCGGCTCAACCGTGCCGCTTCGCCTGGCTCGCAAGCGGCCGCTTATCGCCGCGCTTTGCAGGCCCGTGCGACCCTGGTGCGACCTTCGACGCCCCGTGGCGCTCGTTGCCACCGGCTCAGCGAATTTCTGGTCCGACCGTTGCCAGCTGAATGCGCCGCATCTGAGGCGGAGGTCGGCGCTCAGGCACAGCTGGCGCGGCACAGAGACGAGCGGGCTGCGCGGTGGCAGCGCTGCGGCCCCGCGTGGCATCGGTTTGGCATCCGCCCGCGAGAGATTTCGGTCGTCAGAGATATTCGACCGAAGGGGAGTAGTTATGGCAGAGAACGTGGTCGTCGTTCGGTTCACGGAGCCGAGCAAGGCCTACCAGGCGCTGAGCGTCCTCAAGGACTGTGATGCCGAGGGCCGCATCGGCCTGGAGGCCGCTGAGATCGTGGAACGCACCGCCACGGGCGAGCTGCGCACCCTGGACAGCTTCGACAACGTCGGCCCCGTCGGGACTGCGAGCGGCTCGCTGATCGGGATGCTGGTCGGCGTCCTCGGCGGCCCGGTCGGGGTCCTTATCGGCTGGGGTGCCGGCGCAATGATGGGCGGCGCGTTCGACATCGATCGCACCGTGACCTCCGATGAGGCGCTCACCGTACTCGGCAGGGCCATTTCACCGGAATCGACCGCCCTGATCGCAAGCGTCGAGGAGTCGGTAGTCGAGGTCATCGACGCCGAGATGGACATGCTGGGCGGCGAAGTGACCCGCCAGCCGGTCGGCAAGGTCATGGGCGAGCTCGAGGCGACCGAGGAGGCCGCCGACGCCGCTGCGCGCGAAGCACGGCGGGTAGTGCGCGAGAAGCGCAAGGCCGAGCTCCACGCAGGTGTCGAGGAGCGCGTGGGCAAGCTGAAGGAGAAGCTCCACGCCTGACGGCACGCGCCACGCCGCGGTGATTGAAGCCCGCTGACCGCACGGTCGGCGGGCTTCGACGTTCGGCGTTTGTGGATCAGCCGGCTAGCGGTGCAGGAGGCTCGGTCTCGCTTCCTCCGCTCGCGGGCAACATCAGCTAGGAGCCCCGAACACGAGGCGCTGCTGGCCGACTGGCGGGGCTGGATTCTAGGCGGTTCCTGCTAGGGCGTCCGCCTTCTTTCTCGCCCGCACCGCGTTGAGGACCGCGTATTCGGCCTCCATGATCGCGGTCTCCGCAAAGCTGATCGCGTCTTCCGCATCGATCTCGGTCCACGCGGCGTCTTCCTCGGCGTCGTTCGCGTCGATCGCAGCCTCCTTGGCATCGATGTGTGCTCGCGTGCTCTGGATGTGTCGGTTCCAATCGGTCACAGACCGACCGTTAGGCCGTCTGCTGCTGCTCCGCAGCGTCTGCGGCGGCGATGCGAGCTCTTCTGCCGGCGGTGAGCTCCTCCGCGACGATCTGGAGCCCGGCTGCGATTGGCACGCCGATGATCGCCCCGATCAACCCGAAGAGCGCCCCGAACGCCAGGACGCTGGCAAGTACGGTGAAGCCGGAGACCTGTGCCGCCTTTCCGATGATCGTCGGTTGCAGGATGTAGTTCTCGATCTGTTGGTAGACCACGATCACGATCAGGAAAACGATCAGGGCCTCGAGGCTGACCGAGAGCGCGACGAGCCCGATGATGACCCCGGCGAGCGTGGCCCCGATGCTGGGGACGAGGTCGAGGATCCCCGCGATCACCGCCAGGGCGAGCGGGTACGGAAGGCCGAGGATCACCGCGGTGACGCCGTAGACCGTCCCGCAGATCACTGAGATGGCGAGATTGCCGAGCATGTAGCGCGAGGTCGTTTGGATGATCCGATCCATGACCGAGAGAACGCGCTCCCGCTTGTCCCTATAGAGCAGGCTCCTGATCCCGTCCCGCCAGCGCGGGGCGTCGGTAAGCCCGAAAAGGGTCAGGAAGACGACCGAGAAGACGAGCGTGACCGCTGCGAAGGCCGAGACTCCGACATGGGCGGCGCCGCCCGCCGCCTTGCCCACCCCGCCGGTGATGTCGCTCGCGTGTTTCCGCAACGTGTCGAGAGAGTCACTCCCGCCGTTGATGAAGTTGCCCAGACCGCTGTGCCTGGCCTTGTCAATGACCTGCGGCAGGTCGTCGCTGAGCCCGCGCACCGCGCCGCTGATCGCCTGCACCACCAGCAGTACGACGACGGCGATGACGATCACGATCGCCACCACGAGCAACGTGGAGCACAGCCGCCGGCTCCAGCCGAACCGCCGCTCCATCCAAGTCACCACCGGCAAGAGGACGGCGGTGCTGAAGACGGAGACGAAGACCACGAGCAGGACCTTCGCAATCGACGCCAGCGCCCACGCGACGGCGGCCACGGCCGCAACCAGAAGGATCGTCTGGATCGAGATCGTGACGTCGACCTTTGAGCGACCGGTCTCCCTGGCCGCGGCGGCCGACTCTATTGCGGTCACCCGCTCTTCATAGCGAAGGCGGCGGATGACCTACGGCTCGGTGCAACCGCCGTCCCGTCGTGACTGTACGCAGATACTGCTGTGCGATGGCGAACACGAGGAGCGAGACGCCGCTCCCGAGAAGAGCGCCCGCAATGACGTCTGTGGCCAGTGGCATCTCAGTCCCTCCTTCTCTGTCGGGTCGAGAGGAGCGTGCGACGAGGTGATGCCAACGCAGTGCCAGCGCCTGGGCGCTGGATGCCGGCGTTCGGGCGTGCGAGACTCGTCGGAGGAGGCAAAGCCGCCATGCAGGAGTTGCTCGAAATCCGGCTTCTCGGCCCGTTCGAGGTTCTTGCGGGCGGGACGTCGGCGGACGTGGGCGGCTCGAAGCGCCAGGCGCTGCTGGCGATGCTTGCGCTCCGGCAGGGCCGGATCGTCGACGTCGACGCACTCGTCGACGGTCTGTGGGGGGAGGCGCTCCCGGCCTCTCCGCGGAACGCGCTCCACCATCACATCGCCCGCCTGCGCGCCGCGCTCGGAGAGGAATCGATCGCCGGCTCCCCCGACGGGTACGCGCTCAAGGGCGCGCACGTGGATGCAGTGCACTTCGAGGAGCTGCTCGCGGAGACACGCTCCGCGCTGCGGGAGGGCGACGTCCCTGCCGCGGCGGACGCGGTGGCCTCGGCGCTGGCCCTCTGGCGCGGGTCGGCACTGCAGGGCCTGACCGGCACGGCGTGGTTCAGCGCCGAGGCGCGCCGGCTCGAGACGCTGCACGTCGATGCACTCGAGGAGGACTTCGAGGTGAGGCTCGCGCTCGGGGAGCATCGAGAGGTGACGCCGGAGCTTCGGTCGGCGCTCGCGAACAACCCGTTCCGGGAGCGGCTGTGGGGACAGCTGATGGTCGCGCTCTATCGAAGCGGCCGCCAGGCCGACGCGCTCGAGACGTTCCAGGAGGCGCGTCGCGTGCTCGCCGACGAGCTGGGGCTCGAGCCGGGGCCCGAGCTCCGTCGGCTGCAGGAGGCGATCCTCGCGCACGACCCGGCGATCGCCGCCGCCCCCGTCGACCGTAGGCGCCGCGGCAATCTGCCCGCACCTTCGACGTCCTTCGTAGGCCGCGAGGACGAGCTCGCGCAGGTCTCGGGCCTGCTGCAAGAGCACCGCCTCGTGACGCTCACCGGTCCTCCGGGCGTGGGGAAGAGCCGGCTCGCCGTCGAGACGGCGCGCTTGCTCGAGCACAAGTGCCCGGACGGGATCTGGCTCGTCGAGTTCGCGCGCGCCGGAAGCCCGAATGATGCGGTCCGGCTCCTCGCACGAGCCGTAGACGTTCGGGGCGCCGACCCACTCGCACGCGTGACCTCCCGACTGCGAGATGCGGAAGCGCTCGTCGTTCTCGACGCGTGCGAGCACGTGCTCGAGGAGGCAGCCCGGATCGCGTCGACGCTACTTGCGGAGTGCTCCCAGGTGCGGATCCTGGCGACGAGCCGAGAGGCGCTTCACGCCGCCGGCGAAGTGCGGATGCCCGTCGCACCGCTCGGCTCGACGGCCGTCGAGCTCTTCCTCGAGCGTGCGCGGGCGGCCCGACCCGGATTCGAGGCGGACGCCGAGGCTGTCGCGCTCGCGACCGAGATCGCGCGGCGGGTCGACGGGCTACCGCTGGCTATCGAGCTCGCCGCCGCGCGTGTGAACGTGCTCGGGCTCGTAGAGCTCGTCTCCATTCTCGAGCGCCGCGCTGCACTGCTCCGCGACAGCCCCGCCGCCACCGACCCGAGCCGCACCGCACTGCAAGAGCTCGTGGAGTGGAGCTATGACCTCTTGCACGGGGACGAGAAGACGGTGCTTCAGCAGCTCGCAGTCCACCGCGGCGGCGCGTCGCTGGCGTCGCTCGCTGCGGTCGCGGCGACGCACGACCTCGACGAGGCAACCGTCGCGTACCTCGTCGCGGCGTTGGTCGACAAGTCGATCGTGTCCGCCTCGTTCGCGGGGGGAGCCGCCCGCTACGACATGCTCGACACCGTCCGCGAGTACGTGCTCGAGCGCCTCGCCGAGAGTGACGGGCTCGTCGCGACTCGCAGAGCCCAAGCCGAGTTTTTTGCGGGACTGGCTGACGAAGCGCGCGTCGGGCTACGCGGGCCGGAATGGCTGCGCTGGCAAAGCCGCTTGGAGTTGGAGAACGACAATCTCTGGGCCGCTCTCGCGTACGCACTCGACTCGCGAGACGGTGCCGTCGCCGTCCGGCTCGGAACGTTGGGGTGGTACTTCGCGCTCGCCGACCGCATCTCCGAGGGTCGGCGCTTCGTCGATCTCACGCTGTCCGTTACGACCGATGACGCTCCCGTCGAATTGCGGATCGAGCAGCTCGCCGACCTCTGCTACCTCGCAACCGAAGAGCTGGACCTGAGCGGCGCTCTCGCGGCGGGCGAACGTGCAGTCTCCGTTGCCGCGAACGCTGCGACAGGGTGGCAGCTGGGGTTCGCGCACCTGATGCTCGCGCTCGCCGTCGCACAGGCCGGAGACGTCGAACGCGCTGCCACGATTGCGGATGACGCGGCAGAGGCATTGGAGGCAGCCGGGGACGGCTGGGGCATGGCATTGAGCAGTCTCATTGGCGCGATCGGTGCGGCGCATGCCGGCGAGATCTCCGGCGTCGCAGCGATGGCGGCGGAAGCGCACGATCACTCGGAGGCGATCGGCTACGACGCCTTCCTCGTCCCTGCGCTGCTGCTCGAGGGCTGGGTCGCGGAGCGGCAGGAGGACCGAGCGAGCGCGGTTGACGCATACGGCCGTGCGCTCGAGCTCGCCCGGCGCATCGGGTTCGGCGACCACGCGGCGTTCGCGCTCACCGGTCTCGGGACGAACGCCCTCGCGAGCGGAGATCTGCGCGAGGCCGAGGAGCTCCAGCGGCAGGCGCTGGCCGCCGCCGAGACGGCCGAGGCGCCACTGGTCGCGGCCCACGCACGTGTGCAGCTCGCGCGCATCGCGGCGGCCTCCGGGGCTGCCGACGGTGCCGAGCGGCTCTACCGCGAGGTCATCGAGTGGTCGCAGCTGCAGCGTCCGCACCAGGCGCGCGAGAGCCTCTTCCTCGCGCTCGCCGGCAGCCCGGCCACAGCGGCGCTGCTCGGTCTCGAAGAGATCGCCGCGCGCACCTAGAGCTGGCAGAACCGCAGCCGCGCCTGGCAGAGCCTTGGCAGCGGTAGCGGCGAGTCTTCCTGCTGTCAGAAATCAAACGACAGGAGGCTCGGAGTGAGCGCAATGACGATCGAGGAGCAGCTGGCGGAGATCCGTCGCCGGATCGAGCAGCTGCACGCCGCCGGCGGGGTGCCGCGGCTTCAGCGCCACCTCGACCTGGTGGACGACGTCGAGCAGAAGCTCGGGCAGCTGAAGACGAGGCTCGACGTCGCGGACCGCTCCCTCGCCGCGGACGTCTCCGCGGACTGGCCGACGTTCGCCGCCGCCGTGGACGCTGAGCTCGAGAGCTGGGATACCTATCTCGAGCGGCTGCAGACGACCGTCGCCACGAGAGCGTGGCACGCACGTGAGCAGGCGGAAGCGGCGATCGGCGACGTCCGGAGCCGCCGGATCGCCGTCGACGAGCGTCTCGCACAGGAGCGCGACGCCGCCGGCAACGGCTGGCAGGAGCGGAGGCAGCGCATCAGCGCAGCACGCGACGAGCTGGAGCAGAAGGCCGACGAGCTGTCGGCGAAGATCGGCTGAAGCGCCAGCGGCAGCGTGTCGCACGTGAAGACGGTGTAACGATCACGCCGTGACGCAAGCTCTCGATGCGCCGCAATCGGCGCCGCAGCAACTCGATCTAGCCGCGGCCGCCGCCCTGCCGGGTGACCAGGTCCTGCTCGACCTCGATTCGAGCAGCGACGGCCTTTCGTCGACCGAAGCCCGAGCGCGCCTCGAGCGGGTCGGACCCAACGCGCTCCGCAGCCGCGGCGCGGGGGCGATCACCGTCCTCGTCGGCCAGCTGCGGAACCCGTTTTTGCTCCTGCTCCTCGCAACAGCGGTCGCTGCGGCGTCCTTCGGCGAGCGGACGGACGCGACCATCATCTTCCTGATCAGCGGGCTCAGTGTCGGGCTCGGGTTCGTGAGCGAGTACCGCTCCACGCGCGCGGTCGAGGCGCTGCACTCGCAGCTCAGGCACACGATCGTCGCGCTGCGGGACGGGGCGGCTGCCGTCGTCGACGTGACCGAGCTCGTTCCGGGCGACGTCGTCCGCGTCGGTGTTGGGGACGTGGTGCCCGCCGACCTGCGGCTGCTCGAGGCGGAGGCGCTCGAGTGCGACGAGTCTGTCCTCACCGGCGAGTCGGCGCCGGCGGAGAAGAACGTCGAGCCGGTAACGAGCCCGGAGTCGCGGCTGGAGCTGCCGTCGTGCGCCTTCATGGGCACCGTCGTCCGGGCCGGAAGCGGGCTCGGGGTCGTCGTCCAGACCGGCGGTCGGGCCGAGTTCGGCAGGATCGCGATGCAGCTCGGCGAGGGCCAGCCGCAAACGGCGTTCCAGCTCGGCCTCCGCGACTTCTCGATCCTGCTCGTGCGCTTCGCCGGCGCACTCTCGGTCACGATCCTGATCGTCAACCTGGCGCTCGGCCGCCCGGTCATCCAGTCGCTCCTGTTCGCGCTCTCGATCTCGATCGGGCTCACGCCTCAGCTGCTGCCGGCGATCGTCAGCGTCAGCCTTTCGACGGGCGCTCGGCGGCTCGCGCAGCGAAGAGTGATCGTCAAGCGTCTGGTCGCGATCGAGGACTTCGGGAACATCGAGGTCTTCTTCACCGACAAGACCGGCACGCTGACCGAGGGCCGCATCAGCTTCGCGGCGGCGCTCGACGCAACGGGCGCGGACGACGAGGCGGTCCTTCGTGACGGGCTGCTCTGCTCCGACGTGATCATGGACGACAGCGGCGCCGTCGTCGGCGGACCTGCGCTCGACCAGGCACTGTGGACGGCTCCAGGCGCGCGCACGATCCGCACCGCCTCGTATCGACGCCTCGCCGAAAGACCGTTCGACTACGAGCGCCGCACCGCCTCCGTCCTGGTCGAGAGCCCGGACCAGAAGCGAATGGTGATCGTCAAGGGCGCGCCCGAGCTCGTATTGGCACGGTGCCGCGACGTGCCGCCAAGAGCGCAGTCGGTCCTCGACGCAGAATTCGCGCGCGGCAGTCGCGTCGTCGCCGTCGCCACGCGCGACGCCGGCGGGAAGACAACGCTATCGGGCAGCGATGAGGACGAGCTCGAGCTCGCCGGATTCCTGACCTTCGTCGATCCGCCGAAGGCGGACGCAGCCGAGGCGATCGAACGCCTGCACGGGCTCGGTGTCGAGGTCAAGGTGATCACGGGCGACAACGACCGTGTCGCCGGGAAGGTCTGCGGCGACCTGGCGCTGCCGGTGCGGGGCACCCTGACCGGGACGCAGTTGGACGGGCTCGACGACGCCGCGCTCGCGGCCGCGCTGCCACGGACCACCGTGTTCGCACGCGTCACGCCCGAGCAGAAGTCGCGTGTGATCAACGCGCAGCGCGCGCTCGGCTCGACCGTAGGCTTCATGGGCGACGGAGTCAACGACGCGGTCGCGCTCCACGACGCCGATGTCGGGATCTCCGTGGAAAGCGCCACCGACGTCGCCAAGGACGCGGCCGACATCGTGCTGCTGGAGAAGGATCTCGACATCCTCGCGACCGGCATCGGCGAGGGGCGGCGCATCTTCACGAACACCATCAAGTACGTGCTGATGGCGACCTCGTCGAACTTCGGGAACATGTTCAGCGCGGGCGCAGGCTCGATGTTCCTCACGTTCCTACCGCTGCTGCCGACGCAGATCCTGCTCAACAACCTCCTCTACGACACGAGCCAGATGACGATCCCGACGGACAACGTCGACGAGGAGCAAACACGCCGGCCCGCGCACTGGGACATCACGATGATCCGGCGATTCATGCTCTTCTTCGGGCCGATCAGCTCGGTCTTCGACTTCGGCACCTTCGCGATCCTGCTGCTCGGCTTCGACGCCAGCCACACGCTCTTCCGCTCAGGCTGGTTCGTCGAGTCGCTGGCGACGCAGAGCCTCGCCATCTTCGCGATCCGCACGCGCCGCGTCCCCTTCTTCCGGAGCCGAGCGAGCACGGCGCTCACGGTGTCGACGCTCGTCGTCGTGGCGATCGCCTTCGCCCTGCCGTTCTCGCCGCTCGCCCAAACGCTCGGGTTCACGAGCCTGCCGGCCGGCCTCGTCGCCGCGATCGTCGTGATCGTCCCTGCCTACATGCTCGTGCTGGAGCTCGCAAAGCGCGTGTTCTATCGCCGCGAGGCGGCGAGGCCGTCGACGGCCCCGGTCCGGCGGCCGCCGCACGAGCACCGGATCCTGCGACGCGCCTCGCGGTGGACGCTCCGCCGCAGCCACCGCCTGAGAGGCGTTCGCGCCCCGTAGCGCGTGGCAGCACGGAACGCGGCCGTGGCAGCGGCCTGGCATCGACGCCGCGCAGGGTTCGCCATGCAAGTGCCAGCTATGGAACGGAGGTAGAAGATGGACACCTTGTTCGATCGCGCCGCGGAGACCTCGCGGACGCAACTCAAGAAGATGCGCTGGACGGTCGGCCTGCACGGCCTGGTGTCGGTCGCGGTCGGCGTGATGATTCTCGCCTGGCCCGGCATCAGCGTCTACGCGCTCACGATCGTCTTCGGCGCCTACACGCTCGCCACCGGCATCGTCGAGCTCGGCACCGCGTTCACCTCGCAGGGCAGGGAAGAGCGTGGGTGGCTGATCCTTCGCGGCCTGCTCGGGATCGCCGTCGGCGTGCTGGTCTTCGCCTGGCCCGGCATCTCGGCGCTCGCGCTGCTGTACGTGATCGGCTTCTACGCCGTCACGCTCGGGATCCTCGCCGTCTTCGGGTCGTTCCGGCTCCCGCTGGCCGGAAGCGACGCGGCGTCGCTGGTCCTGACGGGCCTCGTGTCGATCGTCTTCGGGATCGTGATCTTCGCGAAGCCGGGTTCAGGCGCGCTGGCCGTGCTCGCACTGATCGCGGCGTTCGCGCTCGTCACCGGAGTTACCGAGCTCGTGGTCGCGGTAAGCGGCGAGAAGCTGCTCGAGCGGAAGGCGAAGAAGACATTCGCGCTGCCCCGGAGGTCGAGAACGACTCCGCAGCCGTCGCATTGACAATCGATCTGCGCGACCGCACGTCCACGGAGCCGGCGACCACCTCGCCGGCTCCGCGCGTCGGCGCCTTGGTCTTCAAGGCCGGACGGCGCCGAAGCGGTGGCGGAAAAGCAGGTACGCGACGGCTCCTGCCGGGAGCGGCAGCCAGTACGAAGCGATCCGGTAGAGGAGCGTCGCAGCCAGCGCGTCGTGTCCGGAGACGCCTGCGAGCGTGAGCGTCCCGACGAGGCCCGCCTCGACGAAGCCGAGGCCGCCCGGCGTCAAGGGGAGCAGCGCGAGCAGCTCCGCGGCGACGTATGCGAGCAGCACGAGCGAGGGCTGAGGCTCGGCGCCGACCGCACGGAGTGCCGCGAGCAGCGCGAGGTAGTCGAAGACGGTGTTGCCGGCAGCAGCGAGCACCGCCCCCTTCCAGCGCGCGCCGAGCGTACCGCGGATGAAGTCACGCGCGTCGATCAGCTCGCGAGCGACGCCGCTCACACGGTTCTTCCGCCTGATTGTGCGGTTGAGAAGCCACTCGATCGCGTTCCCGGCGAGCTCGAGCGGCCGGTTCGTCGTCATCACGGCTCCTCCGCCGATGAGGAGCAGGACGAACAGGCCCGCCCCGAGGTACGCGGCCGCAGCGAGGCTGTGGTTGATAGGCGCGCCGCCGAGGATTGCCGGGAGGGCCAGCACCGGCAACGCTGCGGTCGTCGCGAGCTGGAGGGCCGTG
The DNA here is from genome assembly GCA_963742605.1 of uncultured Thermoleophilia bacterium. Taxonomy (GTDB): domain Bacteria; phylum Actinomycetota; class Thermoleophilia; order Gaiellales; family Gaiellaceae; genus PALSA-600. The sequence goes on along the minus strand of CAVUNA010000008.1, from coordinate 47,459 downwards.
GATGCTCCGAATGCGGCGGCGGCATCGCCGGTCTCGACCCCGGCGGCGTGGAGCATCGAGGCGGACGTGGCGGCGGCGGTGGCCCCGCCGCCCGGGAAGATGCGCCCGGCGAGGTTCCCGCTCAGCTGCGCCGTCGCGACCGAAAACCACGCCTTCGTGTGCAGCGCGATGCGGTCGAGCTGCCAGAGGCAGACGTAGCTCGCGACCTCGCAGACGAAGACGAGGACGGTGAACGGCAAGTCGAGGTGCTCGAGTGACCGCCAGGACCCGAACACCGCCAGCAGGCTGGGGAGCAGGAGGTAGAGCGATGCCCCGGCCAGCAAGAGCAGGACGGCGCGCTTTCCGTAGCGCAGCGGCGGTCTCGCCATCGAAGTCGTCTCCGATCCGCTTTGCCCCTGTGGCATCGAGGAGGGCGAGTCTGGCAGGGACTTGGCAGCGCCGTCGGACAGCCTTCGTCGCACATACACGAAGGAGAGGCGATGACCACCACACTGATCGAACCGAGAACGACGCACTGGACTGTCGATCCCGATGCGACGTCGGTCGAGTTCGCCGTCAAGACGTTCTGGGGCCTGATGACCGTTCACGGCCGCTTCGACCGGTTCGAAGGCTCGTACGAGGTCGGCCCCGACGGCACGACGATCGAGCTCTCGATCGACGCCGACAGCCTCGACACCGGGCATGCGACCCGCGACAAGCACCTCCGCTCGACCGACTTCTTCCACGTTGTCGAGCACCCGCTGGTGCGCTTCACGTCGACCCGGGCCCACCACGTAACCGGCGAAATCCTGCACGTCGTCGGCCGTCTCGAGGCAGCAGGCAATGTCGTGGAGCTCGAGTTCCCCGCCTTCGTGCGGCAGCTCGGCGACGCGCTCGAGATCGAGGCCACCGCGACCATCGACCAGAGGCAGCTCGGGATGAGCAGCGGGCAGCTCGGCATGATCCGTCCGCCGGCGACGCTGCATGTCAACGCGCGGTTGAGCCGATGACCGCTCGCCATAGAGTCATGATCGTCGGCGGCGGCTTCGGCGGTCTCGCCGCCGCGAAGGCGTTGCGCCGGGCACCTGTGGATGTGACCGTGGTCGACCGTCCGGCGTTACCTGCCGCTCCAGCGTTAATGATGAGATGTTCGCGCGCGCCGCGCGCGATCGGGATGGGAGGAGACCGATGAAACTGAGCGTCCTCGGCGCCGCTGGCGCCACCGGCATTCCGCTGGTCGAGCAGGCGCTCGCCGCGGGACATCGCGTCACGGCACTCGTTCGGTCCGGGCAGAAGCTGACTATCACCAATCCCAACCTCCGTGTTGTCGAAGGCGACGCAACCGACCGCGCAGCGGTGTCCGAGGCCATGAACGGGGGCGACGCTGTGATCAGCGTCCTCGGCGCGAGAGGACCGGTGATGACCGAGGCGACGCGCGCCATTGTCGACGCGGCCAAGCGGATGGGGCCCGAGCGCGTCGTCATGTTGTCCTCCTTCGCCGTCGCGCGCGACCGGCTCACTCCCGTCACCAAGGTCGTAACCGGCATCGCAATGGGTAGTCAGATCAAGGACAAGACTGCCGGTGAGGAAGTCCTGCGCGCCAGCAGCCTCGACTGGACGATTGTCTACGCCACCAAGCTGACCAACGGGCCCAAGACCGAGGCTAGGGTCGTCCCCGAAAGCGAGAAGGTCCGGATGTCGCAGAAGATCTCACGCGCGGGCGTGGCCTCGTTCCTCTTGCACGCGGCCACGGAAGACCTCTACAGCCGCCGCGGCGTCGTCATCACCGCATGACACAGCCGTTAGGCAGATCGGGATCACGTCTCTAGAGCCTTCTGACGGACTCGAAACCGTCGACCCCTCGACCCCCTCCTTGCCTTTAGCGCTTGCGATCGGCAACCGGTCGCAACCCACGGCAACGATCTACTAAACGGTCCACCTCCTAAATGACCTCGGCGGCAGCAGGGCCGACGCCTATGGCAGTGGCATGGCATCGCTCTCCACCACGGTGCGTCACAGATTCCTCGAAAGGAGATGCGATGACTACGACAGCAAGTGAACCGACTGCTAGGCCGCCGCTGGGTGGCGCTTCATCGAGCGACACGTCGCCGCGTCAGCGGCGGCTGGTCTTCGGCGCGCTGCTTCTCGTGCTCTTCATCGCGTCGCTCGACCAGACGATCGTGTCGACGGCGTTGCCGACGATCGTGGGCGACCTCGGCGGGCTGCAGCACCTCTCCTGGGTCGTGACCGCCTACCTGCTCGCCTCGACCGTGGCCGGGCCGCTGTACGGCAAGCTCGGCGACATATACGGCCGCAAACGCGTCCTACAGGTCGCGCTCGTGATCTTCCTGGCCGGCTCCGCGCTCTGTGGGGCGGCTCAGACGATGCCGCAGCTGATCGCCTTCCGCGCCGTGCAGGGGCTCGGCGGCGGCGGCCTGATCGTCGTGGCGATGGCCGTCGTCGGCGACCTCGTCGCGCCGCGCGACCGCGGCCGCTACCAGGGCCTCTTCGGCGGCGTGTTCGGCGCTGCCGTCGTCGTGGGGCCGCTGCTCGGCGGCTTCTTCGTCGACAACCTCTCGTGGCGGTGGATCTTCTACATCAACCTGCCGCTCGGCGCGGCTGCGCTGGCGGTGATCGCAACCGCCTTCCAGTCGAAACAGGTGACGGAGCGGCATCGGATCGACTGGCTCGGGACGGTCGTCCTCGCCGCGGGCCTGTCCGGCGTGATCCTCTACACGAGCCTCGGCGGCACGAGCTACCCGTGGGGCGCTCCGGGGATGCTCGCCGCGATCATCGGCGGCGCCGTACTGCTCGCGCTGTTCCCGCTGGTCGAGTCGCGCGCCGCCGAGCCGATCCTGCCGCTCGAGCTCTTCCGCAACGCGACGTTCCGAACGACCAGCGCCATCAGCTTCGTGGTCGGGTTCGCGCTCTTCGGCTCGGTCACGTTCGTGCCGCTGTACCTGCAGGTCGTCAAGGGCCACAGCCCGACCGAGTCGGGCCTTCTGATGACGCCGATGATGCTCGGCCTGCTCCTCACGGGAATCACGAGCGGCCAGCTGATCTCGCGTTACGGGCGCTACCGCCCATTCCCGATCATGGGCACTGCCGTCTCCATGGTGGGGCTCTACCTCCTCAGCCGGCTCGAGGTTTCGACGCCGACGTGGGTCGCGGCCGTGTACATGTTGATCCTTGGCCTCGGCCTCGGGATGGTCATGCAGGTGCTCGTGCTCGCGGCCCAGAACGCCGTCGACTACCGGCTGCTCGGCGTCGCCACGTCCGGCGTGACGCTCGCCCGCCAGATCGGCGGCTCGATCGGCGTCTCGATCTTCGGTGCGATCTTCACGAACCGGCTCAGCCACGAGCTCGTCCAGCGCGCACCCCACGGCGTGCACGTGCCGACGAATGCGAGCCCGGCCGTCGTCCACCAACTGCCTCCCGTGATCCATGCGCTGTACGTGGCGGCGGTTGCGGCCGCGCTTCACCCGGTCTTCCTCGCGGCTGCCACTGTGATGGTCGGGGCGTTCGGACTGAGCTGGCTGCTGCGCGACGTGCCGCTCCGAGAAACCGCCGGGGCCGCCGGTATCGGCGAAAGCGTGGCCGCGACGCGCGTTGCGAGCTCCGGCATCTAGCGAAGCCGATCGCATGCTGTCTGAGGACGGCCGAGTTCGGAGCTCCGGCGCAGCGCGGCCGCGGAGCGACCGTGGCCTCCCGAGTCCTGTCGGGCCTTGAGGTCGCTCTTACCTGCGATTCAGCACAGACAACAAGAAATCGCGGTTCGCAGGTCTCCTAAAGCCCTCTGACGGACTCGAACCGTCGACCCCCTTCTTACCATTTCGTTGTGCTCGCAACTATCGGCAATCAGCAGCAACGGATTCGGCTTGTTTGAGCCGTTTTCCCGCCGGCCCAATTCGCGCTCGGTTGCCCACGGTTGCGTCCGCTCTGCTCCATAAATGCTCCATCCCCCTCGCGGGACCGCCGATGAGCAGACGGGATTCAGGCCGATTCTGTGCCCGTAGTCGAAGCTCGACCACCTCTGTAACTGGGTCATCGTGTCGTCAGCCGAGGCGATGGCTGGTCGTGACGATGAACCTCTGCCCGTTCATCGTGCCGTGTGAGCGGCGACTCGGGCGGTCTTATCGTCACTCGAGATCAACGACCTTCAGTTCGGCGCCATCAAGTGCCGGAGGCTTGGCGGGTCGTGCGTCGAGAGCCGACCATTGTGGTCACAACGAGCGCAAAAAGGATGATCGCGGTCGGCGCGAAAACGGCACGCTCCGACGAGCTCTGTGTAGCCAAGTTGAGGACAACCGCGAGGGCGGAATAGATCGTCGTGAACCAGGCGAGGGCGGTCGCGAGTCTCTCCGGAGCGTTCTTGAGGGGACCCTCGTGCACTCGTGCCAGGATGGCAGCCGCCATTACGAGCAGGATCGCGGAGGAGACCGCGGCGAGCACTCGTCCAGATGTATCGAGCGCGCCTTCCGTCCCGCCTCCCTGCGTATACGCGCCCCACGGTGCACTGAAGACGAGTCCGACCTGAAAGGCTGCGATGCCGACCATCACGATCGCGGCAGCGCGGGCCGCGAGAACCGGGAGCGTGAGGCCCGGCTGTAACGCCCTTGAGCTCATCATCCCCACTGTTGGCTTAGCGCCGAGCCCGCGCATCCGTGGAATCTCCCAACGCGCATCCGCGGAATCTCCGAACACCCTCGTTCATTTGCCTCGGGACACAGCGCGGACGCCTGGGCCAGTTCGGGAATGACCCCTGAACGGCGCTTCCATTTCACGTCGAACCCATCCTTGTCGGCTAGATGTGTTCGGGAAGACCGAAGCGGCCGGGCAGCGCGGGGTCGGCGAAGAAGGTGATCTCGTCGACCTTGTTGCCGCTCAAGGTGAGCACCATCATGCCCCGAGGCTGCGAGCGCAGGTAGTAGCCGAAGGCCGGCTGGCCGTTGGCGCGAGTCGGGCGTAGCTGTAGCGGGGCCCCGCGAACCTCGGCGCGGTCGTCGAGGAACACGCCGATCGCTTCGTGTCCGATGAGCTCGAGCGGCTGCGGCGGCATGGTCACACGAGCGTCGGAGTTCAGCAGAGTTAGGAGGCGCGCCGTGTCGCCGGCTTCGACGGCGTCGCTGAAGGTGGCGAGAAGGTTCCGTTCGGTCGGCGAGTCGGGAAGCGGCGCCTGCTGGCGTTCGACGGTGTACGAGTCGAGCGTTGCGCGTGCGCGTTGGAGCGCGGCTTTGACCGACTGCGGCGTCGTCTCGAGGATCGAGGCGGCTTCGTCGGTGTGGAAGCCGAGCACGTCGCGCAGCACGAGCGCTGCGCGCTGCTTCGCAGGCAGCTGCTGCAGCGCGACGATGAACGAGAGCTGGATCGCTTCGCGCTGCTCGTAGCGTGCTTCAGGTCCAGGAGCGGGATCCGGAAGCGCGCTGTCCGCGTAAGGCTCGAGCCAGCTGGGCTCGACGGCGCGGCGGGTTCTTGACGGTCTCATGGTGTTCTCCGTGGCGGGGCGGCGCCCGCGTTCGCGAATTGCGTTGAGACTCCGGTTGGTTGGGATCCGGTAGAGCCAGGAGCGCAGCGACGCCCGCTCCTCGAAGCCGTTGAGCCCGCGCCAGGCGGCGAGCAGTGTTTCCTGGACGAGATCCTCGGCGTCCTGCACGGAGCCGAGCAGCCGGTAGCAATGCAGCTGAAGCTCGCGCCGGAACGGCTCGACCAGCGACGCGAACGCGCGCTCGTCGCCTCCCTTGGCCCGCTCGAGATCGACGGTCATCGCATCAATGACACCAGGTCCGTCGGAAACGGACCGGCGGTCCGTTTCGCGGCATCGCGGTGTCTTTGACGTCCGCACAACCGCTAATCGGAGATGAGCTGATGCAGAAGCAACGTTGGGTGCCCGCAAAGTGAGCAGCGCGCTCGCACGTGTGTTCGCCGTTTGGCGTACGGGCCTACCGAGGCCTGTCCTCGTTCTTCAGGGCGGGAACGCGCTCAACTACTTCGGCACCGGACTGATCCTTCCCTTCGAGATCATCTACCTCCACGCGGTCCGCGGCTTCTCGACGGCGACCGCGGCGCCAAAGCTGCCTATTGTCGCTCGCGACGGCAACGGAAACACCGGCTGAGCAGGAGCAAACCGAAAGCCCTCTGACGGACTCGAACCGTCGACCCCCTCCTTACCATTGCTTTCGCGGGCTGCTGTGTTTGTCAGTCGTTGCCGTTGGTTGCGACCGCTCTGCTCCACAAGTGCTCCACACTGGCCGCCGGAATCGCGCGACGGGATGCGGCGACGTCGTCGCGTCATTCCCGTGGGGAGGGCCGAGCCAGCATGCCCGGTTTAGGTGCGCTCGCTCATTCCTCACTGTGTCGGAGATAGGTCAGCACGGCGAGGACGCGGCGGTTGTCCTCCGGTGCCTCTCGGATCCCGAGCTTGGCGAAGGCGCCTCTGATGTGCGTCTCGACCGTCTTCGGGCTGAGCCAGAGTGTGCGGCAGATGCCTTGGTTGGAGCGGCCCTCGGCCATTAGCGCGAGGATCTCGCGCTCGCGTGACGTGAGCGCGTCGAGCGGATCGGTGCGGTGGCGTTGTGTGAGTAGCTCGTCGATGACCGCCCGGTCGACGACGCATTCACCCGCTGCAACCCGTCGCATGGCGTCGAGCAGCTGTTCGATGCGACCGACGCGTTCCTTCATCAGATAGCCGACGCGTTCGGGCTTGGCTTCGACGAGTTGGAGCGCGTAGTCGGGCTCGAGATGTTGCGAGAGGACGAGGACAGCCGTGGCCGGATAGCGTGAACGGATATCGCGGGCGGCGCGCAATCCTTCGTCCGTGTGGGTCGGAGGCATCCGGATGTCGACGAGGGCGACATCAGGGTGGAGGTCGTGGACGCTGCGAAGCAAGGCATCTGCGTTGCCGATCTGATCGACGACCTCGACGCCGTTTTCCGCGAGCAGACGGGCGACTCCCTCGCGGATGAGCGGTGCGTCGTCGGCGATTACGACCCGCATGGGAAGGCGGCGCACACGTTCGTGCCGCTGCCCGCTTCGCTTTCGATCAACAACGTCGCGTCGAGTGCCTCGAGTCGGTCGCGCAGACCGGCTAGCCCCGATTCGGGTGTGATGCGTGCCCCACCGACGCCGTCATCGGTCATCGTCACGCGCAGCGTCGCAGTCTCGTGCTCGAGTCGCACCGATGCCTCGCTCGCCGTGGCGTGCTTGACGACGTTGGTGAGCGCCTCGGAGACGACGAAGTAGGCGGCGAGCTCGACGGGATCCGGCAGGCGGTCTCGCACGTTGCTCTGGACCGTCACCGGCAACGGTGCCCGTCGTGCGAGCGCCTTGACTGCTGCCGTGAGTCCTTCGTCACGCAGGAGCGTCGGGTGAATCCCTCTCGCGAGCTCGCGGAGTTCGCCGAGCGCCTGCTCGACCTCGTCCTGTGCGCGCGAGAGGACGTCCGCTGCAGCGCGGTCGGCGCGCGAAGCCTCGAGGCCGAGCGCGACCGAAAGGGTCACGAGCCGTTGTTGTGCGCCGTCGTGGAGGTTGCGCTCGATGCGGCGCCGCTCGGCGTCAGCTGCGGTGACGATCCGACCCCGCGAGGCGCGCACCTCCGCGAGCTGCGACCGGACCTCTGCCGCGAGGCGCTCGTTCTCGAGGACGAGCGCCGCGGTCGCACGAACAGATTCCACGAGCGCCGGCTCGTCGAGCAGCGCCGGATCGTGAACGAGCGCGGCGATCTCTTCACCCCTGACGGTCACCGCCGTGACGGCACGGTCCGCTCGTTGTGGCAGGTCGATCGGCCGGCCGGCGGCGTTGACATAGCGACCGTCGCCGAGGCGGTACGCGACGTCGAGCGTAGGGTCGCCGAGTGCCCGGGCGAGTCGCTCGCGCATAGTGGCCGCCGCCTCGCTTCGCAGCTCGACAACGAGCTCGGATGCCTGCGGTCGACGCAGCCGCGACCAGCCGATTCCGACGACGATCCCAACCGGAATCGTCATTGCGAGGGCGCGAGCGATCGTCTCGAGCGTCGGGACGCGCGCGTCGGTGGCGACCAGCCAGCCCAGCCACACAAGACCGGCGAGCCCCGTGATTCCCGCTGCAAGAAGAAGTGGCGCCTGCGCGCGTCGTGCCGGTCGGCCCAAGGCGTGCATCCGTTGCAGGACGAGGAAGAGCACCGCGAGAGCGACGCCAACGCCCCCCATCGCCTGCGCTCGGTCGATCGCATGCGCGACACTCGGCTGGGAGGTGACCGCTAGCAGGTCGCGCGTGTCCGAAACCACCAGCCCACCGACGAGCTGCCCGCCCAACGTGAGTGCGTAGGCAGCGAGGACTGCGACTCGGGCCAGGCGCGACCACGGGTGTCCTTCCGGGAACGTCAGGACGAGCTGAACCAGGAACGCCACCCACAACCCCTCGAGCAAGAAACCGAGGGTCCACAGCGCGTGCGAGCTCGCCCACTCGAGGTTGGCGCCCAGAAGGGCGAACGGCGTCGCGGCGAGCAGCCACCTCGCTCGCCGCCAGCGCGGCCGCTCCAGCACGATGAGCGACGCGGCCATCAGGGCCCACGAAAGTGCGAGGTCGGCCGCTATGCGTGTCCCCGCGACTTGCTCGTGCACGCCGAGCCACCCCACCGCGAGGCCGGCCGCCACCGCGAGCGGCAAGAGCAGCACAGGGTCGCGGATCGCGTTTCGACTCGGCAGAGCCGTGACAGCGTCCGATGCCATCACTCGAGCAGGGCGGCGACCGCCGCCGCGGAGAGTTTCGACTTTGGGATGAAACCGCGCGCCCCGCAGGCCGCGACCCGCCGACCGTAGTCCGCCGCGTCGCGTGACGAGATCAGCACGACCATGGGCCCGTCTGCAGCCGCGAGCTCCGTCGCAACCGCGAACCCGTCGCGATCCGGCAGTTGCACGTCGAGGAGCACAGCGTCGGGGGCGTTGGCGGCCACTGCGGCCAGGGCTTCCGCCGCGTCCGCGGCTTCGCCGCTGACGATGTAGCCGGCGCTCTCCAACAGCTCTCGCGCAACGGTCCGAAACGGCTGGTGGTCGTCGACGATCAGCACGCGCTTCGGCACACCTCGAATCGTCGCACACCTCTCCCGCAGCGGCTCAGGGTTTTCCCTGGAATCGGGCGAGTTCGGTGGAATCCCCGAGCCGCGCGATGGATCATCCCTGCGTGACCGCCTCCTCGGTGTCTGGGCGCGAACAAGTGCACCGCCGGTTCCGGCTCATGGTCGTTGTCGCGTCCGTGGTTGCCGCGATCGGCGGCTCCGTGTGGCTCATCACGCACCGCTCGAGCGAGAAGGTGACAACCCGCGGGGTGACGGCGACGCTGCGTGTTCCGGGTCATCCAGGGTGGGTGGCCGCGGGTCGCAATGCCCTTTGGCTGGCGCTGACGGGGACGCGCGTGCCGGTGGGTGATCGACCGCTCCTGCGTCTCGATCTCGCCTCCGGAACGATCGAGCGGAGGATCCTCGTCGGCGGGCAGGCTTCCTACCTGGCGCATGTCGGTAACAGGCTTTTCGCCTCCGTCGAGCACGTCGGCGGCAGCGGCTCCGGGCCGAGCTTCATCGTCGCGCTCGACTGGCAGAGCGGCCGTGTGCTTGCACGGAGACAGTTTCCGACGCTGGTGGGACCGCTCGCAGACGACGGGGCGGATCTGTGGGTGCTGCAGGCCACGCCCGCCGCGCTCCTCCGCCTCGATCCAAGCACGTTGGTGCCGAAGGCGCCTCCGCTTCCCCTGTCCGCGGGACGAGCGCTCGGGCTTGCGGTCGGCGGCGGATACGTGTGGGCAACGGCGTCGGATGCCGGCGAGGTTCTTCGCATCGATCCGGTGACCCACAAGATCACGACCGTGCGGGTTGGCGGCTTCCCGGTTGGGATCGCGGTCGTAGCGGGGAGCGTCTGGTTCGTCGACCGCGACCGAGCAGAACTCGGCCGTCTCGACCCGCGAACGCTTCAGCGGGTCGGGAAGCCGATTCGAGTCGGCGGCGCACCGGCATGGCTGGCGCGGGCCGCCACCGACTACCTGTTCGTCGGCGATTCAGTTCGCGGGATCGTTACCCGGATCGATGTGCGCTCGGGGAAGGCGGCCGGCCGGCCGATCCGTGTCGCCCCGGCCGCAAAGGCTGCGCCTGGTCTTGCACTCGCGCCCGCAGGAGGTTCCGTGTGGGTGAGCAGCTTCGCCTCGAGCACGCTTGCGCGAGTGAGCGCGTCTTCGACGACCTCTGCGCCACGAGCCGTCATCGCAAGCAGTGGCCAGACGGCTGCCGCGAACACGCGCGCGCTCCCGCGCGGCGGCAAGGTCGTTGCCCGCATTCCGCTGGGGCGCGGCGCCCCGGCTCCCCTCGGAGGCGGGGCCTTGACGGTCGGCGAGGGCGCTGTCTGGGCGATGAGCGACGCCGAGTCGACGCTGATGCGGATCGACCCGGCACGGAATGCCGTCGTCGCACGGATCAAAGTCTCTCCACCCGACGCAACGGCCGCCGGTGACGGCGCCGTCTGGCTGTCCTACCCGTCGGACGACACGGTCTCGCGCATCGACCCGGTCACGAACAGAGTGACGGCGAGTATCCATGTCGGACCGCAACCGTCCGGAATCGCCATCTCGCCCGGCGCCGTTTGGGTCGCCGACGCGGGCGGGCCAAGCGTCTCGCGGATCGACCCGGCCACGAACCGAGTCGTGGCCACGATCCGCGTCGGACCGAAACGTGCTTGCTGCGCTGAGCACATGAGCCTGACTGCGACCGGCGGGACGCTTTGGGTCGCTGTCCCGAACGCGAACGAGATCGTTCGCATCGATCCGACAACGAACGACGTCGTCGCAACGCTCAAGCTCCCGTACTCGCCGTGCGCATTCCTCGTCGCCGATCAGAGTGGCGTCTGGTCGGCCGGCGGCGGCTGCGCTGACACTGTCGGACGGATCGACGTCCGCACGAAGACACTCACAGCAAAGGTGGCTGAGCCGCATGCCGTCGGGCTCGCGCTCGCATTCGGCTCCGTCTGGACCGCCGTCATCGACTCGGCCAACCTCGACCGGATCGACGCGCACACCGGTCGGCTGATCGCGAGGCTCCATGTCGGCGGGGCGCCGGTCCGCCTCAGCGCCGGCTTCGGCTCGATCTGGGTCAACGACGACAACGGCCGCGTGCTCCGGATCCGGCCGACGGGCTGACTCTCCCTCCGCAGGCTCAGGGTTTTCCCTCGACCTGCGCCGATCCCAGGGTGATCCCCGAAGGCACGAATACCGGCGGGTGCTTCGATCCCCGCGTGAGACGCAGTCCCGCGACGACGGAGGGAAGCATGAAGACAACGAGGCGCGTTCACGTCACGGGCTGCGCATCAAGCCGTGACCTCACGGCTCGGAAACCGAAAGGAGACGGCATGAGAAGCAACATCACTAGGTGGGGACGAATGAAGCGATTCGCAATCGTTATGCCGATCCTCCCGGTACTAGCGTTCGTCACCACCGCTACAGCGACCGCAACGATCACGGGCAAATACACAACCACGATCACCACGCCAGCGTCGGCTGCAGGAACGTACACGCTGAACTTCAAGAAGAACGGAACGGGCACCATCACCTGGAACGGCCAGCTGACCCCCCTCACGTTCACGTTCAAGGGATCCACGCTCACGGCTCCTGGCGGCGCGGGGTACGTATGCCCCACCGTCGGCACCTACAGAATCCATCTCGCCGGAAAGCACCTCACACTCACAGTCATCCATGACACGTGCAAAATCGGGCGCGCACAAGTCTTCCCTGGACACATCTGGACCAAAGTGGGCTAACCAAGGAACAGCTCGCACAGACCGGTGGACGCCGAAGCTCGTTCTCGTCGCCTCAGCCGACAACGAAAACAGCTGAGCAGCAGGAACGATGCAAAGCCCTCTCGCGGACTCGAACCGCGGACCCCCTCCTTACCATGAACGTGAGGAGGGGGTCGAACCATGAGGGTTTCGGCTCAACCGTGCCGCTTCGCAGTGCTCGCGAGTCGCCGCATATCGCCGCCTTTTGCAGTCCCGTGCGACCTTGGTGCGGCCTCGAACCAGGACGCGCGAGACCGACACGGACGTTGGACGAACGCGACTGTCCTGTGACTCAACCGCTGCTCGCGCGCGTGAACCCGCCCAGGTGATGCTTGTGAACGGTCAGCGGCACGCCCGAGCCGGCTTGCCGGCTAAGCGTTGCGAGCGCGGCGTCGCTGGGCGTGCCGAACACCTGGATGCTCACCGTGGCGTCCAATGTCGCCTCGTAAGCGTGTGCGGCGCGCGCGGCCACGATCGCCATGTGGAGTTCCATCGACTCGGCATCGGGGTGAACCTGCACGACGGCGACCTCTGTCCGGTCGTCGTTGGCGTACTCGTTGAATGCGATCAGGCGGGGCTCGTTCGTTTCGATGAAGTCAGCCAGGTCTGGGACGCGGTTCGCTTCAGCATCGAACGTGCCAGTCTTGAGCCGGTTCGTAGCAATGAAGATGAACGGCGCGGACATGTCTCTCCTCCTCTCGGGGCCCTATGCAGCGGCCGCGTTTTTTGTTCCGAAGGCTCGCGGACCGCAGCCGTCGCATCGTGGCGGTCCGTGGACCGGCTCTGGGACGCGCGTACTTCCTTTCTGAGCAATTGGTTGGCTCAGTGAGTCGAGAGGCTTGCGATCGCCCGCTCGATCGTCTCGGCTTGTCGCGTCCAGGTCTTGGAGGGGGCTGCGCCGACCAGGACGGAACTGGTGCGAGTGCCCGCGACGAGACAGGCGATCTCGCGGTAGCGCGTTCGCGACGTGCGATAGCTGTCGATCACGCACGAGCCGCGGCCCGAGCGAAACCTGAGCCCGTGCGCGGCGGCGATCAGACGGACGTCCTTCGAGCTCTCCTCGTCGAGCAAGTGCTGGATGCGGAAGCTCGGCCAGTTCGCGAGCGTCTCCTTTCCCTGGCGGGGGGTTGCGTTGAGGTAGCCGCGGATGCTGCGCGCGTGGCCGATCAGGGCAACCGACGCCGTTCCCGGGTCGGTGCGGATCGGCCTCCAGGTGCTCGGGTAGGCGAATGTTGCCGCGCCGGAGGGAAGCCGGGCGACCTCCCAGCCGCGCGGTGCGGACGCCGGATGCAGCCAGCGAAAAGCCGGCACCTGAGTGTTGAGCGACGCGCGTCCCCTCGCGGCGCCGATCAAAACGCCGAGGAGCGCAGCGATGGTCGCGGCGACCAGAAGCAGCCGCCGCGACCGGTTGGCCATCCGATCAGATATTTCCATCGCCGTCGCTCGGGCCGCCGTTGTTGTCGGAGTCATGGTCGCCTCGGTTGTTCTGCGGAATCCCGTTCCCCGCTGGCTCGTGTACGACTTTGGCTCCACTCGGCGAGACCGCGTTCCACTCAGCCCCGAAAGCGTCGACGCCCTCGCCTTTGGTCTGACCCTTCTGCTTGTCCTTGACGAAGGTGTAGAGCGGGTGGTGGTTGTACGTCACCTGGCGGCGGCCGTCGGCGCGCTTGATCGTTCCGACCAGGGACGCCTTCGCGCCCCCCGCGACCTGCGGCTTGCCGTTCGCAATCAGCGGCGGCCAGAAGCGCGCGCACTGTCCGGAGCACGCGCTCCTCCCCTTCCGGTCCTTACCGAACAGATAAAGCGTGCGGCCCTTCGAATTGACGATGATCCGGCCAAGGCTGGTGCTTGCCGTCGAGACGACAGCCCGCGTGGACTGCGCGGCGTGCGTCGCGGGCGGATGGAGCGCGAAGCTCGCAGCCGCGAGTGCCGCGAGGGCTACCGCCGCGACGATCATCCGCGGACGTCGCGCTGCCACTGTCAGCGCATTGGGTTGATGGTTCGGGTACATGGTCCTCCGATCGTGGGAGTTGCGGAACTCCCAGCAACCATTGCGGTCTGGTAGTGCGCGGCGCGTCCTCGGCAGCGCCCATTCCCACCTCTCGCTTCCCGCAGCACCGACTGGCAGGCAGCCGCTAGTCGACGGACGTACGAGGGTCTGACCCGAGCACGGCTGTCGGATTGTGGATCGCCCCTAGAGCGGTTGGGCGGTGGCTGCGAAGACGCGCGGCTTCGGGCTCGCGATGGTGGGCATGTGGGGAATGAACACCTCGACTTGTTGCGACACCTGGGCGAGGTTCCCGAGTTCGCCGCGCTCAGCGCGTTCGTCGAGGCGGTGCGGGCGCTGTCGGACGACCCGGCGCCCGAGAACGTCAACCGGTACCTGGTTGTGAGCTGGGCGCTCGAGGAATCCCGCTCTAGAAGAAAGCCACGCCCGAATCGCGAGGCCTGAAGTACCGTTGCCGCCGATTAGTTTCTTGCGCGGGCGGCCTGGTCGCCGAGCGGCAGGTCGACGCGCACCGACGTGCCCGCGCCCGGCGGGCTCGTCAGACGCATCGCCCCTCCGATCGCTTCGACGCGGTCACTCAACCCGAGCAGTCCCGAGCCCTCGGCGGGGTCCGCGCCGCCGGGACCGTCGTCGCGAACCTCCACACGAAGGGCGCCGCCGGCGGCGGTCACCGCGACGTCCACAACCGCAGCCTCGGCGTACTTGGCTGCATTCGTCAACGCCTCCGACACGACGTAGTACGCCGTCACCTCCACCGGCTCCGAGAAGCGTCCATCGGCACGAAAATCGAGATTGACGCGAAGCGGCGAACGTGAGATGAGCCGCTTGAGCGCCGGGTTCAGGCCGTCTTCGGAGAGCCCGGCCGGATGGATCCCGAGCGCGATCTCGCGGAGGTCGTCGAGCGCGGCGGTGAGGCCGTCGACGACGCGTCCTAGCTCGCTTCGGTGCTGTTCGAGCTCCTCGGGAACCGTTGCCTGCGCCGCGCGCAACGCGAGCGCGAGCCAAACCAGTTGCTGCTGCGCGCCGTCGTGCAGGTCGCGCTCGATCCGGCGCCGAGTCGCGTCGGCGGTTGCGACGATCCGTGCGCGCGAGGCGTCGAGCTCGGCGCGGCCCTCGGCATTGGCGATCGCCGTCGCGAGGAGCTCGGTGAACTTCGCCAGTCGGCCTTCCAGGTCGGCCGGCAGCGGCTCGGCCTCGCGCGTGCCCACGGCCATGACGCCCCAGAGTGCCCCGTCGACGACGACCGGCACCGCAACCGCAGACAGGGCGCCTGCATCCCGCGCAGCGGCCGCGATCGAACCCTGCGCGAGCCGGGTGTAATCGGCGCGCGCCGGGAGGCCGGTTCGGCAGACCCGCGCGACCGCGCTGCTGTCACCCTCGACGGGCCAGCTCGTTTCGACGGGGCCGACGTAGTCATCAGAAGCTGCAAGCTGGGTCACGGTGCCGTTGCCGTCGTAGCGCAACAGCCCGCTCAGGGGAGCGTTGAACATCCGCGCCACCTCGCCTCGGACGGCGTCGAACACACAGTGCGGCGTCGCCCCCTCCGCCACGAGCGTCGCCACACGTCGCAGCGCCGCCTGTTCATCGGCGAGCAGCGCGAGCTGCTCGTGTGCCTCGCTCCTTGCTATCGCCGTCGCGAGAAGCTCCGTGAATTTCGCTAGCCGGCCTTCGACGCCGGGCGGCAGGGGCTCGGCTCCGCGTGTGCCGACCGTCACGACGCCCCAGAGAGCGCCTTGAACGACGACGGGCACGCCAACCGCGGACCGCCCGCCTGAGGCCCGAGCAGTCGCCGCGATCGGCCCCTGCGTGGGCCGGGTGTAGTCAGCGCGCGCTGGGAGGCCGGTTCGGCAGACCTGGGCGGTAGCGCTGCTGTCACCCTCGACAGGCCAGCTTCTCCCAACGGGGCCGAGGAAGCCCTCGGCCGTTGTGACCAGCGTGGCGGTGCCGTTGGCGTCGTCGTAGCGCATCAGCATGCTGACCGGGGTGTTGAACATCCGTGCCACCTCGTGTCGGACGGCGTCGAACACATGCTGCGGAGTCGCCCCCTCGGCGACGAGCGTCGCAACTCGTCGGAGCGCCGCCTGTTCGTCGGCGAGCTGCGCGAGTTGCTCACGCGCCTCGCTGTTTGCGATAGCGGTTGCCACCAATTCAGTGAACTCTGCAAGCCGATGCTCGACCTGATCGGGGAGAGGGGTATCCGGCGACGCTGCAGCGATGGCTCCCCAGACCGAGCCGTCGACGACGATCGGGGCGCCGGCAGTCGAGTCGAGACCCGCCTCACGGGCTCGTGCGGCCAACGCGCCGGGAACGTCTGTGTAGTCCTCCACTCGAGCCGGGCGCCCTGTCCGTTTTACCTTTGCGACGGTCGTCTGGCCGTCGACCGGCCAGCGCGTTCCCGGCTGGAACACGTACGGACGGTCGCTCGACGTAGCGACGACCGTCATCAGGTCGTCGCTGTCGTAGCGAAAGACGCCGACCGCCGGCAGGTCCATCACCTGAGCAACCTCGCGTGCGACTGCCGAGAACACCTCTGCCGACGGCGCGCCCGACGCCATGAGCGTCGCGACGCGGCGCAACGCCGCCTGCTCCTCCATGAGTCGGTGCAGCTCGGTACGCGGATCCGCCGCTGCGGCGGATGTGCTCATTCGGTCACCGTAGCCCATAATCGTGGCCATGAGCACGAGCGCGACCCGGGTCGTGCTGGCCGATGACGAGGTCTTGATGCGCGAGGGTCTCGCCGGTCTGCTCGAGCGTTCCGGTTTCGATGTGGCCGGCCAATGCGGGAACGCGTCGGAGCTGATCGAGCTCGTGCGTGAGCTTCGGCCCGACCTCGTGATCGTCGACATCCGTATGCCGCCGACGCATACGGCAGAGGGCCTCGAAGCCGCCGAGACGATCCGCGACGAGTTTCCCGACACTGCGGTCGTCGCTCTCTCCGCGCACGTGCAGGTGGAGGGCGCCACCGCCTTGCTCGCGAGCGGCGAGCGGAGCGGCTACCTGCTCAAGAGCCGCGTCACGGACGTCGAGGACTTCGTCGACACGCTCGAGCGGATCGTCAAGGGCGCCTCGGTCGTCGATCCCGCGCTCGTGCAGGAACTCGTCGCCGCCCGCGGCGTACGAGACCCGCTCGATGGCCTGTCGCCTCGGGAGCGGGAGGTGCTCGCCCTGATGGCCGAGGGCCGCTCGAACGCGGGTATTGCGCATACCCTGTGGATCACCGAGTCGACCGTCGAGAAGCACGTCCGTGCCATCCTCAGGAAGTTGCGCTTGCCTGCGGGAGAGGACGATCAGCGCCGCGTGCTCGCGGTGGTCACGTACCTCAACGCACGCTGATGTCCTCAATCGGTCGAAGCCCCGGCCACGCGCAGGACCGCGGACGCCGACAGCTCAGCCTTGGGAATGAATCCCGCCGCCGGGCTCGCTGCGATCTTGTCGGCGTACTCGCTCAGCGCGTAAGTGGAGATCAGGATCACCGGTCCGCTCAGCCGGCGTGCAAGGTCGAAGCCACTCTCGTCGCCAAGGCGGATGTCGACCAGCACGACATCGGGCCGAAGCTCCTCCTCGAGTCGCAGCGCTTCGGCGCCCGTCGTCGCGACTCCGACAACCGTCATCCCCTCACGCTCCAGTAACAGCCGCGCGGCGTCGAGGAAACGGGGGTTGTCATCGACGATGAGGCAGCGAAGCTGCACCGGTGAGCGGCGCGCCCCCACGCAGCGCGGCGGGCCGGAATCGCTAGTAGCCGCCGTAGCCGCCCCCGCCCTGCGGCTGCGAGCGAGGAGCGACCTTGCCGCCCGCCCGGGAGACCGCGAACCAGGAGCCGCCGAATGCCTTGATCCCCTCGCCGTTCGTGTCGCCCGGCTTCTCGTCGTTGACGAACGTGTACAGCGGGTGGCCGTTGTAGGTGAGTTGCCTGTTCCCGTCGGGGCGAACCGTCCTTCCGACGGCCGACGGCTTGGCGCCGCTGCCCACGATCGGATTGCCAAAGACGCGCAGCGGCGGCCAGTTGACCGCGCAGGCGCCGGTGCAGGCGCTCGTCGTTCCCACGTCGCGCGCAAAGAGATACAGCGTGCGCCCTTTTCGGTCGACTAGGACGTCGCCGAGCCCGGTGCTCGCCACTCCGAACGTTGCTGGGCGTCCGGTGTTCGTTGTCGGCAGCGCGTGCGACGCGCTGCCGCCGCAGCCGGCAAGCGCAAGCACTGCGAGCGGTAACGCGGCGAGGAGGGGGAGTGATCTGCGGCCCAACATGTCGAGCTCATCGTCGCTCGCGAGGCAGGCCGAGCACATCCCGGCAGCCGGGAACCGTTGCTGGCGGGTAGCCGCAGTGACGAGGTATGGCTTGTCGCGATGCGCTGCGCTGAACGTCGCCGCGACGCTGTCGTGATGACACAGCGCCCGCTTTACGCAATGCCGGCCGCAGTCGGCCGTCGGCACGGTGCCGCGTTCTGGGCCGTGGCGTTCGCCTTTCTGGTCGTCATGGCATTCGCGACCTTGCCGAGTCCGCTCTACGGTCTGTACCGAACGCGCGACGACCTTTCGACTCTGACCGTGACGCTCGTCTACGCGGTATTCGCGTGCGGCGCGATCGGCGCCTTGCTCTGTGAACCCGTCGTCGTCGCACGCATCGGCCGTCGGGGAGCGATGCTCGGCGGGGTGGCGACCATGATGCTGGCCGCAGCTGTGATCGCTATCGGGAAGGCCTTACCGGAGTTGCTCGTGGGGCGCGTGCTCACAGGGGTGTCAGTCGGGCTCGCAGCCGGAACCGCCACCACGTACCTCATCGAGCTACGACTTCGAGACGATCCGAACGCCTCCGTCGTGCGCGCTCGGACGATCGGAACGTCGGTGAACATCGGCGCCTTGGGAGTCGGCCCGCTCGTTGCCGGCGTTCTGGCCGAGTGGACGAACCTGCCGCTCACCCTGCCCTACGTGCTCTTCATCGCGCTCGGCGCGCTCGCGCTCGTGGGCCTAGCGACCGCTCCGGAGACCGGTACGCCGAACCCTAACGCGAAGGCGTCGCTGGTCGTTGCCGGCATTCCGGGCACCGCAGCGGTTGCGACGACTGCAGCCTTCGCGGCGACAGGGCTCTTCGCCGGCCTGTCCGGGATCATCCTGGCCAAGACGTTCGACCGGCCGTCGCACGCGCTCGCGGGAGCGACACTGTTCCTCGTCTTCTCGTCAGGGGTGGTGTCCCAGCTCGCGACGGGGAAGCTCCGAGCGTCGCGCGTGCTCGCACTCGGGATGACGGCGATGCTGGCCGGTCTCACGATGCTCGTGACAGCCGTCCGTCTCTCGACGCCGAGCCTCGTGCTGCTGCTAGCCGGCGGAGCGCTGATCGGCGCCGGCGCAGGTCTCGTCTTCAAGGGCACGACCGGAATCGTGCTCGAGGCTGCCGCCCCCGAGGAACGAGTCGCGATGACGTCCACGCTGATCATCACCGCACTATTCGGGCTTTCGATTCCCGTGGTCGGAGCCGGGGTAGCGCTTTCCGAGGGCGCCTCCGCGGCCAACACCGTACTCGGCTTCGGGACCGCCGTCGCGCTCGGCGTCGCGTTGTCCGGCTGGGCGCAGCTCAGACGACCTGCAAGTCGTCGAGGAGGACCCGGTCGGCAGGCCGCTGCGTCTACGACTGCGGCTAGCCGCAGTAAGGAGTTGTGGCCTGTCGCGATGCGCTGCGCTGAACGGCGCCGCGACCCTGTCGTGATGACACACCGCCCGCTTTCAGAACCGCACAAGGAGGACTGAGCATGTCGCGCATTGCTGTTGGAACAGAGAACGACTCGCCGATCGAGATCCACTACGAGGATCACGGCAGTGGCCAGCCGGTGGTCTTGATCCACGGCTATCCGCTCAACGGGAACTCGTGGGAGCGGCAGGAGCGCGAGCTCCTCGCCAGGGGCTATCGCGTGATCAGCTACGACCGTCGCGGCTTCGGCCGTTCCAGCCAGCCGACCGCCGGCTACGACTACGACACCTTCGCGGCCGACCTCAACGCCCTGCTCGAGCATCTCGACCTGAGCGACATCGTGCTGGTCGGGTTCTCGATGGGTACCGGCGAAGTGACGAGGTATCTCGGGACCTACGGATCGGCGCGAGTCCGCAAGGCGGCGCTGCTCGGCGCGATCCCGCCGTTCCTGCGGAAGAGCGACGACAACCCGGAGGGCGTTGATGGAGCCGTCTTCGACCAGATCAAGGCTGCGATCGCCGCGGACCGCTACGCCTGGTTCAAGGACTTCTTCGACAACTTCTACAACACCGACACGCTGATGCCGGAGCGGATCAGCGAGCAGGCGTGGCAGGCGAGCTTCAACGTCGCTGCCGGCGCATCCCCGTTTGCCTCCTATGCCTGCGTCGACACGTGGCTCACGGACTTCCGCGGCGACCTCGCGAAGATCGACATCCCCGTCCTCGTCGTCCACGGCACCGACGACCGGATTCTCCCCTTCGAAGCCACCGCGGCACGCCTGCCGGATCTGATCGACGACGTCAAGCTCGTTCCTGTCGAAGGCGGTCCGCACAACATCGCCTGGACGCACCCCGATGACGTCAACGACGCGCTGCTCGACTTCATCGGCGCGTCGACGCGAGTGGCGGCGTGACCGCATACACCCCGGACGTCCTTTGTCCTACCAATCCAGGAGGAACCATGAGCGCGATTGAGACGCTGGCCGGATACACCAACGCTTCGACCCGACAAGCGGTCACGGCGGACGGCGCGACCGAGTACGCCTACCGCGACCTCGGTGACGGCGACGTGCCGCTCGTCTTGCTGCAGCACTTCCGCGGCAACCTCGACAACTGGGACCCTGCGCTCGTAGACGCGCTCGCTACGGATCGACGTGTGGTCACCTTCGACAATGTCGGCGTCGGCGCCACAACGGGCAGGACGCCGAACACTGTCGAGGCGACGGCCCACGGAGCAATCGCCTTCCTCGAGGCGATGGATTTTCGGCGAGTCGACTTACTCGGCTTCTCGCTCGGCAGCTTCGTTGCACAGGAGATCGCACTCATCCGCCCCGACCTGCTGCGGCGCATCGTGCTCGCGTCCTCCGCGCCACAAGGCGCGGCGGGCATGCACGGCTGGGCACCAGAGGTCATCAACGCGGTCGGTGTGCCGGAGGTGACCCCTCAGGGATACCTGTCTGTCTTCTTCGCCCCCACGGACACGAGTCGGCAAGCGGGCCAGCAGGCCGCCGGACGCATCTTCGGTGCGAGAGAAGCCGATCGAGACGAACCGACAACGTGGCAGACCCGAGAGGCACAATACGATGCCGTCTGCGCCTGGGGCATCCCCAACCACTCGCTACTCCAGCGAGTGGCTGCGATCAATCTCCCCGTCTTCGTTGTCAACGGCGACAGCGACCCGATGATCCCGCCCCGCTACTCCTACTTGTTGGCCGGGCTCCTCCCCGACGCGCGGGCCAAGATCTACCCGGACTCGGCCCACGGCTTTCTCTTCCAGCACCACAGCGAGTTCGCCGCCGAGGTGAACGCATTCCTCGCGGAGGCAACTTCTTGAAGGGCCGCCGTCGTCGGTGCAGCCACCGGCGACCGCTACCCGAAGGACAGATGAAGACCCTGACCCAATGAGCACCGACAACGCTGGCACGACGACCAAGACCGCCCTCATCAACGGCGGCGGCACCGGCATCGGACGCGCCGCAGCTATAGCCCTCGCCGCCGAGAGCTACGCGATCACCGTCGCCGGTCGCACCACCGTGACGCTGGAACCCGACCGTCAAGCTGATCGAAGACGCCGGAGCCACAGCGACGTGCGACCCTGGTCCGACCTCGTGGTGGACAGAAGCAGGAAAACGAAAGAGGCGCTGGCGGTGAAGGCCCTGCAAACGAGAGAGTTCTCGGCTTCGGCGGTGACCCCCTCCTTACCCGCGATTCAGCACAGACAACACGAATCACCGATTTGCAGGTCTTTTAGAGCCCTCTGACGGACTCGAACCGTCGACCCCCTCCTTACCATGGAGGTGCTCTACCAACTGAGCTAAGAGGGCAGCGCGCCTAAGGGTACCCGCGTCTGCGCGGTGCCACTAGGTCGCAGGCGCCAGTTGCTGCCAGACGTTCTGCAGGAGCTGCTGCGTGGCAGGCCAGAGCATGATCTGTCCGCCGAAGTTGAGTGCGCCCGCGGAGAAGACCTTGGCGCCGCTCGAGTGCTCGTAGTAGGTCATCTCGGCCGAGCGCCCGGCGCCGAAGAGATCTGGGATCGTCGCCAGCACCTGCACGTTCGGCGGCGACGCCGGGCCCCGCGCGTCGATCTCGATCCCGTACATGCCGAACTGAGTGCCGTTGCCGAGCCCGGTGTTCGCGAACGCCCAGGGAGCGATGTCGGCGCCGACGACGGTGAACGGTGCGTGACGCTGGCCGCGGTCGCTCGCGATGTAGTGCACGCCGAGCAGCGCCTCCTCGGGCCTGCCGAGATCGCGCCATTCGTCGATCAGCTTCAGCCGGACGCCGTTGCGGTCGATCCGCCGGAAGAAGTTGTTCGCCGAGAGGAAGAGCAGGTTGCCGCCGAGATCCCGATAACCCGTGATCAGGTTGTAGAGGCGTCCGGTGACGTACTCCGTGTGTCCGGGGAACACGATCAGGTCGTACGCGGCGCGGAGCGCGTCGGGTGTCGCGAACGCCTCCATGTCCTCGTCGCCGTACGTGTCGACGTTCTTGCCGGTCTGCGCCAGCCAGTGCTGGAACTGCAAGTCGTAGCTGCGGTAGCGGTAGGGGATGCCGCGATTCGGATGCGGGCGTGTCACGTCGACGAAGCTCGTCTTCCACCGTGCGTACCACGTGTCGCCCCAGCCGTCGCCGTCCTGGTCGTAGAAGTTGTAGGCCTCCCAGGTCGACGTCGGCACGACGACGGCAACGCGCTGCGCCGGCGCCGGCGGATGGACGACGAGCGGCGCAAAGCCGATGCGACCGTCGTCCGCCTGGAGTCGCGCGAAGTAGATGCCGGTACCCCAGCTCGGGTCGAGGGGGACCGGAACCGCGCCGGGCTCGTTGCGGAACGCCTGCCAATCGATCTGGATCGGGTCCCCGACCGAGACGCCGTTCAGATCGGTGTTCGAGTAGGTCGGGACGGTTTCGGGCCCGCTTCGCATCATCTGCAGCGTCAGTTGCGACGCGTCGGTTCGCAGGAAGAGGTCGACCGTGTCGCCGGCCTTGGCGGTGCGCACGGCGAAGGCCGCATCGACACCGAGGACCCGCGCGACGGCATGTGTCACCGCGGGAGGAGTGTGGCTGTGCCGCGGCTCCGCGGTCACGCGGAGGATGTAGGTGCGGGCGGGGAGCGTCGCGGGCGGTTTCCACTCGAGGGTGTGCTCGCCGGCGCCGAGCGTCACCCGCTGCGCCGACAGTTCCGACTGCCCGACTGCGACCGGCTTCTCAGACGCGGCGCCCTGGCCGGTCTGGAGCACCTCGAGCGTGACGGTCGACTGACGGGCGAGCGCGAACCGCAGGCGCGCGGCCGTTCGCCCGGAGCTAGGCCCGAGCGTCGTCAGGTAACCGGTGTCGCCGGCAAACGGGTGGCCGCCGTTGTCGACACTGAAGCGTGACAGCAGTGGGGTCGCTCCGAGTGCGGCCGGGAGGCGGCCAAGCGAACCGAGCGCTCCGACCCCGGCGAGCGCCAGCAGCCGCCGACGGGTACCCGACCAGCTCATCCGACTGGGCAGCCTAGCCGGAGGTGTGTAAGGTACGCCTTACAGATGCGCCTGCGCTGCACGACCGCCGATGAGATCGCCCAGCGGAAGCGGCTCTTGCGGCGTGCCTCCTGGTCGGTGGTCGCGGCAGCGGCGATCGCCGCGCTGACGTGGAAGGCCATCACCGCTCCGGACGGTGTGCCCGATCCGACGGCGTCCGGAACGCACCTGAGCCACGGCGCCGTCGTCGTCGACAGCGCGTTGCTCGTCTTCCGCGAAGGGCTGGAGGCCGTGCTCGTGCTCGCGGCCTTCACCGCCAGCTTCGTCGGCACCAACCGCGCGCTCCGCAAGCCGGTCGCCGGCGGTGCGTCGATCGCGCTCGCCGCGTCGGTCGTGACGTGGTTCGTCGCGATCTGGATCATCGGCGCGCTCGGCGGACCGGGACTCGACATCCAGGCGGCGACAGGCCTGCTGGCGGTGGCTGTTCTGCTCGTCGTCATGAACTGGTTCTTCCACAAGGTCTACTGGACGGGCTGGATAGCGGCGCACAACCGCCGCCGGCGCGAGCTGCAGGGCAAGCCGGGCGCGGAACGGCGGCTGCTCCTCGGCCTGGCGCTGCTCGGTTTCACCGCCGTCTACCGCGAGGGTTTCGAGATCGTTCTCTTCCTGCAGAACCTGCGTCTGACCGCGGGCTCGACGACCGTGCTCGAAGGGGTTGCCCTCGGCCTTGCGCTCACGGTTGCGGTCGGGGCTGCGACCTTCTTGTTCCAGCACCGGCTGCCGTACAAGCGCATGCTGATCGCGACCGGAGTGCTTCTTGGTTTCGTCTTGCTCGTGATGGTCGGCGAGAGCGTTCAGGAGCTCCAGCTCGCCGGCTGGCTGCCGACACATTCGCTCGGGGTGTCGTTCCCGGGCTGGATGGGGCTCTGGCTCGCCTTCTTCCCGACGGTCGAGGGCATCGTCGCGCAGCTGCTCGCGGCAGCAGTCGTGGTCGGCTCGTACTTCCTGGCGGAGGAGATCCGCGTGCGGCGTCCTCGCCGTCGCACTGCAGCGCTCACGGCGTCTGCACAGACGCAGACGTAGAGGCTCTTGCGCGTCCGTCGGATGATCACCGTCGTCGGCTGCCACGCCGGCGGTGAGATCGGCAACGTGGTTGTCGGCGGCGTCCTCCCGCCGCCCGGCAGGACCGTGTTCGAGCAGATGCAGGCGCTTCGCGCCGACGACTCGTTGCGGCGGTTGCTGCTTCGCGAGCCGCGTGGGAGCGTCGCCGTTCACGCCAACCTCGTCGTGCCGGCTACGCGCTCCGACTGCGATGCGGGCTTCATCATCATGGAGCCGACCGAGTATCCGCCGATGTCCGGGTCGAACGCGATCTGCGTCGCGACGGTCCTGCTCGAGACGGGGATGATCGGGCTGCGCGAGCCGGAGACGACACTCCGCCTCGAGGCACCCGCCGGTCCGGTCGAGATTCACGCGGCTTGTCGCGAGGGTCGGGTCGAAAGCGTCGAGTTGACGAACGTCCCGTCGTTCGTCGAACACCTCGATGCGCGACTCGAGGTGCCCGGACTCGGCACGATCTCGATCGACGTCGCCTACGGGGGGATGTGGTACGCGATCGCGGATGCGGCGGCCCTCGGGTTCGAGCTCTCACCGAATGAGGCACGTGAGCTCAGCCGAGTCGGTGAGCTGATCCGCGACGCGGCGAGAGAACAGGTCGAGTGCACGCACCCCGAGAACCCGGAGATCTCGGGCGTCAGCATCGTCGAGCTCGCGGAGCCGTGGCATGGCGTCGGTGCCGTCTCCCGCAATGCAGTCGTCGTCGCGCCCGGGCGGCTCGACCGCTCTGCCACCGGCACCGGTCTCTCGGCGCGCATGGCCGTGTTGCACGCCCGCGGGCTACTCGGCGTCGGCGACTCGATGACGCATGCCTCGCCGATCGGTTCGACCTTCGACGGGCGGATCGTCGCCGAGACCTCCGTCGGCGGGCGCTCGGCGATCGTGCCGGCGATCCGCGGCAGCGCGTTCGTCACGGGCGTGACGCAGGTGGTCGTCGACCCTGAGGATCCGTTCCCCGAGGGCTACTTGCTCTCGGACACCTGGCCGGGCGACGACGTCCAGTAGCGGTTGACGCGCTCGAGCGCCTGCGCGGGTGTCGAGCCGTGCGTCGACTCGCCGAGCAGCGCCGAGGCGAGCTCGTTCGCCTCCCGGACGCCGCGCTCGCGGCGAGCGTCGACCTGGCTCGTTGCGACGAAGAGCTCGGCTTGGGCACGGGACGCCCAGTCGGTCAGGTCGCCGTCCTCGGGCGGCGTTCCGCCGGGGATCTCACTCGACAGCTCGCGCGCTCTTTGCTCCAGGCGCGGTAGCTCCGCGGTGAGCTCTGCCGCCTCTCGTTCGAATGCCGCCCGGTTCTCGGCCGCTCGCTCGGCAGCGTGCACGGCCACCTCGAGATGGTCGCGCGCCCGGGTCAAGCGCTGCTCGGCCAGCGCCCGCTCGGTGTCGTTTCCTGCGCGGGCGAGCTCGTTCTCGGCGGCGCCGATCTCAGCCTCGCGCCGGTCGACTTCTGCGCGCGCCTCGTCCTCGGCGAGGCGCAGCCGCCGGTCCTCGTCTCGCTCGACGGCGAAGAAGCTCGCGATCGCCTCGAACCGCGTGCGCAGCTCCGCCACCGCACCGTCGAGCCGATGCAACCGCTCCGACTCGCTCGCCTCCTTCCGTTCGAGGAGCACGAGCGCCCTGAGCTCATCGATCATCTTGTGGGACATGTCTAGCTCGGCTGGTTGAGATCGAGGAGGATGTCTCGGAGTTGGGCGAAGCGTTTCGGACCGAGTTGTTGCGCCCAGCTCGTCTCCATCTCGCCCACGGCTTCGCGGATCACCGCGATCGCGGAGGCGCCGCGCGGCGTGACGGCCAGCCGCTTGGAGCGCAGGTCGTCGGGATCTGGCCGGCGTTCGAGGTAGTCGAGGCGTTCGAGCTCGCCGAGCAGGTAGTTGAGCGCCTGCTTGCTGATCCGTAGCCGGGCAGCCAGCTCCGAGGGCCTCGTACCCTGCGGGCCCGGGTACTGGAAGACGTTCAGATGCGCCGCGTCGAGGTCGTCGAAACCGCGCTCGTGCAGTCGCTCGAGCATGCGCCGTTGCACCGCCTCCCAGGGGAGGCGGAGCAGCGCCCCGATCAGCGGCGGCCCGAACGGATGCTCCTCGGGAGTACCGAGTGTCGTAAAAGGACTTGACGAAGTGTTTGCCGGCATATATCGTCAAAGCACTTTACCACTAGGGCAGGAGGAGCGATGACGGTGACGAGGATGCGCGAAGAGATCAAGGTCGGGGAGATGGCGATCCGGTTCCTGGTGGAGGGCGAGCAGTCGGCAGGATCGGTCGCGGTCTTCGAGTTCGACGTTCCGGCGGGCGCGAAGGTGGCGGCCGCACACAGCCACGACGGCTACGAGGAGACGATCTACGGGCTCGAGGGCGTCCTGACCTGGACGGTCGAGGGCACCCCTGCCGAGGTCGGTCCGGGCGAGGTTCTGTGCATCCCCCGCGGCGCAGTCCACCACTTCGACAACACCCGTGATGCCGACGCCCGGGCACTCGCGATCGTCACTCCCGGCGTCCTCGGCCCCGAGTATTTCCGCGAGGTTGCGGCCATTCTCGACGCTGCAGAGGGCGGCCCGCCCGATTTCGCAGCGATTGGCGCGGTCATGCGCCGCCACGGTCTGACTCCGGCGGCGTGAGAGAAAGTGGGGGCGGGAGGATTCGAACCTCCGTAGGCTGAGCCGACGGGTTTACAGCCCGTTCCCTTTGGCCGCTCGGGCACACCCCCGGAGCGCCGCATTGTAGCCTCAGGTCGTGCAGCGTTTCGACGTGCTCGTGGTCGGCGCAGGGCCTGCGGGGTCGGCGACCGCGTATCGGCTCGCGACGGCGGGCCGGCGCGTTCTCGTCGCCGACCGTGCTCGCTTTCCGCGCGACAAGCCGTGCGGCGGCGGACTGACGACGCGCGCCTTTCGCCGGAGCCCGGTCGATCCGACGGCGGTCGTCGAGGAGCGCGTCGACATCGTCGAGCTTCGGTTTCGTTATCGCGATGCCGTGGTGCGCAGAGCCGGTGCGCCCGTGATCTGGATGACGCAGCGGCGGAGGCTCGACGCGTTCCTGCTCGATGCGGCGCGTGACGCGGGCGCCGAGGTGCGCGAAGGTGTCCAGGTCTCGCACGACGGTGGCATCACGGTGGCCGGCGAGCGCCTCGCCGCCGACGTGGTCGTCGGCGCAGACGGCGCGAACGGCCAGACCGCGAAGGCGCTGTCGCTCGGCGGCGCGATCGTCCACGGCGTCGCGCTCGAGGGCAATGTGCCCTACAGCGAGTTACCCGTCGACCGCTACCGGCATCGCGCGGTCGTCGAGCTCGCAGACATCCCCGGCGGCTACGGCTGGGTGTTCCCGAAGGGCGATCACGTGAACGTGGGCGTGGGAGCGTGGGCGGCAGAAGGGCCGCGGTTGCGTGAGCATCTCGCCAACGTCTGCGCGGCCCACGGCCTCGGTCTCGCGCAACTCCAGAACCTGCGTGGTCACCGGCTACCGCTCCGCCGTCCCGGGACGAGTGTGGCCGGCGAGCGCGCGTTGCTCGTCGGTGACGCAGCGGGACTGATCGACCCGGTCTCGGGCGACGGGATGTACGAGTGCTTCGTCTCGGCCGATCTCGCTGCGGCTGCGATCGGTGACCTGCTCGCGGGTCGTGCCTCGTCGCTCGAGCCGTACGCCCGCGCCCTGGACACCGAGCTCGCCCCGCTTCATCGTGCGTCCTGGAAGTTGAAGCGCGCGCTCGATCGATGGCCCCGCGCGAGCTGGCAGGTCGCGCGCACGCGCCTCCTGTGGCGGTCGGTCGAGCGACTCCTGCTCGGTGAGATCGGCTCGCCCGGGGAGCAGCGCGGGCTCGCGCGGTTGCCACTCCGGCTGCTCGACGGGCTCGGCTCCTAGGGTCTCTCAGCCCAACGGCCCGTAGACCGCCGTCACTCGCGGCGGAGCGGAGAGGAAGCTGACTTCGGCGCCCTCGCGATAGCCGTAGCGATCGGCGAGCCAGTGAACCGTCCACGGCCGGGTGCCCGCGGGGATGACGAACGAGATCGTCCGCGTCTGGTCCGGCTGAACCGTGTACGACCTGTCCGCGCCGCCGCCCGTGAAGTGGATCGTGTCGGCTGCCGCCAGCTTGCCCGGCAGGCTGAGGCGCAGGGTGAGGCGTCGATTGACCTGTGCGGGCCACACCGTGATCCAGCCGACGCGCATCAGCCAGTTGTCACCGCGCAGCCCTGCGACCTCGGCCGTGAGCCGCATATGGTTTGTCGGTCGGTCGCCAGAGGTCGAAGGGTGCGATGCCGCGTGTTCGCAGTCGAGCGCACGAGCGTCGCGCCGGCGAAGCGTCGTCCAGGTGCTCGACCGATCGACCAGTATCGCGCCCGGCAACCGGGCCGCGACGGAACGACGAGCGTCCCGTCGGAGGTGACGCGGATCCGGGGATTCGCGTGCGAATCGACGGGATTGGCGTGAGGAAGAAGCGCCACGCCCGTGATCGAGCGATTCCAGAGCAGCTGCTCCATGCCCGAGCCGAAGTCGCCGCCCGGGGGCTCGACCAGCGTCACCGGGCCGACAGCCGCATGATCGATCCACTGCGCGTCGGCCGGTAGCGACGTGTCCGTCGCCCGTGACGTCGGAGTTGACGTTCCAGGCGGCGGCTGCCGACGCGATCCCGACCTGGGCGGCGAGTGCGACCGTGAGTGCGAGTGTGACACGCGACTTCGGTCGAAGGCCGACGTAGGCGGCGACCGCGGCGAGGGCGACGGCGGCGAGGCTGATCAGCAACGCGCCGTTGCGACCCCGAACCACGTCTCGAATCCCAGGACGCCCCACAGTGTCGGCGAGTCAGAGCTTCGTCCCGCGTAGTGGGAGAGCGGAAAGCGCATCGCGAGCACCGCGAGCACGCCCGCGATCGCCAGCACCGGTCCCTTGGCCCCGCCGCGGCGCGCGTACAGGACGAACGCGAGCGGCAGCAGCGGGATGAAGAAGAACAGGTACCGCTCGCCGAAGTTGCCGGAGATCGTCGACCCGATGAAGATCGCCTGCGCGATCAGGCCGAGAGCGAACAGCGTCGTGATCGTCGCGAACGCGCGACTCGACCGTCGACAGCGGCCGAACGATGCCTCGCGCGAGGCCGACGAGCGCGCCGGGCACGAGGACGATGCCTGCGGCAAACGGAATCAGCAGCGCGTGCATGCCGATCTGGTGCGCGACCGTGGCGACCGGCGCGCTGCAGCTGGAAGATGACGTCGTAGGTCCCGAGGACGCGTTGAGGGCCGGACGCGACGGCAAGGAGCTCCGAGCGCCCCGAAGATGCTCGTCGCCAGGCCCAAGCTTGCGCCAGGCCCGGCGAAGACTGCCCCGCTCGACGACGAGTGCAGCAACGATCACCACCGGTGCGAGAAGCACGTACTGGACGCGCGCGAAGGTCGCGAGCCCGACGAAGCCGACGAAGAGGAGCTGCGCCTTGCGCGACGGCTCGTCCAGCGCGACGACAGCCGACGTACACCGCGGCGAGAACGAGCGGGTACGCGATCGGGTCGGCGACGATGAACGAGCCGAACACGAAGTCGGGCGTCGCGAGCGCGAACGCGGCCGCGACGAGCGACAAACCCGTGCCGAGGTCGAGGCGGCGTGCGAGGAAGTAGACCGGGATCGCGGCGAGCGACATGACGAGGACGTGCTCGGCCTGCGTCAGCCGGAGCGCCAGCTCGGGATCGCCGGGCAGCCAGAACGGAACCGCAAGCAGCGGTTCGAGCAGCGCCGGGAAATGGGACGGCACACCGCGGATCACGGGATGGCCCGTCTCCGCGATTCCCCGCGCGAGCGCCGAATACGTGTATTCGTCCGGGAGGTAGACGGGTGTCTGGAGACGGAGCGCCGAGAACACGAAGCGCACGACGGCGCTCAGCCCGACGAGCGCGGCGAGCACCACGGCGACCGGGGACGACGCGCGGTTCGCAGACCGGCAGAGACACGGGTTGCGACGGCGGCGTCCATCCCGACGTCTATCGGCACCCGGCGAAAGAGCCTTGAACGCCGACGGCGGCACGAGGCCGCCGTCGAGCTGTCGGGGGTGTTCTCTGGGCCTAGTGGACGAGCTTGAGCATCTTGAACATCGGCATGTACATGCTGATCACGATCACGCCGACCATCGCACCGACGCCGATCATCATGATCGGCTCGATGATCGAGGTGAGTGCCGCGACGGCGGTGTCCACCTCGTCCTCGTAGAAGTCTGCGATCTTCGAGAGCATCTTGTCGAGCTCTCCGGTCTCCTCGCCGATCTTCACCATCTGGCTGACCATCGGCGGGAAGACGTCGTTCTCGGTCATCGTCTGCGCGATGCGGGCTCCCTCGTTGAGCCGTTGGCGAACGTTGACGAGCGCCTCTTCGAGGACGGTGTTGCCCGCGGTCGTGCCCGTGATCTCCAGCGCCTTGACGATGTCGACGCCTGCCGACACGAGTGTCGCAAGGGTGCGCGAGAAGCGTGCCATCGCCACCTTCAGGACGACATCTCCGATCTTCATCGGCAGCTTCAGCTTGAAGCGATCCCACATCGCCCGCCCCTCCGGGGTCTTCTTGAAGCGTAGGAGCCCGAAGATGATCGCGAAGACGACGGGGAACAGGATGAACCAGTAGTCGCGCAGGAAGTTGGACATGTTGACGACGATCTGGGTGATCGCGGGCAGCTGTCCGTTCAGGCTGTCGAAGATCTTCACGAAGATCGGGACCAGGAACATCAACATTCCGACCAGGACGAGCGTCGCGAACGTCAGCACGACCGTCGGGTACAGCATCGCGCTCTTCACCCGCCGCTTCAGCTTCGTGTCCTTCTCGATCTGAATGGCGACGCGGTCGAGGACGATGTCGAGCGTTCCCGACGCCTCACCGGCCTCGATCATCGCGACGAACAGGCGGTTGAACACCTTCGGATGCCTGGACATTGCGCGGGAGAGCACGACGCCGCTCTCGACGTCCTCGCGGATCTCGGCGATCACCACGGCCAGCTTCTTGTCGTCGGTCTGCTCTTCGAGAATGAGCAGCGCCTGGACGATGCTGACGCCGGCCTGGATGAGCGTCGCGAACTGGCGCGAGAAGATCTGCAGCGACTTGGGCTTGATCTTCGCGAAGCGCGAGCCGCCGCTCGAGGCGGCCTTCTGCTCGGACAGCGACTGTGCGAGCAGGCCCTGCTGGCGAAGCTGGTCCTTGGCGGAGATCTGATCGGCCGCGTGCAGGATGCCCTTCGAGACGAGTCCCTGGGCGTTAATGGCCGTGTAGGCGAAGGCAGTCATTCGTTCCTCACTTTTTCACCGGCCGCCGATAGGCGGACGCGTAGCCGTGTGCGGATGCGTCTTGGAGCCCGGCGTTCGCAGCCGCCACCGTCGGGTACTTGCTCAGGTAGACGACCCAGTAGCCGTGACGGAGCGTCGTGTACTTCGACGAGTAGAGGATCGACGCGCTGGTCAGGCCCTTCGCGTGTGCCTTCTTGACCTCCTGTTGCGCGGCAGCCTTGCTGTCGAGCGAGCGGAGGATCACGATGTAGCCGGCCGTGGAGGTCGATGCTGCGGCCTTGTGCGTTGCCTTCGTCGACGTGACTGGCGGCGGCGTCGCGAGCGGGGCAGTCGGCGTGGCGTTCGCAGGCGCGCCGATCTGCGCCTTGAATGGATCCTTGACGACGAAGTGCGATTGGCGCACACCAGGTCCGTGGGTGAGCGGCTGCGTCCCGGTCGAGACGCCGGTGTTCGCACCGAGCTGCGCCACGAACGGATCCTTGGACGGGAGCTTCGCAATCGCCTTCAGGTCGCTACGGATGAGCTCGGGGGTCGGCGCGCCTCCCGCGGCGGCGGCCGGTGCAGCCGGGGCGGTTGCCGGCGCAGGCGCCGGCGCCGAGGAGCTGCCGCCCGAGAGCAGCTTCGGGACTTCGAAGACGAGGACGGCAAGCAGGACGACGCCGCCGGCGATGAGGATCACCTTGTCCCGCTTCGACTTGGCAGCGAGCTTCTTCTCCTCGTCGTTCCGCCGTCGCCGAATCGTTCCGGCTGCGACTGCCATCAGCCCGTGCTCCCCGTCGGAGCGCTCGCCGTCGCGGAGGTCGAATCCGTGGTCGGAGCCACCGGGGCGGCGGCGCTGTAGACCGAGGCGTTGGCCAGGATCGTCGCTGCGAGCTGCCCCGTCGTGTTGCCCGGGCCGAGACTGACCGACTGGACGTCGAAGAGCCGACCACTGGCGACGACGGTACCGTCGCGACCGACGCGAACCTGCGTGCGGAGCTTGTTCAGGAACTTGGCGATCTGGAAGTACTTGCCGTCCACCGTGATCGACAGGCCGACCACGTTCGGGGTGACCGCCGCCGCGTTCGGGGACACCGTCGCCACCAGGACGCCGGTGCGCTTCCCGAGCGCGTTCAGCTGGTCGAGGATCCCCGGCTCGTCGGCATCCGCAGGCATCGCCTTGAGCGCGGCTGCTTCCGCCGCTTTGTTCGCAACCGCTGCGGCCTGCGTCGCCGTCGCGAGCTGGGACTGCGCAGCGGAGACCTGGCCCTTCAACTTCGTGACGTTGGAGCGCTTGGGCGAGACGACGCCGACCCACGCAGCCGCCGCCACGAGCACGATCAGCAGTGCGACTGCGACCGCGGAGGCGCGGCGGGAGCTCTTGACGCGGCTGATCACGATGCCTCCTTTGCGGGCAGCGAGTTGACTGCGCCGACGATGGTGAACTGGAAGACGGAGTGCGCGCCGACCGTCGTCACGTTGCTGCTCTGCAGGCTCACGTCGGACAGCCACGGGAGCATCGAGAGCCGCCGCATCAGGCGTGCCACGGAGGCCTGCGAGTAGGTGAACCCGCTGATCGTGAACCCGGTCGGAGCGGCGACGGGTGTCGGGGCGGCCGCCGGCGCCCCGGTCGTTCCGGTCGTCCCTGGAGCCACCGCCACCGGCGGGGTCTCCTGGACCTGCATGCTGACCAGCCACACGTCCTCGGGGAGCACGCGGGCGAGCTTCGTCATGAAGCCGTCCCAGGACATACGAACGGCGTCCGCCGCTGTGAGCTGCTCGATGCGAGCTCTCACGCTCGAGTCGGCGGCGTTCAACGGCTGCGAGACGGCTGCAATGCGTGCGTTCAAGGCGTCGAGCTGCGCCTGATTCGTCTTCGCCGAATTCGAGGCGGATTGGTACGACAGACCGAGCACCGCGGCGACCGCAATTGCTCCGGCGGTCCCGCCGATGGCGACCGCGTGCTTCGAGAGCCCACTGCCGATGTTGGTCTGGCGAACCGGCTTGTGATCGGCGGGGAGGAGATTGACGGCCTTCATCGTTAGTCCTCGATTCCAAGTCCGATTGCGACGGCAAACGATCCGATCTGCTCCGGCGTCTCGTCAGGCCCGGTGACACGCGCAAGCGGGTTGCCGATGATCATCTTCACGCCGAGCTCACGTTCGAGCTCCGCGACGAGGCCCGGGATGCTGGTGGTCCCACCCGAGACGAGAATCTCGCCGATGTCGAGCGAGCCCGGCTGCGACTGGTAGAAGCGCAGAGACGACAGCAGCTCACGCACGAGCGACTGCAGCTCGGACTTCACCGCCCGCACGCCTTCGCTTGCCTGCTCGGGCTCGAGGCCTTCGGGTGTCTCGGCGTCGGGCTCGAGCGACAACCTGCGCTTGATGTCTTCGGCCTCGGCGGGCGAGATCCGGAGTGCCCGTGAGAGCACGTTCGTCAGGCTGAAGCCGCCCCAGTCGATGACGCGGGCGAAGGTGCAATTGCGCCCGTCCGAGACGGCGAGCGTCGTCCGCTCGTGGCCCACGCATACGGCCACCACGGCGCTCCGAGCGGACTCGTCCACGGAACGTGGCTCGGTCAGCGCTCGCAGCAGTGCAAATGCTTCGAGGTCGACGCCCGCGACGTTCAACCCGGCTGCGTCGGTCGCGGTCAGGTAGCGGTCGAGCGACTCGCGGTATGCGATGGCGACGACGACGGAACGGTTCACCGTTCCTTCCTCGTCACGCTCCTCGCCGACGACGTGGTAGTCCATGACGGCCTCGTCGATCTGGATCGAGAGGAGCTCGTTCGCGCGGAACCCGATTGCGTTTGCGAGCTGGTCCTCGTCGTCGACGCCGGCGATCTCGATCAGGCGGACGCCGACGCGGGTGTTCGCGAGTCCGAGGCGGACGTGCTTCTTCGGGAGCTCGTACTTCTCGAAGAAGCTTGCGAGCGCGGCGCCGAGGGCGACCGGGTCGCGGACCTCGCCGCCGGACATGATCCCGGCCGGCAGTGGCTCGCGGTGCAGCTTGTGCAGTTTCTTGTCGCCGTTGTTGGTGATGTGGGCAGCCGCGATCTGGGACGAGCCCACCTCGAGGCCGACGAGTTCCGTCGGGCCGTGGCTTGCGGCCTTCTTCTTTGTCTGCTTCTTCTTCGACGCGCTCGGCTTGCTCGTTCCGCCGCCCTTGCGCCCGAAGAGATCGGACAGCTTGATCTCCTGCTTCAGATCCATGGGTTTAGGCCTCCGCCAGTCTCAATCCGGGCTCGGGAGCTTGCGTCCCGACCAAGGTCACACCACGCTCGATCAGACCGACCAGCATCTCGGGCCGGCTCGAGCGGTTGAGCGCCTCCTCGCGCGTGATCACGTGACGCAGCACGAGGCTTGCGAGGGACTGCTCCATCGTCTGCATGCCGCTCGCCGTGCCCGTCTGCATGCCGGAGTAGATCTGCTCGATCTTTCCCTGCCTGATCAGGTTCCGGACGGCATCGTCGGGGATCAGGATCTCGAGCGCGGCGACGCGGCCACGGCCGTCGGCCGTCGGCACGAGCGTCTGCGTGACGACACCCTGCAGCGTGCCGGACAGCTGGACGCGAACCTGGTCCTGCTGCTCGGCGGGGAACACGTCGATCACGCGGTCGATCGTCTGGGGCGCACTCTGCGTGTGCAGCGTGGCGAACACGAGATGGCCGGTCTCGGCGGCGGTCAGCGCGGTGCCGATCGTCTCGAGGTCGCGCATCTCGCCGACGAGAATCACGTCCGGGTCCTGGCGCAGTGCGGCGCGCAGGGCCTCGGCGAACGTGGTTGCGTCACCGCCGATCTCGCGCTGGTTGACGACACAGTTGCGGTGCCAGTGCAAGAACTCGATCGGATCCTCGATCGTGAGGATGTGCTCGCTGCGGGTGCGGTTGATCATGTCGAGCATCGCCGCGAGCGTCGTCGACTTACCCGAGCCGGTCGGCCCGGTGACGAGAACGAGCCCGCGCGGTTTCGCAGCGAGCTCTGCGAGCTGCCCGGGCAAGCCGAGCTCGGCGAGCGACTTGATCTCGCTCGGAATCATCCGGAACGCGGCGCCGATCGCCTGGCGCTGGAAGAACGCGTTGACGCGGAAGCGCGCGACCCCGGGGAGTGAGTAGGCGAGGTCGACGTTGCGCTTCGTCTCCAACGTCTTCTGCTGGTGAGTCGAGAGGATGCGGTAGACGAGCTCGCGCGTGACGTCGGGCGTCAGCTTCTCGAACTCGTCGAGACGCTGAAGGGTTCCGCGAACACGCACGACCGGTTCGGTGCCGGGCGTGACGTGGAGGTCGGAAGCCTCCAGTTCGTGCGCCCGCCGAAGCAGATCGTCGATGGAGTACTCGGTGATGGAGGCCATATCGCGTCTCCTATCGGCAGCGTCGTAAGCTGACTTGAGAGGGTTTTCAGGGAGTTGGAGCGGGTGACTCGCACGAGGCGCCGGCGATGAACCGCGGGGCCGTCTGACGGACCGACACCGGTCGGAGGTCGGGCAGAAAGGATCGGCCCGCCTCGAACCAGATGCGCCAGGGCTGTGCCGAGTCGAGGCAGAACGCGAAGCGCCTGGTCGTACCCGGGCGAATCGTCGCCTCTTGACGTCCGAAGCTCAGTCTTCTCGGCTTGAAGCCGTCAGGGAGTGAAACCGTGAACCGCACGACGCCTTTCAGGCGCTTTCCGGCCTGCGGCCAGAGTGCGAGGTAGCCGCGAGGCCCCAGCCAGCCGTCCTGGTACTTCCCGGTTTCGAGCATGCGGAGACGGACGACGCTCTTCGGCTTCCACAATGCAAAGCTCGACGTCGCCGCGATGAGTCGCGCATTGCGGAACGAGGCGCTGACCCCGTACTGCTCGAAGAGGATCGGCGTTCGCAGTGGCCCTGCGCGCGACTCGAGGGTCCCGTCGCGTGCGATCCGGACCGCTGTCGTTGCGAACGCGTCCGTCGGGTTGGCGCCGGCCAGAAGGGCTTCGCGCGTCACCGTGCGATTCCAGTAGAGCTGCTCCGTGAGAAGCCCTGTGGGGGCCGGTCTCGTCGCGACGGCCGTGACGTTGCCCAGGTGGGCATCGTCGACCCACGTCGGGCGCTGGGCGACGAACTCGGACGC
Organism: uncultured Thermoleophilia bacterium; assembly: GCA_963742605.1. GTDB lineage: Bacteria > Actinomycetota > Thermoleophilia > Gaiellales > Gaiellaceae > PALSA-600. The sequence continues at coordinate 10,622 of CAVUNA010000008.1, read as the reverse complement.
GCTGAGGCGCGCACTGTGGACATCGGCTGCCGTCGCCGCGAGCGAGGCCGCGATCAGGAATGCGATGCAGGTGCCGAACGCGACGCGCGCACGGAGCCCGAAGGCGACCAGTGCAGCGACGCCGGCAGCCGAGGCGATGTACGCGGCCACCAGCAGTGACCCCGTGCCCGTGCCGACGAGCGAGTTCAGCCGGACGACCGCCCAGAGCAGCGGCGAGTCGGTGGAGCCCGTGCTGATTGCGAAGCCCGACAGTGGAACGCGCGCGGCGACGATCAGCAGGACTGCTCCGAGGGCGACAACGAGGAGGCGGGCTGGTCGCCCGTTTCGCAGGTAGAGACCGAAGGCGATCGGGATCAGCGGGAGGAGGGAGAAGAGGTAGCGTTCCTGAAAGCGCCCTGCGCCGTTGGAGGCATAGAGGCCTGCGGCGAGCAGCAGCCCGGCGGTGTAGAAGACGGTCATCGCAGCAAAGCTCCTCTCGCCATGCCCTCTCGCTGTCGCCAGACCGACGAGCGCGCCGGGGACGAGCGCGACACCGCCTGCGACCGCGATCAGGAAGAGGTCGGTGCTCATCCAGTGCAGCGTCCCGATCCCGGCGTGCAAGTCGACGACCACCGAGTAGTACCCGAGCGTTCGAGCCGGCCCGAGTGCGACTGCCGCGACGCCTCCTGCGATCAAGAGCCCGATCGACAGCCGGTGCGTCCTGAGCGCCTCTCGCCGCCGTGTCACGATCAAGGCACCGACGTAGGCGGCGATGAGGACGACGTACTGGACGCGGGCGAGCGTCGCGAGGCAGGCAAGCGCGAAGAAGACCAGCTGAGCACGCCGCGTCGGTCGCTCGAGGGCGACGACCGCTGCGTACAACGCGCCGAGCGCGAGTGGGTAGGCGAGTGGGTCGGCGAGCGTCCGTGCCGCATACGCAAAATCGGGGATGGCGACCGCGAACAGCGCGCAGCCCAGTGAGTAACCGGTTCCGAGTCGAAGCCTGCGGGCAAGCAGATACACGGGGATCGCCGCGAGCGACAGGAAGATCGCGTTCTCCACCTGCACCAGGTGGTAGGCGACGCCCGTCGGCGCAAGCGCCCAGAGCGGCGCAGCAAGGAGCGGCTCGAGCAGCGCCGGGAAGTGCGCCGGGCCTCCGCGAATCGACGGGTGGCCCGTCGAGCCCAGTGAGCGGGCGAGCGCCGTGTAGATGTACTCGTCGGGGAAGAGCGACGGAACTGAATGCGCAAGCGCGCCCACCGAGCGCACCGCTGCCGAAATCGCGACGATCAGACCGAGTGCGAGGCGGGCGCTTCGGACCGAAGGTACCGAGCGTGACGTGGCACGCAGGTCGCCCCGAGGAAGTGCAATGCGGGGAGTGCTGTCGACCGCCATCCAGCGGTCTATCGACAGGCTTGTCGGGCAGCTTGAGAAACGCCTCCGAACGTGCAGACGGCGGGCCGTTGGCCCGCCGTCGTCCGTTCAGATCCTCGTGGGTTGACTAGCAGTTGCCGGTCTTGGCGTTCGTGATCGTGCCGCCCGGCCCCGAGAAGTACCAGGTCGTGCCGGACTTGCCAGGAGCGGCGAGGCAGTAGCCCGTCGCCGACGGCGTGCCCGAGATGAAGACGCTCGACGAGAGACCGCTGTCGATGCCCTTCAGCAGGGTGGTCGTCATGTTCGCGTAGGTGCTGTTCGAGGCGAAGTACGACTCGGCCGACGGGACGGCCTCGCGGACGTTCGCCTTCCCTGCCGTGTCCTGAGCCTGCGTGCGGAACCCGAGGTACGACGGAATCGCGATCGCAAGCAGGATGCCGATGATCACGATCACGACCAACAGTTCGATCAGCGTGAAGCCCTCGCTCGATGCGAGGCGCCGCCGCAAACGATCCATGTGTTTCTCCTTGGAAGACAACATTGGCCTGCTCGATATCGCCGGAATCGGGTCGAAGGCCTACCCCACAATGGGTGATTTGTTCGTAAGAGGTGATCGCTGCGCGCCCAGACCTCATCCACCGTGGGTGATCACGGTCACTCGTCCGAGGGGTGAAGCCTCGGAGATCCGGACTAGACCAGCACGCGCGCAAGCTCTTCGACCGACGTGACGCCCTCGCGCACCTTCGCGAGGCCGTCCTCCCACAGCGGCCGCATTCCGGCTTCGTATGCCTTCTGCTCGATCACGTCGCGACTCGCGCCCGAGGCGACGAGCGACTCGAGATCGTCGTTCATGCGCAGCAACTGGAAGATGCCGACGCGGCCGCGGTAGCCGGTGTTCGAGCAGCGCGGGCAGCCGGCGGCGCGACGGAACTCCGAGTTCTCCATGTAGTCCTGCAACTCGTGCTCCGGGACGCGCGCCGCACGGAGGTCGGCCTCGCCCGGCTGGTACTCCTCGGCACAGCTCGTGCAGAGCTTGCGCGCCAACCGCTGGGCGAGAACGGCCGAGATCGCCGAAGCGGTGAGGAACGGCTCGACTCCCATCTCGTTGAGTCGAGTGATCGTGCCCGGCGCGTCGTTGGTGTGCATCGTCGAGAGGACGAAGTGGCCGGTCAGGGCGGACTCGATCGAGATCTTCGCGGTCTCCACGTCTCTGATCTCTCCCACCATCACGACGTCGGGGTCGGATCGGAGGATCGAGCGGAGTGCCGTCGAGAAGGTGAGTCCCGCGCGCGGGTTGATCTGCACCTGCTCGATGCCGGCAAGCCGGTACTCGACCGGATCCTCGACCGTGATCACGTTGATCTCGGGCCTGTTCAGCTCCGAAAGCGCCGCGTAGAGCGAGGTTGACTTTCCGGAGCCGGTCGGGCCGGTCACGAACAGCGCTCCGGTCGGCTTGGCGACGATCTCGTGGAACTGCGCGCGCATCGCCTCGGTGAGACCGAGCTCCTCGAGGGTCGGCGGCGTTCGCGACTTGTCGAGCAGGCGCATCGTGACCGACTCGCCTTCGACGGTGGGGAGCGTCGCGACACGCACGTCGAGCAGGCGCCCGGCGGCGGCGGCATCGAGCGAGATCCGGCCGTCCTGCGGCTTGCGCCGCTCGGCGATGTCGAGCTTCGCGAGCACCTTCAGTCGGGTGACCATGCCGGACAGAAACTTGCGCGGGACCCGCTGGGCGACGCGCAGGACGCCGTCCACGCGGAAGCGCACGATCACGGCGTCCTCCTGCGGCTCGAAGTGGACGTCGCTGGCGCCCTCCTCGGCGGCCTGGAAGATGATCGAGTTCACCAGCCGCACCATCGGGCCGTCGGTGATGCCGTCCTCGGCTTCGAGGTCGTCCGCCTGCTCGTCGACCGGGACGAGGTCGTCGTCGAGCACCGAGCTGAACGCCTCGTTGGCCCGCGACAGCCTGCGAATCTCGAGCAGCACATCCTCTTCCGGGGCGATCGCGAACTGGACTGCATATCTGGTGGCGAGGCGGAGCTCGTCGATCGAGTGGACGTTCTCCGGATCGGTGATCGCGACCGAGAGGACCTCGTCCTCGAACGCGAACGGGATCGCGCCGACCCGCTCGAGCACCTTGAGCGGGATCTCCTTGGTCGCTTCGGGATTGATCCCGACGACCGCGAGGTCGACGAGCGGCATCCGGAAGCGCGTCGCGAGCTCGCGCGCGGCGGTGATGTCCGCCGGGGTTGCCGCCGCCGGGGTCCCTTCGTCCGCGGGCGCGGCGTCGGAATCGGTGCGTTCAGTGTCGACCGACATCTGTCTACCTATCGGCGTCGGCAGGCCGTGCCTTGAAAAAACTCACCGGCCGAGCGACAGCCACCAGTGCAGGATCGGCGCGCCTGCGAAGAGCGCGACGATGGCACCGAAGGCGAGGCACGGCCCGAACGGGAACGGCATCTTTCTCGCCGCACGGCCGTGTCGTGCGATGAGAACGAGCCCCGGGATGAGCCCGGTGAGCATCCCGATCATCAGGCCGACCGGAGTGACCACTCCCAGCCCGGCTCCGATCAGCAGCGCGAGCTTGATGTCGCCTCCTCCCATCCCGGCGGGATAGGCGAGCGCCGCGAGCAACAGGAACGCCGAGGCACCGAAGGCCGCGATCGCCCACTCCGGCGAGGGGTCGACGATCGTCATGCCCACGAGCACGATTGCGGCTGCCGGAAGCACGATCACGTCCGGGATCAGACGTGTCCGGATGTCGGTCGCCGAGACCGTGACGAGGGTGGCGCAGAAGAACGCTGCCACCAGCGCGTGCAAGGTGGGGCCGAACTTGAGCAGGCAGGCCGCGATCAGCGCGGCGACGGTCAGCTCGACCGCCGGATAGATGATCCCGATGCGGGTGCCGCACGACCGGCACTTCCCGCGCAGCACCGCGTACGAGACCAGCGGGATGTTGTCGTACCACGCCAGCGTTGCACCGCAGCTGCCGCATGCCGAGCGCGGCCGCACGACCGACCGCTTCTCGGGCACGCGTGCTGCGACGACGTTCAGGAAGCTGCCGACCGCGAGCCCGGGCACGAACCCGAAGGCCGCGAACAGTGCTCCCACGTCATCCCGCCTCGGAGAGCAGACGCAGAGGCGGCGCCTCGTCGTCCGAGTGCGGCTCCTTGCGGCTGGGGCGATTCGGGTCGGTCTGGGGTGGGTTGACGGCGCGGGCCGCGCGTGTCTTCTCGGCCTGTGCGAGCGCGATCATGAAGTCGTGCTTGTTGGGCGCCACGCCGGCCGCGGTGTCACGCTCGACCATGCCGGCGAGGACGAGATCGATGAGAGCACGCGAGAGCGTCTGCATCTCGTAGAACGAGCCTTCGTCGATCGCGGCCGGGATCTCCTCGGACTCCGCCTCGCGGATCAGGTCGGCGATGCGCTCGTTGGTCACCATCACCTCGACGGCGGCGATGCGGCCGCCGCCCTTGCGCGGGAGGAGGCGCTGCGAGATCACGCCGCGAAGGACGCCGGCGAGGATCGAGCGGATCATCTGCTGCTTCTCCGCGGGGAAGAACTCGACCATCCTGCTGATCGTCTCCGCCGCGTCGACCGTGTGCATCGTCGAGAGGACGAGGTGCCCGGACTCGGCCGCCTGCAACGCGGTGGTCGCAGTCTCCGAGTCGCGCAGCTCGCCGATCAGGATCGTGTCCGGGTCCTGTCGCAGCGCGCGCCGGAGCGCCTCGCCGAACGAGCCGGTGTCGATGCCGACCTCGCGCTGGTTGACGATGCAGCTCTCGTCGGGGTGGATGACCTCGATCGGATCTTCGATCGTCACGATGTGGTCGGTGCGAGTCTTGTTGATGTGGCGGACCATCGCCGCGAGCGTCGTCGACTTGCCGGCGCCGGTGGCGCCGGTGACGAGGACGAGGCCGTGGTGCATCTCGGCCAGCCGACGGATGCCCGGCGGCATGTGGAGGTCCTCGAAGCTCGGGATGCTGCGCGGGATGAAGCGGAGGGCGATCGACACCGATCCACGCTGGCGGAACGCGTTCACGCGGAAGCGCGTCTCCTGATCGGTCTCGTACGAAGCATCGAGCTCGCCGGTCTCGCGGAACGTGGCCAGGCGATGCGGTGCCGCCGAACCGGCGACCTGGAGGAGTGCTGTCAAATCGTCGGTCGAGAGCGTGGGCGCTCCGGCCATCGGGCCGATCGCCCCGTCGACGCGAAGCATCGGCGGCTGGCCGACCTTGAGGTGGATGTCGCTGGCGCCCGCCTCAACCGCACGTGCCAGCATCTCGTCGAGGTTCATGCCGCTGCTATCGGCTCGGGCTGGCTGCTTCTTTAGAGCACGTTTCGTCGCTGCGGCTGCATCGCGTTCGTCGATCCGGGATTCAAGGAGAAGGCCTTTCGAGCCGAAACACTCAGGCGTGACGCCACCCGCGAGCACGAGCGGTGTCAGCGATGCCCTCGATCCGGTCGCTCCGGAGGCGATGGCCGCTGCCGCCGTTGTCGACGCGCTGATGCGCGCGCTCGAGCTTCGGGACTATCGCCGCGGCAAGTTCGCGGAGACGCGCGAACATGCCGAGCGGGTGACCCTGCTCGCCGTCAAGCTCGCATCGAAGGTCGCGCCGGAGCTGCTGCAGGATCCGCGCTTCGAGCACGGCTGCCGGCTCCACGATATCGGCATGCTCGCCGTTCCCGATGCCGTCCTCCTGAAGCGCACGGGGCTCACCCCGGCGGAGCTCGACGAGATCCGGGAGCACCCGTGGCTCGGTGAGCGCATCGTCGCGACCGTGCCCGGGCTCGACGGTCTGTGCCGCCAGGTGATCGGCGCGCACCACGAGCGTTGGGACGGCAACGGGTATCCGCGCGGCCAGCGCGGTGAAGAGACTCCGCTCGCGGCACGTGTGTTCACGATCGCCGACTCGTTCGACGCGATGACACACGAGCAGCCCTGGCGTGCGGCGTTGACGGTCGAGCTGGCACTCGACGAGATGGGGCGGGGCGCAGGCTCTCACTGGGACCCCGAGCTGATCACCGTCTTCGTCGACGAGCTCGGCATCACCGCCGCTCCCGAATAGCGCCCCCGCGCAAAAAGTCAACCCGCTTCGGGGGGATAAAGCTTCCGAAACGCCGTGCCGATACCGCCGGTGCGACGATGGACGGAGCGAAGTTTCAGCCTGCGGCGGCTCGGCGTCTGTGGACCACTGTTCGCAGGTCGGAGAGCGGTCAGACCCTGATCGAGGTGCTGATCGCGTCGGGCATCTTCGCGATCGTCGCGGCGAGCCTCATCTACCTCCTGACCTCCACGGTCAACATCAGCTCGCTCTCGCGGCAGAAGACGCTTGCGCAGGAGATGGCGGCGTCCGAGATCGACTACATCCGCAACCTTCCCTACTCGTCCGTCGGAAACGTCTCGGGCAACCCGTCCGGCTCGATCCCGCTCACCCAGACCGTGAACATCAGCGGCGCGGGTGGCGTGACGAATGCGACCGAGACGACGCACATCAGCTACGTCAACGATCCGACGCCGCTCTCGTATCAGTCGCTCGCCAACTACAAGCAGGTGACGGTCACGATCACCCGCGCCGACGGGACACAGCTCGCGCGCGAGGTCACCAACATCGCTCCGCCGATCAAGGCGTCACAGAGCCAGGGGGCCATCGTCGTCACTGTCATCGACACCGGCAACAACACGGTCGTGCCGAACGCCACCGTCAACATCGCGAACGGCCCGAGCGGCAACGAGAGCGACGTCACGGACGCGACCGGCAAGGTCACCTTCGCCGGTCTGCTCCCGACCACGACCGGCCAGCCGAACTACGACGTCACGGTCACGCCGCCGAGCGGGTACGTCGCGTTCAAGGACACCCAGCCGCCGGCCGCGGTTGCGCACTTCCCGCTGTCGCCCGGCCAGACGCAGCCCGCCGCGATCCAGATCTACCAGCCGGTGACGATCTACGTTCAGCTGCAGAAGTACGACGGAACGACCTATACCGGATCGGCAACGATCACGGTGACGTCGAGCCGTGGGACGCAGACGTTTGCGTACACGTCCCCGCAGACGGCGATCACCGCGCTCAACGGTGAGCAGCTGGTTCCGGGCCTCAACTACACGGTCTCTGTCTCTGCCGCGACCTTCTCCGGCGCGTCGACGACTGCGTCGGTCCCGGCGAACAACTATCCGACCAACCTCAGCTCGACGTTCATCTTCACCGCGGTGACGCCGCCGTCCAACACCGTGCTGCCGTCGATCTCGGGAACGCCGGCGGTCGGACAGACGCTGACGGCGACGACCGGAACCTGGACCGGCACGGCGCCGATCTCCTACAGCTACCAGTGGCAGAGCTGCAACCCGACCTGCTCGAATGTCGGGTCGAACCAGGCCACCTACACGCCCGTCGCCGCCGATGCAGGCGCGACGATCCAGGTGGTCGTGACCGCCAGCAACCTTGGTGGAACACCGACGGCGACGTCAGCCCAGACCGCCGCCGTCACCGGCCCGCCCGTGAACACGGCGCTTCCCACGATCTCCGGAACCGCGACGCACGGGCTCACGCTGACGGCTGCGCCCGGCACGTGGGCCGCCTTCCCGACGCCCACCTACACCTACCAGTGGCAGCGCTGCGCACCAGCTGCGTTCACCTCGTGCACGAACATCCCCGGCGCCACGGCTGTCCACGTACGTGCCGACCAACGCCACCCCGGACAAGACCTACAAGCTCCAGGTGGTCGTGACCGCCACGAACAGCCAAGGCTCGGCGAGCAAGACCTCCAACAAGACGAGCGCCGTCAACTGAGCCCATGCCGACCATTCGCAAACGGCTGCACGCCGAGACAGGGTTCACGCTCGTGGAGATGGTCGCGGCAATGGCGATCCTGACGATCGTCATCGCCGCGTTCGCACAGCTGCTCGCGTTCACGATCAAGCGCAGCGGCCGCACCGAGGAACAGAGCACGGTGCAGACCCAGGCCCGGGCCGGCCTCGATGCGTTCGCCAGTGACCTCCGCCAGGCGATGTGCAACGACACGGCGACGCCGGTCACGACCTCGAACACCTCGCAGATCACCTTCTACACGCCCGACCGTGCGACGCCCTTCCACCTGCGCCAGGTCTCCTACCAGGTGTCCGGCGGATCGTTCCAGCGCGAGTTCGTGACCAGCACCAACACCGGCGGGCCGCCGTGGACGATGCCGAACCTGACGTCGGCGAGCTGGATCACCGTGTTCGGCGGCGTCTCCGCCGCCGGCTCCGCCCCGTACTTCAAGTACTACGACGCGACGAACACCGCGACCACCACCCCGGCCAACGTCGCGCGGGTCGACATCGCAATGACCGTGACGCCGACCGGCTCGACCGGCGGCGACGGCGCGACGACGTACACGCAAACCATCAACCTGAGGACTCCAGATTGCAACAGCTGACCCACATCCGGCGCGTGAACGACGAACGCGGAATCGCGATGGTCATGGTCGTCCTCATCACGGCGATGCTCCTGCTGCTCTCAGGTGTGATGATCGACGTCGTCCAGTCGGACTCGACGCGCGCCAACACCACCGTGCAGCGCGGGACCGCACTCGCCGCCGCCGAGGCGGGCATCGACAACTACCTCTCGAAGCTGGTCGACGACAACCAGTACTACCTCCACGACGTCGCAGCCGGAGAGTCGACGCGCCAGTCGGGCGCGACCGTCGTCTCGAGCTCGTGCAGCCCGACGCCGACCCCTGCTCCCTGGACAGGCCAGGGCTCGACGTGGACGTACCCGAATGGGAAGGACCAGTGGTGCTCGCTGGGGAACGGCTACGAGTTCAACCTGCAGGTCACCGGCCCGAGCGCGGGCTCGCAGGTGGTCGACATCGTCGCCACCGGACGCAAGAGCGGAACGACCAACAACTACCGGATCCTCGAGGAGCAGGTGCGGCCGTCGTCGGTCGCCGACTTCCTGATGCTCACCAATAGCAACTACAACGTCGGCGCGACCGCGACGACTTACGGGAAGATCTACGCCGGCGAGAATTCGACGGGCACGGTGAAGTACAACATCAACCACCAGGGGACTGCCTACGGCAACCTCTACGCCGAGGGCACCGTCACGGGCAGCCCGACACTGGCAGGCACGCCTCCGGCCCAGATCTACACCGGTCAGGCTGGGACGATTCGCGCCCAGATCAAGACGCCGATCAACTTCTCGAACTTCACGACCTCCCTCACGGACATCAAGCGCGCCGCGGATCTCAACCTCGTCGCCGGGCAGAAGGTGTACGACCTCAACAACAGCAACTACGACGTCTGGAAGCTGACGTTCAACAGCGCCGGCACGCTCAACGTCGCCGGCTGCAAGGACTCCGGGTCGAACGCCCCCGAGGATGTCAAACCGACGAACTGCACCACGGTCAGCACGAACCTCCCGATTCCGACGAACGGCGCGATCTACGCGCAGCAGAGCGTGATGATCTCCGACGGCACCTCGACGTGCGGTTCGCCGGCGATCACCGGCAACTGCGTGAACGGCCGCGTCACCGTCGCGTCGAACAACGACATCATCGTCGGCGACAACCTCGACTACGTGCAGACGGGTGATGACGTGCTCGGCCTGATCGCCGCGAACGACGTGATCGTCGCGCAGTGGGCACCGTACGACCTGAACTGGCGGGCGGCAGTGCTCGCCCAGACGGGCTCCCGGCACTCGGCAAGCTCGGATGGGAGCCATGGCACGGCGGTCTTCACCGGGTCGACCACGTCCAATGGCAGCCCGTTCATGGATATGTTCGAGACGCGCGTCTACAACTACGACGCCTCGCTCCAGTACCTCGAGCCGCCGTGGTTCCCGACGATCGACTACGCCTACACGGTCCTGCTCTACCGCGAGTTGCCTGCTCCCTAGCCCCCGGCGGCTCAATCACTCGAACAGGGGGTCAGGGGGTGCCAGGCACGGACGATGCAACTCCGAAAGCAGCAACCAAGCCGCATGGCCTCAACCACTCCCGCCGCCGTCCCACCTGGCATCCCCGAATCCGCGGAAGACGCGGAGGCGCAGAGCGCTTGCCGATGAGCGGCAACTCGAGTTCCGTGCCAGGCACCAGCTGACGATCGACGCCCAGGCGCACACCCTCCTCGAGCCGAAGTACGCCCGGGAGATGCGCGCGGTGCCGCTCGGCATGGAGTCGGGCCGGGCGGTCGTCGCCGTCGCCGATCCGAGCGAGAAGCGACTGGCCGCGATCCGGGAGCAGGTCGCCGGCGACGTGAAGTTCGTGCTCGTGGCGCCCGAGTCGCTCGACGC